>NZ_SPQS01000016.1 GCF_004570865.1 Bradyrhizobium frederickii
TGGGTTCGGCGATCCGACTCCCGCCGCCCGGACCGAAAACATCGGCAGCGCTGCCTTCGAGCTGGGCCTTCCACGATGTGATCTGATTGGGGTGAACGTCGAACTGCTCCGCCAGTTGCGCCAGCGTGCGGTCACCCTTGACGGCGGCAAGTGCCACCTTCGCCTTGAAAGCCGGAGTGTGGTTCCGCCGTGCTCGTCTGCTCATCGTCTCTCCTGATTCGCGGGTCAATCTTGCCCGCCGTCAGGCAGAAACTCCACTTATCGCGCTGTTCAGATTTGCGGGACCAGCTCAATCAGCGTAGCCGCGCCGGAATGCGGTTTGCGCCTCCGCGTCCGGCAGCTCATTGAACGCGCGGATTGCATCCTCAGGCCGACCTGGCTTGGCGCCGGTCAACTTCCCGAGATCCAAGGCCTCAATCCGGCGCTGCGCAGTTCGGTAGGCGTCCCGAGCTGCCGAATAGTTGCTTGACGATTTGGCTAGCGCCTCGTCCAAGGCATCGCGGATGGGGACGAGCTCGGCAACTAGCGCGCCTTGCTTGTTATCCGTCGCCTTCGAAATCATCATATCGATATTGGTCTTGGCGCGGAACGCGTGATTGACATTCGAGAGCGTGAGGTTCGGCGCCGCGAGATAGGAACGCGCTTCCTTCAAGGCGTTGCCGATCGGATCGCGTAGCGCCGCCTCGGATTGTTCGATGCCGGCCCGCGCTGCAAGGTCGGTCGGAACGGCGCCCTGGGCTCGAGCAAGGTTATCGGCCGCGGGCGAGATCGATCGGTTCGCAATCGCAACCGGGCCCGTCACGTCGATAGGCGAGGTCTCCCGCTTCACGGGCGCGTAATTGTGGCCGGCCTCAAAGTTGGCGTTCTCCACCATGCGGGCGCGGGTTTGCTCCGCCGTCTGTGGCGAGTCAAAAGCCTCTTGGAAAGCGCTGGAGAGTCGCCGGCCCTGATCGCCCTGTCGAGCCTCCAAAGTCCGGACCACCGCTGTACGGCCCTCTCCTGGCGCCCTGGCTACCGTTGAAAGCATCCGCTGGCCGGCATTGCCCATGGCGTCCGCGAGCGTATAGGCCCCCTGCCCCTCGTTCGCCGCTTGGACGGCATCGAGGCTGAGCTGATCCGGTGAAATCCTGCTTTCGTGGATTGCGCGGGCAACCTGGCCCTCAGCAAACCCCTTCGGATTGTATCGGGCCATGATGTTGGACACGACGGGCGAAAGAAGCCCCTTGACCGTGCCGAGCACGGCGGGAGCGGCGCCGCCCACAACCAGACCAGCTAGAGCGCTCTTCACTGCGTTCTCTGCTCGATCGCTCAACCCGTTGCCTTCCATGGCACCAGAGAAGCCGCCAAGAATGCCAGCGTCGGCCGCCGAAGCCGCAGAGCGGGCCAGCAAACCGGATTCAGGCCCAAGGAAGCGCATTGCAGTAGCGCCGGACTTCGCCAGCCCACCGCCCGCCACCGCGCCGCCCAAAGCCTCCGCAGCGCCGCCAACTACGCCCGTGTTCTTTTGCGCCTCGCCCGTAATCAGGTCTTCGCGCGCCTTGGCGTAGTTGTAGCCCTCGCGGGGATCGAACGTGCCGCGCTTGATCATTTCAAGCGGGGTCTGCATCGCAGCCAAAACGGTATTGTCGGCTCCGAGCGTCACGCCATGCGCAAGCCGACGCGTAAAGCCGGCATCTGAGGTTAGCGCATTGCCATAGGAGCCCCCGGCGTCCTGGTCGGGGAATATCGTCTTGCGCTCGTCAATCGCGGCCTGCTGGTATTTGTCCGGCCCCTTTTTGCTTCCGAAATTTTGGGACATGACGCGGTTGATCGTGTCGCCGTCCGTCCCATCTGGGAAATCGACGGTTGCGCCGTTCGGAGCCGTTACTGTGATGGTCATTTCGTGTTGCTCAGTCCCTTGTCAGGAGTCCAGACGTAGGCGCCGGGAGAAGGCGTTGCGGGCGAGGATGCCGCGGCGGAATGCGCGCCGCCGCCCTCCTTGTAGGCCTCTTGCCGCTGCCGCTGGATTGCGCGGTGCATGACCTGAGCCTCCATGCGGAGCTGATCCAGCGCCGCAGCGTAGGCCTCCGGCCCGTCCGCCGTGGACAGGATCTTGCGCGCATACTCGATATCGCTTTCGCGCAATGCACCTTGCGGGTTGATCGTGCGGGCGTAGTCCTTGGCTGCCGTGTCGGTCGCGATCAGGAAGCGCTTAAAGACGGGGTTCGAATGTTCCCGCTGCCCCATCTGGACGAGCTTGTTAACGGTCATCCAGTCCGATCGTGGCAAGGCTTCGGATGCGGCCTGAGCAAGCGGCAAGGATTCCTCCATCGCCTTTTCAGCAACGCCGAAATGCGTGCTCTTTGTGCCGAGCGTTCGGGCACCGGAAACAAGCTCAGCCTGCTTCGCGATGTTGCGCAGAATGGCGTCCGCATCCATTCCCTTGCTCTCGGCAATGTCGGCCGCCATCCTCTGGATTTTGAGAATATTGGCCGCGCCCTGAGCACCGCGACCGAGGCCGGTTAGTGCTTTCGTGTCGCCAGCCAAGACGCGTTCGGCAAGTAGGCCGGCCGTCTTGTCATCGATCGACGCCGCATCGCTGCCGTCCTGGTTCTTGTGGATGATAACGGGCTTGCCGTCAGGTCCAACCTGCCAAAGCTCGCCGCCCTTGCCGAGAACGTTGACCTTGTTCGGGTCCGCATCCTTGGTCGCGATCCACTTCTGATAGGACATGGCCGTTTCGCCCTCGGGAAGGTTCTTTTTGTAGTATTCGTATTCCTGGGCGCTGGTTGGCGTCTTGTCGGCCGGCTCATAGGCGCGAACCACCTTGCCGTCCTTGTAAATGTAGCCTTCGCCAAGCGGCGTTGGGGCGCGATCGGGCGTATAGGCGCGACGAATGTTGCCGGCGCTGTCCGCAACGTAGCCATCCCCAAGAGACTGAACCGTTTTCGGCCCGAACGTCTGCTTGACAAGCTCTTTCATCAGCTCGGGATTGACGGCTGCGGCTTGGGCCACTCGCGGGTCAACGCCGCGCTCAACTAGCGCCTGTTGCGTCATGTTGAGCGCCTGGTTGCCCCTCGTAACCGGGTCTGTGAAATTGCCCGTCAGGGCGCCAATGATGCTCCCGCCGTTCCCAAGGCTTTGCAGGCCGGCGTTGACGCGATCGAGGAAGCCACCGCCGCTGTTCTGCGGCATATAAGGCGGAGGTGCGGCCTGCGTGCTCTGAGGCATGTAAGGCGCGGGCTGCGGCGCGTAAGCCATGGCGTTGCGCGGAGCCCCAACCGGGCCTTGCGGCCAAGGCGCGGAGTCGAGCGCGTTGGGTTCGTTGGCTGGAACCACCTGAGGCTGGGGAGCCGCAGCATAGGCGTTCATCGGCGCCGAACCATATTGCGCCACGTCGCTAGGCAGCATGGGGCTGGTGGACTGTTGCCACGCGTTGTTTTTCAGGAAATCGAGCAAGCCGCCGACGTTGCCGTTTCCAAAGTTGATACCGTCCAAGAGACCAGCCATTTAGGCAACCTTCCTAACCGCCCGCTCGGTTGCGAGCTTGTAGTCAACGGCCTTGAACTCACCGATTTTGCCAACGGCCTCGGGCGCGTACTGCTCCACGTCCTGAGCCATGAGGCCGATCTGAAAGCCCGGCTGGCCCTTGTAGCGATAGCGATAAACCGGCGTGCCATCGTGCAGCGCGCCGACCTCCTCGATATCTTCCTTGGCGTTGCGGTCGGAAATGAATTTGATCATGTTGGCCGCTGTGCCAATGCCGCCCGCCGCGCCGCCGCCGCTGCCGCCGAACAGCTGCGATAGGCCGCCAGTGATGCCCATGAACTGCTGAACGCCGGACATCTGGTTGGTCTGCGTCGTCGTGCCGTTGCTCTGCGAGCCAAGGCCGGCAATCGGAATGCCGATCTGAGCGAGCAAGCCAAGGGCCTGCACCGGGATTCCGCGTCGCTGTGCCTCTGCGGCAAGGGTAGCGTTCGCGCCAGTATTCGCGGCGTCAGTCGCGGCGCCGGCCGCCGTGACGCCCTGCCCGCGGTTGGCAAGATCCTGCTGAGTAAGCCCGGTCTGGATGCCCGCAGTCGTGTTGCCAGCGTTGTAGAGGTCTTTCGCCGCGCCCTGCTGATTTTGGACGTTCTGATTATATTGCGCCATGATGGTAGGCGCGACGCCCTGCGCAATTCCGCGGCCAAGCGCCTGCTGATTGTAGCCCGAGAGATCGCGGCCAGCCGCGGCGAACTGCCCGTTTGTGGCGTTGGTGATATCCGAGGTTAGCGCGGCAATGGTATCGGAAAAGCCGGGCGTGGTCCTGGGGTCATAGTTCGTATTCGAGGCAAGCGGCTGGGTTGCCTTCAAATAAGCCTGATAGGCATCGTTGATGTTGCCGGACTGAGCCGTCGCACCGCCACCGCCAAGCAATGTCGTGGCGTAATTGTCCACTGCCGGCGCGTACTTGGCTGCCGCATTGTTGGCGTTCTGGACGATCGTGTTAAGAGCGCCGTTCTCTGCCGACGTGACGCCCGTATTGTTCAAGCCGCCCTGCAATTGCGTCAGGATATTCTTAAGCGCCGGCTGGGCCTCAAGCCAAGGCTGCGTCTGGCTCTGCGTCGTGCTGGTCTGCTTGCTCTCGCCACCCATGCTATACGTCTTTCTCCAGTATGACGAACTTTGCGCGATATGAGCGCAACACTCGTTCCCATCCGCGCCGACCAATGATCCGCGTTCGCAAGGCGCCTTCTGCTTTCGCGTAATTCTCGATATGCTCAATGAGTGGGAGCCATCGCTTCCGGTCGCGGCCTGAGCAAGCCGTGATTGTGCAAACGTCGCGCGCTAGGTGCGTCGTGGCCGCCGCCAGTATCGAGGAGCCATCCCAGGCCAGCCAAAGAAGTTGCTCGCCAGAGAGAACCTGATTTTCGATGCTGGCAAAGTCACTGAGCCCGGTTCGTTCGATCGCGGCTAGAATGAGCGGCCTGACATAGCGCCAAAAATCAAAAACCCGATCCGGATCAACGCAGATCAGCTCAACCGTGCAGGGCATACTTGAAGCTGCGATTTGCGGTCGCGCTGTTCGCGTGCGTGATCGTAAACGAGCCGTTCACTACGGCTGAAACGTACATTGTTCCGTTGCCAATCTCTGCCGCCGCATTCGCTGTTGTCGGGGTCAAGATCGGAACGCTACCGCTCGAGCAATTTGCGTCCGTTACGGTCGTGGTGGCCGCTCCGGTTGTGAGCGTCACGCTGCCGACCGAATTAGAGCGGCCAGACGCGAGCTGCTGTATCGAGAGAACGATTTTCTTTAGGTCGGTCTCTGTAATTCCGGGAACGGAGACGGTCATAGCGCGCCGCCCGCCGCAACGTCGGGGACGACACCGGCAAAGAAGGTCCATGACGTAGAGGCCGGAATGCGGACTTTATAGCGGGAATAGCGGGCGTCCCGCATCATATCGCAGCGCCCGGTTCTGGCGTTGACAAGCACCTCCGCCCCGTTAATCGACGCTGCCGATGGCGTGTCACGATAGGAGAGAGACCCGTAAAGCGTCGCCGCATCGGTCACGGGACGGAATCCCCGGATCGAAAGCCGGTTCTCGTCGGTGCCCTGCTCTGCACTCTCTATCGTTGCTTCCAGGGCGTTGCCGCGAAAGAACCCGAGGATATGCGAGTTCGAGAATTGCGCCAATTCAGGCTGAACGGCGGTCGCATAGGCATCGAGCGAGAGCGACATTGCATCAATCGATCCCGAAATGCTGTCGAGAGATTCCAGGGTTACGCCAGACTGCGACATGCCAATGAGATACTCTCCCGACGTTTCCACCGGAAAGAAGCGGTCTAGGAGGAAGTCATAGCCGAGAACCTTATCGTAAGCCGTACCGATCGCACCGGCTGACGACTTATAGGCCCAAAAAACGCGAGTTGAACGCGGGTCGGCAGCTCCGATGAAAAGCTGCAAGTTGCCCTTGTCGAGATCAGTCAAGAATGTCCGGTCAACCTTTTCGCGGCCGATCGGCTCAGGCACGCCGCCCGGCTCGATCTTATGAAAGCCCTGGCCGGCAAAGAAGAAGATCTTCTCGCCCGCCCGGATGATCGAGTAAGGCGCATACAAGCCCTTGTCCTGCGTGATGCGATCAATTTGGAAGATATAGGGCGCACCGGCAACGTAAGACATGCGCCGTATGGCCTGGTCCTGAAAGACCACGCCATATTCGCCCCCGGCCACGCCGCGAACAATTCCGCCATCAGGGAAGTCTTGATAGTCAGAACTGTTAACGCCGCTCGTCCACGTCGTGGTGGCGTTTAGGCCCGACCACTGGATACGGTAGGGATTCGAAAGCAAGCCGGACAAGACGAGGAAGCGGCCGACAACGCTAATGTAAGCCGCCTGAGGCGGAGAGCCGGCGCAATCATCAAATTGAGTCGAGGACGAAAGATCATAGACTTGCAGGACCGCGTTGGCCTGCGTCGCGAAGACGAGATTTCCGAACTGCGCATACTGCCACTGAGCCGTTGAGTTGAGCGACGAATAGGTGCCGGCGCCTTTCGACACATCAACCCAACTGTAATCGGTGTTGTTGAGACGATAAAGCTTGGTCGAAGTCGCGGCGAACGCCACAACCGAGCCGTCAGATTTGAGCGCATAGAAGGCTCCCCGGCAGGCCGCGCCGAGCGCTGACGTGTAGGGCGAGAAGTCGAGGAACGGGCCATAGCCATCCCCACGCGGAACAACGTTCAGTACGTTCCGGCTGGCCGTGCCAAGGTAGTCCGACACGTCGGGGCGGTATTCACCCGCAGAGAGCAAAGGCATTATTTAGCGGTCCATGTGTTTGACGCCGCCGGAGCAGACGTCCAGGCATCAGCCTCTTGAGGGGCATTGCTCCAACTGGACGACACCGTGCCGGTTACGCTCCAGGTCTCGGCTTGGATTGCCGCTCCGCTCCAACTGTCGCCATCAAAAGGGCGCTGAACCCAATTTACGAAGTCGCGCGTTAGCGTCGCGGCATTCACCGTGACGGCGTAGGCGGCTACGGTCGTTAGGAACACAATCGGAAATGCCACGCTGGAGCCCGTCACCGCATAGTCGGCTGGATTTCCCGCAAGCGCGATCTTAAGGGGGGCCGACAGGCCGGACAGTGCATAGCTGCTCACGCCAGCCGCAAAACTGGTAGAGAACAGCGCAGGGTTGCCCGTCTCGAGAAACGAGCCGACCGAACCGGCGAGCGACGGCTTGAAAACGGCCCCCGTGGCCGTCACCGCGTAGCTTGCACCGCTTGCAGCCTCAGACATACGGAACTGCGCGGCGTTGCCGGCCGCTGTGAAAGCGCCGGGATCGGCCGATTGAGTGTAGAACGTGAGTTCCCCGAGCCAGGCATTGCCGCCCGTTGTCCCGGACGAATATGAGATGCGCCAAAACCTGTGCGACCCGACAAAGAAATCACTGATCGCCGCCTGCGACACACCTGCCGGAACCACAATCGTGCTCGCAGTCGTAAAGCCAGCCGTCAGGCTGGTATCACTCCACTCGATGTTGAAGGTGGCAGCATTCGTGAATCCGTTTGCCGGCGCGCTGATCGCCCTGCATCGCATGATCGCCTTGGCGCTCCCGAAATCGTAGGCCGCCTTGGTGTTAATCGTCAGGCCTAATGGATCCGCCGCGGCCGTGGCATCGTTGCCATCGTACAAATTGGCTTCCGCCGCCCCCGTTGTGTATGTGAACGTCGTACTGACGGCGGACGGGGCTTGCGCCAAAAGGCTCATGTAATCGTCAAAATCCCGTTGGATTGGTCCAGGTCAACGGTGAACGTATTCCCGTTTGTCAGGGTGATGGCCGTGCCATAGTCCCACCAGCCGATCAGGGGCGTTCCGCTGGCCGATGAATTGTAAAGCACCGCATATTGGAAAGGCCCGATCGATCCGCCCGAGGCTGTCCAGGACGGGTCCGTGCCACCGACAAACTTGAATGTGCCCGAACTCTGCGAACCCGTGATGGTGCCCACCGAGGCGCCGCCCGCCGTGTAGCCATTGGCCGTCGATAGATCGGCTGGAGTGCCGTAAACCGTGTTCGTGGCGACGGGCGCCGTGTTGGTCAAATAGACCTTGTAAACGTGAGCGGTGCCGGTCTGCATTTGATGCTTCCCGCTCGCCACGTCGAGAACGAACACCTGAAACTTGTTGAACGTTGCCATTTAGACCACCTGTCCGGAAACCCGGACCGTCAGCGGGCCGGCGTTGAACTCAGAGGTAAGGGAAAGGCCGTTGAGGCTATCGATCGCGCTGGAGAAGCCCGCGCCCCAAACCTGTATGCGCTCGTCGGCCTTGATGTACGGCGCCGCCTCCAGGAGCGCACCGTAAAGGTAGGCATCTGGCGCAAGCGTCAGAAGCCAATTCGTGGTGTTGCTATCGGAGAGCGTGGGAATGTTCTTCCGATAGACCATTTCGACCGTATAGGCAGCGTCCGGCGTCGGGACCAACTCGATTTCATCACCCAGGATTGTGAAGTAAGCGGGCTGGCTGGACGCGTTCGCGATGCTGGCGCGGTATTCGTCCATCTGCGTCCCTGAGCGATACTCCAGGCACGGCTTGCCTTCCACGCTGGAGAGCCGAATGCGCCGCATGGTTTGGAAGTCCGTCGGGAGCGATATAAATTCGGGCTCTGAGCTGCCGGTATCGATAAGCGCCGTTGCACGGTTCTCCATCTGCCGGCAGAACAGAAGCCGATTGAACTTCGCCTCCACAAGCTGAATGAAGCTCGGGACGCGACTAACCAGCGTTGCGTCCTGTTCGCGCGCCAGATACTCAACAGCCGCCGCCTGGAGCGTCGTGTAATCGGTGATTGTTGCCATCAGGTTTGCCCCCAGCCAAGACGGGAGCCCTTCGCGTCGGTTCTCAGGAAGGCCCAATCGGGATCTTGAAGCTTCCTCTCAATGATCCGATCGAACTCGTCCGAATAGAGCCTCAGCCCGACGTTGCCGCGGTCCAGCTCCTCATGAAGCCACCGCTCCATGATAACGTTGGGGATTCGCGCGACGTGCTTTCCCCAATCGCTGGTGTAGGAGTTGGCGCGTTGGCGCTTATTGAGCTCGAGGATCGGTTCAACGTCCTGGACGCGGACGAACGTGAAATTTCGCTCGCTCGCGTCCAGGTATAGCCTGGTTTCGACGGTCACTAGTCGGCCTCGGTCACGTTGAGGACGCCGCCCGCCGACACCTGAACCGCCGAAATGTTCTCGCCTGGAGAGACAATCACATATTCGGGGACCAGCGCCGGCAGGTAAGTGTCCGTCGTGGTTGCGGTCGGGTTCTTACCGACACGGATTCGTGCGTCGGTAGTGACCATGATGCGCACGCGCGACACTCCCGCGGCGACTGTAGCGGCGGGGCTAGCCGCGGTCGTAGTATAGGTCGCGTCCTGAGACGTGCCCCACCGAGCGACATTGCCATGGGTTTTCGTCATGAAAGAACCTCTAGCCGAGGCGGATGACGGCATAGCAATGAACGTTGCCGCCGCCAGTGCCGGAGCCCGTGAAGGCGAACTTGATCACGTCGTTTTCGTTCACGGTGTTTGCACCGGTAATCGTGGCGTTGGCATTGGGATCGTAAACCGACGCGTAGTCGTGGTCCCCGATCGCGGAGCCCGATTGCGTGATCACGAAAGAACCGCCAGTCACGGCAGTGCCCGCAATCGAGACCGTGCAGGTGGCGTCCGCGGTCGCAACCGTCGAACCGAGCATGGTTCCAACGGCAACCACCTTGCCTTTGAAGGGCGCGCGGATAACGCCGGCAACACCGGTTGCAACGCTGGCCGCAGTGCTGGTGACGGCCTCGTCAGTCAGAGGATGGGCAAAAGGAAGGGCCATTCATAGTCTCCAAAAAGAAAGGGCGGCTCCGAAGAACCGCCCGAGTTAGGTTGATGACGATGAATGCTTACGAGCTTGTCAGATCGAAGATGCCGCCCGAGGACTTCTCGTTGCGGGCTTCAATCGTGTACTCGCAGAGGACCGTCGCGGCTTCCGAGTCGCCAGTCTTCGCCAGCGGATAGGACAGGAAGTTACGGCCGGGGAGCGGCGCGTAAGCCCACATATCCGACTGGAGAACCAGCACGTCACGGGTACGCATGAAGAGGTCCGGGACGGCCTTGAGCTTGCCGAAATCGGACTCGTACACGTCCACCGCCGCCGTGATCTTCTTTCCGGCCTGGTCCTCCATCGGAGTGCCGCGGCCAGTGAAGAGGGAAAATGCCTGCTTCTGGAAGCTGCCCATAAACAGGTTGGTAGGCTTGCCGCCGTTGTCATAGCATTTCTTGAGAACATTCTTCAGAAGGTTCTCAGTGAACGCGCGCTGGTTGGCGGTAGCCGCGTCAACGCGAACACCCGTGCCGTCCGCCGCGGTCGGATCGGCGCCTGTGCCCCCGCCCTTGTCCGTGTTGGTCTTGATCCAGGACAGCATGTCCGCGAGCTTGCGGGCGGTAGTGGTCGCACCCGAAACCTTGGCCTGGTTCGCACCGGTAATGGTGGCCTCGATATCGCGGCGGAGCTCCATGCCCTTGAGCATCTTCTGATAGTCCATCTCGTCGTCGCGGCCGGCGTGCTTGACCGCCTGCTGCGTGCCGGTCACGCGCGGGGTCTTGCGTGAAATCTGGCAGATATTGCCGAGGCGGACGCTCGGGGTTGCGGCGTCGGCCGCGTAGTTGTCGTCACCCTCGAGCTGGGCGTTCGAGGTGGAGGCCGCGGCAAGCGCCTGGGTCTGCCATTCGTGGTTGACCGCCGTTGCCTTGGTCTTCTCCATCGCGGTGAAAACCGGCGTTTCGGTCGGATCGATGCGATAGATTCGGTTGGACAGATCCTCACGGTTGCCAATGGCCGCGAAGGTGGAGAAGGCAGAGGTTGCCATAGTCATAGTCTTAGTTCCTTTCGAGAGCTGTTAGCGCCGGGAGGCCGCTTTGCGCTCCAATTGATGGATTTGCGCGCTGATCGCGATTGCCTGGTTGCCGGTCGCATTTGCGAGTTGACGTTCAAGGGCTTGGATTTGCTGTGCTACGCCTGTATTCGCAGGGCGCGCAGCGCCGGGCCGCTGGACTTGCGGGACGGGCTTTCGCACGACGGCGGCCTTTGCCTTCTGGATATCGGCAAGCTTCAAATCGCTATGGATGAGGCGTTGCAGCCGATGGTCGTAGATCGAGATTGACGCCCGACCTTCTGCCAACTGCTGTAGTTCATCCGGCTTGAAGCCGATTTCCTGGAGACGTTCGGCAGCCCTCTTAACCAGTGCAGGGCCTTTCTCAGGGTCGCGAAGCTCAGGGATAGTCTCGGCAGCTAGTTCGTTTTCCTTCTGGACGTGCTCGGTCCATTTGGAGCTGAACTCCTTTTCCTGACTGTCCTTGACCTCTGCCGCCTGCTTCGAAACCAACGCCAATTCTTTTTGGTGAAGGTCCCAAGCTTGGTATCGGAGAGGATCGCTTGCCTGCATCGCCTTCACGTCATCCCAGGTTTTGATATCCGGGAACTCCCGACGCTGCTCCCTTTCGAGAGCTTGAAGGTGATCTTGTACGCTGGCCTCGTACTGTTGCTTTGCCTGTTCCGCAGCCTGGAGACGTTCCGCTAGGGCCTTCTCCTTGGTTGCGACCTCATTTTGACTCCGGCGAAATTCCGCTTCCCGCGAGGAGGTGACGCGCGCGATCGACTCTTGCGCTTCACGGGGCCACGCCTTGAAAGCTTCCTTTTCGTCCTTCGTCCAAGACCTCGGCGGCTCGATGGGGGGCAGCTCTTCTGCCGGTTCGATCGCTTCGGGCTCCTCTTCTCCGCTGGGGTCCTCCTCAGGAGGGGCAGCGTCATCGGCCTCAACGGCCAATTCCTTCGCGTCTGCGGTCGCAGGCTCCGCGCTATCGGCTGCGGGGCTTGCGCTCTCGGCAGGTGCTGTCAATTTTTGCCGGTCTGCACTCAGAGAGCGAACGGCATCTTCAAAACTCATGGACTCGGGAGCGTCGGCAGCGAGGGGAATAGACACGGGTTCGCTGCCAGCGGGCGAGCTGGTTTCGTCAGACATAAACTATCCTCGTGTTGGCGCGAGCTCTGCCGCGGTCGAGAGCCTGTAGACTTTCGAAACTCCATCCGACGCCAAGCGCTCAAACGTCGAATGTGTAAAACCTTCGCGGTCCATGTAGCGCTTTAGCGCCAGAGGATCGCTGCCGGGGCACTCCAAAAACAGAATGGAGAAGCCCGGTTTTCCTGTCGTCATCAGAAGATGCCGAACCGCTTCTTTCGCTCGGCAACTCTGATCATCTCTTCGACTTCGGCCTTAGCGAGCTCGCCATGCGCGGCGATTGTGCCCAAGTGCTCTTTGACCTTGCCGATTACGTTGATAGCAACGAAAAGCTTTTCGCGTGCGGCCACGTCGTCAAAATTGGTTGACCGCCAAGCCGCAACGTAGGCCTCTTCCAGCTTAGCAAAGCACTCGCTCAGCAACTCGTCCTTAAGCAGGCTTTCCGCATGTGAGCCGCGCGAAGCGGCGCTATGCAACTCGTCTTCGTTCATTCTCGGTCATCCATTTCAGGCCTTCCCGCACCGTGTTGATGCTGGGCCGCCAATCGTCCTGCTTTTTCTGCCGGATCACTTGCGCGGAATCGTACCAAACCGTTTTGCGGCTCCGCCTATTCCATCGCCAATCGCTGGCGTTCGTGGTCAGGATGAAAACGGACTTGCCGAGAGCGCCGGCAAGATGCGCAACAGCCGTATCGACCGAGACAACCGCGTCCAGCGCCTGGACGAGCTTTGCCGTTTCGCGCCAGTTGTGGGCCATGGGCTCGAGATTTGCCACGAACCCGTCCAGCCCGAGGTTCGTAACCTCAAGGCTCGGGGCGCCGGCCTGGAGCGAGTAGAACGCCACGTCCGGCATATCGAACAGCGGGCAAAACTCAGAGAAAGCCATTGAGCGGTGAACGTCCTGCCCGTAGGCGGGATTACCGCGCCACACCAAGCCAACGTTGAGCTTGCCCCTCAGCGGGATCTTGGCCGCTTCCGCCTTGAAATACGGCCTGCCGTGAACCGCGGGATAATCAAGACCGCAGCGCCAAGGCAGAGACATGCTGCCAATAACATAGTCACAATCAAACGGGCCGGAGAGAGGAACGATTCCATCCACGGCGATATTGTCCGCGACAAGATCAAGCAGGTTAGGAACAGGCCCACAAATGTAAATGGATGCCGCACCTAGCGCCCTCAGCTTCGGAATGAACCGGCAGAACTGAATGAAATCGCCGCTACCTTCCTCATGATAGACAACGATTGACTTGCCGTTCAAGTCCTCGCCCTGCCAATGGCGCACGCCATCGGGCAATTTCTGCTGAACGACGAGCTGGCCGCCGTTTCGCTTGAACTTCCGTTCGGCGCACTCCCGCCGTATCTCATAGGCCTTGAGGCCATCATACAGCCTGCCGGAAGCCAACAGCGCCAGCGCCCGATCCTTGAGGTATTCCGGGTTCGGATCGATATCATAGGCCTTCTGGTAGTAGTCCGCGGCCTTTTCGTTCTCGTCCAATGCCCGATAGGCGACGCCGCAATGATGCAGAACCTTCGGCAGCCAATCCGCGTCTGCCATCTTGAGGCATCGCAGATACAAATCCTTAGCCTTGCCGAACTCCCCGGCGCGATGCAGCGCAGAGCCGTAGTTGAAAACCGGGCTAAGCTCGGTCGGCGCGATCTCGTAAGCCCGGCGCGCGATCGGCAGATAGTGCCGGCCGTTCTCCAGCGCTTCCGAAATGTTGGAGAACTGCTCAACCAGGGCAACCGGATCGTTTGGGTTGCGAACCAGCTTCGCGGCATGGGCGCGGTAACGATCGACGTTCACGCGTCCACGTCCTTTTCGTCCAGCGCGCGGAACGCCGCAATGATCTCGGCATCAGTCGCATCGCCGGGAACGCGAACCTCACGCCCGGCCGACTTGAAAACCTGAACGCGTCCGCCGTCCTCATAGTCCATAGTCAAGCCGGGCAAGCCGGCCATGGTAAGCTCGAAAATGCTCACGCGGCCTCTTTGACGGTCTGAATGTGTTGCAACGTTCCATCCGTCTCATGGATGGCAAGGGTATTCATCCGGTCCGCAAACACCCGGTAGCCCTCACTGCGGAGCGCTGCGCTGATCGCGTCACCGTCTGACTTGATCGTCTCGATAAAGAGAATGGGCCGACAACGCGCGATCGTCTCGCGTGCCCCGTCAAGCGCCTCAGCTTCCATGCCTTCCAGATCTAATTTGAGAAGGTCCAAGCGTTCCAGCCCGAGGCCGTCAATCATGATCTGCCGAACCGTTGTGGTTGGCTTCCCGTAATCGATCGGCTGCCCAATGTATTCAGTGCCGGCCCTGGCTTTCAGCTCGAAACTGCCGAAGCTCCCTTGCTGGGTATAGTCAGGCTCAGGAAAGGACAATTCGCCCGGTACGTCCGCGAGCGCTGCCCACAAGGCCCGTGCGTTGTGGCAATTCTGGAGGGTGATGTTTCCCGCCAGCGCGTAGAAAACCCGTTCCTGGGCCTCCACAGCCAACACGGAACCCCAACCACGCATGAACCGCGCCCACTCGACAGTATGCACGCCAATGTTGGCGCCGCCGTCCAGAGCCATCACGCCGTCACCGAAATACTTGTGGCGCCACCTGAGGAGATTTTTCAGGTTCGCCACGTCCAACGGATCGTAACACCCGTTTTCCATGATCTGCGCACCGACGCCGTAAAAGTCGCCAGTGTGCGTATGATTGTAGTCCATCCGATTGACGAGCATTGGCCCGTGGTCGGAGGAGACAAGGCAAAAGGCTATCATTTGGCCTCGAATTGGACGCAACCGAAGCTCGGCAGCGTTTCGACATTGTGCCCGGAAGTAGCGTCGTCATATCCCCGGGCGTTTAGTTCGGGATTGTCACAGTCTCCCCACTCGTCCGGGACGTGACGATCCTTATGGCTCCGCCAGTGCTTGCAGTCTTCGCAGCGCCCCGCGTTCACTTGGCCCCCCTCGCGCGGTCTCTGGCGGATGCAACGCGCGCCATGGTCTTGCGCGCCTTGGCATTCAGGGCAGACGGGCTAGGCGACTTCCGGGCGGCCCTCGGAGCGATCTCCGCGCCCTTCATGAACTCGTAAAACTTGGATGCAACCTCAAGGGCGCCATTGCTCTTGCCACTTTCGGACGGCTTCACCGAACAGGTTGCCAGCCGCAAGCACTCCAGACGCAATTCGCTATCGGTCAGTTTCATTCGCCACCATTGTTTTGCGGCTGCTCTTGCTGAGTCTGCCGCGCCTCATGGTCCATCGCCCTGCCAAGCATATCGATCGCCGCGCGCTCGGAATCGTGTTGGTGCCGGCGTTCGTCGTGCTCCATCTGCACGCCCTGGAGGACCATTTTCCAGGCGTGCGACTTCTCGTCCAGACCGTATTGCAGCAACGCTAGCTGCGCATCGAGCCGCGCTTTCATCTGCGCAATAGCCATCTCTGATTCAGCCTTGCGGTTCTGCACCGCAATGTCAGCCTCCGCCTGAATGCGCTCAATCTGCATCCTGCCTTGCATCTGCTGAATTTCGAGCTGGGCCTTTGCGGTCGCCTCGATCACCTTCGGGTCCTGCGGCGGAGGTGGAGGCGGGTTCACGAGCTGGCCGTCCGGCCCTTTCTCGTCCGGGTCCTTGAAGAACCGATCAGGGTTCTTGTGGCCCATGATCTTGGTCAGCTCGGCAGCCGTGTTGTAGAGCTCGCGGTCGCCAACAAGGTTGATCTTCCCGCCGGCAATCATTTCCTTCTGAACGTTGGCAATCGCCATCGTCTGGGCGAATTGCTGTGCCTTGCTGCCGGTCCCGAGGCCGACGTTGATTGTCATGTCGTCGCGCGTTTTCCAGTTGCGCGGATTGACCTCAATCCATTTGTTGCGAAGCCGAACCGTCTGCACTTGCTGGCCGTGCTTGCGGATCGTGCCATGCAGAAGCGAGAAGATATCCCGCACGCCTTCCGCCATGATGCGCGCAATCAGCTTCACGCGCATTTGTGAGGCGCTAAAAACCTGGGCAACGGCGGTCGCGGACTGATTCTGCAACGCGTTGGCATCGATGCCCTGAGACTGTTTGGAAAGGCCCGTCCGGGTCTCCAGCTCGGCATCCAAATACTGCAGCATCGGGAAAACGGAGCCGGATACGTCCGGGGTCGTCTGCCAATTCAGGGCGCCTACCGATTTGGTGCGGACCACGCCACCGGGGCGCGAAACCAAAAGGTCATTGATCGTGCTCGGGCCGGCCTTGTCCTCGCCAACCTCAACCCGCGGGTTGTTGTGGAGGTAAAGGTTATCGAGCGCGCCACGCTTCATCGCGGTCTTTTCGCGCTGGAGCGGCATCACTAGGTCAGCGATCGACCGGCCAACAAAGCGATGCGGGATCGGAACCGGCGTCGTCGCGGCAAACGGGATCGTGTCAAACGGCTCAATGCATTCTTTGCCGTCCTTGCGGAGGATCTCGCCCTGATCGCCTCCGGTCATCACCTGATAGAGGCACGGCCGGCCGGTCCCCTCAAGGTCTACGCGGATATAGTGCTCAGTGAGTTTGACCAGGCGAGAGGCGCTGTTGAGCCCATTACCGGCCCCGCTGTGCTCCTCGACCGTATCGCGCTCCATGGTCTCGATATCGGTCCGGCCGGTATAGGGAGAGAGCGCCTTGATTTGATCTTCGTCATAGCCCTCTGCGATCAACTGCGATTCGGTCTTGGTGACGATCTCATGGAAGCAATAGTTACAGTCCTTGATGCCGCGGGCGTCGCGTTCGATGCCAAATTCCTCGGGCGGCACCCCTAAGACCTTCGCCTGGGCAAGCTTCCGCGTTGTGACGATCGTTACGTCATGTACCATAAGCGCGTCAGCCGGCGCGGGCAGCCCACCGGCGGCCGGAAACTGTTCCGCCGGAGAACCGTTTTCCATCGTCGCCATGTCAGCCATCAGTAAATCGCTTCCCCGTCGGCTGGGGCCTCGTCCTGGCGCTCCGGCTCTTTCGTCATCTCGACAGAGACCGAGCCGTCAGGGGTTCGCATGGTATGCGCGACAATCTCCATAGCGCCGTTGGAGTTGGCAACGTCCTGGGCGAGTAGAGCGAACTGCTCTTCGCTCATGTCGTAATAGGTTTCTCGGGTCTCCTGCTCCCGTTCATCCCACCACACCTTGACCACGCCCGTTTTTTGCAACAGCGCGTCCTTGATGAACGAGTACAGGATCATGAAGCCTGAGTTTTGCTGCATGAAAACGTGATTGACGTAATCCGTTTCCTGCTGAGCTGCTTCCTCGTCCTCGGGGCCAATGGCTTCAAACCGGACCACTTCGTCAGAGCCGGCGAAAATATCCATAAGCTGGGGCATAAGGCCCTCAACCACGTCCGCAACGTCGGTCGAAACGGTCTTGGACCGACCCGGCTGAGACGGCATGTCCTTTTCCATGTCGCCGAGATAATAGGCCATGGCGTCAGCACGTTCGGACGCGAGGGAGGACGCATTCAGGCCGGCAAGCGCGTTCGCCTTCTCAGCGCTCAACATGGTTTGGAGCGTTCCAAGGTCCATGCGCTTCGGCTGTTCGCCCTTCTCTTCCTTCATTCCCTCGTCATCGCTCATATGAAATCAGAATCTCCGTAGTCGAGCGGAGCGTAAAAACGTTCCTGCTCTTCCGTGATCTTGAGTGCTTCGCGCCGAACCTGCTTGCCTAGCGCGCCTGCAATGGCTGTCGGGTCGTCTCCGGGCCTGAGCTTGTGGCGAAAGCGCTCCGGATCAACCGGCGTTCCGTCGCCGCGCGTCATAACGAGCTCGTCACCGTTGAGAACGTAATAGGCCGTCGTCACCTGGCCCGGGTCGTTGTTGCTCGGACGGCGCAAATGCACCGCAACTTGCTTGACGTTCATTTCTCCAGCCAATCAAAATCGGCGCTGGTCAAAGTCCATTCGTTGCGGCTCGAGCCGTAACCCGTCGTCAGCCCATCAATGCGGGCGATATAGATCTCCGAGCCCTTCAAGCGTCGCACGACTTCACCGTCACGGCCGGCCACCGCTGGCACGTAATAGTCATCCCGAACCTTCAAGCGATGCTCAGACATAGCCAAGGTCCGGATAGTCGATCTTGGCGTTAAAGCCCGCGGTCCGCTCGGGATCTTCATAGGCGATCGCCATAAGGCCCAGGCTGTCCGCCGCGTGCGAGGACCAATCATGGTCCGGCCCTAGCCCAATGTTGCGCGCCTCGTCCTTCTTTTCGTGATAGAAGCCCAGCGCCTCACGGCCCGGTTCCGTCGTGGCTTCGTTGAACCACAACTGAGGCCCGAGGCGTCGCAAGGCCTCGACGCGCATCATAGCAGCGCCACGGCCCTGGTTCTTGATCGGCGGTTCAACCTTGAACCCGGCTTCACGCAAATGATCTTCATAGCGCTTGCCGGTAACGTTGTTCGTCGCCACGCCATCATGCGGCAGGTACAGGATTGCATCCTGATAGCCGTTCTTGCGCAGCCAATTCACATGAAACGCGAGCACCTGCCCGCGGCTCTCGTAATAGTCCAAAACCCTAATCTGCTGCCCCGCCCACTGGACAATCCAGATCGTGAAGGCGTCGGCTGATGCTCCAGCGCCGCCGATGTCGATAAACGCGCGAAGCGGCAACAGCGGGTCCGCGGCGACTACGCCAATGCGTCCCTTGGCCTTCGCGTCCGCCAGCAAGCCGGCGTAATAGGCGCCCTCGTAAATGGTCGCGTACTCCCCGCCCCAAATGTGCCCGTAGCGCTCCGGATAGTTCGCCAAATCGTGTTGGCGTTCCTTCTCCAGCACGTCCGGAAACCACGGGTTATCCTGCCAATTGGCAGTGACCACCTCCGCGTCATCCGGCTTATGGGCAACTAGAAAATCATCAATCGCGTCTTGCCGGCGCCGGGGATTCCAGCTCGCCCAAATCTCCGAACGCTCGCGGCGGATCGTTGGTCGCAGGAGCGATAGGCTCCGGACCTTCAACGTTTGCGCTTCCTCGATCCAGGCGCGGCCGAAGCCCTCCAGAGACTTGATGCTCTCAGCCGAGTAGTCCTGCATCCCCTTGAAGATGATCAGGCCATCTTTCGGCGTCTCGATAACGTCGCGATAGACCTTGAAGCCGTCAGCCTCGCCCAAGCGATACTGCGCTAGCTTGTCCTCAATCAGGAGCTTGGCGCTGTCCTTAAGGTCTTTCAGCACTTCGCGGATACAAACGCTCCGCAGCCCTTCTCCGAAGTCTCCCGGCTCTCTTACGCTGTCCTCGACCAGGAGGCCGGCAAAGAAATGCGACTTCCCCGAGCCACGCCCGCCCTTCGCTCCCTTGTAGCGGGCAGGCTTAAGCAACGGCTCGAAGACTTCGGCCGTTGGAATATGCAGCGCCGGCATTTAGCCTTGCGGTTCTGCGTCACGAACCGGAGCGCGGACGATCTCGCGAACAATCTTCTCCAGCCTGATCGGGTTGTCGTCTTCGTCACCGCCGACGATCGCTTGCGCGGGCTTGCCTTCGATCCGGTCCGCTACCTGCTGGATTGCCCAGCTCTCGCCATTCATAGCCTCAGAGACAAGCCTATCGGCAATGACGCGTAGTTTGGTCGTCTTCTGGCCGTTGCTTTCCACTTCGTCATTGAGCGCTAGGCGCAATGCTTCAGTGAATTTCTTCTCTTTCGGACGGCCACCGGGGTTCGCCCGGTTTCCTGGCTGGAAAACCATGGTTCTGCACAACTATCGGTTTGATGTCACACTGTTTTGCGGGTTCGGCTTAGGCTCTCGCCTTGACCGAGGGCATTAGTGCAGATCAACCGGCTAGCCGGCCTTCTCCGCTCCTCTAATACTATTGGGCATCGGGCCCACGCTTGATTCGCCTGCTTTGCCTTGGCTTCCGATGCTTCGCGCGACGCCTTTCGGCAGCCTTCGCCTCCAGCTCCGCGACCAAGAAATCCGGCATCTCATTGATCTCCGGCCACATCGATTTGGGCGTTACCCAAATGGAGGCCAGCGCCCCCACGTCAACGGTCGCCGCGTGGATCTCGCCACGATGATCGAACCAGACGCATTCCGCGCTGTAGCCGTCGATTGAGCACACCTTCACCATGCGCCCGCTTATCTTCGCCATGTCCCCAGCCCGAAACATGGACTAGCCGATATGGCTGTAATCGTCGGAACTCAGACGATCCACATAGGTCAGGCTACTGTCGTCATAGACCGGCGCGTCAAGCGAGCTGAACTTGCCCGAGGAAAACACGCCCCCGCGAAAATGCTCACTGATGAACCAACTGGCATTGTCGCCAATCTCGTCAATCTCGAGCTCACGCGCCAGAACCGCCGCAACAATGTCCGACTTGATGTCGTCACGATCTTCCCGCGCGTAGTGCCTGGGGACGAACTTGTCCGCCATGCGGTAGGCGTCCTGCTGTAAAAGCAGAAATCCAAGCTGCCCGTCAGGCCGCGCAAGAGCGACCTTCTGTCGCCTGGCTGTCAGAGCCCTCAACTCGCGCTTGAGGCGGAAGCGCTCGCGGGTCTTGCCGTTCAGACGTGCCTTAAATTCCTTGTCGCCTCGAGCTCGCTTGTAAATGGCATTCAAACTGGGCCAGACACCCGGCTTGCACTCCTCAAGGTACGCGCTCCACCCGTGCGCCCCGATCTTGGAGATAGCCGCCTCGTAAACCTCGTTACTGTAGCGGTACGAAAGACCCTCCGTCTTGGGACGCTTGCTATAGAGCTCCCTTGCGAACTCCGGATCACGGGCCGCGCGCCTCAAGATAGCCTGAGCGCTCGGCAAGGCCCCAACAGCCTGCCGATGATCTGCATACTCAGTCAGGCTCATGGTCGAAAGGAAGCGGATCGCCTCCGCGTAAACCTCTTCTTCAAATATACGGGGGCGCCCGCCCCGGCCCACAAAGCCCTTTCCGGATAGAATGCTTTGCAGTTGTTGGCGGCGGCGACGCATCACGGAATGAAACGTCGGCAGTCCCGGCCAATAGAGCTTCTGCGCCTCCCCCAGGCTCTCGGCCGTTTCGTCAGCCTCGAGTCTGGCGAGATATTCCGAATACGCCTCGTCGCTGTATCTCAGCCCCCGGCCGAACTTCTCGACCGTGGCGAATGTCACGGATTTTGTGCCGCTAGCGCGCTTGCCTTCGCCAGTCCGCAAACCGGCAGCAACCATTGCGGCACATCGGCGTTCCGTCGCCGCAGCGAGCAGCTCACGAACGCGCCGATCCGTCCGCCCACGCTTCCAGACGACGATATAATTTGGCAGATCAGGCGGGCTTAGGCTCTTGAGCGAACCGTGAAGCGTGGTCTCAAAGAACTTAATTGCAGCGTCCCAATCCGCATCTTTCCACTTGCGGGGGCGCCCGATCGGGGGACACTTCCTTGCGGTCATGCGCTCCCCCGGTAGGTCAAAACGAAAAAGCCCCGGGCGAGAGGCCCAGGGCGTAATTCGGCATTGGATGTGATTTGCAGGGTTATATTCGGGTAGCGACTGCACCGCAAGTCCTTTTTGTACCAAACCGCATTTAATGCTGCGACAAGTTGACTCAGGGCAAGCTGTCCGAACCTTGGACAGCATCAAGATGTCCGAGCCTCGGACAACTTCATTCGTGCGCGCCTGGATGGTCGCGAACGTCTCCGCTCCCGGCCTTGAGCTTGTCCGTGCGCCCACCTAGACATGAGTTGATCATGGGCGAAGGTGATCACACCGGGATGCTGCCTTTCTGTTGCAGAGCGCACAGCCTGAGCGACTTGCGCGGCCGGCAGATTGAGCCATCCGCCTGCGACTAGATGGCCCTCCAAATCGTCCCTGACGCTCTCGGCAACCATCATCGCCATACCGCGATCAGGCAGCCAAACTACCTCCTCGATGACGAGCTGAGCGGGAGAGGTCCGCCGCAACCGCTTCACGGCGCCCAGGAGATCCGTGGCGTAGTTCAAACGGCACGGGTTGCCCACCGTTGTGGTGGCAATGAAAACGCACGCGTAGCCTTGGCTTCTCAGCGCAGAACCCATCGCGGATCTGTAGCTCTCAAGATCAACCGGCATGGGCGAGCATCCTTTCGCTGATCTTCTCCTGGCCGTTGCGCAGCCGCTTCCCGTTCTTCATGAATCCGACGCCGCCAATCCACACCCGGGCATGCAGGACTCCGGAGCCATCCGACTCCATCGGGCGTTCAACCATGAAGTTGGGCGGATGCGCGCGGCCTGGACGCTCGTTCATTTCCGGAATACCGACCGCAAGTGCCGGCCCGCCGAACTCGGCAAGAATGGCGGCAATGAGCCGGTCAATCCGGTTGTGAACCGACCGCTCCGAACAGCGCTCAAATTGCGCTATCTTCCAAATCGGCATTTCGCGCGCCCAGGAAGTCAGGAGGCGGATGCACTCCCGCCCCTTGGTCCGCGCCAACCAGCTCAGCCAAGCGGCTACAGTGTCGGCTTGCGCGATCTCGCGGGCGCTGGGGACAAAGCGAACCCGCGTCTGCGAATAGCCGTAAGCCTCCTCTGCCTGGTCAATCGCCTGAGCCCAAAGCGAGGCCATGGCGCTTGCCGGCCTCAGAAAACGCCGCTCGGGATCTAGCATGGCGTCCATAACAACGATTGATCTTTTGACGGCGGCTTTCAGTGATGCGTGAAGCCTGTTGCTCAAGTCTTGGTCCTCTCTGCTGTCAATGAGCAAATCAATGAGACGACTAACCTTTTGGGTGCCGCACTCGGACGGGTTGGTGACAAGTTTGACAATCGATGTCGCCGCGGCATGATACCGATGCCCGACACAGACGGTCGGCTGTGATGTATCTTTAAGCCGCAAGGGAGGCTTCCGTGAGGAAGGGAGAGTGGCCGGGAATAGCGACGGCCGTTGGTTGCTTATTGCTCCTCGCTCTAGCCATTGTAGGCTCCAAAGACTCCTTTCATCTCAAAGACTGGCAAACAACGATTGCTGCGATAGTCGCTTTCTGTGGCGCGGTGATCGCCTATCAAGGCGTGATGGCGAGGATAGACTATGATCGGAGCGTCGTTAGCGACGCTGACCTGCGCCGCAAATTTGGGATTGCTACTCGCCTGCAGTTCGCCATGCACGTGATTGGGATGGAAGTCGCGCTCAATCTCTCGCAGCTTCGGAGCCAACCACCACACTTCAATCTGACGAGATTGGAGGCGTTGTTCACAAGGGAGCTCGAGGAGACGTGGGAGAACCTTGAGCACCTGCCTTCCAGCATCGTTTACAACGTCGGACAGGCTCGAGCAGCGTTTTACGACATTCAGCTTTTTTCGATTATCGATCCAAAAGACCCCGCTTGGCTCCCTGACACGGATGGCGGCGCTCCAAAAATAATCTCGAAAATCATCCGGGCGCATGAGCATCTTGCTGAACTTTCGAAGGTTCTGCACAAACAACTTTCTTCCTATGGAGCGGGCCTGAGCTCCGAGGGACGGAACGTGAAACTGTTCGACCGGTGAGAGTTCTGACTTCATCACACTCCATCCTTTTTTCCTTGCCGATAAGCGCCGTAGCGCCGCTCCATGAAGCGTTTAAGGATCTCTCGCACGTCCCAAGACAGGGCCGGGTCATCGATCTGGAGCGCGATCATTCCGTAATTTCTCCAGAAGAAACGCTTTTGCTCCTCGGCAAGCGGGGTCCGCTCTCCCCGCTTCGGCGGTCTTGTGTACGCGTTCATTCTGCGGCTGCCGGTCCCTGGAGCGGCGGCGCGGCCACCCACACCGTTGCATTCATGCCCGAGGCGTTGCGGGTTCGAGTTTCTGTGCGGCGAATGTCTCCTGCCCTGTGGAGCTCGGACACGCGCGGGCGCACGGATAAGATGGACGCCCCCAGCTTGTCCGCTACAGCGTCCGCAGAGAGGCCGGCAGGCTCGGACGTGATGGCATCCAGCACGCGAGCCCTGAGCGTCTTGGCGTGCCCCGCAATGGCCTGAGCGGCCTCCTGAGACGTGCCGGCCGATTTGTATCCCGGGCTGTCCGGATAATCGCGGGCCTCCATTAGCGGAGCCCTCCCGTTGCCTCGCCCGAGTCGGGTTCGTCGCGATTGAGTGGCGCCCTGGCGATCTCCTGCAATCGCTCAATCACGGTCGGCAAGTGCTTGTGGTCAATCGTCATGAACGGGTCGGACTCCTCGTCCCAATTCCGTTCCTGCCGAATTACCGCCTGGCCCCAGCGGTTGACGTAGACCGCCGTTGTGCGCTGTTCCGCCAAAAGCACGTCCTCATTGTTGATCGACCAATCGAAACGGTCGTCATGGTGCATCGGGTGATGCACGACGATAGCGGTTCGGATCTCAGCGCCATGGTTCTGCATCGTCTCGGTCTTGATTTCCTTGGCAGTTTCAGAAGTCGCTTGGGTGCTCATGTGGTCCTTTGTGGCTGTGGCTCATTCAACTCAGAAAGCAACTCACGCAATCTCGGTCGGCACCCCTGCCACGCCTCATTGTCTCCACCCGTTCTCCACCTGCGATTTAAGCCACCCTGTCGGCTTTCTTCCCTCCACCCCACCCCCACACCCCCTACAGGGTGGTGGTGGAGGTGGTGGTTTGAGGGTTTTGCTCCTCCACCTTTCTCCACCTTTTCTCCACCTTGGGGCTCTAGGTGGAGAGGCTGCTTACCTCCACTCTCCACCTGCATTTCTCCACCTTGCGAGGTGGTGGAGAGACCATGCCGGAACGTCATTCGTCGTGCTCCGCCACTTCAATAAACGGTCTCGGCTTGCCCTTGGCGTCCTTGCCCTCGACCACGACAAGCGAGCCGGCAGCGCGCCACGTCCGGACCATTCCGGCGATACGGGCCTTGTCCGTTTTCTTATTCACGTCGAGGCCCAACACCCGGGCAACCGCGATGCCAACCCACTCCGGCGACTGGCTGCTTTCGCGCCATGTCCCGCCCTTGATCTCCTCAAAGACGCGATCGACAATCGGACCGTTCACGCCCTCCAGAGCGTCGGGCCATTCCCAGGTCGTCACGACGCCGACGCTATCGCCGAATTGCAGATGGCTCGGCGCGTTGCCGAGGTCCACACTCTCGAGCTTGAACCAATCGGACTTGTCGGCCGGAGGCGCCAGATTGGCCTTGTCGTTGAATGTCCGGAAATAGATGCGCGGGTTTTCAATGCCGGCGTTCACTGCCTGAGCGTCGGTCATGCGGTTGACGACGCGGACCACGCGGCAACCGTCCGTCTTGGCCTTCGCGCCGCGGGAGCTTTCCGTTGTTATCTCGGTCTCGCCGCCGCTCATCTTGCGGGTATGGTCCACAAGATGCACCGCGACGTTGGCGCGCTCCGCAACCCGGCCCCATTCCTTGATAATCATATCCTGGAACGTGTTGTTGTTCTCGCCCACTTCATGCGAGGAAACGAACGGGTCGATAACGAGCACATCGATTGCGTTGGCCCTGCACTGCTCAACCAGCGCGTCAACCACGGGCGCCAAGATGAAGGCCCCGCCCTTGAGTTCCTTCGCCATCACAAGCGGCGTGTCGCGTCCGCTATTGACGAATAGATAGCCGTCCGTTTCGTCTTCGCTGAGCCCGTAGTGGAGGGCCGCTGCTTCGATCTTGCGCGCCGTCTCCTCCTGGGGATCTTCAAGATTCCAGAGCCACACCTTCATGCGGCGCTTGGGGCTGACACCGAGGAGCCCGCGGCCCGACGCCATCGCCAGCGCCTCGACTGTGACAAGTGACGACTTGCCAATGCCGCCCGGCGAAACGGTCGCGGTCACGAATTTGCGGATCAACAGGCTCCCATAAATCCAATCACGAAGCGGGATTGTCTTAGGGTCAACGCGCTTGTAAGGCGTGGCAACGATTGCAGGCGGCTTGTGGGCCTCGGCTGCGTCATCGTTGCCCGTTTCGGATGGCGCCCGTAGAGCCTTGCTGTAATCGGCAATCGGCCCGCCGCTCAGCACGGAACGATATTCCCGCTCCTGAATTGAGCGGGGATGCTGCAGCCCGTAACTCAACCCGCTTTTGATCGTCGCCATGCAGCGCGACCGTCCATCCTCTTGCAAGAGACCATTCGCGGCGCAAGCCGAAATGAGCCCGTCAATGACGCGGCCCTCGTCCAGGAGCCCCGTTGCAACAAGCGTTCCCAGGCTCACAGCCGAAACGTTTAGCCGGTTATTGCGGTCGCCCTTGAACGTGGAGGAGAGCTCGCCAATTTCGCCATCAAGAGCGGCCTCAGCGTAGGCCGAACGATCGGCGCCATCGGAGCGTTCAGGCCGGCGCACCGTCGCAAGGGCACGGTCGGAAATCTTCGGCTCGGGTTGGGCGAGGATCAGGTTGTAGAGCCAGTCTGGAGCGTCCGCGAAGTGGAAGCTATAAAACTCCTCCTCAACCTCGTAATGTTTCCCGTCGAAGAATTGCGAGGGCGGGAAGATCAGATAGCCACCATCGCCGCGAACGTTGATGCCCTTCTTACTCAGGGCGCCCTCTCTGTTCGTGATCGGCTTGTCGTCCCGCCAACGGAAAAGCATATGCTTCCCTCCGCCTGGCGTCAGATGCGTGTGTGTAGTTGGCAAATCACCGTGTTGGATCTGAAGCTTCGCGAGATATTCGCGGCCATCCGCGGCGCCGACTTCTTTCGGCGCGTCAGGATCGATCGCCCAAATTCCGGCCTTCGGCCCCATTGGAACGCCAATCATCGCGTTGGGCCACTTGGTCCACCACGTTGTGATTTGCTGCGCGTCCGTCGTCGCCTTGTAGAGGCCTCCGCTCTTCTCAATCGGACTGCCTGTGTGAGGATCGATCTCCCTCGGGACGAGCGGCCTTTTGTCCTTGGGACTGCACGGGAAGACGGGAAAGCCACGCTCGGCATAATCGAGAGCGGCGCGAAGCAGCATGTTGCCTTGAATGGTCAAGGGCGCATTCATCGCGAGCCCCCCAGGTTCGCTAAGGCTCGCGTGAATTTTTCCTCTATCGCTGCGGCTCTTGGCTGGTCCGACTTCGCGGCCTCAAAAATTGCCTTGGCAACGGCTTCGCTCACGTCGGTTTCTGAGCCTTCAAGCCCGATGAAGCCAACGCGCAAGCGGCAATCCGGCGAGAGCGATTTCACCGCAACAAAATGCTTGAACTCGTTCGGCAGGCGTGTAGGATTCATTCCGTTGACGACGGCGCCGGCTTCTACCTCTGCCTTGTGGGCGAGGCGAACGCGATGGCGCCGGCCTGGAAACCTTTCAAAAAATTTTTTGTCGGCTTGCGACATGCGATCATTCGCAGACGAAAGCTCGTCTAGGCGGCGCTGAGCCGCATTGCGGGGCCTCGACATTTAGTCGTTGCCCCGCTTGTCTGCGCTGTTCTTCAGATCGCGCTCTAGGTTCGGATTGTAATCAAACGCGGCTTTTTCCCAAAAGCCCGCGCGCTTGCCCAGCTTGATCGCGCGTCGCAGAAACTTGCGGGCCAAAAAACTCCGCGTCGATGCGTTCAAGCAAGCTTTCATACTTTGCAAGACGCGCGACCGTAGACCGAAGGTCGTTAAGCTCATCAAGTGATGCCCCATTGTCGCGAGGCCCAATCATGGCCCGCAACTGTTCAAGCTCCTCCCCTCGGACTGCTACGCGGGGATCGGCATACCAAATCGACTTGATCCTGGCCGGCGTCCAATTTTTCAACCGACGCTCAAGGCGCCGAAGAATGGACTTCACCGACTCACCCGCACAGCCATCCCCTGCTAGCTGACGGATCAGGTTCGACGCTTCACGCAACGCAACTTCACTAGTCATGGCTTCCGACCGCTTTTCGGAGTTTTCCGACATGGCATCTGCTTTCCTGTTGATCAGGAGAGCGAGCGCGTAACGGCGACGCATTCGAGGACGAGCGGCCCGACAAAGTTTGGCGACCACGGCGGGTTGTGCTGTCCGAAAGGAAAATTCGTTTCGATTGCGGCAGATCGATATTGCCCCCGCGTACTGCCGCGATCGGAGACCGGCCGAGCAATGCCCCGTCGTTCGGCTGAACGTGGCGGACTGGCGCAATCCCCCACGCGCCAGTCCGCCCGGCAGGGGTGGAAATGGAATATGCTATGCCCCCAAAGCTCATCATGCGACCTTCCCAAACGACGCCTGAGCGCGTTCGGGCGCTCCAACTATTTCGCGAATGGGATGCCGTAATGGTGAAGCATCATGGGACGCTTTATCACCGAAAGCTGGGCTACACTCTCCACTAAGCGGAGGAGAGAACACGTCCGGCCGAGCCTGCCAGCGCGGGACATCGCCTTTCGTGGCTTGCTCGATTCGAATAGCCATTTCTGGGGTCATGCGCCCCTTTTTGTTCGCTTGCCAAATGGCGTTTTGCGAGTAGCCGGCCGCCCGAGCAAGCGCGGCTTCGGAGCCGCCGCACAAGGACTGGGCCTTTGCGATCGCATTCCGGACACGCACCTTAGCGCTATCGTCGTCTGGCATCAGCATTAACCTCCAGATAACACTTGCAAGTGTATTACGCAACCCCGCATAAGGGTTTTACACTCGGAATGTTCCTTTGAAAGTGTTGGCTTCAACACTTTTTGACTGGCAAAACACCTCCCATGAGTAAGCGGCCCACCCGAAAGAAACCGGACGAAATTCGCGGACGGGATCAGACCCGCCCCACTCCGGAGGCGGTTGGAGCCAAGATTCGCAAAGCCCGCGAAGCCCTGGGCTGGACGCAATCACGCTTGGCGGATTTAGTCGGCACAACCCAACAGACCATAGAGAAGATCGAGGCTGGAAAGGTCAAGCGCACCAGCTACTTGCATGATATCCTGACCGCGCTCAACCTACCGCCCGAGCGGGATATTTTCGTCAAGCAATTTCCCGTTTTTCACGGGTTCATCAGGAACGTAGGCGGCGAGCACCTTCGGATTCGGCGCGAAACTCGGGGGCTTGAGATACAGGAACTCGCCGCCCTGGCCGGCGTGTCGCCAGAAGCAATTCAGGCCCTCGAGACGAGCCAAGACAACAACGTGATGGATCCGCCATCCCCGCACTTTGGAGTCGCGCAAGCTGTGGACAGGGCTCTGCGCAGGCTGGAACGGCGAGACCCGGCCGGGGAGCCCTCATCCGCCCCGGGCGATATTGTAGCGGCCCTCCCCAGCGGAGAATTGGACTTTCCTTATTTTCGGATGGGCGAGACGAAGGGCATCTTCTTTGACTATTTCGGCCCGCCGCCCTGGGACATTCCGCGCGTTCGCGGCTACTTCGGCCTTTCTGTTAGCAATTGGATCCGGGGTTCGTACAATTTTAAGCCGATTAAGGCTGGCGCCCGCTTCTACGCCCGACCGTTCCGCGACCCGCCCTCCGAGCCCGTCCATGTCATTGCGCATCGGGCGAACACCCATCCCGCCGCAATCGACCATGTGTTCATCGGCCTCATGATCGCGGTAAACGATGAAAGCGCCACGCTCCAGCTCACGGAAACCGGATCCCCTCTTGTCCTGCCGGTTGATGATTGGAACTTCTCTCAAGTGCAATTTGCCGCCTTGACCGATATTTGGGGAGCGCTCAGAGCCCGTCTCGGGGAGCCACCTGCCCCATAACACCTATAGGTGTTGACAATAACACTTGTGGGTGTATCGTGGTCCTTGATCGGGGCCGCTTGGTTTAATCGCGTGTCGGCCCCTCTTAACCAGCGGGAGCCCATTTCATGCGAGCCACCAACCAAATTCCGGCCTCGAATATCGCGCCGGTCAACTTCGCCACCATTACGTCAAACGGCCTGACCGCCCTTATTGCCCGTCTCAACGCGGCGGTTGCCGAAGTCGAGAAGTGGGCTCCGATCGAGGAACGGCTCGGCGAGCAATTCCGCAAGTCGGCCGAAAAGCCCAAGGTCAAGGGTGGCACTACCCCCGCCTCTACGTTGATCCGGGACGGCAAGCCCGAGCTGGAAATGCCGGCGTCGGATTGGTTTTTCCACACCCGCGAGAGCATCATGGAAGGTCACGCCAAGGCGCTTAAAGCCGCCGAGAGCGCCGAGGCCCGCGCTGCCGTCAATGAGCGGTATGCGGCCCTGCTGGCCGATTGGGACGCCCAAGAAGCCGCCTACAACAGCAAGAGGCCTCGGGGCCTCGTCCACGCCAAGCGGATGCTGAGCAAGGCGCACCGGGCCTGGAGCGTGGCCGAAATGGATATCGTCAACTATCGGCCGCAGAGCATCGCAGAGGTTGCGGAGTGGCTGGCCTATGCCGGCCGCAACGAAATGCGCGGCGTATTCTTCACGCCCACCGAGGGTGATCTTAAGCAGATGATGACCATTGCCGCCGCTGTCCTTGCCGAACACGGCTTGAACTGAGGGGCGCGCGGCATGCTGCGCTCTGCAGCATTCGCCGCCCTGACCGGTTTTGTTTGTTGTTTTTATTTGGTCTGCCATCGCCTGCGGGGCGTGAGAGGAGCCAGGACTATGTTGCACTTGCCTCAATCCGAAACCGGCGTCCGCGCGTCGCCGCGAAGTGACGAAGAGTTTGCCAAGGCGTTCCGCAGTCTCGAGGGAGACCTGTGCGATTGCGCCATGATGGCGAAGATCGCGGCCGGCATGATTTCTGAGGCCGACAGAGGACAGTTTCCGGACGAATTGATCTTCGCGGTCATGCACGCCAGCAACATGATCGAGGATCTAAAAAAGAGCTACTACGAGAGCTATGGAAGCTCCGGCAACATTGGAGTGGCAGCATGAAGCTTGCGCAATCAAATGACGTTGACGCCTTCGTTCGTCGGCTGGTCGATATCGCGAACCAACATGCGGTAGACATGAAAGGGATGAACGAGAAAGCCGCGCTAAAACACGTCAACGCGATTATCGACGCCGGGCAGATCGTCTTTGGCGTCTACCAGGATCCGCTTTCGGCTACGGGAGTCGGGTACAAGGTTATCAAGGGCGCCCGTGAATTGGGCGTCGTCGCGGTCTCCCATCAGGCCGAGCAATTCGCGATTAGCGCCATCCCCTGCGTATCCGCCGAACAAGCTATGGCGGCGGCTGCTTTGTTGGGTGACGGACAGCGCAAGTCTCATTGACACCAAACATGAGCAAGCCGTCAGCAATCCCGGCAGGTTCTTGGCCCAGGCGAATGGCTGCCGAGCTGGCAGCCGGCTACTGCGGCGAGCGGACCGCTGAGGACTTCCTAAAGCGGGTTGGCAAAGAGTATCCTCAGCCGCGAGTGGCGGAAGGGCGTAGACGGCTATGGTTGAGGGACGATCTGGACAGAGCGATAGCGCCAAGTCTCGCGCAAGGCGACCTCGCAGAGGATTTGTGAGCGTGGAGCTACCGCGCCACGTCATCCCTAAGCCGCTGGCGAGCGGCAAGACCGGCTATTACTACAACGTGCCGACGAAGTATCGCGCGCTCAAATGCCCGGTCTCGAATGAACCGCTGGGGACTGACTACGCGCTAATGAAGGCCCGCGCCAAGGTGCTCAATGAGCAGTTTGACGAATGGGACCAGGCACGCAAGGGCCTGCCCGTAAGCGGCGTCTCGGCGCCGAGATATGGCTCCGTCGATTGGCTCTTTCGCGAGTACAAGATCAGCAAGGCTTATCTGGAGAAGGTCGCGGAGCGGTCCCGCTCAGACTACGAATGGGCGATGGACGAGATTTGCAACGTCATCACCAAGTCGGGCGATCGGGTCGGAAGCCGCCTCGTCAAGACGATCAGCCCGAGAGCTGCGGACAAGCTCTATGATAAATTCATCACCGCGAAGGGAAAGAAACTGCCGGCCGGTAAGCAACGGCTGCGCACGGGCGAAAAGCTTGTGGGGCTCTGCCGGAAGGCTTGGCGGGTTGTGCATCGTCTCTATCCCGAGGAGTTTCCGGACGACGTGCCGAATCCTTGGGATGGTGTGACGCTCAAGAAACGAGCTAAGGACAAAAAACCCGCCGTCACGCGGGAAGAGGTCTACGCCTTCGCGCAAGGCGCCCTGGAGGCCGGCTATCCCGAGGCCGCCGCTACTGCCGTCATCTGCTTTGAATGGCTCCAGCGCCCGGAGAACGTTGTTGCCGGATACATCACATGGGCCGACTACCGCTCGCCGTCCGCGCCCTCAATCATTCGGGTAGCCCACCACAAAACGGGCACCATAGCGCCCCACCCGCTGGAGGAGATCGACGCTCAGGGCAACGCGACCCGGTTCTATGCGGACGCGGAGGAGATCCTTGCGAAGCTCCCGAGGCTCGGGCTGCCCATGATCCTGCACAAGCAGAAGGATGGCACGGCCAAGCCATGGCGCTACAGCTCGCTTAACCATGTCGTGACGCGGCTGCGTAAGAAGATCGAGGGGGTTCCGCCTTACTTCACCCTGGACGCCTGCCGGCATGGCGGATTGACGGAGTTGGAAGAGGCGGAGTTGACGGATGGGCAAGGCCGGGCACTGTCCACGCATCGCACTCAGCAAAGCTATGAGGGGTATGCGAAGCGGACCGCCAAGCGGATGCTGTCGGCAACCAGGAAGCGCTATGCGCACCGGCTGGCGAACGAAATAGCGACAAGCGTTCAGAATGACGGGGTGGACCCCGTTCAGAATGAAAATAGCGAGGTCGTAAAAAGTGCTTAAGTTTCAGAATGATCACTGGCGCGCTCGGAAGGATTCGAACCTCCGACCCTCGGAATCGAAATCCGATGCTCTATCCAGCTGAGCTACGAGCGCCTGGGTCCGATTGGACCAAAACCGGGAAACACCGCACCGCGGCTGGCGAGCCAGCGCACCGACGGGCGTTCGGATGGATTGGAATTAGCAGAGAGACTGACCAATAAAAAGCCCTCCCCGCCTGGTTTCGAAGCGGGGCGTAGCGTTCTTACCAGGTGTTGCCGAAGAAGCCGAATTGCGGACGCTGCGCGACCATCATCGGCCGGTCCAGCTGTTGCGGTACCGGATGCGCCCTGGCGATCTTGCGCTTCGGCGGCTGCGCCTGAGGCGCCTGAGCAGGCTGGGCTTGCGCTTGAACCTGCGGCTTGGTGTCCGCCTTGTTCGCTGCGGCGGCGCCCGCCTTCGGTGCTCCCGGCGTGAACTGGGCGAACGTCTCGCGCACCCGCGCCTTGGCCGACATCTCGGCGAGGGCTGCCGACGTGCTGTCCTGCACCGGCGGCTGAGGCGCAACGACAGCGGCGGTTTTCATCGCAGCCGGGACGATCGTGGGCTGGGCGGTGTCGAGCACGACACGCTCGGGCAGATGGCGATCGGAGCGAATCCGGATCAGCGGCTGATCATTGCTTGCGGTGGCGACGGCCTGCGCAACCGGCTGCGATGGCAGAACGAAGTCCGCTGCGAACAGCAGTGCGAGCAAAGCTCCACCGACAAAGACGAAATATCGAAAGACAGGCATTGGCCACGCTCCGCCCCCGCATCCCCGCGTGGGCTCTCCGCCTCAACAGGCGATCTCTTAATTGGTTCCTGGCCCAGCCGTCCGGTTCAAATGGAGACGCGAGGTTTTTTGGCCAAGGGCCGCGGAGGGTAACTTTTCCGCTACCGGAACATGCCGCCTTTATGCGCGGCGTGCCGCAACCAAGGAACATTTCGCCTGATCGGCATTCACGTTGACGAAGCCGACGGGAATCCGGGCGTAGGTCTTGCGGCTCCTCATGCCGACCGGGTCAGCCAGCACGCGACTGCGATCGGTGAGATGGCTGCCATCACGCCGCGCAAAGGCGCAGACGATCTCGACATCCTTTACGGCATAGTCATTGTCGTTTCGCAGCGTGAACGTCACCAGGGCTTTCGAGCCAAGGCCGCCGCGGCGCCAGGTCTGCGAGGAAATCCTGAGACGACCAAGGTCCGCCATGGCCGGGACCTGAGCTTCGGAAGCCAGCGACGCCGATCCGGCCGGATCGTTCGAAGGAGCCGTCTCGACGGCTGCCACCTCCGACTTGACCTGCTCAGCGCTATTGCCTTTGGACAGAGGCAGCAGCATCCAGACGCCGCATCCGACGATGACGGCCGCCAGCAACCACAGAAGGCTGCGACCAAATGAGACGCTTGCAATCGTGACGGCTCGCGCCAGTCGCTCGCCGGTCCCTGCAAAGCGCCTCAATCCGATCCGGTCGAGCCTGGCGTTCATGGTTGCTTCACCGATCGCAGCCGAAGCCGTCGAGCGACGGAATGGGCCACTGCTTACCTTAATCCGGAAGACGACCTAGGGTTCCCGCACGCTTGCGAATCGGCAAGGACGGTGGCGATCACCGACCACGGCCGCTAACATGCGCGGCAACATCGCGCAGGACCATCGGGAGACATCGAAATGCCAGTCGTCACTTGGGATCACGTCCATCTGCGCAGCCCCGATCCGGAGGCGACCGCAGCCTGGCTGCGGGACATCCTCGGTGGCGAAATCGTCCGCGCGCCGGGGCGGATCGACGTGAACCTTGGCGGCGCCAGGATCTTCATTGCGCCGCTCGAGGGCGACAGCGCGGTTAACCCGCCGCCTCCGCACCCGCATCAGGGCCTCGACCATTTCGGGCTGACGGTGAAGGACATCGATGCCGTCGCGGCCGAGATCAAGGCCAAAGGCGTCACCTTCACGCGCGAGCCGACCACGATCCGGCCCGGGGTGCGCATCTGCTTCATCCGCGGCCCCGAAGGCATCTCCATCGAGCTGCTCGAGCGGGACAACAAATATACCTGACACCGCTCGTGCCGCCTCGACGCACCGGGCAACATGCCGCCGAGGTCGCTAAAGCATGATCCGGAAAAGGGCGCAGCGGCTTTCCGAAAAGATCATGCTCAAACAATAACCTAGAGCGCGATGACGATTCTTCCTCATCTCATCGCGTTTCAGGTCATGCTGCCCGGCATGAAGCAGCGGACGGTGACGCCCATGTAGCCGTAGATCGGCCACACCATGGTGCGCCCCACCCGGTTCGGCTCGGAGATCACGGCCTCCTCGGGGACATCGACCCAGACCAGCTCCTGCGGCTGTCCTTCCAGCCCGGAGCCGTAGCGCGGGAGGCGGACGCGGTAGTGCCCATCCTTGCTGTCCCAGTCACTATCCGAGAGCGCTGAACCGTCGGCATCGGAGCAGCACGGTCCCTTGCCGCTGCGCAGGCCGTCGAACCAGGCCTTCAAATCCGGATTGGTGTTGGCGAACTGGCCGCGGTCGCGTGCCTGGCCGATGGGGGCTGCGAGCGCAAGCAGGACCAGGGCCCCTGCCAGTCTCGTCGCGCCTCGCCAGCGTGTTACGCTGCCGGAGCGCCGTCGTTCCGTTTTGCAATTCGTGGGACGCGCACTGTACAGACGCGGCTCATCGCCGCCGGAATCGATCCAGTTCCTCATCGTCTTGCTCCAGCACCCCGCGGCCAGTGCAGCTAGTTGTTGTGCATTTTGCGGGCCAACTCTGATTCGCAACGACCGGCCTCGCCCCATCATCAGACCGTCATGATTGCGTCACGCACAAGTCGGGACAACTACGGCTCGCGGCGGCAACCTCCGGCGGCCGGCCGGCAAACTGCCGCGTTGCGCGGGGCGATACGCTTTGGCATAAAAGCCGGACCGGCTACGCCATTGGGCGATGGCGGCCGGCCCGTGGGACGTTATGAAGAACGGCCTTTATTCGATTCACGTGACCCTGCTCGATGGTCGAGTCGGCAAGGGCAGCGGCGTGATCCTTTTTCGCGACGGCAAGATTCTTGGCGGCGATGCCTACCTCTATTACACCGGCAGCTACGTGGTGAAGGACGACACCAGCTTCAAAGGCGAGGTGCTGGTGCAGCGGCACACCTCGCCGCGGGGCGACGACAATCCGCTGTTCGGCGGCCCTGCCCCGGTCGGCATCGGTGTCAACGGCACCTACACGGACACGCGCGCGGAGATGACGGGCACGGCGCTGGTCGGCAAGGCCAGCCTGATCTTCGGCGCAACGCTGCACAAGCTCGCTGACGTCGACTAAAGCGGATACCGGTTCGCAATAAGAACGCGCGCCAAAACCAAAAGCTGGAGCGCGACTATTCCGCAGCCTGCTCCAGCGGCGCCACGCGCGGCAGGATGATCTGGATGCGCGTGCCGTTGCCCGGCTCGGAATCGAGATCGAGCCGCCCGCCGAGCCGATTGGTGACGATGCTGTAGACGATGTGCAACCCGAGGCCGGTGCCGCCCTGGTCGCGCCGCGTCGTGAAGAACGGATCGAAGGCGCGGCGACGAACGTCAAGCGACATGCCGCAGCCATTGTCAGAGAAGATGATCTCGACATTGTCCTTGCCGGACTCCCGCACCTGGATGTCGATCGTTCCCGGCCGGCCGTCCGGGAAGGCGTGCGCCACCGAGTTGAGGAACAGATTGGTCAGCACCTGGCCATAGGGGCCCGGATAGCTGTTCATGGAAAGATCGGGCTGGCACTCGACATTGAGCGTCAGATTGTGCTTGCGCAGGCCCGGTCGCAGGCTCATCACCACCTGCTCGGTGAGGTCGCCGAGATCGAAAGTACGCTGGTCCGAATAGTTGCGGTCGGCGGCGACCTGCTTGAACGACTGGATCAGCTCGGCGGCGCGGTTGAGATTGGAGACGAGCTGCGAGGACGCGTCGCGGCTGGTGCTGAGGAAATCGTTGAGCGTGGAGCGGCGGAGCTCGCCACGCTCGACCTCGGCGGTGAACATCGCGGTCTTGCGCTCCAGCGCGGAGGCGACAGTGAGGCTGATGCCGACGGGATTGTTGACCTCGTGCGCGACGCCGGCAACGAGGCGCCCCAGCGCGGCGAGCTTCTCGGCCTCGATCAGCGAGGCCTGCGTCTCGCGCAGATTGCGCAGCGCCGTCTCGGCGGCTTCCTTGGCCTTGCGCATCTCCTGCTCGCCGCGCTTGCGCTCGCCGATGTCGAGCGCGACGGTGACGATGCGCTCGATCTCGCCCTCGGCATCGAGCAGCGGCAGCTTGTTGACGAGCCATTGCCGCATGTTGCCGGAGACGTCCTTGTATTCCTCCTCGTAGAAGCCGAGCCCCTTTCGCAGGGCCAGCACGCGCTTGTCGTTCTCGTCGGTCTTGGCCGCGCCATAGCGCGACATCAGGTCCGCCGTGGTGCGGCCGAGCGCGTCGCCGGGCTCGATGCCGAAGATGCCGGCCATGTAGCGGTTCATCAGCACATAGCGCAGGTCGCGGTCCTTGACATTGATCACCGCCGGCACGGTGTCGATGACCTGCTGGAGCAGGCGCCGGCCTTCGGCAATGGCGTCTTCCGCCCGCTTCTGGTCGGTGATGTCGCGCAGCGTGCCCTCGTAGCGGACGATGTTGCCCGCTTCGTCCCGCACGCCGGTGGCGCTGTCGGAAAGCCACAGGATGTCGCCGCTGCGCTGGCGCACCTGATACTCGAATTCGCGCACCATGCCGTCACGCGCCATCAGCCGCTGGTATTCGGCGCGCGCCTCGGGATGGACATAGATCGTGTGGGCGATGTCGTTGATGCTGGCGATGAGATGCTGCGGGCTGTCGTAGCCCATCATCCGCGCCAGCGCCGGATTGGCGTTGAGGAGGTCGCCGGCCGGCGTCGTCACGTAGATGCCGTCGATCGAGCCCTCGAACAGTTTCCGGTAGCTCTCTTCGGCGAGACGCTGCTCGGTGAGCGCGCGCACCGCCGCCTCGCGTGCCGTGTCGGCCTCCTCCAGCGCGCGGCGGAAGACTTCGGCGGCACGCGCGATGTCGCCGATCTCGTTGTCGAGGTCGGCCGACGGGATCGAGGTGTCTTTCCGGCCCGCCGCAAGCGCGCGGATGGAGCGTGCGATCTGAGCCAGCGGACGAACCGTCCGCCGCACCACGAAGCCGGCCGCCAGAATGCCGATCAGAACGCCGATGCTGCCGAGCACGATGCTCTGCCATCGCGCCTCCGTCAGCGTGCGGGCAAAGTCGCGCGACAGCACATGGCCGCGCCGGTCGCTGACTTCGCGCAGCAATTCGGTGACGCGGCCGATCAGCCGCCCCTCGGTTCCCAGCACCTCGCGGTCGATATCGGCGATCTGCCGCTCGCGGACAGCCACGGCCATAATGGCCTCGGCATAGTCGTTCACCGCCGCCTTGAGCTTGGCATCGCCGATGTCCAGTGCCCGCATGTTCTGGGCGGCCTGCTCCGCGGCGGACGGGTTGCGCGCGAGCAGCCCGAGCGCGATGCGGCTCTGGGCCTCCGACAGGCGCGAGGCCAGCTCACGGTCGGCAGCGCCGGAGACGGCGACATCGAACTGTTCGCGCAGCGGCGGCAGGCCGGCCAGCAGCTGGGCGCGGCGGTCGATCAGGGTCGAGATCCGCTCGAGGCCGGTCCGATAGGTCGCGAGGCGTTCGGTGACCCCGTCGATCATGTCCTGCTGCTCGGGCGCGAGCTCGATGCGGGTCTTTTTCAGGATGTCGCTGAGCGTCGAGGCCGCCTCGCCCACCTGCTGGAACTGGATGCCGGCGCCGGGATCGGTGACGAAGTCGCGCGCGGCGAGGCGCAATTCGTTCATGCGACGGTCGATGTCCTCGGCGAGGTCGCCGACGCTCTGGAGCCGCTGCAGCTCGGCGAAGGTGGTGTCGATGTGCCGGATCGCGATCACGCTCGCGGTCGAGGTGACGATGATCACCGCCAGCACCAACAGAAAGCTGCCGAAGGTAAGCTGGCCGATGGAGAGCGAGAAGGTTCGCTTTTTCTCAGGGGTCGGCGTCAATTCGGCGGACATTGGGATGATGAGAGGACCGGGCTATTGGCGGCCCAATATACGACGTATTGCCGCCCGGGGGGAACATGCCTCCGGACGCCGTTTATGCTTAATATCGTGGTCCCGGAGCCCCTTCCCCGACCTATGACGGTTTGCCGCTCGCGAGCCGCCGGGCCGGGATCGTCATGGCGGCGACGCCGAGGACGACGCAGGCCAGCCCGATCCAGGCGGTCGGGCTCAGGCTCTCGCCGAGGAAGGCGACGCTGATGGCGACGCCGATGGGCACACGGAGATAGGCCTGCGCGGTGGTGCCGACCGAGCCAAGGGTCTGGATCAGGCGGAAGTAGATCGCAAACGCCGCGGCCGTCGAGAACACGGCGAGCGCAAGCAACGCCAGCACGGAGCTCAGCGACGGCGACAGCGTCCAGGGCTGCTCGACCGCGAGCGAGGCCGGAATCAGGACGGCGGCCCCGGCCAGCAGCGAGCCGGCGGCCGGCGCCATCGGGTCGAGGCCTCCAAAGCTGCGGCCGAAAATCGCGGCGCAGGCGTAGCAGATGGTGGCCGCGACGATGGCGGCCTCGGCGAGGAGGCCGCCGTCGATGTCATGGAAGGCATCGACGCCGACGATGAGGCAGATGCCGGCCATCCCCGCCACCACGCCGAACAGCTTTCGCGGGCTCGTCGCCTCGTGGCGGGTGACGACGGCCGTGAGCAGGAAGGTGAAGATCGGTGCGGCGGAGTTGAGGATGGTGGCGAGGGCGGCATCGACATGGCGCTCGCCCCAGGCGATCAGCGTCCAGGGGACGACGCTGTTGAGCACGGCCTGAAAGGCGAAGCGCCGCCAGGTCGCGGCGTCGCTGGGCATCTTGATGCCTCGCGCCCACATGACGGCGAGCAGCAAGAGGCCCGCGATCGTGGTGCGCGCAGCAATCAAGGTGATCGGCGGAATGGTGGCGACGCCGAGCTTGATGAGGGTATAGGAGCCGCCCCACAGCGTTGCGAGCGCGACCAGCAGCGCCAGCTCGGCGGCGATGTTGGTGTCCTGCCTGATATCCATGGCCTGCTCCGTCCTTCACAATGGACGGAACCTAACGCGACCACGGTCCTCAATACTTCGTCGGGCGTCGAAGTGTATTAACCCAGCGCTCCGACCTCGAATACCTCGCCGTCATAGCCGGCCTCGCGGGGAATGCGGAGCTGGCGGCCGGTGTCGGTCTTGGTCATGACCGGCATCACCGTGACGATCGACAGGCTGCGGGCATGCTCCATCGCGGCTTGCACCGTTGGCTGCTTCGCCAGCCGGATCAAATTGCGCGTGGTCGGGAACGGCAGCTTGAAGCGGCCGCTTTCGCCGCCCTCCACCGCCTCGCGCGGCGACACCCAGATCGAGTCGGTGGACTCCCGGCCGTCATGGGCGCCGAGCTGGTCCGGCGGCGCGGCCGCCAGGAAGAACCAGGTGTCGAAACGCTTGGGCATGCCCTCCGGCGTGATCCAGTGCGCGTAAGGCACCAGCGTGTCGAGCGCCAGCTGCAGACCGTTGTCGGCCAGGATGCTCAGGAAGCTGATCTTGTGCTCGTTGAGCGCGACGCGATGCGCGTCTGCGATCTCGCCGGCACGCCTGGCGTCAACGGGAGCGCCCGTCGCCTTCGACCGCGCCAGCAGGATGCCGCTCTCCTCAAAAGTCTCGCGGATCGCGGCGATGCGAAAACCCCGGTCCGCCTCGCTCAAGCCTTCCCCACCCGAATACAGGTCCGCACGGGCGACGATCTCCTTGTCGCCGGCATCGACGCTGCCGCCGGGAAACACCAGCGCGCCCGAGTTGAACTCGATCTGATGATGGCGAACCATCATGAAGACCTCGATCTCGCCGCGGCTCTTGCCGTCGGCCTGCGCGCCGTCACGGAGCAGGAGGATCGTCGAGGCCGGGCGTGATGCTGATGTCTCGGCCATGCAGCTAACCTGCGGCGCTGGATTGCGGGCCGAGATTGGCGCGCTTGTCGAAGCGGGCGACGCGCGACAGCAGATAATCCACCTCGGCCTTCGCCGTCGCGGTGATCGTCGCGCCCGGCTTGCGCTGCGCGCTGGAGGCGATGATGCCGCGCTTCTGCAGCACGTATTTGCGCACGGTCAGGCCGACCCCGGGCTGCTGCTCGTAGCGGATCAGCGGCAGATGCGCGTCGAACAAATCATGCGCGGCATCGCGCTTGCCGGCCTTGGAGAGGTTGACGACGTCGATCAGAAGCTCCGGGAAGGCGTAGCCGGTCATGGCGCCGTCGGCGCCGCGCTCCATCTCGAAGTCCAGGAACGTGCCGCCATTGCCGCAGAGGATCGAGAGTGGCCGGAGCGAGCCGTCCTTCTGGAAGCCGCGCAGCGTCGTGATCTTCTCCAGGCCCGGCCAGTCCTCGTGCTTGAGCATCACGCAGTTCGGATTGTCCATGACGATCTTGCGGATCACGGCGGGGGTGAACACCACCTGCAAGGTGAGCGGGTAATCCTGCAGCACCCAGGGCACGTCGGGGCCGATCGCCTCGGCCGCCTGCTTGAAATAGCCGATGATCTGATCGTCGGTGCGCAAGCTCGGCGGCGGCGCGATCATCACGCCGGCCGCGCCCGCGTCCATCGAGGCCTTGGCCAGCGAGCGCATGGTGGCAAAGCCCGGCGCGGAGACGCCGACGATGACCTGCATCTTCTTGGCGCGCTTGACGTAGCGCACCGCCACCTGCTCGGCCTCGGTGGCATCGAGCTTCGGGGCCTCGCCGAGGATGCCCAGCACCGTGACGCCGTCGCAGCCGACCTCCTCGTAGAAATCGGTCAAACGGTCGATCGAGCGCTCGTCGATGCGGCCGTCGTCATGGAACGGCGTCGGCGCGATTGCGAAAGTGCCCTTGGCGTCGGCGGTCAGTTTCATCAGTCTCGTCTCTCTCTGTTCGTCATTCCGGGATGGCCCGAAGGGACAGGGCCCGGAATCCATAACCACAAGCCGGGGTTATGGATTCCGGGCTCGCGACTTCGTCGCGCCCCGGAATGACAGTGTGGCTAAAACCGCCGCGCGCCCATCTTGATCTGCTCCTCGGAGAAGAAGATCTCCTTGGCGTGATCGGCGATGTCCCGGGCGTTCCAGCCCGTGTGCGGCGGCTTCCAGCCGTCCATTTCCATCATCCGCATTTCGCGCACGCCGCGGGGCCCGGACACGCCCAGCACCTTGCCGGTCTGGTCGCCCGACAAGTCGCTGACCATGTATAGCACGGCCGGCGCGATGCCGTCCGGTCCCAGCGCCGCCCCCGGGTTCTCCTTATAGCGGGGCAGGTCTGCGGTCATGCGGGTCAGGGCGCCGGGGGCGAGCGTCCAGATCCGGATGTTGTACTTGCGGCCCTCGATCGCCAGCACGTTGGACAGACCCCAGATGCCGCCCTTCGCCGCGCCGTAATTGGTCTGGCCGAAATTGCCGATCAGCCCTGATGTCGAGGAGGTGTTGACGATGACGCCGCCGCCGTTTTCCCGCATCCAGCGAAACACCGGCAGGGTGCAACAAAAGGTGCCCTTCAGGTGCACCCTGATGACCTTGTCCCAGTCGGCCTCGGAGGCCTTGGCGAAGGTCTGGTCGCGCAGAATGCCCGCATTGTTGACCAGGATGTCGGCGCGGCCGAAATGCTTGATGGCGTCGTCGAACACCGACTGACCGCCCTCCATAGTGGAGATGTCGGCGCCGTTGGCGACCGCCTTGCCGCCCTCGGCCTTGATCGCATCAACCACCTGCTGCGCCATGGACTTGTCGGCGCCGGAACCGTCACGGGGCCCGCCGAGGTCGTTGACGACGACCGAGGCCCCCTCCCGCGCGAACAGCTTTGCGTAGGCCTCGCCGAGCCCCCCGCCCGCACCGGTGATCAGCGCAACCTTGCCGTCGAGCAGTCCCATGGTGGCTTCTCCCTGTTGTTGCTTTCTCCTTCGCCTCTCCCCGCTTGCGGGGAGAGGCCTGAAATCAAGCGCAGCTTGATTTCAGGGTGAGGAGGAACCTCCGCGAACTCAACTGTCACCGTCCCCGGGGAGACTCCCCCTCACCCCAGCCTCTCCCCGCAAGCGGGGCGAGGGAGACGACGGCCTGTGCCCGCCTAACCCAGCACCGTCTTGCCGTTCTTGATCACGGTGACGCCGCGCGACTTCACCTTGGCTTCGAACGAGATCACGTTGCCGTCCTTCCAGAGGTCCATGGTCACGGTCTCGCCGGGATAGACCGGCGAGGAGAACCGCGCGACGTGCTGGCGGAAGGCGCCGGCGTCGTAGTCGGCATAGGTCTGCAGCACGCCGCGGCAGGTGATGCCGTAGGTGCACATGCCGTGCAGGATCGGGCGCGGGAAGCCGGCCTTCCTGGCGAATTCGGGATCGGAGTGCAGCGGGTTGCGGTCGCCGCAGAGGCGATAGACCAGCGCCTGGTCGGGGCGCGTGGTGATGTCGATGGTCCTGTCGGGGCTGCGCGATGGGATCTTGTGCGGATCGGGCTGGGTCAGGCTCGGCCCGCCAAAGCCGCCGTCGCCGCGGGCGAAGCGCGAGGCGACGAGGGTTGCGAGCTTCTCGCCCTTCTCGTTCTTCAGCACGGTCTGGTGCACGATGACGACGCCCTTGTCCTTGCCCTTGTCGTAGACCTCGAGCACGGAGGAATCGGCGGTGATGTTCGCGGCCACCGGCAGCGGCTGATGGAAGGTGATGTCGCGCTCGCCGTCGACCACCATGACGCGGTTGAGGTTCATCTCGCCCGGCCCCGAGCCCCACGCCGCTACGGACGCAAAGGTCGGCACCACCTTGAGCGGCCGCGGCGTCAACGTGCCCTCGTTGACGAAGGCGAGCTCGTTCTCGTCCATGGGATCGGCGCCGAGCCCGATGCCGTAGGCGTAGAGCATCACCTCGCGATCGGTGTAGGCGTATTTCTGGCCGAGGTTTTTGAGGGATTTGAGCTCTTCGTACCTGGCGGACATTTTGTTTGGTTTCCTCCCGGCATTTCTTCGGCGGGCGGCGGCGCCTATTGATGCGCCCTCTCCCCTTGTGGGAGAGGGCCAGATGCTGCCCGCAACAAACTCGTCTGGGTGAGGGGTTGGCTCCGCATCGAAAGCTTTCTCCGCGGAGCGATACCCCTCATCCGGCGCTTCGCGCCACCTTCTCCCACAAGGGGAGAAGGGAACTACGCCGGCGTGAAGAACGGCAGCGGCGCTCCGTCGGTCGGCTTGAACACCACCTTCACCTTCTGGCCGATCTTGAGCGTCGTGAGATCGCAGTCGACGAAATTGGTCTGCACCGACGGCCCCTCCTTCAGCGTGACATAGCCGATCGCATAAGGGCCGGTCGGCGACTTCCGCATCAGGCTCCAGGTGTAGATCGTGCCCTCGCCCGAGGCCTGCTCCCACACCGTTTTGTCGGAGTAGCAGAACGGGCAAATCGAGCGCGGGAAGTAGTGCGCCTCGCCGCACGCCGTGCAGCGCTTGATCATGAACTTGCCCTCTTTCGCCGCGTCCCAGAACGCGGCGGTCTCGGGGTTCGTCACCGGGGCCGGATATTTCTTCGCTTCACTCATCACACGCGCTCCAGAATGGCCGTCGAGGCGGCGTGGCGGACCCCCAGGAGGCCGCCGGTGCCGTGGGCGATGGCGAGATCGCAATTCTTGACCTGCACCTTCGGATGCGCCTCGCCGCGCAGCTGGCGCACGGCCTCGATGATCTTGGTCATGCCGCCGCGGTTGACGGGATGGTTGCTGCAGAGGCCGCCGCCGTCGGTGTTGAACGGCAGCTTGCCGACGCCCGAGATCAGGTTGCCGTCGGCGACGAACTTGCCGCCCTCGCCCTTCTTGCAGAAGCCGAGGTCCTCGAGCTGCATCAGCACCGTGATGGTGAAGCTGTCGTAGATCGAGGCGTACTTGATGTCCTTCGGCGTGATGCCGGCTTCCTCGAATGCACGCGGGCCGGACCAGATTCCGGCCGAATAAGTGAGGTCGAGATCCTTGCCGCCGCGCGGGCCCTTCATCGCCTCGCCATGGCCGATCAGGCGCACCAGCGGCTTCTTCAGGCTCTTGGCGATCTCGGGCGTCGTCACGATCAGCGCGCCGCCGCCGTCGGAGACGACGCAGCAATCCATGCGGTGGAGGGGATCGGAGATCATCGGCGAGTTTAGCACGTCCTCGACGGTGACGACGTCCTTGAGCATCGCATGCGGATTGTACTGAGCGTGATGCGAGGCCGCGACCTTGATCCAGGCCAGTTGCTCCGACGTAGTGCCATAGTCGTGCATGTGGCGCATGGCACACATGCCGTAGGCATTGTGCGTGGTCGCGCCGTAAGCGGATTCGAAATCGGCCTCGGCGCCGGCCGCGCGCGGCGGCATCGCGCCGGTGCGCGGCTTGCCGGCCAGCGTCACAAGCGCGATCGAGCACTTGCCCGCGGCGATCGCCTCGGCGGCATGGCCGAGATGGATGATGTAGGAGCAGCCGCCGGTCTCGGTGGAATCGATATGGCGTAGCTTCTTGGTGTTCAGGCCGAGATAATCGACCATCGGCCAGGCGCCGCCGGGCGCATCGCCCGCGCAGAAATAGCCGTCGATGTCGTCCTTGCTGATCCCTGCATCCTCGATCGCCCCCTTGGCAACCTCGGCGTGGAGCTGGGCGGTGGATTTATCCGGCGCATGCCGGGTCGGGTGTTCGTAGATCCCGGCAATGTAGGCCTTGCCCTTGATGGTCAAACTCAGGTCTCCGCTCGCGTTTCTTATTGCCCCGTTTTTCTGAACTGCGGTGGGCGGATTGGCAAGCGCGGAAATATTCCGTCCTGCGAGAGGGCAGCGGGTTGGCGCAAGTGGAGATGCTCTGGTGTCCCCGGACGCGCTGCAACGCTTCAGCGTTGCTGCGCAGAGCCGGGACTGATGCGGCTGCGAATTCAATGCACGAGGGTTCTGGGCCCCGGCTCTGCAGCGCACCGCCAAGAAGCGCTACGCTGCGTCCGGGGCACGACAGGCTGAGCAAGATCAGAGGTGCTCTGCCCGACGCTTCGATTTCGCGAAAACAACCCCATGCACAGTAGAACGGTGGTTGATTTCACACGAGAATTCGTAGGGTGGGCAAAGCGACTTGTCCGCCATAGCTCGAAGAGCGACGGCGGAAGCGTGCCCACGTCTTTTGCGCAACTACGGCGAGATGGTGGGCACGGCGCGTTGCGCCTTTGCCCACCCTACGGGACCGTCCTACTCCGCCGCGACCTGCCTCGGTGCGGACGGCGGGCTCGCGAGGTCGGCGGCGAGCTGGGCGTAACGAAGCTTGGCGTCGTTGACCGCCTTCTCCTTCACCGGGCCGTAGCCGCGGATGCGGTCGGGCAGCGAGAGCAATTCGACCGCGGTGTCGATCGTCACCGGCGACAACAGGCCGAGCACGGTCGTGACGTCCTTCTCGTAGCCGACGATCAGGTCGCGCTCGAGCTTGCGGTCGGCGCTGCGGCCGAAGATGTCGAACGGGGTGCCGCGCAGGAATTTGAACTTTGCCAGGACGCGGAAGACGTTCAGCATCCAAGGGCCGAAGGCGCGCTTCTTCGGGCGTCCCAGCGCATCGACGCCGCTCGCCAAGATTGGCGGCGCAAGGTTGAAGTTGAACTTGAAATCGCCCTCGAACTGATCGCGGAGCTGCTGCTCGAAAGCGCCGTCGGTGTAGAGGCGCGCGACTTCGTACTCGTCCTTGTAGGCCAGCAGCTTGGCATAGTTCACCGCGACCGCGCGCGGCAGCGCGTCGCCATAGCCGCCCTTCACCGCGGCCTCGCGAACCTGGTCGACCAGCTTGCGATAGCGTTTGGCCAGACGGCTGTTCTGATAGGCGGTCAGATGCTTGGCGCGATGCTCGATGACCTCGTCCAGCGTCATCGCATCCAGCGCCTTCGGCGCAACGACCTCGTCCGTTCCCTTCAGCATGTCGGCCAGACGCTGGGGATCGGCGACCGCGAGGCGGCCGAGGCGGAAGGCTTCCTTGTTCATCTTGATCGAGACGCCGTTGACCTCGATCGCCTGCTCGATCGCTTCCGCCGACAGCGGGAACAGACCCTTCTGATAGGCATAGCCCATCATCATCATGTTGGTGGCGATGGCATCGCCGAGCAGTTGCTCGGCCGGCTTGGTGAAGTCGAAGAAGACGGAGTCCTTGTGCAGCGCCGTCTCCAGCACCGCGTTCAGCTTGCGGGTCTGGAAGTTGAAGTCGCGGTTGAGGACGAAATCGGCGGTTGGGATGACATGGCTGTTGATGATGCCGCGGGTGCGGCTGGAGTCACACAGCGAGATGGTGTCCTTGGCGACGGCAACCACTTCATCTGCCGCAAGCACCAGATCGGCCGTGCCGGTGACGATGCGCGAGCAGGTCACCTCGGCCGGATGATCCGACAGGCGGACGTGGCTGAGCACCGCCCCACCCTTCTGCGCAAGACCTGACATGTCGAGGATCATCGAGGCCTTGCCCTCGATATGGGCGGCCATGCCGAGCAGCGCGCCGATGGTCAGAACGCCGGTGCCGCCGACGCCGCCGACCGCGATGTTGTACGGCCTATCAAGCGTCGGACGCGACGCCGGCTCGGGCAATTCGCCGATCTCGCTGAGCTCGGCCGGTGCGCGGTGGCGCGGCTTGCCGCCGTCCACGGTGACGAAGGACGGGCAGAAACCCTTGAGGCAGGAATAATCCTTGTTGCAGGACGACTGATTGATGGCGCGCTTGCGGCCGAACTCGGTCTCCAGCGGCTCGACCGAGATGCAGTTCGACTGCACCGAGCAGTCGCCGCAGCCTTCGCAGACCGCCGGATTGATCATGACGCGGCGCGCCGGATCTTCCATCAGGCCGCGCTTGCGGCGGCGGCGCTTTTCGGCCGCGCAGGTCTGCACGAACACGATGGCCGAGGTGCCCTTGTACTCCCGGCACATCTTCATGACCTTGTCGAGCTCGTCGCGGTGATACTTCTTCACGCCGGGCGCGATCGTGTCGGCCGGATAGGAGTCGGGCGCCTCTGAGACCAGATAGATCTCGCGGATGCCTTCGGCGTGGAGCTGGTGGGTGATCTGCTGCGGCGAGAGATCGCCGTCGTGGCGCTGGCCGCCCGTCATGGCGACGGCGTCGTTGTAGAGGATCTTGTAGGTGATGTTGGTCTTGGAGGCGACCGCCTGGCGGATCGCAAGAATGCCGGAGTGGAAGTAGGTGCCGTCGCCGAGATTGGCGAAGATGTGGTTCTCGTTGGTGAACGGCGCGATGCCGACCCACGGCACGCCCTCGCCGCCCATATGCGTAAAGGTCTCGGTCGAGCGGTCCATCCACAGCGCCATGAAATGGCAGCCGATGCCGGCGAGCGCGCGGCTGCCTTCTGGAACTTTCGTCGATGTGTTGTGGGGGCAGCCGGAGCAGAAATAAGGAGTGCGGGAGACGGGCGCGACCGCCTGCATCTGGGTCGCCTGGCGGCCGTTGAACCAGTCGGCCTTGACGCGGAGCATCTCCGCGATTTCAGGGTTGAGATTGAGCCTGAGAAGTCGCTCGGTGAGCGAGGTCGCAAGCGAGGCGACGCTGAGCTCGGCGGCGAAGGTCAAGAAGCGCTTGTCGTGCTCGTCCATCTTGCCGACGATGCGCGGGCGGACGTCGTCGCGCCAGTTGAACAGCTCCTGCTTGACCTGGTTCTCGACGATCTCGCGGCGCTCTTCGACGATGAAGATCTCTTCGAGGCCGACCGCGAACTGGCGCACGCCTTCCGGCTCGAGCGGCCAGGGCATGCCGATCTTGTAGAGGCGAAGGCCGATCTTTGCGGCGACCTCCTCGGTGATGCCGAGCTCGCGCAGCGCCTGGCGGACGTCCTCATAGCTCTTGCCCGAGGCCATGATGCCGAAGCGAGCATTCGGCGAATCCATGGTGACGCGGTTGACCTTGTTGGCGCGCGCAAAGGCGATGGCGGCAAAGCCCTTGTAATCCTGCAGCCGGCGATCCTGCTCGAAACGGTCATCGGGCCAGCGCAGATTGAGGCCGCCGGGCGGCAGCTCGAAATCGGCGGGGATGATGAAGGGCTTCATCTCGTCGGTGAGGTCGATCTCGGCGGTGGTCTCCACCGTCTCCGTGATCACCTTCATGCCGACCCAGCAGCCGGAATAGCGCGACATCGCGATGCCGAGCAGGCCCATCTCGATCATCTCGTGGATGCTCGAGGGATAGAGATAGGGCATCAGCGCGGACATGAAGGCATGGTCGGACTGATGCGGGACGGTCGAGGATTTTGCGCCGTGGTCGTCGCCGGCGAGGCACAGTACGCCGCCGTTCTTGGCCGAGCCCGCGGCATTGCCGTGGCGGAACACGTCGCCGCAGCGATCGACGCCGGGGCCCTTGCCGTACCAGATGCCGACCACGCCATCGTACTTCGCGCCGGGCGAGAGGTTGAGCTGCTGCGAGCCCCAGACGGCGGTGGCCGCCAGATCCTCGTTCACGCCGGGCTGGAACTTGATGTTGTACTGTTCGAGATGCTTGCGGGCGGCAAAGAGCTGCTGGTCATAGCCACCGAGCGGGGAGCCGCGATAGCCGGAGATGAAGCCGGCGGTGTTCAGCCCCGCCGCGCGGTCGCGCCGGATCTGGGCCATGGGCAGGCGGACCAGGGCCTGGATGCCCGTGGTGAAGACGTGCCCGGTCTCCTGCGTGTATTTCTGATCGAGACTGATCGGACCCTGGTTGATGCCCATGCTGTCCTCTTTTGCCGCCCTGTTCAGGTCTTGCCGACTTAAGCCGTTGCCGTCCCGTTGTTTTTAGCTAGGGCGCGCCAACCAATTCCGCCACTCTATGTCGGATATTTCACGCTCCGCACCACAAATCTGAACCAAGGCGAGCGCCGGGTAAAAATCGCAATTTCGTGGCCTGAAACACGCATGTCGTTTTCAATTTGTGTCACCATACCCCCGCCATCGCGAAATGAATGGATGCTCCCCCGAGCGGGATGCGGGCGTTTGGTCGCAGGAGTGGCTTCGATGCGGACGATTCTGGCTTGCTCGGTTGTTGTCGGTTTGGCGTTGTGCAGTGCGATTGCATGCGCAGCCCGCGCCGCCGAGCCGTCGCCGGAGCTGATCGCCCATGGCAAGGCGCTGGTCGAGGCCGGCGGCTGCGCGGGCTGCCACACCGCCGATCCGGCAAAACCCTTCGCCGGGGGCAAGCGCATTGAGACGCCCTTCGGCGCGATCTATGCGCCGAACCTGACCCCGGACCGCGACACCGGGATCGGCGCCTGGACGGATGCCGACTTCGTGCGCGCGGTGCGCACCGGCATCGCGCCTGACGGCTCGAACTATTACCCGGCCTTCCCGTATCCCTACTTCACCAAGATGACGAAGGACGACACGCTGGCGATCCGCGCCTATCTCGGCACGCTCGCGCCTGTCGCGAGCCGCAACAAGCCGCCGGAGCTGCGCTGGCCATTCGGCTATCGCGGCCTGATGCGGGTCTGGAACGCCATGTATTTCAAGCCCGGCCTGTTCGAGCCGGACCAGAGCAAGAGCGCGGCCTGGAACAGAGGCGGCTATCTCGTCACCGGGCTCGGCCATTGCGGCGCCTGCCATACCCCGAAGAATTTTTTCGGCGCTGACAGGGACGCGCAGGCGCTGTCCGGCAATGAGGTCGCGGGCTGGTTCGCTCCCCGGCTCGATGGCGCCGCGCGCACGGGATTGAAATCGTGGAGCGAGGCGGACATCGCGGAATATCTGCAGAGCGGACGCAACGCCAGGAGCCACGCCGGCGGACCGATGGCGGACGTCATCGTCAACTCCACCTCCAGGATGAGCGATGCCGACGTGCGTGCGATCGCGCTCTATCTGAAGAGCCTGCCGCCGGCACGGCGCGAGACCATCGTGACGCCGCCTGACGATGCCGAGATGAAAGCCGGCCAGGCCGTCTACGCGAAGCTCTGCGTCGCCTGCCACGAAGCCGACGGCACAGGCGCCCCGCGCATCTATCCGCCGCTGCCGGGCAATGCGCTGCTGCAATCCAACAATCCGTCCTCCACCTTGCGCATCATCCTCGACGGCGCTCACACCCTGACCACGCCGCGCGCGCCGAACGCCGGCGAGATGCCGGGCTATGCCAAGCAATTGTCCAACGAGGAGATCGCGGCCGTGACGAACTACATCCGCAATTCCTGGGGCAATTCGGGGCTGCTGGTGACGCCGGCGCAGGTCGCGAAGGCGAGGAAGGGGGAGTAGTCCACTCTCCCCGCACGCGGGGAGAGGCGAAGACGGCCCTACTCCCCATCCTCCGTGAACACGAATTTCGGCATCTCCCATGTGTAGCGCACCGCCAGCAGGCGGAAGCTGATGCCGATCACGAAGGTCAAAATGGTCGAGAGCTCGGCGTTGAGCTTGAGGCCGAACGCGGTCGCATAGAAAAGGCCGGTCACCACCGACACGCTGGCGTAAAGCTCGGAGCGGAACAGCAGCGGCACGTCGTTGCAGAGCACGTCGCGCAACACGCCGCCGGCGCAGCCGGTCACCATGCCCGAGACGATGACGATCGGCAGCGACGCGTCCATCTGCCAGGCGACGTCGCAGCCCGCCATGGTGAAGACGACGAGCCCGATGGCGTCGAGCACGATGAAGGCGACCTTCAATCGGTGCACGAGACGCGCGAACAGGATGGTGAGGAAGGCCGCGCCGCCGGCCAGCGCGAGATAGATCGGGTTCTGCACCCAGGCCAGCGGATAATGTCCAAGGAAGAGATCGCGCAGCGTGCCGCCGCCGAGCGCGGTGATGCAACCGAGGAAGCAGACCCCTAACCAGTCCATGCTGCGGCGCCCGGCGGCCAGCGCAGCCGTCATGCCCTGTGCGGCGACCGCGATCAGAGAAAGAAAATGCAGCACGCTATCGGTCGGCGGCAGGCTCCACATCGCCTTGTTCCCTCCTCGCGCCCCCTGGAACTCGCTTTCAGTTCCCGGGAACAACAGGTTCCCGATTCCCGGTGGCGGAGCAACATGCGACGAAAGCATAAGGAGCGCGGAACAGAATCTCGCATCCCCGGGTTGTTCGGGCGTCTTAACCGAGGAGACCCAATCGATGGCTGACGACCGTTTTCCCAACGATCCGTACCGCCCGAACCTCGCCGACGATGAGTATCTTCGCGCGGCGCGCCGGGATGCCGACCTTCAGGCCGATCCCGAGCTTGGCGAAGGCCCCGCCTCCAGCGGCAAGGTTGCCTTGTTCGCCGTTGCGATCGCGCTTGTGCTGGGCGCCGTGTTCTACGGCCTGAACAATACCAGCACGACCAATCAGGCCAGCAACGCGCCGACCTCGCAGACGGCACAGACGCAGCCCGCCACTCCGGCCGCGCCTCCCGGCATGCGCGACGTGACGCCGCGCACCAACACCGCACCGGGCGTGACCACGGGCGCGGCGCCGAGCAAGCCGGCCCCGGATGCGCAGACGCCGTCTGACGGCGCGAAGCAATAGTAACTCGATAGCTGTCGTCGCCCGGCTTGACCGGGCGACCCAGTATTCCAGAGGCCGCGCGGATTGAAGCGATCGGCCGCGGCGTACCGGATGCCTCGGTCAAGCCGGGGCATGACATCGAGAAATGAAAGAGCGGCGGGACGCATGTCTCGCCGCTCTTCGTTTCTCCAGATTTTCGTTTGGTGTCAGCTGAACATCTTGTTGAGCTCGCCGCCGGGATAGCCGCTGCCGAGCTCGGTAAACGTCCCCTTCTCCGCCATCTCCTTCGCCGCGCGCATGAAGCCGCCCCAGGCGACGCGGGCCAGCGAGCCGCCGACGCTGATCCGGCGCACGCCGAGATCCTCGGCCTCCTTCAGCGACAGGCCGGACGCGCCAATCAAGAGATTGAACGGCTTTGGTGCGACAGCCTTCACCACGGCGCTGATGTCCTCGCGAGTCTTCAGGCCCGGCGCATAAAGGCAGTCGGCGCCGGCGTCGGCATAGGCGGTCAGCCTGTCGATGACGAGCTTGAGATCGGTCACGCCCCACAAATAGGCTTCGCAGCGGCCGACCAGCAACGTGCCGCTGTCACCGATCGCCTTGCGCGAGGCCTTGATGCGCTCGACCGCGAGCGTGTGGTCGTAGAGCGGCTTGGCCTTGTCGCCGGTGGAGTCTTCGATCGACAGACCGGCGACGCCGGTGCGCACGCAGCGCTCGACATTGTCCGCCACCTTGTCCGGCTCGACCGCAAAGCCGCCCTCGAAATCGGCGTTGAGGGGAATGTCGACGGCCGAGCTCAATGCTGCCAGATGCTGACAGACGTCCTCGACCGTGACGTGGTTGTCGGCCTTGCCGATGGTCCAGGCAAAGCCCGCGCTCGACGAGGCGATCGCCTTGAAACCGAGATGCTGCAACGCCTTGGCGCTGCCGACGTCGACCGGATTGGGCAGGATGAAGCAGCCGCTCTCGTGCATCTTCTTGAAGGTCGCGCGCTTGTCAGCAGTTGTCACATGCATGTTTCTCTCCCTATTTGCCGCGAAGACATAAGCGCGCATTCACGGCAGCGCCAGAGCGCGCCGGACAGCGCTAGTGGGCGTCGTGCACCGCGCGGCTGTCCTTCGGCGCCTGCTCGCGATCGTTCATGCTGTAGTCCCTGATCACGCTGGCGATGCGCAGATGATAATCGGCGAAGATTTTTGCGCGGCCCTTGGCCTGGGTGCGGCGATGCTCCATCGTGTTGCGCCAGGCGGCGACGGCCGCCTCGTCCCGCCAGAACGACACCGACAGGATCTTGCCCTTCTCGGTCAGGCTCTCGAAACGCTCGACCGAGATGAAGCCGTCGATGGTTTGCAGCAGCGGCTTCAGATCGGCAGCGAGGTCGAAATAATCCTGGCGGTATTCCGGCTTGGGCCAGACCTCGAAGATTACAGCGATCATGGGCGTCTCCTCGTCATTGGTGGCCTACAATACCACTCATAGGACCACCTGGCGCAGGAAGGTGCGTTCTTCGGCGAGGATGAATTTGTGTTCCTCGGCGAAATGAAAGTTGGCCATGCCTTCGGCATCCTGCCGCAGCCGGGCGCGATAGGTCTCATAGGCGGCCAGGCTCTCGAACGTGATCAGCCCAAAGGCGATGTTGTTGGTGCCCTCATGCGGCATGAAATAGCCGATCAGATCGCCACCGCATTTCGGGATGATGGTGAGCCAGCGCTTCGAATAGTCCTCGAACTGCGCGCGCTTGAAGGGGTCGAGCTGGTAGCGGATGAAGACGGTGACGGACATGGTGGGCTCCTTGTTTTCTCCGTCATTGCGAGCCGCGAAGCCGTAGGGTGGGCAGAGCGAAGCGTGCCCACGTCCTTTGTCCGCAACGACGATTGGTGGGCACGTCGCTGCGCTCCTTTGCCCACCCTACGTCTTCGCTCCCCGCACTGACGAACTGGGCACACGCTACGCGCTTGCCCGACTGTAATGCTTCGGCTACCATCGAAGCATGAAATCAGGACCCGACATCGCCATGGTCGCTGCGCTGGTCGGCGACCCCGCCCGCGCCAACATGCTCACCGCGCTGATGAACGGCCGCGCGCTGACCGCGAGCGAGCTGGCGCAGGAGGCCGGCATCACGCCGCAGACGGCGAGCTCGCACCTGGCCAAGCTCGAGGCCGGCGGCCTGATCGAGCCGGAGAAGCAGGGCCGCCACCGCTATTATCGCCTCACCGACGACGACGTCGCCGGCGTGCTCGAAGGTCTCGCCGGACTTGCGGCGCGGACCGGCCATATGCGGGTGCGCACCGGGCCAAAGGATCCGGCGCTGCGGCGCGCGCGGATCTGTTACGACCATCTCGCCGGCGATCTCGGCGTGCAGATGCTCGATTCCTTGCGCGAGCGGAATCTGGTCCGGCAGAAGAAGCAGGAAATCGAGCTGACCGCCGAGGGCGAGCGCTTTCTCGCAAAGCATCTGCAGATCTCGCCCGACATGCTGGCTCATCCGCGCCGTCCGGTGTGCAAGGCCTGCCTCGACTGGAGCGAGCGGCGGCATCACCTCGCCGGCACGCTGGGGGCCGCCATGATGCAGCGCTTCGCCGAGCTGAAATGGGCGGCGCGCGACGCCACGCCCGGCAGCCGCGTCGTGAATTTCACCCGTACCGGCGAGAAGCAGTTTGCCGCGCTGTTCGGCAACGGGAAGGACTGATCACGCGGGGCGCGTGGGTTCGCACGTTTGCGTGTGAATGCGAGCTCTCGTCGTGGCCGGGCTTGACCCGGCCATTCACGCGTTTATGGCCACGTCATTCCGGGGCGGCTCGCAGAGCCGAACTTGGAATCTCGAGGTTCCGGGTTCGATGCTTCGCATCGCCCCGGAACGACATGGCCAACCACGAGACCCCCATGATCCGCATCCTCTCCGCCGCACTCGCGGTCGCCCTCCTCGCTTTCCCCTTCACGCCTACGCGCGCCGCCGACAGCCCGCCCCGTGAGCCCTATGGCATCGCGCTCGAAGGCTTTGCCTATCCCTATCCCGTGCACCTCCTGCCGGTCGTCAACGACGGCGAGCAGCTCAGCATGGCCTACATGGACGTGTCTCCCGCGCAGCCGAACGGCCGCACCGTCGTCCTGCTGCACGGGCGCAATTTCCCGTCGAGCTATTGGGCACCCGTGATCAAGATGCTGAGCGAGGCCGGCTTTCGCGTCGTGGTGCCGGACCAGATCGGATTCGGCAAATCCTCCAAGCCGCAGGGCGAACTGCATTTCGACAATCTGGCGCGCAACACCATTGCGCTGCTCGATCACCTCAAGATCGACAAGGCCGAGATCGTCGCCCACTCGCTCGGCGGCATGCTCGGCGCGCGCATCGCCCGCGCCTATCCCGACCGCGTCGCCCATCTGGTGCTGACCGCGCCGATCGGGCTGGAGGATTACCGCCTCTACGTACCCCCGACGCCGACCGAGAAGATGATCGAGACCGAGGACAAGCTCACGGCGGAAGGCTATTGCAAGCAGCTCCAGACCAATTACGCGATCAAGCTGCCGGCCGAGGCAATCACGCCGTTCATCGATGCCCGCTTCAACATCAAGGGCAGCCCCGACTATCCGCGCTGGCTGCGCGCCTTCGTCAGTTCCGGCCAGATGATCTACCGAGAGCCGGTGGCGCACGAGATTCCGCTCATCGCGCTGCCCACGCTGTTCATCATGGGGGCCGACGACCACAACGCGCCGGGCCGGCCACTCGCGCCCGAGGCGCTGCGGGCCAAGATGGGGCAGAACGCCGAACTGGCGAAGGCGCTGGCGACGAAGATGCCGAATGCGCGGGCAGAAGTGATCCCGAACACCGGCCATCTCGTCTTCCTGGAGGCGCCCGATAAGTACAAGGAGCTGGTGCTTGGTTTTCTCGGCCGCTAGCGACACTTGTGTGTCGTCTGAGGCAGGATGCGCGGAACGTTCATGCCGCATTCAGGTCATGATTGGCAGGTTTGGATTGCGACGTGTCGGCACGCCCCAGATTTAACGTGTCGAATCGTGTCTCTTGATTCATTGTGCGCCAAAAGCGCCATTCCCCTAGCCTGCCTCCAAAGACGAGAAGGAAGACCCAATGAAATACCTGTTTGCCGCCGCCATGCTGGCCAGCGCGGTCGTCGGTTTCGGCGAGGCGGCCAGCGCCGCCGAGGGTTGCGGCCGAGGGTTCTATCGCGGTCCCTATGGCCATTGCCGCCCGATGCGCGGCGCGGTCGTGGTGCGCCCCGCGCCCGTGGTGGTCGCCCCGCCGGTCGTCGTCGTGCCCCGCGCGCGCGTATGCCCCTATGGCTTCCGCTGGTACGCCGGCCGCTGCCGCCCGTTCTGATCTTTCTTCATCTCAACATGGCCGCGCGGCGAAAGCCTGCGCGGCCTTTTTTCGTTTCAGGGTGCCGCCGGCGATTCGCCGCGAAACTGGAGCACCTCAAAATCGAAACGGGGACCGCCGGCTGCGATCCCCGTCCCATTTGCGCTGTGCCGCGGGCTTACCAATAATGGCGACGGTGCCAGCGCCGGTAGTGCCGGCGCCAATGACGGCGACGCCAGCCCCAGTGGCGGTGATGGCCATGCCAGTGCACCTGCTCGGGCGTCAGCTTCTCGGCTTCCTCGCTGGTGGTGACGGCAGGGTGAGCGTCGGGACTGCCCTCCGGCGTGCGGGCGGGATCAGAGACAGGAAGCGGTGACAACGGCGCGGCCTGCGCGGTCGCAGCGAAGACGGCGGCGCCCGCCGTCACCCCCAAGGCAAGTTTCAAAAAGTTCCGGCGCTCCATGACATGTCCTCTAGGCTATCGAGCAAGTGATGCAGAGGAAGTGTCGCGGCCACGACATGAACCAAGGCTGAATCGTGCGTTCAGACTCGCTGCGAAGCGACGGTTCGAAGTGCTCTACGTCGAAAACTCCTGCGCCAGCACCATCGTCTCGCGCGAGCGCTTCACGTCGGGCCAGTCGCGGTTGAAATCGGCGACCAGCTTTTGCAGCGCGTCACCTTTCAGCATCGCCGCGAGCTTGGCCTCGTCATCGAATTGATACATCGCCTGGTGCAGCGAGGGATCATCGAGGCTCCAGAACCGCGACGCCCTGCTGACACCGAATGCCTTCACCGCATCGGGCAGATGTTCCGTCTCGTACCACCTGTCGAAGGCGGCGCGCTTTTCGGCGTCGGGGACAATGGCGCGGACGACGAAGAAGGCGGCAGGCATCGGATTTCCTCCTGTTGTTTGAACCGAGACTAACCGCTTGCGCCGCCGGCGACAAAAAGAGTTGGCACCGGTGTCGGAATGGGCGCCCCTCGCCCGTCCTTTGCTTCGAACCAGGACATGGAGACAGCAAATGGCCGACCTTACCCTGACCACTTTCGATTGGGTTCCCGAAGGGCCGCGTGGCCTCGTGCGCGACCTCCGCGTGCGCTGGGCCCTCGAAGAGGCCGCTCTGCCCTATCGCGTCGCCAGCGTGCCGTTCGACGATCGCGGGCCCGCGCACTTCGCGCACCAGCCGTTCGGCCAGGTGCCGTGGCTGACCGACGGCGACCTCTCGATCTTCGAGACCGGCGCGATCCTGCTGCATCTTGGCGAACGCAGCGAGAAGCTGATGCCCACAGGTCTGCGCGGTCGGGCCGAGACGACGAAATGGGTGTTCGCGGCGCTCAATTCGGTGGAGATGGCGAGCCTGCCCTGGGCAATCTCGAAATTCATGGGACATCCGACCGACACGGCGGCGTGGAAGTTCGTGGACGACTTCCTCAAGCTTCGGCTTAAGCATCTCGAACCGGTATTGGCTAGCCGCGAATGGCTGGCCGGCTCCTTCTCCGTCGCCGACCTCCTGATGTCGGACGTGCTGCGCGTCGTCGATCAATTCGGCGGACTGACGGACAGTCCTGCCTGCCGCGCCTACGTCGCGCGCGCCACCGGCCGTCCGGCGTTCATCAAGGCGCACGCCGACCAGTTGGCGCATTTCGCTGCGGCGGATAAGGCGCGCGGAACGTGATGCGCCTCACACAATCGATCCAGCGCCCGGCCTATAGTCGCCAGCGCCGGACGGAAGCAATTGAAAGGTGACACATGGTCCGCATCGAATATCTCAAGCGACAGATCGCCCGCGCCGAGCGACTGGCCAAGGCCATCCTCGACCGGCAGACCGCCGAGCGGCTGCAAGCCTTCGCCGCCGAATGCCGCACGGAATTGTCGGAGCTGACGCTCAAGAGCGCCGCGTGAGGCGTGCTGGCGCGCGTCACACCAGCTTCAGCGGCGCATCGGCAACGACGCGCAGGTCGATACTGCCGATCAACGTCGCACGCCGCGCCTCCGCAGCGCTGATGGCCTCGTCCGTCTGCCGCAGTGTGCTCACGTTCGAGCCGAGCGAGACGATCCCGCCGAGCACCAGGGCGATCGAACCGAGCGCGGCAGTCTGACCGAATCCAAACACGCCGAGGATCGTCACCAGCAGCAACGCGGCCCCGCCACCGATCGCGATCTTGGACGCCAGGATGTACTTCCGGCAGCGCTCGGCGATCTCGGCGAGTCGCTCGATGCGATCTTCGATGTCGGAGATTTCGTCGGTCGGATCGTCTTCAGTCATCGGATTTGCGAGCGAACGGATCGGGGCACAAACGAACTTCGTTGATAGAGCACGCCACCGCCTAGGACACCGGCACGACGCATGCGGGGATAGGCCCAGGCGACATAGCGGGCTCGCGCGAAGAATCACCAGGGCTGGCCGGCACTTCAGAATCCTTTCCAACGCCGGGTAAGACCCTGACGCGAACAGCCACCCGGTCCCGCCTTCGATCGGCGATCGCTTCGTAGCGCAGACTATCCGGCCCGCTGTAACCCGCTCGAGCCGAGTAGAAAATGCTTATGCCGCGGACCCAGCGCCCGACACAAGATCGATCCCCTCCAGAGTCGCCCGCCACCTCGAAATCTTCAATACGATAACAGACGCTCCCGTGTTCCGGTGTCTTCACGAGCAAAAGCCGGGGAAGCTCGATCGGCGCGCACGTATTGTCCGCGTCGGCGTAGCCTTCGATAACGGTCTCTTCCGACGTCCGGGCGGTGACGGTCATCTCGCTCTCTTGCGCGAAGCACGAGATGTTCATCGCGAGGACTCCGGACAACACGCCCAATAGCAGGTCGCACGATCCGATGGCGCGACGCCATGTTCTCGAGCGACGCCGCCGAATTGCCATGACGTTTCCCGCCCCCTCACAACGGCAAATTGTCGTGCTTCTTCGCCGGCGCTTCCACCTTCTTGTCCTTCAGCATCGCCAGCGCGCGCGCGATGCGCTTGCGGGTCGAGTGCGGCATGATGACGTCGTCGATGTAGCCGCGCTCGGCGGCGATGAAGGGCGACAGGAAGCGGTCTTCGTATTCCTTGGTGCGGGCGGCGATCTTGTCGGGGTCGCCGATGTCGGAGCGGAAGATGATCTCGACCGCGCCCTTGGCGCCCATCACGGCGATCTGCGCGGTCGGCCAGGCGTAGTTCATGTCGGCGCCGATCTCCTTGGAGGCCATGACGTCAAAGGCGCCGCCATAGGCCTTGCGGGTGATGACGGTGACGAGTGGCACGGTGCACTGCGAATAGGCGAACAGCAGCTTGGCGCCGTGCTTGATCAGGCCGCCATATTCCTGCGCGGTGCCGGGCAGGAAGCCCGGCACGTCGACGAAGGTGACGATCGGGATGTTGAAGGCGTCGCAGAAGCGGACGAAGCGCGCGGCTTTCCGCGATGCGTCGCTATCGAGCACGCCGGCCAGCACCATCGGCTGGTTGGCGACGAAGCCGACGGTGCGCCCCGCGATGCGGCCGAACCCGGTGACGATGTTCTTGGCGAAGGCTTCCGCGATCTCGAAGAAGTCGCCCTCGTCCACGACCTTCAGGATCAGCTCCTTCATGTCGTAGGGCTTGTTCGGATTGTCGGGGATCAGCGTGTCGAGCGACATGTCGACCCGGCCAATGTCGTCGAAGCTCGGCCATTCCGGCACGCCGTCGGTGTTGTTGGACGGCAGGAAGTCGATCAGGCGGCGCATCTGCAGCAGCGTCTCGACGTCGTTCTCGAAGGCGCCGTCGGCGATCGAGGAGCGCGTGGCGTGCACCGAGGCGCCGCCGAGCTCTTCCGCGGTGACGACCTCGTTGGTGACGGTCTTCACCACGTCCGGGCCGGTGACGAACATGTAGCTGGTGTTCTTCACCATGAAGATGAAGTCGGTCATTGCAGGCGAATAGACGTCGCCGCCGGCGCAGGGGCCCATGATGACGGAGATCTGCGGGATCACGCCCGAGGCCAGCACGTTGCGGCGGAACACGTAGGAATAGCCGGCGAGCGCGGCGACGCCTTCCTGGATGCGGGCGCCGCCCGCGTCATAGAGGCCGATGATGGGCGCCCTCGCCTTCATCGCCATGTCCTGGAGCTTGGTGATCTTCAGCGCGTGGGTCTCGGACAGCGAGCCGCCGAACACGGTAAAGTCCTTGGCGAAGACGAATGTCTTGCGGCCGTTGACTGTGCCCCAGCCGGTGACGACGCCGTCGCCGGGCACCTTGGTCTTCTCCATGCCGAACTCGGTGGAGCGGTGCTCGACGAACATGTCGAACTCCTCGAACGATCCCTTGTCGAGCAGCAGCTCGATACGTTCGCGCGCCGTCAGCTTGCCGCGGGCGTGCTGCGCCTCGATGCGCTTCTCCCCGCCGCCGAGCTTGGCGCCGGCGCGACGATCTTCAAGGGCGTCCAGGATGTGTTTCATTTGCTCCCGCCAGTTCTTAGCCTAAATGCGATTGCCGGGGGTTCTAACACGGCATTTTGCAAGCCGGAAAGCGCCTTTCCACGTCGCAGGGCTGCCCTGAGGCAGCGGGAAAGCGCAAGGAATTCCAAAGTTTTGTCGGGGAGCCGATGGCGGACGCGGGAATGGCTGGACGAGCCAGCTTTGGGCGTCGCCCGTCCCGGCCGGGGCGGCTCGCAGACGAGCGCCTGATCCCCGCCATTGCCCGCAATTGGTGTCCCCGCCCGGTTGACCCGGCCTGTCGATTCAGGCTTGCTTCGCGCTTGCGATCAGGCGCCGAAAGTTGCGTGAGCCCAGTCGGTACGGCGGCGGTCACCACGCCTTGGCCCAGGCACCACACATGTCCGCGACCGTCGTCCCCCTGCCGCCGAGCTCCTCGTCAGAAACCGTCGGCTTCCTGCGGCGCATGGCCAGCATGGTGTCGGGGCGGAATGGCGAGATGCTGCTGCGCGCCGCGAGCCTGATCGAGTCGCTGGCACAACGGGCGATGTCGGCCGAGCGGCTGTATCACGAGCAGCAGATCGAGAGCACGCGCAACGCCGAGCTGCGCGATGCCGCCGAGCTCGCCTCCGACGCCATGGCCGGCCAGATCGAGGTGCTGCGGGCGCGGCTCGCCGAGGTCACCGCGGCGGCCGCAGCCGAGCGCGCCGCCTTCGATGCCGAGCGTGGCAGGCTGATCGGCTTGATGCAGGATGCCGAGAGCCATATCGTCAAGCTCGCGACCGAGCTGGACACCTTGCGCGCCTCCGTCGACGATTTCAACGAGACCGCCGTCTCCGTGCCGATCGAGCTGCTGCGGCTGGCGCGGACACAGTTCGATTATCTCTCCAGCGGCTTTGCCTGCAAGGGTGACGTGATCTCGCAGGCGATGAGCGAGATCGGCGGCTTTGCGATCGACCAGGCGCTGACGGCGAAGAAGACGGATACCGCCTGAGGCGGTGCCAAATGAAGTCGTCATGCCCGGGCTTGTCCCGGGCATCCACGTTCTTTGGCGTCGGCGATGAAGTTCGTGGATGGCCGGGACAAGCCCGGCCATGACGCTGCGTGAACTTCCCTGCGACAAAATTGACAGCGCGTAGGCCGATTGGTCTACTCCCTCAAAGTCATAAGGGAGGATCTGATGCCGATGGCATTTCGCGCCGCCATGGCGCTCATTGCGCTCTGCGTTTCCACTGTGCTCGCCCATGCGCAATCCCTGCCCAAGGAAGTGGCCACCCGCACCGAGATCTACCCGATTCCCTCTCTCACGCTCTCCGACCAGCAATTCCTCAGCGGCGATGCCGCCGCAGGCAAGACGGTGACGGTGGCAGGCGAATTCCGCGTTGCGCAAGGCACCGGCAAACTCCCCGTCGTGGTGCTGATGCACGGCTCCAGCGGCGTCGGCGCCACCACCGAGGCCTGGGTGCACGCCTTCAACGCCATGGGCATCTCGACCTTCGTGATCGACGGTTTCACCGGTCGCGGCCTGACAATGGTGGGACCGAACCAGGCCCTGCTCGGCCGGCTCAATCTGATCATCGACATCTACCGCTCGCTGGAAATCCTGGCAAAGCACCCGCGCGTCGATCCGGACCGTATCGTGTTGATGGGCTTTTCGCGCGGCGGACAGGCAACGCTCTATGCAAGCGTCGATCGCTTCAACAAGCTCTGGAACAAGTCCGGCATCGCGTTCGCCGCCTACGTCCCGTTCTATCCGGACTGCTCGACGACGTATCGCAGCGACGACGAGGTCGTCGCACGCCCGATCCGCATCTTCCACGGCTCGCCCGACGACTACAACCCCGTGAGGAGCTGCAAGGCGTTTGTCGAACGGCTCAAGGCCGCAGGCCGCGATGTCGTGCTGACCGAATATCCCGACAGCGCGCACGGGTTCGACAGCGGCCTGCTCGGCGTCAGCACCGTTGCGGTGTCGGCCAATTCGCAGACGGTCCGCAACTGCAAGATCAAGGAAGGTGACGGCGGCGTGCTGATGAACGGCGATACCAATGCGCCCTTCACCTACAAGGACGCCTGCGTCGAGCTGAACCCGCATGTCGGCGGCAATCCGAAGACCGCCGCCGAGGCGCGCAAGGCAGTGGAGGAGTTCTTGCAGGTGTTGTTCAAGCTGGGGTGAGACCCTACTCCGCGATGCCGTAGGGTGGGCAAAGCGCCAGCGTGCCCACGAATCGTAGCCTGCGGCATAATGATCGTGGGCACGGCGCTGCGCGCCTTTGCCCACCCTACGGCATCTGCGCCGGCGCGCCGCATACTCCGTCATTGCGAGCGCAGCGCAATGACGTGGAGAAAGGCGCCGGCGCGGCAGCGCTAGATCGCGCCGATGTCGGCAAGGCAGGCTTGCGTCAGCGACATGCGCTCGCCGACGAGGCGCGGCTCCTTGCAGTCCATGTTGAGCGCAAACACCGTGTGCGCCTCGCCCTTCTCGGCCCAGCCGACCATCCAACCGAGCGACGGCTCGCCGCGCTCTGCACCGAGCAGGCCCGACTTGGCGCGGATGACGCTGTCGCCCACCTTGGCCACCGGCAGGATGTCGGCGACCAGATCCTGGCTGCGCTTTGAGACCGGTAGCGCGCGGCGGCGCAGCCGGTCGACGAAATCGATCTGCTCGACCGGATCGATGCGCAAGGCCCCCGTGAGCCAGAACTGGTCGATGCCGCCGCCGATGTCGCGGTTGCCATAGTCGAACTCGTCGAGATATTTCTGCATGCGCTCCTGGCCGATGCGGCGCGCGATCTCCTGATAGACCGGCACCGCGCTCACGGCGATCGCACTGCGCAGCGTGTGATCCTTGTTCCAGGCCTCGATGGGACGTTTCACGCCGTCCCACGGGAAGACGTCCTTGTCGGGGTCGGCGACCACGCCGGTCTCGAGCGCGATCAGCGAGTTCGGGATCTTGAACGTCGAGGCCGGCAGCCTGCCCTCGCCCGACCGATCCTTGTCGCTGGCGACGACCAGATAGTCCTCCACCTTGTAGCCGACGAAAGTCCCCGATGTGCCGAGGTCGGTGAAGCGCTTTGCGAGACTGTCACGGATCTCGTTGCGCGGCGGGGCGACGTGAGCGAGCGCGCGCCGCGGCAGGACGGCAGATGCGGCGAGAAGGCCTAGAGTGGAGCGGCGGGTCAGCAAGCGGGCCATCCTGAATTGAGAAACACGTCGGCACCATGGAGGCGTCACGTGGTGAAACGATGACGGGCTATCGTCCCCGGCCCGACAGCCGCAGCACGAACACCAGGACCTCGGCGACGGCCTTGTAGAGGTCGGGCGGGATCTCCTCGCCGAGCTCGACCTTGGACAGCGCACCGGCCAAGACCTCGTTTTCCTCGATCGGGATGTCATGGGCCTTGGCGATCTCGACGATCTTTTCGCCGATCGTACCCTTGCCCTTGGCGACGACGACCGGCGCGCCAGAGCCCTTCTCGTAATGCAGCGCGATCGCGAGCTTGGACGGGTCGCTCATGTGGCGCGATCCAGGAAGTGGCCGGCGCGGGCCGGCGCCGGTTGCGGTGGCGTGCCGTCGCGAACCAGGATGTCGCCGGGCTTGAGCTCGGCCCGCATCAAGGCCTGGCTGAGCTCACCGATGCCGGCGCGGAGCTGCTGCGCCGTTGCCGGCCGCTCCGCCCACATCCGCACGAAGGTCTTGTCGCCGCTCAGCGTGATCAGCGCGTGGACGGGGCCCGCCGGCTCGACATTGAGCGTGAAGCGCGCGCGCCAGGCCTGCTTGGCGGGATCGGCGGATTCGCCGGCGCCATCGCGCGAGATCTCGAACTGCGCCATCGCGGTGCCTTGCGGCGTTGCAAAGGGAATCTCGAAATTCCACTGCGGCACACTTGGATCAACGCGGTGACCGCTGGCGTCGGTGCGATCGGGAAGCGATGCGACCTGGAGCAGGGTCTGCCGCGCGATCGCGGCATCGGTCTCGTCGAGCAGGCGATGCACGGTCGCAGAGAGCGGCGTATCCGGCGCGAGCGATGGCGAAGCGATGGATTGCGCCGATGGCAGCGCGCCACGGAACGGCGGCGGTGTCGCGCGCGCCGCCGCCTCGAAGATCTGACCGTCGGGCACCGCTTTGTTGGAGCCGGGAACATTGCCGGTCAGGCGCGGCAGGTTTTGCGTGACCTCCTGCAACAGGCTTGCGGCAAGGCCCGCGGACATGCGCGGCATCGCCATTTGCGGCGCGTCGGCCGCCAGGTCGCCCAGCATCGCCGCTGCGAGATTGGCGTTGCGCAGCGTTTGCGGCTGTTGGGCCATTTCGGGTGCGATCGACGGCGATACGGCGTGTGCGACCTCACCTGCCGGCTGAGCCGGCGCGGCGGCGACCTGCGGTGTCGCCGCGGTGCTGGCCGGGATGGTGGCGCCCTGGCTCTGCGGCGCGGCCGTCCCGATCGTGGCCAAGGTCTGGCGCAACACCAGCAACGCCGCTTTCAAATCCGGAACGGCCCCGGACGACGTCGTGCCCGCAGCCAGCGAAGCCTCGAGGAACAGCCCAGACTTCTGGAAGGCGGATTCGATGTCGCCGCCGTCGAGCGCGGGGTCGAGCGGCGTCTGCTGTGCCAGCACGTCCAGCACCGCCTGCTTCAAGCCCGCCGGCAAATCGCTGCCGGTGACGACGGCCGCAAGATTGGCGAACAGCGGCGCCTGGCTGCCCTGCTTTGCCGCAGCCTCGGCCGAGGCCGCGGTGACGGCGACCTGCTCCAAGGGCGTGAGCGTATTGCGCGGCGCGGTCGCGGACGGCGCGAGCGGCGGGCTTTCCACCAGCGAGGCAGCGCGAGGCGTCAGCGTAACCTGATCGGGAGTTGCCTCGCCTGCGCCGCTCATCACCGCAAGGCGGATGGTGCCGTCGCTCTGCGACACCGCGAGCTGCAGATTCTGCCCCGGTGTCAGCGCCACTTCCGACATCACGTCCATCGAGAGGTTGGCGATCGCGATCCGCACCAGATTGTCGGCCATCACGCTGATAACGCGTGCGTCCACAACGCTGCCGGCCTGAAGCACGAGGTCAGGCGTCGTCGCGTCAGCCACGGGGCTGGCGGCACTGACGCGAACGATGGACGTGACCGGCGTCGGCATCTCAGGGGGCCCAAGGGAGCGCAGAAGGGAGCACGGGAGGGAGCACGAGCCACCCTAACGCCTGCGTCGTAAACCTCTCGTTAAGGACCTCTGGCCACTGGCGCCTTGACCGCCGCCAATACCGTCACCGCGGCCTCGAAATCCCGCAGGCGCGTGGCCCGGCGGGCAGCCGCCTCCTCGTCCACGCCCCAGTGCTCGGCGTTCCAGTCCTCATCGACATGGGCGGCGGCCCAGACCTGGCCGGCATCGCGCACGCCATGGGCCAGCGCCAAGGCCAGCAGCGCGGAACCGGTCAGGGTCGTCACCATGTGGAGAGCGGCGACCGACCAGGCGTCCTCGGGCAGCGCGGCACGCGCCGCCTTCAGCGCCTCGTCCGGCTGCTTCACGTGCATGACGCCCTCGGACAGGATGAAATGCGCCCCCAGCGCCTCCGCTGCCCAGAACAGCACGGGGTCCCAATGCGCCGCCTCGCGGGCGACGAGCCCTTCCGGGTGGCCGGCGCGATAGAACAGCAAATCGGACTCGAAGTATTTTGCGAGATCATCGCTGACCAGCCCGACGCGGTCGACGACGCCCTCGACCACGCTATTGGCAACCCGCGTCAGCGGCATGCTCACCGGGTCGATGCTCTCGCCCTGGGCCGCCCATTCCGCGGCCACGGCATCGGCGAGCGTCCGCGCGGGGATCACCACCTGGCGGCCGGACGGCGTGCGGATCGGCTTGCCATCGAGCGTAATGGCAAAACCGCCCTCGGCATCGGCGATGCCGGCCTCCTTGTAGAAGCGCTTGCGCAGCGGCGTGCGCGCGGACGCGCGCGCCGATTCCCGCGGATCGGGCGGGGGCTGGCTTGCTGCTTCTTCGAACAATTCACGCATCGGTTTTTCGATCCCTGTCGTTCGTCAAGTTACCGCCAACACCACAAGACTGATCGAGAGCCGTGTCATGGGGGACATTGTCGTGCCTCCGCCACCCCCGTTCAACCCGGCTATTCCTCCGGCGCGTTCTCGATCGGATCAAACCGGCTTGCATCGAGCCCGAGCAGATTCCACGATTGCTGCATGTGCGGCGGCAGCGGCGCGGTGGCGTCGATTACGCCGCCGCGCGGATGCGGGATGACGATGCGGCGTGCGAGCAGATGCAGCCGGTTCTGCAGACCGCCCGGCAGCTGCCAATTCTCGATGTTGAAATATTTGGGATCGCCAACGATGGGATGGCCGATATGGGCCATGTGGGCGCGCAGCTGGTGGGTGCGGCCCGTCACAGGCTTCAGCGACACCCAGGTCAGTTTGTTGCCGGCGGTCTCGACCACCGCGTAGTAGGTCACCGCGTGGCTGGCGCCCTCGTCCCCGTGCTGGGCGATGCGCATGATGGTGTCGTCCTCGCTCTCCTCCTTCGCGAGGAAGGTCGAGATGCGGCCCTGCTTCGGCTTCGGCAGGCCCGGCACCAGCGCCCAATAAACCTTGCGCGCCGACCGCGAGCGGAACGCGCCGGTCAGATGCGAAGCCGCAAAGCGCGTCTTGGCGACCAACAGACAGCCCGACGTCTCGCGATCGATGCGGTGCACGAGGCGCGGCTTCTGGCCCTTGGCATCGCGCATCACCTCGAGCATCTGGTCGATGTGCCGCGTCATGCCCGAGCCGCCCTGCACGGCAAGACCGGCCGGCTTGTTGAGGACGAGGACGTCGTCGTCCTCGTAGATCGTCATCTCCTTCAGCGCCTTCAGCGTCTTCTGCGCAGCTTCCGAGAGCTCGCCGACGACCTTCGGCGCATCGAGCTTCAGCGGCGGGATGCGGACGCTCTGGCCCTCCTCCAGGCGGTCCTTGCTGTCGACGCGCTTGCCGTCGACGCGCAGCTCGCCTTTGCGGACGACGCGCTGGATATGGGAGAACGACAGTCCGGGAAAGCGCGCTTCGAGGAAGCGGTCGACACGCATGTTGTTCTCGTCCGCCGTCACCTTGACGGTCTGGACCTTGGTCGGCAGCAGCGGTTCGATGGATTTCTCCGGCGCAGGCCTTTCCAGGGCGGCTTTAGGCGGCCGCCGCTCGGCCCGTTCGGGGGCACGCCGCTCGGCGCGCTCACCGGCAAAGCGCGGCGGCTTGCCGCCAGGCTTCCCGCCCGGGCGCGGGCCGGCCTTCTTCGCGCTGTGCGACTGATGCGGACGCGAGTCATCGCGCTCGTCGCGCGAGCGCGGCTTTGGGTTCATTCTCTTGATACGGCGGCTCATGGTAGCCTGCCTACCCTAAAAGCCGCCTCCCGTCACGGCGAAATGGCCGCCTCTAGCGCGAGCCGCCCCGCTCCTTGCGCAGCTTGGCCCAGTAATCCAGCCGCTTCCGGATCTCGCGCTCGAAGCCACGCTCCGGCGGGTCGTAGAAGGTCTGGCGGCCCAGGGCTTCCGGAAAATAGTCCTGGCCGGAGAAGGCCTCCGGGGTGTCGTGGTCGTATTCGTAAGCTGCGCCGTAGCCTTCCGACTTCATCAGCTTGGTCGGGGAATTGAGGATGTGCTTTGGCGGCAGCAGCGAACCGGCCTGTTTGGCAACCTGCATCGCCGTGCCGAAGGCGGTGTAGACCGCGTTCGATTTCGGTGCGGTGGCGAGATAGACCACGGCCTGCGCGATGGCGAGCTCGCCTTCGGGATGGCCGAGGAAGTCGAAGGCGTCCTTGGCCGCGTTGGCGATGACGAGCGCCTGCGGGTCGGCCAGGCCGATGTCCTCGACTGCCATGCGCACGACGCGGCGGGCCAGGAACAACGGATCCTCGCCGGCGTCCAGCATCCGCGCGAGATAGTACAGCGCCGCATCGGGATCGGAGCCGCGCACCGACTTATGCAGCGCCGAGATCAGGTTGTAATGGCCGTCCGCCGACTTGTCGTAGATCGGGGCGCGGCGCTGCAGGATCTCCTGCAATTGCGCGGCGTTGAATATCTCGTCCGCCCGCGCCGAGCGCCAGACCTCTTCGGCGAGCGTCAGTGAGGCCCGGCCATCGCCGTCGGCCATGCGCACCAGCACGGCGCGCGCCTCTGCGTCGAGCGGCAGCTTCTTGCCCTCGACCGCCTCGGCGTGCGCGAACAGTTTTTCGATCGCGGCCGCGTCGAGCGAGCGAAACACCAGGACGCGCGCGCGCGACAGAAGCGCCGCGTTGAGCTCGAAGGACGGGTTCTCGGTAGTGGCGCCCACCATCACCACCGTGCCGTCCTCCATCACGGGCAGAAACGAATCTTGCTGGGCACGGTTGAATCTGTGGACCTCGTCGACGAACAACAGCGTGCCCTTGCCCATCTCGCGGCGGGCGCGCGCCGCGTCGAAGGCTTTCTTCAGGTCGGCGACGCCGGAGAACACCGCGGAAATCTGCTCGAAATGCAGGTCGGTCGCATCCGCCAAGAGCCGCGCCACCGTGGTCTTGCCGGTGCCGGGCGGTCCCCAGAACACCAGCGAGCCCAGCGTGCGCGTTTCCAGCATGCGCGTCAGCGCACCATCGGGGCCGAGGATATGGTCCTGGCCGACGACCTCCGACAGCACGCGCGGGCGCAAGCGATCCGGCAGCGGATGCGGCGCATCGTGGTCAAGCCCCGCCGCGGCAAAGAGCGTTGGCGTCTGCTGTGGTCGCTTCGGACTCATCCGCCCAGCGTGACGTTGATCTGCTGGCCGCCGCGCACCAGCGTGATGCGCCAGATCCGCGGACGCTCGCCTGCGGCCTTCTCGAGGTCTCCGGTCTTGCTGATCTTCTGGTTGTTGACGGCCAGGATGATGTCGCCCTTCTGGAAGCCGACATTCGCAGCCGTGCTGTCGCCGCCGAGGTCGGTGATCACGACGCCTTCGGTGTCGGCGTCGAGACGCAGCTCGTCGGCGACCGCCGGGGTGATGGTCGAAACCTTCGCGCCCTGGAACGGCGAACGCGCGGTGACGACGAGCTCGTTGCGGCCCGTATCGGGCGCAGTCTCCAGCGCCACCGTCAGCTTCAGCGGCTTGCCGCCGCGCTGCACGTCGATCTGCGCGGTGCCGCCGAGCAGACGGGTGGCGAAGCGATAATCAAAGGCATTGGGATCGTCCACCGTCTGGCCGTCGATCCCGGTGATGAGATCGGAAGATTTCAGGCCGGCCTTCGCCGCAGGGCCATTCGACACCACGCTCGCGACCAGCGCACCGGTCGGCGAACGCAGGCCGAGACTCTCGGCGATCTCGGGCGTCACCGCCTGCAACTTTGCCCCCAACCATGGCCGCTTGACCGCCTTGCCGCCGCTCTTGGCGGAGGCGACGACGACGCGCACCATGTTGGCGGGAATTGCAAAGCCGATGCCTTGCGAGCCGCCGGAGCGCGAGTAGATCGCGGTGTTGATGCCGGCGAGCCGGCCGTTCATGTCGACCAGCGCGCCGCCGGAATTGCCGGGATTGATCGCCGCATCGGTCTGGATGAAGAACTGGTAGTCGGTGATCCCGACCTGCGTGCGCGCAAGCGCCGAGATGATGCCGTGGGTCACGGTCTGGCCGACGCCGAAGGGATTGCCGATCGCGAGCACGACGTCGCCGACCAGCAGCTCATCGGAATTGGTGAATTCGAGCGCCGGAAACTTCTCCTTCGAATCCTTCAGGCGCAGCACCGCAAGATCGGTGCGGGAATCCTTCAGCACGATTTCGGCCTCGAACTCGCGCTTGTCCGACAGCGACACCTTCACCTGGTCGGCGCCTTCGATGACATGGACGTTGGTGACGACGAGGCCGGACGTATCGACGATGACACCGGAGCCGAGCGAGCGCTGCACCTGCTCGGGCTGCTGGCCCGGCACACCGAAAAAGCGGCGGAAGATCGGATCGTCCAACAGCGGATTGCGGTTCTGCACCACCTTGGCGGCATAGACGTTGACCACGGCCGGCTGAACCTTCTGCACGATGGGCGCATAGGACAGCCGCAGCTCGGCCGGCGAGGACGGGACGCGGCGGTCCTGCGCTGAGGCCGGATTGAAATGGGCCGAAAAGGCTATGCACAAGGCCGTGACGGCGGCGGTCCAGGTCGATCGAAACATTCCTACCTCTTGGAAAAGACGCCGGAATATAGGCGCGTTCGCCCCTCAATAGAAGGGCGCGGGGCGGCAATATTCGGCCTCATTCCGACGGCTCGAGCCCCTTGCCAGGCGTGCGAAACGATAACTTGCCAGCGGCGCGGATTGGCATGACACGCATCATCTTGCATGCTCGCTCTCGGCGGATTCGGTTGCGACGAATTTGCATCAGCGGGAACCAGCGCAACCGAGGCTCGCCGTCGCGGGGCAGTCATCGACCGTTCTTAGGCTCTGCGCTTATGACTTGGGGAAGTTGGTCCAACCGATGGAGTGATGACGTGAGCAGGACAAGAATTACAGCCACGGCGATTGGTCTCGCCGGCGCACTGGCAGCCTCGCAGGCCCAGGCCCAATCGGCGAGCAGCAGCGAGCAGGAGATCGCGCTGCTGAAGCAGCAGTTGAAGCTGCTGGAGCAGAAGCTCGACAAGCTCCAGAGTCAAACCGCGGCGAACACAGCGGCCACGGCCAAAGCCAGGGCCGAAGCGAAGGCTGAAGCGAAGGCCGAGGCGCGCTCGGAGGCAAAGGCCGTCGTTGCCAACGCCAATGCGGCGATTCCCGTCAAGGGGCCGGCCCCGGCATCCGGCGTCGTCGTGACGATGCCGAACAACCGCCCGACGATCTGCACCGCCGACCAGGCCAATTGCGTCGCCATCACCAGCCGCCTGCATTGGGATGTCGGCGGCTATGACTATCGCCCCAACACCGCGGCGACCGTGCCGCAGAAGCTCGACAGCGGCCAGAACGTCCGCCGCGCGCGCATCGGCGTCACCGGCAAATTCTTCAACGACTGGAACTTCGCCCTGGTCTACGATTTCGGCGGCTCCTCCGACGGATTTGGCGGGACGGCTCCGGGATCGCTGCCCGGCGGCGGCGTCTCCGGTGTCGAGAACGCCTATCTCAGCTACACCGGCCTGAAACCGTTCGGCGGGCGGATGGCGATCGAGGCGGGCATCATGGACCTGCCCTACACCATGGACGAGGCCACCAGCTCCAACGACATCATGTTCATGGAGCGTGCCTCACCGGGCGTGATCGCGACCAACATCGCCGCCGGCGACTTCCGCTCCGCAGCCGGCACACGCTGGTACAACGACCAGCTCTGGATCGGCGGCTATGTCACGGGACCGTCGACCGGCGCGATCCACTCCGCCTCGAGCGCTGCCCCCGCGGGCACGAGCGAGCAATACGGCGCGGTGGCGCGCGTCGCCGGCAATCCCATCAGCGGCAAGGACTATTCGGTGCACATCGGCGCCGACGCGCAATGGCTGATCCAGCCGCCGCGCAACCTGATCGCCAACACGCAGACATTGACGCTCAGCGATCGCCCCGAACTGCGGCTTGATCCAACGACGCTGGTCTCGACCGGCGCGATGGCCAACGTCTCGGGCGCGCAGGTCTACAGCGTCGAGGCGGCCGCAACCTACGGGCCGCTCATCGTCCAGGGCGAGTACTTCTGGTACAATGTCGACCGCACCGCCAACACCGGCGTGCCGCTGGTCGGCGCGCCCAGCCTGAAATTCCAGGGCGGATATGCGCAGGCCGGCTACGTGCTGACGGGCGAAGGCCGGACCTACAACGCCGCCAACGCCGCCTATCACGGCGTCAAGCCGGCGCATCCGTTCTCGCTCGACGGCGGCGGCTGGGGCGCGTGGGAAATCGCGGGGCGGTTCTCGACGATCGACCTCAATGACCAGCTCGCAACCGCGACCGGCGTCGCCGGCGGCCGGCAGACCGTCTACACCCTCGCGCTCAACTGGTACGTCAACGGCAATGTCCGCTTCATGCTGGACTATCTGCACGGCACCGTGTCGCGACAGGCCTCGCCGGTCTCGACCGCCGATGTCGGCTCGAAGTTCGACGCGGTCGCGATGCGGACGCAATTCGCGTTCTGAGGCTCACCTTTTCCGGGGGCGCTACGATCCGCTCCCGGAAAACTCACGCCGCCCGCTTCGGCTTTTTCACCACGACCGGCTCAGGCGCGCAGGACAGCCGCTCCTGATGGCTCTCACCCCAGGCCTTCAGGGTGTCGATCACCGGCTTGAGGCTCTCGCCGAGCTCGGAGAGGCAGTACTCGACCCGCGGCGGCACCTCGGCATAGACCTTGCGGATGACGAGCTTGTCCTCTTCCAGAGCGCGCAGCTGTTTTGTCAGCATGCGCTGGGTGATGCCGGGCATCCGGCGGCGCAATTCGCCGAAGCGCTGGGTGCCGCTCTGCAGGTGATAGAGGATCACGCCCTTCCACTTGCCGTCGATCAGGTCCAGCGTCGCCTCGACCGAGCAGCCGGGACGACGGGCAAAATTGCGCCGTTTCATGCGTCTTTCCCAATAGTATCCAAACAGGGACTATATCCCCGAATTTACAGTACTTGCCAAATCGGAGCCAGAGCGACAGTTAGGACGGCAGGCGAGCAAGCCATCTGATGGAGACAAGCCATGAAGGCCGTCGGCTACAAGAAATCGCTTCCGATCGAGGACGCGGATTCGCTGTTCGATTTCGAGACCGCAAAACCGGAGCCCAAAGGGCGCGACATCCGCGTCGCCGTGAAGGCGATCTCGGCCAATCCGGTCGATTACAAGGTGCGCAAGCGCGCCGCTCCGCCCGAGGGCGAGACCAAGATCCTGGGCTATGACGCCGCCGGCGTGGTCGATGCCGTCGGGCCCGAGGTTACGTTGTTCAAGCCGGGCGACGAGGTGTTCTACGCCGGCTCGATCCTGCGCCAGGGCACCAACGCCGAATTCCACCTGGTCGATGAGCGCATCGTCGGCAACAAGCCGAAGAGCCTGTCATTCGCGCAAGGAGCCGCCCTTCCCCTCACTTCCATCACCGCCTGGGAATTGCTGTTCGACCGGCTCGGCGCGGTACCCGGCAAGAGCGTCGATCCGCGCACGCTCCTGATCACGGGCGGCGCCGGCGGCGTCGGCTCGATCCTGATCCAGCTTGCCCGCCGCCTCACCGGCCTCACGGTGCTCGCCACCGCGACGCGGCCGGAATCGCAGAGATGGTGCCTCGATCTCGGCGCGCACGCCGTGATCGACCACGGCAAGCCGATGAAGGAGCAGATCGAGAAGTTGAAGCTGCCGCCTGTCGCGCTGGTGGCGAGCCTCACCTTCACCGATCAGCACTACAAGGCGATCGCGGACTTCATGGCACCGCAGGGCAAGTTCGGCCTGATCGACGATCCGCCGGAATTCACCATGAGCACGTTCAAGGGCAAGGCGATCTCGGTGCACTGGGAATCGATGTTCACCCGCTCCTCGTTCCAGACGGCGGACATGATCGCGCAGCATCATCTGCTGAACGACGTCGCCGACCTCATCGACAAGGGCGTGCTGCGCACCACGCTCGACCAGACCTTCGGCACGATCAACGCCGCCAACCTCAAGCGCGCGCATGCGCTGCTCGAGAGCGGCAAATCGCGCGGCAAGATCGTGCTGGAGGGGTGGTAGGCGAAGGATTCGTAGGGTGAGCAAAGGCGCACTTGCGCCGTGCCCACCACCTCTCTCGGTCGCAAAAAGTGCGTGGGCACGCTGTCGCTTTGCCCACCCTACGGCAGCTACGCTTCCGCCACCCCCTCGACGAACAGCAGCCGCCGCTCCAGCGCCGTCTGACGCAACTTCAGCGCCTCGGCATATTCCGGCGAGGCGTACCATTCCTTCAGCCTCGCCATCGACGGAAATTCGACGATGACGATCGCCTTCGCCGGGAGGTTGCCTTCGGCAAGCTCGACCTTGCCGCCACGGACGAGATAACGTCCGCCGTACCGCTCGATCGTCTTCGCGGCGAGCGTGCGATAGGCTGCAAATCCGTCGGGATCGCGCATCTCGAGTTCGGAGATCACATAGGCTGTCATGCGCGGCCTCAGGCAATGGTGTTGACGATGCCGCCTTCTGCGCGCAGCGCCGCGCCGTTGGTGGCGGATGCCTGCTTCGAGGCGACATAGACCACCATGTTGGCGATCTCGTCGACGCCGGCGAAACGCTGAAGCAGAGAGCTCGGACGGTGCTGCTTGACGAAATTGGCAGCCGCCTCGTCCACCGACTGGCCGTTCTGCCTGGCGAGATCCTTCACGAAAGTCTCGACACCCTCCGACATGGTCGGGCCCGGCAGCACGGAGTTGACGGTGACACCGGTGCCACGCGTGAGCTGCGCCAGGCCGCGGGCGACCGAGAGCTGCGCCGTCTTCGTCATGCCGTAATGGATCATCTCGACGGGAATGTTGAGGCCGGACTCCGAGGAGATGAAGACGATGCGGCCCCAATTGCGCTCGAGCATGCCCTTCATGTAGGCCCGCGACAGCCGCACGCCGCTCATGACGTTGACCTCGAAGAAGCGGCTCCAGTCCTCGTCGGGAATGTCGAAGAAGTCCTTCGGCTCGAAGATGCCGGCATTGTTGACGAGGATGTCGACGTCCGGCAGCGCCGCAACCAGCGTCTTGCAGCCCGCAGCGGTCGAGACGTCCGCGGCGATGCCGCGGACCTTGGCGCCCGTTCCTTCCAGCTTGCGCACGGCGGCATCGACCTTGTCCTGGCCGCGGCCGTTGATCACGACGCTGGCGCCGGAGGCCGCCAAGCCTTTGGCGATGGCATGGCCGATGCCCGCGGTCGAGCCGGTCACCAGGGCGGTTTTTCCCGAAAGGTCGATGTTCATGTAATAATCTCCATCAGATCGATGCCGGGGATATCGGACGCGATGGACCGGCTCGCAATCGGCGCTCACCAATCAGTGAGACGATCGGGAGCTGTTCCGCCTCGGCCCGAGTGCAGGTGGAATGAATATTGCTAAACCGGACCCGAGCATCTGCGCTCATGCGAACACGGAAGGACCATGCGATGAAGAGAACCGCCCTCACTGTTGCGCTCGGGTTGCTCGGCCTGATGGGCAGCATTTCGCAGGCGCCGGCGCAAGCGGTCTATCCGGACAAAGCCCTGCAATTGATCGTTCCCTTCCCGCCCGGCGGCGCCTCCGACGTGGTGGCGCGCATCATCGGCGGCGAGCTGGAGACGCGGCTCGGCAAGCCCGTGATCATCATGAACCGCCCCGGCGGCGGCACCACGATTGCAGCCAAGGAAGTGGCGCGAGCGGCGCCGGACGGATACACCCTGTTCTTCAGCTCGAACTCGAGCTTCACGCTGCCGCCAGCCGTCAAGGAAAGCGTGCCGTACGACGCGGCCAAGGATTTCGAGCCGCTCGGCCAGGTCGGCAAAATCACGTTGGCGCTGGTCACCTACAAGGACAATCCGGTCAAGGACGTGGCTGCGCTCGTCGCCGAGGCCAAGGCCAATCCCGACAAGCTCTCGCTGGCGTCCTTCGGCGTCGCGACCGTCTCGCACTTTGCCGGCGAGCTGTTCAAATCGGCGGCCGGGATCAAGATGGTCCACCTGCCCTACAAGGGCAGCGCGCCGGCGATGAACGACCTCATCGGCAAGCACATCCAGTACCACGTCGACACCGTGATCGCGATCAAGCCGCAGATCGAGGCGGGCGCCGTCAAGGTGCTCGCCGTGTTCTCGGCCAAGCGCACGCCGTTCCTGCCTGACGTGCCGACGCTCGCCGAGCTCGGCTATGGCAACATCGACTTCGCCTCATGGGGCGCCGTGGTCGCTCCCAAGGGCCTGCCGCCGGCCGTTCACGACAAGCTCTCGACAACGCTGGAGGAGACGATCAAGAATCCCTCCGTGGCCGAGCGCTTCACCAAGGTCGGCTTCGAGCCCGGCTTCGCGCGTTTCGGCGATTGGGCGGGAGCGATCGGCAAGGAGACCGCAGAAATGAAGGACATCGCGCAAAAGGCGGGGATCAAGGAGGAATAGTCCCGCGCTTCTGCGCCGGTCCCAGAAACAAAAACGGCGCCCGAGGGCGCCGTTTTCAATCCATCCGTATCCGCTGAACGGCTTACGCCGCCTCGGCTTCCTTTTCCTGCACGGGGCCGGAATCCTGCCCCTTGGCATCGACGTCACGATCGACGAACTCGATCACGGCCATCGCGGCGTTGTCGCCGTAGCGGAAGCCGGCCTTGATGATGCGGGTGTAGCCGCCCTGGCGGTCCTTGTAGCGGGTCGCCAGCGTGTCGAAGAGCTTCTTGACCATGTCGACGTCGCGCAGCTCCGAGATCGCCTGGCGGCGCAGCGACAGACCGCCCTTCTTGCCGAGGGTGACGAGCTTCTCGACGATTGGACGGAGCTCCTTGGCCTTCGGCAGCGTGGTGACGATCTGCTCGTGCTTGATGAGCGCGGCCGCCATGTTGGCGAACATCGCCTTGCGATGCTCGGCCGTGCGGTTGAGCTTCCGATGAACCTTGCCGTGACGCATGTGAGTAGTCCTTACGTTAAAACTGCCGCGACGGTTCGTCGGACATGTTGCTCAGGTGGGCTGCCTGCGTTCGCCCGGATAGCGAGTAGTGAATGGCGAGTAGCGAGTTGAATTCGCTATTCGCCACTCCCCATTCGCCGAACTCAGTAATGATCCTCGAAGCGCTTGGCGAGCTCGTCGATGTTCTCCGGCGGCCAGCCCGGCACTTCCATGCCGAGATGCAGACCCATCTGGGCCAGCACTTCCTTGATCTCGTTCAGCGACTTGCGGCCGAAGTTCGGGGTGCGAAGCATTTCGGCTTCGCTCTTCTGCACGAGGTCGCCGATATAGACGATGTTGTCGTTCTTCAGGCAGTTGGCCGAGCGCACCGACAGCTCGAGCTCGTCCACCTTCTTGAGGAAGGCCGGGTTGAAGGCGAGGTCCGGGATGATCTCCTGGGCGACTTCCTTGCGCGGCTCTTCGAAGTTGACGAACACGTTGAGCTGGTCCTGCAGGATGCGGGCAGCGTAAGCCACCGAGTCATCCGGCGAGATCGCGCCGTTGGTCTCGATCGTCATGGTCAGCTTGTCGTAGTCGAGGATCTGGCCCTCGCGGGTGTTCTCGACCTTGTAGGAGACCTTGCGGACCGGCGAGTACAGGCTGTCGACCGGGATCAGGCCGATCGGCGCATCCTCGGGACGGTTGCGCTCGGCGGGCACGTAGCCCTTGCCGGTGGCGACCGTGAACTCCATGCGGATCTCGGCGCCCTCGTCGAGGGTGCAGATCTGCAGGTCCGGGTTGAGCACGACGACGTCGCCGACGGTCTGGATGTCACCGGCGGTGACGACGCCGGGGCCCTGCTTCTTCACGACCATGCGCTTGGGGCCTTCGCCCTGCATCTTGATCGAGATGTCCTTGATGTTGAGCACGATGTCGGTGACGTCCTCACGGACGCCGGCGATCGAGGAGAACTCGTGCAGCACGCCGTCGATGTGCACCGACTGCACCGCCGCGCCCTGGAGCGAGGAGAGCAGGATGCGGCGCAGGGCGTTGCCGAGCGTCTGGCCGAAGCCGCGCTCGAGCGGCTCGGCGACGATCGTCGCGAAACGCGAGGAATCGCTGCCGGGCGTCACCTGGAGCTTGTTCGGCCGAATCAGTTCTTGCCAATTTTTCTGGATCGTCACTGTTTCACCCATACAGGCCAGCCAATTTGAGGCATCAAATACTGGCGTTGGAGAAAGGCCGCAGAGCATTCCTGCGGCTTCTTGCAAAGTCATTGCGGGCGCCGATGCGCCCGCAACTCGTAAAAATCAAACGCGACGACGCTTGCGCGGACGGCAACCGTTGTGCGGGATCGTGGTCACGTCGCGGATCGAGGTGACGGTGAAGCCGGCGGCCTGAAGCGCGCGGAGCGCCGATTCGCGGCCCGAACCGGGACCGGCGACTTCGACTTCCAGCGTGCGCATGCCGTGCTCCTGCGCCTTCTTGGAGACGTCCTCGGCGGCAACCTGCGCCGCGTACGGGGTCGACTTGCGCGAGCCCTTGAAGCCCATCGTGCCGGCGGAGGACCAGGCAATCGTGTTGCCCTGCGCGTCGGTGATGGTGATGGTCGTGTTGTTGAACGACGAGTTCACATGCGCGACGCCGGAGGCGATGTTCTTGCGCTCACGACGACGAACGCGGGTGGCTTCCTTGCCCATTGAGTCCCTTTCCTGAAGATCTCAAACGCCGCCGTAATGCCAGCGGCTACACCTGTGGAACGAAAGGCGCGCAGCGAACGGGCATCCCCTGTTCGCCGCACGCCGCGACTAGATTCGAAAACTTACTTCTTCTTGCCGGCGATGGCTTTCGCCGGACCTTTGCGCGTGCGCGCATTGGTGTGGGTGCGCTGGCCGCGCACCGGCAGACCGCGACGATGACGCAGACCGCGATAGCAGCCGAGGTCCATCAGACGCTTGATGTTGATGCCGACCTCGCGGCGCAGGTCGCCCTCGACGAGATAGTCGCGGTCGATCACTTCGCGGATCTGGAGCACTTCAGCGTCGCTGAGCTGATTGACGCGACGATCCACGGGGATCTTCACCTTCTCCAGGATCTCACCGGCGATCTTCTGACCGATGCCATGGATGTACTGGAGCGCGATCAGCACGCGCTTGTTGGTGGGAATGTTCACGCCGGCAATACGGGCCACGGCCTTCTCTCCTGTTGCCGATCCTCGTCAGGATCGGGCTTTAAGTGCTTGTGTTCTCGGGCAGGTGTTCACAAACGCGAACACGACGCCCTCCCCCGGTCTTCCTGGGGCCCGGCATCGTCTGAAACTATCCGACTTGGATGCGGGGCTTATTAGGGGATTCAGGGGGCTTTCGTCAACCGCTGCTAGCGCTTGGCTCGCTTTTTCGTGACCTTTTTTGCAACCTTCTTGGCACCCTTTTTGACCGCCTTTTTGGCGGTCTTCTTGGCTGCCTTCTTGACCGTTTTCTTGACCGTTTTCTTGACCGCCTTCCTGGGACCCTTCACGGCCTTCTTGCTTGCCTTTTTGGCGGATTTGGCCGGTTTGGCGGCCTTTTTGGCTGCTTTCGCCGGCTTTTTGGCCGATTTCTTCGCCGCCTTGGCCTTCTTGACCGGGGCGGTCTTGGCCGCGCTCCTGGTCTTTCCCTTGCTGGTTTGCTTGCCAGCCTCCTGGGGCTCGGTCGCCCCCAGCGCCTGGAGCTGGCGATCAATGGCGCGGGTGACCTCGTCGATGGCCATCATACCGTCGATGGTCGAGAGCTTCCGCCGCTCGGAATAGTAGTGAATCAGCGGTTCCGTCTGGCTGCGGTAGTTGGCGAGTCGCTTGGTCAGAACCTCCGGCGTGTCGTCCAACCGGACCTCCTCGCCGCGCTCCCGCATCTGGGCAACGCGGGTTTCGACACGGTGCAGGAGCGCGCTCTCGTTGACGCGGAGCTCGATCACGGCGTCGAGCTTGAGGCGCTTGGCCTTGAGCAGTTCGTCAAGCGCTTCGGCCTGCGGCACGGTGCGCGGGAAGCCGTCGAGGATGAAACCGTTCTTGGCGTCCGGCTGGTCGATGCGATCGGAGATGATTCCGACCACGACCTCGTCGGGCACGAGGCTGCCGCTGGCCATGATCTCCTTGGCCTTGAGTCCGACCGGCGTTCCGGCCGCCACCGCAGCACGCAGCATCTCGCCGGTCGAGAGCTGGACGATGCCATAGCGCTGCACCAACAGCTGCGCCTGCGTCCCCTTGCCCGACCCCGGCGGTCCCAGAAGTATAATTCTCATCGGCGTACGCCCCCCGGATTGGTGAGCGATACGTCGCGCACCTGTGTTTGAAATCGAAGAACAGTGCAAACCACAATCGGCGCTGCACCGCTACCCTATCATAGGGGAGCAGACGGGTGGACGCCAAGAAGGGCTTTGAAATCAGTGATTGCGCAGCAGTGAGAGCAGCTCTGCCGAAGCAACCGAACGATCGCCTCCAAGGGCCGCGCGCTGCTCGCGCGGCGAATCGGCGGCGCGGTCGCGCGCCGCCTTGAGAGCACGCCGCATTTAGCGGCGGCGGCCGCGCAGCTTCGACTTGCGGATCAGGCCTTCGTACTGGTGCGCCAGCAGATAGCCCTGCACCTGTGCCACCGTATCCATGGTGACGCTGACGACGATCAGCAGTGAGGTGCCGCCGAAGTAGAACGGCACCGAGGCGTAGGAGATCAGGATCTCCGGGATCAAGCAGACGATCGCCAGATAGACAGCGCCGAGCACGGTGATGCGCGAGAGCACGTAGTCGATATATTCCGCGGTCCGCTCGCCGGGACGGATGCCCGGAATGAAGCCGCCGTGCTTCTTCAAATTGTCCGCGGTCTCGGTCGGGTTGAACACGATCGCGGTGTAGAAGAAGGCGAAGAACACGATCAGCGCCAGATACATGAACAGGAACAGCGGACGGCCGTGGCCGAGCTGGGTGGTGATCCACTGGAACCATTCCGGCCCGCTGCCCGCGTTGAAATTCGCGACCGTCGTCGGCAGCAGCAGCAGCGAGGACGCGAAGATCGGCGGGATCACGCCGGAGGTGTTGAGCTTGAGCGGCAGATGCGAGGACTGGCCCTCGAACATCTTGTTGCCGACCTGGCGCTTCGGATACTGGATGAGGAGGCGGCGCTGCGCGCGCTCCATGAACACGATGAAGGCGATCACGGCGACGGCCATGATGATGACGACCAGAATCAGGCCGGTCGACATCGCGCCCTGACGGCCGAGCTCGAGCATGTTGGCGAGCGCGGCGGGCAGCTCGGCGACGATGCCGGCGAGAATGATCAGCGAGATGCCGTTGCCGATGCCGCGCGAGGTGATCTGCTCGCCCAGCCACATCAGGAACATGGTGCCGCCGGTCAGCGTGATCGCGGTCGAGAGGCGGAAGAACATGCCGGGCTCGCTGACGACGTTGCCGGCGCCTTCGAGGCCGACCGCGATGCCGTAAGACTGGAACGCGGCCAGGATCACGGTGAGATAGCGGGTGTACTGGTTGAGCAGCTTGCGGCCCGACTCGCCCTCCTTCTTCAGCGCCTCGAGTTGCGGCGAGACGGTGGTGAGGAGCTGGATGATGATCGAGGCCGAGATATACGGCATGATGTTCAGCGCGAAGATCGCCATGCGGTGGATACCGCCGCCGGCGAACATGTTGAACATGCCGAGGATGCCTCCCGCCTGGGAGCGGAACACCTGCTCCCAGATATTGGGATCGATGCCGGGCAGCGGGATATAGGTCCCGAGCCGATAAACGAGCAGCGCACCCAGGGTGAACCAGATGCGCTTCTTCAGTTCGTCAGCCTTGGCGAACGCACCGAAATTGAGATTGGCTGCCAGTTGTTCCGCTGCAGAGGCCATCTTGGACTTTCTCCCGCCGCCTATCGCGCCGTCATGCCCGCGGCCGGGCTACATTATACCGGACACCGGACATTATCTGGGGCTCGGCTTCGATAAGTCCATCGTCCCACATGCGTAAAGGCCCGCGCGCCGCGGGCCGATGACGCAGTTGTTACGCCGCCTCGCCTTCTTCCTTGGCAGGGGCGAGGATCTTCACCGAGCCGCCGGCCTTCTCGACCGCCTCAATCGCGGTCTTGCTGGCGCCGTGGACTTCGATGTTGAGCTTGGATTTGAGCTCGCCGCGGCCGAGCAGCCGCAGGCCGCCCTTGGCGCGGCGCAGCACGCCGCCCTTCACCAGGGCCTCGACGTTCACGACGCTGCCGGCGTCGATCTTCTTGGCATCGACCGCTTCCTGGAGCCGGTCGAGATTGATCTCGGCGAACTCGACGCGGAAGATGTTGTTGAAGCCGCGCTTGGGCAGGCGGCGATGCATCGGCATCTGGCCGCCTTCGAAACCCTTGATGCGCACGCCGGAACGCGCGGTCTGGCCCTTGCCGCCGCGGCCGGACTGCTTGCCCTTGCCCGAACCGATGCCGCGGCCGACGCGCATACGCTTCTTGCGCGAGCCGGCGTTGTCGGCGATATCGCTGAGCTTCATCGCCCTTCTCCTTGTGTCTTGCGCCTGATCTTCGCCGAAAACGGATAGCCCGCTGTTCGGGATCGTGCGCCCTTGCTTACTTCTCGTCGACGATGCGGACGAGATGGTGAACCTTCTCGATCATGCCACGGACCGCCGGGGTATCCGGCAGTTCGCTGGTGCGGCCGATCTTGTTGAGCTTGAGCCCGATCAGCGTCGAGCGCTGCGAGTGATGGCGGCGGATCGCGCTGCCGGTCTGCTCGAGCTTGATCGTCTTTGCGGCCTTGGCCATGGGAGTCTACTCCGAAAAGCTTCCGTTAGTCGGCAGCCGCCTCGGCGTCGCCACCGATACGGCGGGACTGGAGGGTGGACACCTTGATATTGCGGCGGGCAGCGACCGAGCGCGGCGAGTCCTGGTGCTTCAGCGCGTCGAAGGTCGCACGAACCATGTTGTAGGGGTTCGACGAGCCGATCGACTTCGCCACCACGTCCTGGACACCGAGCGTCTCGAACACGGCGCGCATCGGACCGCCGGCGATGATGCCGGTACCGGCCGGAGCTGCACGCAGGTAGACACGGCCCGCGCCATGACGGCCGGCGATGTCGTGATGCAGCGTACGGCCCTCGCGCAGCGACACGCGGGTCAGGTTGCGTTTGGCGGACTCGGTGGCCTTGCGGATCGCCTCGGGCACTTCGCGCGCCTTGCCGTGACCGAAGCCGGCGCGGCCCTTCTGGTCGCCGATCACGACCAGCGCTGCGAAACCGAAGCGCTTGCCGCCCTTGACGACCTTGGCCACGCGATTGATGTGGACGAGCTTGTCGACGAACTCGCTGTCGCGCTCCTCGCGCTCCCTGCGTTCACGTCCGCCGCCGCGTTGATCGCGTCCACCACGTTGTTCGCGTTCAGCTGCCATGGTTTTTCCAATCCTTCAGAGGCTTACGCCTCAATCCTCAAATTCCGTTAGAAGCTCAGCCCACTCTCACGCGCAGCGTCGGCGAGAGCCTTGACGCGCCCGTGATAGAGGTAGCTGCCGCGATCGAACACGACTTCCTTGACACCCTTCTCGGCGGCGCGCTCGGCCAGCAGCTTGCCGACCGCCTTCGCCGCATCGATGTCGGCGCCAGTCTTGCCGCCGTCGCGCATCGACTTCTCGAGCGAGGAGGCAGAGGCCAGCGTCTCGCCCTTCAGGTCGTCGATGACCTGGGCGTAGATGTGCTTGGACGAGCGGAACACCGACAGACGCGGACGACCACCACCGGAGCGGCGCAGCTTCAGCCGCACACTCCGCTTGCGCCGGGCATTGGTAACCTTGGCTTTGGACATGACCGGCTCCGTTACTTCTTCTTGCCTTCCTTGCGGAAGATGAATTCGCCAACATACTTGACGCCCTTGCCCTTGTAGGGCTCCGGCGGGCGATAGCTGCGGATCTCGGCCGCGACCTGGCCGACACGCTGGATGTCGCTGCCCGACACCGTGATCTCGGTCGGCTTCGGCACCGTGATCGTGATCCCTTCCGGGATCGCGTAGACCACGTCGTGGCTGTAACCGAGCGCGAGCTGCAGGTTCTTGCCCTGCATCGCAGCGCGGTAACCGACGCCGGTGATCTCGAGCTTCTTCTCGAAGCCCTTGGTGACGCCTTCGACCAGATTCGCGACCTGGGCGCGAGCGGTACCGTACAGCGCGCGCGCGCGATTGGTCTCGAGCCGCGGCTTGACCTTGATCTGGCCGCTCTCGAGCTTCACCTCGACGTCGTCATGGACGACGAACTGAAGCTGGCCCTTCGGCCCCTTCATCTTGACGGTCTGCCCATCGACGGTCGCGGTAACACCCGACGGCACCGCCACAGGCCTTTTGCCAACACGTGACATGGATGAAAAATCCTTCTCAGAACACCGTGAAGAGGACTTCGCCGCCCACATTCGCGTCGCGCGCGCTGTGGTCGGCCATGATCCCCTTCGGCGTCGACAACACCGAAATGCCGAGTCCGTTGTTGACCCGCGGCAGGTTCTTCACCGAGGCGTAGACACGGCGCCCGGGCTTGGAGACACGTTCGATCTCGCGGATGACGGGCTCGCCGTCGAAATACTTCAGCTCGATCTCGATCTCACTGCGGCCCGAGGAATGCTCGAGCGTGGCGTAGCCGCGGATGTAACCCTCGGACTTGAGGACCTCGAGCACGTTCTCGCGCATCTTCGAGCCGGGCGTCGAGACCTTGCTCTTCGAGCGCATCTGCGCGTTGCGGATACGGGTGATCAGATCGCTGATTGGATCGTGCGTAGACATCTAAACGACCCTCCTTACCAGCTGGACTTCACGAGGCCCGGGACCATGCCCTTGGAGCCAAGTTCGCGCAGCGCGATACGGGACAGCTTGTTCTTGCGGTAGTTCGAGCGCGGACGGCCCGACAGCTCGCAACGCAGGCGAATGCGGGTCGCCGACGAGTTGCGCGGCATTTCCGCCAGCTTCAGGGTCGCGGCGAACCGCTCCTCCATCGGCAGCGCCTTGTCGGCGATGATCGCCTTCAACCGCTCGCGCTTGGCGGCGGCGTTCTTCACCATCCGCTTGCGCCGGTTGTTCTTCTCGACTGAACTCTTCTTTGCCATGCTTGGCTCCTGGGTATCCGCGTTTGAGAGGCTTTAGCTCAGCGTCTCACTGCCGGAACGGGAAATTGAAAGCGGTCAACAAGGCCCTCGCCTCTTCGTCGGTCTTGGCCGTGGTGCAGACGGTGATGTCCATACCGCGGGCTTCCGTGACCTTGTCGAAGTCGATCTCGGGGAAAATGATGTGCTCCTTGATGCCGAGCGAATAATTGCCGCGGCCGTCGAAGCTCTTCGGGTTCAGGCCGCGGAAGTCGCGGACGCGCGGCAGCGCGACCGTCACCAGGCGATCGATGAACTCGTACATGCGGGCCTTGCGCAGCGTGACCTTGCAGCCGATCGGCTGGTTCTCACGCAGCTTGAAGGTCGCGATCGCGATCCGCGAATAGGTCACGATCGCCTTCTGGCCGGCGATCTGGGTCAGCTCGGCAGCGGCGGTCTCGGCCTTCTTGCGGTCGTTGACGCTGTCGCCGACGCCCATGTTCAGCACGACCTTGTCCAGGCGCGGAACCTGCATGACGTTCTCATAACCGAACTTCTCGGTCAGAGCCGTGCGGATCTTCGCGTCGTATTCCGCGCGCAGGCGCGGGGTATAAGCGGCCTCAGCCATCGATCTCAGCTCCCGAGCTCTTGGCGATGCGGACCTTCTTGCCGTCCGCCAGAATCTTGAATCCGACGCGGGTCGGCTTTCCGTCCTTGCCGACATACGCGATGTTGGACAGTTGGATCGGCGACTCCTTCGAGATGATGCCGCCCTCCTGGGCCTGCGTCTGCTTCTGGTGACGCTTGACCATGTTGATGCCGCGCACCAGCGCCGTGCCGGCGTCGGGACGCACTTCGAACACTTCGCCGGTCCGGCCCTTGTCGCGACCGGTCAGCACGACGACCTTGTCGCCCTTGCGGATCTTCGCAGCCATCACAGCACCTCCGGCGCGAGCGAGATGATCTTCATGTGGTTCTTGGCGCGCAGCTCGCGCGGCACGGGCCCGAAGATACGTGTGCCGACCGGCTCGGACTGATTGTTGATCAGAACGGCGGCGTTGCGGTCGAAGCGGATGACCGAACCGTCGGCGCGGCGGATGTCCTTGCGGACGCGCACCACGACGGCCTTCATCACGTCGCCCTTCTTCACCTTGCCACGCGGAATCGCTTCCTTGATCGAGACGACGATGATGTCGCCGATCGTGGCGTAGCGGCGCTTGGAGCCTCCGAGCACCTTGATACACATGACACGGCGTGCGCCAGAATTGTCGGCCACGTCGAGGTTGGTCTGCATCTGAATCATTGATGCACCTCGTCCTCTTCTCTTTGCGCCAGCCCAGCCGGCGCTCAACATTTCCCTGAAGTCAGTCGGCTAAAGCCAACAGATCAGGCGCTTTTCTTGTGCTCGCCCCGGATCACGACCCAGCGCTTCAACTTCGAAATCGGCTTCGATTCCTCGATCCACACCATGTCGCCCGGCTTGAACTCGTTGCTCTCGTCGTGCGCGTGGTAGTTCTTCGAACGGCGGATCGTCTTCTTGTAGATCGGGTGCGTGAAGCGGCGGTCAACGCGCACCACGATGGTCTTGGCCTGCTTGTCGCTGACGACCACGCCCTGCAAAGTACGTTTCGGCATCTTCGTAAGCCTCTTACTTCTTCTTGGCGCGCGTCTGCGCGGCGACGGTCTTGATCCGGGCGATGTCACGGCGGGCCTCGCGCAGGCGCGAGGTGTTCTCGAGCTGCCCGGTGGCGCGCTGGAAGCGCAGGTTGAAGCGCTCCTTCTTCAGGTTCAGGATGGCGTCATCCTGCTGGTCGGGGCTCATCGCGCGGATGTCTTCGATCTTCATCTGGGCCATGGCCATTACTCCGCAATGCGCTCGACGAAGCGCGTCTTGATCGGCAGCTTGGCGGCCGCCAGGGTCAGCGCCTCACGCGCCGTCTGGGTGTTGACGCCGTCGATCTCGAACAGCACCCGGCCCGGCTTGACGCGCGCGACCCACAATTCCGGCGAACCCTTGCCGGAGCCCATGCGGACTTCGGCCGGCTTCTTCGACACCGGAACGTCCGGGAACACGCGGATCCAGACGCGGCCGGCGCGCTTCATGTGGCGGGTCAGCGCGCGGCGAGCGGCTTCGATCTGGCGCGCGGTGACGCGCTCAGGCTCGGTCGCCTTCAGGCCGAACTGGCCGAACGCCAACGTCGCGCCCGAAGACGCAACGCCGTGGATGCGGCCCTTATGCGCCTTCCGGAACTTCGTTTTCTTAGGTTGCATCATGGCTTTGAGCCCTCAAATTCTCAGTGCAGATCAGGCTGCAGCCGTATCGCGGCGCTGACGGCCACCACGATCGCTGCTGCCACCCGTCTCGCCTTCGGCCATTCTCTTGTCCTGGGCCATCGGATCGTGCTCGAGGATCTCGCCCTTGAAGATCCAGACCTTGACGCCGCAGGTGCCGAAGGTCGTGAACGCGGTCGCAACGCCGTAGTCGATGTCGGCGCGCAGCGTATGCAGCGGCACGCGACCTTCGCGGTACCATTCCATGCGCGCGATTTCCGCACCGCCCAGACGACCCGAGCAGTTGATGCGGATGCCTTCCGCGCCGAGACGCATCGCCGACTGCACGGCGCGCTTCATGGCCCGGCGGAACGCCACGCGGCGCTCCAGCTGCTGCGCGATCGACTCGGCCACCAGCGTCGCATCGAGCTCCGGCTTGCGGATCTCGACGATGTTGATGACGACGTCGGACGAGGTGATGTCCGCGACCTTCTTGCGCAGCTTGTCGATGTCGGCGCCCTTCTTGCCGATCACCACGCCCGGACGGGCCGAGTGGATGGTGACGCGGCACTTCTTGTGCGGACGCTCGATCACGATGCGGGCGACGGCCGCCTGCTTGAGCTCCTTGTGCAGGATCTCACGGATCTTGACGTCCTCGTGCAGCAGCTTGCCGTATTCCTGCTTGCCGGCGAACCAGCGGGAATCCCAGGTACGGTTGATGCCGAGGCGCAGACCGATCGGATTGATCTTTTGACCCATCGTGTTCTCCTGCGCCCTTAAGCGGCGGCTTCAGCTTCGACCTGACGAACGATGATCGTCAGCTGCGAAAATGGTTTGTAGACCCGGCCCGAGCGGCCGCGACCGCGAGCGGCGAAGCGCTTCATCACAAGACCGTTGCCGACGAAGGCCTGCGCCACGACGAGATCATCGACGTCGAGGTCGTGGTTGTTCTCGGCGTTGGCGATGGCCGATTCCAGGCACTTCTTGACGTCGACCGCGATCCGCTTGCGCGAAAACTGCAGATCGGCGAGCGCAGCAGCAGCCTTCCGGCCGCGAATGAGCTGGGCGACCAGGTTGAGCTTCTGCGGGCTCACCCGCAGCATCCGGGCGACCGCCTTGGCCTCGGTGTCGGCGAGGCTCCGTTCGCGCTTAGGTTTGCTCATCGTTTAATCCTCAAGCCTTCTTGGCTTTCTTGTCGCCGGAGTGGCCATGGAAGGTCCGGGTCGGCGAGAACTCGCCGAACTTGTGACCGACCATTTCCTCGTTGACGGCCACCGGCACGTGCTTCTGACCGTTGTAGACGCCGAAGGTCAGGCCGACGAACTGCGGCAGGATCGTCGAACGACGGCTCCAGATCTTGATGACGTCGTGACGGCCGGACGCGCGCGCGGCATCTGCCTTCTTGAGCAGAGAACCCTCGACGAACGGGCCTTTCCAGACTGAACGAACCATGTCCGGCGTTCCTTACTTCTTCCGCTTGTGGCGGCTTAGGAGAATGAATTTGTTGGTCGACTTGTTGGTGCGGGTCTTCTTGCCCTTGGTCGGCTTGCCCCACGGCGTGACCGGGTGGCGGCCGCCCGAGGTGCGACCTTCACCACCGCCGTGCGGATGGTCGATCGGGTTCATCGCGACACCGCGGTTGTGCGGGCGACGGCCCATCCAACGCTTGCGACCGGCCTTGCCGATCGAGGTGTTCATGTGATCCGGGTTCGACACCGCGCCGATCGTGCCGCGGCAACGGCCGTGCACCAGGCGCTGCTCGCCCGAATTCAGGCGGATGATGACGTAGTCCTGGTCGCGGCCGACGAGCTGGGCGTAGGTGCCGGCGGAACGGGCGAGCTGGCCGCCCTTCCCGATCTTGACCTCGATGTTGTGGATGATCGTGCCAACCGGCATGTTGCCGAGCGGCATGACGTTGCCCGGCTTCACGTCGACGTAATTGCCGGCGACGATGGTGTCACCCACGGCCAGGCGCTGCGGCGCCAGGATGTAGGCCTGCTCGCCGTCCTGATACTTGATCAGCGCGATGAAGCCGGTGCGGTTCGGATCATACTCGAGCCGCTCGACGGTCGCGGGAACGTCGATCTTCTCGCGCTTGAAATCGACGGTGCGCAGCGTCTTCTTGTGACCGCCGCCACGGAAGCGCACGGTGATGCGGCCGGTGTTGTTGCGGCCGCCCGAGGAATGCTTGCCCTCGGTGAGCGCCTTGACCGGCTTGCCCTTGTAGAGGGCCGAACGATCGACCATGACCAGCTGGCGCTGGCCCGGCGTCGTGGGGTTGAATTTCTTCAGTGCCATCGTCGTACGACCTTACAGACCGGTGGTGACGTCGATCCGGTGGCCCTCTTCGAGGGTCACGATCGCGCGCTTGGTGTTCGACTGCGAGCCGAGATTGCCGCGGAAGACCTTGGTCTTGCCCTTGCGGACCAGCGTGTTGACGCTCTTGACCTTGACGTCGAACAGCTTCTCGATCGCTTCCTTGATCTGCGGCTTGGTCGCCTTCGCGGCAACCTTGAACAGCACCTTGTTGTGCTCGGAGGCGATCGTCGCCTTTTCGGTCACGACCGGCGCAACGATCACGTCGTAGTGGCGAGCCTCGATGTTCTTCGTCATTTGAAGCGCGCCTCCAGCGCATCGATGGCGGCCTTGGTCAGAACGAGCTTCTGACGGCGCAGGATGTCATAGACGTTGATGCCCTGGATCGGCAGCACGTCCATGTTCGGGATGTTGCGGGCCGCAGCGGCAAAACCGTTGTTGAGCTCGGCACCGTCGATGATCAGCGCGTTGGTCAAGCCCAGACCCGAGAAATGACCGAGCAACGCCTTGGTCTTGGCGGCTTCCAGCGCGGCCTTGTCGATCACGACGAGATCGCCGTCCTTGGCCTTGGCCGAGAGCGCATGCTTCAGAGCCAGCGCGCGGACCTTCTTCGGCAAATCGGTGGCGTGCGAGCGCACCACCGGACCGAAGGCACGACCGCCGCCGCGGAACTGCGGCACGCGGGCCGAGCCGTGACGAGCACCGCCGGTGCCCTTCTGCTTGTACATCTTCTTGCCGGTGCGCCAGATCTCCGCGCGGCCCTTGGCCTTGTGCGTACCGGCCTGGCGCTTGTTGAGCTGCCACTGCACGCAACGTGCAATGATGTCCTGGCGCGGCTCGAGGCCGAAAATGGTGTCGGAGAGCTGGACCGAGCCGGCTTCCTTACCTTCGAGGGTGGTGACCTTCAATTCCATCTCACGCCTCCTGCGCAGCCGGAGCGGCTTCCGCGTCGCCAGCAACCTTGAACTTGCCGGGCTTCGGAGCGTCCTTCGGCAGCGGCTTCTTGACGGCGTCGCGCACGCGGATCCAGCCGCCCTTGGAGCCGGGAACGGCACCTTCGACGAGGATCAGGCCGCGCTCGACATCGGTCTGGACGACGCGAAGGTTGAGCGTGGTGATGCGGTCGACACCCATGTGGCCGGGCATCTTCTTGTTCTTCCAGGTCTTGCCGGGATCCTGACGACCGCCGGTCGAACCGATCGAACGGTGCGAGACCGACACGCCGTGGGTGGCGCGCAAACCGCCGAAGTTCCAGCGCTTCATGCCGCCGGCGAACCCCTTACCCACCGAGGTGCCGGTGACGTCGACGAACTGACCGACGACGAAGTGATCCGCAAGGATCTCGGCGCCGACGGGGATCATCGCGTCCTGCGAGACGCGGAATTCCTCGACCCGCCGCTTCGGCTCGACCTTGGCGACCGCGAACTGGCCGCGTTCCGCCTTGGGCATGTAAACGGTCTTGCGGCTGCCAGAACCGAGCTGGAGCGCGACGTAACCGTTCTTTTCTTCGGTACGGTGGCCTACGACCTGGCAATTGCCGAGCTTCAGCACGGTCACGGGGATATGTTCGCCGGCCTCTGTAAAGACCCGCGTCATCCCGACCTTTTGTGCGATCACTCCGGAGCGCATCGGCTTGCTTCCTGTTCTTTCTGTCCTTGCGGACTAGCTAATCTTCGTAAGTGAGCATGACCCGATCCGAAAACCGGTGCCCACTTTTCGGGGCATGCTCAGAGCTTGATCTCGACGTCGACACCGGCGGCCAGGTCGAGCTTCATCAAAGCATCGACGGTCTGCGGGGTCGGATCGACGATGTCGAGCAGGCGCTTGTGAGTGCGCATCTCGAACTGCTCGCGGCTCTTCTTGTCGACGTGGGGCGAACGGTTGACGGTGAACTTCTCGATGCGGGTGGGCAGCGGAATAGGTCCGCGGACCTGCGCGCCGGTGCGTTTCGCCGTGTTCACGATCTCGCGGGTCGACGTATCGAGGATACGATGGTCGAACGCCTTGAGACGGATACGAATGTTTTGGCCGTTCATTGCCGTGCTTTCTCTAGTGAGTGGCGAGTAGCGAGTAGCGAATAGAGATCCCTATTCGCCACTCACCATTCCCTATTCGCTTGTTACTCGATGATCGAGGCGACGACGCCGGCGCCGACGGTGCGGCCACCTTCGCGGATCGCGAAGCGGAGCTTCTCTTCCATCGCGATCGGCACGATCAGGTGCACTTCCATCGCGATGTTGTCGCCCGGCATCACCATCTCGGTGCCTTCCGGCAGATGCACCACACCGGTCACGTCGGTGGTGCGGAAGTAGAACTGCGGACGGTAGTTGGTGAAGAACGGGGTGTGGCGACCGCCCTCTTCCTTGGTGAGGATGTAAGCCTCAGCCTTGAACTTGGTGTGCGGCTTGACCGAACCCGGCTTGCACAGCACCTGGCCGCGCTCGACGTCTTCGCGCTTGGTGCCGCGGAGCAGCGCACCGATGTTGTCGCCGGCCTGGCCCTGATCGAGCAGCTTGCGGAACATTTCGACGCCGGTGACCGTGGTCTTCTGCGTGGCGCGCAGACCGACGATCTCGATTTCCTCGCCGACCTTGACGACGCCGCGCTCGACACGGCCGGTCACGACGGTGCCGCGGCCCGAGATCGAGAACACGTCTTCGACCGGCATCAGGAACGGCTGGTCGATCGGACGCTCCGGCTGCGGGATGTACTCGTCGACGTTCTTCATCAGCTCGAGAATGGCGTCGTGGCCGAGCTTCTTGTCGGAATCTTCGAGGGCGGCGAGCGCCGAGCCCTTGATGATCGGGATCTTGTCGCCCGGGAAGTCGTACTTGGAGAGCAGCTCGCGGACTTCGAGCTCGACGAGCTCGAGCAGCTCCGGATCGTCGACCATGTCGCACTTGTTGAGGAACACGACGAGCGCGGGCACGCCGACCTGGCGGGCGAGCAGGATGTGCTCGCGGGTCTGCGGCATCGGGCCGTCAGCGGCCGACACGACCAGGATCGCACCGTCCATCTGGGCGGCGCCGGTGATCATGTTCTTGACGTAGTCGGCGTGGCCGGGGCAGTCGACGTGGGCGTAGTGACGGTTCGGCGTCTCATACTCGACGTGCGCGGTCGAGATGGTGATGCCGCGCGCCTTCTCTTCCGGCGCCTTGTCGATCTGGTCGTACGCGGTGAACGTCGCACCGCCGGCTTCGGCGAGAACCTTGGTGATCGCCGCGGTCAGCGACGTCTTGCCATGGTCGACGTGACCGATGGTGCCGATGTTGCAGTGCGGCTTGTTACGTTCAAACTTTGCTTTGGCCATTTGACTCTCCGTTCAATCGTCAGCTTTAGACCGACGACAATCAGGCAAACTTCTTCTGGACTTCTGCCGACACGTTGGCCGGCGCTTCTGCGTAGTGGTCGAACTGCATGGTGAAGGTCGCGCGACCCTGGCTCATCGAGCGCAGGTTGTTCACGTAACCGAACATGTTCATGAGCGGCACCATCGCATTGATGACGTTGGCGTTGCCGCGCATGTCCTGACCCTGGATCTGACCGCGCCGGGAATTCAGGTCGCCGATGACCGAGCCGGTGTAGTCTTCCGGGGTCACGACTTCGACCTTCATGATCGGCTCGAGCAGGACGGACTTGCCCTTCTGCAGGGCTTCGCGGAATGCCGCGCGCGCTGCGATTTCGAAGGCGAGCGCCGACGAGTCGACGTCGTGATACTTGCCGTCGACCAGCTGAACCTTGACGTCGACCACAGGGAAGCCCGCGACCACGCCGGAGCTCATCACGCTGTTGAGGCCCTTTTCGACGCCGGGGATGTATTCCTTCGGAACCGCACCGCCGACGATCTTGGACTCGAACTCGTAGCCCTTGCCGGGCTCGTTCGGCTCGACCACGATCGACACTTCCGCGAACTGACCGGTACCGCCGGTCTGCTTCTTGTGGGTGTACTTGACCTCGGCCTTCTTGGTGACGCGCTCACGGAACGCAACCTGCGGGGCGCCGATGTTGGCGTCGACCTTGTAGGTGCGCTTGAGAATGTCGACCTTGATGTCGAGATGGAGTTCGCCCATGCCCTTGAGGATGGTCTGGCCGGACTCCTGGTCGGTCGACACGCGGAAGGACGGATCCTCCGCGGCGAGCTTGGCCAGCGCCACGCCCAGCTTTTCCTGGTCGGCCTTGGACTTCGGCTCGATCGCGATCTCGATGACCGGCTCGGGGAATTCCATCTTCTCCAGGATCACCTGCTTGTCGGGATCGCACAGCGTGTCACCGGTGCGCGCTTCCTTCAGGCCGGCCAGCGCGACGATGTCGCCGGCATAGGCTTCCTTGATGTCTTCGCGGTTGTTCGCATGCATCAACAGCATGCGCCCGATGCGCTCTTTCTTCTCGCGCGTCGAGTTCACGACGCCGGTGCCGCTCTGCAGCACGCCGGAATAGATGCGGCAGAAGGTGATGGTGCCGACGAACGGGTCGTCCATGATCTTGAACGCAAGCAGCGCCAGCGGCTCCTTGTCGTCCGCCTTGCGCACGACCTCGTTGCCGCGGTCGTCGGTGCCCTTGATCGCGGGCACGTCGATCGGCGACGGCAGATAGTCGACGACGGCGTCGAGCAGCGGCTGCACGCCCTTGTTCTTGAAGGCCGAGCCGCACAGCACCGGATAGAACGCGCCGGTCAGCACCGCCTTGCGGATCAGCCGCTTCAGCGTCGCCTCGTCCGGCTCCTTGCCGTCGAGATAGGCGGCCATGGCGTCGTCGTCGAGCTCGACGGCGGCTTCCACCATCTTCTCGCGGTATTCCTTGGCCTGCTCGACGAGATCCTCGGGAATGTCGACATAATCGAACTTCGCGCCGAGCGATTCATCGTTCCAGATGATGCCCTGCATCTTCACGAGGTCGACGAGACCCTTGAAGTTGTTCTCGGCACCGATCGGAAGCTGGATCGCGATCGGCTTGGCACCAAGGCGGTCGACGATGTCGGTCAGGCACTTGAAGAAGTCGGCGCCGGTCTTGTCCATCTTGTTGGCGAAGACGATGCGCGGAACCTTGTACTTGTCGCCCTGGCGCCAGACGGTCTCGGTCTGGGGTTCGACGCCCTGGTTCGAGTCGAGCACGCAGACGGCGCCGTCGAGCACGCGCAAGCTGCGCTCGACCTCGATGGTGAAGTCGACGTGGCCGGGGGTGTCGATGATGTTCAGGCGCTTGCCGGCCCAGAACGCGGTGGTCGCAGCCGAGGTGATCGTGATGCCACGCTCCTGCTCCTGCTCCATCCAGTCCATCGTCGCGGCACCTTCGTGCACTTCGCCGATCTTGTGGCTCTTGCCGGTGTAATAGAGGATGCGCTCGGTCGTCGTGGTCTTGCCGGCGTCGATATGCGCCATGATACCGAAGTTACGGTAGTCCTCGATGGCATGTTGGCGGGGCATGAGTCGTTCCTTGCGAGTCCGAGTGTGTCGCCGTTACCAGCGATAATGCGAGAAGGCGCGGTTGGCTTCCGCCATCCGATGCACGTCTTCACGCTTCTTGACGGCGTTCCCGCGGTTGTTCGATGCGTCCAGCAGCTCGGCCGAAAGCCGTTCGGTCATGGTCTTCTCGTTGCGCTCGCGCGCGGCCGAGATCAGCCAGCGGATGCCCAGCGCCTGCCGGCGGGTCGAGCGAACCTCGACCGGAACCTGGTAAGTCGCGCCGCCGACGCGGCGAGAACGAACCTCGATCGTCGGCATGACGTTCTCGAGCGCCTGCTCGAACACGCCGAGCGGGTTCTGCTTGGTCTTGGATTCGATGATACCGAACGCACCGTAGACGATGCCCTCGGCGACCGACTTCTTGCCGGCATACATCACCGAGTTCATGAACTTCGTGACGATGATGTTCCCGAACTTCGGATCGGGAAGGACTTCGCGCTTTTCCGCTGAGTGGCGACGAGACATAGAGCTGGTTCCCGCTTACTTCGGACGCTTCGCGCCGTACTTCGAACGACGCTGCTTACGGTTCTTGACGCCCTGGGTATCCAGAACGCCGCGGAGGATGTGGTAACGCACGCCGGGCAAGTCCTTGACGCGGCCGCCGCGGATCATGACCACCGAGTGCTCCTGGAGGTTATGGCCCTCGCCGGGGATGTAGCCGATCACCTCGAAGCCATTGGTCAGGCGCACCTTGGCGACCTTACGAAGCGCCGAGTTCGGCTTCTTCGGGGTCGTGGTGTAGACGCGGGTGCAAACACCACGCTTCTGCGGCGACTGCTGCAGCGCCGGCACCTTCTTGCGCGACTTCTGCACTTCACGCGGTTGAGCGATCAGCTGGTTGATCGTCGGCATCCTGGCCTTACCCTTTGTTCTGTCGCGGCCCCTTTCGGATCCGCTGTCTTGCCGCAGCCCGTTGCCGGGACTGCAAATTCTTTCGAGCCACCCGCCCGACGAGGCCGCCTTCCGCGGAACTATCCGCACAAAGCGAAATCGCGCCAACCGCCCCATTAACGGGCGGAAAGCGCTTCGACGCCACAGAGGACCGCAGTATTGAGGCCGGTCAGCGTCGAGCCGCGGCCTGCGTACTGAGGTCATGCATCCGAATTCGATCTCAAGAGAACGTGCTCAAGAGACCTAGAATCGCACTGGCATTGCCTAGCTATGATCGACAGCGTTTGAGCGGCATTCGTCGAGGTTGGTGCCCGCCTTGAGCGATCCCTTGTGGACTGGTCCTTGGGGATCTAGCGGGTGGCCCGTTCCGACGCTGGCGATGCTCACCGCCTGTCGTTAAGTGAGGCGCTTTCTATAAGTGAGAGTCGCTCAAGTCAAGGCGAAACCACAGTCACGAAGCGCTTCAGGAGCCTGTCAAAATCGCTGTTTGCCACCCTTGCCGCGCTCCCCTGATATGGGAGGCCAGCCTCCACTTGGCCAGCCTGGTTGCAATTTATACCCGGGTAAAACGCAACTTTATAACCATCGGCAAGGCTTTTCTTGCTCGTCATGCGTTAAGGGGCGTTAATCTCTCCGCTTCGGCAGTCATCGGCACCTGAGATTTCACCAGGGAGCGCCCGAAGTTTACCGCGCGACCAACGCCCGCGCGGACGTTTCGGCACTGACGATCAATTCGAATGAGAGCTCTCCGACCGAGTTTTCCGAATCGAAAACTCGTCGTCTGGTGCGGACCGCGCCGATGCCGATCACCGGAATCACCGAATCGCGGTCCGGTCACTCCTCGTCGTCGTCGTCTTCGTCGTCCTCGTCTCTGCCGTCGTCGACGGGGGCGGCTGCGCCGTGCGGCTGGTGGATCTGGTCGTTCCACAGCTTGCGATAGGTCCCGTTCTTGGCGAGCAGCTGGGCATGAGTGCCGCGTTCGATCGCCCTGCCCCCGGAAATGACGATGATCTCGTCCATCTCGACCACCGACGTCAGACGGTGGGTCGACCAGATCATGGTGCGGCCCTTGGCGACCTTGAGCAGCGTGCGGTTGATCGCAGCTTCCGTGGTCTGGTCCAGCGCCGAGGTGGCTTCGTCGAGCAGCAGCACCGATGGGTTGCGGATGATCGCGCGCGCGATCGCGATGCGCTGGCGCTGGCCGCCCGACAGGGTGTCGCCGCGTTCGCCGACCGGCGTGTCGTATCGCTGCGGCAGGCTCATGATGTAGCGGTGGATCTCGGCCTTCTTGGCGGCCTCCTCCACCTCCTCGTCGGTCGCACCCTCCTTGCCGAGCCGGATGTTCTCCCGGATCGACATGTTGAACAGCATGTTCTCCTGGAACACCACCGCCATGCTCCGGCGCAGCGAATCGAGCGTCACCTTGCGGACGTCGACGCCGTCGATGGTGACGCGCCCCTCGTCGGGCACGTAGAGCCGCAGGATCAGGTTGAGCAACGTGCTCTTGCCGGAGCCGCTCGGGCCGACGATCGCGATGCGCTTGCCTGCGTCGAGCTTGAGACTGAGATTGTCCAGCACCGGCGTCTGACTGCCCTCGTACTGGAAGGTGACGTGGTCGAAGGTGATGTCGTTGGTGATGCGCGGCAAATCGGGCGCACCGGCCCGATCGGCGCCGCGGGTCGGCTCGTCCAGCAGCTCCTGGATATGGCGGATCGCGGCGGCCGAGGAGATCGACACCGGGATGAAGTGCATCAGATGGGCGATGTTGTAGGAGACCTCCCAGAACGCGCTCTCGAAGGTGACGAAGGTGCCGATGGTGATCTGGCCCTTGGTCGCGAGATACGCGCCGATCGCGAGCACCACGAGGTGGAGCAATAGCACCGAGATGGTGACCGTCCGCTCCACCATGGTCGACAGGAATGCGGCCGAGGCGATCCTGTTGCGCGTCTCGTCGTTGCGGAAGGCGAAGAAGCCGAACATCTTGCGCTGCAGGCTGAACGCCTTGATCACGGCCTGCGCGGCCACGTTCTCCTGCACCATGCCGAGCAGCGCGCTCTCGTTGAGCTTCTGCTCGTAATTGGCCTGCACTGCCTTGGGCGTCAGGATCCGCGGGCCGATCAGCGTGATCGGAAACACGAGCAGCGCGACCACCGCGAGCTGCCAGTTCAAGAACACCATCAGGACGATGCCCGCGATCAGTTCCAGAAACGGCAGCGCGGCGCTGTTGGCGAAGGTCTTCACCGAGCCTTCGAACGCCGAGAGGTCGACCGAGAAGCGCGACAGGATCTCGCCGCGCTTGGTGCGGCCGAAATAGGCCGCGGGCAAGTCCTGGACGTGCTCGAACAGGCGTTTGCGGACGTCCGAGATGATGCAGGCGGCCAGCCGCGCATCCCAGCGCTCGTACCAGACCGCGACGATCGAGGTGAAGATGCCGGCGGCGGCGAGCACGCCGAGGATCTTGTACAGCGCATGGAAATCCTCCTCGCCGAGCGCGTCGTCGATCAGAAACTTGAGGCTGAGCGGCATGATGACGTTGAACAGCGTCTCGACGAAGACGCCGAACGCAACGAATGAGAGCATCCGCTTGTAGTTCGTCAGATAGGGTTTGACGAACCCGAGGATGGTTGCGAGCGCGCCGGCGGCTTCGCGGGCGGTAAAGACGACGAGGTCCTCGTCCTCATCGTTGTCATCGAGTTCCAGCCCGTCGTCCGCCTCGTCCTCGTCATCCTCCTCGTCGTCGAGGTCCGGCTTGGCCGCCGCGGCGAGCTTGTCGTCGAGCTCGGCCGCCTTTTCTGCGGCAAGCTTCTGTTTGTCGGGCGAGAGAGGCTTGTCGTCGGGCGAAAGAGGCTTGGATGCCATGAAACCAACCGATGCTGACGGCCGGCATGACCGCAGAGAAAGCAGGATATAGCGGCAACCGCTATTGCACCGATTCTATGCGATCAAGATGAATTCGGCAAAACAATTGGCGAATTCGACGCGTGTCCCGCGGCTATTCCTCGTCCTCGTCCTCGACCTTGTCGAAGAAGGAATAGCGCAAGCTGTCGGCGTCGGCGTACCACTGCCCCGGCCCCTTGTTGGCGGCGAGCGTCGCCTCCCAGAGCGCATCGGTGCAATCCTTACGGTGCATCGAGAGCTCGAAACCGTTACCGAAGAACAGTTCGGACCATTCCCACCAGGTGCCGAGTTTCTTGACCCCGCGCAGCAGGTCGTAGCGGTCGATCAGGGCGGGAGCCATGTCCGAGGTGATCGATCCGAACACGAGGCCGGTCTTGACCACGCGGTTGAGCTCGCGGATCGCGCGGACCACCTGCTTCGGGGAAATGTGGCAGAGGCTGGTCTCGAACACGAAGTCGAACGCGCCGTCCTTGAACGGCATGTCGGTGATCGAGCCGAGCTTGTTGTACTTCTTCAGCGCCTTCGGCGTCTTGGCGTGGATGGCGCGGTTGTTCTCGATGCCGAAGGCATCGATGCCGCGCTCGCGCAGCGCGCCGACCAGCTCGCCGCTGGCGGAGCCCGCGACGAGCAGCCTGGCGCCCTTCGTCTTGCCCCAGACGATGCCGAGCAGCTTGGTGAGATAATCGGGGTCGGTAAAGTGGCGCCACGCCTCGTGATAGGGACCGAGGCCGCGATAGTTCTCGAAATAATCGCGATCGATCTTGTCGGAGAGCGGCTTGTCCTCCTGCGCCCGTTCCCGGCGCAGGCGCATCATCTCGGTCAGGATGATGTCGGTGGCGGCGTCGGAGGAGTCGAGCAGGCCGTTCAGCGTCGAGTCGAACAGATAGTCGCCGACCACCACGATGCCCGGATGCTCCTTCGGCTCCGGCCGGTGATTGGTCATGACGTCGCGCACGGGCAGACCGCCCGGTATGGCGTTCACTGACGACAGCCAGCGGTGGATCTTGCCTTCCATGAAATGCGAACGCGCATCGCCGAGCGAGGCCGGCAGCGACTTCAGCGCGGCGTCGATCAGCTCCTGGTCCGACAGGTTGGCGAAGGCCAGCGCGTCGGAGCCGGGAATCAGCCAGTTCAGCACGCCGTGCTTGCCGACGTCGTGGCGCGCGCCCTCGTTGTAGACGCAGCAGCCGCCGAAGGCTTCCGACATGAACCAGGCGCCGGGAATCTTCTCCCCCCAGAACGGCGTGTCGAACAGGATCGAGACGCGCAGGTAATGCGCGGGACGGTCGAAATAGGAGACGTGCTTGACCATCGACTTGCGCAGCTGTTCGCCTTCCCAGCCGAGCGTGGCGAGCCAGGAATGCGGCAGGCAGACCAGCACGAGATCGAAGTCGCGGGTCTCCGGTCCCTTGCCGTTCATCATCTTGAGCTGGTAGCGGCCGGTCGGCGCCTTGCCCACGGCGAGCACGCGATGATTGAGCTGGATGTCGGCGTTGACCTCCGACTGCAGGCACTCGATCAGCTGCTCATTGCCGTTCTGGATGGAATAGAGGCCGATATAGCCGTCGACATCCATCAGGTAGTTCTTGAGCGCGTTGAGGCCGTTGGTGTTGTGGCTCTCGGTCGCGATGTCGGAGCGCGCCATCACCTTGAAGAAGCGCTTGGCGGTCTCGTCCTCGACCTCCTCGTCGAGCACCTGCTCGGCGGTCTTGTAGGCCCAGGGATTCTCGTTGTCGTGCGCGCCGACGCCCTCGTAATATTCGACCGGCGACAACATCTCGGTGCAGCGCTCGCGAAAGGCCTCGATCGCAGCCGCGGTCTTGGCGCCGTATTTGCGGCGCATGCCGGGCACATCGTTGAGCAGCTCGCCGCCGAGATGCACCTGCTCGGCGTCCATCGGGATGGTCTGCAGGCCGAAATGCTGGATCAACTCGCGCAGCGGATCCGGACCCGTCATCGAGTAATCGTAGATCTCGGCCACGCCGGCCTCGTAGATCGCGGGCGCCGAATCGAACTTGCGCGTGACGATCTTGCCGCCGAGCCGGTCCGAGGCCTCGTAGATGGTGACGCGGCAGAGATCGCCAAGCTTGCGCTTCAGGTACCAGGCGCTCATCAGCCCACCGGGACCGCCGCCTACGATTGCGAGATCAAGCATATGAGTTCCGTGGTCTCCCGGTCCGCCCCCTTCGCGGGACCACCGGTCTAAACTCTCCTAGCAGAAGCCCTTTTGCGCCTGAAGGAAAGATGAACAAAGGCTGATCCTGCATTGCAGCAAGCGAGGAATGCAGCAAAAAGGCCGGCTTGCGCCGGCCTTTTCATTGTCCTCAGTATTCCTACGGATGAACGATCATTCCGCGGGCGGCAGCGCGGGAAGCTCCGCTTCCGGCGCGGGCGACACGACGGCCGCCTGCTTCTCGCGCTCGTCCAGGATCAGCTTGTCGCGCTTCATGGCGACTTCGCGGATCTTGGCCATGGAGGCGCCGGTACCTGCCGGAATCAGCCGGCCGACGATGACGTTCTCCTTGAGGCCTTCGAGCGGATCGACCTTGCCGTTGACCGCCGCTTCCGTGAGGACGCGGGTGGTCTCCTGGAACGAGGCCGCCGAGAAGAACGAACGGGTCTGGAGACTCGCCTTGGTGATGCCGAGCAGAACCGGCGTTCCCGTGGCGGGCTTCTTGCCCTCTTCCTTGGCCTTCTCGTTCAACGCGTCGAACTCGATCTTGTCGACCTGCTCGCCCGAGATCATGTCCGTATCGCCCTGGTCGGTGACTTCCACCTTCTGGAGCATCTGACGGACAATCACCTCGATGTGCTTGTCGTTGATGAGCACGCCCTGGAGCCGGTAGACCTCCTGGATCTCGTTGACCAGATAGGCCGCGAGTTCCTCGATGCCCTTGACCGCCAGGATGTCGTGCGGCGCCGGGTTGCCTTCGACGATGAAGTCGCCCTTTTCGACGACGTCGCCGTCCTGAAGGTGGATGTGCTTGCCCTTCGGGATCAGGTACTCGCGCGGCTCGTCGGTCTTGTCCATCGGCTCGATCGAGATGCGACGCTTGTTCTTGTAGTCGCGCCCGAACCGGATGGTGCCCGCGATCTCGGCGATGATCGCCGCATCCTTCGGACGCCGTGCCTCGAACAGTTCCGCCACCCGCGGCAGACCGCCGGTGATGTCACGCGTCTTGGCGCTTTCGGTCGAGACACGGGCGAGAATGTCGCCCGGATTGACCTTGGCTCCGACGTCGACCGAGAGAATGGCATCGACCGACAGCATGTAGCGGGCATCGCCGCCACGGGCGAGCTTGAGCACCTTGCCGTCCTTGCCCTTGACCACGATGGCCGGACGCAGGTCCGAGCCGCCGCGGGTCGAGCGCCAGTCGATGACCACGCGCTTGGCGATACCGGTGGCTTCGTCGAGCGTTTCCGAGATCGACTGACCCTCGACCAGATCCTCGAAGCCGATGGTACCTTCGACTTCGGTGAGGAGCGGACGGGTGTAGGGATCCCACTCGACGATGCGCTGGCCGCGCTTGACCATGTCGCCCTCGTCGACGTGCAGGCGCGAGCCGTACTGGACGCGGTGCGTCGCACGCTCGGTACCGTCGGCATCGACGATCGCCACCACCATGTTGCGCACCATCGCGATCAGGTGACCTTCGCTGTTGCGGGCGATGGCCTTGTTCCTGATCACGATCTTGCCGTCGAAATTGGCTTCGACGAAGGACTGCTCGTTGAGCTGCGCCGCACCGCCGATGTGGAAGGTGCGCATGGTGAGCTGGGTGCCCGGCTCGCCGATCGACTGCGCCGCGATGACGCCGACGGCTTCACCGTGGTTGACCGGGGTGCCGCGGGCGAGGTCGCGGCCGTAGCACTTGCCGCAGATGCCGTTGACGAGCTCGCAGGTCAGCGCCGAGCGGATCTTCACCTCCTGCACGCCACCCTGCTGGATGGCATCCAGATGGCTCTCTTCCATCAGCGTGTCGCGCTTGATGATCACCTTGCCGGAGCTGTCGCGGATGTCTTCGCAGGCCGTGCGTCCGAGGATGCGCGAGCCGAGCGAAGCGACCACGGTGCCGGCATCGACGATGGCGCGCATCTTGATGCCGAGCTTGGTGCCGCAATCGCTCTGCGTGATGATGCAGTCCTGCGCGACGTCGACCAGACGACGGGTCAGATAGCCGGAGTTGGCGGTCTTCAACGCGGTGTCCGCGAGGCCCTTGCGGGCGCCGTGGGTCGAGTTGAAGTACTCGAGCACCGAGAGGCCTTCCTTGAAGTTCGAGATGATCGGCGTCTCGATGATCTCGCCCGACGGCTTGGCCATCAGGCCGCGCATGCCGGCGAGCTGGCGCATCTGGGCCGGCGAACCGCGGGCACCGGAGTGAGCCATCATGTAGATCGAGTTGATGTCGGCATCGGCCCCGCTCGCCGTCTTCTTGGTCGAGGAGATCTCCTTCATCATCGCCTTGGCGATTTCTTCCGTGGCCTTCGACCACGCGTCGACGACCTTGTTGTACTTCTCGCCATGGGTGATCAGACCGTCGTTGTACTGCTGCTCGAAATCCTTCGCCAGCGTACGGGTGGTGTCGACGATCTTCCACTTGCCGTGCGGCACGACCATGTCGTCCTTGCCGAACGAGATGCCGGCCTTGAACGCGTTGTAGAAGCCGAGCGCCATGATGCGGTCGCAGAAGATCACCGTCTCCTTCTGACCGCAGTGACGATAGACCTGGTCGATCACGCCCGAGATCTCGCGCTTGGTCATCAGCTTGTTGATGATCTCGTACGAAATTCGCGGGTTCTTCGGCAGCAGATTGCCGAGCATGACGCGGCCGGCCGTGGTCTCGATCCAGCGCGTCGAGACCTTGCCGGTCTCGTCCATGCCCTGCCAGCGGTACTTGATCTTGGTGTGGAGGTGGATGACCTTCGCGTGCAGGGCGTGCTCGAGCTCGGCCATGTCGCCGAAGATCTTGCCCTCGCCGGGCAGACCTTCGCGCATGATCGAAACGTAGTAGAGACCGAGCACGATGTCCTGCGACGGCACGATGATCGGCTGACCGTTGGCCGGATGCAGGATGTTGTTGGTCGACATCATCAGGACGCGCGCTTCCAGCTGCGCTTCGAGCGACAGCGGAACGTGCACGGCCATCTGGTCGCCGTCGAAGTCGGCGTTGAACGCCGAGCAGACCAGCGGGTGAAGCTGGATCGCCTTGCCCTCGATCAGCACGGGCTCGAACGCCTGGATGCCGAGGCGATGCAGCGTCGGCGCGCGGTTGAGCAGCACCGGATGCTCGCGGATCACCTCATCCAGGATGTCCCAGACCTCGGGCCGCTCCTTCTCGACCAGCTTCTTGGCCTGCTTCACCGTGGTGGACAGGCCCTTGGCGTCGAGCCGCGAATAGATGAACGGCTTGAACAGCTCGAGCGCCATCTTCTTCGGCAGGCCGCACTGATGCAGGCGCAGCTCGGGACCGACCACGATCACCGAACGGCCCGAATAGTCGACGCGCTTGCCGAGCAGGTTCTGGCGGAAGCGGCCCTGCTTGCCCTTGAGCATGTCGGCGAGCGACTTCAGCGGACGCTTGTTGGCGCCCGTGATGACGCGGCCGCGGCGGCCGTTGTCGAACAGCGCATCGACCGCTTCCTGAAGCATGCGCTTCTCGTTGCGGATGATGATGTCCGGCGCGCGCAGCTCCATCAGCCGCTTCAAGCGGTTGTTGCGGTTGATGACGCGGCGATAGAGGTCGTTGAGGTCCGAGGTCGCGAAGCGGCCGCCGTCCAGCGGCACCAGCGGACGCAGGTCCGGCGGAATCACCGGGACCACGGTCATGATCATCCATTCCGGCTTGTTGCCGGAGTGGCGGAACGCTTCCACGATCTTCAGGCGCTTGGCGAGCTTCTTGTGCTTGATGTCGGAGTCGGTCTCCTGCATCTCGACGCGCAGCGAGGCCTCCAGCTTCTCGAGGTCCATGCCCTTGAGCAGCTCGCGGATCGCTTCGGCGCCGATCATGGCGGTGAAGCTGTCCTGGCCGTATTCGTCCTGCGCCTTCAGATACTCGTCTTCCGACAGCAGCTGACGGTCCTTGAGCGCGGTGAGACCCGGCTCGAGCACGACGTAGTACTCGAAGTAGAGGATCCGCTCGAGATCCTTCAGCGTCATGTCCAGCAGAAGGCCGATGCGCGAGGGCAGCGACTTCAGGAACCAGATATGGGCGACCGGAGCTGCGAGCTCGATATGGCCCATGCGCTCGCGCCGGACGCGCGACAGCGTGACCTCGACCGAGCACTTCTCGCAGATGATGCCCTTGTACTTCATGCGCTTGTACTTGCCGCACAAGCACTCGTAGTCCTTGATCGGCCCGAAGATGCGGGCGCAGAACAGGCCGTCGCGCTCGGGCTTGAAGGTGCGGTAGTTGATGGTCTCCGGCTTCTTGATCTCGCCGTAGGACCAGGACAGAATCTTCTCTGGAGACGCGATCGAGATCCGGATCTGGTCGAAGACCTGAGCCGGCGTCGTCGGGTTGAAGAGATTCATAATTTCTTGGTTCATCGTCTTCTCCTCGCGTGCCGGTCGCCTCCGGCCGCAAATTCGAAAATCACTTCAAGCAGGCGCCCTGCCCTCAAGGCCTTGGGCGGGGCGCCGGTGCCCGGCCGCAAAGGCCGGGCATGACAGGTCGAATTACTCGGCCGCTTCCGACGTCGGCGCCGGTCCTATCTTGGAGTTGTGCAGGTCGACGTTGAGGCCGAGCGAGCGCATTTCCTTGACCAGCACGTTGAACGATTCCGGAATACCGGCCTCGAACGTGTCGTCGCCGCGCACGATCGCCTCGTACACCTTGGTACGGCCGGCGACGTCGTCCGACTTCACCGTCAGCATCTCCTGGAGCGTGTACGCCGCGCCGTAGGCCTCGAGCGCCCACACCTCCATTTCGCCGAAGCGCTGGCCGCCGAACTGCGCCTTGCCGCCCAGCGGCTGCTGGGTGACGAGCGAGTACGGACCGATCGAACGCGCGTGGATCTTGTCGTCGACCAGATGGTGCAGCTTGAGCATGTAGATGTAGCCCACCGTCACCTTGCGATCGAACGGATCGCCGGTGCGGCCGTCATAGACGGTCGACTGGCCCGAGGCGTCCAGACCGGCAAGCTTCAGCATCTCCTCGATGTCGGCTTCCTTGGCGCCGTCGAACACCGGCGTCGCGATCGGCACGCCGCGGCTCAAGTTGTGGCCGAGCTCGAGCAGCTCATTGTCGTTGAGCGACTTGATCGTCTCGTCGTCGCCGTAGACCTTCTTCAAGGTCTCCTTCAGCGGCTTGATGTCCTGCTTCGACAGGTACGCATCGACGGTCTGGCCGATACGCTTGCCGAGGCCGGCGCAGGCCCAGCCGAGATGGGTCTCGAGGATCTGTCCGACGTTCATGCGCGAGGGCACGCCGAGCGGATTGAGCACGATGTCGGCATGCGTGCCGTCTTCGAGGAACGGCATGTCCTCGATCGGCACGATCTTCGACACCACGCCCTTGTTGCCGTGGCGGCCGGCCATCTTGTCGCCGGGCTGGATCTTGCGCTTCACCGCGACGAAGACCTTGACCATCTTCATCACGCCGGGCGGCAATTCGTCACCGCGCTGAAGCTTCTCGACCTTGTCGAGGAAGCGCTGTTCAAGCCCCTTCTTCGACTCGTCGTACTGCTTCCGCATGGCCTCGATCTCGGCCATCAGCTTGTCGTTCGGCGACGCGAACAGCCACCACTGCGACTTCGGGTACTCCTCGAGCACCGCACGGGTGATCTTGGTGTCCTTCTTGAAGCCCTTGGGACCTGCAATGCCCTGCCGCCCTTCGAGCAGCTCGGCAAGACGGTTGTAGACGTTGCGGTCCAGGATCGCCTGCTCGTCGTCGCGGTCCTTGGCCAGACGCTCGATCTCTTCCCGCTCGATCGCCAGCGCACGCTCGTCCTTGTCGACGCCGTGACGGTTGAACACGCGCACTTCCACGATCGTGCCCTGCACGCCCGGAGGAACGCGCAGCGAGGTGTCGCGAACGTCGGAAGCCTTCTCGCCGAAGATGGCGCGCAGCAGCTTCTCTTCCGGCGTCATCGGGCTCTCGCCCTTCGGCGTGATCTTGCCGACCAGGATGTCGCCGGCGCGCACTTCCGCGCCGATGTAGACGATACCGGCTTCGTCGAGGTTCTTCAGCGCTTCTTCCGAGACGTTCGGAATGTCGCGGGTGATTTCCTCAGGGCCAAGCTTGGTGTCGCGCGCCATCACCTCGAACTCCTCGATGTGAATCGAGGTGAAGACGTCTTCCTTCACGATCCGCTCGGAGAGCAGGATCGAGTCTTCGAAGTTGTAGCCGTTCCACGGCATGAACGCGACCAGCACGTTCCGCCCCAGCGCGAGCTCGCCGAGATCGGTCGACGGACCGTCGGCGATGATGTCGCCCTTCTTGACGATGTCGCCGACCTTCACCAGCGGACGCTGGTTGATGCAGGTCGACTGGTTGGAGCGCTGGTACTTCATCAGGCGGTAGATATCGACGCCCGACTTGGTCGGATCGAGATCTTCCGTGGCGCGGATGACGACGCGGGTGGCGTCGATCTGGTCGATCACGCCCGAACGGCGCGCCGCGATCGCAGCACCCGAGTCGCGCGCAACCACGCCTTCCATGCCGGTGCCGACGAACGGCGCCTCGGCGCGAACCAGCGGCACCGCCTGGCGCTGCATGTTCGAGCCCATCAGCGCGCGGTTGGCGTCGTCGTTCTCGAGGAACGGGATCAGCGCCGCGGCGACCGAAACCAGCTGCTTCGGCGACACGTCCATGTAGTCGACCTTGTCCGGCGTCACCGGCAAGACTTCGCCGGCATGACGGCAGACCACGAGGTCTTCGGTGAAGCGGCCCTTCGGGTCGAGCGGCACGTTGGCCTGCGCGACCGTGTAGCGGCCCTCTTCCATCGCCGAGAGGTACACGACCTCGTCGGTGACGCGGCCGTCCTTGACCTTGCGATACGGCGTCTCGACGAAGCCGTACTTGTTCACGCGCGCGAAGGTCGCGAGCGAGTTGATCAGGCCGATGTTCGGACCTTCCGGCGTCTCGATCGGGCAGATGCGGCCGTAATGCGTCGGATGCACGTCGCGCACCTCGAAGCCGGCGCGCTCGCGGGTCAGACCGCCCGGTCCAAGTGCCGACAGGCGGCGCTTGTGGGTGATCTCCGACAGCGGGTTGGTCTGGTCCATGAACTGCGAGAGCTGCGAGGAGCCGAAGAACTCGCGCACGGCGGCAGCCGCCGGCTTGGCGTTGATCAGGTCCTGCGGCATGACCGTATCGATGTCGACCGAGGACATGCGCTCCTTGATCGCGCGCTCCATGCGCAGCAGGCCGATGCGGTACTGGTTCTCCATGAGCTCGCCGACCGAGCGCACACGGCGGTTGCCGAGATGGTCGATGTCGTCGATCTCGCCCTTGCCGTCGCGCAGGTCCACCAGCGTCTTGATGACGGAGAGGATGTCTTCCTTGCGCAGCGTGCGCTGGGTGTCCGGCGCATCGAGGTCGAGGCGCATGTTCATCTTGACGCGGCCGACCGCGGAGAGGTCGTAGCGTTCGGCGTCGAAGAACAGCGACTGGAACATGGCCTGCGCCGAATCCAGCGTCGGCGGCTCGCCCGGACGCATCACGCGGTAGATGTCGAACAGCGCGTCCTCGCGCGTCATGTTCTTGTCGGCCGAGAGCGTGTTGCGGATATAGGGGCCGACATTGACGTGGTCGATGTCGAGCAGCGGCAGCTCCTTGTAGCCCTGCTCGTTGAGCGCCTTCATCAGCTTGTCGGTGATTTCCTCACCGGCTTCGGCGTGAATCTCGCCCGTCTTCGGGTTGACGAGGTCCTCGGCGACGTAGTTGCCGACCAGCTCCTCGTCGGACATGCGCAGCGCCTTCAGCCCCTTCTCCTGGAGCTGGCGGGCGGCACGGACGGTAAGCTTCTTGCCGGCCTCGAGCACGACCTTGCCGGTGTCGGCATCGATCAGGTCGTTGACGGTCGAGTAGCCGCGGAAACGGTTGGCGTCGAACGGAACGCGCCAGCCTTCCTTGGTCCGCTTGTAGAGGATCTTCTTGTAGAACGTGGACAGGATCGCCTCGCCGTCGAGGCCGAGGGCGAACATCAGCGACGTCACCGGAATCTTGCGGCGACGGTCGATACGCGCATAGACGATGTCCTTGGCGTCGAACTCGATGTCGAGCCAGGAGCCGCGATACGGGATCACGCGGGCGGCGAACAGCAGCTTGCCCGAGGAATGGGTCTTGCCCTTGTCGTGATCGAAGAACACGCCGGGCGAGCGGTGCATCTGCGAGACGATGACGCGCTCGGTGCCGTTGACGATGAAGGTGCCGTTCATCGTCATGAGCGGGATGTCGCCCATGTAGACGTCCTGCTCCTTGATGTCCTTCACCGACTTGGCGCCGGTTTCCTCGTCGATATCGAACACGATGAGGCGCAGCGTCACCTTGAGGGGAGCCGCGAAGGTCATGCCGCGCTGACGGCACTCGTCGACGTCGTATTTCGGCTGCTCGAACTCGTAGCGGACGAATTCCAGCATCGAGGTGCCCGAGAAATCGGAGATCGGAAACACCGAGCGGAACACCGCCTGCAGACCCTCGTCGAGACGGCCACCCTGGGGTTCATCGACCATCAGGAACTGGTCATAGGACGCCTTCTGAACCTCGATGAGGTTCGGCATCTCGGCCACTTCCTTGATGTGTCCGAAGAACTTGCGAACGCGTTTGCGACCGGTGAATGTCTGCTGCGCCATCGTGGCCTCTCATTTTCGTCGCCCGATTGGGCGCGCCGTCCAGGACGCGGCTGCCACCGCTCCCCGGGTTGAATTTTTCGAACCCGTTTTGGGGGCCGCAGACTCAGTTTCAGGCGAGAATGTCCTGAATCTGTTCTTCAGACCTTCAAAACGCAAAACGACGCGCGGGGCGCTGGTGCGCGCCCGCCCGTCACAACGATCGTCTTCACGGACTGCAAAAGCCCGAAATAGCCTGCTCTCCCAACGGCTTACAGGGATCCGGAACCCCCGCCACCGCGCTTTCGTGCTGCCGACCCGATATGGGGCGACAATAGTGGAGATTCGAGGGGTAAACCCTCAAATCCCCACACTTTTTCGTGTTCAGCCCGCGTCGGGACGTTCCGTCGCACGCCTTTTGCATCTGGCGCCCGTCTTTCCGATCGTCATGGCCGGGCTTGACCCGGCCACCCACGATCTTGGGACGAGATCCCGGGTCTCGCTTCGCGAGCCCGGGATTTCGCTGAGTAACTTGCGTTACTTCAGCTCGACCTTGGCGCCAGCCTTCTCGAGCTGGGCCTTGATCTTGTCGGCTTCTTCCTTGTTCACGCCTTCCTTCAGCGGCTTCGGAGCACCCTCGACGAGGTCCTTTGCTTCCTTCAGGCCGAGACCGGTGATGGCGCGGACTTCCTTGATGACCTCGATCTTCTTGTCGCCGGCGCTGGCGAGAACGACCGTGAACTCGGTCTTCTCTTCCGCCGGAGCGGCAGCAGCGCCACCGCCAGCCGGACCGGCCACGGCGACGGCCGCGGCAGCCGAAACGCCCCACTTCTCTTCGAGGAGCTTCGCCAGTTCGGCAGCTTCGAGCACGGTGAGGCTCGAGAGGTCGTCAACGATCTTCTGCAAGTCAGCCATTGTTCAGTTTCCTTACGTGTAAGTCTGGTTCGGGTTTGAGTTTTGCGAAGGGCGTCAGGCCGCTTCGCCCTTTGAGGCATGAGCCTGGATGACGCGCGCGAGCTTGCCCGCGGGCGCATTGGCGAGCTGAGCGATCTTGGTCGCCGGGGCCACGATGAGGCCGACGATCTTGGCGCGCAGTTCATCAAGCGACGGCAGCGAGGCAAGCGCCTTCACGCCGTCGACATTCAGGACGGTCTTCCCCATCGAGCCGCCGATGATGACGAACTTTTCGTTCGCCTTGGCGAATTCGATGGCGACCTTTGGCGCCGCTACCGGATCGTTCGAAGTGGCGATCACGGTCGGTCCCTTCAGCATGGGACCGATGGCAACGACGTCAGTGCCTTCAAGAGCAATTTTGGCGAGACGGTTCTTCGAGACCTTCACCGCGGCACCCGCCTGCTTCATCTGCTGGCGCAGCTTCTGCATCTGGGCGACGGTAAGGCCGGAATATTGAGCAACGACCGCGACGCTCGTGGTCTTGAAGACCTCATTGAGCTGTTCGACCGCCTCTTTTTTTGCCGCTCGTTCCACAGCAAGCTCTCTCCGGTTGGCGGTCATCGCGAAAGCGGGACCGCCGGGTTGCACCCATCGTCCCACCCAAAACCTGAACCTCGGGGCCAAATCCCCCAGGACACGCGCCGGGCAAGACGACAATTCAAAGCCTGCCCTCCGGGAGCACCTGAAGGCGCCCACGGCGTGTCGAGGTCCGAACCAGACCCGTTTCGCGAACCAGCCCTTAAAGCTGGATGCGAAGTGAAATCCGGTCTTCACCCGTCTATGCAGGCCATGCGATTAAGCCGTTGAGAAATCGAAATTTCCCGCAGGCGCCTGCAGTCTTGGACAGGACAAGGTCAGCCGGCGAACCGCCCGACCCCTGCCCACATTCCACCAACCGACGGGTTTTCTTTCCTTTTCGGGCAAATCCTTACGGACGTCCTGAAAAGGAATGATCTCCTGTCGTGTCGGGTTTTCGGAATGCGTGCACGAACGCGCCCGCCGAAGCCGGCACGTCCGGAAGCGGTTCTTTAACCGCTCTCTGCCGGCTTGCCAAGAGCAAAATTCACACCAGTTCCGATCCGTTGCCCGCAGGGCCTGGGGCGGCCGATAAGGACCGATTCAGGCCGATTTGACCGCGTAAGGCAGCGGCTCGCCCGCGAAGAACGCGGTCAGGTTCGCCAGCACGCAAGCTTGCATGGCAACGTGCGATTCGAGGGTGTGGCCCCCGATATGGGGGGCGAACACCACGTTCGGCAGCGCGGTCAGGGCATCGGGGCGGTGCGGTTCCTTCTCGAACACGTCGAGGCCGGCTCCGGCGATGGTCTTGTCGGTAAGGGCCGCCACCAGGGCCTTCTCGTCGATCACCGAGCCGCGGGAGATGTTGACGACATAGCCGTCCGCGCCGAGGCGCCTCAGGATGTCGGCGTTGACGACGTGCTGGGTCTCGGCCCCTGCCCGGACCGCGATCATCAACATGCTGCACCAGTCGGCCAGTGCCTCCAGCGACGGAAAATATCGATAAGGCAGATCGTATCGGGTGCGGCTGAAATAGCCGAGCTCGCTCTCGAAGGCGGCGCAGCGCGCCGCGATCTTGCGGCCGATCTCGCCCATGCCGTAGATGCCGATGCGGCGGCCGGGCATGCCGGCCTGCGGGCGCATCATCGGCGACGGCTTCGAGGCGGCCCAATCGCCGCTGCGGACATATTGGTCGGCGACCAGGATCCGTCGTGTCGTCGCCAGCATCAGGGTCATCGCGATGTCGGCGACCGAGGCGGCGTTGGCGCCGGGACTGTGGCCGACCGCGATGTTGCGGCTGGCGGCCGCCTTCAGGTCGACGCCGTCATAGCCGGTGCCGTAGCAGACGATGGCGCCGAGCTTGGGAAACAGGTCCATCGCCTCCGCGCCGAGCGGTGTGCCGCCGGCGGTCAGCAGCGCTCGGATGCCGCCGAGCTCCTCGGCCGGAAACACGTCGCGAGCGGGCTTGCCGCCGGTATCGAGCAGCTCGAAGCGCTCGGCGAAGCGCGTCATCATCGTCTTGGGAAAGCGCGAATAGATCAGGACCTTGTCAGCCATTGTTCTTGTTTCCGGTGAGCGCCGCCACAAACGACGAGGGGCGGAATCGGTTGCCCAATTCCGCCCCTCGCCTCACGTCATTTCGAAACCTTAGCCGAGAATGGTGCCCGGCTCGACCTTCACGCCGGGGCCCATCGTCGAGGACACCGCAACGCGCTGGATGTAGGTGCCCTTGGAGCCGGCGGGCTTGGCCTTGGCGACAGCGTCAGCCAGGGCCTTGATGTTCTCGACCAGCTTTTCCTCGGAGAACGAGGCCTTGCCGACGCCGGCCTGCAGGATGCCGGCCTTCTCGACACGGAACTCGACCGAGCCGCCCTTGGCACCCTTCACCGCGCCGGTGACGTCCATGGTCACGGTGCCGATCTTCGGGTTCGGCATCAGGCCGCGCGGGCCGAGCACCTTACCGAGACGGCCGACCAGCGGCATCATGTCGGGAGTGGCGATGCAGCGGTCGAAATCGATCGAGCCGTTCTGCACCTTCTCGACCAGGTCTTCGGCGCCGACGACGTCGGCACCCGCAGCCTTGGCCTCATCGGCCTTGGCGCCGCGGGCGAACACGCCGACGCGGAGCGTACGGCCGGTGCCGTTCGGCAGGGTCACGACGCCGCGGACCATCTGGTCGGCGTGACGCGGATCGACGCCGAGGTTGATCGCGATCTCGATGGTCTCGTCGAACTTCGCTTTCGCGCGCTCCTTGACCATCTTGATGGCGTCCGCGAGCGGGTAAAGCTTTTCGCGGTCAACACCTTCGCGGGCTTTGTTCAAACGCTTTCCGATTGCCATGACCGCTTACCCCGCAACTTCCAGGCCCATCGAACGGGCGGAGCCCTCGACCATCTTCATGGCCGATTCGATGGAATCGCAATTGAGATCCTTCATCTTCTTCTCGGCGATCTCGCGCACCTGCGCCTTGGTCACCTTGCCGGCCTTGTCGCGGCCCGGCGCCTTCGAGCCGGACTGGATCTTGGCAGCCTGCTTGAGGAAGAACGACATCGGGGGCGTCTTCATCTCGAAGGTGAACGAACGATCGGCGTAGATCGTGATCACCACGGGAATCGGGGTGTTCTTCTCTTCCTTCTGGGTCTGGGCGTTGAACGCCTTGCAGAACTCCATGATGTTGAGACCGCGCTGACCGAGCGCGGGACCGATCGGGGGCGAAGGATTCGCCGCACCGGCCGGGACCTGAAGCTTCAGGTATCCGGTCACTTTCTTTGCCATGTATCACTCCTGTTGTGCCGGTATGTCGCCGGCGGTTTCAGGTTCGTGGTCAGGATCAACGGCGGCTGGCAACCGCCCTCGTCCTCCCACGCCTCTTGCCGCGCAAGACCGAAGTCTCGCGCAATACCCGGTCAGACCTTCTCGACCTGACCGAATTCCAGTTCGACCGGCGTTGCGCGACCGAAGATCGACACCGCGACCTTCACGCGCGAGCGCGCCTCGTCGATTTCCTCGACGACGCCCGAGAACGAGGCGAACGGGCCATCGGCCACGCGCACATTCTCGCCGATCTCGAACGACACCGACGCCTTGGGCCGCTCCACGCCCTCCTGCACCTGGTGCAGGATGCGCATGGCCTCAGCCTCCGAGATCGGCATCGGCTTGTTTTCTGCGCCGAGGAAGCCCGTGACCTTGGGCGTGTTCTTGATCAGATGAAACGCTTCGTCGGTCAGCTTCATCTTCACCAGCACGTAGCCGGGGAAGAACTTGCGCTCGGCGTCGATCTTGCGGCCGCGGCGCACTTCCGTGACCTTCTCGGTCGGCACCAGCACCAGCTCGAACAGCTCCTCGAGCCCGCGCTGCTTGGCCTGCTCGCGGATCGATTCGGCGACCTTCTTCTCGAAGTTCGAATAGGCGTGAACGATGTACCAGCGCTTGTCGGACAGTTGAGCGGTTGCTGTTGCCATCAGTGAATGCCCAGAAGGAAGGTGATGAGGACGCGGATGACCTGGTCGGCGGCGAAGAAGAAGATCGAGGCCACGGCGACCATGACGAACACCATGATGGTGGTGATCGTGGTCTCGCGGCGGGTCGGCCAGGTGACCTTGGCGGTCTCCGAGCGCACTTCCTGCAAGAACTTGAACGGGCTGACTGCCATCGTTTTGATGTCCAACGTCCGTCGACAGACGCGAATGAATTTCAGGGATCCGAACAGCCGCCGTTGGCCCAGCCCTCTGTCTCGAAGGATGAGCCGGAAACCGGGCTCGATTGTTCGGGGATTTCAAAGCCGCGCCGGAGATCCGCGTCTAACGGGCCGGCTGCGAGTGCGGGGTATCTACTGCGGATAGGAGCAAAGGTCAAGATATAGAGGGGGCGCCCAGGCGAGCCGATCGCTCCAGGCAGGAGATCAGAGCCAAGCCGGATCAAAGGCTTATCTGCCCCACCCTGGCACGGCGTAACCGCGGCTTCCAACCGCCTCCCTCAGAGCGCCCCGTCGGGGGGCACTCGCCGCTTCGGCCGCCACGCGATCAGTCGGCCCGGTCGACCATCGAAACGCCCGGCAGCGGCACCACGAACTTTCCGCCTTCGGCGAAATAGCGGGCGTGCTTGGCCCGAATCGGGTCGACATAGCGCCAGGCGAAGACGACCACGAACGCCGGCTTGCGCTCGTAAAGGGCGGCAGGCGGCAGGATCGGGATGTCATAGCCCGGGCCGGCCATCACGTTCCCCTTCTTGGGGTCGTCGTCGACCAGGAAGTCGATCTTGTTCTCCAGGCCGAACTGCGGCAGCAGGGTCGTGGTGCCGACCGAGACGCCGTAACCGGCAACGAGCTGACCGCGCGCATGGGCGGCGTCGGCCATCGCGACCAGCTCGTCGCGGATGGCGGCGATCCTCTTCACGTAGGGCGCATAATAGGCGGGCTGATCGACACCGAGCCGGTCTTCCTCGGCAACGAAGCGCGCGACCTCCGCCGACGGCTTCTTGGCGCCCCCGGCGCGCTGCACGGTCACGCGGATCGAGCCGCCCTTGGTCCAGATGTGCTGGACGTCGATCAGCTCCATGCCGAGCCGGGCAAAGAAACGGATCAGAGGCTTGATGTTAAAATACGACAGGTGCTCGTGATAGACGGTGTCGAGCAGGTTCTTCTCGGTGACGTCGACGCCGTATTGCGTTTCGAAGACGAACAATCCGTCCGGCGCGAGCACGTCGCGAACGCCGATCACCAGGGGATCGAGATTGTCGACATTGGCGATCATGTTGTTGGCGATCACGACGCTCGCCGCACCGTGGCTCTGCAGGATGCGACGCCCGATCGCATCGGTGAAGAAATCGCCGATGGTCTCGATCCCCGCCTCCGTCGCGCGCCGCGCGATCTCGACGGCGGGATCGACGCCGAGCACCCGCATCCCGCGCTCCTTAAAGAACCCGAGCAGCGATCCGTCGTTGCTGCCGAGCTCGACGACCAAGGAGCCCGGCGCGATGGCGAAGCGGCTGACGACGTCGTTGGCATAGCCCGCGAAGTGCTCCCGCAGGCCGAGCGAGAGCGACGTGGTGTAGACGTAATTGCGGTACTGGATCTCCGGATTGCCGACATGGAGAATCTGGAGATGGCCGCAATCCCTGCACAGATGCAGCGCCATCGGCACCGCGGCGCGGAACACGGGATCGTCGACGCTGGCGTCGGGGACCTGGAAGTTCGGCGTGCCGATGGGCATGCCCGCCATCGGGACGACCAGCTCTTGCTTGTCCGAATGGCAGAGGCGGCAGGTTTGGCGGACGTAGAACAGATTTTTCATCGTGGAACCGAAAATTGAGACAGGCGATCGGGTGAGGCAATCCCACCCCTTGAAAACCACACCGGCAGCAATGGACTCAAGCGGGTCATGGCTGGCTCGAGACTTCCCTGCCCAGCCCGTCGTAGCTGGGGGCTTCCTCCGCCGCCTTGGCGGCGTTGTCCGCGGAATACGATCCGCGCTCCGGACTTGCCAGCCAGATCGCACCTCCGACAAGCCCGATGATGACGCTGATGGCGCCCAGCAGCAGCGAGACCGACAGCGCTTGCTCGGAAGGGACGCCGGCCAGACCGAGGCAGGCGACCATCGCCCCTTCCCGAACGCCCCAGCCGCTGATCGAGATCGGGACCGCCGTCAACAGCACCACCGGCGGAATCAGGACGCCGGCGTCCGTCATCGAGAGCTGGGCGCCGACACCGCGCGCCAAGGCGTAGCAGGCCGCCGCGGTCACGAGATGGATGAGGAGCGCCGATCCGAACAGCAACGCGCGTCTCTCGGACTGCAGGAGAAGGAACCTGACCAGCGTTCCGAACCGGACAAAGCTTGCGATCGCCGGATGCGCAACGAGGCGCCTGGGCAGGCGGTCGAGCGTCAACAGAATTGCAGTGCCGGCGACGCCCGCCAGCGTCAGCCCGCCGATGGCCAGGATCGCGGCCGGATTGGACACGCGTGACGTGAGGAACGGCAATCCGGCCACCATCAGCACGATCAGCCCGATCAAGGCCGTGAAACGATCGGCCGCGACGCCCTTGACCGCCTCGGACCACTGCACGCCGCGCTGGCGCAGCAGCCAGATCCGCACGGCGTCCCCGCCGACCGACGACGGCAACACCTGATTGAACCAGAGGCTGATCATGAGGATGCGCCAGCCGGCGAGCCAGTCCAGCGAGACGCCGAGCGCACGCATGATCAGCTCCCACCGGCCGTTGAGCACGAAGGTCTGGAAGAAAATCAGCGTCAGCGCGAGGACGAACAGGAAAGGATCGACCGAGACGAGATGGCTGCGCAATTGTTGCAGGTCGAGACCGCGCGCGATGTAGACCAGCACGGCGATCGACAGCAGCAGCTTTACCGAAAACAGGGCCGCCTGCTTGAACCGCGACTGCATCGGGTGCCCGCCTCAGGATGCCGGATATTCCGCACGACCGATGACAAGGTCGATCGCGGCCATCATCCAGAACTGGTGCGTCGTCTCGACAATGTTGTAGCTGCGGCTGTCGACGAAGAAATTGACGTCGCCGAGATTGCGCAGGGGATTGTCCGCATTCATCCCCGACAGCGTGATCACGTCGAGCTTCATCGTCCGCGCCTGCGCAACCGCATTGAGGATGTTCTTCGAGCGCCCGGACGAGCTGATCGCGACGAGGCAGTCGCCGGCACGCGCGTTCAATCGCACGGCGTGCGCGATCCAATCCTCGAAGCCGTAATCGTTGGCGAGGCACGACATCATGCTCGCGTCGCTGAAGCAGAGCGCAGGCACTGCTGCGTTCTTCGCCAGATCGATCGCCAGATGCGAGGCGATGCCCGCCGAACCGCCGTTGCCGATGAAGATGACGCGGCCGCCCTGCTCGCGCGTGCGCAACCAGATGGCGCGGGTGGCGGAGATCCTGGCAAAAACGCCGTCGTCGACAGCCGTCGCGCGATGCAGGCGCCCCACATAATCGACGAGGAAAGCCTTGTGATCGGGATCGACGGACTCGACAGGCATGGGCTGGCGGCTCGGCTGCAACATGATGCCCTGATACCGGCTATCACCAGGGATTGCAAAGGCATAATGCTTGCAAAGTCGGCGAGCGGCTGATAGTCGGCTTTCGGGTTTCACTCAACATTGGCCGGCCTGTTTCGCTGGGCATTCGCGTCACGGATGTTCCCCATGAAATGCATTGTCACTGGTGGCGCAGGTTTCATCGGAAGTCACCTCGTCGATCGCCTCCTCGACGATGGCCACGAGGTGGTCGCGCTCGACAATTTCGTCATCGGCCGCCCGGAAAATCTGGCCTCGCGCGCCAATTCGAGCCAGTTGAAGGTCGTGCGGGCGGACGTCACCGACCTCGACTCGATCAGGCCGTATTTCCACGGTATCGATTGGGTCTTCCATCTCGCGGCCCTGGCCGACATCGTTCCCTCGATCGAGTCCCCGATCCCGTATCATCGCGCCAATGTCGACGGCACGGTCAACGTTCTCGAGGCGGCACGGCACGCCGGCGTCCGCCGCTTCGTATATGCCGCATCGTCGTCCTGCTACGGCATTCCCGACGTCTACCCGACGCCGGAGAGCGCCGAGATCCGGCCGATGTACCCCTACGCGCTTACCAAGAATCTCGGCGAGCAGTGCGTCATGCACTGGTGCCAGGTCTACAAGCTGCCGGCGGTCGCGCTCCGCCTGTTCAACGTGTACGGGCCGCGTCATCGCACCACCGGCACCTACGGTGCCGTGTTCGGCGTGTTCATGGCGCAGAAGCTCGCCGGCAAGCCCTTCACGGTGGTCGGCGACGGCGAACAGACGCGCGACTTCACCTTCGTCAGCGACGTCGCTGACGCCTTCGTGACCGCCGCGCGCTCCGATATCTCGCACGAGATATTCAACGTCGGCTCGGACAACACTTACAGCGTCAACCGGCTGGTCGAGCTTCTCGGCGGCGACAAGGTCCACATCCCCAAACGTCCGGGCGAGCCCGATTGCACCTACGCCGACATTACCAAAATCAAACGGGTCCTGAACTGGACGCCGAAGGTGAAATTCGAGGACGGCGTTGCGACGATGCTGAAATCGATGGACCAGTACAAGGACGCGCCGTTGTGGACGGTCGACAAGATCGCCGACGCCACCAAGGACTGGTTCAAATATCTCGGTGACGACAACGGCTCGGCCCAGAAGGCAAGCTCTTGAACAGGTGCGCGGGATATTCTTGCCGCGATTCGATCATTTCCGGGCGGCCATCTGAGACCTACCGGCGCTTTGGGTAATTCACATGGCTAATGCTCAGACAGACAAGCCGGCCGTCCATCCGGCACCGCACGACAAGATCAGGACGATCGAGGAACTCGGCGAGATCGCGCGTGCCGTGCAGGCAAAGGGCCTGACCGTCGCGCTCTGCCACGGCGTGTTCGATCTGGTGCATCTCGGCCACGTCCGGCACATCCTGGCGGCGCGCAACGAGGCCGACGTGGTCATCGTGACCATCACCGCCGACCGTTTCGTCAACAAGGGCCCTGGACGGCCGATCTTCCCCGAGAACATGCGTGCCGAGATGCTGGCCGCACTCGGCACGGTCGACTGGGTCGGCATCAACCAGACCTCCAGCGCCGAGCCGGTGCTCGATACCGTGCGCCCCGACATCTACGTGAAGGGCTCGGACTACGAGAATCCCGAGGACGACGTCACCGGTAAGATCGCCATCGAGCGCGAGGCCGTCGAACGTCATGGCGGGCGAATCGTCTTCACGCGCGACGTGACCTTCAGCTCGTCGTCGCTGCTGAACCGTTACTTCGACATCTACGATCCACCCCTGCGCGACTACCTGCAGAAGGTGCGCGAAGGCGGCGGCGCCGAGCGGCTGCTGAAGCTGATCGACAAGATCCAGGACATGCACGTCGTGCTGGTCGGCGATACCATCATCGACGAATACCAATACGTCACGGCGCTCGGGAAGGCTTCGAAGGAGAACATCGTCGCTACCCTGCTCAAGAACGGCGAGCAATTTGCCGGCGGCGTCATCGCCGCGGCCAATCACGTCGCGAGCTTCTGCAAGTCGGTCGAGATCGTCACGACGCTGGGCGGCAACGACTACCCTGAGGAGTTCATTCGCGCGCATGTCCGCCCGAATGTCACGCTGACGCCGATCCGCATTCAGGGCCGTCCGACCACCCGCAAGTTGCGGTACGTCGAGATGGGCTATCTGCACAAGCTGTTCGAAGTCTATACCATGGACGACACGCCGCTCGAGGAGACCACGCGCAAGGAGATCGACCGCGTCACCGCCGAGCGCGTGCGCGCCGCGGACGTCGTCATCGTTACCGATTTCGGTCACGGCATGATCGCGTCCAGCACGATCGAGGCGTTGATCGCGAACTCCAAGTTCCTGGCGGTCAATGCCCAGAGCAACAGCGGCAACCACGGCTACAACCTGATCACGAAATATCCGCGGGCCGACTACGTCTGCATCGACGCGCCGGAAGCGCGGCTGGCCGCCACCGACAAGTTCAGCGACATCGCATCGGTGATCGAGGACGGCCTGCACCGCAAGATCGACTGCGACAACATGATCATCACGCACGGCTCCTTCGGCTGCTACCCCTTCTCGTCGAAGACCGGCGTCGCGCGCGTGCCCGCTTTCACCAAGACCGTGGTCGACACGGTCGGCGCCGGCGATGCCTTCCTGACGATTACGGCGCCGCTGGTGGCGGCGGGCGGCAATATCGAGGACGTCGCCTTCATCGGCAATGCGGCGGGCGCGATCAAGGTCGGCATCGTCGGTCACCGCAACTCGGTTGAAAAGGCACCGCTGGTCAAGTTCGTCACCGCGTTGTTGAAGTGACGCGAACGGAAAATCTGGAGAACGACAGTGATTGATCGGAAATGGAACGTGATGGTCACCGGTGGCGCCGGCTATGTCGGCAGCGTACTGGTTCCCCAGTTGCTGGCGGCCGGCCACAAGGTCACGGTGCTCGACCTCTTCATGTACGGCGACGACGTCTTCAACGCCGTTCGCGACAACCCGAACCTGCGCCTGATCAAGGGCGACATCCGCGATGAGGCCGCGGTCAACGAGGCCCTGCGCGGCAACGACGCCGTGATCCACCTCGCCTGCATCTCCAACGACCCCTCGTTCGAGCTGGATCCGGCGCTCGGCAAGTCCATCAACTACGACTGCTTCCGGCCGATGGTGCGCGCCGCGAAGAAGGCCGGCATCAAGCGCTTCATCTACGCCTCCTCGTCGAGCGTCTACGGCATCAAGGACGAGGCCGAGGTGACCGAGGAACTGTCCTGCGAGCCGCTCACGGACTATTCCAAGTTCAAGGCGATGTGCGAGACCGACCTCGCCGAAGAGGCGGCGTCCGGCTTCGTCACCTGCACGGTTCGTCCCGCCACCGTCTGCGGCTACGCACCGCGGCAGCGTCTCGACGTCGTCGTCAACATCCTGACCAATCTCGCCGTCAACACCGGCCGCATCCGGGTGTTCGGCGGAACGCAGAAGCGGCCAAATCTGCACATCCAGGACATGTCCGCGGCCTATCTGTTCCTGCTGCAGCAGGACGACGCGAAGATCGACGGCAAGACCTACAACATCGGCTACGAGAACCACTCGCTGATGAAGATCGCCGACATCGTCAAATCGGTGGTGGGGGACAACGTCGACGTCGCCGTCGAGCCGACCGACGATCTGCGCTCCTACCACGTGTCGTCGGAGAAAATCCGCCGCGAGCTCGGATTTGCGCCGACCCACACGATCGAGCAGGCCGTGTCCGGCCTCGTGGACGCCTTCAAGGCCGGCCGCCTGCCGAACTCGCTCAACGATCCCCGGTATTTCAACATCAAGATGATGCAGAACATCAGCCTGAAGTGAGCGGCGTGCGGATCGGCATCGATTTCGACAACACGATCATCTGCTACGACAGGGTCTTTGCCGCCGTCGCGCGTCAGCGTGGGCTGGTGCCGGAGGGCTGGGAGGGGCTGAAGACCGAGGTACGGGATCTCTTGCGGTCCCGTGCCGGCGGCGAGCTGGCCTGGCAGGGGCTGCAGGGCTTCGTCTACGGCAAGGGCATTGGCGGCGCCGAGATCTATCCTGGAGTCCGCGAGTTCCTCGCAAGCTGTCGCAAGGCCGGCGCGAGCGTCTACATCGTCAGCCACAAGACGCAGTTCGGCCATCAGGATCCCGACCGCGTCGACTTGCGCGAGGCCGCGCGCGGCTGGTTGAAAGCTGCAGGTCTCATCGACGCCGCCGATGCGGCGCTGGCCGTGGGTAATGTCTATTTCGAGGACACGCTGGCGGCCAAGGTCGAGCGGCTCGCGAGCCTGAAGCTCGATATCTTCATTGACGATCTCGTCGACGTGTTTGAGCAGCCGCATTTTCCGAAGACGACGCGATCGATCCTGTTCACGCAGTCGCGGCCTCCCCATCCTGATCATTGCGAGCCGATTGCGAGCTGGGCGGATATAAGCCGCGAGGTGTTCGCGCAATGAGCGAGCCGGACCTGAACGCGCTGGATGCAATTTCGATCGGCAGCCGCCTGGCCGGAGCGCAGGTCGTAGCCGCTCAACCGGCGCGGTCCGGCGGCAACAACAGGGTGTTTCGGCTGGAGATGGCGAAGGGACCGCCCCTCGCCCTCAAGCATTATCCGTCCGACGGGCGCGATCGCCTGGGACAGGAATACGACGCGCTCACGTTTCTATCGCGCCACGGCATCTCGTCGACGCCGCGGCCGATCGCAAAGGACGCAGATGCGTTCTGCGCGCTGTATCAATGGTTCGACGGTGACGCGGCGGTCCTGCATCCCCGCGAGGACGATGCCGACCAGCTGGCCGATTTCCTGATCGAATTGCAGAAGCTGCGCGACGCCGATGGTGCACAGACCCTGCGGAACGCCTCGGCCAGCATCTTTTCGCCCGAGCAAGCCATCGCCCAGTACGAGCAGCGCCTCGACGGACTGAGGCGGGCCTCGGACGATCATCCGGATCTGCGTGCGTTCATCGACGGCAGCCTGGTTCCCAGCACGGCCTCCGCCGTTCGACGACTCCGTCGACGTTATGCGGAACTCGGCCGAAATCCCGCAGCGGACCTTTTGCCCGCTCATCGCGCATTGAGCCCCTCGGACTTCGGACTGCACAACGCGCTGCGCGTCGAGGACGGCAGGCTGCGCTTCATCGACTTCGAATATTTCGGGTGGGACGATCCGGTTAAGCTCGTGTCCGACACCGCGATTCACCCAGGCAGCGATCTGCCGGAGGCCAGCGCGAACCGATTGATCGAGAGGCTCTCGCGCGCGTTCGAAGCTGGGGATGACGCGTTTGCGATCCGCCGTGACGTGCTGTATCCTGTCTTCGGGGCGATTTGGTGCCTGATTGTCCTGAATGCCTATTTGCCCGAAAGCCGCTCCCGGCGCGCCCTGGCTGCGCAAGGTGGCGATCTGACGGTCCGCCTTGCCGGTCAGCTCGACAAAGCCCGCCGGCTTCATCAAACGATTTGCCAACGTGATCCAGATCTCACCCCACGCTGAAGCCGCCCTCACCTGCACGCTGGACGAGCGCAGTCTGTATTTGCGCCGCCTGGTCCTCGGTTCTGTCCGCTCCGCGGGACGCGGCCATGTCGGTCCGGCCCTGTCGCTGATCGAGATGGTCCGCGTGCTCTACGACGACGTGCTGCGGATCGACCCGAACAACCCGGGCGATCCGGAACGCGATCGCGCGATCCTCAGCAAGGGCCACGGCTGTCTGGCGCTCTATGCGCTGCTCGCCGATCGCGGCTTCTTCCCGCTGTCCGAACTGGACGGGTTTTGCGGCTCCGACAGTATCTTGGGCGGACATCCCGAATACGGCATGGTGCCGGGGGTCGAGGCATCGACCGGCGCGCTCGGCCACGGCCTGTCGATCGGCGTCGGACTCGCGCTCGCCGCGCGCATGCGCGAGCGCAGCTACCGAACCTTCGTTTTGCTCGGCGACGGCGAGATCAACGAGGGATCGGTGTGGGAGGCCGCCATGGGCGCGGCCAAGCACGGGCTCGACAACCTGGTCGCGATGATCGACTACAACAAGCTCCAGAGCTACGGGCCGACCGACTACGTCCTGCCGCTGGAGCCGCTCGCGGACAAATGGCGCAGCTTCGGCTTCGCCGTGCAGGAGCTCAACGGCCACGACGTCGGCGCGCTGCGCACCGTCCTGAAGCAGGTCCCGGCCGTTCCGGGCAAACCCACCGCGATCATCTGCCATACCGTCAAGGGGAAGGGTCTGCCGCCGGCGGAATCCAACGCCGATTGGCATCACAAGAACAAGCTGACCGACAGCGAGCTCGACGCCATTCGCGTCGCCGTCGGCGATTTTTGATCGGCACCCCATGCGCAACACCGCGATGAACATGGTCCACAAGCTCGCCGCGCGCGACGAGCGGGTGCTTTACATCGGCTCCGATCCCGGCGCGGGCACCTTGCGCGCAATGAGCAAGGAGTTTCCCAAGCGCCATCTGATCGAGGGCATTTCGGAAGCGCACATCATCGGCATGTCGGCCGGTCTGGCGATGGAGGGCTTCGTCCCCTACGTCAACACCATCGCGACCTTCCTCACCCGCCGCTGCTACGAACAGGTCGCCGTCGATCTCTGCCTGCACAACCTGCCGGTACGGCTGATCGCCAATGGCGGCGGTCTCGTTTACGCGCCGCTCGGCCCCACCCACCAGGCGATCGAAGACATCGCCATCATGCGGGCGCTGCCGAACATGACGGTGGTCTGCCCGTGCGACGCCGACGAGGCCGCGCGGCTGATGGAAAAGACGCTCGACTGGACCGGGCCGATCTACATCCGGCTGGGCAAGGGTGGCGACGCCATCGTCTCGAAGGCCGAGCACGGCTTCGAGATCGGCAAGGCCATCTTGATGCGGCCGCCGGGCGAGGTCCTCATGGTGACCACCGGCATCATGCTTCAGCGCGCAATCGCCGCCGCCGACCAGCTCGCCGCGCAAGGCATTCGCGCCGGCATCCTGCACATGCATACTGTGAAGCCGCTCGACGCCGAGGCGCTGCTCCAGGCGGTGCGCGGCACCAAGCTCGTGGCGACGCTGGAGGAGCACGTGCCCTCCGGCGGCCTCGGCAGCGCCGTCGCCGAAGCGCTGATCGACAGGCTCGGCTCCGGCTTCCCTGCGATGCTGCGGCTGTCGCTGCCGGACCGCTTCATGCACAATTACGGCTCGCAGGATTCGCTGCTGAAGAAGCACGGACTGTCCGCCAACGCCATCGCGACGTCGATCGAGCACGCGCTCGCGGCGTCGCGCAGCTCCGCTCCTCAACTTCATTCCACCTGACGGGTCACATGTACGACGTTCGATATTCCTATCTGCTCGAGCAATTCGCCGACCCCGCTCCGATCCTGGCCGAGATCGGCCGGCTGGTGGCGACCGGTGACTTCACCCTTGGCAAGCCCGTTGCCGAATTCGAGAAGCGCTTTGCCGAACTGATCGGTGTGCGCCACGCCATCGGCGTCGGATCGGGCACCGACGCGCTCAAGCTGCCGCTCAAGGCGCTCGGCATCGGCCATGGCGACGAGGTCATCACCGCCGCCAACACCTTCATCGCCACCGTCGGTGCGATCGCGGAGACCGGCGCGACGCCGGTGCTGGTCGATTGCGACGATTCCTTCTGCATGAACGTCGACCAGGTCGAAGCCGCGATTACCAAGAAGACCAAGGCGATCATGCCGGTCCAGCTGACCGGCGAGGTCACCGACATGGGCAAGCTGATGGCGATCGCGCAACGCCACAACCTCCCCGTGGTCGAGGACGCCTGCCAGGGCATCCTGTCGGAGTTCGCCGGAAAACGCTCCGGCACCCACGGCATCGCGGCCGGCTTCTCCCTGCATCCGCTCAAGAACCTCAACGTCTGGGGCGATGCCGGCGTCGTCGTCACCAATGACGACGGCATGAACGAGAAGCTCCGCCTGATCCGCAACCACGGCATGAAGAACCGCGACGAGATCGCGATCCTGGGCTGCAATTCGCGACTCGATTCCCTCCAGGCGGTCGTCGGCAACTGGCTGATCGGTCAGACCAGCGAGATCACGCGGCGCCGGATCGAGAATGCCGCCTATTACGACGCGGGCCTTGCCGGCCTGCCTGGCCTGCGCGTCCCGCCGCGCCGGCCCAACGTGAAGCACGTCTACCATCTCTACATGGTGTTCGCCGAACGCCGCGACGAGCTTTACAAATACTGCCTGGACAACGGCATCGAGGCCAAGATCCACTATCCGATCCCGCTGTATCAGCAGGAAGGCCTGAAGCATCTCGGCTACGCGCCCGGCACCTTCCCGGTCACCGACCGCCATGCCAAGGAGGTCATCAGCTTCCCCGTCGACCAGCATCTGACGCGTGCGCAGCAGGACCGCGTCATCGAGACCGTCAGGAAGTTCTGCCATGGACGCTGACACCGGCCGTCGGCGCATCGGTTACGTCAATCTTCCCGCGCAATTCGAGGAAGAGCGCGCCGAGATCATGCAGGCGGTCGAGGGCGTGTTCCAGCGCGGCGACTTCATCGGCGGCGCCGCGGTCGGAAAGCTCGAGGAGGAATTGTCGGCCTATCTCGGCTCGCCGCATGTGGTGACGCTGAATTCCGGCACCGACGCACTGATCCTCGCCTTGCGGGCGCTCGATATCGGCCCCGGCGACGAGGTCATCACCCCCCCGAATTCGTTCGTGGCGTCGACCGCCGCGATCATCGCGGTCGGCGCCACGCCGGTGTTTGCTGACGTGCTGCCGGACCAGAACATCGATCCAGCCGCGGTCGAGGCCGCCGTCACGGCGCGCACCAAGGCGATCATGCCGGTGCATCTGACCGGGCGCATGGCCGACATGACCCCTCTGATGGCGATCGCGGACAAGCACGCGCTCGCCGTGATCGAGGACAGCGCGCAAGCCGTCGGCTCGACCTATGACGGCCGGATGAGCGGCACCATCGGCACGTTCGGCTGCTTCTCCGCCCATCCCTTGAAGAATCTCAACGCGGCCGGCGATGCCGGTTTCCTCGTCACCGCCGACGCCGGCCTCGCCGCCAGGATCCGCCGGCTGCGCAATCACGGCCTGATCAACCGCAGTGACGTCCAGGAATGGGGCATCGTGTCACGGCTCGACACGCTCCAGGCCGAGGTGCTGCGCATTCGCCTGCGTCACCTGCCCTCCGTGATCGAACGCCGGCGGCGCAACGCCGCGCAATACCGCGCTGAGCTCGAAGGCCTGCCTCTGTTCATTCCGCCCTGCCGCAACATCGAGTTCAACACCTTCCATACCTTCGTGGTGCAAACCGACCGCCGCAACGACTTCCAGAAATATCTGGCCGACAAGGGCGTCGAGACTGCGATCCACTATCCGGTCCCGATCCACCTGCAGCCGGCGGCGGCGCATCTGGGTCATGACCGCGGCGCGTTCCCGGTGACCGAGCGGCAGGCCGACCAGATCCTCACGCTTCCCATCAACCAGTTCCTGTCGGCCGCCGACATCAGCTATATTTGCGCGACCGCCCGGGAGTACTTTGCATGACGGATACGGACTTCCTTCAGGCCGACGAGCAGGCGCTGGCGCAGCGGTTCATCGACGACGGCTTCGTCACCACGCCGGCCGACGATCGCGCCGGGCTCGACCGCATCCAGCGGCGCGCCGCGGAGCTCGCGGCGGACTATCTGAAGCTGCCGCACAGCAACGATCCCTACGCGATGCTCGACACCATCCACACGCGCGTGAGCGTGGACGATCTCAACGGCCTGCGGCTGCACGTCTTCAACGGCCTCAATGCCGAGCCGTGGTTCCGGCCGACCTATTTCCGTCTGGCGCGCTCGACGATCGAGACCATCGTCGGCAACGAGCTCTGCATGCAGCGCCGCGTCAACCTGAGCATCCAGCTTCCCGGGGACAGCTCGTCGCTGCTCGCCACCCATTCCGACGTCTGGTCGGGCGACTCGCCGTTCGAGGTCGTGGTGTGGGTGCCGCTGGTCGACGTGCACCGGACCAAATCGATGTATCTGCTACCGCCCTCCCTGAACGGCGAGATGCAGGACCGGATGGCGACCTTGCGCAGCGCCGAGGAGCTGTACAAGACGATCAAGCCGCACGCGACCTTCATCGAGATTCCCTACGGTCACGTGATGCTGTTCAACCAGACCCTGATGCACGGCAACCGCGTCAACGAGGAAGCCGGGACGCGCTGGAGCATGAACTGCCGCTTCAAGAGCATCATGTCGCCCTACGCGGACAAGCGCTTCGGCGAGTTCTTCGAGCCGATCCTGCTGCGCCCGGCGACGCGGGTCGGCATGCAGTACAAGCTGCCTGGAGGCTTCCATGGCTGAGCGAGCCGGCCACCGCGGCTATATCGGCGCCCGGCCGCTGAACGGCAGCCGCACCCCGCAGCACGTCCAGAACATCGTGATCCGCGACTATGCGCGGCGGAAGAACCTGCACTATCTCCTCAGTGCCGCCGAGCACACCATGCCCGGCAGCTACATGGTGCTCGAGGACATCCTGGACGAGCTGCCGCAGCTGCGCGGCATGATTCTCTACAGCATCTTCATGCTGCCGCCCGACGAGGCTCGCCGGCGGGAAATCTACGACCGCGTGCTGCGCGAAGGCTGCGACCTCCACGCAGCCGTCGAGGAGATCACGCTGTCGTCGCAGAAGGACATCCAGGCGGTCGAGGACATCCTGCTGGTCAACAAGTACGCGACCATCCTGTGACGATGCCGCGGACCGGTTGAGCCCCATGAGCGAGATCAACCTGCTCCAGCCGATGCACGCCTCGACCAGGCGGAACTACGTCCAGCGCGTGGTCGAGCACGACAAGGCGGAATCCGCCACCGTCGCGCGGCAATGGGGCCGCGACTACTGGGACGGCGACCGGCGCTACGGCTATGGCGGCTATCGCTATGACGGCCGCTGGCGCCCGCTCGCCCAGACCCTGATCGATCGCTACGGCATCAAGCCCGGCATGAGCGTGCTCGATGTCGGCTGCGGCAAGGGTTATTTGCTCTACGAGTTCACCCAGCTCGTCCCCGACCTCACCATCGCCGGCATAGATATCTCCGACTACGGCATCGCCAATGCCAAGGAGGAGGTCCGGCCGCAGCTCCAGGTCGGCAACGCCGTCGAGCTGCCCTACCCCGATCACAGCTTCGATCTCGTGGTGTCGCTCGGCGTGCTGCACAACCTTCCGCTCGAGGACGTATTCCGCGCGGTGCCCGAGATCGAGCGCGTCGGACGCGGCACCTCGAAATATCTGATGGTGGAATCCTTCCGCAACGAGCGTGAGAAGGCCAATCTGCTCTACTGGCAGCTGACCTGCCTGAGCTTCCACGGCCCGGAAACCTGGGCGTGGATCTACGACAAATGCGGATACCGGGGCGACCATGGGTTCATCTTCTTCGAATGAGGCGACGGGCCTGCGCCGGCCGACCTCTCTGCGCGCGCAGAATCCCGAGGTCTATTATTCTGACGACGCCATCGTCACGGCGGATGACGCCACGATCGCGGAACTGAAACGCATCGCCGCCGGCAACCCGCGTCTGCGCAGCCGGCTGTGCACGCATCCGGATCCTTCGTCCGGCCTGCACGAGATGCTGATCGTGCACCACCGGGAGGCCTATGTGCGGCCCCACAAGCACCTTGGCAAACCTGAATCGTTTCACGTCATCGAGGGCACCGCGCAGGTCGTGATCTTCGAGGACGACGGCCGCATTCGCGAGGTGCTCGAGATGGCGCCCTACGGCCAGGGCAAGCGCTGCTACTATCGCATGCCGGAAAAGGTCTTCCATTCGATCCTGATCACCTCGGAATGGCTGGTGTTCCACGAGACCACCGCCGGTCCGTTCGATCCCTCGCGGACGGCTTTTCCGGACTGGGCCCCCGATGGCAGTGACGCCGCCGAAGTGCGCGACTACGTCGCGCAGATCGGCAGGCTCGTCATCGAACATCAAGGCCGCGATGCTAGGGCCTGAGGCCATGATCGAACCGGTCCGTCCTGACGGCTTTCGCCGGAAGACGATCCCACACGCCGCGCTTTCCTACATGCGCGAGCGAATGGGTATCGGATATGTCTGGGTCGGTGTGGTTCTCGCCCTTGGTGCGAGTTTGCCTGCACTGTTCGCACGCGAGGTCTTCGGCGACGATTGGAGCGTTTACTACACCTACTGGACCGAGGGCCTCCCCGGACTTTTCCGCGTGCTGCGGGAAGCGGCTCATGCCGGCTTCATCGTGCCGATGTCGCTGCTCGTCGTTCTCTTGCCCGATATGCCCGACGTCGCTGCGCGGTTAGCAGGTCTGGGTTGCCACCTCGCGAACGGCATGTTGCTCTACTCCATCCTCCAAAAGTCACCGCACACGAAGCCGATAGCTGCATTGTTTGCGGCTCTCTTCCTGCTCAGCCCGTTTTACGTCATTCGCCTTTCGCAGAACGCCGTCTACGACGTCCTCCTGCTTTTCTATTTGTTGTCTTACGAGTTGACCTATTCGAAAGTACGGGCGCTTCGATGGGCCGCACCGTTCTGCCTGTTCTTCTCATTGTCGCTGGAGACCTTGATCGCCCTCGAGCCACTCCGGGTCGTGCTGGCCCGATCTGCCGGCGAACGTTGGACACGGACACTTGCGCGGCTCGTTCCGTTCTGGCTGGCCATCGCGACCATCATCTTGCTGCGGCTGACGATTTTGGGGAAGAGCGGTCATTACGCCGGACAATATAGTTTCGTGTCTGACCCTGTCGTCATCCGAGAAGCGCTGGCGGCCCATTTCATGGCCTTTTGGACCGGCCTGGACTACGCCTATTCCCGCGGGTTCGAGCTACTGGGAAGCCGCAATTCCGCAGCCCTGGCATTGGCCGCCATGGTCGGCTCGGCCCTGCTCTCCGCCAGCGCATTCTGGACACCATGGCTGCTGAGGAGCTTCGTCTCGTCCGCCAACGCGATATTGCTGCTGGTGCTGGGAGCCGCAATCGCCCTCCTCGGTGCGATGCCTTACGCCATCACCGGAATTTATGGCGACGTGATGCGGGCGGAATCGAGACTGCTCTTTCCCTCGCAGTTCGGCATCTTGATGCTGATGGCGACGTTGATCCAGGCGGTTCCGGGAGCACGATTGCGCGCCGGTTTGGCTGGCGGCCTGCTCACCGTCTTCGCGCTGTCCATGGTGCAGGACTCCAAATGGCTTCTCTACGACGGGCTGATCAGCTCGGATCTCCAGCGGCAAGTTCGAGCAGCCTTGCTTGCTGACCCCGAACCAAAGGTCGTGAGGCTCCATATAGAAAATGTCCATATAATCTCGTATCGCTCCCGCTGCCTTGGCGCCCCTGACATGAATGTCGCACAGATGGCGCTGCGCGATGCAAATCGAGCGCGATCGTTCGTGTACACGGATCATTGTGGAGATTTCGACAGTTCTGGGGCTGTCCGGAGTGAAGGCTGCACGATCTCCTACCTCGAATTTTTTCCCTGCCCCCCACGACGAGAGACCTGGCGCTACCGCGCGGCGCCCGGAATTCCGCCGCCCGATCGCATCGGACTGCTCGAACTGATGAGGGCCGTCCTTGAGGATGCGCCGTCGGCCACGCAAGGTCGCGGCGAGCTCATGCAATTGAAGGACGATCTGGCAATTCCGCTAGCAAGAGCAGAATACCGGCCACCTTGCCGCCGGCCCGGAGTACGGGGAGCCGCCTGGCTGCTGGCGTTACCCGCGCCAGCCTGCGAGGACTCCGGCTCCGGAGCTCGATAGGCAAATCGCGATGCTCATACTATGGCTCCCGTTGATCCTCCTGGTAGGTTTCCCTGGAACGGACCAGTTCGACTTGAGCCATTGCACCCATGCTCGCCAGAGCTAGCGCCGCGGCTCCCCATCGCCCTCCTCCGGCCGGTCGCATTCAGCCGATGCGCGAAGCCGGGAAGGACTGGCTGCTGACGGGTGGAACGGGCTGACGATGCCTCCTGGCAAGAAGACGATCATTGTCCTGACCAAGTTCATGGTCTCAGCCGGCATTATCATTCTGGTTGCACGCGACCTCGATCTTTCGTCACTCAAGGCCGACCTTCTCGCTGTCAAACTACACATGCTCGCGCTGGCGATGCTGCTGCTGTTCGCGCAGACGTTCGCCTTGTGCAACCGCTGGATTCTGATCCTCCGCGCGATCGGCGTGTCCTTGGATTGGGTGGCCGGATGGCGCATCGTACTTGCCAGCGCCTGGTTCAATCAGGTGTTGCCCTCCGGCGGCGAAGCAGTCCGTATATGGATGTTGCGGCGCCATGGAGTAAGGTGGTCGCAGACCCTGAGCAGCATTGTCGCGGATCGGTTCATCGGCCTTCTGACCCTCGGCTTGCTCATTCTGGCGGGAATGCCGTCCTTGATCTCGCGCATCCATGACGACGTCTTGCTGTTCGCCGTCGCAGCTATCATCGCTGCCGCATATTTCGGCGCAATCGTCCTCCTGATGTTGAATCGGTTGTCGGCCCGAATGACTGCAGGTCTTCCCGTCCGGATCATGCAATTTGCGGCGCTTCTCGAGGCCCCGCTACTCGCGAAAGCAGGACGTAAAGCCTTGTTCGGTTCGGCTATTGTTGTTCATCTTCTGACCATTACGGCTTCCTATGTCCTCGCGATCGGGCTGGACGCCGGATTGTCCGCACTCGACGCATTCGTCCTCGTGCCGCTGGTGATCATGGCGGCCGCCGTCCCGCTCTCCATCGGAGGATGGGGCATCCGTGAGGGAGCGATGGTCGGCGCGCTCGGGCTAGTCGGCATCGCATCCGACAAGGCGCTCGCGATATCGATCTTGCTTGGGCTCGGCAATCTCATTGTCGGCGTCATCGGGGGCGCTGTGTGGTTGCTTGCGCCCGAGCGTGCGGCTTACGACGCCGAACCGGATGATACTGCTCCACCGCTCTATCAGCGGTAATTGCGCGTACCTGAACGAGGTGCAACCGCACGGAACTGCCGCAGCAACCCGACGGGCCGGATGCCATCGATCGAAGGCGATGGTGCTGTGGCGCGGCGCTGTTCCGGCCGCTGGTGGCGCAGGGACAAGACAACTTAGGAATTGTGGCGCAGGCTGAGCCACTATATAGCCTTCAGCCAGTTCGGAGTTTCACCCGGGGGCTGTGCCTCCATGTTGTTCCTGCAAAGAGCCTGACCAGTGACCGACCATTGCCGCCTTTGCCATTCGACCAACCTGCGTCCGGTCATCGACCTCGGATTGATGCCGATTGCGCACCGCCTTCGGCATAGCCGAAACGAGCAGGAGGAACGGTATCCGTTCGAAGTGCTGGCCTGCGGCGATTGCGGCCTGCCACAGATCGTCAAGCCGATCGATCCGGAAATTCTGTATCGCCAGTTCAACTACAATTTCAGCAGCTGGAAGCCGGAGCCGCATCAGGCGGACGAGCTCGACACCATCGCGAAGTTCTCCAAGCATCAATCCGTGTTCGAGATCGGATGCAACGACGGCCTGTTCATGGACAAGCTGCGCGAACGCGGTGCGAAGACCTTGGTGGGCGTGGAGCCCAACCCGGTGTCGGGCAAGATCGCCCGCGAGCGCGGCATAAAGGTCTATGCCGACATGATCAGCCCGGCGTTGTGTCACGATGCGGTCGCGAGTGCCGGCAAGTTCGACCTCGTGGTCTCGCGCCAGGTGCTGGAGCACATCGTCGATTTCGAGAACTTCTTCGACTGCGTCAAGATCGCGCTCAGCGACGACGGCCTGCTGTTCATCGACGTACCTGATTTTGCTCCGGGCTCGGCGGTGGGAGACCTCTCGGTCCTCTGGGAGGAGCACGTCAGTTATTTCACCGAGCCGACCTTGCTCGCGCTGCTGGCGCGCCACGGCTTCGAGGCGGTGTCCGTGAAGAAATACAATTTCAGCGGCGGCAGCCTTGCGATCGCCGCCCGCCGTGCCAAGGGCGACGTGGCGTCGCCGCCCGCGCCGTCCGGCGTCGGCGAGAAATTCGGTCAGCGCGCGAGAGAGTATGGCGCACGCCTCCGCCCGATTTTGGCGAAGGCCCGCGCCAACGGCGCGGAGATCGCCATCTATGGCGCCGGCTGCCGCGCCTGCACCTTCACCAACGCCCACGAGCTGGCCGATCTCGTCGATCTCTCCGTCGACGACCAGAAGGAGCGCCAGGGACTGTTCCTGCCCGGTACCGGCATTCCGATCCGTTCGCCCGAGGATCTCGCAGGCAAGTCTGGGCCACTCGTCTGTCTTCTCGCCGTGAACGAGGAGAACGAGGCCAAGGTCAGCAGCCGGCTGCGCGAGAACGTGAAGCGACCGTTGCAGATCGTTTCGATCTTCGCGCCCTCGGACATCTGGAGCGAGCTCGACCGTCTCGAGGCGGCCGCAGGGTCGCGGCATGGCTGACGACAAGCTCTTCAACTATTACGAACGTCAGGACGTCCTGCCGACGTTCGGGAATTTCAAATCGTCCAGCGAGCTCGAGGCCTATGCCATCCAGCGGCGCGAGCTGTTTTCGGACAAGCTGGTGCTGCCGCCGCGACTGTTTCGCGATGCCGAGGTGCTCGAGTTCGGCCCCGATTCCGGCGAGAACGCGCTGGTGTTCGCCGGCTGGGGCGCGAACATGACGCTCGCCGAACCGAACCGGCTCGCGCACCCGAAGATCGAGGCCTATTTCGCGCGTTTCGGCCTGACCGGACGTCTTCGCGAGCTCGCGCTGGCCGACGTCGAGGGCTTCAGCAGCGACAGCCGTTTCGACATCATCGATGCCGAGGGCTTCATCTACACCGTGCAGCCGAGCGAAAAATGGCTCGCGATCTTCCACCGCCTGCTCAATCCGGACGGTTACGCCGTCGTCTCCTATTACGAGCGCTATGGCGGCTTCTTCGAGCTCGCGCTCAAGGCGATGCATGCGGCGGGCAAGGCATTGACCGGCCGTCCTGCGCTTGAGACGGCGAAGATGCTGTTCGAGACGAAGTGGAACAGCATTCCGCACACCCGCAGCTTCGAATCCTGGCTGATGGACGTGCTGGAAAATCCGTTCGTCCGGCATCGCTACTTCCTCGACGCGACCGCATTGTGCACGGCGGCGCACGACCAGGGATTCGACATCCATTCGGCATGGCCGGCCTACCGCGACAGCCTCGACATCTACTGGCACAAGAAGGTTCTGCCCGGTGACGAGAGGCTGCGTCGCGCCGCGCGCCATCTCGATCGCAGCCGCCTGAGCTTCCTCGGCGGGCGAAAGCTCTATCTGGTCGGCAAGGCCGATGCCGTGCAGGCGATCTCCGCGTCGATCGAGGCGCTGGTTCGCGACGTCGATGCGATGATCGACGAACCCTTCGGCGAGAGCCTGCCGCGCGTCGTCGCGGGACTTGCGTCCTTGCGCGAGACGATCGGCACGACCGACGTTCTCGCCGACGACGCGGCCGACATCGAAGCCATCGCGGCTACGCTCGACAGCTTCCACCGCATCTTTGCTGCGATCGGGCGGCGGGACGCGTCCGCCGTCGCCGCCCTCACCGGGTCGGATGCAGCATTCATCGGCGCCTGGGGACAACCGGCGCATTTCCTCGTCATCCGGAAGCGCTAAGGGAGCGCAGCCATTGAGGCCAGGCATTGGCATTATCGGAACGGGCATGGTCGGCCAGATGTGCCACCTCGCCAATTTCGTCGCCAATCCCGCCTGTCGCGTCGTCGCGATCGCAGACCTCCGGCCGGATCTGGCGGCTGCGGCCGCGCAGAAATTCGGCATCTCGCGAATTTACGGCTCGCACCGGGAGCTGCTCGCGGACAGCGCGGTATCCGCCGTCGTGGTCGTGACCAAGCGCCGGGCCACCGGCCCGATCGTGCTGGACGCGCTCAACAGCGGCCGGCACGTGCTCTCTGAAAAGCCGATGGCCTACACGACCACCCAGGCCATGTCGCTGGCCGAAGCCGCACGGCAGCAAAACCTCATCTACAGCATCGGCTACATGAAGCGTCACGACGCCGGCGTGGCACGGGCGCTGGAGGTGCTGACGCGCTTGCGTCATGACGGCTCGCTCGGACGCATCGTCCGGGCAAAGGGCTGGTGCTTCGGCGGCGACACGGGGCGGTCGCAGGACAATTTCGTGATGACCGGCGAAGCACGCCCGGACGGGCTCGAACTCTGGCAGGATGGTCCGGACTGGATGCCGCGCGCGATGCGCCCCGGCTACGACAACTTTCTGAACGTCTTCAGCCATATCATCAACCTGTCGCGCTATTTGCTCGGGTCTTCGCCCGCGGTCGCCGAAAGCGCGATCGAGGCTTCAGGGGCCGGGCGCATCACCCTCGATTTTGACGGCATCGCCTGCACGCTCGATCTCGTGAGCGGGTCAGACGGAGCCTGGCGCGAAGGATTGACCATCGACTTCGAGCGCGGCGCGGTGACCCTGGAGCTACCCCCACCCTTTGCCGCAGAAGAGGCGGAGGTGGTTGTTGATCGCAATGGTCAACGCACGCGGCTGACGGGTGATGCGAGCTGGGCATTTCGGCGTCAGGCCGACGCCTTCGTTTCCGATGTCACCACGCATGGTACACCGCTGGCCTCCGGCGCGGATTCGGTGACCGACATCGCGCTTGCGGAGACAGTCTGGAAGCGGTGGGCTAGCGGCCTGGCTTGACACTCTCGCTTGCGCGGTCGAGCGGAATGATGCCGGCGATCGGGCCCACCTCGATCGTGACCTGCGCAATTTGAGCCAGAAGCTCTGCAACATCACAGCGCGCCAGCAAACGGCATGTGTAGTACTTTCGCACCAACGTCCGATCCGACGCAGTCCCAGGGGCCGCCAGCAACAAGATCGTTGCCTGCGGCCCCGACGGATCGAAGTGACGGAATGCAGTTCCCGGAGCGACCCGTTTCTCGGCCATTTCGTAGAGAATATCGGGCCGTTCGGCACGCAAGGCAAACCCGAAGAAGGGCTGATTGCCCCACGCGAGGCGAAGCATGCCCGTGACCTCGGCTAGGCCGAACGGCACGTCACGCGACGGATGGTCGAAAAAGTGATCGTCGAGCGCGTAGACCGTGGCCGCCGGCTGCACCCGGTTGGCAAGGCTGCTCGTCAGAGCCTCCTGCTTCAGCGTTCTCGCCTGCAGGAAGACGTAGTCGTTCCACAACATGCCGATCCACAGCATCGTTCCCGATCCGAACAGGATCGCGAAGGCAACGCCAGAGCCGATCCAACGGTCGGCCAGACGCTTGAGCGCGAGCAGCGTCAGCGCCGCCGGAACACCGAACAGCAACAGGTGACGGCTCTCGTAAAAATGTGTGGAAGAGGGTCGCAGGCCAGCGATCAGATAGGGCGACGACAAGGCGAGGAACAGGACCACGGCTAGCGCGAGCGGCAAGGCGATCACGCGTCTTGATGCAGGCGGCTCCTTGCCGGGACGCAGCAGCAACACAGTGACGGCGACGAGGACAGCAGCGATGGCGAAAGGGGCCGGACTCTGGGACGCTGCCTGAATGGCGTGGATCACGACGTCCTTGTAGCCGGCGCCGAAGAACGCCCGCCATCCATTCGCCATTTCGCCGAGCGTGGGGAGATGGGCGCCATAGTGTTGCGCATAGAGACCAATCCGTTTGAACCAGATACTGAGCGCGGCCGCATATACCAGAGGAAGCACGATCAATTCCGGATAGCCCAGCGCGCAACGCCAGGCTGCGTGCCAGCTGCGACGAAGGAAGCCCTCTCCGACGTTTCCGCTCTGCCATGTCGCAACGAACAGCCCAAGCATGACGAAGGCATAGAGCACGACCGTCGAGTTGAGTGCGAAGCTGAGAAGGAACACGAACGCACAAGCGACGCGAAGCGACACAAGCCGCCAGCCTCGGGCGCCGAAAGCGAGGACCAACAGCCAAGCGCCAACGAACAGCAGCCCAAAGCTGAAAACGTAGACGGCGTTGGCCTTGCCCGCCCAAAGCTGATAGCCGGGATAGGTCCAGACGATCAGCGCGACGCCGACCGCTTCGGCGCGATCGAGCAAACCGAGCCGCGTCGCCGTCAGCACCAGACAGACCGCGCCGAAGACGATTCCAGCAAGCGCCAGCGATACCATCACGGCTACTGGTGCGCCCGTCCAGTTCGCCAGCATATCGTAACTGTAAAAGATCGGATGACCGGCGCCATTCAGCAGGAAGCCGATGTCAATGAAATAGTCCGCACGCGGCTTGAGCACCAGCCAGTCGTCCATGAAGAGGCCGTCGTTCATGAGCATCGGCGCATGTGCAGCCAGCAACACGATGAGGAGGACGACTATCGCACGCAGCAATTGGGGAGCATCTCGAATAAGGGGACGGCGTCGGCAAGGCTTCGCACGCCCACAAGACGTCCGCAAGTCCGGGGCGCCGGGGCTCTCTTGACCGGAAAAATGCGACCTCCTATAGACTTCCGCTCTGGCTGGGCCTGAGAGCGTCCGGGGCGATTTACGCAATGAACATGCTACCGGGCCCGGCGCAGGCCGCTGCGATTGGTCTCAGCATCGCCTTTCCACTGCTGTTGCTGTGTTACGCGCGCATCGCCGCCACCGGCGGATCCGGCCGCCGCTTCCGGCTGGCCTGCGTCAGCGTCGTCATCTTTTACGCGATCGCGTGTGTAGCGCTTCCAGGTCAACGCGACGTCGGCGACGTGATTGGCGGTCTCCTGCTGTTGGGGACGGCGATGATGTTTTGCTACATCCTGTTCAGCCTCCTGGCGTGGGGATTCACGCTGACGCTGCTCACGGCGCTCGTGCAGGCCGGGCGCCCCCTCACCCTGGAGCATTGGGCCGAGGCGTACATGCAGGGCGGAGATCTCGGCACCTTCGCGCACAACCGCCTGAAGCTCCTGGTCGGCTCCGGGCTGGTGGTGACGGCAGACGGCCGGCTGGCCCCGACGGCCAAGGGGGTAGCGGTCGCGCATCTCGTCAAGCTTGTTCGTCTGTCGACGGGTCTTGGGTGAGCGGCACGATGTCCTTCGCTGTCGGACTTGTCGCCGTCGTCGTCTTTGCCCTGCTGGCGCCTGCCTTGCAGCTCATGGCCCGCGCTCGCGCGTGGGCGCTGGGACCCGTGATCCTGCTCGCGATCGCCGCGGTCGTCTCGCATGGTCTCGGCGTGATGCTCGGAATTTTCGCCATCCCGCAATTCCAGTATTGGAACGCCGCCTCGATTTTCGGATTTTTCGTAATGACTTACGTTTTCGCCTTTGGCGCGGTGTATAAATCGGTTTCCCTGGACATCCTGCGCGGCCTAGTCGACCGGCCCGGTCGCAGGGCCGCGGTTTCGGACATCGCCGAAAGGCAGGTTCCGGATCTCTTCCGGGGACGAATTGGGAACCTGGTCGATGGCGGCCTGGTCGAACCGGTCGATTCGCACTTCAGGGCGACGGCGGCGGGCCGGAATATGGCAGGCCGCATCGGACGGCTGCGCCGTGCCTTCGGCATTGGCGATACCGGCCTCTACGATTTTTCCGACTAGTTGCGCGAAACACACACATCCCGGCTTTCGTGTCCGGTTGTGTGGACCATGTCCGGGGCCACATTGTTCGCCCGGCTCAGATGACCTAGAATTGCCCCGGGCTTCTACCAGTCAAGGGTAGCCGGCAACGGCGGCATAAGATGACACCTTCCAGGGCGGCAAAGCGGCTTACGATCGTCATCCCTGCTCTGAACGAGCAGGACAAGATCGCCGACACCATTGGCGGCGTGCTGCCGCTGGCCTGCGAGCTGCTCGACGACTTCGAAATCTTCCTGATCGACGACGGCAGCACTGATGCCACCGGCGCGATCATGGACGAGTTCGCGGCCGGCGATCCGCGCATCATCGTGCAACATAACGCCGAAAGGCGGGGCGTCGGTGCCGGCTTCGAATACGCCCTGTCGCGCGCGAAGTTCGACGCCATCACGCTCATTCCCGGCGATCACGCCTTCCAGAACGAAGGTATTGCCCGGATGTTCAAGGCGGCCGGCGCCGCTGACCTCGTCATCACCTATCGCGACAATCAGTCGGACCGCTCGGTCAACCGCTCGCTGCAGTCGCATTCGCTGCGGTTCATCCTGAACTGCCTGTTCGGCTTCTGGCTGTCCGACTACCACAGCATGATCGTCTATCCCGTGAAATGGCTGCGCCAGATCGCGGTGAAGACCGACGGCTACGGTTATCAGATCTGCGCGTTGATCTCGCTGCTCCAGCTCGGCCTCAGCTACGTGCAGGTACCCGTGAGCCTGAACGCGGAATTGAAGGGATCGTCCCGCGCGCTGCGGCTGCACACCTATTTCGAGCTCGTCGGCACCATCGTCTCTTTGCTGCGCCGCGTTCCCATCCGGGACGTCGATCTCAGCCAGGTTCCCCGCGACGCGGAGCGGACCCTCGCGCGTTGAGGCGCGCCCCGCAGGCCTCGGCGCGGGACCTCGGATATTTGGACTGGCTTTCGGCGATTCGTACGAGGGACGCCTTGTCCCTACCCCGCCAGCATCTCATCTAAGTGACTGATTTTACTGGCAGGAGTGGCAGGGCTCGAACCTGCGACCCCCGGTTTTGGAGACCGGTGCTCTACCAATTGAGCTACACTCCTACAGACCCTGCGTCGCCTTAGGATCAGGCGCGCTTTCAAGCACAGAGAGCGGCCGGATTGCAAGGGTGAACCGCGCCGGCTTCGCTTGTTTGTGCCGGGGCTTCTGGGCCACAGTCCATTGCCGATAATCAAGAACAACTGGGAGTGCCCATGACCGCCACAGCGACTGCTCCAGCCGCCTCGCAGGCCGGCATCGCGCCGTTGACCCCGCCCTTGCCGGAGGCGCGCCCGGAGACCCTCGGGCTGTCGCGCCCCCGCCTCCTGGCCATGTCGGACGCCTTCAAGCGCGAGATCGACAAGGGAACCGTTCCCGGCGTCACGGTGCTGGTGGCGAGAGGTGGCCAGGTCGGCTGGTTCGAGGCGCTCGGCAAGCAGAGCCCGGTGGCCGCCGCGCCGATGGCACGTGATTCGATCTTCCGGATCTTCTCGATGACCAAGCCGATCGTGTCGGTCGCCGTCATGGCGCTGGTCGAGGACGGCCGCCTCCTGCTCAGCGATTCCGTCGCCAAATTCATCCCGGAATTCGCGAGCCAGCAGGTCGGCATCGTCAAGGACGGCAAGCTGGAGCTGGTCGCCCCGACGCGGCCGATGACCGTGCAGGACCTGCTCCGCCACACCTCGGGCCTCACCTACGAGCACCAGGGCGACGGCCCCGTGCACAAGCTCTATCAGGAGTCCCGCGTCCGCAGCCGCAAGATCAGCAACGCCGAGCATGCCGCACTGGTGGCGAGCTTCCCGCTGGTCTGCCAGCCCGGCGCGGAATTCAACTACAGCCGCTCCACCGACATTCTCGGCCGCATCATCGAGGTCGTCAGCGGCAAGTCGCTCAGCGCCTTCCTCACCGAGCGCGTGCTCGCCCCGCTGCAGATGGCCGAGACCGGCTTCGCGACCTCCGAGGCCAATGCGAGCAGGCTCGCCGAGCCGTTCGCGGCCGATCCCTGGACCGGCGACAAGGTCGCGCTCTTCAACATGCTCGAGCAGCCGGTGATGGAATCCGGCGGCGGCGGCCTGGTCTCGACCACGATGGACTATGCCCGCTTCTGCCTGATGCTGCGCAATGGCGGCACGCTGGATGGCAACAGGATCATCGGCCGCAAGACGCTGGAGCTGATGGCGTCCGATTATCTCGGGCCGCACGTTCAGATCAACGGCACCCTGCTCTCGCCCGGCCACGGTTTCGGTCTCGGCTTCGCCGTGCGCCGCGAGGCCGGCATCGCGCCATTCCCCGGCAGCGTCGGCCAGTATTTCTGGAGCGGCATCGCCGGCACGTTCTTCTGGATCGATCCGAAGGAGGATTTGTTCGTGGTGTTCATGAGCCAGGGGCCGGGACAGCGCGACTACACGCGGACCCTGGTGCGGGATCTGGTTTACGCCGCGGTGGAGTAGCGACTCGAACCTTCACCGAACGATCGAGCGGCATATGCGGTGCGCCCTCTCCCGCTTGCGGGAGAGGGCGGCGCGAAGCGCCGGCAGAGGGCTTTTTCCTCATTGGGAATCCCACCGCGGAGACACCCTCTCCCCTACCCTCTCCCGCAAGCGGGAGAGGGAGCGCACCGCGTCCGGGACACGAGAGCTCACCTCAACTGATCGTCGCGCCGCCGTCGATCACCATGGTCTGGCCGGTCATGAAGTCGCCGGCCTTGGAGCCCAGGAACACGGCCGCGCCCGCGATCTCGTCGGGGATGCCGATGCGCAAGAGCGGCGAGCGCGAGGTCGAGGCCTTCAGGTTCTCCGGATTGTCCCACAGCGCCTTCGCAAAGTCGGTCTTGATCAGGCCGGGCGCGATGCAGTTCACACGGATATTATGCTTGCCGTATTCGCAAGCCAGATTGCGCGCGAGCTGCATGTCGGCGGCCTTGGAGATGGCGTAGGCGCCGAGGATGGTCGAGCCCTTGAGGCCGCCGATCGAGGAGACGATGATGATGGAGCCGTCCTTGCGCTCGATCATCTGCGGCACCACCATCGAGATCAGCCAGTTGTTGGCCACGATGTTGTTGTCGAGAATTTTCCTGAACTGATCGTCGGAGATGCCGGCGAGCGGACCGTAATACGGGTTCGAGGCCGCATTGCAGACCAGCACGTCGATCTTGCCGAAGGCGCGGTTGCTCTCGTCGACGAGGTTTTGCAGGTTCTCCTTTGACGAGATGTTGGCGGCGACCGCGGCGGCGGTGCCCTTGCCGAACTTGTCGTTGATGCCCTTCGCGACTTGCTCGCAGACGTCGGCCTTGCGCGAGGAGATCACGACCTTGGCGCCGTGCTCGGCCATGCGCTCGGCGATCGCAAGCCCGATGCCGCGCGTCGATCCCGTGATGACGGCGACTTTCCCCTTCATGTCGAACAAGGTCATGTGTCTCTCCCTGAGTACGATTTGATTGGCCCGAAACTGATGTCGCTCGCGCGAGCGACAACCGCTTCAGGCGAGCTTCTTGACTTCCGGTCCCGCCGGCTGGTGCATCGCCGCGTGCGCATCGTCCGCGATCCAGGGCTGCTGGTTCACCATCGGAAGCCGCCAGACCGTGCGATCGGGACTTGCGAAATGATCGAGCCGGGTCACCGAGCAATTGTCGATGTCGAACGACAGCCCCCGCTCCGGCTGGCCGTCGAGCGCGAGCCCCAGCGCCGCCTTGATCGTGCCGCCATGGGCGACCGCGATGATGTCCTGCCCGGCCGCCTCCTTGTTGATCCGCTCGATGGTGCGGCGCGTGCGGTTGTAGAGATCCATGAAGCTTTCGCCGCCGGGCGCGGGCTCGTTGATGTCGGCGAACCAGCTTGCGCCGACGGGACGGCTGGCGATGAACTGGGCACGGTTCATGCCCTGCCAGCGGCCGAGATTCTGTTCGGCAAGGTCCGCTTCCCGTTGCATCGACGCAGGCCGCGGGAAGCCGGCCTCCCAGATCGCCTCGGCGGTCTGGTGCGTGCGCATCAGATTGCTCGAATACCACACCGCTTTGCGTGGCAGCACCTTGGCAACGGCATTGAACACATAGGTATCGCTGGTATCGCAGGCGATGTCGGACTGTCCGTAGATGTTGCCGCCGTCATTGCGGACCGGCGCGTGACGGACCCACCACCATCGCGTGACGACCACATTGGGCTTGTCTGCACCTGCCATCGAAACCCTTCCATCCCGTCTGATGTCGCTGTACGTCAGTAGCGAACCTGTCTCAAGACACTTTACCGTTTGAAATCTTGTTTGAAATTCCGTCGCGCGGCAAGCGTCGCGCGAGCCATCACAAGGGAGAAACGCATGGGCCGCCTGCAGGGCAAATCCGTCATCATCACCGGCGCCGGCAGCGGCATTGGCCGTGCCGCCGCGCTGCTGTTCACCAGGGAAGGCGCCAAGCTGATCGCGGTCGATCGCACCGAGGCGGTGAAGGAGACGGTCGACGAGATCAAGAAAGCCGGCGGCGTCGCGGAAGCCATGATCGCGGACGCGGGCTCGGAGACGGACGTCATCGCCGTGATCGACAAGGCGGTGACGACCCACGGCCGGCTGGACGTGATCTGGGCCAATGCCGGCATCTCCGGCGGGCTCGTTCCGATTCCCGAGCAGACCGTGGAACACTGGCAGGAGATCTTGCGCATCAATCTGATCGGGCCGTTCCTCGCGGTGAAGCATGCGATGCCGCACATGGTGAAGCAGCAGTCCGGCGCGATCGTGTTGACCGCATCCGTCGCGGGCCTCAAGGCCGGCGCCAGCGGGCATCCTTATGCGGCGAGCAAGGCGGGCGTGATCAGCCTGGTGCAGACCACCGCCTATTCGCTCACCGGCACCGGCGTGCGCATCAACGCGGTGTGCCCGGGCCTGATCGAGACCGGCATGACCAAGCCGATCTTCGACCGCGCCAAGGAACGCGGCACCCAGGACAAGATCGGCCAGCTCAACCCGCTCAAGCGCCCGGGCCAGCCGCACGAGCTCGCAGCGATGGGCCTGTTCCTGGCCAGCGACGAGGCCTCGTATGTCAACGGCCAGGCGTTCCCGGTCGACGGCGGTCTGACGGCATCGATGCCGTACACGGGCAAGCCGGTGTAGTGAGGACGTCCCGTGTCCCGGACGCGCTGCAGCGTTCTTACGCTGCTGCGCAGAGCCGGGACCCGGCGGGCCGTGGCACTCGCTGCGACATGGGCCCCGGCTCAGCAGCGCATCGTCGAAGGGACGCTGCGCTGCGTCCGGGGCACGAGAGCGGGGTGTTGCGTACGAAGGCGGAAGCAATGCAGAATCTCTCCGCAGGACAGTATCAATTCCGTCATCCTGAGGTGCGAGGCGTGCGATGCGAATGCATCGCATGCTGAGCCTCGAAGGATGCGCGGCCGAGCTGATGCAGCGGGGCCCGTCGCCCCTCGAGGCTTGCTCTGCGACGCTATCGCACCGCAGCGCGCGCACCTCAGGGTGACGGTGATGCATAGGGTTTGCAACGTACTCGCCTTCATGCGGACACAGCATCGCCTCCTCGCGGCTTGTTTCGCCCGAGCTTTGCTTGTCGCCTCACCCTCATGAATTGAAAGAGGGCGCAGGGAAGACCGGGTGCCAGCCGGGCACCCACGGTCCACTGTGCGAAAGCGTGTGCTTAAAAAAAGCTGCACAGCGGCATACAGGTGGAGCCAAACATCCGGCCTTCCCTGCGCAGTGGTTTGACGGCTTATGTCGTGCTCTCCCCGGGGAGCGTTGCACTATTGCCCCCGTCGCCTTGCGGATGGCTGATGCGCGCGCCCGGTCGGGCCGCCGCATCACCGCAACACTTGACGCCAGACCCCGGGCGTCAGGACCACACGATTTTGCCGTACGCCGATCGCACCGGTCGTGTGCGCGAGAGGTTCCGCTCACGGTTACCCGCCCTGCAAAACTCATCGCGCCGATGCTATCGGCGTCCACCGCCGCCCGGCCCGCGTTCGTGACGATCGCGATACGCCCCTCTTCCTTAGGCCGGGTTGCACGACACATACGTCATTTCCGAATTTCGGTAAAGCGGAATATTTTTGATGATGGGCGTTGACCTAGGCCTCGGGTGTTTTGCCCGACGGGCAACGCAAGGTCTGGCAGCCTCTCGTCATTCCGGGGCGCGCCGAAGGCGCGAACCCGGCCTCCATTTCGCAGCGCCGATGTGGAACGATTCCGGGCTCGATACTACGCATCGCCCCGGAATGACGATTGCGATGGTGATTTGCCCCACCGGCCCCCACGTTGGTATGGTTCCTGCAGGCAACCTCAGCCTCCATCCCCTGACAGAACGAGACAATGCCGAGCCCAAGACCCGACCGTATTCGAAAACTCCTCGCCGACCTCGTGTCGTTCGACACCGTCAGCGACCGCACCAACCTGCCACTGATCGCCCATATCGAGAGCTACCTCGCCGCGTTCGGCATCACGGGCGAGCGCATCGTGGACGCGACCGGGCAAAAGGCCTCGCTGTGGGTCACGATCGGCCCCGACGACCGTCCCGGCTTCGTGCTGTCGGGCCATACCGACGTCGTACCCGTCGTGGGCCAGGACTGGAGCCAGGATCCGTTCAAGCTGGTCGAGCGCGACGGCAGGCTCTACGGTCGCGGCACCACCGACATGAAGGGCTTTGTCGCGGTGTGCCTCGCCATGGTGCCGGAGATGGTGGAGGCCAGGCTTGCAACGCCGATTCATCTGGCGATCTCCTATGACGAGGAGATCGGCTGCGTCGGCGTGCGGCCGATGCTCGGCGAGGTCGCGAAGAAGAAGATCAAGCCGCTTGGCGCCTTCATCGGCGAGCCGACCGAGATGAAGGTGATCATCGGCCACAAGGGCAAGCACGGTGTGCGCGCGACCTTTCACGGGCTCGCCCGCCATTCCTCGATCGCCCCCGACGGCGTCAACGCGATCGAATATGCGGCCGAGCTGATCGTCGAGATCCGCCGCCGCGCCGAGACGCTTGCGGCCGTGCGCGCGACGGACAGCCTCTATGACGTTCCGCACTCGACGCTGCTCACCAGCATCGTCCACGGCGGCGCCGCGCTGAACATCGTGCCGGACACTTGCACGGTCGATTTCGAATGCCGCGGCATCGGCATCACCGAGTCGCGCGAGGTGACGGATGCGATCGTCGCCTGGGCCAAGGCCGAGCTCGAGCCGGCGATGAAGGCACGGCATCCGGATTGCGGCATCGGTTTCGAGGAGATCCTCGACTATCCCGCGCTCGACACCGCTGCCGACGCTGCGATCGTCACGCTGGCCAAGAGCCTTGCCGGGCGCAACGACCACGCCAAGGTCGCGTTCGGCACTGAAGCCAGCCTGTTCGCGAGCATGGCCGATATCCCCTCGGTGGTGATCGGCCCGGGATCGATCGCGCAGGCGCATACGCCGGACGAGTTCGTGGAGATGGCCGAGCTGGAGAAATGCGCAGGGTTCGTGGAGAGACTGATCGCGCATTGTGCGAAGGCCGCGGCGTAGGTGCCGTAGGGTGGCAAAGCGGCTTGTCCGCCGTAGCTCGAAGAGCGAAGGCGGAAGCGTGCCCATCGTTTCGCTGTGATCACGAAGAGATGGTGGGCACGGCGCTACGCGCCTTTGCCCACCACTACTGGAGCGAGCGCGGGCGCGGCGCCTCAGCGCTCCTGCAATGCCAGCCTGACGCCGACGGCGCAGTAGATGGCCCCCACCACCTTGCCCTGCCATTTCACGACGGCCGGATGGCGGCGCAGGAGATTGCCGAGACGGCCGGCGCCGACGGCAAATACAACGGTGCTAAGTAAGCCGAGCAGCACGAAGACGACGCCGAGTATCGCAAGTTGAATGGTGATCGAACCGTGCTCCGGCCGGACGAACTGCGGCAGGAAGGCAAGAAAGAACAGCGCGGTCTTCGGATTGAGCACTTCGGTCAGCACAGCCTGGCGGAAGGCGCGGCCCGCGCTGATGGCGGGGGCGCCGCCGTTTAGCTCAATCGGCGCCTTGTCGAGCATGGCACGAATGCCGAGATAGATCAGGAAAGCTGCGCCCGCATATTTGACGAGGCTGAACAGCAGCGCCGACGTCGCGATGATCGCCGACAGGCCGACGATCGCCATGCCAGTGTGGATCGCATCACCCGCAGCAATGCCGGCGCCCGTGGCAATGCCGACCCTCGTTCCAGAGCTTGCAGCCCGCGCCATCGTGAGCAGCGTCGCGGGGCCAGGAATGAAGACGAAGCCGAGAACGATCAGAATGTAGGCAATGAGGGTGGCGTGGTCGATCATGCGCGCGGTTCCGAGGTGAATTCCTGTGACAGCCTGAGCGACGGCGAATAGTCCACGGGGACAAGCAGGCGGTCCTCGATCTGGCCGACCATCAGTCCATGCTCCGCGTGGGTCGCACGCTTGATTTCGCTCCACTCGGCATCGGCCATAAAGGCTGCCCAAGCAGACGTTTTCGCCGCCTCGTTCGGCCACTCCAGCAGATAGGCAAACTCGGTCCGGTCGCCGAATCTGGTCTCCCACATCGCGACGATCCGGAAGCCGTACTTGGCTCGCATGATGCGCGCGGCGTGATCGCGAAAGCGGGCGTGAAAGGCAGCCTTGTTCTTTTCGAAGATTTCGTAGATGCGCAGTTGCTGGATCATGACCGTCTCCTTGCGGAGGAGATATGGTTAGCCGTGCACGCAGGACAAGGAAGATGTCATGCCCCGGCACGACCGCAGGGCTATCGCATATGAGAGCTTTTCCCTGCGGCCATCCTTCGAGACGCCCGCCTTTGGCGGGCCCTCAGGATGAGGACGGAGTGCGCGGCGGCAGTTTCAGCGGGCACCGATGCCACTTAGCCTCATCCTGAGGAGACCGCGAAGCGGTCGTCTCGAAGGACGAGGCGCGCGCTCAGCTCGCGTGTGATGCCATATGCGATTGCCCCGGCTTGTCCGGGGCATCCAGTACGCCGCGGCTTCTCGGTTCAAGCACTGGCGTCTCTGGAATACTGGATTGCCCGCCTTCGCGGGCAATGACAGCGAATGTGCGGGATGACGAACTGCCGAAAGCGAAAGGCGCGGCCACCCGCCGCACCCTTCGTCATTTCTACACCGCGCCCGCCTTCTGCGCGTATTGCCACGAGGCCTTTGACAGCGGCACGGTGCGCTTGGCTGATTCCAGCGCCTTGGCGTTGGCGGCGGTGCCGTCGCGGACGCGGCCGGCGATGCCCTGGGTGATGCCGGCGAGACGGAACAGGTTGTAGGCGAAGTACCAGTTGAGATCGGGCACCGTCATCTTGGTGACGTTGCAATAGATCTGCGCGGCCTCTTCCACGCTCGGAATGTTGAGCGCCTTGAGGTCGGCGCCGTCGAGGCCCGGCATGATCCACTGCATCAGCAGATAGGTGAAGTCGGCCATGGGATCGCCGAGCGTCGACAGCTCCCAGTCCAGCACGGCTTGCACGCGCGGTTCCGTCGCGTGGAAAATCATGTTGTCGAGGCGATAGTCGCCGTGGACGATCGAGACGCGCGCCTGTTCGGGCACGGTCTTCGGCAGCCATTCGGCGACCTTCTCGAACTCGGCAATGTGCTGCGTCTCGGAGGCGCGATATTGCTTGGTCCAGCGGTCGATCTGGCGCGCGAAATAATTGCCGGGCTTGCCGAAGTCGCCGAGGCCGATCGCATTGGGATCGTACATGTGGAGTTTCGCCAGCGTCTCGATCTTGCTGGTGAAGATCTTGCGGCGGTCTTCCGGCGTCTGGCTCGGCAGCGTCGGATCCCAGAACACGCGGCCCTCCTCCATCGACATGATGTAGAAGGCGGCGCCGATGACGCCGTCGTCCTGGCACAGCGCATAGGCGCGCGCGACCGGAAAGCCCTGCTTGCCGAGCGCCGCGATCACCCGATATTCGCGATCGACCGCGTGCGCCGACGGCAGCAATTTGCCGAACGGCTTGCGGCGCATCACGTAGGAACGGTTCGGGGTGTTGAGGCGATAGGTCGGATTGGACTGGCCGCCCTTGAACTGGAGCACGACCAGCGGCCCCTCGAAGCCTTCGACGTGCTCGCGCATCCAGGCTTCCAGGCGCAGCTCGTCGAAACGATGCCGCTCCTCGACCGGCTTGGTGCCCGAAAATTCTTCGTCTTTCCTGACGCCGTCAGCCACGATGACGCTCCCTCTTCTTCTTGTCGGTCATTCCGGGGCGGTCCGAAGGACCAGACCCGGAATCTCGAGATTCCGGGTTCTCGCTTCGCGAGCCCGGAATGACGGTGGGGAGAGCGCGGTCAGCGCTCTCCGCCGTCCTTAGTGACTTGAAGAATTTGCATACTTCCGAACCTCAAGTCTGGCAATGGCGCGATTGTGCACCTCGTCCGGGCCGTCGGCGAGACGGAGCGTGCGGATGTGGGCGTAGTCCTTGGCAAGACCCGCCTCGTCCGAGACACCGGCGCCGCCGAATGCCTGGATCGCCTCGTCGATGATCTTCAGTGCCATGTTGGGCGCTGCGACCTTGATCATGGCGATCTCGGCCTGGGCGGTCTTGTTGCCGACCTTGTCCATCATGTCGGCGGCCTTGAGGCACAAAAGACGCGTCATCTCGATGTTGGTGCGGGCTTCGCCGATGCGCTGCTCCCACACGGAGTGCTCGACGATCTTCTTGCCGAACGCGGTGCGCGAGGACAGCCGCTTCACCATCTTCTCCAGCGCCTCCTCGGCCTTGCCGATGGTGCGCATGCAATGATGGATACGGCCGGGACCGAGCCGGCCCTGCGCGATCTCGAAGCCGCGGCCTTCGCCGAGCAGGATGTTCTCCTTCGGCACCCGCACGTTCTCCAGCAGCACCTGGGCGTGGCCGTGCGGCGCATCGTCGAAGCCGAACACCGGCAGCATCTTCTCGACCTTGATGCCGGGGGTGTCGAGCGGAACCAGGATCTGCGACTGCTGCTGATGCTTGGCCGCCTTGAAATCGGTCTTGCCCATCAGGATCGCGATCTTGCAGCGGGGATCGCCGACGCCGGACGACCACCATTTGCGGCCGTTGATGACGTAGTGGTCACCGTCGCGCTCGATACGGGTTTCGATGTTGGTGGCATCGGACGAGGCGACCGCCGGTTCCGTCATCAGGAAGGCCGAGCGGATCTCGCCGTCCATCAGCGGGCGCAGCCATTTGCGCTTCTGCTCCTTGGTGCCGTAGCGGATGAACACTTCCATGTTGCCGGTGTCGGGCGCGGAACAGTTGAACACCTCCGAGGCCCAGCTGATGCGGCCCATCTCCTCCGAGAGCAGCGCGTATTCGAGATTGGTCAGTCCCGCGCCGCGGAATTCGTCGTCCTCATGCTCCGACGGCGGCATGAACATGTTCCAGAGACCTTCGGCCTTCGCCTTCTTCTTGAGGTCCTCCAGGATCGGGATCACCTTCCAGCGCTCGCCGCTGTGATCCTGCTGGTCGTAGATCGGCACCGCCGGGCGCACGTGCTTGGCCATGAAGGACCGCACGCGGTCGAGCCATTCCTTCTGCTTGGGGGACAGATCGAAATCCATGGGACGCTCCTCGTCTCTCTTTTTGCGAACTGTGCTTCGCGGGGCTGTTTTGCGCCGGACTGTCCTCCCGTTGCGTACGGCCCGCAAGCGCGGGCTTGCGGACGCTTCGGAACACCCATCGCGTTGCGAACGAGTCCCGATTGCGGATTGACATCTCCGGCCTTCAAACGATAGTTTCATACAACTGTTTGAATTGCAACTCCCTCCCTCCGGGACATCCATGGCCAGCGATCATACGAGGTCCGCCATCCTGACCGCCGCCGAACGGCTCTATGCCGATCGCGGCTTTAGCGACGTGACGCTGCGCGACATCGTCGCGGAGGCGGGCGTCAACCTGGCGGCGGTGAACTATCATTTCGGCTCCAAGGACGAGCTGATCGCGGAATTGTTCGTCACCCGCTCGATCGCGACCAACCGCGAGCGCCTGCGCGAACTGAAGGCGGCGGAAGAGCAAGGCGGCGGCCGCGCGCCGATCGAGGTGATCCTGCGCGCGCTGGTCGGGCCGACCTTGCGCGGCTGCCTCGGGCCTGAGAACCAGCGCTCGACCGCGGCGCGCTTCATGATCCGCGCCTCGATCGAATCCGTGCCGCCGATCCGCCGCATCAAGAACCGCGAGATCGACCATTTGCGGAAATTCGCCGGCGCCATGCGCCGCGCCCTGCCCGAGCGCAGCGACGTCGATATCTACTGGGGCCTCAACTTCGCGCTCGCAATGGCGCATCACACCATCCGCGAGAGCGAGCGGTTGGCCAAACTGTCGGAAGGCAAGTGCGATCTCGACGACGTCGAGGACGTGGTCGCGCGCGTGGTCAGCGTGGCGACGATGGCGCTGACGGCGGGAAAGGCGGAACCCAAGGCGCCGCCGCGGGTGGCGGCGCGGTAGCGCAAGACCGGCGCCACGCCGACGGTGCGCTCCCTCGCCCCGCTTGCGGGGAGAGGGTTGGGGGTGAGGGGCTCTCTCCGCGCGTGAGATCGTCGAGGGACCTGTACCCCCTCACCCGGATCGCAAGAGCGATCCGACCTCTCCCCGCAAGCGGGGGCGAGGTGCCTCACATCATCGCGATGCAATCGATCTCGACGTCGAACGGGCCGAACCATTCCGGGGTGCAGACGAAGATGCGCGCCGGCGGATCTTGCGGGAAATAGCGGGCGTAGACCGCGTTGAACGCGGCGAAGTGTCTGGTCGAGGTGCAGTAGACGTTGCACTTCATGACGTTGTCGAGCGAGGCGCCGGCCGCTTCCAGGCACAGCTTCATCTGCTCCATGACGCGCTCGCTCTGCCGCTCGATCGGGGCGGAGGCGATCTCGCCGGTCTCCGGGTCGAACGGCGGCAGGCCCGAGACGAAGATCATGTTGCCGGCGCGCGTCACCGGCGAGGTCGGCGCCTTCACGCGATCGAGAAAGGTCGAGATCGGCTCGACACGGAGCGCTTGGCGTTTCATGGGCGTCACTTTCGGTTCAAGCAAGACGTGAGCCTGACTACATCATTCTGCAGCCGGCATGCTTCGCTTCTGACCGAAGTGTGACTGTACCGGCGGGTTACGCCCGCTGCGGCATCTCCTCGGCCTCTTCCTTGGCGAGCAGCAGCAGCATCTCGATGCCCATCTCGCCTTCCTGCGGCGAGCGGATGAACTTTATTTCGTCGGCACTCTGCCGCAGCGCGGCAATGATGGCGACGGCCTGATTGGCGGTGGCCGCCTCGGTCGCCAGAATGGACTTCTGGTTCCTGGCCTGAAACCCGATCGTGTAGGACATGCAATTCCCTCCCGGACCCAAGTGGACAGATCGAACCAGAGTCCCGCTCAAAGCGGAAGCCTGTGCGACTACGGACCGGACTTATCTGGGGATTGCCCGCAAGCCTCAGGCCAGCCCCAGCATCGCCGGCGCGTCCGCTGCGGTCGCGGTCTTCCCTTCTTTCTGCGTGGGAGAAGGCAAGAACGCGCGCCGCTTCAGTGGGCTAGATGATCCCCTGCTGCTTCAGCTGCTCGATCTTCGCCGCATCATAGCCGAGCTTGCCGCCGAGCACATCCTCGGTGTGCTCGCCGAGCAGCGGCGGGGCGCGGTATTCGGTGATGGGGGTGCCCGAGAGGGTCAGCGCGTTGCGGATCAGCGACAGCTCCGGCTCGAACTTGTGCTGCGTCTTCACCCGCATGCCCCGCGACTGAACGTGCGGATCGGAAAACACCTGCTCGAAATTGTTGATCGGACCCGAGGGCACGCCGGCCTCCTCCAGCTTCTCCAGCCAATAGGCCACCGGCTGCTTCAGGAACAGGCCGGCGAAGATCGCCATGATCTCCTTGCCGTGCACGACGCGGTCGTTGTTCCTGAGGAAGCGCGGATCGTTCGCCAGCTCCGGCTCGCCGAGCACGGCGCAGGTGCGCTGGAACTGGCCGTCATTGCCGACCACCAGCATCAATTCGCCGTCGGTGCAGCGGAACACGCCGGCCGGCATGCCGCCATTGCCCCAGGTGCCGCGGCGCGGCGGCGTCTTGCCGTTGACGAGGTAGATCTGCAGCCAGTGCGACAGCGACGCGATGACGGTATCGAACAGGCAGACGTCGATGTGCTGGCCCTGCCCGTTGTTGGCATCGCGGTGATAGAGCGCCGAGAGAATGCCGATCGAGGTGTTCATGCCGGTCATGTAGTCGACGATGGAGGGGCCGACCTTCATCGGACCCTCGCCCGGCTCGCCATCCATGTGGCCGGTGACGCTCATCAGGCCACCCATCGCCTGCAGGATGGCGTCATAGCCGGCGCGCGGCGCATAGGGCCCGGTCTGGCCGAAGCCGGTCACCGAGCAATAGATGATGCCGGGGTTGATCGCCTTGATCGTCTCGTAGTCGAGGCCGTAGCGCTTGAGATCGCCGACCTTGTAGTTCTCCATGAAGACGTCGACGTCCTTGGCCAGTTCGCGGACGATCGCCTGCCCCTCGGGCTTGGCGATATTGACGGTGACCGACTTCTTGTTGCGGTTGGCGCAGAGGTAGAAGGAATTGTTGTTGTTGGCCTTGCCCTCGGGGTCGGTCAAATAAGGCGGCCCGAACGCGCGCGCGTCGTCGCCGGTGCCCGGACGCTCGATCTTGATGACCTCCGCGCCGAGATCGCCCAGCATCTGGGCCGACAGGGGCCCGGCGAGCACGCGGGTGAGGTCAAGGATCTTGATGCCTGAGAGCGGCAAGGCCGACATGTCGATTTCCTCCGGGGAACTGATCTTGGAGTTGATTTTGGAGTTGATTTTGGCGCGGCCGCCCGAAGCGGCCCGCGCTCCCTGCCGATACACCATTTTGGCGCGCTGAGCCCTGCACTGGCGGCATGCGGCTATCTCCTGCCGGGCACAGACGACATTGCCATCAACACTTTCCGCGCCGCGAATATCGGCTCATCGGCTCAGGTCGCGGCCGCCAGCGCCCGCGGCCGTCGCCGTCCGAGCAGAACCAGGATCAGCACCGTGGCGCAGGAGAACACCAGCGTGAGACCGAGCGCGCCGCGGCTGCCGAACTGCGTGAGCAGGCCGACGAGGAGCGGCGGCGAGATCGCGGAGGCGAGATTGAGCGGCAGCGCGATCATCGACATTGCCTTGGCGAACTCGGCCTGGTCGTAGAACACGAGCGGGATGGTGGCCCGCGCCACCGCCATCGCGCCGCTGCCGGCGCCGTAGAGCAGGATGAAGACCGCGACCGCCCAGGTCGCGCCCTCGCTCAGCATCAACAGCAGCATGGCCACGGGAAGTGCCGTGCCGGCAACGAGCCCTGTCGTGATCCCGTCCCACCGCCCGCCGCCGAGCAGATCCAGCCCGCGGGCGCTGACCTGGATCACGCCCAGCATCGAGCCGAAGGCCAGTGCCTGCGCCGGCGCCAGCCCCTCCGCCCTCAAGAGCTCGATCAGGATGGCGCTGATGCCGAAATTGACGAATGCGTTCAGCGTGATCGCGGCGACGACGAGGCCGAACGTGCTCCTCGGAATCGCGGGCGGCAGCGGTGACTTGACCGGCTCGCCAGCATCATCCGCCACGATCTTCCGGCGTGGCGCGACGAACGCGTAAAGCGGCAGGCTGACGAGGAGCAGCATCGCGGCATAGACGAGGCACGTCCCCCGCCAGCCGAGATGACCGCTCAGGAACGAGGTCGCCGGCCAGAACAGGCTGCTGGACAGGCCCGTCACCAGCATCAAGGCCCCGATCGCGTTCTTGGCCTTCCGCCCGGCGATCTCGTTCAGCATGATATAGGCGCCAGTCGACAGCGTTGCGCTGCCGGCGACGCCGAGCACGATCCAGGCGGCGAAATACAGCATCGGCTCGCGCGCGAGGGACAGCAGCAGAAAGCCCGGCGCGGTGACGACCGTGCCGACCATCATGACCGTCCGCGCGCCATGACGTGCAAACGATGGGGCGAGCCACGGCGCGCACAGGCCCATCGAGACGTAGAGAACGGATGTCCCGGCGAATACCGCCGGCAGGCTCATGCCGAGATCGGCGGCGAGATCGCGCCCGACGATGGCGGGAAGGCCGATCGTGCCCCATCCGATCAATTGCGTGATGGCGAGCACCAGCAGGACGCCGATCAGCCTGCCGTCCGATTTCAAGAAGTGCATTCCAAACGTCGCCTGCCTGCCGGGCGCGATCACGCCCGTGACACCTCTCTTAGCCGGAGACTCAGGGCGCGGGAACACCGGCCGCCGAATGGCAGAAGGCAGCCGGGAGCATGTCAGGCGGAGGATCGCCGTCCCTTACGCCGCGATGCCGAGCAAGGATCGCGCCTCGGCCGCGGTTGCGACGCGCCGGCCGTGGCGCGTGACGGCCTCACAAGCGATGGTCACGAGCTCGGCGTTGCTGCCGGCCAGGCGCGTCTTGTCGACCCTGATATTGTCCTCGAGCCCGGTTCGGACCGCGTCGGCGCCCCGCGCCAGCGCCCAGCCCATGACCTCGGCCTGATGACGTCCGATCCCGGCCGCGGTCCATGTCGCTTTCGGAATCAGCCGCTTGAGCTCCTGGAGGAGAATGTCGAGGACATGCTCATCCGCCGGCATCGCGTTCTTGACGCCCATGACGAACTGCACATGCGGACGCGGATCGATCAGCCCCGCCTCGATCAGGCGGCGCGCACCATGCAGATGCGACAGGTCGAAGATCTCGATCTCCGGCAGGACGCCATTCGCCTTCATGCCGGTCGCGAGAGTCTCGACCAGAGCGGCGCTGTTCTCGTAGACGATCGTCGGAAAGTTCACCGAGCCGGTGGATAGCGAAGCCATGTCCGGCTTCAGATAGAGCGAGGATCCACGTGCCGAAGGATCGCGGCCGCGCCCGCCAGTCGAGAACTGGATGATCATGCCAGGACAATGCTTCCTGATCCCCTCCTGCACCAGGGCAAAGCGCTCGGGATCCGAGGACGGCGTCTCGTCGTCGTTGCGAACATGGATGTGGGCAAGCGTGGCCCCGGCCTCGAAGGCCCGGTGCGTCGATTCGACCTGCTCGGACGGCAGGATGGGCACCGCCGGATTGTCCTTCCTGCGCGGAACGGAGCCGGTGATGGCAACAGCAACGACGACGGGGTTCATCCCTGGACCTCATGATGATCGCGCTCGCGCGCACAAAGTCGAATAGATCGTTAAGTAGCGCATGAAGCCCTGCCGCTGCAAACATCATGGCTCGCAGCGGCTGCCTCGTCACGTCTCCATCAGGTCGGAATTGCGGCCGCCCCGCTCGCCGCTTCCGCGCGCTGCCGCTCATAGTCCGCCCGCGGCATCGGAACGGCCTTGGGATTGCCGAGATCGTCGATGCTGATCCGATAGGTTTCCCGCGCCGAGACCGCCGCCAGCGCGGCGATGACCGTGATGCCGAAGGCGATCGCGCCCACCGTCAAGGGGATGTTGACCGAGCCGGGAGGCGCTACGGTCGCAAACAGGGCCGGAAGCAACGCGGTGATGGTGGTCCCGATGTTCTGCGAGATCGCCATCGCCGACACCCGGGTGCGCGTCGGAAACAGCTCCGGGTAGAAGCTCGGGAAGATCGCGTTGTAGCCCTGATAGACGACGCCCCACATCAGCAGCGAGAGCGTGATCGCAAGCGGCACGTTCCTGATGCTGATGGCGTAGAGATAGCCGAAGGCAAGCAGGCCCGAGAGCAACGCGCCCACGATGATCGGAGGCTTGCGGCCAACCTTGTCGGAGAGATGGCCGACGAAGGGAATGACGAACACGGCCAACATGTTTCCGAGCACCGGGATCCAGAGATAGACGTCCTTGGCAAAGCCGATGCCATAGGCCGGCTGCACCGCGTAGGCTGCGCCGAAGATGGTCGCCACCACCGGAATGACGTTCATCAGTGCCATGCAGATGACCCTGAGCATGTCCCGCCAGCTCAGCTTGATGGCCTGGACGATGGGCGCCCGCGGCGTTTCTCCCCGCTCGCCCTCGCGGGCAAAGGCGGGGGTCTCATCGACTTCGCGGCGAATGATATAGCCAGCGACGATGACGAAGAAGCTGAGCAGGAAGGGAATCCGCCAACCCCAGCTGTTGAAGGCATCGGTGGGCATATAGGCGGCCAGCGGCAGGAAGACGGCTGCTGCGAGAATCTGTCCCGCCTGCACCCCCTGAAGAGCGAAGCTTGCATAGAAGCCGCGCCGGCCAAACGGTGCGTGCTCCAGGATCATCGAACTCGCGCCGGAGATTTCACCGGCGACGGCAAATCCCTGCACCAGGCGCAGGATGACGAGGAGGATCGGCGCCAGCATGCCGACTTGCTGATAGGTGGGCAGAAGACCAACGGCCATGGTCGAGATGCCCATCAGGAACATGCAGACGATGAGCACCGTCTTGCGGCCATGGGTATCGCCCCAATGACCGAGCACGAAGGCACCGATCGGCCGGGCCACGTAGCCGACGCCATAAGTCGCCAGCGACGCGACGATCGCGACGGTGGGATTGTCCGACGGGAAGAAGATTTGCGGGAAGATCAGCGACGCCGCGGTCGCGTAGATGAAGAAGTCATAATATTCGAGGGCTGATCCGATCCAGCCGCTGGCAGCAGCCTTCCTGGACTGACTCTTATCGTGGATCGCACGAGCTGTCGTCATCTCGAAAAATTCCTCCCGGCTTTGCTGATGTCCCGTTGGCGGACTTCATTGGAAATTGGGCAGCACTCTCCCGGCGCTCCGCCGGACTTTCGCGAGCGCTTGTCACTGCCGATGGATGTCTGATTGGTCGCGACAATAGGCTATCGCCCGGGTAACACAATTACCCAGTTATCCGATAAACCTAACATGATGTTATCTGGACCTCGAGCCGATAAATCTGCCGGGCGGAGACACGGAAGGGTCCGCTGTACCTCAATAGCAACCCAAATTCTGCACCGCAGCCAAATGGCGCGAAGGGCCATAAGCAGAAGTGAAGCCCTGGCCAGCTTTGCGCCTTTACGGGCGGCCGGGACAAACATTTACTGAACCTTAGCCCGTTGCCATGCACAACCAAAGCTTGTTAGAGCGCCAGAAAGCTCGATCAGGCGTGAATTAGTTACGGCGATGGCTCTACTCCTTGCGAAACGGCTGGCCGCGCTCTGCGTTTTAGTGAGCGCATTAACTGGCTGTGGTAGCCTGAGCGAAACAATCAGATACCGACTAACGGTTAACGTAGATGTTGATGGCAGGCTCGTCAGTGGTTCTGGTGTCATCCAGGTCAAGCAATCCGACATGAGACCCATCTTTGGGTCTATGGGCGGGGCTGGAAGTGAGATCAGCGGCGAAGCTGTGATGGTTGACCTCGGCTCTCACGGCACACTCTTCGCGCTTCTGCGAGGACCGAAGACTGGATTTGGAGATCTAGGTGGCCCTGCTTGGATGCTGTTTCATGTTTTTTCCGATCTGCTCAAGGGCGAGATCGATCCTCTTCCAAAAGTGCGGCTGTTGATGGAGCGGCGCCCTCATCGCGTGTTGCAGCTCGATGTAATTCCAATGTTGGTTCACTTCAGCGACCCCAATGACCCGAAGTCGGTCGTGCAAGTTGATCCAGCAAATCTCCGAGCAACCTTTGGAGCTGACGTTGCGCTCCGCGAGGTTACCATCGAGGTGACAGATGACCCAATTGCTCGCGCGGTCGAAACAAAGCTGCCTTGGCTGAAGACAATTCAGGGTCAGCTCGATGGCAGTCGTCTCCACACTGGTGGATCGTTCGCGAATGAGCTGAATGCATACGATTTCTATCGAGGACCAAATAGGAACTAAATAGACGACTTTGACGCGAGCGGAGTCTGCTTAGGGTCAATTCACGACTTGGGCCAGCCAGCAGCAGGTCCGGTCACGGCCGCTTTGCCCCGAAGCTGAAGTAAAGTCAGATCAGGAGCGACATTGACGACTGACCATTGATGCAGTCGCCCAAGACGCGAATCAAGCGCCGCCGCCTCGATTTCAATGCCGGCGCCGAGGTTGCAATCGGAATTGCCGAGCGGCGCGGCCGACTGATCGTGTGATGGTTAGCTGCCCAGCGCATTCTCGCCGGCTTCGCGGCCGGGCACGCTGACATGGACTTCATGCCCCTCACGAAGCGCGAGGGACGCTGCGGCGACCGCCGATTCGAATGCAGCTTCCTTGGTGGCGTATTTGCTCCTGACGTTGCCGTCGTGCAGCACGCCCCATTCGTCCTGCACCGGTACGATGGCATATTGAGCAAGGCCCATTGTCCACTCCTGAGTTTCAGAAACCGTTCGCCCGATAACGCGCCGGCGGGCTTAACGTTGCGTCAGCTGCGGATGCGCGGCCGTGACGCGCACGCGTACGTCTTCCTGCACGGTCGGCCTCGTGTGACTTTCGGTCCTGCCCGACCGGCCAACTCGTACGCAATGCGATGGTTCCTAGAGGATCCGGGTCGCTCCGCTCTAACCCGCGCGGATTGCGCTCATCGCGGCGGCGATATCAGCGGTCTCGCTGATCGCGACCGCGCAGGAGGCGCGTCAGACCCAGCCTTTGGCGGACCTCGTCATCCTCGATCGCCTGATCCAGGCGCCGGTCACCGCGAGCCTTATTGCTGGCCTCGAAATCCTCAGCGATCGTCTCGAGCGCCCGAAACGCATCCCCGGCGCTCGGTGCCGTCTCGACGTGAGCGATCGATCGACCGTTGACGGCGAGATCGGCCTCGCCCCAGGGGGCGGCATCAATCTCCAGGCGATCGCCGCCGGCATTTGCGATGAAGTGCTGCACGGTGGATTTTGAGGTCGGCAGCGTGAGATCCGGCGTCCAATCGATCGGCTTGTCGGTCATGTCGCGGTCTTTCCAAGAGACAACCGACAGATAGACCATCCGATCCGCGCCGAATTGATCTGGATCAGGCTCGAGCCTGGATCCGGGCGATCGGCCCCTCCGTGTCCCGCGACCGATCATGCCGGCGCAGGTTCAGTTCAGGCGACGGCTGAACTGAGGTTTTGGCATGAGCGGACCACAGCTGTGTCGGTCGCCACGATCCGCACCTGCACGTCCCTGGGCTTTGCCAGATAGGGCGACGACGTGACCAGGACATCGGCGCCGGCCTCGGCATAGGCCGCAGCATTCGCCGCATTGATCCCACCAGCCGCAGCAATGATCGGACGGGCGCGCGTATAGGCCATGGAAGCGATGCGCTTGACCAGGGCAGCGATCTCGGCTGGCGAAAACTTCTCGGCCTGAATCACGTCGAAGCCGGCGACTGCCGCGGCAAGGGCAGCATCGGCCGTCTTGACCTCGATCACGAGTTTCTTCTCCGGTGCCGCCCGCCGCAAGCGTTCGACCGCCTGAAACAGCGGCAGCTCGCCGAGAAAAGCACGGTGCTCGGGAAACACCAGCACGGTCTCGGACAGGCCGAGCCGATGCATGGCGGCACCACCTGCCTTGACGGCCGCCACTGCAAATCGCTTGGTGCCCGGCACGTTCTTGCGCGTGCAGGCAACCGCAATTTGCGGGGCGACCGCCCTCGCCGCGTCGACGATGGCGCGAGTCTCGCTGGCGACACCGGACCAGATCTCGATCAAGGTCTGCGCGACCTTCCAGCTCCGCAGCAGGCCGGCGGCCGGACCGCGGGCCTCGAGGATCGGCGCGCCCTGTTCCAGCGCCGCGCCGGATGCGGCGAACAGCTCGACCTCGCAGCCAGCGAGGCCGATGATCGCGGCGGCATCCTCGACGAGCGCCAGCACCATCGGCGAGCGCGCAGCAAACCGCATGACGCCGTCGATCATGCCGATCCCGAGCGCCTCGGTGGTGAGGTCGCCGTAAGGCACATCGTCTTCCAGCAGACGCTCGAGCTCGGCGCGCGATGCAATTATTGCCATGGCGTGCTTCCTTTCACTGGTGTCGGCTTGCCGACGACTTTGTCGCAAACCCGACACGGATCGCCGGCCCCGCCGCCGCAAGCAGCGGGAACGCCGATCTTTCGGCGCTCATTCCTGCAAGGTGCACACCAGAATTCACGGACCCATCCGGCACGCCAATTGCTGAGCTCTCGCTGGCCGGCGCCTCGCAGCAATCGGGCTCGCGCGGAGGCGTTGCCGGCCGCTGGAGTTCATCATGAAGCTGCTTCGCTCGATCACCATTGTCGCAGGACTGCTGCTCGCATGCGCATCGGCGCAGGCCGCACAGACCAACGTCGCCGTGGCCGCCAACTTCACCGATGCCGCCAGGGAGATTGCCGCCCTCTTCAAGCAGAAGACCGGTCACGAGTCGCGCTCAACTTGTCAGCATCGCTGCAAAAAGATTCCGTCGCGCTTGCACGCTTTGTCATCCGTCTCGCGGAAATTGCCGCCGGAACGGGCGTCACGCGCGAAAGCGGGTTCGCCGCATTGATCCAGCGCAAATCGACAAAATTTCTTTGGCGATCGACGCCTGCCGCTTGATCACACGTGCTGACCTCCGTTGATCGGTACTTCCGCACCTGTGACGTAGCTGGCCGCATCCGAGCACAGGAAGAAGATTACCTTGGCGACCTCGTCGGGCGTGCCGACACGATGCAACGGGATGATGGGCGCCAGTTGCGCTTCGGTCTCCGGCGACAGGATGTCCGTCTTGATTTCCCCGGGAGCGATCGCATTCACGCGAATTCCAAACTGCGCGTAATCGTGCGCCATCTCGCGGGTCAGACACGCAAGTGCCGCCTTCGACGTCGCATAGGCGCTGCCGGCAAACGGGTGAACCCGGGAACCTACGATCGACGTGACGTTGACGATCGAGCCGGACGCCAGCTTCAATTCCTCGACCAGGCCCTGGGCGAACAGGATCGGCGCGAGCAGGTTGACGTGGAAGACGCTCATCCAGGTTTCGACCGGCGTCGTCAGCGAGTTCAACCGGCTGCCGTCGGCGGCCTTGGGCGAGATGCCGGCATTGTTGATCAGCGCATGCAGCGGCTTGCCGTCGAGCCGCTCCTTGATTTCCGCGACCGCTCTCGGCAACGCGCGACGGTCGCTCAATTCGACCTGAACGTGGCTGTCCGTTCCCGAATCCCACGGGCATCGATCACCATCGAACGGCTGCCGCGAGCAGGTGATGATCCGCCAGCCGGCTTCGGAGAACAGCTTTCCGGTGGCGTGACCGATACCCCGCGACGCACCGGTCAACACGAGCGTTTTCCGCGCGCCGTGCTGTGCGCGCGACTTGTCGCCGTGAAACGGGCACAGGGCAACATCGGGGGCCGACGCGTCGCCCGGCGCGCCGTCGCGGTCCAGCAGATCGAGCGTCACGCAAAGCTCCTCACCGCGCCCCGGCGGGCGCCACACGATGACAACGGGAGCAACTTTGCAGGATTTGGGCCACGCTTTGCCGGCCAATCATTGTGATTTTTGGGGCGCGGTGTCCGCTTCGCGACACGTTGGAAGATTTGCAACAGGCGAGCGTTGAGTTTCTGACCAAGCAACGCCGTCCCGGTGCGCTCCTTCTTCGTGAACGTTGATCGGCAGTTGAGAGCTGTTTTTCAATCGTTCCAAATGGCCCGGCTCTTGCTCTTCCCGTCTCGACGTTCATTCGCGCCCTGTCTTGCTGCCCTTTTCCTGCAAAAGTGGTTTCAAATGCCCCAGCCGAACGACCAACGACTCTTTGCTGTTATCCTCGGCACCAACGAGATCGCATCCGCGGTCGCCCTCGGACTTGTGCGCGCCGGCTATTGCGTGGTGCTGTCGCATGATCCGGATCCGCCGGTGATCCGCCGCAAGATGGCCTTCCACGACGCCCTCTTCGCCGACACCGCGCGACTCGAGGACATCGTTGCCGAACGCGCGGACGACGGCATGCAGGTCTACCAGGCCCTGCGCCGGCCGGCGCGAATCCTGGTCACATGGCTCGGCCTGCTCGACCTTCTTCCCGTCCGCCAAATCGACCTCCTCATCGATGCGCGTCTTCAAAAGTGTCGGATCACCCCCGACCTCAGGCGGCTGGCCCGGCTGACCATTGGTCTCGGCCCCGGGTTCTCCTCGAACTTCAATTGCGACCTCGCAGTGGAGACGCGTCCGGGCAGGATCGGCCTCGTCTCTGACCAGCGCTGGACAGACGCAGCCGACGGCGTTGCGAGCACCCTGGGCGATGTCGGCGCGGAGCGCTTTGTCTATTCGCGGTTCGCGGGGCGCTGGCACACACCGATCGAGATCGGCGCCCGCGTCTACCGGGATGTCGTGCTCGGCCACCTCTCGGGCGTCCCGGTGCTCGCCCCCCGCGACGGCATCTTGCGCGGCATCGCCCGCGACGGCAGCGAAGTTCCGGCCGGCGTCAAGCTGCTCGAGATCGACCCGCGCGGCCGCGACGCCCAATGGACCGGAACGGACCACCGCGGCCGTGCCATCGCCGACGCCACCATCGCCGCCGTCAGGCTCCACGCCGCGCGACGCATCACGCAACGGAATCCGGCATGATCGTCTGTTCCTGCAACATCATCAGCGATCACGACATCAGGGGCGCGCTCGTTTCGACCGACGACGAGCTGTTCTCGGCCGCACAGGTCTACGACTGCCTGGGCTGCACGGTCAGGTGCGGACGATGCTCGCATTCGGTGAAGCGGATTCTGGAGGAGCGGCCGGCTCAAGCGTCAACGATCATCGACCAAAGCGGTGGCGCACGAGCTGCATCACGACGACGAGGCCAAGCATGACGCGCAGGTCAAGCGCGCCAAGCAGCGCGAGCAAGCATAAAAGACCGGTCGCGCTGCTGACCGCCGAAGGCCGGCAGTTGCGCTCCTATGGTGCTCTCGGAGGGCGTTCGCATTTTGTGCGATTTCAAAGGGTTACGGCTGAGGGCAACGAATTTTGGTGCATTTCGCTCGCAAAGGTGCCTTTTGGTCGACCCGCTGAAGCAAAGCCCTGCCGTATGCGAGGGTAAAGCTAGCCCCACCCCCGCAAAATGGTCTGCAGGTTCGAGTCGTGCCTGGCCCACCAGAAGCATCGAAAGATGCTCCAAATTGATGCCCTCCTAGAGCCGACCGCTCATAACGGTCTGGTTGCAGGTTCGAGTCCTGCCGGGCCCACCAGCGGATCAATGGCTTAGCTGTGCTGGATTTCGCCGCCCGTTGGACTACCGCACCAGAAACGCCTCACTTCTTCCGTTACAATCTCTCAGGACGACCGCTCCACATCCGATCTAGCTGGCGATCCTATCTGCACCACCCAAAAAAATGCCGTGCCCGAAGGACACGGCAAGTTTCAGGGAGGTTGAACCGGCAGCCTTCCGGTACTGGGTAAGACCCCGGCCAATCGTCGGCCGGGGCGCGATCTGAAAATCAGCGGTCGCCCGTCGCAGCGGTCACCATTTCAATGCGGCCGTGCGCACGGGTTGATCCCAGAGCGCTGTGGTCTCTGTATCGAGCAGGCTCACGGTGAGCGAGCACCCGGCCATGTCCAGCGAGGTGACGAAGCTGCCGACCAAGGAGCGGGCGATGCGCAAGCCGCGCTTTTCCAGCATCCGGCGCGCTGCGTTGTACATCAGATAGAGCTCGATCGTCGGCGTCCCGCCGAAGCCGTTAACGAACAGGAGGGCCTCGGCCCCGTCGCGCGCGTCGAGATCCTGCACGATGGCAGTGGTCATCTCGTCCGCAATCGCGTCGGCACGCTCCAGCTTGACGCGCCGACGTCCCGGTTCGCCGTGAATACCGACCCCCATCTCCATCTCGTCCTCGCCAAGCGAAAAGGTCGGCGTGCCCGCGGCCGGGACCGTGCAACTCGTCAGCGCCACGCCCATCGAGCGGGTCCGCGCATTGACGCGCTCGCCGAGCGCGACGCAGCCTTCGAGGTTGAGGCCCTTCTCGGCGGCGGCGCCGACGATCTTCTCGACGATCAGCGTGCCGGCGACGCCGCGGCGCCCGATGCTGTGCGTGGAGTTCTCCACCGCGACGTCATCATCCGTCACGATGGTGGCGATGCGGCCCTCGGCGATCTCGGCCGCCATCTCGAAATTCATGCGGTCGCCCGCATAATTCTTCACGATGAAGAGTATGCCGGCATCGCCTGCGACGGCCTGCGCGGCCTCGACGATCTGGTCCGGCGTCGGCGAGGTGAACACCTGGCCCGGACAGGCCGCATCCAGCATGCCGTAGCCGACGAAGCCGGCATGCAGCGGCTCATGCCCGCTGCCGCCGCCCGAAACCAGCGCGACCTTCCGCGGGTTCACCTCGCGGCGCCGCACGAATTTCCGCTCCGCGCCCAGCGCGACGAGATCGGCATGCGCGGCCGCGAACGCATCGAGGCTTTCTGCGAGCACGCTATCGACCGAATTGATGAATTTTTTCATTGTCTCCTCCCCTCCGTCTCTTTGCGCCCCGCGGCTATTTTTCCCGCATGATCGCGACGAGGCGCCGTGCGAACTCCTGGAGCAGCGCATCCAGCTCGAGATTCCGCTTCGCGCTGCCGAGATCGGGCAGATGCAGCGTCAAGGTCCGCTCATGCGAACCTTCGGTCAGCCGGCCGATCCGGCGCGGATGCGCGCGCGCATAGGCGCGCAGGAAGGCGGCCTTGGCCTGCGGCGGAAAGTGGCAGACGTCGAAGATCGTGTTGAGATGCTGCACGGGAATCGGCACCGGGTAGGCCGGATTGCTGATCTGGCTGACGAAGCTGCGGTTCTTGCCCATAGCGTGGGCGAGGCGAAGCCGCATGCCCGACGGGCGGCTCTCCAGCACCTCCTTGAAGATGCGCTTGTAGACCGCAACTGCGCCGGCTTCGGCCGGTTCGTCGGTCGCCGTATCAGCCAAGGTTGCCTCCGCTGCTCAGGCGGTCGATGGTCTGCTTGATCTGCGCCAGCGCCGACGTGGTCACGGACAACTCGCGTAGGCCGCAGTTCAACAGCGCGGGCAGGCAGCGCGAGTCGCTCGCCATGTCGCCGCACAGGCTGACGCTGATGCCGGCGCGCCGGCCGTGCTCCGCGGTCCGCGCGATCAGTTCGAGCACCGCCGGGTGCAGGGGATCCATCAAGGGGGCAAGAGCTCCATTGGAACGATCGCAGGCCAGGACATATTGCGCAAGATCGTTCGAGCCGATTGAGAAGAAGGCGGCCTTGAAGCTGTTGACCGCCAGAGCCGCCGCCGGGACCTCAACCATGATTCCCAGCTCGGGAAGCATCGCGGCAATGCCCTCGGCCTGCAAGCGCTGCACGGTGTCAGCGAACAGCTTCCGTCCCGCCTCGAGTTCGTCGGCCGACGTGACCATCGGAAACATGACCTTGAGGTTACCACGCACGGCCGCACGCGCCAGCGCGCGGAGCTGGACAGTGAAAATCTCGGGCCTCGCCAGGCACAGCCGCAAGCCGCGAACACCGAGGAAGGGATTGGCTTCGCCGTCGATCGTAAATCCCGGCACCGGCTTGTCGCCGCCGGCATCGAAGGTCCGAATGGTGACCGGGCGCTGTCCGGCCCACCGCAACACCGCATCATAGGCTGCGAACTGGGCCTCCTCGTCGGGCAGGCCGCCCCGCCCGGTGAGCAGAAACTCGGTGCGCATCAGCCCGATACCGTCGGCATATTGCGCGTCGGCATGCGCGAGATCGTCGACATGCTGGATATTGATGAGCAGCCTGATCCGCTCGCCACGCCACAACGCAGTCGGCCGTCGCAGGATCGCGCGGGCCGACGCCCTGCTCTTGCGATGGATGTCGCGCCGCCTCTCGAACAGGCGGAGCTGCTCGGCATTCGGATCGAGTTCGAGCGTGGCGCCTTCGCCGTCGAGCAGCGCGGTGGCGCCGAGTTCAGGGACGGCGCCGAGTTGCACCACCATGGGAATGCCGCGTGCGCGCGCCAGCATCGCGACATGGCTGGTCGGACTGCCGCGCAGCAGCGCCAGACCGCCGCCGCCGGACCAGTCGATCTCCAGGAATCGCGACGGGGGAAGGTCGTCGGCACAGACCACGGCTCCGCTCGGGATCGCCAGAGCCCGAGCGCCACCGCCCCGCAGGATCGTCATCACACGATCGCGCAGATCGGCGAGATCGGAGGAGCGCGCCTTCAGATATTCGTCTTCGGCGGAATTGTAGTCCGCGATCTGCGCATCGAGCGTCGAACGCCACGCGACGTCGGCAGCGTCCCCCTCGCTGATCGCGGCAAGGATCTCTTCGATCAAATCCTCATCTTCAAGCAGCGCGACCTGGAACTCGAGAATCTGCGCTGCCTCACCGCCAGCAATCGCGGCAAGCTCGGCAATCTGCCCGCTCGCCGTGTCGATCGCCTTGCGAAGCGCGAGCGCTTCCTCGACCAGCGAACCCGCAATCCGATCGCCGCTCGTCTCCGCATCAACACGGACGAACGGACCATGGGCAAAGCCGATCGAGGCGGTCCTGCCGCGGTAGGCCAGTGCTGCAGCGACGCCCTGCATCTTACGACACCTCGTCGGGGAAATCGGTTTCGATCAGCTTGACCAGCGCCGCGACAGCAGCCTCTGCGTCACTGCCTGAGGCCTTGATCTCGATCGTGCTGCCGTGCGCCGCCCGCATCGCCATGATCTTGGCCACGCTCTTGGCATTGATCCACTCGGCGGCGCCTTCGACCCGGACGGAAATCTGGGCCTGAAACTTCTTGGCGAGCTTGGTCAGCTTGACCGCGGGGCGCGCATGCATGCCCACCGCGTGCACCAGCTGCACATTACCGCTGAAGATTTGTCCGTCCGCCTTGTCCAACATCGTCATATTCCATCATCGCTACGCCGACGTCTCACTCGGCAGAGAGTTCCTCGGCCACAGCTTTCACCTGGGCCAACGTGCTGCCGCCTGCCGACTCGGTCGCGGCCATCACGGCGCCCTCGACGATGGGCGCGTTGCATACGACAACGTGATCGCGCCGCGCAGGCTCCAGCATTTCCACCGCCATCTCGCTGTTCGTCTCGGCGCCGCCGAGATCGACCAGGATCGCAACGCCCTTGGCGGACCAGGCATCGTTGATGGCATCGATGATCGAGGCAACGCTGGTGCCGAGCCCGCCGTCGGGATTGCCGCCGCAGAAGGCGACCTTGACCTCGTTGCCGACCATCTGCCGAACCATGTCGGCAGTCCCCTTGGCGATGTCCTTCGAATGCGAGACGATGACAATTCCAACGGTTTCGCTCATTGCTTTCGCTCCAGGCTCGCGCAAATCGCCTGCACGAGAACGCAGCTCGAACGGGCGCCGGGATCGACATGCCCGACGCTACGCGCGCCGAGGAACGAGGCCCGCCCCTTGGTAGCCTGCATCGGTGCGGTCCGCTCGACCGCTTCGGCTGCCGTGGTTCTGACTCGTTCGATCAGATCCGGCTGGCCGGCGGCAGCCTTAAGCGTCTCCAGCACCGGAACGAGTACGTCGAGCATGGTCTTCTCGCCGGTCTGCGAGCGGCCGCGCGCACTGACCGCGTTGACGCCGCTGCCGAAGACATCGGCGAGATCCTCGGGGAGATGCCTGTCGTGCGAGAGCGCTTCGCCGGCAGCCAGAAAGAAGCTGCCGTAGAGCGGCCCGGAGGCGCCGCCGACCGTCATCACCAGCGTCTTGCCGATCGTCTTGAACGCTTCGTCCAGCGGCTGCGCCGAGATCGCATCCAGTTTGCCCAGCACGGCCTCAAAGCCGCGCTTCATGTTGAATCCGTGATCGCCGTCGCCGATCGCCTGATCGAGGCTCGTAAGCTCCGGCGCGCTGGCGATGACCTGCTCGGCGGCCACCTTGACCAGCGCCTTGAATGTCTCGGCTTGCATCGACATCGCGAAAAGTCCTCTCAATGGGCCGGCGCAGGAACGCGTTGCCCTGCGCGATCGAAGCAGAGCGGATGCATCAGCTGCAATTCGACCTCCTGACCGGCCTGCAGCGGCTGATGCGGATCCGCAAGCGTCACCAGTGTCTCACCCTTATAGTCCAGATGAACATGATTCTGCTCGCCGAGGTGCTCGACCCGATGCACCCGGCCGACCATCGCCCCGCCATTGGGCGCACCGATCCGCAGGTGCTCGGTGCGGATTCCGACCGTCTCCGTTCCGGGCGGCACTGTGACATCGGGCAGCACGCGGGCCGGCAGGAAATTGATCTGGGGCGTGCCGAGGCGCGAGGCGACATAGCGCGAGGACGGGCTTTCGTAGATCTCCCGTGGCGTCCCGCACTGAAGTAGCTGGCCATCCTTGATCACGCCGATCCGGGACGCCATGGTCATGGCCTCGACCTGGTCGTGGGTCACGTAGAGAATAGTGGCGCCGAGCTCGAGCTGGATTCGCTTGAGCTCGAGACGGAGCTCGGAGCGGAGCTTGGCGTCCAGCGACGACAGCGGCTCGTCCATCAGATAGATCGAGGGATCGCGCACCAGCGCGCGGCCGATCGCGACCCGCTGCATCTCGCCGCCGGACAGGCGGGTCGCACGGTTGTTCAGTTTGCTCGCGATATGCAGCAGCTCCGCCGTCTGCTCGACGCGCTTGCGGATGACGGGCTCGGGCACGCGCCGCGCGGGCGAACGCAGCGGGAATGCCAGATTGTCGTAGACCGTCAGATGCGGATACAACGAATATTGCTGGAAGACGAACGCGATGTCGCGCGATCCTGGCGGGGCACGGGTCACGTCGCGCCCGTCGATCATGACTGAGCCGGCGTCCGGTGTCTCCAGCCCGGTGATCAGCCGCAATGTCGTGGTCTTGCCGGCGCCGCTCGGCCCGAGCAGGACAAGGAACTCGCCGTCGTCAACCGTCAGCGAGAGCTCACGCACTGCCTCCACCGCGCCGAACCGCTTGGTGATGTTGCGTAGGGCGACGTCAGCCATGGCGCACGCTCCCCTCATTGGCGGTCGGTATCGCAAGGCCTGAGCCGACGTCGAACAGCACGAGCCTCTCCGAACGGAATTCGAGCCCCACCGTCTCGCCGATCCGAACCATGGCGCTGGACGGCAGCCGCGCGGCGACGCGGCCGTGCGCCGTATCGACAGTGACGATCTGCGTGGTGCCGAGATATTCCGCGCCGAACACCTCGCCGCGGACGGGGGCCCCATCGGTGAAGCGGATATGCTCCGGACGGACCCCGAGCGCCAGCGGCGCGGGCGCGCAATCCCGGCGGATCTCCGGCACCGCGAGGCTCGCGTCATGGAAAACAACGGCCCGATCGCCCGTTCTCAGGCCGCCCTCGAAGCGAAGGAAGTTCATGGACGGCGAGCCGATGAAGTCGGCGACAAACATGCTCGCCGGCCGGTCATAGATTTGCTGGGGCGAGCCGATCTGCTCGACGCGTCCTCTGTTCATGACGGCGATCTGATCGGCCATCGACATCGCCTCGAGCTGGTCATGCGTCACGTAGATTGTGGTGGCGCCGATGCGGTCATGCAGGTCGCGAAGCTCGCCGCACATCAGATGGCGAAACTCCGCATCGAGCGCACCAAGCGGCTCGTCCATCAGAAAGGCCTTCGGCCGCCTCACCATGGCGCGCCCAAGCGCGACGCGCTGGCGGTCGCCACCTGAAAGCTTCGACGTCGTGCTCGACAGCAGATGCTCGATCCGCAGCAGCCGCGCGGTCTCCTGCACCCGTTCGGATATCTCGCGCTTCGCCATGCCCTGGCACTTCAGTGGAAACGCGATGTTCTCCGCGACGTTCATATGCGGATAGAGCGCGAACAGCTGGAAAACGAAGGCGATATCGCGGGCAGCGGCGCGGCGGAACGTCACGTCCTCGCCATCGAGCAAGATCTTGCCCTCGGTGGGCAGCTCAAGGCCCGCAATCATGCGCAACGTAGTGGTCTTGCCGCAGCCGGAGGGGCCGAGCATCGCAAAGAAAGCGCCGTCATCGATCGTGAAGGTCGAGCCATGCACGGCGGTGAACTGATCGAACGACTTGCGCAGGTTCTCGACGCGGATCTGTGCCATCTTGACGCCCTACTCCGGAAAGTGGCTGACGATTACGTAGCCGACCGTGCCGGCGAGGATCGTCACGAAGGAATAGCTGTAGAGATCCATCGACAGCGGCTGAACCAGCATGATGATGCCGCCTCCGATCAGGGTCATCGTGACCGCCTCCCAGGGTCCGCGACGGAACCAGCGGGACACCCCACCTTTGGCAACTGCAGAACCGCTCATTTGCGCACAGCTCCGAATGTGATGCCGCGCAGCAGATGCTTACGCAGAAGCACGGTGAACAGGACGATCGGCACGACGAACAGCGTGGTCGCGGCGGCAACCGCCGGCCAGTCCTGTCCGCCCTCGCCGATGATGAAGGGGATGAAGGGCGGCATGGTCTGCGCCTCGCCGCTCGTCAGGAGAACCGCGAAGGCATATTCATTCCACGAGAAGATCAGGCAGAAAATTGCCGTGGCCGCAATTCCCGTGACCGCCTGCGGCAACACCACCTTGCGCAGCGCCTGCAGCCGCGTGTAGCCGTCGACCAGGGCGGCCTCCTCATACTCGCGCGGAATCTCGTCGATGAAGCCCTTGAGCAGCCAGACCGCGAGCGAAACGTTGACGGCAGTGTAGAGCAGAATCATGCCGAGCCTGGTGTCGGTCAGATTGAGCTGCCGGTACATCAGGTAGATCGGGATCGCGACTGCGACCGGCGGCATCATGCGCGTCGAGAGAATGAAGAACAGCAGATCGTCGGCCAAGGGAATGCGGAAGCGTGAGAAGGCGTAGGCCGCAAGCGTGCCGAGAAAGACGGCGAGGAAAGTCGAGCCGAAGCCGATGATCAGCGAGTTGACGAAACGCGGCACCACCTTCGATGGACCAGCGATGACCATGTCGCGCTGCCGCGCGAGCTTGTCGTACCAGGTCTCCGGCGGCGGCAGCTTGGCGATGAAGTCCGGTGTCTGGCGGGTGCGCACGGTAAAGAGGTTCACGTAGCCTTCGAGGGTCGGCTCGAAGATCACCTTCGGCGGATAGGCGATGGCGTCGCTCTGCGACTTGAATCCGGTGGCGACGATCCAGAGCAGCGGCAGGATGGTGATCACGGCGTAGAGAATGACGATGCCGCCGGCCACGGCCTTCGCCCGTGGAGAAGCCTCGACGATGGAATGCGCGGTGGATTTTGCGGCAGCGGTGGTCATCGTTGCTTCACCTTGTTGAGCGCTTTGACGTAGATGTTGGCGGCACCGAACACGGCGACGAACAGGATGATGGCGAGCGCGCTGGAATAGCCGGTGCGCCATTTCTCGAACGCCGCGCGCTTCAACGTGATCGACACCAGCTCGGTCGTCGACCCCGGTCCGCCTGACGTTAGGAGGTTGACCATGTCGAACATCTTGAAGTTCTCGATCGCGCGGAAAAGCACCGCCAGCATCAGGAACGGCACCGTCATTGGAAGCGTGATCGACCAGAACTGCCGCCAGGTCGAGGCGCGATCGACTTCGGCGGCCTCGTAGATGTAGTCGGGAATGGAGCGCAGCCCGGCGAGGCAGATCAGCATGACGTAGGGCGCCCACATCCAGGTGTCGACCAGCACGATGGTCCATGGTGCGAGCGACACCTGACCGGTCATGCTGAACGCGCTCGGCGGCACGCCCGTGAACAGGCTGATCAGAGAGTTGAACGGTCCGATCTGCGGCTGCAGCAGCAAGGTCCAGAAATTGCCAACCACCGCCGGCGACAGCATCATCGGCAACAGGATGATCGTGGTCCAGAAGCTGTGACCGCGGAACTGGCGATTGATCAGGAGCGCCAGGCCAAATCCGATGATCACCTGAAACGTGACCGACCAGATCACGAACTGCGCGGTGGTCTGCAGCCGGAACCAGACGTCCTCGTCGCCGAGGATATCGGTGAAGTTGTCCAGGCCGACAAACCGCAGCGGCAAGTAGGACATGCTGAGATTGAGGCTGGTAAAGGACAGTCGGATCATCCACACCAGCGGAAATATGTTGATCGCCAGCAATAGCGCGATCGTCGGCGCGATGAACAGCCATGCAATGGCCCGGTCCGACAGGCCGCGCACGCGTCGCGTGGCCTGAGACCTCGCGGGCTCGCCCATACCGGCGACCGTGGCATCATCGGGTTGAGAGATCGTGGTCATCTTGTCCATCGGCTGGCTGGGACGGCTTCCCCGAGACGCGCCCGGGGAAACCAGTTCAGTTGAGCACTGATCCGGATTTACTGCGAAGCGACCTGCTTGCCCTGCTCCTTGAAGACCTTGGTCCAGTCCTTGACGAGGAGATCGAGCGCCTGCTGCGCCGTGCCCTTGTCGGCCACGACGTAATCATGCACGCGCTTCTGCATGTCGAGCAGCAGCTGTGCGTAGGACGGCTCGGCCCAGAAGTCCTTGACGATGCCCATCGACTCCAGGAATTGCGGCGCGAACGCGGCGCTCCTCGGGAAGTCGGGCGCGTCGACCACCGCCTTCAAGGCCGAGTAGCCTCCGAGCTGCCACCACTTCTGCTGCACGGCAGGCTGCGCGAACCACTTGATGTAGGCGAGCGCGTCATCCCTGTGCTCGGAGGTCGTGACGACAGAGATGCCCTGCCCGCCGAGCTGGGTGAAGTGCCCGTTCGGACCGGCCGGATTGACGAAGAAGCCGATCTTGTCGCCGCCGACATTCGGGTCCTTGTAGAGGCCGGGGAAGAAGGCGAACCAGTTCATCTGCATCGCGACTTGGCCGGATTTGAAGGCGTCCAGCCCCTCCTGCATGTAGGCGTTGGTCATGCCGGGCGCGGTACAGCACTTGTAGAGCTCCTTGTAGAACTCGAGTCCCTTGGCCGCGTCGGCCGAGTTGACGACGCCCTGCATCTGGTACGGCTTCTTCGGATTGTCGTAGCCGAAGCCGTAATTGTAGAGCACATTGGTCACGCCCATGGTGATGCCTTCGGAGCCGCGCTCGGTGAAGATGTAGGCGCCGTAGACCTTTTTGCCGTCGATCTCGCGGCCCTGGAAGAACTCCGCGATCTGCTTAAGCTCGTCATAGGTCTTCGGCGGCGCCAGGTCGCGGCCGTACTTGGCCTTGAACGCCGACTGGATGTCGGGCCGCGAAAACCAATCCTTGCGATAGGTCCAGCCCACTGCATCGGCCATCGCCGGCAGCGCCCAATAGTTCGTCGAGTTCTTCGGCCACTGCGAATAGCCGACGACCGTCGCTGGGACGAAGTCGTCCATCGAGATCTTCTCCTTGGCGAAGAAGTCGTTGAGCTTGACATACCATTTGTTCTCGGCGGCGCCGCCGATCCACTGGCTGTCACCGATGATCAGATCGCAGAGCTTGCCGTGGGAATTGAGCTCGTTGAGGAAGCGATCCGCATAGCTCGTCCAAGGGACGAACTCGTATTTCATCTCGATGCCGGATTGCTTGGTGAAGTCCTTGCCGAGCTCGACCAGCGCGTTGGCCGGATCCCATGCCGCCCAGCACAATGTGAGCTGCTTACCCTGGGCTGCGGCTTCGCCGCTACCGAGCCCACCAAGCGCTGCGGCCGCAAGAACCACAGACGCCGCCGTACCGCGTAGCCATCTCATTCTTCGCATGTCCGTTTCCTCTCTATCGTTGAAGCACCTAACTCGCCGGCGTTCAGTCCTGCCGGGACGACGCCAAGACCCTGAAACCGAGTTGATGAGCGATGATGGAGAGCGAGACGGAGTGCTTCCGGAAACGGGTCCGGATGGCTTGGGCTCCTCCCACACATCGGCTCGATGCGTGATGTTTATCTTTTTGTGATACTAAACATACTGCTAAATTTTTGTCACCGTCAATCGGGTTTCTCCCGACCCCGGCGAAATATTTGCGACGCTCGCACGCGCAAGCGGGATTTTCGCAGCGCAGCACGATACATAGCGATTGCTAAGGGGATGATTGTCGAACCGGTCCGACGCGACCAATTCGGCCCATCTGGATAACAGAAAGGACCAGACGGTCAGCCGCGGCCGGCGTGTTTAGCAAACGATTTTACTGAACGTTCAACAAGTGATTGGGAGCGGGAGAAGCCTGCTCGTCGGCCAAGATCTGCCGTTGCCGCAGAGCGCACCAGTTTCGCACCAGGAACGATCTCGTCTCGACGCAACGAACGCGATCGAACCCGAACGAAAACGCAGCACAGTCGCCGAAGCTGATCGATATCCCGCGGCTCATAACGGTCTGGTTGCAGGTTCGAGTCCTGCCGGGCCCACCAAGAATATCAGTAGCTTACTTGCTCTTCGTTGCCCTCAACGCAACGACCGCACCAGAAACGTCCACTCTTCGTTCATGCGCAAGTTCGCGCACCGCGATCCGCTCGATGGCGCTAGACCGACTTGAGTAATGGTGGATGGCTGTGAAAGCACGAAAGCAAACACCATCGCGCCCGCAATGCGGCTCGAGCCGATGCCGGTATCGACAGGCTTGAATTGCAAGTGCGGAAGGAAGGCATCAAGAGCTGAACGCAGACCGGTCGGTCTCATTTGGCTGGCGTGTATCAGCGGTGGATGGACTTTGGCCCTAAGCCTTCATGTGAAACCAAGGTCGCGCAGCGCGCCGCCAGTATCGCGTTCTGTGTTTCGAGTCATTCTTAAACGAGCCGAGCGCTTCGGCCCTGGGTCATCCGTAAACACGCGGGGTAAGCCTTATGCGATCGCCCGCGCCCGATGAGCTCCCAAATTATTCGACTCGTCGCACGGCGTGCGACATTCGACCATTAAAAGCGTCGCACGAGACCCGCTTTGTTCCGCCGAAGAATCTAAAAAAGCCCTTGCGGGCCTCTCTCTTAAGGGTGGTGGACAAACCAGGGCTCGAACCTGGGACCCGCTGATTAAGAGTCAGCCTCAGGTTGAGAACAATCAATGACTTACTGGTAGCACTACCGGGCTTATCCGACTGAAAGTGGGCGTTCGTCGCAGTGCTTCATTTCACCGGCTACCGTCCGCGAGAGCAGCTCACGCGGTGGCCTGGAGCCTTTTCCGTTCCGATTGATCGGATCCTCGGATACCCTATTCTGGCCGCGTCGGCGGAACTGCTGAAGTTGTTAGATGGCTGCATGGAGAGCGGAGATGGGCCGGCTCGATAAGCAGATGGATCCCTTGCACCCTGCCGCTCATCTGACGACGGCGGATCGCGTCCCTGAGAGTCTAGGGCTTGAGCAAGTCGACACGGCGTCGTTCGTTGATCCAGCCCGAGAGGAAGCCGCCTCGTCGCCCGCGCATTTTGGGTCGGGCCAGGCAGCGACCGGCGTAACGGGCTCTACCAATTGGATCGACCGAGCACGTCACATCTGGCGGCGCCATCTCCAGCGCGATCAACTCCCCCGGACGACCGGTGGGTCGATGGGAAACTTCGAGCGGTGGTTGATCGCACTGCTGAGCGTCGGCTTCGTCGTGAGTTGCGTTTGCGCGATCATTGTCATCATGCAGGTCAACGCGCGCAAATTGGAGATCGCAACACTGCAACGTGATATCATCGCGCTCAAGCTACGCGTAGCCAGGCTCGATCAGATCGCAAGCACCAATGAGATACGCGAAAAGGCAAGCAGTGGAACACCCAAGCCGCCGTCGGAGACCCAGCCTGACCAGGCTCCGCTCATCCTGTCACGTGAAGAGATTCAGCTTATCCGAGACCATATCAAGCCTGCACCAGTTGCTGGCCCCGCGACTGAGACGATAAAGGTCGGCGATCCCGTCGTGGGAGAAACCGTGCCCTTTTCCTCTCCGATCACGGAGAAGGTGCGGAAACTGCTCGGCGCGCGATTTACTGTCCGCAATGGCGTTGTTGTCATCCTCCGCAGCGGCAGCCGTCACGCTGATGCTGTGATTGGGCCAAATTGACGAGAACTGGCCGCGGTCGCAGTAGCCGATCGCCCCCTCAAGGCTGGTTGTTTGGTGGTCTTTCAATGAACCGCCGGCTGCCATTGAGAAACTCTAGATTGTTGGCGATGACCGGATTGCCGGGATGGAGCGAATAGGCCGCTTGCGCGCAAGTGACGGTCAGAACAAGCGATGTGCTGTCAGCCGCTGACGCGCGATAGCGGGATCCAGCCCTCTTTTCGATAGCGCTGAGCGGGCGTAACCACTGATTGCGAGAAAACCTCTGCAGACGATCCGCGCTACTTCATCGCGATGCTTTGTAAGCCCCAGCTTAGGCTGGGCACGCCTGCCCGTTTGTGGCAGATTCAGAGCCTAGGAAAGTACCTCCGCACCGGCGTTGGGTCACTTGGAGGCTTCCGGTTGAACCCATGGTTTTCGGTTCGACGCGCATGAACAACAGGTTCCAAGTGCTATGGGAGGACGATGCCCGTATCTTTTGCCGGGCTTGCCCGGATTCAAATGCCAGCTCCAGAGCTGTATTGGCGGTACGTCCCAAGGAAAAATACGCTTCGTCCGGCGTCCTCGATCGGCTGTGGCACGAGTTCGAACTGAAGGACCAGCTGGATGGCGCATGGGCAATGCGGCCGATCGGACTGGAGTACGACGGCGGTCACCCTGTTCTGCTGCTTGAGTATCCTGGCGGCCAGCCACTTGAGCAGTTGCTTGGCGCACCCATGGACATCGAGCGCTTTCTGCGACTAGCGATCGGGATCGCGAGCGCCTTGAACAAGGTGCATCAACGCGGCCTCGTTCACAAGGACGTGAAACCGGCGCATATAATGGTAAACTGCGACGACGAACGGATCCGCTTCTTCGGATTCGGGATCGCTTCGCGTCTGGCCCGGGAGCGACGCACGCCCGGACCGCCCGAGTTCATCGTGGGCACACTTCCCTACATGGCGCCCGAACAGACCGGGTGGATGAACCGCTCGATCGATTTCCGCAGCGACCTCTACTCGCTTGGCGTGACGCTCTATCAAATGCTGACGGGCTCGCTGCCGTTCGCCGCAGCACATTCGATGGAGTGGGTACATTGCCATATTGCGAGAAAGCCGGTGTCGCCCAGCGTGCGCGTGAGCACCGTACCGGCTGGAATCTCGGCCGTAGTACTCAAGCTGCTCGCCAAGTCGGCCGAGGAACGTTATCAGAGCGCGCTCGGCCTCGAGCATGATCTACGCCGCTGCCTGCGTGAATGTGAAACCGGACGCCGGATCGAAGATTTTGCACTCGGGCAATATGATGCGCCCGACCGACTCCTGATTCCCGAAAAGCTCTATGGAAGAGACCGCGAGATTGAAATCTTGCTGGGCGCGTTCGACCGCATGCTCAAGTGTGGCGTGCCGGAATTGGTGCTGGTTTCGGGCTATTCCGGCGTCGGCAAGTCCTCAGTGGTCAATGAGCTCCATCGTCGGCTTGTTCCGTCACACGGATTGTTCGCATCGGGCAAGTTCGACCAGTACAAGCGCGATATTCCGTATTCCATGCTGGTCGAGGCATTTCAGAGCCTCGTGAGGTCCCTTCTGAGCAAGAATGACGTCGAACTTGCGAACTGGCGCCAAGCTTTTCGAAATGCGCTGGGCGCAAATGGCCGACTTGTCGCCGACCTGATTCCTGAATTGCGGCTGATCATGGGAGAGCAGCCTGCCGTTCCTGATCTCCCGCCACCACAGGCACAAACACGCTTTCGTCACGTACTCCGACGCTTCATCGGGGTATTCGCACGTTCCGAGCATCCGTTGGTGCTTTTCCTCGACGATCTTCAATGGGTCGACGCCGCCACGTTGGACCTCGTTGAGGATCTGCTGACCCGGACCGATCTGCAATACCTGATGCTGATCGGGTCCTTTCGGGACAACGAGGTCGATGACGTCCATCCGTTGCGGCGTTGGCTGCATGCCATAGAGAACGCTGGCGCAAACCTCCAACAGATTGTCCTTACGCCGCTTGCCGGCGAACACATTTCGCACCTGATTTCTGATGCTCTAGGCTGCGATTTGCCGCATGCGGCGCCGCTCGCGCATCTGATCCACGATAAAACGGCCGGCAATCCATTCTTCGTCAATCAGTTCCTCCACGTACTCGCCGCAGAAGGCCTCGTCCGCTTTGATCATGACGCGAGGTGCTGGTGCTGGGATCTGGATCGCATTCACGCTAAGGGTCACACAGACAACGTCGTGGATTTGATGATCGCAAAGCTGGCACAGCTGCCGGCTGATACACAGAACACGCTGCAGGAGTTGGCCTGTCTCGGCACTTTCGCCGAAACCACGACACTCTCGATCATCCTCGGGCGCTCCGAGCAGCAGGTTCATGCGGCGCTCTGGGAGGCGGTTCGCCAGGAATTGATCGAGCAACAGGCCGGCGCCTACAGGTTTGTCCACGACCGCGTACACGAAGCCTGCTATTCGCTGATTCCGGAGCATCAACGCGCGGCGCTCCATCTGCGAATCGGGCGGCAGTTGCTGGCGCAGACGTTCGGGGAGAAGCGCGAGAAGGCGATCTTCGCAATCGTCAATCAGCTCAACCGCGGCGCGGCCTTGATCACCTCGCGAGATGAACGCGTGCAGCTTGCGGAACTCAATCTGACAGCCAGCCTGCGCGCGAGGGCGTCCGCGGCCTACGCAGCATCGCTCAATTACGCCGAAACCGGTGCGGCATTGTTGCCACCCGACCGTTGGGAGCGCTTCCAGCGACTTGCTTTTTCGCTCGAGTTGCATCGCGCCGAATGCGAGTTCGTGACGGGCGCTGCCGTCGAGGCGGAACAGCGTTTACAGGAGCTGACGACGCGAATCGCGAGTGCAACCGACCTCGCAGTCGTCGCACGCCGGCTGGTGGATTTGTATACGGCGCTTAGCAAGCCGGACCGCGCGGTTGGCGCCGGTCTCAGCTGTTTGGAGCAACTCGGGATTCGATGGCTGGCCCACCCAAGCGATGATCACGTCCGACAGGAGTACGAGCGCGTGCGATCTCGCCTCGGACACCGGGCCATCGACGAGGTGTTGGATCTGCCGCTGATGACGGACCCGCTTGCGCTGGCCATGTTGGATCTTTTGACGGCTCTCATGCCGGCTGCATTCTTCACCGATACGAACCTTCGCTCGCTCGTGGTCATCAAAGCGGTGGATTTCAGCCTGGAGTGGGGGAACAACGATGCTTCGTGCGTTCCGTACGTCATGTTCGGCGCCCTTGCCGGCGCCCGCTTCGACGACTATGAGGCGGGGCTTCGATTGAGCCGTATCGGGACTGAGCTGGTCGAGCGGCGCGAATTTTCGCTCGTTCAAGCGCGGACCTACCTGAACTATGGCAACCTTGTCCTTTCATGGACAAAGCCCCTCCAGCATGCGCGAGACGCATTTCGCCGCGCATTCGAGGCGGCGAGCAACAGCGGCGATATCACTTTCGCGGCTTTCAGCTGCGCCAGCCTGAATACCAATTTGCTTGCGGCGGGCGATCCGCTTGCACAAGCACAACGCGAAGCCGAGCACGGATTGCGGTTGACCGAGAAAGCGAAATTTGCGCTGATCGGCGACATCATAAAGCCGCAGCTTGGGCTGATCCGGATGCTTCGTGGTCTGACGCGGCCGTTCGGCGCTCTTCACGACAACCAGTCCGAAGAGCTTCGGTTCGAGCGGCATTTGGCTGCTGATCCGGCACTCGCATTGCCTGAGAGCTGGTACTGGATCCGCAAGCTGCAAGCATGCTTCTTTGCCGGCGACTATGGGTCGGCCGTTGCCGCCGCGGCCAGGGCTCGGACCCTACCGTGGTCACCACCTCAGCTATTCGAAACGGCGGAATACGAGTTCTATGCGGCACTGTCCCACGCCGCATGCTGGGATTTGGCATCCCGCGAAGAACAGGCAAGGCACTTTGAAGCGCTGATGGCTCACCACCAGCAACTCGAACTGTGGGCGCAGAACTGCCCGGAGAACTTTGCGAATCGCGCTGTCCTTGCCGGCGCGGAAATCGCCCGCCTCCAAGGCAGAGAACTTGACGCGGAGCGTCTCTTTGAACAAGCCATCCGCTCCGCCCGCGGCAACGGCCTCGTCCACCACGAGGGGCTCGCTTACGAATTGGCCGCCCGCTTTTACGGCACGCGTGGCTTCGAAGAGTTTGCTCGCGTCTATCTGCAAAGGGCGCGCGATTGCTATGTTCGTTGGGGGGCGGACGGCAAAGTGCGGCAACTTGAGGATAACCATCCGCACCTCAAGGACGTGAGATCAGAGCCCGGCGCGATGAGCACCATCGGGGCGCCGGTTGAGCATCTCGACCTCGCCACCGTGATCAAGATGTCTGAAGCGGTGTCAGGCGAGATGGTCTTGGAAAAGCTCATCGAGACGCTCATGCACACAGCCGTTGAACAAGCAGGCGCTGAACGGGGTCTGTTGATCCTGTCGCACGAGAACAACGAACTGCGCATCGAGGCGGAAGCCACGACAACCGGCGAGAGAGTGACCGTCGAACTGTGCGATGCAGCGGTGACCGAGGCTCTGGTTCCGGAATCCGTTCTCTATTACGTGATGCGGACCAGAGAGTGGGCTGTTCTCGAGGATGCGGCCTGCCAGCCTCCTTTTGCTACGGACCCCTACGTTGGTCAGCGCAAGCCTCGTTCCATTCTATGCTTGCCTCTGATCAACCATGGGAAGCTTATCGGAGTGCTCTACCTTGAGAATACACTGACGCCCCACGTTTTCGCACCGGCGAGAGTTGCTGTTCTAAAACTGCTTGCCTCACAAGCGGCAACCGCGCTGGAAAATGCGACTCTGTATCGCGATGTCAGAGAACGCGAAGCAAAGATCCGCCGTCTTGTCGACGCAAACGTCATTGGAATCATCATCTGGGAGCTTGAAGGTCCCATTCTGGAGGCCAACGACGCGTTTCTGCGCATCGTGGGCTACGACCGTGAGGATCTCGCCTCTGGCCGCTTGCTCTGGACTGCCCTGACACCGCCGGAATGGCTCGACCGCCACGAACGATGGTGGATCCCGGAACTCAAGAAGATGGGGAGCGTACAGCCGTTCGAGAAAGAGTATTTCCGTAAGGACGGAAGCCGCGTGCCCGTCTTGATCGGAATGGCCGCGTTCGACGAGCAACGAGACCAAGGTGTCTCCTTTGTCGTCGACCTGACGGAGCGTAAACGGTCCGAGGAGGCTCTGCGGGAGAGCGAAGAGCGTTTTCGTACTCTCGTACAGTTCTCTTTCGACGTGTACTGGGAATCAGATGCCAACCATCGCTTCATCCGCCAGGAGTTCGCCGAAACCATTGCTGACGCTCCCGCGTCGGGCTCTGAAATCGGTAAAACGCGCTGGGAAGTGCCCTACTTGGAGCCCGACGAGGAGGCTTGGCGCAAACATCGGGAGACGCTCGATGCGCACCTGCCGTTCCGCGATTTCGAGCTCGCGCGCCCTACGCCCGACGGCCGCAAGCGCTACGTCTCCGTCTCCGGGATGCCGGTTTTCGACAAGACCGGGCAGTTCATCGGTTATCGCGGCGTCGGACGGCACATCACCGAACAGAAGCTGGCCACGGAGGCCCTGCGCGAGATGCAGACGGAGCTGGCGCATGCCAACCGCCTCGCCACCATGGGCGAACTCACGGCCTCGATCGCCCATGAAGTGAGCCAGCCGATTGGCGCGGCATCCATGAATGCTGGTGCCGCCGCGCGGTTCCTTGATAGCGACCCACCCGATCTCGACAGGGTCAGGCAATCACTGGACTGGGTCATGAACGATACGGCGCGCGCCGGCGACATCATCAAGCGAATTCGCGATCTCATCAAAAAAGCACCGCCCCGGAAGGATAATTTGGATATCAACGAAGCGATACGGGACGTGATTGAGCTTACCCGCGGTGAAGCGATGAAGAACGGCGTCTCGGTTCAGACGGCACTTGCAGACAGCTTATCGCTTGTGGAGGGCGATCGTGTCCAATTGCAGCAAGTGGTCCTTAATCTGATTGTCAATGCCGTCCAGGCAATGGGCACTGTGGCGGACGACGTCAGAAGGGTGCTTATCACAACCAGTGAGGTCGGCCCTGACCGTGTTCTTGTCGAGGTGCAGGACTCGGGACCGGGGCTGGCAGTGGAAAATCTCGAGCACGTCTTCACCCCCTTTTACACGACGAAGCCCGGCGGACTCGGGGTGGGACTGTCCATCTGCCGTTCGATTATCGAAGCTCATGCCGGGCGCTTGTGGGTGACCCCTAACCTGCCCCGCGGCGCGACTTTTCACTTCACCGTGCCGGTAGGTCCCGCAGACGCTTCGTGATGATCTCCCGATTCCCGTTTACCCTCGCCCGCGTTCGCTCGAAACGGCCCTTGCCGAGTTCGTAGCCGGTTCTTCTTACGGTTGATTGTTTGGCGGCCTTTCAATGAACCGCCGGCTGCCATTGAGAAGTTCAAGGTTGTTGGCGATGACCGGATTACCAGGATCGAGCGAATAGGCCTTCTCGAACTTCCGTCGCGCCGCACTCAGATTGCCGCGCAGCATGTACGAATATCCCTGGTCATTCAGGACTTGCACCGTTTCGCCGCCGAGCCGGATCGCTCGGGCATAGGCCTGATCGGCAAGATCAAATCGACGCAGCTTGTCATAGCTCGCTGCGAGACCAATCCAGGCGGTGACGTCCTTGGGTGATTTCTCGACGGCGTCCTTGAAATAGCGCTGTGAGAGCCCGTAACTGCCGCGATTGTAATGCTCCAGCCCCAGCCGCACAGGCTCGTCCGACGGGTAGTACTTGACGTCGGTCGGCTCCTGCACCGGGTCCCCACCCGGCGGCTCGACGGGAGCCACGATGGCAGCCTCCCTCGTCGTATAGTCACATGCCGCAAGGCCCGGCGCCAGCCAGCAACAGGTCAGCAATAAAATGGCACGTCGCATAATTTTTGTCCCCCGCCCGGCCCAGCGGACTCACTGCACCGCACTCAAATGTCCCTTCGCTGAACTCAATTACCAACAACCGCTACCTGCCCCCCGCCCCGCCGACCGGCACCGATATTC
>NZ_SPQS01000017.1:0-175000 GCF_004570865.1 Bradyrhizobium frederickii
GCACCCGCGGTCCGCTGCGCGAAAATGCACACGCAGGAAGAACCGCACAGCAGCATACAGGTGTGGCCAATCACTCGGCCTTCCCTGCGCGGTGGTCGGACGGCTTATGCCGTGCTCTCCCGGGAGCCGAACTTTCCTTCTGGCCTCCCTCGCCGTTCGAATTGGCGATGCCGTCCACCCGGTTGGGCTCGCGCGCATCTTCGATCCGGCTTGACCGTAGCAACGACGGCCAGGACCACACGGTTTTGCCGTACGCACGGCCCGCCATGTCGCCGCAGTTTTTCCAGCCCTGTCGACGAAGCCGGAAACTTACAGGCGAGACGAAGCCTAGCAGCGCCGTTCGTCTGCACGCGGCCACGGGCTCACAGGGACACCCCGCCCTGCCCGCGCCATCTCGTGCCGACGCTGCCGCGTCCACCGCAAGCCCGGCTCGCGAAATTGACGACCGCAAGATCGCCCCTCCTGGATAAGCCGGGATGGCCGACACATACGCCAAAACCGAATTTCGGTAAAGTGGAATATTTTTGTCCGCTGGGATTGACAGGGCGCGACACACCCGGTGCCGTAGGGTGGGCAAAGCGAAGCGTGCCCACGTCTTTTCGCCGTCATCGAGAGATCGTGGGCACGGCGCAAGTGCGCCTTTGCCCACCCTACGAGAGCTCGCCAAGCGTCCTCGACGCCCGCCTCGTGCGGCGTGAACTGGTAGACCGAGCTGCAGTGCCGCAGGGTGAGCAAAGCGACTTGTCCGCCGTAGCTCGAAGAGCGAAGGCGGAAGCGTGCCCACGTCTTTTCGCCGTCGTCGAGAGATCGTGGGCACGGCGCAAGTGCGCCTTTGCCCACCCTACGAGAGCTCGCTACGCGTCCTCCACCGTGCGGCGTGAACTGGTAGACCGACGAGCAGTACGAGAGCTCGAAAACGTCTAATCGGCGGCCGCCTGGGCCGGGACGATTCTCCCGATCATCGTCTCGATCTCCGCCTTCACGCGGTCGGGCACGGCATTCTGCACCATGTGGCCGAGATCGGGCAGCACGATCAGCTTCGCGTTGGGCACCATGGCCGCGAACGGGCGGGCGTGGATGCCGGTCCTCACCGTCTTGTCGGGCTCGCCGGCGATGATCGTGACCGGGGCTTTGATCTCGCCATAGCGGGAGACCTGCGCCGCGACGGCTTGCTTCAGCGTCACCAGATCATAGGCATTGGCGATGAATTCGCGCGGGCGCAGCAGCAGCGGCGTTGCGGAATTCTGCACGTATCCATCGGGCATCGTCTGCGGCAGGAATACGCTGCGCGCGCCGGGTTCGGCGAGAAAGTAACCGAGCGGCAGGGTGATGGTGTAGGCGAGCAGCGGGCCGATCACCGGCGTCGCGATGATCTCGTTGTAACGGCCGACGCCGCCGCGCCAGGGATGGGTGACCGGCGCGAGCATGACGAGGCCCGCGACGCGGCCGGGATGATCGAGCGCAAGCCGCGCGCCGAGCGCACCGCTCCAGGAATGCACGACGAAGACCGCACGCGCGATCCCGAGTTTTGCAAGCGCCTCGTCGATCATCCGGGCCTGGATCTGCGGCGTGGAATCCTGGCGCCGCGCACGCGTGCTCCAGCCATGGCCGGGACGATCGACCAGGATGACGCGATGGTCCTTGGCGAGGATGTCGCCGAGCGGGCGCCGCATCGCTTCGAGATTGGAGCTCGCGCCGTGCAGCATCACGATCGGCAAGCCCGCATCGCGCGGGCCGATATCGACGACGTGAAGCGTCGCGCCGTCGACTTCGACCATCTCGCCCTGCGGCGGAAAGGCGCGCTGCACGGCGACGATTCCGGCCTGCGTGACCAGCGCCAGCACAACCAGCGCCGTCACGACTGACATCACGATCATGGGGAGAATCCGGGTGATCCTGGGCACAGGGCAGTTACGGGTCTGGAGGGCGGCAGTTTCGCGCCGGCTTTCCGTGCTTCCACCGAAAATGCCGGGGCTGTGGATATGTGCACAATTGCACAACGTAAAAACTCAATGGAATCAACAATATTCTGAGAGCATAGGCAAGCCCGGAGCAGCTTCATGCAGCCGTCATCGCGGCTTCCATATAATCGCCATGGTCGGTTCCGCCATTTAGGCGCGGGTGGGCGCCGATCCTCCTCGCAGCCTCGGGGAATGTGGGAAGACCGGCAGAAATTGTCCTGGTTTGAACCGGAGGATTTTCGATGAGCTTCAGATCAAACGACACTGCGATCGACGAAATCGTCGCGAGCTGCAACGGCGACCTGCGCGGTGCCGTGCGGGCGCTGCTGCTGATCAATGAGCATCTCGAAGCGGAGCTGGCGAAGGCCTACGCCGCAGCGGCCGATCGCGGCCTGGTCGAGCGCGGCGGCAGCGTCCTGCATTGAGCGCAGGCTAGTTCGTACCGTCCTCGTCTTTTTCCTCGTCCGGCGTGAGCGCGGGACAGGCGCGGATCGTCGAACGGGCAAGCTTGGCATCGGCCCTGGACTTGTAGGGACCGTCGCCGAACCAGATATCGCCGATGATGACCGGATTGCTGGTCACGATATTGCATTTTCCGGTGGCGCGGTTGCCGACCACCCAGAACAATCCGTCGGCGAGGCTCACCGTCCCCGACGCGAGCAGCAAGCACCCTGCAAAGATCAAACGCTTCATGGCTTTGGCTCCTGCCATGCAGGTAGGCCTGCGGCGGCGCCGACAATAGTCCTCACGATGCCGCGCTTCCGATCGTGGTTAATCCGAAGACGCCACGTTCGCTCAAGAAACGATCGAGTTGTCGGCTAAAGCATGATCCGGAAAAGTGCGCAGCGGTTTTCCGGAAAGATCATGCGCAAACAACAACCTGAAGCGCCATGACGATTCGTCCGAATCTCATAGCGCTCTAGATATCGCGGCCTTCGACCTTCTCGGTCAGCGCCTTGACCTGGTCGGGGATCTTTTCGAGGTGCGGATTGACGGCGAGCGCCTTGCGGTAAGCGTCGAGTGCGCGCTTCTCGTCACCGACCTCCTGCATGATCATGCCAAGGCCTGCGAGCGCGCCGAAATGGCGCGGCTCCCGGATCAGCACCTGCTGGATATCCGCAAGCGAGCGGCCATAATCGTTCTGCATGTAATAAAGCGTGGCGCGCCGGTTCCAGGCCTCGATGTAGTCGGGCCTGAGCTTGATGACCGAGTCCAGCAGCTTGATCGCGACCTCGATCTTCTTGGCGTCGACCGCGGTCTTGGCGCGCGCCATCAACAGCGCCGCGGTGTCGCTGGGGGTCTGGAGCCAGATCGCCCAGATCCGCGCTTCGACGTGCTTGGCGCTGACCTCGTCGGGCGCCGCCTTCAGCGCGCCGAACAGGAAATCGAGATTCTTGGTGCGATCGACCTTGGGCAGCTTGGCCGGCGCCTCGGGCAGCTTCTTCTGCTTGCCCGGCGGGTTCGGCGGTTCAATCTGCTGCGCCAGCGCCGGACCGAGCCCAATGGCTCCCAGCACAAGGGCCAGACACAAAGTGCGCGAATGCGGGAATCTCACTGCCATGGTGAAAGTCTAAACGCGCAAAGCCGCCCTTGCAAAGCAAAGGCGGCGTCAAACTCGTGTGAGCCGTGGTCTTGCGGGAACGCGCGAAGGCGTCCGGCCGGGCGAGATCAGCCTTGCTGAGATCAGCCCTGCCGCGCCTTGAAGCGGCGCTGCACCTTGTTGATCACATAGACCCGGCCCTTGCGGCGGACCAGGCGGTTGGCGCGATGGCGACCGCGCAGCGATTTCAGCGAGTTACGGACCTTCATGGCGGAATCCTGAACGTTCGAAAGGCCGTGTTCGGCACTACCGTTGCGGCACGCGCGAATGTGGCAAAATGAGATTTTTCCCGCTGGCGGACGACCGCCCGGGACGGGGCGGTTCTTAAGGCATGGCGGGAGGTGCTGTCAATGTTCACTGCCGGCTTCCGAACCGGCAAATTCTCGAAAACAACCCCATGCACAGTCAAAGCGGCCGGATCGGGCCGATTTATCGCCAGCGAAATCAGGGCTCCTTTGATGATGCCTTGCCAAATTCGTTATATCATATAATCAATTCGGCAACCCGTCGGGAGGAAACCCATGCCGAAGCTGAAGCTGCCCAATATCGACGATGTCGTCGCCATCGACATCCACACCCATGCCGAGGAGCCCTGCGGCTGCCACCCCGACGACGGCTATGACGATTTCCAGGCGCAGATGGCGGAGTATTTCAAGTCGCCGAACAAGCATCCGCCGACGGTGCCGGAAACCGCGGCCTACTACCGTTCCAAGAACATCGCCGCGGTGATCTTCCCCGTCGATGCCGAGCGCGAGACCGGCTTCCGCCGCTACAACAATTACGAGATGCTGGAGGTCGCCTCCGATCATCTCGACGTCCTGATCCCCTTCGTCTCGATCGACCCGCACAAGGGCAAGCTCGGGGCGCGCGAGGCGCGCAAGCTGATCGAGGAATACGGCGTGCGCGGCTTCAAATTCCACCCGACCATGCAGGGCTTCTACGCCAACGACCGCATGGCCTATCCGCTCTACGAAGAGATCAACAATGGCGGCGCCATCGCGCTGTTTCACACCGGCCAGACCGGCGTCGGCTCGGGCATGCCCGGCGGCATGGGCATGCGGCTGAAATATTCCAACCCGATGTACATGGACGACGTCGCGGCCGATTTCCCCGACCTCAAGATCATCCTCGCGCACCCGTCCTTCCCCTGGCAGGAAGAGGCGCTGTCGGTCGCGACCCACAAGCCGAACGTCTATATCGACCTCTCGGGCTGGTCGCCGAAATATTTTCCGCCGATCCTGGTGCGCTACATCAACTCGATCCTTCAGGACAAGATGCTGTTCGGCTCGGACTGGCCGGTGATCACGCCGGACCGCTGGCTGTCGGACTTCGCCAAGATCGACATCCGCGATGAGATCCGGCCGAAGGTGCTCAAGGCCAACGCAAGGAAGCTGCTGGGGATCTGAAGCGCATCGAGGGCTTCGGTCGACCGAAGCCCTCATGCTCAAAACCTCACACCTGCGCCAGGCCTCCATCCACGAAGACCTCGCCGCCGGTCATGAAGCTGCTGTCCGACGACGCCAGGAACGCGGCCACCGCGCCCGTCTCGGAGGGGTCGCCGACACGCCCGATGGGCGTGCTGCTTCCGAGCGCGTCGAACGCTTCCTCGCCGACGATCTCCAGCGCCAGCTCGGTCTTGGTCGGCCCCGGCGACAGCACGTTGACGCGGATACCGGTGCCGCGCAGATCCTGCGCCCAGCTGCGCGCCAGATTGCGGATCGCGGCCTTGGTCGCGCTGTAGATGCTGAACTGCGGCGTCCCCATCACCCCCGTGCTCGAACCGGTCAGGATGATCGACGACCCCTTCCTCATCAGCGGCAGGGCTTTCTGCACAGTGAAGACCAGCCCTTTCACGTTGACGTCGAAGATGTGATCGTAATGCTCGACCGTGATCTCGCCGAGCGGCGCAAACAGCCCGGTCCCCGCATTGGCGAAGAGAACGTCGAGCGTGCCTCGTTCCTTCCTGACCGTCTCGTAAAGCCGGTCGAGATCGGACAGATCGGTCACCGAGCCCCTGACCGCGCGCGCCTGGGATCCGAGCTTCGCAACGGCGGCGTCGAGCTGCTCCTGCCGCCGCCCGAAAATGTAGACGAAGGCGCCTTCGTCGACGAACCGCTTCGCCGCTCCAAACCCGATGCCGGTGCCACCGCCGGTCACCACTGCCGTCTTGCCTTGTAGTCTGCTCATGATGTGCTCCTTCACTGAGGTTGCACTGAGCTGGCGGCGTACCCACCTATCGACAAGTATGCACCTTTTGGTAAGTGCCCAAAAAATGTCAGACTCAACCTTTCCGCCGACGCAGCCCCCTTCAACCGTTCAGCGTTGCACGCCGAATCTGCCCGGATTCACGTGCGGGCTGGATGCCACCCTGCGGATCATCGCGGGCAAGTGGAAGCCGTTGATCCTGTACTTCGTCGCCCAGGACGGCCCGACCCGCTACGGCGAGCTTCGGCGCGCCATACGCGACGTCAGCGACAAGGTGCTGATCCAGCAATTGAAGGAGCTGGAGGCCGACGGCCTCGTGAAGCGCACCGACTACAAGGAGGTGCCGCCGCGGGTGGACTACAGCCTCACTCCGTTAGGTCACAGCCTCGCCCAGGCTCTCGTGCCGCTCTGCTCATGGGGCACGGAGCACATGGCGGAAGTCAGCCGGGTGTTCGCCGAGCGGGCGGCCTGGACGCGGCGAGAACGTCCGCCGAGTGCCTAGCTTGCGCTGAACGTCGTTGGAAATCTGCTACGCCGCTGATTGCAGCGCATTCCATGCTCGCTCCAGCGGAGCTCCTGTGACCACAACCACCTGGAAGGATAGTCCATGAGCATCAAAGCCGTCGTCTTCGACGCCTACGGGACGCTGTACGACATCCAGTCGGTCGCTGACGTCACCGAGGATGCGTTTCCGGGTTATGGCGAGATCATCACGCAGATCTGGCGCATCAAGCAGCTCGAATACACCTGGCTGCGCTCGCTGATGGGACGCTACCAGGATTTCGCCGCGGTCACCCGCGACTCCCTGGCCTATACGCTGCGGATGCTGGGGCTGGCCTATGAGCGCGAGGCGTTCGAGCGGGTGATCGAGAGATATTTGCATCTCGATCTTTATCCGGATGCAGCCGCCGCGCTCACGGCCTTGAAGCCGCGACAACTGGCCATCCTCTCCAACGGCAGTCCGGACATGCTGAATGCGCTGGTGCGCAATTCCGGTCTCGACCGCCTGCTCGATGCCGCCATCAGCGTCGACGCCAAGAAGATCTTCAAGCCGAGTCCGGCGGCTTATGAGCTGGTCGGCGAGGAGCTCGGGACCGCGCCGAACGAGGTTCTGTTCGTGTCCTCCAATCCCTGGGACGTGGCGGGGGCAAAATCGTTTGGGCTCAACGTCGCCTGGATCGAGCGAGTGACGCCCGAGGTGATGGCGCTGGCTTGCGTCGAGAACGAACTCGTGGCACCGCTGACGATGTTCAAGGCGATCCGCACCCAGATGGACGAGCTTGGCTTTGCGCCGGATCATCGTGTCCGCGCACTCTCCGAGCTGTCGATGATTGCTTAGGCATCGCCGCCCGCACGTTTGACATGAGCTGCCTGGAATGAGCCTTCAATCCGTTCGCGCCTTCTTCGCCGAAAAAGCCCCCGACATCACCGTGATGGAATCGCCGATCAGCTCGGCCACGGTGCCGCTTGCCGCCGAAGCCTATGGCGTCGAACCCGGCATGATCGCCAAGACTCTGAGCTTGCGCGTCGGCGAACGCGTGATCCTGATCGTGGCCGCCGGCACCTCGCGGATGGACAACAAGAAGGTCAAGGCGCAGTTCGGCGGCAAGCCGAAGATGCTGGGGCTGGAGGAGGTCGCCGCCATCACCGGCCACGAGGTCGGCGGCGTCTGTCCGTTCGGACTGAAATCACCGCTGCCGGTCTATTGCGACGTCTCCTTGAAGGCATATGACGTCGTGGTGCCGGCCGCAGGCTCGACCCATAGCGCCGTGCGCATCACCCCGCAGCGGATGGCCGAGCTCACCGCGGCCGAATGGGTCGATGTCTGCGAGGTCAGGCCGAACGGCGGCGCCGGACAGGATGCCTGATGCATTTGCTGGCCAGGGAGGCTAGCATGGCGGCCATGGCTGACGAGAAGGTGAAACGACGACTGACCACCGTGCTGTGCGCTGACGTGTACGGCTATTCCCGTCTCATGGAAGCGGACGAGACCGGAACGTTGGAGACGCTCCGCCGCTACCGCACGGCCATTGCGCGATTGGTCGAGCGCCATGACGGCCGCATCGTGAATACCTGGGGCGATGCGGTGATCGCCGAGTTCGCCAGCGTGGTCGAGGCCGTGCAATGCGCGGTCGAGATTCAGCAGGAAATCTCCAGTCAGGCCTTGGACGCGCCGCAGGCGAGCCCGATGCGGTTTCGCATCGGCATCAACCTCGGCGACGTGATGGTGGACGGCTCCGACATCTATGGCGACGGGGTCAATATCGCATCCCGCCTGCAAGAGCTCGCCGAGCCCGGCGGCGTCGTGATCTCGAGCTCCGTCTATGATCAGGTCCACAATAAATTGTCCGTTGGCTTCGACTGTCTCGGCCAGCGCCCGATGAAGAACATCGCTCCCCTGACCAGTTATCGCCTGACCTTGGGCGACCGAGTCGCACAAGAGAGCTTCCCGATCGAGGCAAGCGCGGCTCCCTCAGAACGAGCGCGTGATCCGCGGATGGAAAACAGGGGCATACCAACTTCGGCGACGAATGTCGTCGCGGCTTGGCTCGCAAGGCTGCCCCGCCCGGTTGCAGCGGCCCTCACGGTGTCGGCTTTCCTGATCGTGATCAATCTGCTCACCAGCCACAAGATCTGGTTCCATTGGCCAGTCGCAGCCATTCTCTTCGGAGTGGCCATGCGGATGGTGCTGGGACAGCGGCCTGAATCGGACAGCAAGCCGGAGCGCTGAACGAGGCGGCACGATCGCATGTCGCGCCTACGCCCGCGCATCTCTCGGGCGCTCGTCAGAGCCTAATCGTCGTAATCGTCATAGGGACGCGGTCGCGCGTACGGAGGTGGCGGCGGCGCATTGTTAAAGCGCGGCGGCGGTGCGGCCCGATTGCGCGGGACCGGCTGCTGCGGTTGAGCCTGATTGTTCGACTGGAACACGGCACGGCAGCCGCTGGAGAGCTGCGGCGTGTTCTGTTGCAGACAGGCCACGATACGGTTCACATCGGGAATCTGGTCGCTGCACAGCCGCCACACATCGGGTGTGCACGCCATCTGCTGTTCCATCGTACCGCGGTATTCCTGCGCGGATGCAGCGCCCTGCGCCGCGATCCCGCCGACCGCAAGCGCCACACCTAGCGCGATCCGCTCTGCTCGCATGTCCAGATCCTTCCGGGTTCACCCAAAAGCTCCTAAATCAATGAGGCGCAGGAAGGTTCTGCTTCAACAACAAAACGTGAAAACTTGGAACCAACTTGATCAGCGCTTCCCATCCATGTTCACGCCACCGACTTTCGCATCCGAAGGCGTCATTCCAAAGCGCCGCCGAAATGTCCGGTGGAAATACGAGACGTCGTTGAACCCACAGAGGTAGGCGAAGTCGCTGATCTTGTTCAACCGGTGCAGCGGATCGCGGAGCAGTCGCGCCGCGCGTATCAATCGCTGCTCGAGAAGAAACTCCGAGTACGTGACGCCAGTGCGCTCGAACAGCAGCTGTATCGAGCGCGGGCTGACGCGATGGCGTTGCGCGACGCTGGCGAGCGTGAGATTGCCGTCGCCGAGTCGCGCCAGAATGTCGGACTTGATCGCTTCCAGGCGCGCAGCCGCAAGACCACGCGCTTTCGCCAGCTCAGTCTCGTCACGCCGGGTCCCCAGCATAAGGGCCACGAGATCCAGAAGATGCTGCGAGGCTGCGCTCTGCCCCAGCGCATCCAGATCCGCGGCGTGGCGGAGCGTCAGATCATAATATTGGTGCAGCATCGCCGCGAGTGCCGGGCTGTGCACGAGCGGCCGCGCGATACGATCTTCTGCGTCGGGACAACGGGCCAGCAGTGCTCGACGCGCAATGAACAGCGACTGAAACCGACCTTCGGCCAGTTGCGAGACATCGGCGCCTTGATGGGCCGCGTCGGCAAGGCCCGTTGCCATCGGTTCGAGTTCGACCGTCCGCCCGCCAACCGTGATGCGCATTGGCGCAGTCGTAGCAAGCACAAAGGCGAGTGAATTGTCGCGATCGGCACCGGTCGCGACGAACTGCATCGGCGATCCCGCGGCTCCCGACAACTTAAGTTCAGGCAGCGGCAGCGCCGTCAGATCGCAACGGACAGGCCCTGACACAAGCGGCGCGACATCGCCGCACATCACGTGGCGGCAAAATTCCTCCCGCCAGGCGTCATAGGTCGGCCCGTCCGGGTCGCCGGCATAGCCGAGGCGCGGCGCGCCGCGGATCGATCCGCCGTGTGTTGCCATCAAGCGTGTCTCCAGGCTCGAATACCGACACACTGATATCGTGCCGGACAAGCCGCGCAACGCCGTTCAGATCCGATGGCGCCTCGAACCCTCGTGAACTTTCGCTTTTGTCCATTTGCCGCGGCAACACGTCGCGGCGCCGGCGCTGTCGTCCGGCGCCGTGATCCGCGGGAATCTGACGGCCACGACATCGTGCCAGGCTTCCGTACGAGGGTGCGTTCGCGCCGGGATTTGACCGACCCACGCTCCGCAGCCTCATCCGAAGCGAATTCCGAATCTCGCCCCACTCCACCTTTCCGATCTTCTTCACCCGCCATCAGACGCGCAGGAACAAGACGTTTACCAGGCGTTAGCCATGTCCAGCCCGGCCAGGAACGCGTGCCTGCGGCCGCCGTTGGCCTCCCAGGGAGTGAGTGATGCACAATCTTGGAACCATCGACGTCGCCTTGGACGAGATGCTGGTGAATCTCGCAGCGATCGTGTTGCGGCTTTCGGCGCCCGAATTGACGCGAACCCCGGAAGCGCGGCGCGCGCTGGCGCAATCCGTCCATCAATATGGGGTATGCGCGGCGCGGTCGAGCGATCCACGCGTTCACGAATTGAAGATGCAGCTCGACGAGACGTTGAAGCCGAGCTTGCGCGTCGTCGCGATCGACGGCGTGAAGGTGTCGTAGTCGAGCACGGTGGGCACGCTTCGCTTTGCCCACCCTGCGATAGTTTGCACGAGCGATGGATTGATGACATCCGGTAGGGTGGGCAAAGGCGCGCTCTTCGCGCGCCGTGCCCACGATCACTCACCGAATTGCCCCGCGATGCCCCGCATATCACCGCCCCAATCCGCGGGGAGTGTGCTCAGCTCCACCTAGCGATGAACGGTAAAGGCGGACATCCTGCCTTGCGCGCGTCGATATCGAGACACTTGTAATCTTCTCAGGTAAAGACGTGGGCACGCTTCGCTTTGCCCACCCTACGAGAATTATTGCAGAGGATCGACAGCGAGATCGCGTAGGGTGGACAAAGGCGCGCACCTCGCGCGCCGTGCCCACGATCACTCGCCGAATTGCCCCGCGATGTCCCGCATGTCACCGCCCCAATCCAGGGGCAGGGTGCCGCTCTCCACGTAACGATGAAAGCTGCTGAGAGACCAGTCGCGCACACGAGCGACGAGGCCGTGCTTGACGGGATTGAAATGGATGTAGTCCACGTGGCGCTCCAGGTCCGCATCATCGCGAATGGCGTGTTCCCAGTAGCGCCGCTGCCAAATGCCCTTCTCGCGCTTCTTCAATTTGCTCATTGAAGGCGGGGCGGCCTCCAAGCCACGCGAGAATCCGCCCTTGATGAGATTCCAGCGCGACGCGAAATCAGCATCGTGCTCGGGTAACGACCAAACGGCATGGAGGTGGTCGGGCAAGATACAGATTGCGACAGTCTCAAACGGGCGGCGTTGCTGGACGGTTCGGTAAATTCGTCGCAAGCGATCAATGTGATCTGCAAGCAGAGTGCTTGACCGATCTTCGAGCACGACCGTGAAGAAGAACGTGCTGCCATGCGCGCGCCGATATCGAGACACTTGCGATCCCTCAAGCAAGACGTGGGCACGCTTCGCTTTGCCCACCAAATGGATCTATGGCGCCTTTGCTCTCACACGCGGCCGCCGCTTGCATGTGCCCGGCAGCTTGGCCGCGAGGAAATCGCCGAGCGCCTCGACGCGCGCTGGCCTGGGGCCGCCGGGCGGGGTCACGAGGTGCACGGCGCCTTCGGCCTGTTTCCAGTCCTTCAGGATCACTTCGACGGCGCCGGAGGAGATCGCCTCGCCGACGATGAATTCAGGCAGCTCGGCGATGCCGAGGCCTGCGATCAGCGCCGGCATCACGGCTTCGCCATTGTTGACGCGGAGCTGTCCACCCGGCCGCACGCTGGCCTGCTCGCCGGCCGAATTGGTGTAGTGCCAGACGTTGGGCGTGGAGAGATAGGCGTAGCTGAAGCATTTGTGCTCGGCCAGATGCATCGGATGCGTCGGCCGGCCATGACGCTTGAGATAGGACGGTGCGGCCACGGTGAAGCGCGGCATGGTGAAGAGCCGCCGTGCGATCAGTGACGAGTCCGGCAGCCGCGCGATCCGCACCGCCATATCAAAGCCCTCGCCGATCAGGTCGACGGTCGCATCGCTCAAGTGCAGATCGACCGAGACTTCCGGATAGGTCTCGAAGAATTCCGGCAGCAGCGGCGCCACCGCCTTGATGCCGAACGTCATGGGCACGGCGAGCCGCACCAGGCCGCGCGGCGCCACCGACTGCGCCAGCGCCTCGTTCTCCGCCGCTTCGCCGTCGGCCAGAAGGCGCGTCGCGCGCTCGGCGAGCTTGTGGCCGGCATCCGTCAGCGCAAGCCGGCGCGAGGTGCGGTTGAACAGCCTGGCGCCAAGCCGCTCCTCCAGGCGCGTGACCGCCTTAGACACCGTCGCCTTGGACGTCGCCAGCTCGCTCGCCGCCCCCGCAAACGACCGTAATTCCACGACTTTTGCGAAAATCGCGAGGGCCTCGAAATCCGGGAGCTTCGCCATGGGAGCAATCCGCCTGGGCTCTGTTAGGAAACAATGCGTTTCGACAGTTTCTATTTCTATACCACAACCGGAGGCCTATCCAAGGGCCATCAGAAATTCAGGAAGCGGAGAAATCCAATGACCAAGAAGCTCTCAGGCAAGGTCGCCCTCGTCACCGGCGGTTCGCGCGGCATCGGCGCGGCCTCTGCCCGCGCCCTCGCCGACGAAGGCGCGGATGTCGCCATCAGCTATGTTGCCTCGCCGGAGAAGGCTGAGGCCGTTGTCGCCGAGTTGAAGACCAGAGGCGTCAAGGCCCGCGCCTTCAAGGCCGACCAGGCCTCGGCCAAGGACGTCGCGCAGCTCGTGAACGATGTCGCCAGGGAATTCGGCCATCTCGACATCCTCGTCAACAATGCCGGCGTCGCCGCCGGCGGCGCCATCGACGATGCCAGCGCCGACACGGAAGCGCTGGCGCGCCAGGATCAGATCAACGTGCATGGCGTGATCGCAGCGATCCGCGCCGCGTCGCAGTTGATGGGCGAAGGCGGCCGTATCGTTACCGTCGGATCGATGCTGGCCGACCGCGCCTCGTTTCCGGGACTTGCCGACTACGTCGCCACCAAGGCAGCCGTGGTCGGCTACACCAAGGGTGCGGCACGCGACCTCGGCGCGCGCGGCATCACGGTGAACGTGGTGCAGCCCGGCTCGATCGATACCGACATGAACCCGAAGGACGGCGGCGAGTTCGCCGAGACCCAGCGCAAGCAGCACGCGCTGCAACGCTTCGGCCGGCCTGAGGAAGTTGCGGCCGGCGTCGTCTTCCTTGCAAGCCCGGACGCCTCCTTCGTCACCGGTACCGTACTCAACGTCGACGGCGGGTTCGGCGCCTGATGGCGCCGAACGCTTAGATCAAGGAATCACGCAGATGATCGAACTCAGACCCTTCGCAAAGCTCGGCGGTGCCGACCACGGCTGGCTCAAGGCCAAGCATCATTTCTCCTTCGCCAGCCATTATGATCCCGACAACATGGGTCACGGCGCCTTGCGGGTGTGGAACGACGACGAGATCGCGCCGAACACCGGCTTTCCCGCCCATCCCCACGCCAACATGGAAATCATCACCTATGTGCGCGAGGGTGCGATCACCCACCAGGACAGCCTCGGTAACGAGGGGCGCACCGAAGCGGGCGACGTGCAGGTGATGAGCGCCGGCAGCGGCATTCGCCATTCCGAGTACAATCTGGAGCCGACCAGGACACGCATCTTCCAGATCTGGATCGAGCCGACGCAACGCGGCGGACAACCGACCTGGGGCTCAAAGCCGTTTCCGAAGGCCGATCGCTCCGGCAAGCTCGTGACCATTGCGAGCGGCCTCGAGGGCGATAGCGACGCGCTGCCGATCCGCGCCGATGCACGCGTGCTCGCCACCACGCTGAAAGCCGGCGAGAGCGCGGAGTACGCGCCGCAGAGATCGCGGCACCTCTATCTGGTGCCCGCGGCAGGCGCCGTCGAGGTCAACGGCGTGCGCGTCAACGCCCGCGACGGCGCCGCGATCCGCGACGAGCAGCACCTGAAGATCACGGCGCTCGAAGATTCCGAGCTCGTGCTCGTCGACGCTGCGTAAGCCACCCTCCCCCGTCATGGCCGGGCCTGTCCCGGCCATCCACGGCCTGGCCCGGAGCAAAGAACGTCGATGCCCGGGACAAGCCCGGCCATGACGACCTCAACAATTAGACCAACACCAATCCCAACGGAGACCACCATGACCAAAGTTCTCGTCCTCTATTACTCCGCCTATGGCCATATCGAAGCGATGGCCAATGCCGTCGCCGAAGGCGCGCGCGAGGCCGGCGCGACCGTCGACATCAAGCGCGTGCCCGAGCTGGTGCCGGCCGAGGTCGCAAAAGCCTCGCACTACAAGCTCGATCAGGCCGCTCCCGTTGCCAAGATCGAGGACCTCGCCAATTACGACGCGATCATCGTCGGCACCGGCACCCGCTTCGGCCGCATGGCCTCGCAGATGGCGAACTTCCTCGATCAGGCCGGCGGGCTCTGGGCCAAGGGCGCGCTGCACGGCAAGGTCGGCGGCGCCTTCACCTCGACCGCGACCCAGCATGGCGGCCAGGAGACGACGCTGTTCTCGATCATCACCAACCTGCTGCATTTCGGCATGGTCGTGGTCGGCATGAACTACGGCTTTGCCGGCCAGATGAAGCTCGACGAAGTCACCGGCGGTGCGCCCTACGGCGCCACCACGATCACTGGCGGCGACGGCAGCCGCCAACCCAGCGCCAACGAGCTCGCCGGCGCGCGCTACCAGGGCCGCCAGATCGCGGAGACTGCCAAGAAGCTACATGGCTGAACTCCATGGCTGAGCTACATGGCTCAGCTGCACGGCCGATGCGCTCGCGGCATTCCCGTCCGGGAATGCCGCTTCAGCGTATGCCTTTGCCCATGGCGCGCGCGGCAAGAGCGGCGGCCGCGGGATAGCGGCGCAGGCCCTGCGCGGCATGATCGCGCCATGCAAAGGGCAAGCCTCGCCATGACAGCGCGACGCTGACGTCGGTCAGCGGCACCCGCTCGGCGCCGAAGCGGCGCTTGTAGTCCTGATTGCCGATGCTGAGGTCGAAGCGGCGCACGCCCTTTGCATGCAGCGCCGCCATGGTGCGCTCGATGATGAGCAGCCCGGGGGAGCAGCTCGACCAGGAATCGCCGGCGTGACTGATGCGCAGCAGGCAATAAGTCGCGCCTTGCCTGACGCCGAACGAGGTGCCGATCACGCCCTCGTCGCAGACCAATGCCGAAACGACGGCATAGCCATCGCCAAGGCCCTGACGGACGACCTCGCGATAGAATCGCGCATGAGTCTCGTCGTTGAGAACGAACGGCGAGCCGAGCTTTCGCATACGCGCCTGCTGCTGCACGTCCATCACGTCCAGCAGCTCACGCGCGCGCGCAACGTCCGTAGCGATCTCGAACCGCGCGCCCTGGTGCCGGTTGAAGACGCGCCAGCACCGCGGCATCTGCATGCGCTTGATCGATGCCTGATAGGCCTCGTAGGTATCGCCCATCAGCACGAGATTGCCGTTGAGCGAGCAGGACCCGATCCGTCCGAGCGACACCAGCGGGTTCGGCTTGCCGCCGACCTGGGCCGGCATCTTCCTCAGCCGCAGCAGATCGAAGCGGTCCGGCAAGGCGCGCAACGCCTCGACCAGCGCCATGCCGATCGCATTCGCCGCCGCCGCGTCCAGCGCGGCATCGGGCGCCATGATCGGCGCGTTGTTGTCGGCGACGCCGAGATCGGCGAATTCGACGATGCGGATGCCGCGTCTGGCATGGCTGATCATCGGCACCATCGCGATGTCCTTGCCGGTGGCGGCATCGCAGATCACGGCAATCAACGGCGCGACGTCATCGAACGCCTGATACCAGGCCTCGAGCCAGTAGCCATGCTGAAAGACGGTGCGATGCCCGGCGCTCAGGCGCGAAGCGGCCTGGCGCCAGTCACGCACGATATCGATCGCGATTCCCGACGTGGTGGATGCAAGCCCCTCCAATTGCTCGACGCCGAGACACGTCATGGCTTCGGTTCCGCTTGCGCAACGCACTGGAACCTGGCCAGGAAGTGCAGGCCGGCCGCGGCCAGAGCGAACATGAACCAGATCGGATTCTGCCGTTCGAGCAGGAAGGTCTCGGTCGTCCCGTAATACAGGCCGAACAGCCACACGGTCAGGAACAGCTTTGCCAGTGCGCCACTGCGGCTGTGGGCCTGGGCCGACTGGAAATTGCCGAGCGGTGCGAGCACGAAGACCATGATCACGAGCAGCAGGCCCGGCAGACCGATGCCGACCGCGAGATCGAGATAGCTGTTGTGGCTGTGCGCCGCGGACGTCGCCCATTCGGCGCCTTGGGCGGTCTGCCGCGCCGTGACGTCGTCCCAGAAAGCCGCATAGCCGTGACCGACGATCGGCTTCTCGGCGACGGCCGCGAGCGCAAACTCCCAGATCGCGGACCGGCCGGTGAAGGTGGGATCGAGCGGAAGCAGCCGCGTCATGGCCCCGAGCCCCGGGCTCAGGACGCTGCCGACCGTCAGCAGGTTCATCGCGATCAGCGGCACGAAGCAGATGATCCGCTTCAGCCACAGGCACGGAGTGACATAGACCAGCGAGGCGAGCACGTAGACCGCAAGGCAAAGCACCGACGAGGTCTTGCCGCCGGTGAAGATCAGGAAGAGGCCGGCCAGCACGGCGATCACCGGTCCCATCACGAAGGAGCCGACGGCGGACAGGTAGATGCCGACATAGACCAGGATGGTCATCACGGGCGAGGCGATGTTCTTGTGGCCGAAACTGCCGCGCCAGTCGCCGGCGAGCTGCGGCTCTGTAACATCGAGCGCGGTGTGGATCGAGTATTGCCGCGCGAGCAAGACGCCGAGATAGCAGAGCGCGAGCAAGACCAGCGCCGCGGCACCCAGGCACAGGTTGAAGCTGCGCTGCGTCGGCGGCAGCAATGGCAGCAGAACGGCGAGCGACGTCATGCTGACGAGGAGCACGAAGCGCTGCATCGACACGCCGCGGCTCTCGGACAGGACGATGTTGATCAGCAGCCAGCCCACGAGACAGAGATGAAGCGGCGTGACCAGGGTCTTCAGCGCGGGCGCATCGGTGCGAGCTGCGAACAGCACCGCGATCGCGGCCAAGAGCCCCCAGGAGACGTAGGTGACCGCCATTCGTCCGCCGACGACCGTTGTGACATCGGGATTGCGCAGGTCCGGGAACGGATCGAGCGTCACCATCACCAGCAGCAGCGACGCGACCGCGACGAGACAGCGCGCAGCCTGCGCGGCGTTCAGCTCCGCCAGGCCATCGCGCAGGACATGGCCCAACGATCGGGCCTCGAGGTCGGTCATATCGGCGACGCTACGGTCCATGCTGCGGTCCACGGCTCAAGACATCTGGTGACGCAGGTGGAGCTCCGGGTCCTGGCTCACCCCGGTTGAGCGTCCGTCAACAGGCGAGCCGGAGCTCTGCGCCGCGGGCGGCCGCACGATGCTCCGCGCAATCTCGTAATATTGCAGCGCTCGTTGCTCGAGCGTGAGGTTGTCCAGGACATAGCCGCGCGGGTCGAACGCGCCCGCTTCACAGCCGGCCCAGAACTCGTCCCACCCCGCCACGAACCCCGCGATGTCGACGAACTTGGCGCCGCAGCGCTGGTCCCAATACGGCACCGAGGACACCGGCGCGAACTGCACGCGGTGCGGATAGTAATCGGGATCTCGCCACGGCCCCCCCGGATCCCAGGCGAACACCGGTATGCCGCAGGCCAGGGCCTGCTGATAGGCGATGCCCTGGCTTTCGTTCTGGCACAGGAAGATCATCGCGCGCGAGGCCGCCAGCGCCGCCCGATATTCTTCCTCCTTGTAGCTGCCGTAGCGCAGCTCGATGAACGAGCGTCCCTCCCTGGCGAGCCGGGCACGGACCGGCGCGATCAATTCCGGCGCGTAGCGCTCGCGATCCCAGTGGACCTTGTCGTAGATCAGCACATCGACGGCCTTCTGCGAGGCCTGTGACGGCGCCCACAGATCGGTGTCGATGCCGACCGGCCAGGCCTCGGTGTCGGGCCAGTACGGCCGGTACATGTCGACGTACCAGGGGCCGGGCACGACGACTTTCTTGACCGGCAGACGCTTGAACAAATCGGGATCGTCGAGCGGATGATTGTGGGCGGCGACGCCGAGCAGGATCGGATTCTTCCACGCGAACTTGTCGAGCAGGAAGGTCCGGCCGATGATGCAGGCGAGCTCGTCGGGATGCTGCGCGATGTAACGGTAATCGTTGACGCGGTAGCGGATACCGAGCCGGTCGAGCCCCGCGCAGAGATTGAGGAACACGCGAAGCTGTCCGCTCATGCGCGGCTCGCCGAGCAGCAAGCGGCGCGCCGTGCGCCGCAGGTGCCGGTCGCCGGGAAACCAGCGATCGTCCTTGTCCTCGTAAAAGAGGTTGAGGATCATCGCATCGGGGTCGTGTTCGAACGTCGTGGCGGGCACTGGATCCATCCGCGGCAACCGGATGCGCATTCTCGCATGGGACCGGCTGCCGCCCTCTTCCGAATTTGCCACAGGCTTAATGCCAGCGGCTTAACGCTAATTGACGAAAGCACGCCGGCATACGCCTTCGCGTCAACGATCAGGCCGTAATGCGGGTATCATTCGCAAGGGGCAACGCTGCGATCGATCGCATCATCCATTCAGCAGCTGCGCCCTGGTTAACAGACTCTTAAGGGCGAGCCGTGACTCAGATCACCGCCGAACAGGTTCTCGATTTGCCGGCCTCCACCCGCATCGTGCCGGCGGCGCGCCAGCCGCTGCCGTCGAGCCCGACCACATCGGTATCCGTTGTCATTCCCGCCAAGAACGTTGCGGCCTATATCGGCGAAACCCTTGCCAGCGCCCTGGCGCAGCGCGAGGTGGGCGAAGTGATCGTCGTCGACGACGGTTCCACCGACGACACCACCGCGATCGTCCGCGCCATTCACGACCCGCGACTGCGCCTGGTGACAAATGAGTCCGCCGGCGTATCTGCCGCGCGCAATCTCGGTGCACGATATGCCAGCGGCGAGTGGCTGCTGTTCCTCGATGCCGACGACCGCCTGCGGCCCGGCGCGGTGGCTGCACTCCTGGCGGCGGCACGCGGAGCGCCGCGCGCGGTTCTGGTCTATGGCGACTACAACACGATCGACAGCGACGGACGCCAGATCGGCCGTCGCGGCCTTCTGAAGGGACGCCGCAAGCCGTCGGGCGACGTGCTGACGCGGCTCGCGGCCGGCAATTTCATCGTCAATGGTGGCATCGCGCTCGCGCGCGCGGAGGCGTTCCGCGCCATCGGCGGTTTCGACACCTCGCTGCGATATTGCGAGGACTGGCATTGCTGGTGCCGCCTCGCCGCGATCGGCGAGTTCGAATTCGCGCCGAAGCTGCTGCTCGATTATCGTCTGCACACCGCCAGCACCATGAACGCCGCGGTCCGGACGCCGAAGGACTTCTTCCCCGCCATCGCGCGGGTGTTTGACGACGGGCTGATCCTGGCGAGATTGCCCGCGGGCACCGCGCCCGGGTTGCGCCTTGCCGCCGAACTGCATCTCATCACCTATGCGGCGATGCAGGCCGTCCGCTTCGGCCGATATCGACAGGCCTTCGGCTATCTCGGCATGGTCGGCCGGCGTTCGCTCAAGGCGCTGCCGCGTGCCACGGCAAGGACCGCCCTCGCCTGCTTCGGCATCTAACCGTCACGACACGATCTTGGAGGCCTCGTAGGGCTTCGGCGCGAAGCCGAACGCCGCCAGCATGGAGCCGAGCGCCACCAGCGCCGGATGCATGGCGACGACGGCGTTCGACGTCGCCAGCAGGCGAACGGACCGGACCAGCGACAGCGGCAGCCGTCCGAGCATCTGCGCGAACACCCATGCGCGCGCGCCTGCGCTTCGGGCCGCCTTGTACTGCACGCGATAATTGATCGCGCCGATGCGCAGGCCACGCTTTGCGATCCAGCCGAGGCTGGTACGGCTTTGCGGCACGGTCTCGGTGATGACGGCCTCCGCCGTCCAGTGGAATATCATCCCGGCATCACGGCACCGCACGAAGAAGTCGCAATCGCCGCCGCCGAGAAAATTGAAGCGCAGGTCGAACGCGGGACGCTCGAACCGCTCGAAGACCGCGCGCGCGATCAGGCAATTGCCGCAGCCATAGATCAGCGGCACCGCGCCGGAATAGTCGTAGGCCGGACGGAAGGCGGGATGGCGCGACAGCCACGGCTTGCTGTCGTCCTCGAACACCGGCAGCACCGGCCCGCCGACCACGTCGGCGCCGGTCGCTTCCGCGGTGCGGACCATCAGCTCGAGCCAGTCGCTCGATGCGATCTCGTCGTCGTCGATCATCAGGAAGCGGGTTGCGGCGGGAAACAGCGCCTGCGCCGTCTCGAACGCAGCGTTGATCGCCTGGCAATTGCCCTGCCGTTTCTCGACAAGGCACACTCCCTGGAGCCTGCCGGCGGCCAGAAACTCGGCGGCGACCGGCGCGCTTTCGCGCCGCGCAGCGTCGTTCTCGACCATGACGACGGCGAAGGAACGCGGGGTACGCTGGTTCGCCAGCGATTCCAGCGTCAGCCGCAGGTGCTGCGGACGGCGGAAGCAGGGAATGCAGACGACAATGCCGACCGACAGGTCGATGACGCGGGAGCTCGCCGCGATCTCCCGGTTGGGATCGCGCACGGCATCCGAGATGCGCGTGGCGGACAGGTCTGTCGGGATCAATGTCATGACGTTCTAGATGTCCGAGATATGTTGAGAAAACCCTGCTTCGGTCACGCATCCCGCGACGGCACATCGCCGCGGGACAGATGCGTCCCAAAATGAGCAGCCCGGCGCAGGCGCGTGCCCAGGTCGCGCGCCGGTCTGCCGGCCGTCCTGAAACAACATCATGCGCTTAACCGCTTTCGCCTGTTTCTCCCGCGCCATCATGCCTGCGTGATAGTGCAATTCGCGGTCCGCGCGCCGACGGAGCCCCAACATGAACAATGCCGTAGTTAATGCGTGTGCGCATTAACCCGACCGTAAGCACTGCGACCGGTGAGACGGCGCGGCATCGGATTTGCTCTTCGGGCAAGCGAGTCTTTTCCTGTAAATTTGATTAGAACAAGCGCGGTCAGAAAATATGAACAAGCCAGCCACGATCGATTTCGCGACAGCCACGGCGATCCGGATCCCCGCGGCCACTGCACCCGTCCAGGCGCTGCACGATCTCGTCCCCGGCGAAGCCCGCGATAGCCTGCTCGCCGTCCACGAGGTGCTGCGCGGCGAACTGCCAAAGGCTCAACTCGCCATCTACGAAGCCGGCGGTGGCTCGTGCAGCGTCTTGCCGCCGGAATTGCTCCACCGCAGCAAGGTCACCGTCGTCGACATCGACGAGGACCAGGTCCGCAACAACAGCTACGCGGACGAGGCGATCCTGGGCGACGTGCAGACCTACCGTTTCGGGCGCGAGAGCTTCGATCTCGTGATCTGCTACAACGTGATCGAGCATCTGCCCCATGTCGACGCCGCGCTGCTAAATTTCCGCGACGCGCTCAAGCGCGGTGGCCTGATCCTGATCGGCGCACCCAATCCCAGCTCGCTGTCCGGAATTGTCACCAAATATTCGCCGCACTGGTTTCACGTCTGGTTCTACCGGCACATCCGCGGCATCAAGGATGCCGGTCTGCCCGGCGAGCCGCCATTCCCGACCTTCTTTCACCCGCTGGTGACGCTGCCCCGGCTGGAAGCGTTCGCGGCCGCCAACGGCCTCGAGATGATCTACCGCCGTGAGGTGGAAAGTCCGCGCTATCCCGAGATGCGCCGGCGCAAGCCGCTGCTCGCGGCTCTCGTGGACGCCGGCGCCGCGGTGCTGAACGCCGTGCTTCCGCGCGGCATCGACGTCCGCCGCGGCGACTATCACGTCATCCTGCGCAAGAGCTGACCATCATGGCGCGCGTGCGGCCCATCACCGGACAAGCGGGGTCTCGCGGCCGAAGCGTGCGCGGTAACGAACCGTTAATCTCCGGGAAGCCCGCGCGACTTGCGCGTCACAAGGGGGCTCGGCCGGCTGGCAAGCGCTTAAACGCTTTGTTTGCCATTTCGGTGAATAGTCCCTCAATGAGTATGGTTAATTTTCCCTGTTGCGTTGACTGGGCACCTATATCCCGGGTGCGTGGCGTAGAGCGAAGAATAACCCCTCAGCCTGCGGCACTTGGAATGAAAGCTGGGGATCATGCTTGACTATAACCAGCCGATAGATCGGGCGAGGCCCGAGCCTCCGCAACAGAGATCTCAGGCCGGCTTCAACGTGCTGGAGCTCGCCAATCTGCTCTGGCGGCGCAAGATCGCGATTGCCGCGGCTGCCCTGCTCGGCGCGACGCTTGCCGTCACCGTCGGCAAGAGCCTGACGCCCCGCTACACCGCCACCGCCCAGCTCTATGTCGACCCGCGCGAGCTTCAGCTCGTCGACCGGGAGCTGACGCCGCGCGCGCAGGACGTCTCCGGCATGTCCATGGTGGTGGAGAGCCAGGCGCGGCTGATCACTGCCAACAGCGTCCTGCTCAAGGTGATCGAGCAGGCCGGGCTCGACAAGGATCCGGAATTCGGCGGCGGCGACGGCAGGAGCCTGATGTCGTCGCTGCTCGGCCTGATCGGCCTTCAGCCCCGGGCGCCCTCCGCTGCGGCCAACACCGAGGTGCAGCTCGCGGCGCTCGAGGCGCTGAACCGGCACATCACGATCCGCAAGACCGAGAAGAGCTTCATCGTCGACATCGAGGTCTGGTCGACCGATCCGGCGAAGGCGGCGATGCTCGCCAACACGCTGACCAATGCCTATCTCGCGGAATCCCGCAATTCGCAGGCTTCGGCCGCACGGCGCGCCACCAGCGATCTCTCCGGCCGCCTCAAGGAGCTGCGCGAGCGGCTGCGCAACGCCGAGACGGCGCTCGCCACCTACAAGGCCCAGAACAATTTCGTCGGTACCCAGGATGCGCTGATCAGCGACCAGCAGCTCTCCGCCAGCAACCAGCGGCTCTCCGCGGCGCGCGCGGCGACGATGGATGCGCAGGCACGGCTCGACCAGATCGAGGCGAGCCGCCGGACCGCTGCCGATGCCGGCGCGATTCCGGAAGCGCTGCAATCGCCGACGATCGCGAATTTGCGCGCACAATATGCCGATGCGCGCAAGAAATATGCCGAGCAGGCCGGCGAGCTCGGGCCACGCCATCCGGCGCTGCGCCAGACCGAGAAGCAGGTCGAGGATCTCAAGCGTACCATCAGCGAAGAGATCGACCGCTTCGCCCAGTCCGCCAAGAACGATCTGACGCGCGCCCGCGATTATGAAGCCTCGCTCAACCGAGCGCTGGAAGCGCAGAAGCGGCAGAGCGTCCAGCTCAGCCAGGCCGCCGTGCGCCTGCGCGAACTGGAGCGCGAGGCCGATGCCAGCCGCGACGTCTACCAATCCTTCCTCAAGCGCTCCCGCGAGACCGAGGAGCAGGAGAGCCTGAACACTTCGGCGGCCCGCGTCATCGGCGAGGCGACCGTGCCGCAGCGGCGCTCGTTCCCGCCGGCGATGAGCCTGTTCGCCATGATCGGCTTCATCTTCGGCGCGCTTGCGGCCTCGAGCTGGTTCGTCGCGGCCGAGCTTCTGTTCGCCGGCGCAACCGCGCCAGTGCCCGCGCCGGCCCGCCGCGAACGCAAGCCGGTGCCGGAGACAACGCGCGCGCCCGAGGTTTCGCGGGCGCTGGAAGCTTCGCGGTCCGAGCAGCCGTCGCGATCCCCCGAGGTCGCGCAGATCCCGCCCGAACTTGCCGCGCCACCGCTGCAACCCGCGATGGTCGAGAACCCCTCGATCGAGAAGCCGCTGATCGCGCGCCTTCAGGAGGCCGACGTCATTCACACGCTCGGCGCCATTCTCGCCACCGGCGGCGGCGTCGATCTCACCCGGCTGGGCTGGCCGACGTTGCGGCCCGGCTTTCCCCTGACGAAGCTGCTCAACGCCTGGCGCGACATGCGCGCGGCCGTGGCCCGGCGCGCCGCCGGCAAGGCGATGCCGGTCATTGCGCTGGTCGGCACCGGCGAGACCGCCGGGCGCAGCGTGAGTGCGCTGAACTTCGCGCTCGCGGCCGCGCGCGATGGCGCCCGCGTGCTCATGATCGACGCCGACCATCAGACTCACGCGCTCTCGAACAAGGTCGGCCGCCCCGGCAAGAACGAACCGAGCAGGCTCGGCTGGCTCTCGATCGGCAGCAAGGCCGCACGCGAGATCAAGACGGTCAACGGCATTTCGGTGCTGCCGGCCGGCGAGGGCGATGCCGGCAAGGCCGCCGACGCGATCCGCAAGGCGATCGCGCAGGCGCGCGCCGCAGGCGGCTACGACCTCGTGATCCTCGACGGCCCTGCGATGCCGCTTCTTGCGGGCAGCCGCAAGCTGCTCGACGACACCGACGCACTGGTGGCGGTGCTGCCGACCAGCCTCGACCTCAACGACAGCCTCGAAGAGATCCTGACCGCGCTCGGCCGCGCCGAGTGCAAGCTCGTCGGCGTCGTGCTCGACGAGCTCACCCCTAAAGCTGAAACGCGTCAGCGAGGCAGACAATATGCTTGAGCGCCGCGTCAACCTCGACGGACGGGCAGCAACTGCCGACGTGCCGCGGATCACCGTCGGCGGGCTTCGGATGGCCGCGCTCGATCTGGAAGAGACCGCCGATTTCATGATCGAGGCGACCGATCCTGACAGTCGCATCGGCCGTCCGCTGTTCCTGACGTCGGCCAATGGCGAGGTGCTGGCGCGCTGTTCGACCGAGCCGCAGACCGAGCGCCTGTTCCGTGCCGCCGATCTGATCAACGCCGACGGCCAGCCGCTGGTCGCCGCCTCAAAGCTGCAATCCTGGTTTCCGCTGCCGGAACGCGTCGCAACCACGGACCTGTTCCACGTCGTCGCGCGCAAGGCGGAAGCGCTGGGCCGCACCTTCTACATGTTCGGCGCCAGCGAGGCCGAGAACATCGCAGCGGTCGCGAACGTCCAGAAGATGTATCCGAAGCTCAAGATCGTCGGGCACAGCCACGGCTATCTGCGCGGCGAAGAGCTGCGCGCGAAGGTCGAGGAGATCAACGCGCTTGCACCGGACTATCTGTGGGTCGCGCTCGGCGTGCCTAACGAGCAGGCATTCGTGAAGGAGTTCACGCCGCATCTCACCAATGTTGGCGTTATCAAGACATCCGGCGGCCTCTTCAACTTCTTGTCAGGCAGCCGTTCCCGCGCGCCGCAATGGATGCAAAAAATCGGACTCGAATGGGCCTGGCGCACCTTGCTCGAGCCACGCCGCCTGCTCTGGCGCTATTTGACCACCAACCCTCGCGCGCTCTATCTTCTCTTCAGCCGCAACCGACCCCTCTACTAAGAGAAGAGCACAAGACGACATGACCGACCGACCGACCGTCCTCGTCACAGGAGGCGCGGGCTATATTGGCTCGCACGCCTGCCGCGCATTGACCGCCGCCGGCTATCAGCCCGTCGTTTATGACAATCTTTCGACAGGCCATCGCAGCTTCGTCGCCGGTCCGCTGGTCACTGGCGATCTGCTGGACGGCACGGCGCTGGCACGCGCCTTCGCCGACCACAAGATCACGGCGGTGATGCATTTCGCGGCGGCGAGCCTGGTCGGCGAGTCCATGACCGACCCGCAGAAATATTATGTCAACAACGTGCAGGGAACGCTGTCGCTGTTGCAGGCGATGCGCAACGCGAGCTGCCATCGCATCGTGTTCTCCTCGACCGGCGCGGTCTATGGCAACGCCGATTCGAAGGAACTGCCGGAAGACTTCCCCTGCGCGCCGATCAATCCTTACGGCGCATCGAAGTTGATGATCGAGCGGATGCTCGCCGATTATCGCACCGCCTATGGCTTCGGCGCGTTCTGCCTGCGCTATTTCAACGCCAGCGGCGCCGATCCGGGCGGTGGCATCGGGGAACTGCGCGACAACGAAACCCATCTCATTCCGCGCGCGATGATGGCGCTTCAGGGACATGTCGATTTCGCGGTGTTCGGCGACGATTACGCCACACCCGACGGCACCGCGATCCGCGACTACATCCACGTCACCGACCTCGCGGCGGCGCATGTCGCGGCCCTGAAGCTTCTGGAAGGCGGACATGCCGGCGGCAGCTTCAATCTCGGCACCGGCTCCGGGTTCTCGGTGCGCCAGATCCTCGACGCCATCCGGCAGGAGACCGGGCGCGAGGTGCCACATACCGTCAAGCCGCGCCGCGCCGGCGATCCCACTTATCTGGTCGCAGATCCTTCGGCAGCGAGAAAGGTGCTGAACTTCGTACCGCGCCACTCCGACCTGGCTACGGTGATTCGCACCGCCTGGGCCTGGCACCAGAAGGCGCATCCGTTCAGGGCGCGATAGGCGTTCGACGCGCCCGCGCCTGGCTCCGCCGGGGGCGGACAGCTGCAGCCGTCAGACGACGGCGCGTTTCAGCCGTGACGCCGCGGCTTGCGTGGCGGCAAAGTCCGGCTCCGGCTGGAGCGGCGGGGCGGCAGGCAGGATCATCGGCCGCAGCAGCTCGGCCATCTGCCGTGCCGGCAAGGGTTTCGAGATGAGGAAGCCCTGCATCTCGTCGCAGCCATGGGCGCGCAGGAATGCCTCCTGCTCGGCGTTCTCGACGCCTTCGGCGACGACGGTCATGCCCAGCGCCTTGCCCATGCTGATGATCGCCTGCGCGATCGCCTGGTCTTCCGAATCCAGCGGCAGGTCCCGCACGAAGGAGCGGTCGATCTTGATGGTGTCGATCGGGAAGTGCTTCATCAGCGACATCGACGAATAGCCGGTGCCGAAATCGTCGATGGCGAGGCGAATGCCGCGGCTTTGGATGGCGTCGAGCACCTTGAGCGCACGGCCGACATTGCGCATCATCATGCTCTCGGTGACTTCGAGCTGGAGCAGCACCGGCGACATGCCGCTGGCCGCCAGCGCCTCGTCGACGTCCTGCAACAGATGCTCGTCGGCGAACTGCCGCGGCGACAGGTTGACCGCCATCGACAGCGGCAACAGGCCGCGGCGCTGCCAGGCCATGGCCTGCGCGCAGGCCTCGTTGAGGACCCAGCGGCCGATCGGCACGATCAGCCCGGTTTCTTCCGCAAGCGGAATGAACTGCGCCGGCGAGACGTTGCCGAGATCGGGATGTGCCCAGCGCAGCAATGCTTCCACGCCGGTGATCTGGCCGGTCTCCATCTCGACCTTGGGCTGGTAGTTCAGCGAGAACTGCCCGCGCTCCAGCGCCCGGCGCAGCGCACTCTCCAGCGACAGCCTTTCGATCGACTGCGTCTTCACTTCCTTGGAGAAAAAGCGATAGCCGTTCTTGCCGTCTTCCTTGGCGAGATACATCGCCATGTCGGCGTTCTTGGTCAGAGTCTGCACGTCGGAACCGTTGGCCGGATACATCGCGATGCCGATCGACGCCGTGGTGTGACATTCGTGCCCGGCCAGCTCCATGGGCTGGGCGAGTGCGGCCAGGAGCTCGGTCGCGATGCGCTGGACGGCATCGATCTCGCCGCACTGGTCGAGGATCACCACGAACTCGTCGCCGCCGAGCCGCGCCACCACGTCGCTTGCCCGCAGCGCGCCGCGCAAGCGGTTCGCCACTTCGAGCAGAAGCAGGTCGCCGGCCTCGTGCCCCAGCGAATCGTTGATAACCTTGAAGCGGTCGAGATCGATGAACAGCACCGCAAAGCGGTGATCGTGACGCTCCGCCGTGTCGATGGCCTCGCGCAAGAGCCCGTTGAAGGTCTCGCGGTTCGGAAGGTCCGTCAGGCTGTCATGCGAGGCGAGGTATTCGATCCGCTCGTCCGCCTGGTTCTTGGCGTCGGCGCGATCGAAATTCTCCATCGCAAAGGATACGTTGTCGGCGAGACGCTGCAACAGCTCGACGAACTCGACCGTGAAGGTGCCGGGCTCGGTCGACATGTAGATCATGACGCCGACCGCCTGCTCGTGCACGACGAGTGGAAATGCCGCGCCCGACCGCGCGCCGTCGTTGCGGACGATAGCATGGAAGGCGCGGACGCGATCGTCGTTGAGATAGTCGTTGCTGATGCAAGGCCGGCGCGTGCGGAACGCCGTGCCGCTCATCCCGCGCCCTTCGGGCCGCTCCGGATCGACGGAGAGGCGGACGTTGCGCGTGGTGTTGGAGGACGGGCCCGCGCTCGCCACGATTTCCAGCAGATCGCTCTCGGCCCTGGCCAGCGCGATGGTCGTCGACGTGAACTTGGCACCATGCGAGGCCGCGTGACACACGAGATCGAACAGCTCGGCGCGCGACTTCGCCCGCATGATCGCCTCGTTGGTCGCGCTCAGGGCCGCGAACATGCGCGTCAGCCGTTCCTTTTGGCTCTCGGTGCGGGCCTTCTCCTCGGCACGGTCGAAGTTGTCGAGGGCGAACGACACGTTCTCGGCGAGACGTCCAAGCAGTTCGACCAGATCTGGCGTGAACGTGTTCTCTTCGGTTGCAAGGAAAAGCAAGATGCCGATCGGCTCCTGGCCTGCCTTCAGAAGCGGAAAGCTGGCGGCAGCCCGCGTTCCATCCTCAACCGCCTTCGTCCGCCAGTGCATCGAGCGCGGGTCGTTGAGATAGTCGTTCATGACACTGGGCCGGCGGGTCCGGATCGAGATCCCGATGATGCCCTGGCCCTCGGGATGACCGGCGGAAAGATTGCAGGTCCGCCCGGCCATCTGCTCCTGCAGACGCCCCTTCACCGCGGCGACACGAAGGAGTTCGTTGTCCCTGTCGATGATGCCGATCGTAGCCGAAGCGAACACGTCGCCGAGGACGCCGGCCTGGCAGGCAGCCTCGAACAACTCCTCGCGCGTCTTGGCGCGGATAATGGCCTCATTGGTTGCGCTCAGTGCCTCGAACATTCCGCTCAGGCGATCGCGCTGCTTGTCGTCCTGCGCCTTCTCCTCGGCGCGATCGAAGCTTTCCAGGGCGAAGGCGACGTTGGCCTGGAGCCTGCTCAGCAACTCGACGAATTCATCCGTGAAGGTGCCGGCCTCCGGAGCGTTGAACAGGAACACGCCCTCGACCCGGTCGCCGCAGAACAGCGGCAAGGCGGCGGAGGATACGATTCCGGTGCGGCGCGCGCTGGCGTGCCACGGCGCGAGGCGCTCGTCCGCGAGCACGTCGTTGCTGACGGCGGGCCGGCGCGTACGATAGGCGGTGCCGGTCAAGCCGCGGCCTTCCGGCACCTCCTCGGAGGTGGAGAACTTGAAGTTGCGAACCTCATTCGCATTCGGCCCGTAACAGGCCACGACGCGCAGCAGCTCGGCGTCACGGTCGACCAGCGCGATATTGGCCGAGGTGAACTTGGCGCCCTTGGCGGTCGCCTCGCAGACGAGATCGAACAACTCGGTACGCGAGTGAGCGCGCAGAATGGCCTCGTTGGTGGCGCTGAGCGCGGCATACATGCGCGCCAGGCGTTCCTCCTCCACCGCAATCCTGGCCTTCTCGGACTCACGATCGAAATTGTCGAGCGCAAAGCAGACGTTTTCGGCAATCCGCAGCATCAGCGCGACGACTTCTTCGTCTTTGGCCCAGGACCGGCTGATGAAGGACAGCATGACGCCGACGCTCTGACCATGCTTGATCAGAGGAGCGACGACGCAGGCGACGACGCCGGTATTGATGTTGGCTTGCTCCCACGGCGTCCCCCTGGTGCGACCGGGCAGATCGTCTTCCAGGCACGGCTTCTGCGAGCGGAATACCTCCCCTGAGATTCCGCAGCCATACGGATTGGCCGGATCGACGGAGTACCGGGTTCGAGCAACCAATTCCAGGTTCTGGCCGGTGCCCGCAACAGGCTTCAGCCAATCGGAATCCGGCTCCTTCAGCAGAATGACGGTCGAGAGCGATTTGCCTCCGTGAACGGAGGCATCGCAGACGCGCTGATAAAGCTCCTGCTCGGTCTTGGCGCGCAGGATTGCCTCGTTGGTGGCGCTGATGGCCCCGAACATGCGATTGAGCCGCCGCGTCGCCCGTTCGCTGCTTTGCCGCGCGGTCTCACGCGCGAAATTGTCGAGCGCATAGGAGATGTTGGCCGACATGCGCTCGAACAGCGACACCATCTCGTCGTCGAGCGAATTGGCCTCGCTGCGGGTCACATACAGCACGCCGACGCTCTTGCCGTTGCAGAGCAGCGGCAGCGCCGCAGCCGCGCCGATATGGGCCGAAGCCGCGCCTTCGCGCCACGCCAGCGAGCGCGGATCGTTGAGGTAATCGTTGCTGATGCACAGCTTCTGCTCGCGAAACGCCTCGCCCCCGACGCCAGATCCCTCGGGCGTGCCGGCTTCCGTCGTGATCACGATCGAGCGCAGCCGCCGAACGTCGTCGCCGCAGCCGGCTGCGAACCGCAAACGGCCGCCGTCCGGTTCGACCAGGAACACGGCCACGGCCAGGAAGTCCCCGCTGGCGAACCCGGCGCCGCAGACCTTCTGGTACAGCTCGTCCGGCGATTTCGCATAGAGGATCGCTTCGTTGATGGCGCTCAACGCCGCAAAGGTGCGCGCGAGTGTCGTCGTCACGATCTCAGCTCCCGGGGCCTTCTGCCAGTTTTTCCCAGGTGACTTTATGAACGCCCATCGCCTAAGTGGTCGTTATTGCGCGCCGCAAACTGTCAATCAAAGTGAACGAGCTGCGAACGACCGCGCCAAGCGGCCGGAAAATACCGCAGCGTGGACGAATCCCCCACCGAGGGCGGGTCTGTTTACGAATTTGCAGTCCTGTATTGGTTTACGGCCGGTTGATATCGCAGCTACGCTTTGAGACGATGGCTTCAACAACCATTGCCCGCCAAGGGCAAGAAGTCGCGCGGGCCGTTCACCGGGCCGCGCTCGCAACAGGGTTATCCCGTGATCATCCAGGCCAGCGCCTCCGACCACGGCCAGCGCCTTGCCGTGCGATGGGCGAGGGTAGCGGAAGTGCCGTAGGGTGGGCAAAGGCGCTTAGCGTCGTGCCCACCATCTCTCGACGATAGAGAACGTGGGCACGGCGCGAGCGCGCCTTTGCCCACCCTACGGCGCTACGACGGCTGTGCGAGCCGCTCTCAAAACGGCAGCGCCACGCCCGACTTGATCTCCTTCAACACCACGTTGCTGCGGACATAGCGGATGCCGGGAATGCGAAACATGAACTCGTCGAGGAAGCGATTATAGGCCGCCATGTCCTGCACCACGACGCGCAAATGATAGTCGGCATCGCCCGTGGTCGCAAAGCACTCCAGCACTTCGCGGCGCCTCGTGACCCTGGCGACGAATTCGTCGACGAACTTCGCGTCGTGCCGCTCCAGCGAGACGTGGAGGATGGCCGACATCGTAAAGCCCGCCTGCTCGCGCGCGACCAGGGCCGCATAGCCCTGAATGACGCCAGCCTCCTCCAGCGCGCGCACCCGGCGCCAGCAGGCCGAGGTGGACATGCCGACCTCGTCCGCCAGTTGCTGGTTGGTGGCGCGGCCGTCCTTCTGGAGATGAGCGAGGATTCGCGCGTCCTGGTCTTCGATCATAGGGCCTCGCCACGGGGGAATTTTCCACCGAATTATCGGGTATTCTGGATAATTCTACCACAATAGACCGGATTGAAGAAAAAGATAGGTAAAACCTACCAGCCGTCCGGGCCTACCCTGCTCCGATCCGGGGGAATGCGTGGGAGGTCCGCATGGACGCCATTCCGTCACTCGACACCTATGAGCTTTCCGACCGCTACGACCGCGAGCAGGGCCGCGTCTTCCTCACGGGAACGCAGGCCATCGTCCGCATCGCGCTCGACCAGGCGCGGCGCGATCGTGCGCAAGGCCTCAACACCGCCGGCTTCATCTCCGGCTATCGCGGCTCGCCGCTCGGCGGCGTCGATCTCGAACTCTGGCGCATCCAGGAACGCCTCAAGCGGGACCGCATCGAATTCCTCCCCGCCGTCAACGAGGATCTCGCGGCGACCGCGGTGCTCGGCTCGCAGCAGGTCGAGACGCAAGGCGACCGCGAGGTCGCTGGCGTGTTCGGACTCTGGTACGGCAAGGGCCCCGGCGTCGATCGTTCCGGCGATGCGCTCAAGCACGGCAATGCCTATGGCTCCTCGCCGCATGGCGGCGTGCTGGTCGTCGCCGGCGACGACCATGGCTGCGTCTCCTCCTCGATGCCGCACCAATCCGACGTCGCCTTCATGAGCTGGTTCATGCCGACGCTGCATCCGGCCAGCGTCGGCGAATATCTCGCGTTCGGCGAATATGGTTACGCGCTGAGCCGCTTCTCCGGCATGTGGGTCGGCTTCAAGGCGATCTCGGAGATCGTGGAGTCGGGCGCATCGGTGGCGCTGCGCCCGCCGCGCCTCTTCCGCACGCCCGATTTCACGGCGCCGCCCGGCGGCCTGCACTACCGCTGGCCCGACTTGCCGGGCCCGCAGATCGAGGAGCGGCTGGAGGCGAAGAAGCACGCGGTCTACGCCTTCGCAAAGGCCAATCCGATCGACCGTCACATCTACGACATTCCGAACGCGACCTACGGCATCGTCACCACAGGCAAGGCGCATCTCGATTTGATGGAGGCGTTGCGATTGATGGGCCTCGACGAGGCCGCCTGCCGCAGCATCGGGATCGACGTCTACAAGGTCGGCATGGTCTGGCCGCTGGCGCTGCACGACGCCATGGCTTTCGTGAAGGGCAAGCGCGAGATCCTCGTGGTCGAGGAGAAGCGCGGCATCATCGAGAGCCAGTTCAAGGAATATTTCTACGACTATCCCGGCAGCAAGCCCGAACGCATGGTCGGCAAGCACGATGAAACCGGGGCAAGGCTGATCTCCTGGATCGGGGAATTGTCGCCGCGCGCGCTCGCCGGCGTCCTGGCCCGCCGGCTCGATCCGATGTTTCCGGGCCTCAATCTCGCCGCACGCGCAGCCGCGCTCCTGCCGGAGGCAGCACGCAGCATCAACGTTCCGGGCGCGACGCGCACGCCCTATTTCTGCTCGGGTTGCCCGCACAACACGTCGACCAAGGTGCCGGAGGGATCGAAGGCGCTGGCCGGCATCGGCTGCCATTTCATGGCGAGCTGGATGGACCGGGAGACCTCCTCGCTGATCCAGATGGGCGGCGAGGGCGTGAACTGGGCGGCTTCGTCGAGATTCACCGGCCGCAAGCACATCTTCCAGAACCTCGGCGAAGGCACCTATTACCACTCCGGCTCGATGGCGATCCGGCAGGCGATCGCGGCCGGGGCCAACATCACCTACAAGATCCTGTTCAACGATGCCGTCGCGATGACCGGCGGCCAGCCGGTCGACGGTCCCGTCAGCGTCCATGCGATCGCGCACAGCGTTCGCGCCGAAGGCGTGACGCGCATCGCGCTGGTGTCGGATGATCCCGCACAGTTTTCGCCCGCCGACCTGCCGGCCGGCGTCACCATCCATCCGCGCGAGGCGATGGATGCCGTGCAGCGCGAGCTGCGCGACATCCCCGGCGTCTCGGTCCTGATCTACCAGCAGACCTGCGCCACGGAGAAGCGGCGCCGGCGCAAGCGTGGGCAGATGGCCGACCCCAAGCGCTTCGCCTATATCAACGATCTCGTCTGCGAAGGCTGCGGCGACTGCTCGGTGGAATCCAACTGCCTCAGCGTCGAACCGAAGGAGACGCCGTTCGGCCGCAAGCGTCAGATCAACCTGTCGGCCTGCAACAAGGATTTTTCCTGTCTCAACGGCTTCTGCCCGAGCTTCGTCACCGTCGAAGGCGCGACGCGCCGGAAGAAGGCCGCGAGCCAGATCGACGCCATCGGCCATGCGGCCACGCTTCCCCTGCCCCCCTCTGCCTCGCTCGACCGTCCCTACGACCTGCTCGTGACCGGCGTCGGCGGCACCGGCGTGATCACGGTCGGCGCGCTGATCGGCATGGCCGCACACCTCGAACGCCGCGGCGTCTCGGTGCTGGACTTCACCGGCTTTGCGCAGAAGTTCGGGCCTGTGCTGAGCTATATTCGCCTCGCACCAGGTCCCGAGTCCCTGCACCAGGTGCGCATCGACCAGGGCGCGGCCGATGCGCTGATCGGTTGCGATCTGGTCGTCAGCTCGTCGCCGAAGGCATCCGGCACCTACCACCGCGGCACGCGTGCCGCGGTCAACACCGCGGAGATGCCGACCGGCGACGTGGTCCGCTTCCGCGATGCCGATCTCGCCTCCGCCGCCCGGCTAGGCGCGATCGGCCGGGTCATCGGCGAGCACAATCTCGGCACGATCAACGCCAACGCGCTGGCCGAACGGCTGCTCGGCGATGCCGTCTATGCCAACATCATCATGCTCGGCTTTGCCTGGCAGGGCGGGTTGGTCCCGATTTCGTTGCAGGCGCTGCTGCGCGCGATCGAGCTCAACGGCGTCGCGGTCGAGCGCAACAAGCAGGCCTTTGCCTGGGGCCGGATCGCGGCTTCCGATCCCGACTTCCTGCCGAAAATGACGGAAGCGCCGGAGGTCGAGACGCTCGACCAGATCATCGACCGTCGCGCCGACTTTCTCACCGCCTATCAGGACAGCGCCTATGCGGCGCGCTACCGTTCGACCGTCGCAAGAATTCGTCATGCCGAAGCGGCCCTGAACAGCGAGGCTTTGACCGAGGCCGTCGCACGCGGCCTGTTCAAGCTGATGGCCTACAAGGACGAATACGAGGTGGCGCGCCTGCACATGCAGAGCGGCTTCCTCGAGGAGCTGAAGCGCGAATTCGAGGATGGCTTCAGCGTCCAATATCACCTCGCCCCGCCGTTCCTCCCCTCGGAGCGCGACGCCCGTGGACGCCCGCGCAAGCGCGCTTTCGGTCAATGGATCCAGGTGCCGCTCGCCGTCCTCGCACGCTTGAAGGGGCTGCGCGGAACGCCGTTCGATCCGTTCGGCTATTCCCGGGAACGGCGCAGCGAGCGCGACCTGATTGCGTGGTACGAAGCGCTGATCGAACGGATGCTCGACCAGCTCGACGCTGCGCGTCTTCCCGATCTCGTCGCGATCGCCAAGGCGCCCATGGAGATCCGCGGTTATGGACCCGTGAAGGAGGCTGCGATCGCGTCGATCAAGTCGGAGGTCGAGTCTCTGTTGGCGCGACAGACGGCGCTGCGAGCGGCCTGACCGCAGGCCTCACGAATAGGGATTGATCAGCTTCTGCTGCTCGGCGCTGTGGTGCACGATCAGGTCGATGAAGGTCCTGACCTTCGCCGAGAGATGATGACGGTGCGGATAGACCGCGTTCATGGACAGCTCGACCGTCCGATATTCCGGCAGGAGCCGCACGAGGCGGCCGGCTTCGAGATCGTCCTGAATGAGAAACCCAGCCATCATGCAGACGGCCGCACCCTCCAGCGCGACCTTTCGCAGCGCTTCCCCGCTATTGGTGACGAAGCTGCCCGAAATACGGACGGAGGCCGGTGTGCCCTTGCGATCAAGGAAGCGCCATTCGTCGCCGAACGGATAGTTCAAATGCCGACCGCAATTATGCCCCTTGAGCTCGTCGAGCTTCTGCACCCTGCCGTGCTTTTCGATGTAATCATGGGAGCAGCACAGCACGTGACGCCAGGTGGCAAGGCCCCGCACGATCAGGCTCGAATCCGGCGGCGGGGTCATGCGCAGGGCGACGTCGTAGCCTTCCTCGATGAGATCAACATCGGCCTCGCCCATGCGCAGATCGACCTTGAGCTCCGGATAGGTCGAAAGCAGTTTCGCCACGACCGGCGCGGCGAACGGAACCATATGGGTGGCGACGTGAATGCGCAGCGTGCCGCGAGGCACCGACTGCAATTCGCTCGCGATGTCGTCGGCCTGCTCGAGATCGGCGAGAATTTGGGTCGAGCGGTCGTAATAGGCCTTGCCGATTTCGGTGAGGCTCACCTTCCGCGTGGTGCGGTTGAGCAGGCGCACGCCGAGCCGGTCCTCCAGCGCCTGCACGTGATTGCTCACCATGGTCGTCGACATGTTGAGCCGGCGGGCGGCGGCGGAAAAGCCGCCGTTTTCAACCACATGGACGAAGGCGGTCAGGCTGGTAAAGCGATCCATGGCCGAGATTATCCACTATTACTGGATAATGCTTCCATAAATTCAAAGATTATCACAATGTCCAGGACAGCACATCTTGCAGGCACCAACAGCGCACCATTTCGAAGGGGCGTCTGGGAAGTCCGAGGATGTCATGTCGAATGCTTCTTATGTCACTGAAACCAATAGAAAAATCAGCCTGCGCCCGTCCCGGCGGGCGATCAGGCGCGCAGCGGTCGGTCTGGCGCTGGCGATCTGCGCCGCGGTGGCCGGCGACTATGGCTACGACTACCTGAAAACAGGCCGCTACCTGGAAGCGACCGACGACGCCTATGTGAAGGCGGACTCCACCATCATCGCGCCGAAGGTCTCCGGCTATATCGCGAAGGTGCTTGTCGGCGACAACGAGAGGGTCAGGGCAGGCCAGACGCTGGCCAAGATCGACGACCGCGACTTCAAGGCGGCGCTCGACCAGGCCAAAGCCGACGTCGCTGCCGCCGAAGCCTCGGTGCGCAACATCGACGCCCAGCTCGAACTGCAGCAGCCGATCATCGAGCAGAGCACGGCCGATGTCGATGCGGCGGACGCCAATCTGAAATTCGCGCGGGAAGAGCGCGCCCGCTATGACGATCTGATGAAGTCGGGTTCAGGCACGATCCAGCGCGCGCAACAGACCGACGCGGCGCTGCGCGCCAGCAGCGCGCAATTGCAGCACGCCAAGTTCGGCCTCGTGGCTGCGCAGCGCAAGGTCGACGTGCTCACCACCCAGCGCGCGCAGGCAGCGGCCCAGCTCGAGCGCACCCGCGCGGCCGCGCAGCAGGCGGCGCTGAACCTGTCCTATACCGAGATCACCGCGCCGGTCGACGGCACGGTCGGCGCCCGGAGCCTCAGGGTCGGCCAATACGTCCAGGCCGGCACGCAATTGATGGCGGTGGTGCCGCTCGATGCGGTCTACGTCGTTGCGAACTTCAAGGAGACCCAGCTCACGCATGTGCGGCCAGGACAGCCGGTCGAGCTGCGCGTCGACAGCTTCCGTAACAGGACCCTGCGCGGCCATGTCGACAGTCTGTCGCCGGCGAGCGGGCTCGAATTCGCGCTGCTGCCGCCGGACAACGCGACCGGCAATTTCACCAAGATCGTGCAGCGCGTTCCCGTGAAGATCGTGCTCGACGACCACAGCCTCAACGGCCTGCTGCGCCCCGGCATGTCGGCAGTGCCGACCGTCGATACCAAAGCCACGGTGCTTGCCGAGCGCGAGACGGCGAGGCGCCTCGCCGACAACACCTCCCGCGCGAACGGCAGCTGACGCCATGAGCACGCTCCAACCGACCGCCAACGCCGCCGCCGGCCTCCCCGCCGCCGCCGCTGGCCCCGCAGCGCCGGTGGTCTCCACAAAAACCTGGATCGCCGTGATCGGCGCCACGCTCGGCGCGTTCATGGCGGTGCTGAACATCCAGATCGTCAACGCCTCGCTCGCCGACATTCAGGGCGCGATCGGCGCCGGCATCGACGACGGCGGCTGGATCTCGACCTCCTATCTCGTCGCCGAGATTGTCGTGATCCCGCTTTCCGGCTGGCTCGCGCAGGTGTTCTCGATCCGCATCTATCTCCTCACCAATGCGATCCTGTTCCTGCTGCTGTCGGCCGCCTGCGCGCTGGCGCAGGACCTGTCCCAGATGATCGTGCTGCGCGCCGTGCAAGGGTTCACCGGGGGCGTTCTCATCCCGATGGCGTTCACGCTGATCATCACGTTGCTGCCGCGCGCAAAGCAGCCGGTGGGCTTGGCATTGTTCGCGCTGTCGGCAACGTTCGCGCCTGCGATCGGCCCGACCATCGGCGGCTATCTCACCGAGAATTTCGGCTGGGAATACATCTTCTACGTCAACCTCGTTCCCGGCGCGATCATGGTCGGCATGCTCTGGTACGCGCTCGAGGCCAAGCCGATGAGGCTCTCAGCGCTGCGCGAGGGCGACTGGGCCGGCATCGTCACCATGGCCATCGGCCTGTCGGCATTGCAGACCGTGCTGGAGGAAGGCAACAAGGACGACTGGTTCGGCTCGCCTTTCATCGTCAAGCTCTCAGTGATCGCGGCCGTTGCGCTGACCACCTTCCTGATCATCGAACTGACGGTAAAGAAGCCGCTGCTCAATCTGCGCCTGCTCGTCCGCCGCAATTTCGGCTTCGGCATGCTCGCGAACTTCCTGCTGGGCATCGCGCTCTACGGCTCGGTGTTCATCCTGCCGCAGTATCTGGCACGCATCCAGGGCTACAACGCCGAGCAGATCGGCATGGTGCTGGCCTGGACTGGATTGCCGCAACTCGTGCTGATCCCCCTGGTGCCGCGCCTGATGCAGAAATTCGACGCGCGGATCATCATCGGCATCGGCTTCGCTCTGTTCGCGGCCTCCAACTTCATGAACATCTATATGACCAACGACTACGCCGCCGATCAACTCATGTGGCCCAACATCGTTCGCGCCATCGGCCAGGCGCTGGTGATGGCGCCGCTGTCGGCCGTCGCAACCGCCGGCATCGAGCCGGAGAACGCGGGCTCGGCCTCCGGCCTATTCAACATGATGCGCAATCTCGGCGGCGCGGTCGGCATCGCGCTGCTGCAAACGGTCCTGACCAAGCGCGAGCAATATCATTCCAACGTGCTGATGCAGTCGGTCTCGGTATTCGAGCAGGCCACCCGCACGCGGCTGGACCAATTGACGCAATATTTCGTCGATCACGGCATCCTCGACCGTGCGGACGCCGCGCATCGCGCCTATGTCGCGATCGGCCATATCGTGCAGAAGCAGGCTTATATCCTCGCCTTCAGCGACACGTTCTATCTGCTCGGCATGGCGCTGATCGTCGCGCTTGCCGCGGTCCTCTTCCTGAAGAAGCCCGGCCACACCTCGGCCGGCGGCGCCCATTGACGTCAACCCAGTGACAGCAAGGAGAACGACCATGAAGCCCCGCATGAATTTCTACCAGGCCGCCCCCGATACGATGAAGGCGCTGATGGCGCTGGAGCAACAGATCCAGTCCACGGGACTTGAGAAATCGCTGATCGAACTGGTCAAGATCCGGGCATCGCAGATCAACGGCTGCGCCTTCTGCATCAACATGCACACCGAGGACGCTCGCAAGCGCGGCGAGACCGAACAGCGCATCTACCTGCTCAATGCCTGGCGCGAATCCCCGCTCTATTCCGACCGCGAGCGCGCGGCGCTGGCCTGGACGGAATCGCTGACGCTGATTGCGCAGACCCACGCGCCCGACGATGTCTACGAGCAGGTTCGCGCGCAATTCTCCGAGGAAGAGACGGTGAACCTGACCATGCTGATCGGCGCCATCAACGCCTGGAACAGGGTCGCGATCGCGTTCCGCGCCGTCCATCCGGTGAAGGTGAAGGCGTCGGTGGCGTAAGGGGTGATGGAGGCAAACGCGTCTCCACACTTTCAACTGTCATGCCCCGCGAAGGCGGGGCATCCAGTACGTCGCGGCTTCTCGATTCAAGCACTCCTGTCACGGAGTACTGGATCGCCCGGTCAAGCCGGGCGATGACAGCGGTGGGAGTGGCTAAACCGCCGTTGCCTTGGCGAACTCCACGTAGATCTCGCGCAGGCGCGTGGCCATCGGGCCCGGCTTGCCGTCGCCGATCTTCTTGCCGTCGATCGCAATCACCGGCTGGACGAACAGTGACGCCGAGGTGGCAAAGGCCTCCTTGGCGGCCAGCGCCTCGGCGACCGTGAACGAACGCTCCTCGACGCGGAGCTGGCGTTCTTCGGCGAGCGCCACCACGGCCTTGCGGGTGCAGCCCGGCAGGATCGCGTTGGAGTTCTTGCGGGTCACGATGACGTCGTCCTTGGTGAGGATGAACGCCGACGACGAACCGCCCTCGGTGACGTAGCCGTCTTCCAGCATCCAGGCCTCGCCCGCGCCGGCCTCGGCCGCGGCCTGCTTCGCCAAGACCTGCGCCAGCAGCGCCACGCTCTTGATGTCGCGCCGCTCCCAGCGGATGTCGGGCACCGTGATCACGCTGATGCCGGTCTTGGCCGACGCAGCATTGATGATGTCCTTTTCCGAGGTGAACATCACCAGGCTCGATTTGACGTCGTCCTTCGGGAAGGCGAAGTCGCGGCCCTTGTCGGCGCCGCGGGTGACCTGGAGATAGACGAGGCCGTTCGCGACCTTGTTGCGCGCGATCAGCTCCTTTTGCAGCTCGGTGATGCGCTCGACCGTCTCCGGCAGCTTCAGCTTGATCTCGCCGACCGAACGCTCCAGCCGCGCCAGATGCGAGGCATTGTCGACCAGCTTGCCGTCGAGCACCGCTGAGACCTCGTAGATGCCATCGGCGAACAGGAAGCCGCGATCCAGCACCGAGATTTTGGCGTCCGAAAGCGGGACGAATGAGCCGTTGACGTAGGCGATCGGATCCAAGGCAGGTCTCCTGGGGAGAGAAGGAGGGAATTTGGTCTCGGTATAGGAGATTTGGCGCGCCCGATAAACCCTCGATCCGTCATTCCGGGGCATTCGCAAAGCGAATGAGCCCGGAATCCATCTCGCCTCGCGTCCTTCCGCCCAATGGATTCCGGGCTCGCGACTTCGTCGCGCCCCGGAATGACGGGAGTCAATGCGACAGGATCTTCGACAAGAACTTCTGCGCGCGGTCGCTGCGGGGCTTGCCGAAGAAATCTTCCTTCGCCGCGTCCTCAACGATCTCGCCGCGGTCCATGAAGATCACGCGATTGGCCACCTTGCGGGCAAAGCCCATCTCGTGGGTGACGACCATCATGGTCATGCCCTCATGAGCGAGGTCCACCATGACGTCGAGCACCTCGCTGACCATTTCCGGGTCGAGCGCCGAGGTCGGCTCGTCGAACAGCATGACGATCGGATCCATCGCGAGCGCGCGCGCAATGGCGACACGCTGCTGCTGGCCGCCGGACAGGTTGGCGGGAAACTTTTGCGCCTGTTCCTTGAGGCCGACGCGCTCCAGCAGCTGCATGCCTTTCGCCATCGCCTTGTCGCGCGACCGGTTCAGCACCTTCTCCTGCGCGAGACAGAGATTGTCGATGATCTTCAGGTGCGGAAACAACTCGAAGTGCTGGAACACCATGCCGACGCGCGAGCGCAGTTTCGGCAGGTTGGTCTTGGGATCGTTGACCTTGGTGCCGTCGACGCTGATGTCGCCGCTCTGGAACGGCTCCAGCGCATTGACGCATTTGATCAGCGTCGACTTGCCCGAGCCCGAGGGGCCGCAGACCACCACGACCTCGCCCTTGGTGACGCTGGTCGTGCAATCGGTCAGCACCTGGAAGCTCGGCGTATACCATTTGTTGACATGACTGATTTCGATCATGAGCTTCTGGCCCTAGCGAACGATGGCGATGCGCGCCTGGAGCCGGCGGACGGCGTAGGACGCGATACAGGAAATGGTGAAGTAGACGACCGCCGCGAACAGGTACATTTCGACGAGGCGCCCGTCGCGCTGCGCCACCTTGCTCGCGGCTCCGAGGAAATCCGTGATCGAAAGGACGTAGACCAGCGAAGTGTCCTGGAACAGAACGATGGTCTGCGTGATCAGAACCGGCAGCATGTTGCGGAAGGCCTGCGGCAGCACGACGTAGCGCATGGTCTGGCCGTAGGTCAGCCCCAGCGCACTGGCGGCGGCAGGCTGGCCGCGCGAGATCGACTGGATGCCGGCGCGCATGATCTCGGAGAAATACGCCGCTTCGAACATGATGAAGGTGATGAGCGAGGACGCGAAGGCGCCAACGCTGATCGGGCGCGAAGCACCGGTCACCCACTGCCCGATATAGGGCACCAGGAAGTAGAACCAGAAGATGACCAGAACCAGCGGCAGCGAGCGCATGAAGTCGACATAGACCCCGGCGATCCGGCCAAGGATCTTGAAGCCGGAGAGCCGCATCAGGGCGAGTGCCGTGCCGAACACGAGACCACCGAGCGCTGCAAGGCCCGTCAGCGTCAGCGTGAAGGTCATGCCCTCGAAGAACAGATAGGGCAGCGCGCGGCGGATGACGTCGAAATCGAGATTGCCGAACATCGCTATTTCCCCGTGATGTAGCCGGGGATCGCGACCCAGCGCTCGAGGAAGCGCATCGCGGTCACGACAACGGCGTTGACGAGGAGATAAAGGATGGTCGCAGCGGTGAAGGCCTCGAACACCTGGAACGAGAATTCCTGCATCGAGCGCGCCTGTCCGGTCAGCTCGAGCAGGCCGATGGTGATCGCGACCGCCGTGTTCTTGATGGTGTTGAGGAACTCAGAGGTCAGCGGCGGCAGGATGATGCGGAACGCCATCGGCAGCAGCACGTAGCGATAGCCCTGCGCGGTGGTCAGGCCCAGCGCCGTTGCGGCCATCTTCTGCCCGCGCGGCAGTGAGCCGATGCCGGCCTGCAGTTGCACGGCAACGCGCGCCGACATGAAGAAACCGACGCCGATCGCCGCGGTCCAGAACGGCGCGTTGGGCAGCTGCTTCAGCCAGGTGCCGGCGCCTTTCGGCAGCAGTTCCGGCAGCACGAAGTACCACAGGAAGAGCTGCACGAGCAGCGGCATGTTGCGGAAGAATTCGACATAGGCAAAGCCGAACCAGTTCGCCCCCTTCGACGGCAGCGTGCGCATCACGCCGACGAGCGAGCCGGTGATCAGCGCGATGACCCAGGCCAGCGCCGCGGTCTTGAGGGTCAGCACCAGGCCCGACAAGAGCATGTCGAGATAGGTGCCGGTCCCCATCGGGTTCGGCTGGAAAAAGATTCCCCAGTTCCAGTTGTAGTTCACGTGTCCCCCGCGCGAACGCGCCAGCTATGGATGTCCCGGCGCCTATGCAAATGTCCGGCCACCCCAGTGTCAAGAGTGGCCGGACATGATCCCGATCGAAAGATCGAGGTTTTGCTTACTTATAATCGTCCGGATTCGGCGAGTCCGTCGGCTTGGCGAACTCGTTCTTCAGCTCGGCCGAGATCGGCGTGTTGAGGTTCAGGCCCTTCGGCGGAATCTTCTGGGTGAACCACTTGTCGTAGATCTTCTGGGCTTCGCCCGAGGTATAGAGCGCGGCGGTTGCCGCATCGACCACCTTCTTGAAGGCGGGATCGTCCCTGCGCAGCATGATTCCGTAGGGCTCGGGCTTGGAGAAGGCATCCTTGGAGATCTCGTAGTCGCCCGGCGACTTCGAGCCGGCGACGAGGCTCGCGAGCAGGATGTCGTCCATGACGAAGGCGACCGCGCGGTCAGTCTCGACCATCAGGAAGGCCTCGGCGTGGTCCTTGGCGGGGATGATGTTGGCGCCGAGGCTCTTGGCGACATTGGCCTCGGTGAGCTGCTTGATGTTGGTGGTGCCGGCGGTCGAGACCACCGTCTTGCCCTTGAGATCGTCGATCGACTTCAGGCCGCTGGACTTCTTGAAGACGTAGCGGCTGGCGGTCAGGTAGTGGGTGTTGGTGAAGGCGACCTGCTTCTGGCGCTCGGCGTTGTTGGTGGTCGAGCCGCATTCCAGGTCGATGGTGCCGTTGGCCATCAGCGGGATACGGGTCGCCGAGGTCACCGGGTTGAGCTTGACCTCGAGCTTGTCGAGCTTGAGCTCCTTCTTCACGGCGTCGACGATCTTGTAGCAGATGTCCATCGCGAACCCGACGGGCTTCTGGTTGTCGTCGAGATAGGAGAACGGGATCGAGGAGTCGCGGAAGCCCAGCGTGATGGCGCCGGTGTCCTTGATGTTCTTCAGCGTGCCGGTCAGCTCCTGGGCCCCGGCCTGGCTGACGGCGAAGGTCGCGGCGAGTGCGAGCCCAATGCTACGGAAATGTTTCACTTTTTTGTCCCCTTTCAGGATGATGCGGCCGGATGCAAGCACAAATCGGCCCGGATTAGAATGTGACTTTTGGCTGGATCGAGGCTCAGGTTAACGGGCTTGTCAGCGGTGCTCGCAATTGGCCGAGATCCCAGAACAGCCCGGCCATCACCGTCAAGGCCTCTTCGGTCAAAGGCAGCAGAATGTGCTCATTGGGCGCATGCTGGGAGCAGCCGGGATAGGAGTGCGGGACCCAGATCGTCGGCAGGCCGAGGATTTCGGAGAACACGTCATTGGGAAGCGAGCCGCCGAAATTCGGCAGCACGGCCGGCGCCTTGCCGGTGGTCTCCTGCACCGAATCCGCCGCCCATTTGATCCAGGGGCTGTCGAAGTCTGTGCGCGATGCAGCAAAACTCTGGGCCGCCCGCACCTCCACCATCGGAAAACCCCTTGCGACCAGATGCGCGCGGATGGCCTCGATCAGGCCCTCGATCTTCGTCCCGACCACGAAACGCAGTTGCAGCACGGCATTGGCATGGCCGGGAATGGCGTTGGCCGGCTTCTCGATATTGCCCGAGGACATCGCCAGCACTTCCAGCGTATTCCAGGCGTACAGCCGCTCGGCGGCCGAAAGACCCTCCTCGCCCCAGTTCTCGGCGAGCGCGGGCTCGTCCGCGCTCGGCACCACCTGCACATCGGCCAGATAAGAGCGGATCTGGTTACTGAGCCGCGGCGGCTTCAGGGCGTCGAGCTGGAGGCGACCGTGGCCGTCGACCAGCGTCGAGATCGCGTTGACCAGAATGGTCGCGGGATTGGCCAGCACACCGCCCCAATTGCCGGAATGGTGGCCGCCGTCGCGCAGGTTCACATCCAGATGAATGCGGACGCCGCCGCGGCAGCCGAGGAACAGGGTCGGACGGTCGGCGGACAGGCGCGGCCCGTCGGAGGCCATGAACAGGTCCGCCTTGAGCGCGTCGCGATTGAGGTCGCAGACCTTGCCGAGGTCGGGCGAGCCGATCTCCTCGCCCATCTCCACGATGAACTTGGCGTTGAAGCCGAGCTTGCCGCCGCGGGCATCGCGCACCGCGCGCAGTGCCGCCATGTTGATGCTGTGCTGACCTTTGTTGTCGGCGGTGCCGCGGCCGTACAGCCGCGTGCCGGCAACCGTGGTGCGCCAGGGATCGCGCCCGTCGCGCCACTCGCCTTCCATGCCGTCGACGACGTCGCCATGGCCGTAGATCAGCACGGTCGGCGCGGAGGCACTCTCGAGATGCTCGGCGAGCAGGAACGGCGCCTTGCCGCTGGGGGACTCGACGATACGGCTGGTGAAATCCAGCGCGGCGAAGGCCGGCTGCATCTCCTGCTCCAGATAGGCGCGCAGCTCCGGGCCGCGCGACGGATTCTGGCTCTCGGTCTTGAAGGCGACGCGGCGGTCGAGCTCGGCGAGGAATGCGCCGGATCGAAAATCCTCACGGGCGCGGGCGATGGCGTCGGCTCTGGTCATGACTTGCTTTTCGGGACTTCAGGACGAAGGACTTTACCCGATACGGGTTGGCCTTCGAAAGTGGCAGGGGGTTGGTTAGTTCTTGTCGTTCGCTTGCACTTCTTCTTGGGATTTCGTCCTTGCTTCCTTGAGATTGGCTTGCCAGGCGCAGCAGCGCCGCTGATTTGGCCTTGCCAAGCGCAAGCGATATGCAAGAACTTCGCCAAGTTCGGGCGTCAAATTCGGGCGCACATCTATCATTCGAAGAGCGCTCAGTACAGAGCGCCGTGGAGCCAGCATGGCCAAGCAGATCAGACTCAACGCATTTGCGATGAATTGTGTCGCGCATCAGTCACCCGGCCTGTGGACCCATCCGCGCGACCGCACCGCCGACTACAACCGCCTGCCCTACTGGATCGATCTGGCCAGGACGCTGGAGCGCGGCCGTTTCGACGGACTGTTCCTGGCCGACGTGCTCGGGGTCTATGACGTCTATGGCAACAGTCCTGACGCGGCCTTGCGCAACGCGGCACAGACGCCGTCCAACGAGCCGCTGCTGCTGCTCTCGGCCATGGCCGCGGTGACGCAAAATCTCGGCTTCGGCGTCACCAGCAATTTGTTGTTCGAGCCGCCCTATCCGTTCGCGCGGCGGATGTCGACGCTCGATCACCTCACCGAAGGGCGGATCGGCTGGAACGTCGTCACCGGCTATCTCGACAGCGCCGCGCGTGGCGCCGGCAAGGACAAGCAGACCGGGCACGACGACCGCTACGACATCGCCGACGAATATATGGAGGTCGTCTACAAGCTCTGGGAAGGCAGCTGGGAGGACGACGCCGTGCTGCGCGACCGCAAGCGCGGCATCTTCACCGATCCCAGCAAGGTCCATCGCGTCAATCATGAGGGTACGAACTACCGCATCAACAACACCATCCATCTCAGCGAGCCCTCGCCGCAGCGCACGCCCGTGCTTTACCAGGCCGGCACCTCGCCGCGCGGCCGGCAGTTCGCGGCCAAGCATGCCGAATGCGTGTTCATGTCGGGACCGTCGGCCAAGATCATTGCGCCGCGCGTGTCGGCGATCCGCCAGGAGGCCGCCGCACTCGGCCGCAACCCGGCGGAGATCCTGATGTTCAGCATGATGACGATCATCCTCGGCAACAGCGAGGCCGAAGCGGCGGCGAAATATTCCGACTACCGCTCGCACATCAATCCGGAAGGCGCGCTGGCGCTGATGTCGGGATGGACCGGCATCGATTTCTCCGGCTACGAGCTCGACCAGCAAGTGCGTCACGTCCAGAACGATGCCGGCCGCAGCGCGCTCGACAATGTCACCCGGGGCGATCCGGACCGCGTCTGGACCGTGCGCGACGTCATCGAGCATGTCGGCATCGGCGGCGCCGGCCCGGTCGTGGTCGGCACGCCCGAAACCGTCGCTGACAAGATCGAGGACTGGTTCGAGAAGACCGACGTCGACGGCCTCAACGTGGCCTTCGCGATCTCGCCCGGCGATTTCGAGGATATTTCCGACATGCTGGTGCCGGAGCTGACGCGGCGCGGGAGGTATAAGTCGGAATATGCGAAGGGCACGCTGCGGGAAAAGCTGTTCGGTGCCGGCCGGGCGAGGCTCGATGCGAAGCATCCGGCGGCGGGGTATCGGGTGGGGAAGACGGGTGGCTAACGCCCCCACGCCATAAGTCCCGTCATCCTGAGGCGCGAGACCGGCGGTGCATGCCCCGCCGGGCGAGCCTCGAAGGATGAACGGCCGAGCTGGCAGCAACAGCGGGGCCGTCGCCCTTCGAGGGCCGCTGAAGAAGCGGCCACCTCAGGGTGACGGTGAGAATTTTGAGCGCGGTGCAGCCACGCCGTCATGGCGCGCAATATGGCGGAGTGCGCCGCAGCGTCCTACAGCTTCCCATCCACCATCACCTCGATCAGCTTCGTCCCCGGCCGATTGAACGCCGAGGCCAGCGTCGCCTTCAGCTCGCTGGGATCGCTGAGCTTGATCGCCTCGCAGCCCAGCGCTCTCGCGAGGCCGGCGAAATCCACAGGCGGATCGACGAAATCCATGCCGACGTAATTGTCGTCGCCGTGGAAGGCGAGCAGGCGCTGCTTGATGATGCGGTAGCCGCCATTGTTGGCGATGACGACGTTGAGCGGCAGCTTGTGGTGCGCCGCCGTCCACAGCGACTGGATCGAATACATCGCGCTGCCATCGCCCGAGAAGCAGACGACGGGACGATCCGGATTGGCGATGCTGGCGCCGACGGAGGCCGGCAGGCCCCAGCCGATGCCGCCGGAGGCAAGGCCGTGATAGCCATAGCGGTCGCGATGCGGGCGCAGCGCCGTGATCTGGCGGCTGGAGGTGAGGCCTTCGTCGACCAGGATCGCATGGTCCGGCATGGCCTCGACCATCTGCAGCACCAAAAAGTCCGGATCGATCGGCGTGCGGCTGGCGCTCTTGCCGATCTGCTCGACCAGCGCCGCGCGGCGTGCGGTCCAGTTGTTCGGCGCGAGCTCGGCAAGGCGCTGCTTGGCGCGGTTTGCAAGTGTTGCACCGCCCATCTCCTTCAGCACCGGGATCAGCGCGCGCAGGGTTTCCTTCAGATCCGCCTTCAGCGCGATCTCGGCGCCGTAATTCTTGGCGATCTCCCAATCGACGAGGCCGACCTGCACCATGCCGAGCCCGTCCGGCAGCGCATCGACCTCGCTATAGACCGACATCCGCAAGGGATCGCCGCCGAGCGCAATCAGGAGGTCGTACGGCGCAAGCGTATCGCGCGCCACCTTCTGCACGCGCGCGAGCGTGCCGACGAAGCTCGGGCTCTCCGACAGGAAGTGCGATCCATACGGCGTCGAAGACTGGTAAGCGGCGGCGCCGAGCAATTCGGCCAGCTCGACGGCCTCCTTCAGGGCATCGCTCTTGACCACCTCGTCCATGGTGACGATGACGGGGCGCTCGGCCTTGAGCAGCCGCGCAGCAAACGCCTTCAGCGCTTCGTCCGACGGCTTCACGCGGGCGTCGATGCGGGTGGAGCGGCCGAGCTCGATACCCGCCTCGCTGTTCAGGATGTCGCCGGGGAGCGAAATGAACACCGGCCCGGTCGGCGGTGTGGTCGCGATCTTGGCCGCGCGGCGGACGATGCGCGGCAGATCCTCCAGCCGCGTCACCTCCACCGCCCATTTCACCAGCGGCTCGGCCATGCGGACCAGCGGGCCGTACAATACTGGCTCCATCAGGCCATGGCCCTGCTCCTGCTGGCCGGCGGTCAGGATCATCGGCGTGCCCGTGAACTGGGCGTTGTAGAGCGAGCCCATGGCGTTGCCGAGGCCGGGCGCGACGTGAACGTTGCAGGCGACGAGCTTGCCGGAGGCGCGGCTGTAACCGTCCGCGATCGCGACCACCAGGCTCTCCTGCATCGCCATCACGTAAGTGAGATCGGGATGGTCCTTCAGCGCATGCATGATCGGCAATTCGGTAGTGCCGGGATTGCCGAACAGATGCGTGATGCCCTCGTCCTTGAGCAGCGCAAGAAAGGCGGAGCGGCCGGTGATCTTGTTCTTCATGTTTCCTCCAGGAGCGAGCGTTGCCGCAAGGCCTGAAGGCATGATGGCCGAAATCGAAGGAGGCGCGCAAGGAAGCACGGTCATGGCAGCGTTGCGCGCGGGCGCTCCTCGTGTCCCGGACGCGTCGCAGCGCGCAACGGTGCGACGCAGAGCCGGGACCCAGACTCGCTCCGAGTTCGCTGATGCATGGGCCCCGGCTCTGCGGTGCGTCACTTCGTGCCGCACCGCGTCCGGGGCACGAGAGTTGTGCGCCCAGCCCGCGCTACATCTCCTCGCGTCCAAGCTCGAACGGGTCCTCGCCGCCCGCGCGCTTCTTCTTTTTCGAGCGCTGCCAGACCACGCCGGGAAAACCCTTCAGCGGCACCAGCGGCTCGCCGGTATAGGCCCATTCCTGCAGCTCCTCGATCGCGATGTGATAGAGCGGCTGGCGGCCGGTGCGCTCTCTAAACAGCGCACGGGGGATGTTGACCATGTGCGGCCCGCGCGGCCGCTCATAGGCGATCGGCGTGCCGCAATGCGAGCAGAAGCTGCGGGTGGTCTTGGTGGCCTTGTCCTCGTAACGCGTGAGCGCGGTCTTGCCGGATGTGATGCGAAAGCGCTTCTTCCAGCTTCCGACATAGGTCGCATAGGCCGCACCATGGGCGCGGCGACTGGCGGTGGAGTGATCATGCCAGGCCCAGCGTGCTGGGACGTCGATCTCGAAGCTGACCTTGCCGCAGAGGCATTGGCCGGTGGCGATACCTGCGGCGGCTGCGGCTTTGGCCATTGTGTTTCCCCGTCGTCATTGCGGCTGACGGTGGCGCGACACTCTTACTCGTCATTCCGGGGCGATGCGAAGCATCGAGCCCGGAATCCATCTCACCTCCGGATATGCGGGCGGATGGATTCCGGGCTCGCGACTTCGTCGCGCCCCGGAATGACGGAGCAAGTCATGCCGGCGTCAGCTCGTCATACACCGGATAATCCGTATACCCCTTCTCCTCGCCGCCGTAGAAGGTCGCGCGGTTGTACGGCGTGATCGGGTAGTCGTGCTGCAGGCGCCGCGGCAGATCGGGGTTGGAGATGAAGATGCGGCCGAAGGCGATGATGTCGGCGTGGCCATCGGCAATCGCCGCGTTCGCGGTCTCACCGGTGAAGCCGCCCGCGGTCATCAGCACGCCGCTGTAGAGCGGCCGGAACAGCACCATCGCCGACGGCACGTTTTCCCAGTGGACGTCGGCACGGCCGGCGCCGCTCGAGCGCGGCTCGATGAAATGCAGATAAGCGAGTCCGAGCTGGTCCAGCGCCTTCACGACGTAGGTGTAGAGCGGCATCGGATCGGGCTCGCCGGAATCATTGGCGATGCCGTGGGGTGAAAGCCGCACGCCGACGCGGTTCGCGCCAAAGACGTCGATCGCGGCCTGCGTGACCTCGAGCAGCAGCCGAGCGCGGTTCTCGATTCCGCCGCCATATTGATCGGTGCGCTGGTTGCTGCGCGACTGCAGGAATTGCTCGAGCAGATAGCCGTTGGCGCCGTGGATCTCGACACCGTCGAACCCGGCCGCGAGCGCATTCTTCGCACCTTGCCGGAACGCCTCGACGATATCCTTGACCTCCCCGGTCTCCAGCGCGCGCGGCGTTTCATAATCCGAGATCTTGCCGTCGGCCGTCATCGCCTTCATCCCTTCCGCCCGGATCGGGATCGCCGAGGCCGAAACCGGCAGCTCGCCGCCGTGAAAGGAGGAATGCGAGACGCGGCCGACATGCCAGAGCTGGAGGAAGATGATGCCGCCCTTGGCGTGCACGGCGTCGACCACCTTGCGCCAGCCGTCGATCTGCGCCTGCGAATAGATGCCGGGCGTCGCCGGATTGCCGCGGCCGTGCGAAAGCACCGGCGAGGCTTCGGCGATGATCAGGCCGCCGGGCGTCGCGCGCTGGGCGTAATATTCCGCGTTCAGCGGCCGCGGCGAAAAGCTCTCGCGCTCGGCCCGCATGCGCGTGAGCGGCGCCATCGCGACGCGATGCGCAAGCTTGTACGGACCGACCTGCAACGGCCTAAACAACGCTTCGAATTTCATGTGGTCCCCGGATGTTTACAGAAGGATGCGGATCATAGCGCGAGGGGCGGCACCCGGAAAAGGCGCCACCCCCTCGAATGCGGATATTCTCTCTCGCGGAACGCGACAGAGAGCAGGCCTTACGCCGTCTTGATCCAGACGGCCTTCACGTTGAGATATTCCTCGACATGCTGCTTGCCGGACTCGCGGCCGTAGCCGCTCATCTTGTAGCCGCCGAACGGCACAGCCGGATCCATCGCCTGGTAGCAGTTCACCCACACCGAACCGGCGCGCAGGCGCTTTGCGACCGCATGCGCCTTGCTGACGTCGCGCGTCCACAGGCCGGAGCCGAGGCCGAACGTGGTGTTGTTGGCGCGCTTGACCAGCTCGTCCATGTCCTTGAACGCGATCGCGGAGATGACGGGGCCAAAGATCTCCTCCTGCGCGATGCGCATGTTGTCCTCAACGCCCGCGAACACCGTCGGCGAGACGAAGAAGCCTTTCGACAATGCGCCCTCGGTGACGCGGCCGCCGCCGGCGAGTGCCTTGGCACCTTCCTTCTGGCCGATGTCGAGATAGCCGGTGACGCGTTCGAGCTGCTGCTCGGAGACCAGCGGCCCGATCTGCACATTGGGATCGAGACCGTTGCCGACCTGCAGCTTCTTGCCGAACTCGGCGACGCGGCCGACGAACTCCTCGTAGATCGACTGCTCGACGAACAGGCGCGTGCCGGCGCTGCAGATCTGCCCCGAATTGGCAAACACCGCCATCGCCGCGCCAGGCACGGCGGCATCGAGATCGGCATCGGCAAACACGATGTCCGGTGACTTGCCGCCAAGCTCGAGCGAGACCCGCTTGAGATTGCCGGCGGAGGCGCGGATGATCGACTGTCCCGTGACATGCGAGCCGGTGAAGGCGACCTTGTCGACGTCGTGATGCGAGGCGAGCGCGGCGCCGGCGGTCTCGCCGTAGCCGGGCACGACGTTGACGACGCCGGGCGGAATGCCCGCCTCCATTGCGAGCTCGGCGATGCGCAGCGAGGTCAGCGGCGCCTCTTCGGCGGGCTTGAGCACCACGGTACAGCCGGTCGCGATCGCAGGACCGATCTTCCAGATCGTCGCGGTGAGCGGCCCGTTCCAGGGAATGATGGCACCGACGACGCCGATCGGCTCCTTCAGCGTGTAGGAGAAGATTTCGCCAGGCAGCGAGTTCTCGATGGTCTCGCCGTGGATCGCGGTGGTCTGACCAGCATAGTAGCGCAGCATGCCGACGGCGCGCAGGCGATAGGCGCGGGTGCGGCTGAGCGGCGCGCCCATGTCGAGCGTGTCGAGCTGCGACAATTCATCGAAGTTCTTCTCGACGAGGTCGGCAAGCCTCAGGAGCAGGTTCTGCCGCTCGAACGGCTTGACCTTGCTCCAGGGCCCTTCGAAGGCGCGGCGTGCGGCGGCAACCGCACGATCGATGTCTTCCTTGTCACCCTCCGCGACGGTCGCGAGCAGCTCGCCCGTTGCAGGATTGCGGGTCTCGAAGCGCTTGCCTGAGGCTGCATCGACCCATTTCCCGTCGATCAGCATCTGCTTGTAGGACCCATTCGCGAACGGATGGCGCGTGATCGGAATAGCCTGCGACACAGCCATGGCTGCACTCCCTGTCAGGTGATTGATTGGGTCGATCTGGGCGGGATCGTTCGTCGGACAAGGTACAACCGGCCCGGAGGGGCGTAAAGACGCCGTGGAGCGAAGACCTCCCATGCCGACTTGTGCAGGGTCGAGCCGAGCGCGTGCTATAACGCGACCGAGCGCAACGCAGCTTCGCCGGAGTCCAGCCATGCCGCATCCCGCCATCGTCAAAGACAACGTTGCCGTCATCACAGGTGGCGCATCCGGAATCGGGTTTGCCGCCGCCGCGGCGTTTGCGCGCACCGGCATGAAGGTGTGCATCGCGGATGTCGATCAGGGACGCCTGGTCGAGGCCGCAACAATACTGTCATCCATCGCCGGTGCCGCGAACGTGATGACGGCCGTGGTCGACGTCAGCAAGACAGAAAGCCTGACGGAACTCGAGCGCGCGGTACGCGAGCGGTTCGGTGGCACCGACATCCTCATGAACAATGCCGGCATCCAGCCGGGCAGCACGCTGTTCGGCGAGCCCGATCATTGGCAGCGCATCATCGCCGTCAACATGTGGGGCATCATCAACGGCTCGCGCATCTTCGCACCCAACATGATCGCGCGCGGCAGGTCCGGCCTCATCATCAACACCGGCTCCAAGCAGGGCATCACCACGCCGCCGGGCGATCCCGCCTACAATGTCTCCAAGGCCGGCGTGAAAGCGTTCACCGAAGCGCTCCAGCATGAGCTGCGCAACACGAAGGATTGTCGCCTCACGGCACATCTGCTGATCCCCGGCTTCGTCTTCACCGGCCTCACCGCTAAGGGGCGCACCGAAAAGCCGGCCGGCGCCTGGACGCCGGAGCAGACGGTCGATTTCATGCTGGCACGGCTGGAGGCCGGCGATTTCTACATCCTGTGCCCGGACAACGACGTGCCGCGCGCACTCGATGAGAAGCGCATGCTGTGGGCCGCCGGCGACATCGTCGAGAACCGCCCGCCATTATCGCGCTGGCATCCGGACTACGCGAATGCGTTCAAGAAGTTTGTGGAGGGGGAGTAGCTGTCAGACCCTCATGGTGAGGAGCGCGCCCTTGCGCGCGTCTCGAACCATGCAGGCCCGGCTGAGGCAGTCCGGCCTCGATCCTTCGAGACGACCGCTTTCAGCGGTCTCCTCAGGATGCGGGGTTAAAGGTGTCGCGGCGCGGCGAGTTAGCGCAAGCGCGCTACAGCGTCTCTTGCTGATGCCCGCAATTCTTGCAGGCGAACTTGACGCGGCTCTGGCCCTTCTCCGCCTGGACCCGGTTCGGGGCCCCGCACTTGCCGCAGACAGCCTCGATGCGGGTCGTGCCCTGCTTGACGACGATGGACTTCTTTTCCATCGATTCGCGGATCAGGCGCTCGGCCTCCTCACGCAGCGATTGTTTCGACAAAGCTCGTCTCCGCCTCTGAACGCGCGAGAGCCATATCGCACCTGCAGTCGGAGCACAATGCAGGATACGGATCGCGGAGCACGATCAAGCGTTCAGTTCCGGACACGAGAGCCGCGGCGCGTATTGCGCCGCGGCCCTCCTGCTTGTCCTCCTGATCGGCTCAACCGTTTTTTTCAAGCGGCCTTGGACACCTCCATCAAGAGCCGCTCGGCCTTCGCATCCTCGATCCGATTGACCAGCCGGCTGCTCTCGTGGTTGTCGCGCACGGTCTTGGTCAGGGTAATGCAGGTCTGGACCAGCATGACGATACCCATGGTGAGATAGCCCTTCATCCAGACGTCGATCGGCAGAAAGAAAACGCCGATGGCGACCAGGAAGGCGGAGGCTGCGAAGGACGCGTATGTGAAGGTCACCCAGGCGTTGCTGTGGGGCTGGCCGTTCTGGTTCATGATGGTCTCCTGTGAGGACGAATGATGACGGGGTTTGGGATCAGGTAATTGGCGAGCGCTTGGACTTCAGCCGCGCCAGCACGTCGTCTGCGGTCGTCTTCAGCCGCGGGCCAAAGCCCTGCTCGGCCAATCTTTCGGCGATAGCGATGGGACCGGTGGCCGCATCGAGCTCGACCAGCGCATCGTCGGCCGCCTGAGCTTCCATCTGCCGATCGCGCAGACGCCGCAAAGTGCTCTCCGCCTCCGGCAGCGTGGTTTCGTACGGACGCGCGGCCTCGATGCCGCTGCGGCGTAGCGAGCGGACCGCCTCCGAGGCACGGGCGACGCGGCGGCCGCGATCGAGCTCGGTGATGCGGGCCTGTGCGTTTGCGACGTGCCGCTTCAGCCGGGCGATCTCGGTCGCGAACAGCGCGCGGGCCGTCATCGCGGCATCGCGGTCAGCCTCCAGGCCCGCGATGGCTTCGGCGGCGTCCCTGGCGAGGTCGTCACGGCCGCCGTCGAGCGCCGCAACCGCACGGGTCTCGAGATCGGCGATGCGGGCGAGGGTCGCCTCGAGCTTGCGGCCTTCCTGCTGGTCCTGCGCGATCGCCAGCGCCAGCGTCCGCTTGCTGCGCTCGACGGCGGCAGCCGCATCGCGCATCTGCTGGTCGAGAATCAGGAGGGCCGTCCGGTCTTCCAGCTCTTCGCCTGCGGCGGCCACGCTGCCGCGGAAAAGTGTCGCTACAGTCTTGAACATCTTCAGCTCCCTGTTATGAGCGTTGCTCACAGATCCTTTGTAGCAAGGAACCTGAACATCGTTCAAGAAAATTTTGAGCAATGATCAAAAATTTGGTAAAGATGCCTAAGACCCTGGAACGTCGAGAGAAATTGAGGTCAGACCTAATCCTGGCGGCGGAGCGGATGATCGCCGCTCGTGGCTTGTCGGGGCTGAAAACCCGTGATCTCGCCCGCGAGATCGGCTGCGCCAATGGCGCGGTCTACAACCTCGTGGCCGACATGGACGAGCTGATCCTGCGTGTGGGCTCGCGCACCCTGCTGCGGCTCGACGAGGCTCTCAGCGCAGCGGAAAGCGCGGGCGAGCCATCGCCGCAGGAGACGCTGGTCCGCATCGCCCTCGCCTATTGCGATTTCGCGGCCGAAAATCTCCAGCTCTGGCGCGCGCTGTTCGAGCACCGCATGGAGGCCGACAAGGTCGTCCCCGACTGGTCGGTCCAAGATCAGATGCAGCTGTTCCGCCACATCTACCAGCCGCTGGCCGCGTTGTTTCCGAAGCGCAGCCGCGAGGAGCTCGGCATCACGGCGCGCGGCCTGTTCTCGGCGGTGCATGGCATGGTGGCGCTCGGACTGGAGCAGAAGCTGGTTGCCGTGCCGCTGCCGGCGCTGCGCAAGGAGATCGCGGGACTGGTGCGCGCGATGAGCGACGGATTGATCGCACGCGACGTGGAAAGGAGCGGCGGCGGCTGACTAAAATTTCACCTGTCGCATCGCCAGTAGCACGCTTAGCCTTCGAGCCGTCCCTCACCTCTCGGAGCTACTCATGCCCCTCCTCATCCGCGGCGGCACCGTCGTCAATCACGATCATTCGCGCCGCGCGGACGTGCTGATCGCCGGCGAGACCATCGTCGCGATCGGCGCTTCGCTCGATGCGCCGACAGGGAGCGAGATCATCGATGCGGGTGGCGCCTACGTCATCCCGGGCGGGATCGATCCGCACACCCATCTCGAAATGCCGTTCATGGGCACCGTCACCGCCGACGATTTCGAATCCGGAACCAAGGCGGCGCTGAGCGGCGGCACCACCATGGTGGTGGATTTCTGCCTGCCCGATCCCGGCCAATCCATGCTCGTGGCGTATCAGGAGTGGCGGCACAAATCCGAGAAGGCGGCCAGCGACTACGGCTTCCACATGGCGGTGACGTCATGGTCGAAGCAGATCCATGACGAGATGGAGATTGTGGTCAAGACCTACGGCATCAACACCTTCAAGCATTTCATGGCCTACAAGGGCGCGCTGATGGTGAACGATGACGAGCTCTACAACTCGTTCGCGCGCTGCGCCCATCTCGGCGCCATGCCTGTCGTCCATGCGGAGAACGGCGACGTCGTCGCCCTGATGCAGGAGGCGCTGATCGCGCGCGGCGTCACCGGCCCCGAGGGCCACGCCTATTCACGGCCGCCGGAGGTCGAGGGCGAAGCCACCAACCGCGCCATCATGATCGCCGATATGACCGGCACGCCGGTCTATATCGTGCACACCAGCTGCCGCGAGGCGCATGAAGCCATCGCTCGCGCGCGTGCCAGTGGAAAGCGGGTCTATGGCGAACCGCTGATCCAGCATCTGCTGCTCGATGCCGGCGAATATCAGAGCAAGGACTGGGACCATTCCGCACAGCGCGTGATGTCGCCGCCGTTCCGCGACAAGTCGCATCAGGACAGCCTCTGGGCCGGGCTGCAAGCCGGCTCGCTACAGGTGGTTGCGACCGATCATTGCGCCTTCACCACCGAGCAGAAGCGGTTCGGGCGCGGCGATTTCAGGAAGATCCCGAACGGCACCGGCGGCCTCGAAGATCGCCTGGCGCTGCTCTGGACCGCGGGCGTCGCCACGGGGCGGCTGACGAAAGAGGAATTCGTCGCGGTAACCTCGGCGAACATCGCCCGCATCCTCAACATCTATCCGCGCAAGGGCGCGGTCGCCGTAGGCTCTGATGCCGACATCGTGGTGTGGGATCCGAAGGCGAGCAAGACTATTAGTGCCAAACGGCAGATGAGCCGGATCGATTACAACGTGTTCGAGGGTTTTGCCTGCACCGGCGGTGCGGCGGCAACGCTGTCGCGCGGTCGTATCGTCTGGACGGATGGCGATCTGCGCGCCGAGGCCGGCGATGGGCGATACGTCGAACGTCCCGCCTTCTCGCCGGTGCATGTGGCAAATTCCACCTGGAAGGAACTGACGGCTCCGCGCGCCGTCGCGCGCGGCGCGGTGACGCCGTAAGCCATCGCACTCCCTGGCAGAAGTCCGGGGTAACGACCTCAATCTTGGAGAGACTTTAGGAACGAACGGCTGGAGGCCTCGTTGTCGCGTAGTTTCTCTCCAGCACGCGAGTCCCTCATGTATCACCACGTCAAGAAGCTGATGTTCACCGTGCGCGTCGACGAACCCGATCCGCGCTTCGGCAATATGCTCCTCGAGCAGTTCGGCGGCGCCAACGGCGAACTTGCGGCCGCGATGCAATATTCGATTCAGGGACTGAATTGCGAGGATCCCGACCGCAAGGACCTCTTGATGGACATCGGCACCGAGGAGCTCAGCCATCTCGAAGTCGTCGGTTGCCTCGCCCGGATGCATCTCGCACCCTCGAAGAATGACCGTCAGGCAGCCGAAGCCGATCCGCTGATCGCGATCGCCGGCGGGGGCGGCGTCAACCTGTTCAACTCGCAAGGCAATCCCTGGACCGCCGACTATCTCAAGATCACCGGCGAGCTCGACGTCGATCTTCGCAGCAACATCGCCGCCGAGGCGCGTGCGAAGATCGTCTACGAACGGCTGATCAATTTCTGCGACGACGCTGGCTCCAAGGACGCGCTGCAGTTTCTGATGACGCGCGAGATCACGCATATGAAGGCCTTCGCGCGAGCGCTCGAAAGCCTGTCGAAGCCTGCCTTCAGTGTCGGCAGGATTGCGCCGACGCCCGGCCTCGTGAACCAGTACTTCAACGACTCCACCGGTAGCGGCGACCACGGCGAAATCGACACCCGCGGCCCCTGGAACGAAGGAGAGGACTGGGTGTTCACGGAATCGCCCGCCCTCCAGTCTTCTGATCCCGGCGCGGCCCCGTCGATCGTCGCGGAGAGCTCGTCGCCCGTCGACGAGGCGGGCCTCACCGACCTTCTGCTTCACGAGCTGCGCGACATCCTCCATGCCGAGAAGCAGTTGACCAAGGCGCTTCCCAAGATGGCGCAGGCCGCGCGCTTCGACCAGCTGCGCGAACTGTTCGAGCAGCATCTGGCCGAGACGGAGAACCAGGTCGAGCGCATCAACGAATGCTTCGAGCTGCTCGGCGAGACCGCTCGCGCCAAGCCTTGCAAGGGCATGATGGGCCTGATCGAGGAAGGCCAGGAAGTCATGAAGGAAGGCCAGGAAAAGGAGGATGCAGCTGCCGACCTCGCGCTGATCTCAGCGGCGCAGCGCGTCGAGCATTACGAGATGTCCGGCTACACCACCGCGCGCAACCTCGCGCAGCAGCTCCGGCACAGCGCCATCGTCGCCCTGCTCTCCAAATCCCTTGCGGAAGAAGAGAATGCCGATCTCCTGCTCAACCAGGTGGCGCGATCGCTGATGTCGGTCGCGAAGATGCCCGCTGCGCTGGAGCAGGCCGAATAGACCTAAGCCGACGCGCAACGCCTATCCTGTCCTACCAAGCCGCCTCGCATTTGCGGGGCGGCTTGGGCCTTTCCTGTCTGTGGCATACACCTTGCCTCTCGATGCCGGACAATTCCGGACAGGAGGCACCTTTGAGCGTTTCACCCCTTGATCTGAACCGCCGCAACGTCGTGCTCGGTGTCGCCGGTATGGCAGCCTTTGCTCCACGCCTCGCCTGGGCCCAGGGGCGCAGCGAGACGCTGCTGGTGGTGCAGGAGCTCGGGCCGAATTCGCTGGACATGCAGGGCGTCGGCTCCAACCAGACCGTGAACGGCCTGTCCTGGAACTGCTACGACCGCCTGCTCACCTACGCCTCCAAGACCCTGCCAGACGGCACGTTGTCGTATGATCGCGAGAAGCTCGCGCCTGAGCTCGCCGAGAGCTGGGAGGTCGCGCCCGACGGCATGTCGTGCACCTTCAAGCTTCGCAAGGATGCGAAATTCCACGACGGCACGCCGGTGACCGCCAAGGACGTCAAATGGTCGTTCGACCGCGCCGTGAAGGTCGGCGGCTTTCCGACCTTCCAGATGTCGGCGGGATCGCTGGAGAAGCCGGAGCAGTTCGTGGTGGTCGACGACCACACTTTCCGCATCGATTATGTCCGGAAGGACAAGATGCTGCTGTTCAACGTCGCCGTCGTCGTGCCCTTCATCATCAATTCCGAACTCGCCAAGAAGAACGCGACGCCGGAAGACCCGTGGGCGCTGGCCTGGCTCAAGAACAACGAGGCAGGCGGCGGCGCCTACAAGATCGAGAGCTGGAAGCCGGGCAGCGAGACCGTGCTGACGCGCTTCGACGACTGGAAGAGCGGGCCGCTGCCGAAGGTGAAGCGCGTGATCGCGCGCGACGTTCCCTCCGCCGGCACGCGCCGTGCCATGCTGGAGCGTGGCGATGCGGATATTTCCAGCGGCTTTGCCCCGCGCGATTTCGAGCAGATCATCCGGGAGGGCAAGGTCAAGGTCTCGGGCGTGCCGATCCCGAACGCGCTGTGGTACGTCGCGCTGAACACCGCGAAGCCGCCGTTCGATAATGTCAAGCTGCGCCAGGCCATCGCCTGGGCCATGCCCTACGAGCAGATCCAGACCAGCGCCTTCTTCGGCCGCGCCGTTCCCATGTATGGCGGCGCCGCCGAAGTCTCAAAGCCGGTGTGGCCGCAGCCGTTTCCCTACGTCACCGATCTCGACAGGGCCAAGGCCCTGCTGAAGGAAGCGGGCTTCGAATCCGGCCTGGAGACGACGCTGTCGCTCGACACCGGCACCGCCACCGTCGGCGAACCGACCGCGATCCTGATCCAGGAGAGCCTCGCCAAGATCGGCATCAAGGCGACAATCGAGAAGATCCCCGGCGCGAACTGGCGCACGACGCTGAACAAGAAGGAGCTGCCGCTCGCGCTCAACCGCTTCAGCGGCTGGCTGGATTATCCCGAATATTACTTCTACTGGAATTTCCACGGCAACAACTCGATCTTCAACATCTCCTCGTACAAGAACAAGGAGATGGATGCCCTGATCGACAAGGCGCGCTTCACCACCGATGCCGCGGAGTACGACAGGACGGTGAAGGATTTCATCGCGCTCTGCATGCGCGACGTTCCCGTCGTTCCGCTCAACCAGCCGATCCACGACGTTGCCATGCAGAAGGCCATCACCGGCTACGAGTTCTGGTTTCACCGCGAACCGGATTATCGCCAGTTCGCGAAGGGCTGATTCTTTTCCACCACACGGACACCGCCTGCCGCTCGAGCCTGCGCGATCGGAAAGCCCCTCGCCAGCCTCGTCTCACTCGCGTGCAGCATGGCCGCGTCGAGCTTGCCCCGCCGCGCTCCGTCCAGGGCACAGGCGAAGACGCGGTAGAACTGCGCGCCGTCATAGGCCACCAGCAACAGATCGACGCCGGCATTGATCGCCTCGACCACGGCCTTGCAAACGTCGTTCTGGTAGATCGCGCCCATCACGAGGTCGTCGGTCATCACCACCCCCTGGTAATTCCATTTGTCGCGGATGATGCCCTGAACGACGGATTTCGAATGCGATGCGGCGCGATCGGGATCGACGGCAGTGAGCGTGACATGGCCGACCATCAGCGCGCTGCGCGAATGCGACAGCACGTCGCGGAACGGAAGCCAGTCGGATGCCTCCAGCTCCTCGACCGGCGTATCGAGCTCGGCGCTGAAATGATGCGTGTCGGTGCGCACGCGGCCGATGCCCGGAAAATGCTTGAGCGTGGCGCCGACGCCGGATTCTTCCAGCCCGCGCACATAGGCGCTCGCGATGGTGCTGACGACGGCCGGATCGGTCGCGATCGCGCGCTGGCCGATCAGCGTGTGGAAATCGAGCCGGTTGCGCCGCGCCGGCGGCTTGAGGTCGAGCACCGGGGCGAGATTGAGATTGACGCCGACCCCGGCGAGCTCGCGGCCGTGGATGCGGCCGAACTCTTCGGCCTTGGCCTGCTGGTCGTCGGGCGCAAGCCCGGCGAGCGTCGCCAGGGCCGGCACTTTCGTCAGCGGCGGCGCGAGATGCCCGACGATACCGCCCTCCTGGTCCGCAGCGACGACCAGCGGTGGCAGGCCGGCTGCCCTCCTGATGTCCTGGAGCGCGGCGATCTCGCTCCGCAGCGCCTCGACCGTGCCGCCGCGGATGTTGTGCCGGGTGACATAGACGCCGCGGATCAATCCCTGTCGGGCAAGGCGCGCGACCTCCGGGAAGGAGGAATAGCCGACCATGAAGTGAGCCCCGAGCTGGCGCGCCTCGGCAGCGCTGGCGCTGAGAACGTCGTGCCTGCGCAACTCGAACTTCAGATGCGCCGCGGACATCAGAACCGGCGGCAGGCACCAGAGCATGACGAGCAGCTTGCCGGCGATGGTGCGCCAACGTCCCCACCGCAGCAGAACGGCGACGATCAGGAGGCTTGCGGCGACAAGCGCGATGTTTCCGGCGCCGCGCAGCACGAGCAAATAGGGATCGTTCTTGTTTAAGGCCGCGAACGCGAGGGCAGGGGCGGCAAGCCACAGCAGAATGTGACCGAGACGACGGAGGAATTGCATGATGTGCCACATGCGATGAAGGCGAATGCTTCGCACCTATCAGAGCGATTGGCGCTGCGCGATAGGCAAAAGCGCGCCTGCACGAAATCTGCAAAAGACTCCTGAAGCCGTGCAGACGATGGTCCCGCCTTCTGCACGAGAGGCGTTCAGAGTTCGTCATGCCAACCATCACGAAAGGTCTTCTGGACATGACAAGCCTGGCTTCGACGATCGCAGAGGAAATCAAGCCGATCGGCCATTCCTCGATCCCGGCCAAGGTCGGCCTTGCGCTGGTGCTGGCGGCACTTGCCGACTGGCTGTTCTACGGGCAGCGGATCGGGCTGTCGCTGGCGCTCTTTGCGATCGCGATCGCCGTCGTGTCGGTGTGCTTCAATCGTGCGGCCATGGATCTACGCCGCGCTCTGGTCGGCTCGGCCGTTCTGGCCGCCGGTCTCGTGCCTGTTAGCGACGAGCTCAACACGCTGTCGTTCCTGATCCTGGTCGCATCGTTGATGATCGCGTTGCTGCTCGTGACCAATGCGGAAGCGACCGGGCTCGCCGACCGCGGCCGCGCGCTGCGCAACTTCGTCCTGCTCGGTCCCTTCCGGCTCTTTCTCGATGCGCCCCAGGCGTTCAACGCGTCGGCGCTCACCCGCGGCATCGCGCGCTGGCTGCTGCCGGCGGCGCTCAGCACGGTATTCGTCGCGCTCTTCGCCGCGGCCAATCCGGTGATCGAGCAATGGGTGTCCCTGCTCAATCCGAAGCTCATCCTTCATTATGTCAGCATCCCGCGCGTCCTGTTCTGGGCCCTGATGCTGGCATTGGTCTGGCCGTTCATTCACGTGCGCTGGCGGCGCAAGCCGATCGTCAACACCGCTGTGGCCGACGGTCTCGTGCCGCCGCCGCTCCCGCCCGTTGTCTCCGCCGAATTTCTCGGCCCCTCCACCATCCTGCGCTCGCTGATCCTGTTCAACCTGCTGTTCGCGGCGCAGTCCGTTCTCGACGGCATCTATCTCTGGGGCCATTTGGCGCTGCCCGACAATCTGACCTATGCCGGCTATGCGCATCGCGGGGCCTATCCGCTGATCGTAACCGCCCTGCTCGCCGCGGCCTTCGTGCTGGTGGCGATGCGCCCGGGCGGGCCGGCCGAGAACTCGACGGTGATCCGGCCGCTGGTCTATCTCTGGGTGGGCCAGAACGTGCTTCTCGTCGCCTCCTCCATCCTTCGTCTCGATCTCTACGTCGGCGTCTACATGCTGACATACTGGCGAATCGCGGCGTTCATCTGGATGGGGCTGGTCGCGTTCGGACTGATCCTGATCGTCGCCCGCATCGTCCTCAACCGATCCAACCAATGGCTCGTGGCCGCCAATCTGATCGCGCTCGCGATCTCGCTTTATGGCTGCTCGCTGGTGAACTTCGACGCCTTCATTGCCGACTACAATGTGGCCCACAGCCGGGAAGCTTCGGGCAACGGCCTGCAGATCGACATGAACTATCTCCTGACACTCGGACCGCAAGCGCTGCCCGCCATCGACAAGGCGATCATGCTTCGACCCGGCACTCCCGAGAGCTGCCTTGTGTCGCGACGCGACCGCCTTGTAGAACAGCAGCGCCAGGATCTGGCCTGGCGGAGCTGGGGCTTTCGGAGCTGGCGGCTGCAGCGCCGGCTGGACGCGCTGGCGAAAGACCCGTCCGGCAGCCGGCCGGTCGGGTGAGCGGAGAGTTTCTTGGCGCATCGCATCCTCATCGTCGACGACGAAGGCCACATCCGCGAGGTCATCCGCGTCGCCTTGAAGAAGGCCGGCATGGACGTGATCGAGGCCCGCGACGGCAAGGAGGCGCTTCTCCGCGTCGCCGCCGACAAGCCCGACCTGATCGTGCTCGACATCGGCATGCCCGAGTTCGACGGCCTCGACGTCTGCCGCGAGGTGCGCAAGACCTCCGACGTGCCGATCCTGTTCCTGTCGGCGCGCGACGAGGAGATCGACCGCATTCTCGGTCTCGAAATCGGTGGCGACGACTATGTGACAAAGCCGTTCAGCCCGCGCGAGCTGGTGGCGCGGGTCAATGTCATCCTGCGCCGCCTCAGCCCGCGCAACGGCGAGGCCAAGGCTGGCCCCGCCGCGCTTGCCCAAGGCAGTCTGCTGATCGATCCCGAGCAGCACGTGGCGTCCTTTGCCGGCGCGCCGCTGAAGCTGACCGCGATCGAGTTCGGCATTTTGCGTGCGTTCCTGACGCGGCCGACCTCGGTGTTCAACCGCGAGCAGCTGATGCGGGCGGCTTATCAGCTCAACATCCAGGTCTCCGACCGCACCATCGACAGCCACATCCGCAACATCCGCGCCAAGCTCGCGGCGCTGGCCTGCGACAACGTGATCGAGACCATCCACGGCGTCGGCTTCAAGCTCGGCCGCTGCGAGAAAGAGGCATGAAGGCGGCGCCCGACAAATGGCGGCCGTCGCTCGGCCTCGTGATCTTCGCGGTGCTGACCACCGTCGCCGTGCTGCCGCTGGTCGGCCTGTTCTTCTTCCGCCTCTACGACAACCAGCTGATCCGCCAGACCCAGGCCGAGCTGATTGCGCAGAGCCGTGTGCTGGCCACGATCTACGCGCAGGAAGTTTTGGCGCGGCTCGACAGCGGGCTGACGCTCGGGGCCGAAGTGCCGCCGAACGTGCTGCCCGATCCCGGCGACCCGGTGACGCCGATCCGGCCCGCGCTCGATCTCACCGCCAACGATCTGCTGCGACGTCGACCGGATGCGCTGCCAGCGCCCCGGCCCGCCCAGCCCGGCTATGTCGAGATCGGCGCAAGACTGACGCCGATCATCCGCGAGACCCAGAAGGTGACGCTGGCGGGCTTTCGGATCCTCGATCCGCAGGGCGTCGTCATCGCCGGGCGGCAGGAGGTCGGGCAGTCGCTCGCCCATATCGAGGAGGTCGCGGACGCGCTGCACGGGCAATACCGCGCCACTTTGCGCAACCGCGTGCCGGACAAGCCGCCGCCGCCGATTTATTCCTTCAGCCGCGGCCTCGGCGTGCACGTGTTCTCGGCGATGCCCGTCATCGTCAACAACCGCGTCGCGGGCGTGATCTACACCACGCGGACGCCGAGCAACATCTTCGATCATCTCTACCAGGAGCGGGCCAAGTTCGTGCTGGCCGGCCTCGCCGTCATCCTCGGCACCATCGCGATCGGCCTCGTATTCTCGCGCACCATCACCCTGCCAATGCGCGAGCTGGTCGACCGCGCCGCCAGAATCGGCCGCGGCGACCGCGAGGCGTTCCAGCCGCTCCGGCATTACGGCACGCGCGAGTTCGCCCAGCTCTCGCACAGCTTCCTCGGCATGGCCGAGCAGCTGGCGCGGCGCTCGGACTATATCGCGACATTCTCGGCCCACCTCACCCACGAGCTGAAATCGCCGCTGACCTCGATCAAGGGCGCGGCCGAGCTACTGCAGGATTCGGTGCAGGGCAAGGCAGGCAGCCTGACGCCGGCCGAGCAGAACACCTTCATCGCCAACATCCTCTCGGACACCCAGCGGCTGGAGGCGATGGCGCAGCGGCTGCGCGAACTCGCGCGCGCCGAGAGCCTGCCGCAGAACGAGCGCACCGAGCTCGCGCCGGTGATCGCGGATCTCAAGACCCGGTTTCCGGAAAGCTCGATCGAGGCCAGCGGCAGCCTTGACCGCTCCATCGCCATGTCAGGCGAGAAGGCGCTGATCGTGCTGTCGCATCTTGCCGACAACGCGATGCGGCACAAGGCGAGGGCGATCCGGCTAGAGGCGGCCTTCGAGCGCACGACCCTGCGTCTGACGGTGAGCAATGACGGCGAACCGATCTCAGCGCCGAACCGCGACAGGATTTTCGACGCCTTCTTCACCACCCGCCGCGACCAGGGCGGCACCGGGATGGGGCTTGCGATCGCGCGGGCGGTGATGGCGAGCCATGGCGGCTCGATCAGCCTCAAGCCGACCGAAGTGGGGGCGGCCTTCGAGCTCCAATTTCCAATAGCCTAGATCGCAAAGACCCAGGCGGCGACGATGGTACCGATGGTGACCAGGCCCGCGATGGTCCAGCCGGCGGCATATTCCAGCTCGGGATGACCGGTCGCCCGCATGATCTCTGCCGGATCGGCGGTATGCTTCTGTGCCATGACAGCCTCTCGCGCGTTACCTCCCGCGTCATATGTAAGTCGCTTGGGGCGGCAAAAGGTTCCGTCACGGAAATGCGAGAAATGACGCAGCTCGGATTATTCACTGAGCCGGAAGCAGGGCCATCCGGGCTTCGCTATGCCGACAATTTTATCGAAGCCGCCGTCGAGCAGGATCTGATCGGCCGCATCGCAGCATTGCCGCTCCAGCGCTTCCAGTTCGGGGCGTTCGAAGGCAACCGCCGGGTGGCGTCCTTCGGCTGCCGCTATGACTATTCGCTGCAGCGGCTGGCCGAGGCGGAGCCGATCCCGGACTGGCTCCTGCCGATCGCGCGCCGGGTCGAGGCCTGGGCGGGACTGCCGGAGGCCAGCGTCCGGCAGGTGCTCTGTACCGAATACGAGATCGGAGTCGGCATCGGCTGGCACCGCGACAAGCCGCAGTTTAAGGAGGTCCTGGGACTGTCGCTGGGCTCGGCCTGCAAGTTCCGCTTCCGCCGGCGGTGCGGCGACAAATGGCAGCGCCACACGCTCGAGACGCGGCCGCGCTCGCTTTACCTGATGCAAGGCGAGGCGCGCTCGCAATGGGAGCACAGCATCCCGCCGGTCGAGGCGCGCCGTTACTCCATCACGTTTCGGACGATGAAGCGGACCTGACGGGCCGTCCAAACCAAAAACTTTCGAAAACAACCCCATGCACAGTAGAAGGCCATCCCGGCTCGAGCCCCGGCGGCGTCGCGCAGCCGTCCCGGGGGGACCGTACTTGCGTACCAAAGGCAGCTGCACGCCGGACCGGCCGCCCGTTCCGTGCGGCCGCGAATCGGTGGGAGGTGCCGCGAATTCGCCTCAAGGCCGGCTGACTAATGAGGCGAATTGAAAAGACGGGCCACATCAGCGGGCCAATATGGGCCCCGAAGGCCGGCATCACCATGAAGAATTGTCTGACATTTTTCCTGCTTCTGACCATGGCGGCGGCCTCTGCCCATGTCGTAGCGCCGGCAAGGCTGACGAGCCCCTCAGATCTCATCCGGGTCGGCCTCACCGATTCCGACACCACCGCCGGCGGCACCGCGCGGCTGTGCGAGCAGGTCACCTTCTCGCGCGGCCTGCGCTACGGCGAGAGCGAAGCTAACGTGCTCGATGTCGCCGCCAGCGCCACCAAGGCGGATACGCCGCGGCCGGTGCTGCTGTTCGTGACCGGCGACACCTTCACCGGCGACCACGCCGCGCCGGAATTGTCGCGCCAGATCCAGGACCAGGCGATGTGCTTTGCCGCGCGCAACGACATGATCGGCGTGCGCGTCAATTATCGCCTGGCGCCGTCAGCGACCTGGCCAGCCGGGGCGACCGACGTGGCGGCGGCGCTGTCCTGGGTTCACGGCAATATCGACCTGTTCAACGGCGACGCCCGCGAGATCGTTGCGGTCGGCTACGGCGCCGGCGCCTTCCATGTCGCCACCATGCTGGCGCATCCCGAGTTTCAGACCGACCGCGCCGATGTCGCCGCCGTTGTCCTGGTGTCCGGCATCTACCGCGCCGGCAAGGACGCGAGCGACAGCGAGAAGGCCTATCTCGGCAGCGACGCCGGCCAATACAACAAGCGCTCGGTCTTCCCGGGTATCCTCAATGTCGATGTGCCGATCGTGCTGGCTTGGTCCACCGACGATTCCGCCGGCACCGTGGCACAGGGCGAAACCTTGAAGAAGACGCTCTGCGGCGCCGGCCATTGCCCGCGCAGCGCGCTGCTGCGCAGCCGCGACGGCATCGCGAGCGCCCTCGGTCTCGACGGCTCGGGCGACAGCCTCGCCGAGCCGACGCTGCTGCTGGTGCGCCAGCTGGAGGCGCGGGGGCTGCCGTAGCAGGGGCGTTGCTCCGCTATCGACAACTCACACCATTTGCTAGGCCACCCCTCTCCCTCGCCCTCCCCCGCAAGGGGGAGGGAGCGCGGCGGAGTACGCGGTTAGACCGCGGCTCGTCGCAAGCGTCTTGATAAGTCGAGTCACCCACCACGCGCTTGGTGTGTCCCCTCCCCCCTTGCGGGGGAGGGTTAGGGAGAGGGGTACCACACGGGGACTCTCGATCAGGAAAGAGCAACGCTCGTCCGCAGGACCCGACAATCCGGTCAACACGCCTGCCGTTTCGCCCGCGACCCGCCAGGCCACACGATCGCCAAACGCTTGACCTACATCAATCGGCCTTGGTGCGAACTGAGCCGACCTCGTTGGGGGCCAACGACAAGGTGTCGAGCATGCGCGTCACCGGAAGAGTGCTGTTCATTTCGATCGTCGCTTTCGCCTCGCTGGGGGCGATGTCGCAGCAACACGCCGAGCAGCCGGCGAGCGACAAGGAAATCCGCATCGGCAATGTCATGCCGTATTCGGGGGCGCTTTCTGAATTCGGCGCGATCGGTCAGGCGGAAGCCGCCTATTTCGACATGATCAACGCGCGCGGCGGCATCAACGGCCGCAAGATCCGCTTCATCACGCGCGATGACAATTCCGATCCGTCGACGGCGCTGGAGCTGACGCGCAATCTGGTCGAGAAGGACGACGTGCACCTGATGTTCGGATCGTTCGGCACGCCCGGCAATCTCGCCGCGCGCTGGTATTTGAACGAGAAGAAGGTCCCGCAGCTTTTCGTCGCCTCCGGCGACGAGGAGCTGAGCCAGGCCAGGGCGTTCCCCTGGACCATGGGCTGGCAGCCGTCGATCCGGTCGGAGGGGCGCATCTACGCCAACTACATTCAGGCTTATTACCCCAGCAAGAAAATCGTCGTGCTCTGGCAGAACGACCAGTTCGGACGCATGCTCTACAAGGGGATCCAGGAGGGACTGGGCGACCTGAACCGCCATGTCCTCGTCGACATCGCCTTTGACATCGGGGACGAGCACCTCGACGGCCACGTCTCGATCCTCAAGCGCGCCGGTGCCGATATCTTCGTCTTCCTCGGCGTGCCATCGACGGCCTCCAAGGTGATCAAGCTCGCGGCTTCGCTCAACTGGCGCCCGGTCTTCATCGTCAACGATGCCTCCGCCTCGATCGCCAATGCGATGGCGCCCGCGGGCCTGGAGAATTCGGCCGGCGTTATCTCGGCGGCGTTCCTGAAGGACCCGAGCGATCCCGCCTGGAAAGACGATCCCGCCATGAAGGAATGGTTCGCCTTCATGGACAAGTACCATCAGTTCGAAAGCACCAACAACAACGCCGCGGTCTACGGCTACGCCGCGGCCGAGGCGTTGACGCAGGTGCTGAAGCAGTGCGGCGACGACCTGTCACGCGAGAACATCATGCGTCAGGCGGCCTCGTTGAGGGGTTACAACCCCTCCGTCGCGCTGCCCAACATCAGGATGAATACCTCGCCGAGCAATTATCTGCCGATCAAGCAGATGCGGCTGGTCCAGTTCGACGGACGGTCGTGGCAGCCTTTTGGCGAGGTGATCGAGACGGCGTTCACGGAGGGGGCGGCAAGGTGAGGTGGCCCAGTGCGCGCGGTGACGTACCCTTACCCGCCCCTGGAGGGTCCTCTGAGGGGGAGGGTCGGCTCACATTGAGCACAGCGAGATATGAGACGGGGGTTAGGTGAAGGTCTCTCCACACATGGTCTGCCCGTGCGAGAGATCACGCCAGCCCGCTAATAGGAGGCAGCCGCGTGCGGCGGAGAAACCGGCTCTTGCTCAACTTGCCTTCCATCGCAAGCATGGCTCCCCTGCGGGGCCCCAGCCGGGATGCTACGAACCCACTCATTCAGGTCAGCCGATGCTGGTCTGCCGAGCAAATAGCCTTGGACGAGATCCAGTCCTTGGCCCCTCAGGTAATGTAGCTGCTCCTCGGTCTCGACGCCCTCTGCAGTAACTTGCACCCCTAAGCCGGCCGCCAGAGTCATGATCGAGGCCACCACCGTCCTGTTCGCCGGGTTCGTCACTAGGCCTTTGGTGAAGGATCGATCGATCTTCACCTTGTCGAAGGGGAATGAGACTACCGAACCAAGCGATGCATATCCCACACCGAAGTCGTCCAGCGCGATCGATATCCCGATGTTCTTGAGGTGGCGAAAGAGCAAGAGGTTCTCCTCCTTCTCCTGCAGCAGAATGGATTCCGTGACCTCGAACTCGAGCCGATCGGGCGACAAACCTGTTTCCAGCAGCGCGCTCAGCACATCGTCGAACAGAGCCGGTCCTCGAAACTGCGCAGGAGACAGGTTGACGGCGACCTTGATCCCCTTGGGCCACGACGCTGCGTCTGCGCACGCCTGACGAAGAATCCACCGGCCTAAGGGCTCCATAAGGCCGGTCTCTTCAGCGAGTCCAATGAAGCGATCCGGGTAAAGCAGGCCCTCAGAGGGATGACGCCATCGCACCAAGGCCTCCATCACCCGCGGCTGCAGCGTCTTCGCATCAAAGATCGGCTGATAGTGCAATTCGAAATCGCCCCGGGCCACGGACTCGCGGAGCTCGCCGACACGCCGATTGCGGGCTTGCGCGTTCCTGTGCATCTCTTCTTCGAAGAACCGATAGCCGTTTCGGCCCTCCGCCTTAACGCGATAGAGGGCGAGATCTGCTTTGTAGAGCAGTTCGGAAGCCGTGGAGCCGTGCCGGGGTGCGAGCGCCAATCCGATACTCACCCCGACCGAGACGTCCTGTGCCGCGACCGAGAACGGTATCGCTACGATTTCGAGCAGGGTGACCACAAGTCTTTCCGCCTGTTCGCGCCCTTCTCCAGTGTTGAACTGAACGATCGCGAACTCGTCGCCTCCCAGACGGGCGATCAGATCGCCATCGGCCGAAACCGACTTGAGGCGCCTGCTCAGCTGCCTGAGCAAGGCGTCACCGGCAGCATGCCCCAGCGTATCATTCACCCACTTGAACCCGTCGAGATCCAGCAAGTAGACGATCAGCTCCTGTTCGCTCGCATTTGCTTGTGCAAGCCGGTTCGATAGCTCCTCGAGCAGGGCGGCCCGGTTCAAAAGCCCGGTCAAAGCGTCGTGGCGGGCCGCATAGTGCACCAGCGCTTCGGCGTTCTTCCGAGCTGTTATGTCGACCCGGATTGCCATGTAGGCCACCGGCTTCCCCTCCGGACCGAGTTGAGGAGTAATGACCGTATCGACCCAATATAAACTGCCGCCTTTCGCTTTGTTGCAGAGCTCTCCGCGCCAGACCCGGCCGCGCGCGAGTTGACGATACATCTGGCGGAAGAACTCACGTGAATGAACCCCGGATTTCAGGATGCGGTGATTGCTTCCGATGAGCTCGTCACGGTTGTAGCCGCTGATTTCGCAGAGCCGGTCATTGGCATAAGTGATCGTACCGCGCACATCGGTGACTGCGACAATGACCGCTTGGTCGATGGCATATTGCTTCTCGATTAGCTCCTGCCTTGCCGCTTCGGCCCGAAGCTCGGCAAGCCGCAGCTGGGTGATGTCCCGATGCCTTTCGACAAAGCCACCTCCCTCCATGGGATGCATGTCGAGCTCTATGAACGTCCCGCCTTCAAGTCCGTAGCTGGTTCGGAATTCTGCTCTAAGCTGGATCGCCGCCATGTACTCGGCAATCCGGGCGCCCGCAGACATTCCGTTAGCGCCGGCATACCGGCTGACCAGAAGGTCCTGCACGTGTGTCCCAGCGGCAACCTGCGAGTGTGTCAGGCCATACAAATTGCGATGCAGCTCGTTGCCGATCACCAAACGCGACCGTTCGTCGAAAACGCACAAGCCATGAGAGCTACTTTCGATGGCCGCATGAACCAGTCGCTCCCAGTCCATGGCCGGAGAGCCGCGAGGGCCGATAGCAGATCGTGACGCCGGCCGGCTCTCGGCCGCAGGTAGAACTTCGCTCATCGCAGCAGGAATTGTATTGCCCGATCTCATGACTTTTTGCGACGCAACGCTAGGCGGCTTTGATTTCGTCAAAGAATGCGTCTACCTCGGACCGCAGAGCCGATGCCTGGCCGGAAAGCGCCTCGGAGGCGCTCAGCAGCCTTCCCGCGGTCTGCCGCGTTTCAGCAGCGCCTTGGCTGACTCCGCTTATGTTGCTCGAAACCTCCTGCGTGCCGAGCGCGGCTTGCTGAACGTTACGTGCGATCTCGGCTGTCGCGACACCCTGCTCCTCCACGGCGGCTGCTATGATCGTGGCGATTTCGTTGATGGATTCGATCGTGCCGCCGATCTCCTGCATTGCCGTCACCGACTGCTTCGTCGCGCTCTGGATCGACGAGATCTGCTCCCCGATTTCACCGGTTGCTCTTGCTGTCTGCTCCGCCAAGGCCTTGACCTCGGCAGCAACGACCGCGAAGCCGCGACCCGCCTCACCGGCCCTCGCGGCCTCGATCGTGGCATTCAGCGCCAGCAGATTGGTTTGCCCGGCGATCGACTTGATCAATTCCACCACGTCGTCGATGCGTTGAGCCGCTTTTGCGAGGCTCTGGACAGTGGCGCCGGACTTCGCGGCCTGCTCCACGGCAATGCTCGCAATCCGCGTCGATTCCGAGACCTGACGGGCAATTTCCCGGATCGAGGAGGTGAGTTGCTCGGTCGATGCGGCGACAGCCTGCACATTGGTCGACGCCTCTTCCGAAGCTGCCGCCACGGTCGCCGATTGTTGGGTCGATTGCGAAGAACTCGCCGCCAGCGCACTCGCTGCATCCTGCAGCTGGGCAGAGGATCCACCAACCGTATTCAACACCGCTTTCATCCGCTCGTCGAAGGCACAAATGGCGGCGCGGACCTTCTCTTGGCGCTTCTCCCGTTCGGCGAGCATTGCCTCCTGGTAGACAGAGATCGCGATCTCCATATCCAGCATCACAGCGCAATTGACTGCACTCAGAACCTCGCAGAGGTGCGATGGCCTCCAGCGATACTGCCGTATGCCCACCGCTATGAGCTGATTGAGAACGAAATTGTAGCCGCCGATGTACCATCGCGGCTCCAGGCCGATCTTGTTGTGCACCATCCCGATGGCACGAACGCCCTTCAGGTACTCGTCGTCGAACCGGCCGTTGAACAAGCGAGCCCAGTGCGTGCCCTGCGCCACTTTCAGCCGAGGAACGTTGTTGCCGACCAGGCTCGCCAATTGCGGCTCGATCGTGAGATGCCGGTAGAAGCCGTCAAGAATTCGCGGAACCTCCGGCTCGGCGATGGTCCAGAATTCCCGCAACAGCTCGCCGGTTCGGGCTGTAATACCCATGAAGCGCATCCTGACTCGACGATGCTGATCAGAGGTGGAGTCCGCAGCTAATTCGGTGGTCACGATGACATCCTCCCAAATTGCAAGCTTGAAAACGAATGGGTAAACGCGGCCTCGCCAATCAACGACGCAGGCTGATTAGCTGGAAAGAGCGCCCGCGATGTCCAAAGAGGAATATTTACCGAGCGCGATATCAGGCTCGATCCGGCGGACAAGGGAAGGCGTGCATTCAGCCAACAGCTGAGTGCGGGTACCAATTCCGAGGTATCGAAAGATGTCTCTCATGATTCCCGCCCTGAAAGACCGACTGTAATGTCGGAACAATAGTGCGGAACGGCTAACCTTTTGTTAGGCAAAATTGGTGCTCGGCTTTCGTGGCACGCGCCATTGCGCGCGATGAAGCTCGAGAATCACGCGAGCAAAGCGCCAAATTTGCTGGTTGAAGGTGAGATATGCGGGTCGCGCGAGCCAATTCGGCTCGGCCGTCCATGTCAGCGCGCCAATTTAGCGCGGACGCACGCCCGGCTTGCCTGTTTTCGGAAAGAAGAACTCGACACCCGCCTTCGAAAGTGTGGCTTCGATCGACGAAAGGGCGGGATCGTTGTGATTTGGAGCCGCATCCAATTCCTCGATCCGCCGTATCGTTGCGCGACTGATGCCCGCGGCATGGGCCAGATCCATGACGGACCAGCGCAAGAGACCTCGGGCCGCCCTGACCTGCGCGCCGGTGATCGAGTCGCCCGCGGACCCGGCTGTGTCGGGCTCGAGATCGACGCTTATCCCGAGCCATTCCTTGACGTTGCCGGCGCCATCGAGCACCGGCTGGCCCGTCGAGCGCTTCCATTTGAAGCTGCCGTCTGCGTGCCGGATCCGATGTACGACATCGTAGCCTCGCTTCTCGCGGCTGGCCGCTTCGCGCACCTTGATGGTATCATCGCGGTCATCTGGGTGTATCAGCTGGAGCCAGCCGGAATTCAGCACAGCGGCCTGAACTTCTGCGCCGTGCTCACAATTGATGACCTCGTGGAGGCGGCCATCAGACTTCGCAACCCAGACAACGGCGCCAGTGGCCTTCACCAAGGCCCGGTATCGCTCGTCGGCAACCCGAAGCCGACTGAGTTGGTCTTCCTGGACCGTGACGTCCGTGCAAACGCCTAACGCTTTCTCCGAGTTGCCCTCGTCATCGACGAAAACGATGATCTGGCAATAAATCCATGCGACGTTGCCGCCTCGTCGGATGACGCGGAATTTCCGTCTGATGGTAGACGCTTTGCGAACGATCCGATCGACCTCGGCCTGCGCGCCCCGATCCTCGGGATGCGTCACCTGAAGAATGGAAGAGAAGGACGGAAGTACCTTTCCGGGTTCGATGCCGAGAAGATCATAGTACCCCCTCGACCACTGCATTTCATTGGAGCGCAAATCCCAGCTCCAGAAGCCACACCGCAGTTCGCGCTCGATGATACCGAAGGTCTCTTCGGTCCCTCCCTTCAAGAGGCCCAACATTTCCTGCTCTTAGCTCTCCGACCGTCGCAAATTAGCTAACTCTGCCGTCTTGTCCAGCTCGTCTGATCTATTATTCCGACGGCGCACCTAATCGCAGATCAGCACCCGGCGGTGGCGCCTGTAGACGTAAGCGCAGTTGCCGCTCGCGTAGTAGCTGGAGCGCGAATCATCATAGGCATGACCCGCATAAACGCCGGCGGCGTACGCACCGGCGTATGACGCCGCACGCGTGCCATAGGTGCCGAGTCTGTGGTGAGCATAGTCGCCCCTCCCGATATTCACCGAGACCGCCCGCGCAGAGTTTGCGACCGTCGGCACGCGACCGAGACCTCTTGCGGCGGGATCGGCGCGTGGTACAGCCGCAGGACCAAGGCGCGGCGGTGGCGCACCGAGACCAGGACCCGGGCCCGGTCGAGGCGGGCCGGCGGCGGGAACCGCAGGAGACGCCATCGGAGGCGGCGGGGGGAATTGCGCGAACGCGGCAGCGGGCATCGTCGCGAACGCCACGCCCAGCGTGACGGCAAGGGGCTTCAATGAAAGCATTCTCGTCTCCTTCAGGCTTGCGTCTCGAGCGCGAGCTCCGGCGCATCGTGCGCGGAGGCCAGATCGGCTCGAGCCGCGTGAGATTCACCCATCGGCGGTCCATTCACCTGTTCTGGATGGATCCTGAACCACGCCACGTACAGCGCCGGCAGAAACAGCAGCGTCAGCAGCGTGCCGACGATGATGCCACCCATCATGGCGTAGGCCATCGGACCCCAGAAGATCTCGCGCGCGATCGGAATGAGCGCGAGGCTTGCGGCGGCGGCTGTCAGCAGGATCGGCCGCATGCGGTGCTCGGTCGCCTCCAGCACCGCATCCCAGGGCGGCCTGCCCTCCTTTTTCAGATCCTCGATCTGCACGATCAGGATCACGGAGTTCCGGACCAGGATGCCGATGAGGGCCAGCACGCCGAGGATGGCGACGAAGCCGAGCGGCGCACCGCTGGGCAGCATCGCCATGACGACGCCGATCAACGCGAGCGGCGCGACCGCGAACACCAGGAACAGGCGCGAAAAGCTCTGCAACTGCACCATTAGCACCGTCGCCATGACGAACAGCATCAGTGGCACGACCGCAATGATGGGCCCCTGGCTCTTGGCACTCTCCTCCACGGAACCGCCGATCTTGAGCGAGTAGCCGGCGGGCAAATGCTTGGCAAACTCGGCCACCTTCGGCGCGAGCTGGTCGACGATCGTCTTCGGCTGCGCATCGCTGATGACGCCGGCCTTCAGCGTGATGGTGGGAATCCGCGCGCGCCGCCAGATCGTGGGCTGCTCGAGCTCGTAGCGCAGATTGGCAACGGCTCCGAGCGGCACCGATTGGCCGCCGAGCCCGGTCAATTGCAGGTCGCGCAGCGTATCGATCGAGGCGCGCTCCGACGCGGTCGCCCGTCCCGTGACATTGACGAGATAGATGCTGTCACGCACCTGCGTGACCGCCGAGCCCTGAAGCACGGAGTTCAGCGTGGTGGCAATGTCTTCCGAAGTCACGCCGAGCTGGCGCGCCTTATCCTGAAGGACGTCGACCTTAACGACGCGCGCCGGCTCCATCCAATCGAACACCACGTTGCCGAGGTCGGGGCTGCTGCGGATGACACCTGCAAGCTTCTGCGAGAGGTTGCGGACTTCTGCGATGTCGGGGCCGCTCAGGCGGTATTGCACCGGACGGCCGACGGGAGGGCCGACCTCAAGCAGCTTGACGTAGGTGTCGGTGCCCGGAAAGGTCTTCCTCAAATAATCCTCGAACTGCGCCTTGACCCGGTCGCGCGCGGGGATGCCGCCCTTGGTCACGATCACCTGCTGGCCGAACCAGGTGTTAGCGGTCTGAAGATCGAACGACAGCACGAAGCGGGGCGCGCCCGTGCCGACATAGGTGGACCAGTGCTCGACCGAATCGTTGCCCTGCAACTGCTCGCGCTCGAAGCGGGCCATCTGCGTGTTGGTCTCGGTGATCGAGGCGTTCTGGGGCAGGTTCCAGTCGATCACGAGCTCGGCGCGGTCCGACGAGGGAAAGAACTGCTGTTGCACGAACTGCAAGCCGAACAAGGCGAGCAGGAAGGCGCCGACCGTCACGGCGATGGTGCTCCAGCGGTGATGCATGCAGAACAGGAGCAGGCGCGCGAACATCTGCGCCAGGCGACTCTTCTGCTCGTGATGTCCCTTCATCCTGGCCGGCAAGATGGTGACGCCGAGAAGCGGCGTGAACAATACGGCGACGATCCACGAGACGATCAACGACACCGCGATCACCACGAACAAGGTGAAGGTGAACTCGCCTGCGTTGCTGCTGTTGAGCCCGATCGGGATGAAGCCGGCCACGGTGACGAGCGTTCCCGTCAACATCGGGAACGCGGTCGACGTATAGACGTGGGTTGCCGCCTTTTCGAGGGGATCGCCGATCTCGAGCCGCGCCACCATCATCTCGACCGCAATCATGGCATCGTCGACCAGGAGGCCGAGCGCGATGATCAGGGCCCCCAGCGAAATTCGCTGCAGCGAAATGTCGCAATAGGCCATCACGACGAAAGTGATCGCGAGCACGAGCGGAATGGCGATGGCGACCACGAGCCCGGCACGCAGGCCCAAACTCAGGAAGCTGATGCCGAGCACGATGATGACGGCCTCGAACAACGCTTCGGTGAACCCGGAAACGGCGTGCTCGACCACAACAGGCTGGTCGGCGACGAGGTGCACCCCGACGCCGATCGGCAGGTCGGCAATGACCTTGGTCATCTCCTCCTTCAGCGCCTCGCCGAACTGAAGCAGATTGGCTCCGGATTTCATGCCGATCGCGAGCGCGATGGCGGGTTGACCGTTGTACCTGAACAGCGTTGACGGCGGATCGACGTAACCCCGCGTGATGGTCGCGACATCGGTCAGCGGGAAGAAACGATCGTTGATGCGAAGATTAACCGCCTTCAGGCTGGCCTCTGAGGCGAACTGGCCGTTCACACGGACGCTGATCCGCTCCGGCCCTTCCTGGAATACGCCGGAGGGCGCCACCGCGTTCTGGCCCTGCAGAGAATTCATGATGGCGTGGACGTCGAGGCCGAGGGCGGCGACCTTTCGGGTGGAGAATTCGAGATAGATGACCTCGTCCTGCGCGCCGAGGATATCGACCTTGCCGACGTCGGGCACCGTAAGCACCTTGGCGCGCACGTCCTCGACCCGATCGCGGAGCTGCCGCTGGCTCAAGCCGTCGCTGGTGAAGGCATAGACGTTGCCGAAAACGTCGCCAAAGCGATCGTTGAAACCGGGGCCGATCACGCCTTGCGGGAAGTCGCCCTTTATGTCCGCGATCATGTTGCGAACGCGGACCCAGGTCGGCTTGACGGCGGCCGCCTTGGTCGAATCGCGCAAATAGACGAAGATGACGGTCTGGCCCGCGACCGTCACGCTCTTGGTGTAGTCGAGGGATTCGAGTTCCTCCAACTTCTTCTCGATGCGGTCGGTGACCTGACGCGTCATCTCCTCAGGCGAGGCGCCGGGCCACTGCGCCTGGATCACCATGGTCTTGATGGTGAAGTCAGGGTCCTCCTGGCGTCCGAGCTGGAGATAGGCAAACAGGCCGGCCGCCATGAAGGCAATCATGAAATACCAGACGAGCGAGCGATGGCCGAGCGCCCAGTCGGATAGGTTGAACGACTTCATTGATCTTGATCCTGTTCGATGCGGACGTGCTGTCCAGGCCTGAGGCTGTGAATTCCGGCGGTGACGACACGGGCGCCCGCGGCAAGCCCGCTGGTGACGCGAATGCCCCCTTGTTCGGTGACGCCCTCGATTTTCTGCAGCGCGACGGTGCCGGCGGACTGATCGACCACCCAGACGAAATCGGCGCCGTCCCTGGCGAGCACCGCTGATGCGGGCAGGTGCAAGGCCTCGCTCTGGTCCTTGCCGAGCTTCGCCGTGACGGTCGCGCCGAGGCGGAAGCTTTCGGGCGGGTTGTCGAGCGCGATCCGGACGCGCCGCAGCCGCGTCACCGCATCGGCTTGCGGCGCGATTTCGCGGATTCTGCCCTCGACCTGAACGGCAGGAAGAAGCTGCAGGCTGACGGTGAACGGGAGACCGACTTCGAGGGGGACAGGGAGGTCTTCCCCGATATCGACGACAGCCTCCCGGATGTCCGGCCGCGCGACCGTCACCACAGTCTGTCCGGGCGAGACCACCTGGCCGACTTCCGCGCCGACGGCCGTGACGACGCCCCCGAAGTCAGCCTTGATCTTGGCATAGCCAAGCTGCTCAATCGCCTTGGTCAGGCTCGCCTGCTCCTGTGCGACGCCCGCTTCGGCTCCGGCGCGCGCCTGCTCGGCATTGTCCAGTGTCTGCCTGGTGGTCGCATCGCTGGTGATGAGCGTGCGTTGCCGATCCTCCGAGGCCTTGGCCGTCGCAAGCTGCGCCTCGGCCTTTGCCAATTGCGCCCGCGCTGCGCGAACGGCGAGATCGAGTGCGGTTGGATCGATCGCGCCAACGACCTGCCCTTCCTGGACGATGTCGCCAACGTAGACCGGACGCGAAGTCAGCCGTCCGAGGACGCGAAAGCCAAGGTTGGTCTTGTAGCGCGGCTCGACCACCCCGACGGCAATTGTGCTGTCACCGCTGATCGGCTTGGCAATCATCGAGAGCACGGGGCGAGCAGGCTCCGGCGCGTGCGCCTCCTTGTCGCAGCCGGCGAGCAACGAGGCCGCCGCGAGCACGCCTGCGATCATCATGACCTGTCGCTTCATGAGCGATCTCCCTCTTCGGCGACCGGCTGGCCGATGCTTAGAAGCTTGCCGCCGTCGACGACGACACGGTCGCCCGGCTCGAGGCCTGCGCTGATCAAGACCTGACCGGCCTCATAGGCACCGACCGCGACGGGCTTCAGCGACGCTGTCTGCGTTTTCGGGTCGACGGCCCAGACGGCGGGCTTCCTCCCCGCGGCCGTCAGCGCGCTCCAAGGCAAGACAATCTCGTTCTGAGTCTTCGCCTTGACCGTCCCAGCGACGGCACTGCCCAGCGTCATCGCGGCCGGCGGATCCTTGATCGATACCTTGACGCGGATCGTGGAGCTCTTCGCGTCGATCACCGGTGAGATCTCTCTCACCTCTCCCGTCGCGGTCACGCTGGAATCGGAGACCAGCGCCAGCGTCACGTGGCGAGCGTCAGTCTGGCCAAGGAAGACGGATTCGTAGACCTCGAAGACCGCATCCCGCGCCCCATCCTGCGCAAGAGAGAACACGGGTTGGGCCGCCGGCACGACCTGGCCAGCCTCGAGATTGCGCGCGGTAATGACGCCATCGCCTTCAGCGCGCAGCACGGTATGGCTGAGCGCGTCGCGCGAGCTGCCCAGCTGCGCCTTGGCGGCTTCCAGCACGCCCTCCGCCGTTCGCAGGCCTTCCTCTGCCTGATCGTAGACGGCGCGGGTGGTGAACCCGCTCGCGATCAGCGCCTTCTGCCGGGCGAAAGTGGCGCTCGCCACGCGCAGCCGAGCTTCGGCGGAGGCCACCGTCGCGACCGCAGCATCGACATCGGCCTGTTGCTCGGCCGGATCGAGCCGGGCCAGGACGTCGCCTGTGTTGACGTGAGCACCGACATCCGCCGTGCGTGCAACGACATGGCCGCTGACGCGGAACGCAAGATCGCCACGGAAGCGCGCCTGAACCTCCCCCGTCAACGTGATGGAGGTTTCGCGGTCGCGCGGCTGCACGATCATGGTCCGGACCAGCGTGGCGCGTGTGGCCGTCCGCGCCGCGTGATCATCGCAGCCGGTCAACGCAATGCTCACGAGCAAGGTCGCTGCGGCGAGACCCTTCGCTGCCCGCTGCGTTCGAGCGACGTGGATCGGATCGGAAGGTTCATCTGTCATGACGCGTCCGTGTGGTGGGAGGGCGACAACAGCCCGCCAAGGGCATCGGCGGATGGGCGGGGACGGAGCGCAGCGCCATCCGAAGCGGCGGCGGCTCTCGCGCGGCGCGGAACCCTCATCTGGCGCGTTGCGATTGACCAGTTTGCGCCCCGTTCGCGCTCGGTCAGCGGGAAGGAGAGGACAATCGAGGTGAATTCAGCGCCGAAGCCCTGCTCGATGCGGCCGCCAAGGGCCCTCGCGATATCCGTCGCAGTTCGCAATTCGCGGTCGGAGGCCTCGCGCGCAGGACGCGAGCCGTTGTCCAGGATCACGCAGTTTACCAGTGCACCGGTGCGCGTCAGCTTGATCCTGATCTGCCCCGCCCGCGCGTCGAAGCACGCGTGCCTTGCCGCGTGCATCACGAGTTCATGGACGATGAGCCCAAGGTACCAGCAGCGCTCCGGCTTGAGCGCGATGGACTGGGTTGCGAAGGCCAACTGGATATCCATCCGGTCCAGGAGCGCCCGGCGCATGCCAAGGCCCAGCTTGCGAATGTAGGCTGCGGCATGGATCAGCGTTTCGCCCGCCGGCATGGCCAGCGCGCGATGCACGTCGGAATAGCCATGCAGCAGCTCGACGACGTCGCTGAGTGCGCGCTTGGCTTCCGCTCCTTCGACCCGGACAGCGGTGGCGGTCACGACGTCGATGGCGAAGGCAACACCGTGGGCCACTCTGTGATGCAGCTCGCGCAGCAGCACGCCTTCCTGCAATGCACAAGGATCCGGGATCGAGACAGTCACGATATTCTCCTCAGTCGGTCCGGACGATCGGGCTCGAACACCCCAGCTTTGCCTGATCATCCGGGGGCCCTCGCCGGTCCCACAAAGGGACCAGGTCCGGCGAATTAATATACTACACCGTATATTTTCTTTTTCTTGCCTTTCTTCGCGGGCCATGTCAAGTGGAAAGCGACATGCAAAGACCGCGAGGAGGTCCAAGAATGAAGAAGACGAAGCGAGGCAGGCCACCCAAGGGTCTTGCGGGCGATGCGCAGGCGCGCATTCTCGATGCGGCCCAGCAGCTGTTTCTCGAGAAAGGCTACCGTAGCGCCAGCATTGACGACATTTCCGAGCTCGCCCCTGCAAGCAAGCCGACGATTTACGCCCACTTCCCCGGCAAGGAGGCGCTGTTCGCCGCCGTGGTGGCCCGCACCATCGACGGCTTGACGGACTTCGAGGGCTTCTCGCCCGAAGGCCGCTCCATCGAGGACAAATTGATGAGCCTCGGGACCGCCATCGTCGAAAGGGTGGTCGAGGAATCGCTGGGCATGGTGCGCGCGACGATCGCGGAATCGCAGCGGTTCCCCGAGCTGAGCCGCAATGTTCACGACGCAGCGCGCGATCGTTCCCTGGCCGCGGTGTCCCAGCTGCTCGACGACGCCACGCAGAGGCTCGCGCGCTCCCCGAAGGGCCCCTTCAGCGCCAAGCGAAGCCGCGCTACGGCGCAGATCTTTCTCGACCTGATCCTCCTACCGATGCTGTTTCGGTCGCTCGTCGGCGAGACTCCCAAGGACCTGAAGAAGGAACTTCCCGGCTTCGTGCGCGAACGCGTCGGATTCTTCCTCGCCGCCTGCGAGACAGGCTGGCCGCATTAGCGTTGCGGCAAGCCCCGGGTGGCGCGTCGGAGGCGCCCCGCTAGCCGGCAGCCTCGAGCCGCACATGCGATGGCATCCCGGCGTGCAACGACGGGCTGCAAGCCAGAGCGTCCAAACAAAATCTCGACATCTTCTCGAAGCTTGGCCGAAGCGTCGCCGCCCCAGCCCACGACGGATTGAGATGAACATCCATGGCTTGCAGCAGACAACAGGTCAGCGCCATCGGACTACCGCCCCGCAACTCGCCGCTTGCCTGCCCGGTGCCGATGATCGGCCGCACAAGCCCTCGGATCCTGTCGTCGTAGGCGCGGACGACGGTCCAGTTTTGGCGGACGGCCAAGGCCACCAGATCCTGCAGCCTTCCGTGCTTCGCCGATCGGCCTTCATTGCAGTCGGCGATCGCTTTCAGGATTGTCGCCAAGCGCCGCAATGCCGGCCCGGGGGTACGGGCCGCCTCGGTTGCCGCACTGACCGTTTCCTCGAGCACCTCTCCTACGACTGTCTCTTCAATCGCCTGCTTCGACGGAAAAAAGCGGTAGACGTTGGCTGAGGACATCGACAAGTGCCGCGCGATGTCGGAGACCGTGGTCTTGTTGTGGCCGATCTCGCAATAGAGCTGGAGAGCGGCCAGCACGATCTTGCGACGGGCGTCCGCATTCCCCGTCCTGTGCCCAATTTCCTCGCGCATGCTTCTCACCGCGCCGGGAAGTTCATGAGCTCGCGGCGGCAGGCTTCGCCGAAATCGCGCAATGGATCCATTTCCTCGATGAATTTGGGCAGGTCCACAAACGAGCGATTGGGCGAGAGATATGCCTCGATGATCAGGTGCCCGGTTCGCTCAGCGGCCTGGACGACCTCGTTGCTCGACAAGATCCGCATGCGTCCGACCAGCGTGTAGAAGCCGACCAGCTGGGGGATTTCCGCCCGGTCGTTGACCAGGGCGTCGGCATAGAGCCGTGACGCCTCCTCGATGAAGCTCCGGTACAGCCGCTCGCGCTTCGAGAACGAGCGGGCATGATGACGCTCGCGAAGCCGCCGGCGTCGGCCGAACCACCCACTGACGATGGTCGAGACCGCGCCGAAGGCGGAGCCGCCAAAGGCAGCCAGGGCCGATATGTACATCGCGCTCACGAGATCGCTCCTGTCTCCTGTCGCAGCGCGGATATCAACCAGGACAGAGCCCGGTCACACCCGCCGCAAGGTCACTTGGTTATCTGGTCCTGGCCGAACCGGTGGTCGCACGATCGAACACCGCTTTGCATGCATCGGTCAGATCCGATTTTCTGAGCCGCAGGCAGCCTTCGACTCCCGCCGGATCCGGAATGTAGGCACTGCACAGACGAAAGGCGTCCGACGTGCAAGCTGCCCGCTGCTCCGGTGTGCCCCGGTTCTCCTCGGCAGAAGCTGCTGCGCAACCAAGCACAATCATGGCCGCTGCGAGAACCGCCGGCATCAATCTTGTCATGTCAAATCCCTTCTCTGTTCGAGGCTTGTTTCGTTCAGCTCGACGCTGCCTCGCCGCCTCGATCTGCATTCACGGGTAACGCCCCGTCTTGACTTCGGCCCTGGCGCGTGATTTATATGAACTATACGGTGTATTTTATTAAGGAGACGGAGAATGTCAACCCTGCTGTTCGCGTTGATGCGCGAAAATCCGTTGCCCGGTCTTGCCGCCGCATCGCTGAACGTCGTTGTCGCCCTGTGCCTCGTGGCCTTGAGCCTGCTGCTTGGCATCACGATCGCGATGATCGCGTGGGCTCATTCGCTCGCCGCGCGCCAGCCCACCCCTGTTCTGCCGGACCGGAGGACGGTCGCATGACGCCGGCCCTGCTGATCGCCCGCAACTGCATCATCTGCTGGGTCAACGTCTGGATCGCGCCGATCGAATGCGCGTTCGACGTGATCGAGTCCGAGCTCGCGCGCAGGGGTATCGCGCCTGACGAGGCCTTCCGCCTCATCCACGCAGCGTGACTGGACGCCCCCTGACATGCCGAACTTCATCGAAGTCTTTGACGCCATCGAAGTGGATTCAATCAGCGGAAAGGCCCTGTGGACCGGTGTCACCGGAACACGAGCCGCGCTTCAACGCGACGGATTCATGATCGCCCCGAACGCCCCAGCCCATTGTCCAGCCAAATGGCTCGACGAGCGCGGCTATCTCGACGCCAAGCTCGCGCGCCGGCATTCGCGCCCGTGGAGCCTCTGACGATGAGACCGAGTGACTCCGTTGTCGGGAGCCGCGTGCCGTGAGCCGACGATCCCTGATGTCAATGCACGCGAGCCTGTCAACCGACAGCGCTCTTCCCTTGCGCGGCTATTTTCTGTCGGTCGGGGGCGCCCTGCTCTGCTTGTTTTGGGCGACCGGTTTGGTGCTGCCGGCGCATCTGCCGGACCGCCTCGCGGAGCCGGATCCCGCGCGGCCTGCGATCCGCATTCATTCCGACGTGAAGGTGCCGGAGCGCGTCGTGATCGATACAAATCAGCTCCCGCCGACACCCGCCGATAGCGAAGTCGTTGTGGCCGCTTCGCAGCCGGATCGCCTCATTGCGTCCGGCGCCGTTCAAGAGACGGTTACGGCCGCGCCGATCGTTGATGTCAGAAGTCACACTGCACCGGAGATTCAGCTGCGCGACAGTTTCGCGCAATCGGCAGCCGATCAGGCAGTGGCGAGGCCACGTGCAGTGGCCATGTCGAAGCTGAGGCCCTCTCGGACACGAAGCGCGACACGGCGAACCACGCGCCACTCGAAACCGCATGGCAGGTCGAGCCCCTGCAGCCGGGCAAGCCATGCCCCTTGCGGCGACGCGCTTGCGTTCACTCGCCTTTGGTAGGCGGTCAGTCACAAACCCGAACGAGATTTGCCCAATGTCGATGAAGCATTTGTTTGCCCTGATCGTGTGTTCCGCCACGATCGCCGCGACCGGCGCAACTGCCGACGTCCAAGATTCGGCGAACACGCAGAGCCGAAGCCCGAGCACGCAAAGCGATGCCGAGGCGGCCGCTATTCAACGCGTCCTATCGGAATTCCGCACCACACGCGTCCCGCTCAGCCGGGCGATGGCGATCGCGGAACGTCTGCATGACGGCTCGAAGACGGCCGACATCAACTTCGAGATCGACGGCCCGCCCGTCTACCGCGTTCGCACGATCCGCAACGAGCGCGTGTGGGAGAACGCCATCGACGCAAACACCGGAAGCATCACGGGCAAGGAGATGACGTCGTCGCTGAAGGAACTCGATCGGGAAGACCTCGCCAACATCCTTGCCCTGAAATGGATCAAGCAGGAATTGTCGGATGCCGTGCAAATCGCCGAGAGAGCGGCGGCAGGCAGCGCGCTGGCCGGTGGACTGATCCGACAGGATGGCAGACTCAACTTCGTGATCTTGGTCGCCACCGAGGGCCATTTGAAAGAAGTGACGCTCGAGCCGCCCAAAGTCACAAAGCAAGACTCGAACCGCCATTAACACAAACATCCAATCAGCAATTCAAGAGCACCCGCCATGAACTTCCAGCCCCGATCAGAACTCTCATCCGCACAACGGCAGCTTCCCTTCGATTGCATCGCGCTACTGTTACAAGGCGGTGGTGCGCTTGGCGCGTACCAGGCGGGCGTATACGACGCCCTGGCCGAAGCCAGCATTCATCCCGATTGGGTCGCCGGCATCTCGATTGGAGCCATCAATGCCGCAATCATCGCCGGCAATCCGCCCGAGTCCCGCGTCGACCGCTTGCGCGATTTCTGGACCCAGATCACCTCGACGGCGCCTTGGGACTTGTCCGGAACTCCCTTCATCGAGTGGACGCGGAGCGACAGTACGCGCAACCTCATCAACCAGATGAGCGCCGGTCTTGCGGCCACGTGTGGCGCAACCGGTTTTTTCTCCGCCCGTCCCGTCCTGCCCTGGTTGCAGCCCGGCGGAGCCAGCGATGCGACAAGCATCTATGACACGCGCGCGCTCAAGACCACGCTGGAGCGCCTGGTCGATTTCGATCGGCTCAACAGCGGACTGACGCGCTTCAGCGCCGGCGCGGTCAACGTCCGAACCGGCAATTTCGTCTATTTCGACAACACGACCCATACCATCCGGCCGGAGCACATCATGGCGAGCGGCGCACTGCCGCCGGGCTTTCCGGCGGTGGAGATCGAGGGCGAGCACTATTGGGACGGCGGTCTCGTTTCCAATACGCCGCTGCAATGGGTGATCGAATCGGATGCCCCGCAGGACACCCTGGCGTTTCAGGTCGACCTCTGGAGCGCGCGCGGTCAACTTCCTGCCAACATGGCCGAAGTGATCACACGGCATAAGGAAATCCAGTATTCCAGCCGCACGCGCGCCAGCACCGACCAGTTCAAGCGGGTGCAGCGCCTGCGGCGCGCGCTGACGGAGCTGCTCGGCCGGCTGCCAGACGATTTCAGCCAGCACGAGGACGTGAAGCTACTCAACACGGCGGTCTCCCGCAACGTCTACAACATCGTCCATCTCATCTATCGTGCGCGCAATCACGAGGGACACTCCAAGGACTACGAGTTCTCGCGGCTTTCGATGCAGGACCATTGGCGCGCGGGCTACCACGACGCGCTGCGCACGCTGCGCCATCCTGAGGTGCTCGCTCGACCTTCGAGTCCCGACGGGGTCTTCACCTTCGATCTCGAACATGACGGCCGCGAGTAGCCTCGACCTCATCCCTGGAGAGAACGCAAATGCGTGAGACTGATGTGAAACAACGGGCCTTCGCCATGCCGCTGACCAGCCCGGCCTATCCGCCCGGGCCGTATCGGTTCGTCGATCGCGAGTACTTGATCATCACCTATCGTACCGATCCGGCCAAGCTCCGGGCCGTGGTGCCGGGGCCGCTCGAGATCGACGAGCGCGAAGCTCTCGTCAAATACGAGTTCATCCGCATGCCGGACTCCAACGGCTTCGGCGACTATACGGAAAGCGGACAGGTCATCCCCGTCTCCTTCCGCGGGCGCAAGGGCGGCTACACGCACTGCATGTTCCTCAACGACGAAGGTCCCATCGCGGGCGGGCGCGAACTCTGGGGCTTTCCGAAGAAGCTTGCGCACCCGACCCTGCGAACCGAGATCGACACGCTGATCGGCACGCTGGATTACGGCCCGCTCCGGGTCGCCACGGGGACGATGGGATACAAGCACCGCGAGGCCGATCTGGCGAAGATCAAGGCTGCGCTTAACGAACCGAACTTCCTGCTCAAGATCATCCCGCACGTCGACGGCAGCCCACGCATCTGCGAGCTCGTTCAGTACCATCTCGAGGACATCGTGCTGAAAGGTGCCTGGACCGGACCGGCGGCTTTGGCCCTCACACCACACGCATTGGCGCCGGTTGCCGAGCTGCCGGTCCTGGAAATCGTCTCAGCCACCCACATCCGCGCCGACCTTACACTCGGCCTCGGGACAGTGGTGCATGACTATCTGCAACAGCCGGCGCGCGGCTCGATTCGAGCCGGTGAGCGAGCGCTGGTCTTCTGACTTCAACTCCGCGTCGCGACCAGCGGCACAGCGCCGATTGTTCGCATGCCATAAGGAAGGTGTACGAGATGGGAATTCTGAACGGCAAGACAGCAGTCGTCACCGGCTCGACTAGCGGCATTGGCCTCGCCTGCGCGCAGGCTTTTGCCGGCGCCGGCGCCAACGTGGTGATCAACGGTATGGGTGGGCCTGCCGAGATCGAGAAGGAGCGGGCCGCCATCGAGGGCGAATTCGGCGTCAAGGCGATCTATTCGCCTGCGGACATGACCAAGCCGCACGAGATTGCCCAGCTCATCGCGCATACCGAAGACGCCTTCGGCGCCGTAGACATCCTGGTCAACAATGCGGGTATCCAGCACGTTTCGCCGATCGAGGACTTCCCCGCCGAGAAGTGGGATGCGATCATCGCGATCAACCTGTCCGCCGCCTTCCATGCCATCCGCGCGGTCGTACCCGGCATGAAGAAGCGCGGCTGGGGCCGCATCATCACCACGGCTTCGGCGCATTCGCTCGTCGCCTCGCCGTTCAAGTCGGCCTATGTCGCGGCAAAGCACGGCATCACGGGCCTGACCAAGACGGTAGCGTTGGAGCTCGCCCGTTCGAAGATCACATGCAATTGCATCAGCCCCGGCTACGTCTGGACGCCCCTCGTGGAAAAGCAGATCCCAAACACGATGGCAGCCCGTCGCATGCGGAGGGATGAGGTCATCAACGATGTCCTGCTCGCCGCGCAGCCTACCAAGGAGTTCGTCACCGTCCAACAAGTCGCTTCGCTGGCGCTGTTCCTGTGCAGCGACGACGCCGCTCAGATCACGGGCGCCAACCTCTCGATGGATGGCGGCTGGACGGCTGCGTAGCCGGTTTCACCACGGGCCCTATCATGCCTTCTGTCAAGGAGGCCGCTCGGTTCAGGACCAACCGCCCTCTCCAGCTCGATCTCGCGGAAGACGCAGAAGAAGACCTATTTCGAAAGCGCGGGCAGGCAGATCGAGCAGCAAAAAGCGATGAGCCGATCGGCATAGCAGCCGTGCCCGATCGCCTCGATGCAGGTTACGGCCTTCTTGGAGCCGAGGGGGCGGCCCCTCGCGAGCATCCTCACGCCGGCTTCAGCGAAGCCAGCGCGCTCTCCAGCAGCGCACGCACGCGGGCGGCATCGCCTGACTTCACCACTGCCGGATCGAGATAGAGCTCGAGCCCCGGCGCGCGCTCGGTGATGATGCCGCTGTTCTCGGCTGCTCCGTCTGCCAGCGCATCGACCGAATAGGGAATCACCTCGCGGCTGATGCCCTTCATCGTGATCGCCGGCAGTGCGTGGGCGCGGACGATGTCGCTGACGAGCGCGAAGGTCTCGTAGCTCAGCACGATGCCGCCGGGCTCGGCGATCGACTGCAGGCGCGCGGCGAGGTTCGCCTCCGCGCCGATGATGGTGTAGTCCATGCGGTCGGAGCTGCCGAAATTGCCGACATTGCAGTAGCCGGAGTTGATGCCCATGCGCGAGCGGAACGGCTGCTCGATGCCGGACGCCCGCCATTTCGCATTGAGCTCGGCAAGGCGCTGCTGCATGCGCCAGGCCATCTGCAGACAGGCCTGCGCATCGGCGCGATCGCCCCTGGTCTCGGGATCGCCGAAGAAGATCAGCATGGCGTCGCCGATGAACTTGTCGATGGTGCCGCCATAGTCGTGGGCGATCGCCGACATCTCGGTGAAATATTCGTTGAGAAGCTGGGTCAGCTGCTCCGGCTGCAGCCGTTCGGCGGTAGCGGTGAAATTCTGGATGTCGGAGAAAAAGATGGTGAGCTTCTTGCGCTCGGTGTGGATGGTGACGTCCTTCTGGCCCGAGAAGATGCTCTTGTAGACCTGCGGCGGGATGTAGCGCGAGATCTTCATCGAGAGCGAGGCCAGGAAGTCGTTGGCGGATTCGAGCTCCCTGTTCATGGTCTTGATGCGGCCGGCCTGCCGGCGCTGCAGCGAGAGGAACGCGAGGCCGCTGCCGGCGGCGATCAGGAAATAGGCCAGCAGGAACTTGAACGAGAAGATGTTGGCGGCGATCGGCTGCGCGATGATCACCTCCTGGATGCCCCTGACATCGCCGACCTTCCAGTCCTTCTTCGGGCTCTCAGGGTGACTGTTGTGGCAGCTTACGCAGGCCGGGCCCATCGTGACGGGCGCGACCAGGCGAACCTTGTCTGAGAACAGCGAGGTCTCGGTGTCCAGAATCTTCTGCTCCGGATCCTTCCTGAGCGCATCGAGCGCGTCCTTTTCGAACTTGTCGAGCTGGTGCGATGCGCGGTTCTGGAACGGGAAATCCGAGACGAATCGGTAGGTGATGTTCTCCTGCTGCGCGCCGATCACCCGTCCGAGCTCCAGCGACAGCGTCGCCGGAATCGGGATTGCGCCCGAAACGGACTCGTAATTGTGCACGACCTTCGTGGTGCCATCAGGGTTCGCCAGCACGCGCCCGACCACGTTGGAGGCGTAATAGCTGCGCACGCTTGATATCACTGAATTGAGATCGAGCGCCTGCCGTCGCAACGCCGTCTTGCTGAGCTCGGTCAGGTCCAGCCACACCGCCAGCGGCAAAGCGAGCAGGAGGAAGGCGATCACGGCCCCGGTGAGGATGCCGCTTTTGCGCTGCTCTTCGGAGATCTCTTGTTTCACGTTGGGGCTCCGTTATGTGCCTTTTTGTCGCGACGGCCGGCATCCGCGATGGAACATGCGGCGGCACAGAACCCAGAAAACGCAGATCCGCGCAACCCCATTTTATGGTGGTCGGGCCAAGCGCCTTTTCGTTTGATCACGGATGCTTAAGATCACCCTCGACCTGCATCCGCCGCGCCGGGAGAGACCCATGACCGAGACCATCCGCATCAAGCGCTTCCAGGCGCGTCCCGTGATCGTGCCAATGAATCTGCCGTTGAAAACCTCGACCGGCGCGGTCGCCAAGGCGCCGCTGGTGCTGATCGACTGCGAAACCGACCAGGGCGCGGTCGGACACGCCTATCTGTTCTCGATCACGCCGTCGGCCTTGAAGCCGCTGACGTCGATGGTCACGGAAATGTCAGAGCTGGTCGCCGGCGATGCGCTGCTGCCGTTCGAGATCGAGCGCAAGCTGACCCAGCGCTTTACCCTGCTGGGCCTCGCCGGCCTGCAGCGGCTGGCGCAATCCGGCATCGACATGGCGGCCTGGGATGCGCTCGCCCGCACACGCGGTCTGCCGCTGGCGCGCTTGCTCGGCGGCGCGCCGAAGCCGGTCAGGGCCTACAATTCGAAGGGGCTCGGCATCATGCCGGCAGACGCCGCCGTGGACGAGGCGCACCAGCTGCTGGCCGAAGGATTTCAAGCTGCCAAGATCCGCGTCGGCCGGCCCGATGCGCGGGAGGATCTTGCCGTCGTTCGCGCGGTCCGCAAGGCCGTCGGCGACGAGGTCACGTTGATGTGCGACTACAATCAGGCGCTGACTGTGACCGAGGCCATTCGTCGGGGCGAGATGCTCGACGACGAGGGCCTCACCTGGATCGAGGAGCCGATCCGCCACGATGACTATACCGGCTGCGCCCGCATTGCCGATGCGCTGCATACGCCGATCCAGATCGGCGAGAATTTTGACAGCGCCTTTTCGATGCAGGCGGCGCTGTCGGCGGAAGCGTGCGACTACGTGATGCCTGACGTGCAGCGCATTGGCGGCGTCACCGGCTGGCTGCGCGCCGCTGCGCTCGCCCATGCCGCCGGCATCGAGATGTCCTCGCATCTGTTCTCGGAAGTCAGCGCGCACCTGCTCTGCGTGACACCGACCGCGCACTGGCTGGAATATGTCGACTGGGCCGACGCGGTGCTTTCGACGCGACTGCAAATCAAGGACGGCTTTGCGTTGCCGAGCGAGCAGCCCGGCAACGGGATCGCATGGGACGAGGCGGCGGTGAAGAAGTATCTGGTGGGGTGATCACGGGCACAGCTTCGTTATCGCGACGTTGCCGACGTCGGTTGACAAGCACGAGGCGCTCAAGCAGAATTTTGCCAGGTAGATACCGCCTGCCGCTTGCGCCCTTCGGGGTATGGTGAAGTGTATCGGACCGCCGCCCGCTTCCTTTGCTCACGCGAACGGGTCAGTAACGCAAGCCCTGACATTCTCCGTTCATATTGCAAAGGAACAGAGTATGCGCGATTTCCGCGACGCCAAAGCCATGGCGCAGACGCTCCGCGAAACCCTCAACGCCCGATCGATCGCCCTTACGGTCAGTGAGAGTCTTGAGCTCGTCGCGAGACTATTCGGGTTTGCCGATTGGAATGTCCTGGCCGCTCGAATCCGCTCCGCGGAGCAAGCCGGCTCGGGCCGGAGCAACGAGGAAAGCACGAAGACCGATGCTGCGGATCAACTCCGCTCAAAGACCAAAGAAATTCAGTTGCCGCAGGCGATGCTGGATCGTTATGCCGGAACATACCAATTCCATAGCGCCGTCTTCACCGTGACGCGTGAACAGGACCACCTATCCGCGCGGCTCAGCGGCCAAAGCTCAGTCCCCTATTACCCGGTCGGCGAAACGGAATTCGTCGGACGGGAGATCGATGTCACGCTACGGTTTATCCTCGGACCGGATGGGATGCCGACCGGCGTGATCCTGCGCCAGCACGGCAACGATCACGCGATGCAGCGCATCAACGCGACCGTGGCGCAAGAGCTCGAGCGCGCGATCGAGAGTCGCATGAGCGCCCGCTCCGCCAATCCCGGGACCGAGGCCGCGTTGCGCCGTCTCATCGAAAGCATCGCATCGGGCCAGCCCAATTATGGCGAGATGAGCGTGGATCTGGCCGAGGCAACCCGCAAGCAATTGCCGCGGCTGCAGCCCGGCCTTGCGGAAATGGGCCCGATCAAGTCGATCGAATTCCTTGGCGTTGGCGCGCAAGGCCAGGACGTTTACTCGGTCTGGCACCAGGGTGGCGCCGCGTCGCACTGGCACATTACGCTCGGCAGCGATGGCACGATCATCTCGGCCTTCGTCACGCCGGGGCCCTAGTCTCGGTCAGGCGACCATGCTTCCGCGCCCGGAATTCTCTTCCGCACCGCCATCCGCTGGATCCGGATGCAGCGACGGACGGACTTGCTGGAGTGGATTGCGGCTTGCCGAGCCGTAGCTCGCGGCGGCGGCCCGCCTTCGCCTTTGGGCTTCGGGGCGGCATCCTTCTCTCGTTACCGCGAGCGAAGGATGGTGGGCACGACAGGGATCGAACCTGTGACCCCTACCATGTCAAGGTAGTGCTCTCCCGCTGAGCTACGTGCCCTAAAAGTCCACTTGGGTCGGGTGGGGTCCCTATAACGGCTCAGGGGACCCGGCGCAAGGACGGAACGGGGCCGATTTAGGCCGCCAGCATCTTGTTCACTTCGCTGACCAATTCGCGCAGGTGCACGGGCTTGGACAGCACCTTGGCATTCTTGGGAGCGTCCGAATCCGAGTTCAGGGCGACCGCGGCAAAGCCGGTGATGAACATGATCTTGATGTCAGGGTCGAGTTCCGAGGCCCGGCGGGCGAGCTCGATGCCGTCCATCTCCGGCATCACGATGTCGGTGAGCAGCATCTCGAACGGCTCTTCCCGCAACCGCTGATAGGCGGCCATGCCGTTGTCATGGGACGAGACCTGAAAACCGGCGTTTTCGAGCGCCTTGACCAGGAAACGGCGCATGTCGTTGTCGTCTTCGGCGAGCAGGATCTTTGGCATGGCAGGAATCGTCGCATCCCCAGAGGATATCAGCAGAGGTCACTAAGCCCGACAGAGGGTAAATTTGGGGTGAAAATCTTTACCTTAGGCCGGCTGCGCTGCCGCACTGTTGTGAACCGGAAAGCGGCTCGAATCAATCGAGCCGCGCGGGCGCATCCCCGCTGCCCTGCCCGCACGGTTAAGACGTGTTCCAATGGACCGATACATCTTTTCGCTTGGCAGAATGGTTGCGATTCCGGACAATGACGACACATAAGAGCCGCATCCATCGGCCGAATCAATGCGGTCTGGCCCCCTGCCAGATCCCGGCGCGAAGGGACGAAGCCTGAGAAGATGACCCGGTTTGACGGCGAGACGTCGCCAGCCTTCGAGATCGTCGAGCCCGCACAATGGCGCGCGCCGGTCATCTTCAACTCGCCCCATTCCGGCTCGACCTATCCTGACGAATTCCTGGCGGCGTCAAGGATCGACCTGCTGACGCTGCGTCGGTCCGAAGATTCCTTCATGGACGAGCTGATCGGCCACTTGAGCGAGCGCGGCTTTCCGACCGTGAGGGTCAACTTTCCCCGCTCCTATGTCGACGTCAATCGCGAGCCCTATGAGCTCGACCCGCGCATGTTCACCGGCCGCCTGCCGAGCTTCGCAAACACCCGCTCGATGCGGGTCGCCGGCGGCCTCGGTACCATTCCGCGCGTGGTCGGCGACGGCCAGGAGATCTACCGCGACCGCATTCTGGTCGACGACGCGCTGGGGCGGATCGAGTCGCTGTACAAACCTTACCATCGCGCGCTGCGCCGGCTGATCAACAAGGTGCACCAGATGTTCGGCACCGTGGTGCTGGTCGACTGCCACTCGATGCCGTCGGTCGGCGTGTCCCGCGACGAGCCGCGCCGGCCCGATGTCGTGATCGGCGACCGCTACGGCACGAGCTGCACGCCGCTTCTGCCCGACCGGGTCGAGGAGACGATGACCGGACTCGGCTATTCGATCGGCCGCAACAAGCCCTATGCCGGCGGCTTCATCACCGAGCATTACGGCAATCCGGCGAGCGGCCTGCATGCCGTGCAGCTCGAGCTCAACCGCGCAATCTATATGGACGAGCGGCGGCGCGAGCGCGGTCCACGCTTTGCGCAAGTGGCGACCGATTTCGGCGTTCTCGCCGACGTGCTGGCGACCACGATTCCGTTCGGCGATCTCGGCCCATTCCAGGCGGCGGCGGAATAGGCGCCGGCTTCTCTCTCGAATGAAGATACTCTGAGCGCGAGCGCGCTTTCGCTTGGCAAGCTTGCGCGCCCTCAAACGAAAACGGCGGCGGCAAGAAAAAAGGGCCGCTCGCGAATGACGCAAGCGGCCCAAGTCTAGGGAGGAAACGCCCAAGGAGGGCAGCGGTAACGCCAGGCGCTACCGCACCGCAACAATATGCGACCGCGCCGCACAAAGTGCAAGGGCTTTTGCTCCATTTCCCATGCAATATGCACATGGCTCAGTTGCTTCCATGGAAGCCCAGATTCAGTTTCTTTGATAAGGAAATTCAATGGGTTGATAGATGTTTGCATACGAACGAGGCAACCTCGGAACTAAGTTTTCAACGCAATGATCGATATTTGGCCAGGAGATGACTGAGAGGAGGCGGTCCGTTTCGGCATCCAAAATACCAGGGTGCAAATCAAGACAGCGCTGCCCGCGGGAGGCGAATTGGGCTAGGCAGGAGGCGAGCTTCATCCAACTTTCGCTTTGAGGATTTGGCCTGTGACGGTGATCGACTTCTCCGCCTTCATCGGACGGCTCGCCACCGCCTCCGGCGAAACCATCCTGCCGTTCTTCCGCACCTCGCTGTCGATCGACGACAAGAGCAAGACCAAGGACTTCGACCCGGTCACCGAAGCCGATCGCGCCGCAGAGGCGGTGATGCGCCGGCTGATCAAGGCCAACTTCCCCCAGCACGGCATCGTCGGCGAGGAATTCGGCAACGAGCGCGAGGACGCCGACTATGTCTGGGTGCTCGACCCCATCGACGGCACCAAATCATTCATCGGCGGCTTTCCGATCTGGGGAACGCTGATCGCGCTGCTGCACAAGGGCGCGCCGGTGTTCGGCATGATGCACCAACCCTTCATCGGCGAGCGCTTCTCCGGCGACAACGGCTCGGCCAATTACAAGGGCCCCTCCGGCGAGCGCCGGCTCCAGGTCCGCCGCTGCGCCTCGCTCGCGGAAGCCACGACCTACACCACGAGCCCCCTGCTGATGAACGAAGGCGATCGCGCCATTTTCGGCCGCATCGAAAAGGGCGCACGGCTGTCGCGCTATGGCGGCGATTGCTACTCCTATTGCATGCTGGCCGCAGGCCACGTCGACCTCGTGGTCGAGACCGAGCTGAAGCCGTACGATATCGCGGCTCTGATCCCGATCGTGACCGGCGCCGGCGGCGTCGTCACCACCTGGGAAGGCAAGCCGGCCCAGGGCGGCGGCCGCATCATCGCGGCCGGCGACGCCAGGGTTCACGAAGAAGCGCTGAAGCTTCTCAACCAGTGACAGACGCGAGCGGGAGGCTTGCATGACGATCTCACGCAGGCTTCTCCTTTGACGGCAAGAACCGACCTCTCACAACGCAACAGGTGCGTTCGCTCCCCCCTCGCGGGGCAGGGCTATCGCATATGAATTACACGGGGGCTGTCTGCAGGCTTGCTCCGCCTCTCCCGCTTGCGGGAGAGGCCGACGCGCTCGCAGAGCGCGGCGGGTGAGGGCTCTCGCCGCGCAGGGACGTCCTTAGTCATTCTCAATAATCCCTGCGCGGAGACACCCTCTCCCCAACCCTCCCCCGCAAGCGGGGGAAGGAGAGCAGTTGGTTGTGCAGTTGCAGTGTCGGCTCACATCACACCGCCGCCGCCCGCAAATGCTCCACCAGCATCTTCGCAGGGCGGGGCAGCGCCTTGAAGCTGCGCGCGCAAATGGCGAGGCGGCGGTTGGCCCAGGCGTCGCGGAGCCGGACCACGGCGAGCGGCATCAGCTTGGCGCAGCGGCGGGCGGCGGATTCCGGTACCAGGGCAACGCCGACCTCGGCGGCAACCATCTGGCAGATCGCGTCGAAATCACGCAGGCGCGCGCGGAAATGCGGGCGCATGCCGAGCCGGGCCGCGTGCTTCGAAATGTGCATCTGCAGCGCGGTGGCGCTGGTCAGCCCGACGAAGTCGCAGGCTCCCGCCTCCTGGAAGTCGATCTGGCGCCGGCCGGCGAACGGGCCGCGGCGCGCGGTCACCAGCGTCAGGCGATCTTCGCTGAACACGAAGCGCTCGATATGGTCGGGCAGCGCGTGCTCGGCAGCGAAGCCGAGATCGGCCGCGCCCGCGGTGATCGCCGCCGCAATGTCGGTGCTCTCGCGCTCCTCGATGTCGACGGCGACATCGCGATGCTCGCGCAGGAAGCCGGCCAGCGCCTTGGGCAGATGCTCGGACAGGCCCGACGTGTTGGCGAGGAAGTGCACGCTGGCACGCACGCCAGAGGCAAAGCCGGCGAGATCGCCGCGCATGGCGTCGATCTGGTGGATGACGAGCCGCGCATGATCGAGCAGGCTCTCGCCGGCCGCGGTCAATTCGACGCCCCGCCGTCCGCGCTTGAGCAGCGCGACGCCGAGCGCGTCCTCGAGCCCCTTGATGCGCGCGCTGGCCGAGGCCAGGGCGAGATGCGACCGTTCCGCGCCGCGGGTGATGCTGCGCTGGTCGGCAACCGCGATGAAGAGCTGGAGGTCGATGAGGTCGAAGCGCATGGCAGGTCTCCCAGCCTTCGCTCTCTACGAAGGCTTACTCCGTAACCTCCAGATTGTGCGCCGGCGCGGCTTCGGTCAATGTGCCGGCATGATCGACCCGCTGCTCATCCTCATCGCCGCCGTCTTCCTGATCGCCGGATTCGTCAAGGGCGTGGTCGGTCTCGGCCTGCCGACGGTGTCCATGGGCCTGCTTGCGGTGAGCATGGCGCCGAGTCGCGCCATCGCCATTGTGATCGTGCCCGCCATCGTCACCAACATCTGGCAGACCTTCGTCGGCCCGTATTTGCGCGACATCCTGCGGCGGCTGTGGCCGCTGATGATCGGCACCGTGATCGGCTGCTGGCTCAATGCCGGCGCGCTGACCGGCCCGCATGCGCGCTACGGCACGATCGTGCTCGGCGTCCTGCTCGTCGTCTACGCGGTGATCGGCCTGAACAAATTCAAGTTCCACGTCGCGCCCAGGAACGAGAAATGGGTCGGCGGCGTCGTCGGCGTCGTCACCGGCGTGATCTCGGCCTCGACCGGGGTGCAGGTGATCCCCTCGATGCCGTTCATGCAGGCGATCGGCATAGAAAAGGACGAGCTGGTGCAGGCGCTCGGCGTGTTCTTCACGACGGCGACGCTGGCGCTCGCCTTCAACCTCACCGCCGTTGGATTGTTGACGCCGACCAATGCCGTGCCGGGCGCCGTGGGCCTCGCCATGGCCTTTGCCGGCATGTTCATCGGCCAGTCGGTGCGGGCGCGGATGCCGGCCGAGGCGTTCCGTCGCTGGTTCCTGATCGCGATGATCCTGCTCGGTTTTTACCTTGCCGGCAGCGCGCTGCTGAAAGAGCTCGCCTGAGGGGCGCTACCGCGTCTCCAGCATGGCGACGCGGATGCCGAGATAGATGAACAGGCCGCCGAGCGCGCGGTTGACCCAGGCGATCGCGCCCTCGGACTCGCGCAGCCGGTGGGCGGCCTTCGCCGCGAACGCCGCCAGCACCAGGCACCACAGCGTTCCCGTAAAGATGAAGATCAGGCCGAGCGTCAGGAAGGCGAGCGGCTTGTGCGGCGCATCGGCTGCGACGAATTGCGGCAGGAAGGCCAGGAAGAACAGCGCGACCTTGGGATTGAGTGCGTTGGTGAAGACGCCCTGGAGGAAAACCCGCCGCAGCGAGTTGCGCACCGGCTCGTCGATCGCCGCTGCCAGCACCGGGCGCGACCACAGCATCTGAAGCCCGGTCAGGACGAGATAGGCCGCACCGACCAGCTTCAGGATCGAGAAAGCGGTCGACGAGGCCATCAGCAGGGCTGAAAGGCCGATCGCCGCGGCCGCAACATGGACAAAACAGCCGCAACTGATGCCGAATGCGGCGGCGGCTCCGCCCCGCCAGCCCATCTGCATGCTGCGGCCGATGACGTAGACGGAATCGGGCCCAGGCGTGACGTTGAGCAGCACCCCCGACAGGATGAACAGCCAGATTTCGTGAATGCCCAGCATGGTGGTGCCCCTGCCGCCGTCCGGGCGGTCGCCACCACTTAGTCGGTTCGTCCCTCTCCGTCCACCGCCCGGATTGCGTGGGATTTGCCTCGAATTTGCAATGCGGATCCTACTATCGCTCGGCTGCAACTGCTCTATAAAGGCAGGGTTCTTGAAATGCGGGATTCGAGGCGACTGCCACGCCGTGGCCGGTCTGTCCTCCCTTGGAGCTGCGAGAATATGGAAAGACGTCTGGCTGCCATTGTCTGCGCCGATGTCGCCGGCTATTCGCGCATGATGGGCAGCGACGAGGCCGGTACCCATGCTGCCTTCAAGGCCCATCGCGCCGCGATCCACCCCATCATCCTCAATCACGGCGGCCGCGTCGTGAAGAACACCGGCGACGGCTTCCTGCTGGAATTCCCCTCCATCGTCGGCGCCGCCGAGGCAGCGATCGCGATGCAGACCCTGATGGCGGAGCGCAACCACCATCTGCCCGCCGACCGCGCCATGCAGTTCCGCCTCGGCATCCACATGGGCGACGTCATCGCCGACGAGGACGAGGTGTTCGGTGACGATGTCAACATTGCCGTCCGGCTGGAAGCGGTGGCGAGCCCCGGCGGCTTCGCCATCTCGGCCAAGGCCTTCCGCGAGGCGAGCAAGCATCTCACCGTGCCGCTGGTCGATGCTGGCAACCACCGCTTCAAGAACATCAAGGATCCGATCGGGGTCTTTACCTGGACGCCCGAGGGCGCCCCGGCGCTCGCGCCCGAGTTCCGGGAGGCATCCGCCCTCTCGCAGCAGTACCGCACCGCGATCGTCGGCGTGCTGCCCTTCGCCAATCTCAGCGACGCCCAGGACGAATATTTCTCCGACGGCCTCACCGAGGACCTGATCCACGCGCTGTCGCTGCAATCCTTCTATCGGGTGCTGAGCCGCAACTCGACCTTCGCCTTCAAGGGCAAGAACACGAGCACCCGCCTGATCGCGCGCGAGATCGACGCCACCTATCTGATCCAGGGCTCGGTGCGGCGCGCCGGTGCCAAGATCCGCGTCACCGCCGAGCTGATCGCGCCGGAGACCGGCGAGCAGCTCTGGACCGGCCGCTACGACCGCGACATCGGCGACCTGTTCGCGATGCAGGACGAGATCACGACCAGCCTGTCCGCCGCCATCGCCACCGAGATCGTCCGGGCGGAAGCCTCGGCACCGGCGCGGCTCTCGACCGACGTCACCGCCTGGGACCGCTTCCTCAAGGGGCTGTCGCATTACTACCGGCAGACCAAGGAGGATCTGGCCGTCGCGGTCGAGCTGTTCCGGGAGGCCATCGGGCTCGATCCCAAGCTGTCGATCGCACATGCGTATCTCGCCACGATCCAGATCCAGAGCATCCAGTTCGGCTGGGTCAAGGGCACGCGTGAGATGTGGGCCGAGGCGATGAGCCTGGCCGAAACCAGCGTCCGGCTCGATCCGCGCTCCTCCTTCGCGTTCTCGATCCTGACCTGGGCGCACGCGTTGGAGGGTCATCACGAGGCGGCAATGGACGCCGCCAAGCGCGCGGTCGCGCTCAACCCTTACGACAATGGCGCGCGCGGCGTGCTCGGCATCTGCCATTTCATGATCGGCGAGCACCGCGAGGCGATCGAGCTGTTCTCGATGGCGTCGCAGCGCGACAACAGCGACCCGCGCTACCAATGGGCGGCACTGAACGCCTTCAGCCATTATCTGTTGCGCCAATATGACGCGACCCTGTCATGGGCGCGCGAGCAGCTCTACATCAACCCCAACCACATGCAGGCGCTGGCGATTCGTGCCGCCGCGTTGGCGCAACTGGGACGAAACGACGAGGCGAGCGAAGCCGCCCGCGTGCTGATGAGCAACTACCCGACGCTCAACGTCGACCGTCACCTGCGTAATTTCCATTGGAAGAAGCCCGAACATCTCGCCCATTATCGCGAGGGCCTGCTGAAGGCCGGCGTGCCGCTCGGCAAGCTGACCCTGGTTCAGAGCGACGTCAAACGCGCCGCCGAGTCCTGACGGGCGCGCCGGGGACACCCACTCTGATCCTTGGCGACCTCGCGCCTGCTCTTATTGACACGACAGTGAAATCGACCACACTTCGTCACACGCTGAAGTAGTATATTGTGCTGTCGGTTTGTTAGGACTTTCCGCGCTTGATCGGCGCGCCATTTCACGATTCGCTGTTTTCAGGATTTGGGCCATGCATCACCCCGCCTCGAAGCCTCCCTTCGATCCGTCGATCCCGGTCTCGCCGAACAATCCATGCCCGTTCCTGCGCGGCCTCGTCGGTGAAGGTTTCGTCGAGGGCGGCACCGTCCCGCTGAACACGCTGTCGCAGACCATCGCAAATGCGACCGGCGAGACCGGGCTGAAGAAGGTCTCGGCCCGCATCCAGGTCCGCGGCGTTGCGCTCATCGCCAACGGCTTCAAGCACATCCTGAAGAGCATCTGGTCGGGTGCGCAGCTCGACGCGCTGCGCGGCGGTCCGCTCGACAAGCGCGGCGCCGGCTCGCGCATCCTCGGCGTCGACGGCAAGGTCAACGAGGACGAGATCGCGCGGCTCGCGAGCTTCGGCCGGACCTACACCGACCCGAACACCGGCAGCAGCGAGCCCGGCCTGAACGCCGCGGAAATCAAGACCTTCATGCGCGACAACCTCAAGCGGGCCGGCAGCGCCGTACGCTGGTACTACCCGCTGCTGATGAAATTCGAATGGCCCATCCTCTTGAAGATCATCGGCAAGGGCAAGACGGACGAGGAGCGCTATCTCAGCGTGGCCGACGTTCGCACGCTGTTCAACGAGCGCCGATTCCCCGATCGCATCAATCAGCGGATATTGTCGCAGCCGCTGCTGTCGACCTGCCAGCTGCGCTTTCGCTGGGCCGTCGCGCTGACGGCGTTCGTCATCGGCCTTGGGCTCGTCGCGCTGGTGGCCATCGCCGAATTCCCCAACCAGGTCCGCGCCATGCTGCCGCAAAAGGGCATCCTCGTGAACCTTCTGCCGCCGCCTTTGCCTGCAGTCCCGGAAACGAAGGCCGCCTTCTGGCTCGAGCAAAACTGGTCGATGAAGGACCGGCACTGGTTCCATCATGCCAGCCAGGGCACCGCGACCTTTCCGGTGCCCTATGAGTGGTTCATGGCGCTGGAGCAGCCGCGCCTGCATCTGTTCTCGAAGCCGGGCATGATGAAGGACAGCAGTTATCTCGAAGGCTTCGGCTTCATCCCGAGTCCGCAGTCGATCCAGACCGACACGACGACATTGCGCCGCTTCGGCTACGCCAATGTCTACGAGACGACGCAGGTGCCGGACTGGTCGACCAGGTGGACGCCGGCCGAGAACGTCGACGGCCTGCCGGTCGGATTCGCGCGGATGACCGGCGTCGTCGATCCCGCCACCGATCGTCGCGAAGAGGACAAGATCGGACTGACCTGCGCGGCCTGCCACACCGGCCAGATCCACTACCAGGGCGTGGACGTCCGCTTCGACGGCGGCCCGGCCATGACCGACCTGAAGAAGCTGGAGCTCTCCACCGGCCTGTCGATTGCCTATACGCTGTACGTCCCGTTCCGCTTCCAGCGCTTTGCCGATCGCGTGCTCGGCCCCGATGCCAGCAAGACCGACCGCGCCGCGCTCAAGCAGAAGCTCAGCGCAATCGGCACGTTCCTGATCGACTGGGCGAAAACCCAGCAAAGCACGATTGAAGGCAAGAAGACCTGGGACGGCCGGCAGCAGAAGGATACCGAGGAAGGGCTTGGCCGCCTCGACGCCCTCAACCGCATCGGCAACCAGGTCTTCTCGCAGGACCTGGCGCTGAGCGGGGTCAAGGGATTCGAGAAGAACCTGCACGCCCAGGACGCGCCGGTCAGCTACCCCGCGATCTGGACCGTGCCCTGGTTCAAGTTCGCCCAATACGACGCCTCGATCGAGCAGCCGCTGATCCGCAACGCCGGCGAGGCGCTCGGCGTGACCGCGCTGCTCAACCTGTCCGACGCCTATCCGGAGGACCGGCTGTGGCGCTCCTCGGTGAACATCAGGACGCTCGGCTGGATCGAGGACATGTTGAGAGGCCCCGATCCGTTCAAGTCGGCCGATTCTTCCACCGGTCCGAAGTTCGGCGGCCTGCTCGCGCCGAAATGGCCCTCGCAGATCCTCGGCGACGCATGGCGGCTGAAGCCCGATCGCGTCGAGCGCGGCCGCGCCATCTATGCCGAGATGTGCTCCGGATGCCACCTTCCGGCCGTCGACACCCCCGCCTTCTGGTCATCCAAGCACTGGGAGCCGAGCGGCGACAGCAAGGTGCTGAACGCCGTCACGATTCCGCTCAAGGAGATCAACACGGATCCCGAGCAGTCGCTCGTGCTCGGCAACAGGATCGTCGATGTGCCGGGCTTCCTGAAGGTGAACACGGCCGACCTCCAGACATGGTGGCAATGCGAGGTCCCGACCGCGAGCAAATCGCCCAACGAGATGGTCTATGCACTCGGCCTGATGACGGTGGTCGACCTCGTCGCGCGCAAATGGATGGACGACGAGAACATCTCGGAGGCAGAGCGGGGGAGATTGTGGAACCTGGCGCGCAAGAACTGCCTCAATCCGGCGCCCGATCCGCGCTATCGCGCGCGGCCGCTGAACGGGATCTGGGCCACCGCGCCTTACCTGCACAATGGCTCGGTGCCATCGCTGTATTGGCTGCTGAAGCCGGCGGGCGAGCGCCCGCAAAGATTCTGCATGGGCCGCCGCGACTATGATCCCGAGACCGTCGGTTTTGCTGTCACCGCAAATGAGACGTGCAAGACGGGTGAAACGGAGTTCTCTGCGACGGGATCCGACGGCAAGCCGGTTCAGGGCAACAGCGTTCTCGGCCATTCCTTCGAGCGCAAGGACGGCGAGCCGAAACGCCCCGGCGTGATCGGCCGCGAATTCAAGGACGACGCCGAGCGCTACGATCTGATCGAGTATCTGAAGACGCTGTAGCGCGACCAGAGTTCGTCGTCATGGCCGGGCTTGTCCCGGCCATCCACGAACTTTTCCCTGCCCCAAGAACGTGGATGCCCGGGACAAGCCCGGGCATGATGAGTTCGTGGCACGATCCCTCGCTCAAGCGCTCACTTGAACAGCGGCGTGCCCGGCACGAAGGCGTCGAAGGCGGCCCAGAACTGGGAGCGGTAGCGGTCCCGCTCTTGCAGGATCTCGTGCTTGGCGCCGGCGATCACGAGATGGGATCCTGCGCGCAGATGATAGGCGAACTCCTCGATCGCCGCGGTCGAGACCACGGTGTCGTTGGAGGCCGCCAGCATCAGGATCGGCTGGCGGATCTGGGAGGGGTAGTTCACGCGCTTGAACGTGTGCATCGCGCGGAAAGCGGTATCGGCCCAGGCGACGGTCGGCGACGCCAGTCCGAGCGTCGGGTCCTCCTCCAGGATCGCGGCATTGCGTGCATAGCGGACGGGATCGCTGGTCACGGGATTGTTGATGAAGGGATCGAGCCCGGTGAGGCGGTCGCTGCCGCCGGGGACATAGCGGCCGCCCTGCCCGAGCAGGCGCATCGTCTTCAGCAACGCCCGCACCGGAAACGAGGTGGTGCGGCCGGGCAGGTCGATCATCGGTGCCGACAGCACCATGCGGTCGAACCAGCGCTTGCCCGCATGCGCCACCCGCAGCATCACCGTGCCGCCCATGGAATGGGCCAGCGCGAAGAACGGCGGCGGGCAATCCGGCAGCACCACCTGCTGCACGAAGGCCTCGACGTCGATCTCGAAATCGGCGAAATCGCGCACATAGCCCTTGCGCGGGTCGCGCAGGCGGCGCGAGGAGTGCCCCTGCCCGCGCCAGTCGATCATCGCCACCGCAAAGCCGCGGTCGCGCAGGTCGCGCACGGTCTCGAAATATTTCTCGATCTGCTCGCTGCGCCCGGTGAAGACGCAGACCGTGCCCTTGCGGTTCGCCGGCGGGGCCCAGCGTGCAAAGCGCAGCTCGACGCCATCGGGGGTCTTGATGGTGCCGCTGACGACGTTTTCGGGGACGGGGTTGGACGGGATCGAGACCAGCGTCATGATTGGAGGTGCTTGGGCGCGAAGTGCTGCAAATCAAGGGGCCAAAGCGCCGAAAAGGCGCAAATGCCGCCCTCTTGAACGCCGTCTCGTTCCACCCATATCACCTTCGTGCAGGCCGCTACCAGTGTTTCGGAACCGGAACATCAGGCTGCACACAGATGAAAGCCCGGCCCGATTGGCGGGCGGGTTACCCAACAGTCGCTCAATGGAGGACTTGACCATGCGTAGCTACGATCTCACCCCGTTCTATCGTTCCACCGTCGGCTTCGACCGCCTCTTCAGCCTGCTCGACCAGGCCGGTTCGGACGGCGGCAGCCCCGGCTATCCCCCCTACAACATCGAGCGCACCGGCGAGAACGCCTACCGCATCACCGTTGCGGTTTCGGGTTTCGCCAAGGACGAGCTCTCCATCGTCGCGAAGGAAAACACGCTGACGATCAAGGGCGAAAAGGTCGCTAACGAGAACAGCAAGAACGAAGTGCTGTACCGCGGCATCGCCGCGCGTGCCTTCGAGCGCGCTTTCCAACTCGCCGACTTCGTGCAGGTGAAGGACGCCTCGCTCGAGAACGGGCTGCTTCACGTCGACCTCGTCCGTGAGATTCCCGAGGCGAAGAAGCCGCGCCAGATCGCGATCAACACCGGCGCCCCGAAGGCGCAGGTGATCGAGAACTCGGCCGCGCAAGCCGCCGCGTAAATCGCGCGCCACTTCCAAGTTACGAAAACGCCCCGGTGCCCCGGGGCGTTTTTTTGCGTGTTCCGTCCACGGCTCTGGTTTTCGGTCGAAATGGAAATACTGGTTCGAGGCGCCATTCTAGGATGACATGGTGCTGCATAAGCCGGGCTGCGTGTCGCGGCCGGTACATCGATCGCGCAATCACGACGCGCCCGATCAAATGCCTGTCACGGGTGAGTGACCAAGCGTAACGCCACCGCCTCGCGCGCCGTCCTTTGGAGATCGAAAACAGAACGAGACGGAGAACGATCATGACCTTCTGGCGCAGCCTTTTCGTCGCCGCGAGCCTGCTGGCGGCTCCCATCAGCTTTGCCCATGCGCAGACGTCGCAGACGGTGAAGGCCAAGAACGTCGTGCTGGTGCACGGTGCCTGGGCCGACGGCTCCAGCTGGTCGGAGGTGATCCCGATCCTCCAGGCCGCAGGCCTGCATGTTACGGCTGTGCAGAATCCGCTGTCGTCGCTCGGCGACTCCGTCGAGGCGACCAAGCGCGCGCTGGCCGAGCAGGATGGTCCCACGGTGTTGGTCGCGCATTCCTGGGGCGGCACCGTGATCAGCCAGGTCGGCACCGATCCGAAAGTGACCGGGCTCGTCTATATCGCCGCCCGCGCGCCCGATGCGAACGAGGATTTCGTCGCCCTGTCGAAGCAGTTTCCGACCGGCCCGGTGCGCGCCGGCATCGTCGAACGCGACGGTTACACTAAGCTCTCGGAAGACGCCTTCCTGAAGTACTTTGCCAATGGCGTGAAGCCTGAGCAGGCCAAGGAGCTCTATGCCGTGCAGTGGCCGACCGCGGCCTCGATCTTCGCCGGCCGCACCACGGAAGCGGCATGGCGCAGCAAGCCGAGCTGGTACGCGGTGTCGAAGAACGACTACACGATCAACCCCGATCTCGAGCGCTTCCTCGCCAAGCGCATGAACGCCACCACGATCGAACTCGATGCCGGCCATCTCTCGCTGGTGTCGCATCCGAAGCAGGTGGCGAATCTGATCCTGGAAGCCGCGGGGTATCCGCGGAGCTAGGGTGATCGCTGAAAATGCAAGAGTGCCTGAGATCTTCAGGCGCTCTTTGTTTTACTCAATCTCTCCCCAATGTCGTCCCCGCGAACGCGGAGACCCATAACCCCAGGGAGTAGTTTGGCGAAGATTCTCAGTTCGGTACTCGCACCTCATCCCCACCGATCAATCACGCGGTATGGATCCCCGCGTTCGCGGGGATGACACCGTTGGTGAGGCCGACGCCGTCGCGCCAAACTCGCAGCGCTAATCGAGCCCCTGTGCGGCCGGCATGTCCTGGGTCGGCAGGATCGCCGGGGCAGGCTTGGCTTGGCCGACGGTCGGCGCGGCGCCTGCCGGAGCGGCCTCGACAGGCTTTGCCTGCACGGCAGCGGTCTGCTGTGCGGGAGCCTGCGGCGCTTGAACCTGCTGCGTCGCGGGCTCGGCCGGCCTGGCGACGGCAACCGGCGTCTCGCCGCGTCGTGGCGCGGCCTTGGGAAGCGGTACAGTGCGAGATGCCACATGCGGGATCGCGGCTGGCGGGCGCGGCGGGCCGCTGCGGACCATGACTGGCGGCGGCAGCGCGGTTTGCGGCCCATAAGGCGCGACCGCGCGCTCCTCATAGGCGGGCGCCATGCCGTAGGCGTCAGTGGCCGGCAGGAAGCGGATGATCCGACCATCGCGGGCATCGATCACGAGCCGGCCATCGTCGCCGCGACGGTCGATCACGGCGATCGTGTAGACGCTGCCGCGCAGGCGCGGGATGCCGAGCGGCGAGAAGCCGTTGTCACGCAGAACCGCATAGACCTCGGTGGCCGGCAACAGCGCAGGCGCCGGGCCGCGCTCCTCGTAGCCATAACCGTAGCCGTAGCGCGGCGGCGGGGGTGGCGCGGCTTCGCCCGGCACGTACGGTCCGTGGAAATCCGAGGCCGCGACATAGCCCCCGCCCCCGATACCGCTGGCCGGAACTTGGGCCCGAGTGGCGGTTGCAGCCAGCATCAGCGCGGCAGCGGCCACACATCCTGTGAAAAACTTCATGGTCGATACGCTCCTGTCAGGCCCCCGAATGCCTCGCGCTCTTTCGCTTCTTGCGGCGTGGCGCTCGGATCGAAGGGCTGAGGCGAAGCTTCATTGGGGATTCCGGCGTCCACAGGGCCGGATCAGGGCGCGTTTCCTTCAAAACCGCGGCTGCGCAACTTTTGGAAAGCGATTGATTGACATTAGGGGAATCGGGACTTCCGCACGCTTGTGTGCTAGACAAAAATTTGGCAAGGTGATGGTTAGGACAGGAAGACTGTCTCAATTTTGCTCGCGATCCCGGCACAGGGATTGCAGCGAATCCTGGTGCTCTCGGGACCCAGGAAGGTACCAGGCAAAGCCGTTCTCGGGGACGAAGAACGCCTAAGCCTGAATTTAAGAAAATGCGGCTCGCAAAGGACGAGCGGTGACCCAGAGGCGGGTGCCGCGGAACGCCCAAGGTGCGCCGAAGATAGCGGTGAGGCAGCTTGCCGCATGGAGAGGACAGGAACAATGAACGGGTCGCAATTCGAGCGCGCAAGCATCGTGGCAGAACAGCTGTCGGCGACGGCCGCCTCGAAAACGACCGATCCGATTCAGGAGCACAATTCGCGCCCCGAAGCCGAAGGCCTGTACGATCCGAGCCTGGAGAAGGATTCCTGCGGCGTCGGCTTCATCGCCAACATCAAGGGCAAGAAGTCGCACGAGATCGTCTCGGATGCGTTGAACATCCTCTGCAATCTCGAGCATCGTGGTGCTGTCGGCGCCGACCCGCGCGCCGGCGACGGCGCCGGCATTCTGGTGCAGATCCCGCACGCCTTCTTCAGCCGCAAGGCCAAGGAGCTCGGCTTCGCGCTGCCGGCGCCCGGCGAATACGCCATCGGCGCGCTGTTCATGCCGCGCGACACCGCCTGGCGCAACGTCATCAAGAGCATCATCGCCGACCAGATCAAGGAAGAGGGCCTGACCCTGCTCGGCTGGCGCGACGTCCCGACCGACAATTCCTCGCTCGGCGTCACCGTGAAGCCGACGGAGCCCGCCTGCATGCAGGTGTTCATCGGCCGCAACGACACCGCCAAGACCGAGGACGAATTCGAGCGCCGGCTCTACATCCTGCGCAAGTCGATCTCGCAGGCGATCTACCAGCGCCGCGACCGCGGGCTTGCGGGCTATTACCCGTGCTCGATGTCCTGCCGCACCGTGATCTACAAGGGCATGTTCCTCGCCGACCAGCTCGGCAAGTACTATCCCGATCTGCACGAGCAGGACTTCGAGAGCGCGCTCGCGCTCGTGCACCAGCGCTTCTCGACCAACACCTTCCCGGCCTGGTCGCTGGCGCACCCCTACCGCATGATCGCCCATAACGGCGAGATCAACACGCTGCGCGGTAACACCAACTGGATGGCGGCGCGGCAGGCTTCGGTGAGCTCCGAGCTGTACGGCAAGGACATCAACCGGCTCTGGCCGATCTCCTATGAAGGTCAGTCGGACACCGCCTGCTTCGACAACGCGCTCGAATTCCTGGTGCAGGGTGGCTACTCGCTTCCGCACGCCGTCATGATGATGATTCCGGAGGCGTGGGCCGGCAATCCGCTGATGGACGAGAAGCGCCGCGCCTTCTACGAATATCACGCCGCGCTGATGGAGCCGTGGGACGGCCCCGCCGCGATCGCCTTCACCGACGGCCGCCAGATCGGCGCCACGCTCGACCGCAACGGCCTCAGGCCCGCGCGCTACCTCGTCACCAAGGACGACCGCATCGTGATGGCGTCCGAGATGGGCGTGCTGACCATCCCTGAGGACCAGATCATCACCAAGTGGCGCTTGCAGCCCGGCAAGATGCTGCTGGTCGATCTCGAGCAGGGTCGCCTCATTCCCGACGACGAGATCAAGGCCGAGCTCGCCAGGAGCCATCCCTACAAGGAGTGGCTGGAGCGGACCCAGATCGTGCTGGAAGAGCTGCCGAAGGTGCCGACCACCGGCGTGCGCTCCAATCTGTCGCTGCTGGATCGCCAGCAGGCGTTCGGCTACAGCCAGGAAGACATCGCGATCCTGATGACGCCGATGGCGGCCACCGGCGAAGAGGCCGCGGGCTCGATGGGTAACGACACGCCGATCTCGGCGCTGTCGGACAAGGCCAAGCCGCTGTTCACCTACTTCAAGCAGAACTTCGCGCAGGTCACCAACCCGCCGATCGACCCGATCCGCGAGGAGCTGGTGATGAGCCTCGTCTCCATCATCGGACCGCGGCCGAACCTGTTCGACCTGCAGGGCATGGCCACCACCAAGCGTCTCGAAGTGCGTCAGCCGATCCTGACCGACGCTGACCTGGAAAAGATCCGCTCGATCTCGGACGTGGCCGACACCCACTTCAAGTCGCGCACGCTGGACACGACTTTCCATGCCGGTCTCGGTGCGGCCGGCATGGACCAGGTGCTGGACGAGCTCTGCGCGCGCGCCGAGAGCGCGGTGCGCGAGGGCGTCAACATCATCATCCTGTCCGACCGCATGGTCGGCACCGACCGGGTACCGATCCCGTCGCTGCTGGCTTGTGCCTCGGTGCATCATCACCTGATCCGCACGGGTTTGCGCACCTCGGTCGGCCTCGTCGTCGAATCCGGCGAGCCGCGCGAAGTGCATCACTTCGCCTGTCTCGCGGGCTACGGCGCCGAGGCGATCAATCCTTACCTCGCGTTCGAGACCATCATCGCGATGAAGGATCGCCTGCCCGGCTCGCTCGACGACTACGAAATCGTCAAGCGCTACATCAAGTCGATCGGCAAGGGCCTGCTCAAGGTGATGTCCAAGATGGGCATCTCGACCTACCAGTCCTATTGCGGCGCTCAGATCTTCGACGCCGTCGGCCTCAAGGCCGACTTCGTCGCCAAGTTCTTTGCCGGCACTCACACCCGCGTCGAGGGCGTCGGCCTTGCCGAGATCGCCGAAGAAGCGGTGCGGCGTCATGCCGACGCGTTCGGCGAGGCACTGGTCTACAAGAACGCGCTCGATGTCGGCGGCGAATATGCCTATCGCAGCCGCGGCGAGGACCATGCCTGGACCGCCGAGTCGGTGTCGCTGTTGCAGCACGCCGCGCGCGGCAATTCGCAGGAGCGCTACCGCGCCTTCGCCAAGATCCTCAACGAGCAGTCGGAGCGGCTCCTGACGCTGCGCGGTCTGTTCCGGATCAAGAACGCGGAGGAGGAGAAGCGCAAGCCGATCCCGCTCGACCAGGTCGAGCCGGCCAAGGACATCGTCAAGCGCTTCGCCACGGGTGCGATGAGCTTCGGCTCGATCTCGCGCGAGGCACACACCACGCTCGCGATCGCCATGAACCGGATCGGCGGCAAGTCGAACACCGGCGAAGGCGGCGAGGAAGCCGATCGCTTCAAGCCGATGCCGAACGGAGATTCCATGCGTTCGGCGATCAAGCAGGTCGCCTCGGGCCGCTTCGGCGTCACCACGGAGTATCTCGTCAACTCCGACATGATGCAGATCAAGATGGCGCAGGGTGCCAAGCCCGGCGAAGGCGGCCAGCTGCCCGGCCACAAGGTCGACGCGACCATCGCCAAGGTCCGGCACTCGACACCGGGCGTCGGCCTGATCTCGCCGCCGCCGCACCACGACATCTACTCGATCGAGGACCTGGCGCAGCTGATCTACGACCTCAAGAACGTCAACCCGACGGGCGACGTCTCGGTCAAGCTGGTCTCCGAGATCGGCGTCGGCACGGTGGCCGCGGGCGTTGCCAAGGCGCGCGCCGACCATGTCACCATCGCGGGCTTTGAGGGCGGCACCGGCGCTTCGCCGCTGACCTCGATCAAGCACGCCGGCTCACCGTGGGAGATCGGCCTTGCCGAAACCCATCAGACGCTGGTGCGCGAGCGGCTGCGCAGCCGCATCGTGGTCCAGGTCGACGGCGGCTTCCGCACCGGCCGTGACGTCGTGATCGGCGCGCTGCTGGGTGCCGACGAGTTCGGCTTCGCCACCGCGCCCTTGATCGCGGCCGGCTGCATCATGATGCGCAAGTGCCATCTCAACACCTGCCCGGTCGGCGTCGCGACCCAGGATCCGGTGCTGCGCAAGCGCTTCACCGGCCAGCCCGAGCACGTGATCAACTACTTCTTCTTCGTCGCGGAGGAAGTCCGCGAGATCATGGCCTCGCTCGGCTTCCGCACATTTAACGAGATGGTCGGCCAGGTGCAGCTGCTCGACCAGACCAAGCTGGTGGCGCATTGGAAGGCCAAGGGCCTCGACTTCTCCAAGCTGTTCGTCAAGCAGAAGGAAGAGAAGGGCCAGAAGATCTATCACTCCGAGCGCCAGAACCATCATCTGGAGGCGGTGCTCGACCGCTCGCTGATCGAGCAGGCCCAGCCTGCGCTCGACCGCGGCGCGCCGGTGAAGATCGAGGCCAGCATCAACAGCACCAACCGCTCCGCGGGCGCGATGCTGTCCGGTGCCGTCGCCAAGATCTACGGCCATGCCGGCCTGCCGCACGATACCATCCATGTCAGCCTCAAGGGCACCGCCGGCCAGGCCTTCGGCGCCTGGCTCGCCCACGGCGTCACCTTCGAGCTCGAAGGCGAAGGCAACGACTATGTCGGCAAGGGCCTGTCGGGCGGCAAGATCATCGTCAAGCCGCCGCAGAACTCCGGCATCGTGCCGGAAGAGAGCATCATCGTCGGCAACACCGTGATGTACGGTGCGATCGCGGGCGAGTGCTACTTCCGCGGCATCGCCGGCGAGCGTTTTGCCGTGCGCAATTCGGGCGCGGTCGCCGTGGTCGAGGGCGCGGGCGATCATTGCTGCGAATACATGACCGGCGGCATCGTGGTCGTGCTCGGCAAGACCGGGCGCAACTTCGCGGCCGGCATGTCCGGCGGCATCGCCTATGTGCTCGACGAGACCGGCGACTTCGACAAGCTGTGCAACCTCAGCATGGTCGAGCTCGAGCCGGTGCTGTCCGAGGAGCTGATCAACGCCGGCACCTATCACCATGCCGGTGACCTCGAGGCGCACGGTCGGGTCGACGTGTTCAAGAACCTGCTCGCCTCCGACGTCGAGCGGCTGCACGTCCTGATCTCGCGCCACGCGAAAGCCACCGGCTCCAGGCGCGCCGCCGACATCCTTGCCAATTGGAAGGAATGGCTGCCCAAATTCCGCAAGGTGATGCCGGTCGAGTACCGGCGCGCGCTGCGCGAACTGGCCGCCAACGCGGACGCCGAGCCGAAAATCGCGATCGGGGCGTAAGAAAAAAGCCCTCATGGTGAGGAGCGCGCAGCGCGTCTCGAACCATGAGGTCACCATCCGGGCCTCATCCTTCGAGACGCGGCGCGAAAAGCGCGCCGCTCCTCAGGAAGAGGAGTGAGAGAACAAACGACTAAGCGGCAGGGACTTCGGGTTTAATGGGCAAGATCACGGGTTTTCTCGAAATCGAACGGCGCGACCGCAAGTACACCCCGGTCACCGAGCGCGTGAAGCATTACAAGGAATTCGTCGTTCCCCTCTCCGAGAAGGAGGTGCGCGACCAGGCCGCGCGCTGCATGAACTGCGGCATTCCCTATTGCCACGGCACCGGCTCGGTCGCGCCCGGCACGCCCGGCTGCCCGGTCAACAACCAGATCCCCGACTGGAACGACCTCGTCTATCAGGGCAATTGGGAAGAGGCCTCGCGCAATCTGCACTCCACCAACAATTTTCCGGAGTTTACGGGGCGAATTTGCCCGGCGCCGTGCGAAGCCTCCTGCACGCTCAACATCGACGACAACCCGGTCACCATCAAGACCATCGAATGCGCGATCGTCGACCGCGCCTGGGACAATGGCTGGCTCAAGCCGGAGATCGCCGCCCAGAAGACCGGCAAGAAGGTCGCGGTGATCGGCTCGGGCCCGGCCGGCATGGCCTGCGCGCAGCAGCTCGCGCGCGCCGGCCACGACGTGCACGTCTACGAGAAGTACGCCAGGGCCGGCGGCCTGCTGCGCTACGGCATCCCCGACTTCAAGATGGAGAAGGGCGTCATCGACCGCCGGGTCGCTCAGATGGAAGCCGAAGGCGTCACCTTCCATTACAACAGCCATGTCGGCGCGGACGGCAATGTCGATCCGCGCGAGATGCTCAACGAGTACGACGCGGTGGCGCTGACCGGCGGCGCGGAAGCCCCGCGCGACCTGCCGATTCCCGGCCGTGAGTTGTCAGGCATCCACTACGCCATGGATTTCCTGCCGCAGCAGAACCGCCGCGTCTCGAATGAGCCGCTCGGCGGCGTCCAGGAGATTTTGGCCGGCGGCAAGCACGTCGTCGTCATCGGCGGCGGCGACACCGGATCTGACTGCATCGGCACCTCGCTGCGCCAGGGCGCGCTCTCCGTGACCCAGCTCGAGATCATGCCCGCTCCGCCCGAGCGCGAGAACAAGGGCCTGACCTGGCCGAACTGGCCGCTGAAGATGCGGACCTCCTCCAGCCAGGCCGAAGGCGCGGTGCGCGAATACGCCGTGCTGACGCAGAAATTTTCCGGCGAGGACGGCAAGGTCAAAAAGCTGCACTGCGTGCACGTCGACGACAAGTTCAAGCCGATCGCCGGCACCGAGTTCGAGCTCGAGGCCGAACTCGTCCTGCTCGCCATGGGCTTCGTCCATCCCGTGCACGAGGGCCTGCTCAAGCTGCTCTCGGTCGAGCTCGACCCGCGCGGCAACGTCAAGGCCAACACGCTGGACTACCAGACCTCGCGCCCGAACGTGTTCTCCGCCGGCGACATGCGCCGCGGCCAGTCGCTGGTGGTCTGGGCGATCCGCGAGGGCCGGCTGTGCGCGCGGTCGATTGATACGTTTTTGATGGGGAAGACGGACCTGCCGCGGTAGGTGTTGGTCCGCTGCCAGCCTTACAGACGGTGTCATCGCCCGGCTTGACCGGGCGATCCAGTATTCCAGAAACGTTCGTGATTGAGGCGATGGGCCGCGGCGTACTGGATGCCCCGGTCAAGCCGGGGCATGACTACAGAGTGATTGGGCAAAGCGCGCCTCAGCCTAAGACGTGCGGAAAGTGCAGCGCGTCCCACTCGTCAAGCCGGAACAGAACCTTACCGTATTCAAGAAGCTTGTCGTTCGGTCGATAGGGGCGTGTCGAAACTTCAACGTCCGACGGGACATCGGAAGGCATTAAGTGAAAGTGCTCGTTTGTTTCACTTAGAGCCAGCAATTCCTTGACGAGGAGATCTCGGCCTTCGGGATTAAGCCATAACTCGAATTCACCGGCCGAATTGATGTCCAAAGTAATTCGGGCTGCCATGATGGCTTCTCCTCAATTCTGCAGCCTCACGCCCACCATCACCACGGTCCCCTGCGAGCTCGACCCCGGCTGGTTCGACTCCAGGATGTCATGCCGCAGCGTGCCCTTGACCCAGATGTTGCGGTTGAGCTTGTAGATCAGATTGCCTTCGAGCGAATAGGTCTTGTCGTTGCGGTTCTGGCCCTGGTAGTCGAGCGTGCCGTAGGTGAACTTGCCGACGGCGGTGAGCCAGCGGCGGAAGTCGTGGTCGACTTCGGCCGAGTAGGTCCGCACCAGGACGCCGGAGGAGCCGGCGACCGTAGTCTCCGCGATCTGCGTGTCGGTGAAGAATTTCACCGTGGTCAGCCCGCTCGCATTCCAGATCAGCGAGCCCGAGGTGAGAAACCCTGCGAGCTGGCTGAGACGCGGGTCGGTGTAGTTGCGCGCGGAATAACCGACCGAGACTTCGCCGGTGAGGATGCGCGAGAACTCGAAGGACGAGCCGACCTTGGCATAGCCGCCGTTCGAATCGCGGAAGTAACCGTTGCGATCGGCGGCCTGATCGTGGACGCGGGTGTCGCCCTGGATCTCGACGAACGGCTTCAGCCCGGGCTTCAGATCGTAAGAGAAGCGCCCGACGCCGCCATACTGGTTGAAGTTACGGTCGTCGTTGCTGAAGGTCGCCCCGTCGGTAAGTTTCGAGTCCGTGTAGGTGGTGCGATCGACGGTGGCGCCGGCGGCGACCTGGAAGCGATTGAAGGTCTGGTCGAAGCCGACGGTGGTGCCATAGGCGGCGTAAACAGGATATTTCTGCAATCCGGTCTGCACGTTCGGGCTGCCGGGATTGTCGGTGGCGAGGCGCAGGCGCAGCTGCGAGGTCAGCTTGAGATCACGGGTGACGTCGAGCCGGCCGTCGACATGGCCGGTAAAGTCAGGACGATTGATCTCGACCGGCGACGGCGAGGCAGAACCGTCGATCGTCGCCGGCATATTGTTGGTGTAGCCCGAGAACGAGCCGCGCAGGTCGGCGACCAGCGCGTGGCGCTCCCAGTCGGATACGACGAGGAGGTCGGGCGCGACCACGACGACCGGCGAGCCGACCGGCTTGTTGAGACGCGCCGGATTGGTGTCGTAGCCGGTGGAGAGCTCGAGCCCGCCCTTGATCAGGAAGCTGCCGGCGTAGTCGCCGACGGCGCCGAACGGATCGTCATCCGCCTTGAGGCGGCGGCGCAGCGGCTGGCCGGGCACGTTGCCCGCCATCGCCGCGGGCACGGGTGACTTGTTCGCGGAGGCGGATGGCGGCGGTGCAATCTTCGGCAGGCCGAGTGTGGACGGCGGCGCCGTGGTCGGCACCGGCGAGCCGGGACCGGCCGCGCGCTTCGGCTTCGGCTGGCCGGGATAGAGCTTGGGTTGCTGTCGCTTGCGGTTGAGCGAGTCGTAGCCGGCGCCGCTCGCGCCGGTGGCCGCGGGAAGGCCATAGGTCGGGACCTGCCCGATGCGGGAGGCCGCCGGCCTCTCGCGGGCCTTGCGCGGATCGGCACTGGGATCGGGCAGCGCCGGCAACGCGTCCGACGGCGCCTGCGGCACGCCCGCCGTGCGGCGGGTCGGCAGCGTCTCGGGCGAGGCGAAGCCGCCGCGGTTGGGATTGAACAGATCGGGCGTGAGGCTCTGGGCGGCCGCGGGGGCATTTCCGAGGGCGGTCAGCGCAAGGCAGGGGACAAGACACGGCAAAGCCGCGCGCAGGAATTGCGCGCGTTTGCTCCGGCCGGTGCCAGGAGACCACCCCACGATGGAATAACTCCAACGAAATCAAACACTTTCACGATCGCGCCCACCGGCTGGCGGGAACCATCGTTAATGGAGTTAAAACAATTATGGTTAATGACCCGTTGAGGGCCCTGGCGCGCGCGTCGCCTCCAGAGCCGCGGCGTGCTAATGAGGCGCCGACCGGGCAAACGCCCCCTCCTCCCTGGACCAGATTATGCCGAGCTCGAAACCGCTGATGACCGCATCATCCGGCCCCATCCCTGACAGCGTCGAATCCGCGCTCCGCACCCTGGAGACGGAGAGCGGCGGCATCAACGCGCTCGCAGCCGCCCTGCGCGGCCCACTGGGCGAGACGTTTGCCAAAGCGGTCGAGCTGATTCGCAATGCCAAGGGCCGCGTCATCGTCACCGGGCTCGGCAAGTCCGGCCATATGGGGCGCAAGATCGCCGCAACGCTGGCCTCGACCGGCACGCCCGCCTTCTTCGTGCATGCCGCCGAGGCCGGCCATGGCGATCTCGGCATGATCACCACCGACGACGTCATCATGGCGCTGTCCTGGTCCGGCGAGCAGCCGGAGATGAAGAACCTCGTGAACTATTCGGCGCGCTTCGCCATTCCGATGATCGCGGTGACGTCGAATGCGTCGTCGTCGCTGGGCCAAGCCGCCGACATCGTGATCGAACTGCCGAAAGCGCGCGAGGCCTGCCCGCACAATCTGGCGCCGACTACCTCGACGCTGATGCAGGCGGCGATCGGCGACGCACTCGCGATCGCGCTGCTCGAAGGCCGCGGCTTCACTGCGCTCGAGTTCGCGCATTTCCACCCGGGCGGCAAGCTGGGCGCGATGCTGAAATTCGTCCGCGACTACATGCGCACGGGCGCGGAAATCCCGGTCAAACGCCTGGGCACCGAGATGTCAGAAGCCGTGGTCGAGATGTCGGCCAAGGGCCTCGGCTGCGTCTGCATCGTCAACGCTGCGGGCGAGGCCGTCGGCATCATCACCGACGGCGACCTGCGCCGCAACATGCGGCCCGACCTGCTCTCGGCATCGGTCGACGACATCATGACCAAACAGCCGAAGACGGTGCCGCCCTCGATGCTCGCCACCGAGATGATCGAGGTGCTGAACACCCGCAAGATCACGACGCTGGTCGTCACCGAGGCGGGCAAGGTGGTGGGCATCGTGCATCTGCACGATCTGCTGCGGGCGGGCGTGGCTTAAGGCGCGGTCTCTCCCCGCGCCGTCATTCCGGGGCGCGCCCGCTTGGGCGCGAGCCCGGAATCCATTCATCTCCGAGGGCGCTGCACGATGGATTCCGGGCTCACGCTTCGCTTGCCCCGGAATGACGGCAAGGGATTCATTGCGGAAACCGCGCGGCCTTCTCCTCCAGCGACAACCGCAGCCCGTTCGCCAGATACGACACCGTGCGATAGAATCCGCACAGCAAAATGATCTCCAGGATCTGCGCCTCGTCGTAATGCGCCGAGAGCGCGGCGAATTCCTCGTCGGTGAACGTCGCACGGGCGTGCAGCGCGTCGACGGCCGCGATCAGGGCCTGCTCCGCCGCTGACCAGCAGGCCGACATCGCATCGCCTTGCACGGTCGCACGCACCTCGTCCTCGGCGAGCTTCGCCGGCCCGGCGAAAACAGCGACATGCACGCCCCATTCATATTCGCATCTGTTCAGCGCACAGGTGCGGTCGATGACGATCTCGCGCTGGCGCAGCGAGAGCGGGCCGGGATCGAGCAAGCCGCCGGCACGAAACTTGTCCCAGGCGCGGCCGTGACCTGCCATCACCCGGAACAGCAGCAGCGGCGGCGCGCCGCGCATGATGCGGTCGAACTGTGCCTGGATCTCCGGGGGATAAGGCGGGATGAGCGGCGCAATGCGCGGCGTGGATGGGGACACGAGCCGTCTCTCGTTGCTACAATTACCGTAGCATAACGCTACATTATCTGTAGCAAACCGCAAGAGGGTGACGATGGCCAAGAAGCCCGGCACGACGACGCCTCGGGTGCGGGCATCGCGCAGCGGACGGCCGATCATGGCGCTGCTCGATCTGCTCGGGCGGCGCTGGAGCCTGCGGATATTGTGGGAGTTGCGCGGCGAGCCCCTCACCTCCCGCGCGTTGCGCAGCGCCTGCGACGAGGCCTCGCCGACGGTGCTGCAGGCACGGCTGACGGAGCTGCGCGAGGCGGGGTTCGTCGAGCTTGGCGAAGGCGGAGGTTATGGGCTGACGGCGCTGGGACGGGACCTGTGCGAGACGTTCATGCCGCTGCACCGGTTTGCGGAGAGGTGGAAGGCCCTTTCCCCCTCTCCCCGCTTGCGGGGGAGGTCGGGGTGAGGGGGAGCCTCCGCGGAGACGGTGAGAGACGGACTCGCTGAGAGTCCCCCTCACCCGGATTGCATCTGCGATGCAATCCGGCCTCTCCCCGCAAGCGGGGAGAGGCGAAGAGAGCTACGCCGCCGCGACCGTCAGATTGGCACCGTCCACCTGCACCACCTTCACCCGCGTTCCGGCGGGCGTGTCGGGGCCCGCCACGCGCCAAACCGTGTCGCCGATGCGCATAGTGCCGCTGCCGTCGATGATCGGCTTCTCCAGCGTGAACTCACGCCCGAGCAAGGCCTCGGCGCGCTTGTTGAGGAAGGGGCTGGCGCTCGCATCCGGCTTCGGCCGGGCCAGGCGGCGCCACACCGGCACGGCGGCGGCGGCGAACACCGCGAACATCACCAGCTGCAGCTGCCAGGACGTGGTCACGGCGAACGCGATCAAACCCACCAGCAGCGCGGCGAGCCCAAGCCAGAACAGGAATATGCCCGGCGCCAGCACCTCCAGCGCCATCAGGACGAAGCCGAAGATCAGCCAGTTCCAGGTGCCGAGCGATACGAACATGTCGGTCATGACGCGATCTTCCATCATTGGCGCAAGCCCTAGCGAAGGGTCATGCGCCGGTGACTATCCCTGCCGCGGCGGCACCGCCGGCGGCATGCTGCCGGTCGGGGGCACTGAGCCGGGGCGGCGAGCGGCGGCGGACCCAGAGGCCGCGCTCTCGCCGAACGTCGCCTTGGCGATCTCGCCGATGCCGGCGAGCGAACCGAGCATGCTCGTGGCCTCGATCGGCAGCATGATGATCTTCTGGTTCGGCGCCTCCGCGAACTGGCCGAACGCCTTGATATATTTGTCCGCGATGAAATAGTTCAACGCGGCGACGTCGCCCTTGGCAATGGCCTCGCTCACCATCTGCGTGGCCTTCGCTTCCGCCTCCGCCGAACGCTCGCGTGCCTCGGCGTCGCGGAACGCGGCTTCCTTGCGGCCTTCGGCCTGCAGGATCTGACCCTGCTTGGCGCCCTCGGCGCGCAGGATCTCCGACTGGCGCTGGCCTTCGGCGGCCAAGATGTCGGCGCGCTTGACGCGCTCGGCCTTCATCTGCCGGCCCATGGCCTCGACGAGGTCGGCGGGCGGCACGATATCCTTGATCTCGATGCGGTTGACCTTGAGGCCCCAGGGCGAGACCGCGGCATCGACAACGCGCAAAAGGCGCTCGTTGATCTCGTCGCGATGCGACAGCACCTGGTCGAGATCCATCGCGCCCATCACCGAACGGATGTTGGTCATGGTCAGGACGGTGATGGCCTGCGTCAGGTTGGAAACCTCGTAGCTTGCTTTCGCGGCGTCGAACACCTGGTAGAAGGCGACGCCGTCCACCGTCACGGTGGCGTTGTCCTTGGTGATGACCTCCTGCTCGGGAATGTCGATCACCTGCTCCATCATGTTGATCTTGCGCCCGACGCGATCGAAATAGGGCACGATCAAATTGAGGCCGGGGCTCAGCGTCTGCGTGTATTTGCCGAACCGCTCGATGGTCCAGTCATAGCCCTGCGGCACCGTCTTCACGCCGGCCACCAGCGTGACGATGACGAGCAAGACGAGAACAATCGCGAAAATGTCGAAACCGCTCATATTTCCTCCAAGTCAGGAAAGGCCTTTCCCGCGCTGTCATTGGTCGGGAACACGACCTTACCGGTTCAGCGGTCGCGCGTAACGTCGGCATCAGTGCAAATCTGCACAAGGCGGACGGAGCGGAATCGCGACGATTATGTATTTGGAGGGAGGCTCTTGAAGGATGCGGGAGCGAACCTAGCGGCAAAGGTTAATATTGCGGTGCAGGCGCCTGTCATATCCAGCCCTGCAGCTCGCGCAACACCAGGCTGCGGATCACGTCCATGCCGGGCTGGCTGTCGTTGAGGCAGGGAATCGCGGAAAACTGCTCACCGCCATTGTGCTTGAAGATCTCGGCGTTCTCCTGCGCAATCTCCTCCAGCGTTTCCAGGCAGTCGGCGGAAAAGCCCGGCGTCACCACCGCGATGCGGCGCACGCCTTCCTTCGCGAGCCGCTCCATGGTCTTGTCGGTATAGGGCTGAAGCCACTCGGCATTGCCGAAGCGCGACTGGAAGGTCAGCAGCAGCTTCGTCTCGTCCATGCCGAGCCGGCGGCGCAGCGCCTCGGTGGTGGCGATGCAGTGCTGCTGATAGGGATCGCCCTTCTCGACATAGGATTTCGGCATGCCGTGGAAGGACGCAACGATCAGCTCGGGCTTGAACGGCAGGCTCGCCAGATGCGTCTCGATCGAGCTCGCGAGCGCCTCGATATAGGCCGCGTCCTCATAGTAAGGCGGCGTCACCCGCAGCGTCGGCTGGTTGCGCAGGCGCGCCAGCACACGGAACACTTCGTCGCAGACGGTCGCCGAGGTCGAGGCGGAGTATTGCGGATAGAGCGGCACCGCGAGGATACGCTCGCAGCCCTTCGCGATCAGCGCGTCGATGCCGGACTTGATCGAAGGATTGCCGTAGCGCATCGCCCAGTCCACCATAACGTGGGCACGGTCCGACAGTGCCGCGGCGAGCTTGTCGGCTTGCGACCGCGTGATGGTCTTCAGCGGCGATTCATTCTTCTCGGTGTTCCAGATCTTCTGGTAATCGAGCGCCTTGGTGCGGGGACGGCTGCGCAGGATGATGCCGTTCAGCACGGCTTTCCAGATCAGGCCCTGGTCCTCGATGACGCGGGCGTCACTGAGGAACTCCTTCAGATAGACCCGCACGCCCGGCGCGTCGGCGGTGTCGGGCGTGCCGAGATTGACCAGGAGCACGCCGACGCGCGGCAAGGCGGATTGGGCGGCTGGTTTTCCGGTCTCGATGGGGACGACACTGGTCATGCCTGTGTGGGTCGCGCGTTGGTCCGAACTTGTCAAGATGAGGCCGATTTCGTTAGGGTCGCACCCAGGCCGAGGAACGACGATGACACTCGCGGAATGGTGCGTCTTTGGAGCGCTGCTGCTCTATCTGTCTACGATCGCCGCGGTCAAATGGATCAGGTTTCGGCGCTTCGACAATTCCCGGCCGCGGGACCCCGCCTTCTATGAGGACGCGCTGTCGCAGCGTGCGCTCGGCGCGCACCAGAATGGCATCGAGACCTTCCCGTTCTTCGCCTTTGCGGTGCTGCTCGCCGAATACCGGGATTCGCCGCAGCGCCTCGTCGACGAACTCGCGGCCCTCTTCCTCATCGTCCGCCTCGCCTATGTGCTGACCTATCTCGGCAACCGACCGACGCTGCGCTCGATCCTCTGGAGCGTCGGCTTTGCGATCAATCTCGGGATCTTCTTCATGCCGGCCTTGAAGCGGTTCCTGCCGGTGTGAGGTAATCTGTCGTGTCCCCGGACGACAGTTCGGCTAAAAACACGTGGTCCGCTCAGCCGCGATGTAGCCGAACAGCAGGCCCGCACCGAACAGCAGCACGACGCCGGCGGCGGCGAATTCGATGCCGCGCATGAACAGCGCGCCGCCGCCGTCGCGCCCGGCGCTGAGGCGCGCGGCGATGTCCTTGGCGGAGACGGCGACGACCGCGATCGCCGCGACCGTGATCGCGGTGCCAAGCCCCATCAGCAAGGTCGCGGCGATGCCGGCCCAGAACAGGCCCTGGGCCAGCGCGAACACCAGCACCAGGATGGCGCCCGAACAGGGACGGATGCCGACGGTGAGGATCGCGGCAAAACCACGCCGCCATCCGCCGGGGCCGGAGAGCTCGCTCGGCGTGGGGCCGTGGGAATGGCCGCAATGCTCGTCATGGACATGGTCATGCCCGTGATGGGCATGGGCGTGCCCATGGCCGTGATCGTGGTGATGGTGATGGTGATGGTGATCATGGCCGTGACCGTGATGATCGTGAGCATCATGATGATGGTGATGATCATGATGGTGCGGCACGCCGGCGATCGCGGGCACCGGCTGGGCCGCCTGCAGCGCCCGGATGAAGGTGCGGCCCTTGACCCAGACGAGGCGCAGCCCGAACAGCGCGATCAGGGCGTAGCTCGCGATCTCGATCACCCCTTCCGCCTTGCACATAGTCTTCGCGGTCGCATTCAGAACCCAGGCCGAGATGCCGACGATGAGGATCGCCACCAGCGACTGCATCAGCGCCGAGGCAAACGACAGCGCGATGCCACGCCGCGCGGTCTCGCGGTTGGCGACGAGATAGGAGGCGATCACCGCCTTGCCGTGGCCGGGGCCGGCGGCGTGGAAGATGCCGTAGGCGAACGAGATGAAGAGCAGCGTCCATACCGCCGAGCCGTCGGATTTCGCGGCGCGGATCGTCGACGACATCTGCCGATAGAATTCCGATTGCTTTGCCAGCAGCCAGCCGATGAGGCCGCTGGCTTCGGGCTCGGCCGCCTGCGCCGGGCGCGGCGCGCCGAACGGATTCTGCGCAAGGAGATCGTGGAGCGCGGCATCGGCCACGCTGACCGCCAGCACGACGGCCGCGCCGGCGAGCAGCCCGCGCGCGAGCGGAGGGAGTTGCGGCTTCAAGGGCAATCCACCGTGATCTTGTTGGCGAACATCATGCCGAAATTGGTGTTCTCGCCGTTCATGAAGGTCTGCTCGTTGAGCTTCTGCGCGGTCGCGGTGCCGTCGCTCGGCCGGTCAAGCTTCATCTGGCAGCCGGCGGGCGCGCCGACCAGCTTGACCGGATGGTCCTTGGCCATCTGGAAATCGATGAAGAACGAGCGGTCGAACACTTCGAGCACCAGCTGCCTGGGCTTGACCGGATTCTTCAGCGGCAGCGTGAAGTGCAGGGTCAGCACGGTGTCCTTGTAGTCGAGGAAGTAGTCGACCGGCTCCTGGAAACGTTCCTTCTTGCCGTCGGCTCGCGCGAAGGTGAAGTAGGCATATTCCTTCAGCGACTCGACATTGGTCTGCGCCAGCGGCACGAGCTCCTCGCGGGTATAGGCGCCCTTGGTTTTGCTCTCGAGCCCCTGCACCGCATAGGCCGAGAACATGTCGTCAAAGGTCCAGGCGTGACGGACGCCGGTGATCGTGCCGTCCGCAGCATAAAGCAGCTCGCTGGTGGCGGTGATCCAGACATGCGGATGCGCGCTCGCCGCGCCCGCGGCGAGCGACAGGCCAGCGGCGAGCAGCAGTCCAAACAGACGGCGCATCGTGCCCATCAGGCAGCCTCGGCGTTGTCGAGCAGGCCCCGCCGGCGCAGCAGCGCATCGGGTTCCGGCGGGCGGCCGCGGAAGGCCTCATAGGCGGCTTCCGGATCGACCGATCCGCCCGAGGCGTAGATGTCATCGTGGAGGCGTTTTGCCACGGCGGGATCGAAGATGTCCCCGGCCTCCTCAAACGCGCCGAAGGCGTCGGCGTCCATCACCTCCGACCACATGTAGCTGTAATAGCCGGCGGCATAATGGTCGCCGGTGAAGATGTGGCCGAACTGCGTGGGACGGTGACGCAGCGCGATCTCTTCGGGCATGCCGATCTTCGCCAGCTCCTGCTTTTCGAAAGCACGGACATCCTGCGCGGCAGCGGCCGGCTGGGTGTGGAATTCGAGGTCGATCAGCGCCGAGGAGACGAACTCGACGGTGGCAAAGCCCTGGTTGAATTTGCGCGCGGCAAGGAAACGCTGGAGCAGGTCGTCCGGCAGCGGCTCGCCGGTCCGGTAGTGGCGGGCGAACTTCTGCAGCACCTCGGGCCGCTCCTGCCAGTGCTCGTAGAGCTGGGACGGCAACTCGACGAAGTCGGTGAACACGGATGTGCCCGACAGCGACGGATAGGTCACGTTGGAGAGCATGCCGTGCAGGCCGTGGCCGAACTCGTGGAACAGGGTGCGGGCATCGTCGGGCGACAGCAGCGAGGGCTCGCCGTCGGCGCCCTTGGCGAAGTTGCAGATGTTGAGAACCAGCGGCGCGACGTCGCCGTCGAGCTTCTGCTGGTCGCGCAGCGAGGTCATCCAGGCGCCGGAGCGCTTCGACGGGCGCGCGAAGTAGTCGCCGTAGAACAGCGCCTTGTGCTTGCCGTCCCTGTCCTTCATCTCCCAGACCCGGACGTCGGGGTGCCAGACCGGAACGTCCTTGCGCTCCTCGAAGGTGACGCCGAACAGCCGCGTGGCGCAGTCGAAGGCGGCGGCGATCATGTTGTCGAGCGCGAGGTATGGCTTGATCGCGGAATCGTCGAAATTGGCGCGCTGAAGGCGCAGCTTTTCGGCATAGAAGCGCCAGTCCCAGGGGGCGAGCTTGAAATTGCCGCCCTCCGCCGTGATCAGCGCCTGCATCTCGTCGCGATCGGCAAGCGCCCGGGCACGCGCCGGCTTCCAGACCCGCTCCAACAGGCCCCGCACCGCGTCCGGCGTCTTGGCCATGGAATCCTCGAGCCGGTAGGCAGCATAGGTCGGATAGCCCAGGAGGTTCGCGCTCTCCTCGCGCAGCTTCAGGATCTCGACGATGGTTTCGTTGTTGTCGTTAGCATTGCCATTGTCGCCGCGGGCGATGAAGGCCTTGTAGACCTTCTCGCGCAGGTCGCGCCGGGCCGAGCTCTTCAGGAACTGCTCGACCGAGGAACGCGACAGCGTGACGATGGCCTTGCCGTCCATCCCGCGCTCTTCCGCCGCAGCCTTGGCGGCGGCGACAAAGCTCTCCGGCAGGCCCTGGCGGTCGGCCTCGCCCAACTCCATGACCCAGTCCTGCTCGTCGCCGAGCAGATGATGGCTGAAGCCGGTGCCAAGCTGGGCGAGCCTCTCGTTGATCTCGGCCATCCGGGTCTTGGCCTCCTCGGACAGGCCGGCGCCGGCGCGGTGGAAGCGGGTATAGGTGCGCTCCAAGAGGCGGAGCTGCTCGGGCGAAAGACCGAGATCGGCGCGGTTCTCGTGCAGCTGGGCGATGCGACCAAACAGCACGGCGTTCATCATGATCGGATTCCAGTGCCGCGCCATCCGCAAGGAGACATCCTTGTCGATCTCCAGGATGGCCGGATTGGAATTCGCCGAGACCAGATCGTAGAACACCGCCGCGACCTTGCTCAGCAGCTTGCCCGAGCGCTCCAGCGCCGTGATGGTGTTGGCGAAGTCGGGCGCGGCGGGATCATTGGTGATCGCCGCGATCTCGGCGGAGTGGTCGGCGAAGGCCTGCTCGAACGCCGGCAGGAAGTGCTCCGGCTTGATCTCGTCGAAGGGCGGGGTCGCAAACGGCGTCACCCAGGCCTTCAGCAGCGGATTGGTCTCGGAGTCCGTAATTTGGCGGGGGTCTGACATTGCAAGTCCCGGTTTTCATGGCTCGATTGTTGCGGCCAGCTATAGCACGCGATGGGGCTTTTTTGGGCCATTTGGCCTTGCTCCCGGCCGCCTTTTCGGGGAGATTGCGGCCCTCGATGGACCACGGACCCCCTAAGCTCATGAACGCGCCTTCCTCGTCTTCCCGTCAGATCGTCTGGCCCAGCGTCATCACCGTCATCAGCGCCGCCATCCTGATCGGCGCCGAAGTGTTCGGCGCGGCGTTCGCCGGCGGATGGGCGCTCGCGATCCTGTTCGGGCTCGGCGACCAGGGCGCGCACATCCTCCAGGCCGTGCTGTTTGCACTCGGCGTGCTCGTGATGACCGCCTTCATCCGCGCGGCTCAGCGCGTCGAGCCCTTCACGAAGCGCGGCTGACGCCTCTCGCGCGCGCGAGAGACGCGCGCGCTGCCACAGAAACTTAACGCCCGTTCATCTTCCGCGTCGCTCGCGCAACACCGCGCAAGCAGATGTTAGGCAATTCTGTCCGCAGCCTAAAAAAATTCTTGCGAAGGCGAGTCAAAACACTTATGTGCGGACTTGCCCAATTTCGCACGTGCCTGTGGTCGTGTGTCAGTCGGTAGGTATCCGGACAAGAGGCCGGACAGCCGCCAAGGGGTGAAGAAGCCGAGGGGCTCTTCGGAAGTGCGGAAGTCGGAAGGCCAAGGTCGCAAGGCTCGAAGGTCAGACGACAAAGCAAACCCGGAGTGCCCAGCATCTCTCTCAAAGAGATGCCTTGTCGAAGGTGACTTCGCTCTTTGCAACCGTGACTGGCAGCCGGAGGCGAACCGGCGCACCCCGCTCTCAACGGGGGACGCGACTTAAAGCAACGACGGATCGGGCTTTTTTGGTCTCTACCGGCAGTCCAACGCCGGCGCGGGCTACTGAAAAGGCTTGTCCTTCATTGCCAGGTGTGCGGGCGGGAACACTCCCAACCAATCCACGGCAGCACAGTCTGGTTTGAGTCTTTTGGCTTCGTCGCGCCTCCATCGCGCGATCCGGCCAGAGCACTCTTATCCGACGTCATGTTTTGAACGGGCCCGTCGCTGGGCCGTTTGGGAGAGTGCCATGACCGAACGTATCCAGGAATTCCTGCGCAACCGGCGCAAGGATGGCCTCGACACCGAGCCGTGCCTCGTCGTCGACCTCGAGGTCGTGCGCGACAATTACCAGAGCTTCGCCAAGGCGCTGCCCGACAGCCGCGTGTTCTATGCCGTCAAGGCAAACCCGGCGCCGGAAGTGCTGGCCCTGCTCGCCTCCATGGGCTCCTGCTTTGACACCGCGACGGTTGCCGAGATCGAGATGGCGCTGGCCGCGGGTGCGACGCCCGACCGCATCTCCTTCGGCAACACGATCAAGAAGGAGCGCGACATCGCGCGCGCCTTCGCGCTCGGCATTCGCCTGTTCGCGGTCGATTGCGCCGCCGAGGTCGAGAAGGTCGCCCGTGCCGCACCCGGCGCGAAGGTGTTCTGCCGCATCCTCTATGACTGCGCCGGCGCCGAATGGCCGCTGTCGCGCAAGTTCGGCTGCGACCCGGAGATGGCGGTCGAGGTGCTCGACCTCGCCAAGCGCCTCCGGCTGGAGCCGTGCGGCATCTCCTTCCATGTCGGCTCGCAGCAGCGCAAAGTGAAGGCGTGGGACCGTGCGCTGGCGATGGCCTCGCAGGTGTTCCGCGACTGCGCCGAGCGCGGCATCAACCTGACCATGGTCAACATGGGCGGCGGTTTCCCGACCAAGTACCTGAAGGACGTGCCGCCGGTCGTGACCTACGGCCGCTCGATCTTCCGCGCGCTGCGCAAGCACTTCGGCAACCAGATTCCGGAGACCATCATCGAGCCGGGCCGCGGCATGGTGGGCAATGCCGGCATCATCGAGTCCGAGGTCGTGCTCATCTCGAAGAAGAGCGACGAGGACGAGGTGCGCTGGGTGTATCTCGACATCGGCAAGTTCGGCGGTCTCGCCGAGACCATGGACGAGTCGATCCGCTACGCCATCCGCACCCGTCACGACGGCGCGGACATGACGCCTTGCGTGCTGGCGGGGCCGACCTGCGACAGCGCCGACGTGCTGTACGAGAAGAACCCCTATCCGCTCCCGGTCACGCTCGAGATCGGCGACAAGGTTCTGATCGAGGGCACCGGGGCCTATACGTCGACCTACTCGTCGGTGGCCTTCAACGGCATCCCGCCGCTGAAGACGTACCACATCTGATCCGCCTCTTTGTCTGAGGCCTGACGAACCCGGGAGCCGGCTTGCCGGCTCCCTCCTCAACATCTCGATTTCTGACGACGTCTTGGACCGGCGTGCTGCCCGCACGTCCGTTCAAGCGGGGACTGGTGCGCCATGACTGCTTTTCGGAAGCCACAGATCGCCCTCACCTCGAAAGCCGCTCCGTTTGCGATCCGCAGCGAGCGTGCTGTCGACGTCGCCGCCCGTGAGGCGCTGCTCGATGCCAGCTTTGGCGAGGACCGCCATGGCCGCACCTGCCAGCGCCTGCGCGACGGACGCGCGCCTGCCGCAGGCCTCGCCCTGTCGGCCGTGCGCGAGGGCAAGCTCGTGGGAACCGTGCGGCTGTGGCACGTCAGCGCCGGAGGCAGGCCCGCTCTGGTCCTCGGACCGCTGGCGGTCGATCCTGCCTGCCGCGAGCTCGGGATTGGCGCCGCGCTGATGCATCAAGCGCTGGCCGCCGCCCGGGCGCGCGGGCATGAAGCCGTGATCCTGCTCGGCGATGCCTCCTATTACGCCCGCTTCGGCTTCTCGGCGGAGAAGACGGCTGGGCTTTCGCTGCCCGGCCCGTTCGAACGCGACCGCCTGCTGGCGATCGAATTCACCGATGGCGCCCTGGACGGCGCCGAGGGGATGATCGTCCCGACCGGTTCGGCCCTGCCCAAACGGAGGTCGGTTCGCGCACCTGCGGCGCGCGCGGCCTGAGGGATCGCTTTCATCGCGGCGACCCGAGCCGCACTGAGCGGCAACGCCCGGCCGCGCCTGCGTCACGCCCGCTCCTTTGGGGTTGCGCAGGCGCCAGAAACGCCCTTTAACCCCGCGAAACATCCTTCAGTCGAGGCCCCAAACCATGCCCCGTCGCCTGATCTCCACCGGCTCTCCGCTCGAGAAGACCGTCGGCTACAGCCGCGCCGTGATCGACGGCGATTTCGCCTTCGTCGCGGGAACCACCGGCTATGACTACAGCACGATGACGATGCCGGCCGACGTCACGAGCCAGTCACGCAACTGCTTCAAGACCATCGCAGCCGCCCTGAAGGAGGGCGGTTTCGAGATGGCAGATATCGTCCGTGCGACCTACTACGTCACCAACACCAACTACATCGATGCCCACTTCGCCGTCTGCGGCGAGGTCCTCGGCGACATCAGGCCGGCCGCGACCTTGCTGGTCGTCAGCGCCCTCGCCAAGCCCGAGATGAAGGTCGAGATCGAAGTCACCGCCAAGCGCCACAGCGCCTGACAAGCGCTGCAGCGCCTGATCCACCCACCCTTTGCCTGCCAGCACGTTCCGGAGAAACCGTCCTATGAGCCCTCCCTCGCAGATCTACGCGAAGATCACCGGTCCCATCGTCATGGTCGGCTTCGGCTCCATCGGCAAAGGCACGCTGCCGCTGATCGAGCGGCATCTCGATTACGACAAGTCGCGCGTCACCGTGATCGATCCCAAGGACGAGGGCCGCAAGGCGCATTGCGAGAAGCACAATGTCCGCTTCATCCAGAAGGCCGTGACGAAAGACAATTATCGCGAATTGCTGTCTCCGCTGCTCACCGAAGGCGGCGGTCAGGGCTTTTGCGTCAATCTCTCGGTCGACACCGGCTCGACCGACATCATGGAGCTCTGCAACGAGCTCGGCGCGCTCTACATCGATACCGTCAACGAGCCCTGGCTCGGCTTCTATTTCGATTCGTCGAAGGGCCCGGAGGCGCGCTCCAACTACGCCCTTCGCGAAGTGACGCTGGCCGCCAAGAAGGCCCGCCCCGCAGGCTCGACCACGGCCGTCTCCTGCTGCGGCGCCAATCCCGGCATGGTCTCCTTCTTCGTCAAGCAGGCGCTGCTCAACGTCGCCGCGGATCTGAAGCTCAATGCCCCCAAGCCGAAGACCAAGGGCGAATGGGCGGATTTGATGCGGCAGGCCGGCATCAAGGGCATCCACATCGCCGAGCGCGACACCCAGCGCTCCAAGAAGCCGAAAGAGCCCGACGTCTTCGTCAACACCTGGTCGGTGGAAGGCTTCCTCTCGGAGGGCATGCAACCGTCGGAGCTCGGCTGGGGTACCCATGAGAAATGGATGCCCGAGAATGCGCATACCCACGAAGCCGGCTGCGGCGCTGCCATCTACCTGATGCAGCCCGGCGCCAATACGCGCGTGCGCACCTGGTGCCCGACCCGCGGCGCGCAATACGGCTTCCTCGTCACCCACAACGAGTCGATCTCGATCGCCGATTACTTCACGGTGCGCGACGCATCAGGCACGGCGATCTATCGGCCGACCTGCCACTACGCCTATCATCCGGCCGACGACGCCGTGCTGTCGCTGCATGAGCTGTTCGGCCGCGCCGGCAAGATGCAGGAGAAGCACCACATCCTCGAAGAGGACGAAATCGTCGACGGCATCGACGAGCTCGGCGTGCTGCTGTTCGGCCACGACAAGAATGCGTATTGGTATGGCTCGCAGCTCTCCATCGAGGAGACCCGCGAACTCGCGCCTTACCAGAACGCCACCGCTCTGCAAGTGACCTCCGCCGTGCTCGGCGGCATGGTGTGGGCGCTGGAAAACCCGAACGAGGGCATCGTCGAAGCCGACGAGATGGATTTCGATCGTCTCCTTGAAATCCAGCTGCCCTATCTCGGCCCGGTGAAGGGCTTCTACACCGACTGGACCCCGCTGACGGACCGCCCGGGACTGTTCCCAGAGGACATCGACACCAGCGATCCCTGGCAGTTCAAGAACATTCTGGTGCGGTGAGGGGCCCGCCTCTCTCTGCCCGTCATTCCGGGGCGCGCCACTTGGCGCGAGCCCGGAATCCATCGGGCGACAGAATCTGCGGATCAATGGATTCCGGGCTCGCGCTTCGCGCGCCCCGGAATGACGGAGAGACCTACTTCTCCTTGATCGGCGGCGCGATCTTTTCCGCCGGTGCCGGCGGCAGTGCCGGCCTGGTCGCCGCGCCTTGCGTCTGCGGATCGGGGCGCGCGGGCTCAGGGGCCGGCGTGGTCGGCCGGTCGCCGCCGGGCTTGGCCTCCGCTGGCACCTTGCTTTGCTCGTCGGACGGAGTTCCCTGAAGCGGCTGCGTCGCCTGCGCCAGCTGCATCCGGCTCTCGGCGCGGATCTGGGCGAGCGACATCACCGACACCACGAGTCCCGCCGCGAACAGCGAGGCAGCGATTGTCAGGTCGAGACTCAGTCTGTGCTTGTCATGTTGGCCGGGCATGTCGATCACCGCCTTTATCCGCGGGATCAACGAAATCGACCGACCAGGGTTCCATCCTCGGCAAGGCGGCATCTGCCCGTCTGCGCGCCAAAACGACGCGCCTACTCGGTCGTGCTGGCTTCCCAGGTGGCATGGCGCACGCCGGGCAGATGCTGCAGATCGGTCGCCACCGCGTTCAGCTCGTTCGGGTCGATCGCGCTCGCGACCAGCTTGGCGACGATCTCCAGCATGTCCTCGCCGATCTCGACGACCTCGACACCCGCCACGGGATATTGCGCACCCTCGAGCTTCTCGACGAGGCGGTCGCGCATGTCAGGCAAGGCATCGGCCGCGACCGCGAGCTTGAAATAGTAGGTCGCCTCCAGCGCCTTCTCGTTCAGGGGGATGCGGTTGATGGCGTTGACCAGCGGGCGCAGCATGATGTTGCCGGCGATGACGAAGACCGTCAAAGCGGCCGCCTGCGCGATCATGTCGGCACCGGCGCAGGAGCCGACTGCGGCCGAAGCCCATAGCGTCGCTGCGGTGTTGAGCCCGCGCACGTCCATGCCCTGCTTCATGATGACGCCGGCGCCCAGGAAGCCGATGCCCGAGACGACATAGGCGATCACCCGCACCGCACCGTCGGCGCCGTCCAGCTGCATGGCGAGATCGACGAAGGCGGCGGCGCCGACTGCGACCAGAACATTGGTGCGCAGGCCCGCGGTGCGCTGGCGATATTGCCGCTCGGCGCCGATCAGAGTGCCCAGCACGAAGGCCGTGGTCAGGCTGACCAGCGTGTCCGCGAAATCGGCGAGCTGGAAAGTCGTGAGAAATCGCATGGCCCCCTATACGGATGGAACCATGACAGATCAAAGCTCGAGCAGGCCGCCGTCCCCATTTTCGTCGGCAAACACCAGCAGCGTGCCCTTGGCGTTCCAGCCGATGGCGGCGACGGGCGGCGTGCCGTTGCGGCGGACCAGGATCTCGGCGCCGTCCTCCAGGCGCACCATCAGCACGGTGCCGTCGCTGTAGCCGGCGGCGAGGATGTCGTTCTTCGGATGGCAGGCGACGACCGAGACGCGGGCCTGCAGCGGCGCCAGCATCGCGGGCTCCTTGCCCATCGGGCCGTCCTTGCTGCCGAACGGCCAGACGATGACGGTGTCGGCGCCCGAGGTGGCGAGGCCCTTGCCGCCCGCGCTCCACGACATCGAGCGGACGCGGCCGGGATAGCCGGTCATGCGCATGTGCCTGTTGTCGGCGAGCCGCCAGCCGTGCAGCGCCGGCTCGTGCATCGCGGTCACCAGGAACTTGTTGTCCGGGCTGAAGGTGACGGCGTGATGCGAGCCCGCCCAGGGCAGGAATTCGGCGGACCCTTCCATGTTGGGAAACCACAGCGTCACGCCGTTGTAATGCGCGATCGCGAGCCGCAGGCCCTTGGGCGCGAAGGCGAGACCGCCGACGGTCGAGGGCACCTCGAGCGACTTCTCCTCGGCCTTGCCGCTCTTGACGGTGGCCGTCTTGCCGGCCGACCAGGCGAACGCGCCATCGGCGTGCAGCGCCACCGCATCGATCCAGCGCCGCTTCGGGTCGGTCGCGAGCAGCGTCACCTCGCCCTTGGCATCGAGCGCGACGACCTTGCCGTCGTCGCCGCCCATTGCGAGGCGCTTGCCGTCGAAGGCAGTGGAGAGAATACCGCCACTGTGCACGGCGACCTTGGTGATCTCGCCCTTGGCGTCGACGAAGGCAACGTTCTCCTCGCCGCCGACGAAGGCGGCACGATCCCCGAGGAAATGCACCGAGGTCACGGCCATGCCGAGCGTGACAGGCTTGACGCGGTCGGTGACGGAGACGATCGAGGCGGAATCGGGAGGCGGCGTAAACTCTTTCATCACGAGACGATGCAGCTCTCGAAACCCTTGCGGATCGCCTCTTCCGGCAATTCGCGACCGATGAAGACGAGGCGGCTCTCGCGCGGCTCGCCTTCCTTCCACTTCCGCTGGTGGTTGCCCTCCAGCATCATGTGGACGCCCTGGAAGACATAGCGGTCGTCGTCGTCGTGGAACGCGAGGATGCCCTTGGAGCGCAGGATCTTGCCGCCCTCGACCTGCACCAGGTTCTGCAGCCAGGGCATGAACATATTGGGATCGAGCGGCTTGTCGGTCTTCAGCGACAGCGACTGCATGTCCTCGTCGTGGTAGTGCTTCAGGCCGTGGCCGTGATCATGATGATGATCGTGGCCGTGATGGTGGTGGTGATCATGGTCGTGGTCATGATCGTCGGCCTCCAGGAAATCCGGCTCGATATCGAGGATGCGGTCGAGATCGAACGCGCCGCGGTCGAGCACGTCGGCCAAGGCCACCGAGCAGCGCTCGGTGCGGTGCAGCTTCGCATAGGGGTTGATGGCGCGGATGCGGGCCTCGACCTCGGCAAGCTCGCCCTTGCTGACGAGGTCGGTCTTGTTCAGAACGATGACATCGGCGAAGGCGATCTGGTTCTTGGCCTCGGGCGCGTCCTTGAGCCGGTCGGACAGCCATTTGGCGTCGGCGACCGTCACCACCGCGTCGAGACGCGCGTTCTTCTGCACGTCCTCGTCGACAAAGAAGGTCTGGGCGACCGGCGCGGGATCGGCAAGGCCGGTGGTCTCGACGATGATGGCGTCGAACTTGCCCTTGCGCTTCATCAGGCCGTCCATGATGCGAACGAGGTCACCGCGCACCGTGCAGCAGATGCAGCCGTTGTTCATCTCGAACACTTCCTCATCGGCGCCGATAATGAGGTCGTTGTCGATGCCGATCTCGCCGAATTCGTTGACGATGACGGCGTATTTCTTGCCGTGGTTTTCCGACAGGATGCGGTTGAGCAGCGTGGTCTTGCCGGCACCGAGATAGCCGGTCAGGACGGTCACGGGAATTTTTTGGGAGGTCGCTTCAGACATAACAACTCCGGCTTCGGGCGATTTCCGCGCGACGCGAGGCGGGGTGGCCCCTGCCCTAATGGTCAAGCGCGCTGGTCAGGGCCTTTATATTGTGCCTGACCATGTCAATGTAAGTGGGTGCAGGCCCCTTTTCGCCGGTCAAACCGTCTGAAATCAGGGTCCCGCCGACCTTTGCCCCGGTCTCCGCCGCGATCCGCCGGATCAGCCGGTCGTCGCTGATATTTTCCAGGAAGACAGCCGGGATTTTCTGGGCCTTGATCTGGCCGATGATGGCCGCGATGTCCCGGGCGCTGGGCTCGGTTTCGGTGGAGACACCAAGGGGGGCGACGAACCGGATACCATATTCGGCGGCGAAATAGCCGAAGGCATCGTGGGTGGAGATCACCTTGCGCCGCTCGGTTGGGATTTTGGCAACGGCCTCGCGGACCTCGCGGTCGAGCGCTTCGAGCTTTTCCAGATAGGCCTTGGCCTGGGTGCGAAAGAAGTCGGCTGCGTCAGGATCGGCCGCGGCCAGCGCATTGGCGATATCAGCCACGTAAACCTTGGCGTTGGGGACGGACTGCCAGGCATGGGGGTCGGCGCTTGAGCCAAGCTTGAGCGGCGTGATGCCGGCGCTGGCGGTGACGACCTGCGCCTTGCTGCCGGAAGACTGCACGAGACGCGGCAGCCAGCCCTCCAGCCCAAGCCCGTTGACGATGACGAGCTTCGCCTCCGCGACGCGCTTCGCATCGGCGGGCGGCGGCGTGTAGACGTGGACGTCGCTGTCGGCGCCGACCAGCGTGGCCAAATTGATCCTGTTACCGCCGACATTACGAACGAAATCGGCGAGGATCGAGAAGCTCGCGACGACGTTCAGCCGCTCCGCGGCCTGAAGTGGCGAGGCGATCAGCAGGAGCACGCAAAGCAGGAAGGGCCGCATCGTCACGCTTCCAGATGCCGGCCGGGAAACATCTGCCGGACGATGCCGCCGACGCGGCCGAACAGGACGGAGACCACGTAGATCACGGTCGCGACCAGGATGATCGCGGGGCCCGACGGCACGCGGGTCTGGAACGACAGCACGAGGCCGGCATAGCCGGAAATTGCGGCGGCGACGACCGCGATGCAGATCATCGCGGTCAGATCTCGCGACCAGAACCGGGCGATGCCCGCCGGCAGGATCATCAGGCCGACCGCAAGCAGCGTGCCGAGCGCCTGGAAGCCGTTGACGAGGTTGATCACGACCAGCGCGAGGAAGGCGAGATGCGCGGGGCCACCGGCGCGGCTGACCGTGCGCAGGAACAAGGGATCGACGCTCTCGATCACAAGGGGGCGGTAGATCACGGCGAGCACGAGCAGCGTCACGGTGGCGTTGAAGGCCACCACCAGCAGGGTCTGGTCGTCCATGGCGAGGATGTTGCCGAACAACACGTGCAAGAGGTCGATATTGGTGCCCTTGATCGAGACGATGGTGACGCCGAGCGCCAGCGAGGCGAGATAGAAGGTGGCGAGCGAGGCGTCCTCCTTCAAGCCGGTCGAGCGCGCGACCACGCCGGCGAGGATCGCGACCGCAAAGCCTGCGATCAGGCCGCCGGCCGTCATCGCGAACAGATTAAGACCGGAGAGCAGGAAGCCCACCGCGGCGCCGGGCAGGATCGCGTGCGCCATGGCGTCACCGACGAGGCTCATCCGCCGCAGCATCAGGAATACACCGATCGGCGCGCCGGCCAGCGCCAGCGCGATCACGGCGGCGAGCGCGCGCCGCATGAACTCGAATTCGGTGAACGGGCCGATCAGCGCGTCATAGAGCATCGGATATCAGGCCGCCCGCGAGCTGATATCATCGGCGGCGCAGGCCGCGGCGCTGTCGTCGAAGGCCTCGCACATCCGCATCGCGACCAGCAGGTTTTCCGGCGTCAGCACGTCCGCGGTCGGTCCCCACGCCACCGGGCCACGCGCCAGCACCAGCGTCTCGCTGAAATGGTTGCGCACCATCTCCATGTCGTGCAGCGCGGCGAGCACGGTGCGGCCCTCGTTGTGCCATTGCTTGACCAGCGCGAGCAGGTCGGCGGTGGTCTTGGCATCGATGGCGTTGAAGGGCTCGTCCAGCACGATCAGGCTGGCGTCCTGGAGCAGCACGCGCGCGAACAGCACGCGCTGCATCTGGCCGCCGGAGAGCGTGCCGATCGGGCGATTCTCGAAGCCGTTGAGGCCGACGGACGCGATCGCACGGAGAATCTTTCCGCGCGCAGCCTTGCCAATGCCGCCGAACAGGGAGGTAGCCCGCCACAATCCGGTGCCGACAAAATCGAATACCGAGATCGGGAAGCTGCGGTCGATCTCGGCGCTCTGCGGCAGATAGGCGATGTCCCTGGCGTCGAGGCCGCCGAGATGGATGCTGCCGTCGAGCGGCTTGAGAATGCCGACGATGCCGCGCAGCAGGGTCGACTTGCCCGCGCCATTCGGGCCGATCACGGCGACCAGCGCACCTCGCGCGACTTCGCCGCTCAGATGGTGCACGGCGGGATGCCGGTCATAGCCGAGCGTCACGTTGTGAAAGTGCAGCGCCGCCATCGTCACCTCATCGCCAGCAAGACCACGCCCCAGAGCACGGCACAGACGGCGAGCGCAGCCGCGAGGCGCGCGGCCATGGTCATGCGCAGGATCGACCAGGGCGCCGCCTGGGCGGGATGCGGCGAGGCGGCATCGTGGACATGGGCGTGGCTGTGGTCGTGCCCGTGCGCATGGGAATGGCCGTGGGCATGGTCGTGATGATGGACGGGGGACGCGGCGGGAACCATGCCGGGACGTTATATTATAACATTACGCCTGTCCACGCCGGTCACGGCTTGCCGATCACCATCGCGATGGCGGCGGCCACGAACGGGAATGGCACCGAGACGGCACAGCGGAACCAGACGAAGCGGGCCGGCATGAACGGGATTTCCCACAAGATCACCCGCTGGAAGGCAAACAGGGCCCAGGCGACGACATAGGCCACCACCTGCGGCATCCCACCGCCCGACTTCAGCGCCACGGTGCCGATGGAGAAGCCGATCACGGGGCCGCCCGGCGTCGCCGCGCCGGCGACCACGGCGGTCGCAACGCCGAGCCAGCCGCTGTCCGGCCCGAGCCAGCCGGTGATCATCTCCTGTGGGATGATGGCAGCGATGTAGCCGGAGCCGATCACCCCTAACGCGATCCGCGGCACGATGTTGATGAAGTCCATCGAGCCTTCGCGCAACGAGGCTTTGAACACCGGCGGGCCGCGGCGAAAGGCGATCAGCCCGACGCCAAGCACCGAGCCCCACAGCAGGATGTCGATCAGAAGCGCGGCGCTCATGCCGCGTCCTCGTCGCTGGCGCGCTTCGGATAGAGCCGGACATAGACGAAGCGACCGAGCGCACCAGCGAGCACCGGCAAAGGCAGCGAGATCACGATCCGCCACAATGTAAAGTCGGTGCCCATGATCGGGATCTCCCAGGCCACCGCCCGGCCATAGCCGATCAGGGTCCAGCTCACGACCATGGCGATGGTGGCGCCGAAATCGGCTCCGACCGCCAGCAAAGCGCTCGCCACGGGATAGGCGGTGAAGGGCCCGCCCGGCAGGATCGCGCCGAAGGCGGTGCCGATCAGAAGCCCCATCAAACCGGATTTCGGCCCGAGCGAACGCGAGACTTTCTCGTGCGGCAGGATCTCGGAGATGAAGGCCCCGAGCAGGCAGCCCGCGAGCACGCGCGGCAGGATGCCTGAGAACAGCGAGAGATCGTGGGTCAGGATGTCGAGAACGCCGTCGGTGCCGTCACGCCGCCAGACCAGCGCCGCGCTCACCGCGACCAGAACTGCGATGATGATGGTCGACCAGCCGATCGGCTTGCGCACCCGCCCAGGCCGCGGCTCGGACTCCGCGTCCTCGGCCGGCGCCGGGATTTTCGGGGAACGTTCTGACAACGGGCTCGGGTCGGATCGAGGGGATGCCCGTACTGATTAGAAGCGCCGGCCGGGCGATGCAAACGGAACGATCACAGGCCGATACGCGCCCCGTGCAGGGCAATTCCGCACAGCAAAAAGGCGGCCGCTCATGCGACCGCCTTTTTGTCATTCCGGGGCGGCGCATCAGCGCCGAGCCCGGAATCCATCGAGCCTCACCCCGAACGGATAAACGGATTCTCAGATGCGCAATTGCGCATCATAGTTCGCGCTTCGCGCGCCCCGGAATGACACTCAGGCCTTCTCGAACAGGGACTCCACGTATTCCCAGTTCACGAGGTTCTCGACGAACGCCTTGAGATAATCGGGACGGCGGTTGCGATAGTCGATGTAGTAGGAGTGCTCCCAGACGTCGCAGCCGAGGATCGGGGTGGCGCCGTGCACCAGCGGATTCTCGCCGTTCGGGGTCTTGGAGATCTCGAGCTTGCCGTTCTTGACCTGGAGCCAGCACCAGCCGGAGCCGAACTGGCCGACGCCGGCCGCCTGGAAGTCGGTCTTGAACTTCTCGAAGCCGCCGAGGTCCTCGTTGATCTTCTTCTCGAGCTTGCCCGGCAGCTTGGTGCCGCCGCCATTGGGCTTCATCCAGCTCCAGAAGTGGATGTGGTTGTAGTGCTGGCCGGCATTGTTGAACACCGCGGGGTTCTTGCCGAACGAGCCCTTGACGATCTCCTCAAGGGACTTGCCTTCCCATTCGGTTCCCTTGAGCGCGTTGTTGCCGTTGGTGACGTAGGCCTGATGATGCTTGTCGTGGTGGAATTCCAGCGTCTCCTTCGACATGTACTGGCCGAGGGCGTCATAGGCGTAAGGGAGTGGGGGCAGCGTAAAGGTCATGGGTTCTTGTCCGCAACTGGTGGGGAACGAGTTCTAACGGTCACCCCTTATAGAAGGTTCCGTCGCCGTTAAATACCTCAGAATTTCGAAAACACGTGACGGGGACGCTTGGCTCGATTGCATAAAATCGTCGCAGCACGCGAAGACCTCCGCCGTGCTGGTGGCTCGATGCAAAATATCATTGCCTTTGAGGCGCTTATGGCAGAACGAATGCCCCACGCACGGACCTTGCGAAAGACAGAGCCATGAGCATTGAGATCGACATTCTGAACGGCGACGCCTCGTGGCCGATTGCGGAGCCGCTGCATCAGGCGGTCTGGGGACCACATACGATCGCGGACAAGCCCTGGGCTCACGTCAAATGGGCCAATGCCGATCTGCGCGTCCTGATCGAGACCCCCGAGGACGGCCTGGTCTGCCATGCCGGCATCTACTTCCGCACCGTCACTTGGAATGGGCAGAAGGTCCATATCGGCGGCATCGGCGGGGTCTGCACCCGCGAGGACCGCCGCGGCCGCGGCTATGCGACCGTGGCGATCGACGCGGCGGTGCACACTATGCGCGCCAACGAGGCCGTTCGCTTCGCGCTGCTGTTCTGCGAGCCCCACAATTTCTCGTTCTACGAGACCCGGAGCTGGCTGCCCTTCAAGGGTGAGGTCTATTGCGAACAGCCGGAGGGACGGATCCGCTTCACCCACATGGCGCCCTACGTCTTCAACATCGTCCGAGCCCCGACGCTGGGCACCATCGACCTATGCGGCCTGCCCTGGTGAGCCCTGCGTGAGCGAGGGCTGGGCCGGCCGCCCCGCGCGCTATAATATGTCAATCATCATTTAAAATTCCGCCGGTGAACATGACGATCGACGCTCCCCTAGACGCCGTCCCGCCGCGGGGGCCGATCGCCTCCCCCATTGCGAGCCTGCTGACGGCGCCGATCCTGCCGACGCTGCTCCGGCTCGCGATCCCCAACATGATCGCGATGGTCGGCAGCACGCTGGTCGCGATCGCCGAGACCTCCTATATCGGCCGGCTCGGCACCATCCCGCTCGCCGCGATCGCGCTGGTGTTTCCGTTCGCGATGCTGACGCAGATGATGAGCGCGGGCGCGATGGGCGGCGGCGTATCCTCCGCGATCAGCCGCGCCCTCGGCGCCGGGGATCGTGACCGCGCCGCCACGCTGGCGCTGCATGCGGCCATCATCGGCCTCTGCGGCGGGCTGTTCTTCACGGTGATGATGCTCGGCTTCGGCCGCTGGTTCTTCACCCTGCTCGGCGGCCGCGACCGCGTCCTGGAGGAAGCCAGCGGCTATTCCCAGGTGCTGTTCTCCGGCGCGGTTGCGATCTGGCTCGTCAACACGCTGGCCTCGGTGATCCGCGGCACCGGCGACATGCGCCTGCCCTCGATGACGCTGATCGGAGCGAGCGTGCTCCAGGTCGTGCTCGGCGGCACGCTGGGTCTCGGCCTGTTCGGCGTGACGCAATTCGGCATGCCCGGCGTCGCCAGCGGCCAGTTGATCGCGTTCAGTTGCGCGGCGGTCTTCTTCCTTTGGTATCTATGGTCCGGCCGCAGCCGGCTGCAGCTCGACTTCCGCGCCTTCCATTTCGAGCGCGCGATGTTCCTGGACATTCTCAAGGTCGGCGCGGTGGCCTGCCTGTCGCCGCTCCAAACCGTGCTCACGATCCTGATCTTCACGAAGATCCTGGCGACCTTCGGCACCGAGATGCTGGCCGGTTACGGCATCGGCTCGCGGCTAGAATTCCTGCTGATCCCGATCACCTTCGCCTTCGGCATCGCCTCGGTGCCGATGGTCGGCCTGGCGATGGGCGCCGGACATTTGAAGCGGGCACGGCGTGTCGCCTGGACCGCGGCGGCGGCCTCCGGACTCACGGTCGGCCTGATCGGGCTCGTCATCGCGCTCGATCCCGCGCTGTGGGTTGCGCTCTTTACGCAAGACCCCGGCGTCACGGCCGCGGCGCACAGCTATTTCCACTGGGCGGGTCCGGCGTTCGTGTTCTTCGGCATAGGCGTGTCGCTCTACTTCTCGTCCCAAGGCGCGGCGCGCGTCGGCGGACCGGTGCTCGCCTCCACCGCGCGGCTTCTCATCGTCGCGATCGGCGGCATCGGCCTCATGACGGCGCATGCGCCGGCCTGGACCTTGTTCGCGCTGGTCGGCGGCGCCATGGTCGTGTTCGGCCTGTCGACCGCGGCCTCGGTCGCGTTCGCGCGCTGGGGTAAATGAGCGCGGGCAAGTCAGCGCAGGAATGTGCCACCGACAGCAAGAACTCACATCCCGCGCTCGCCAAGCGTCCGGGACACGGGAATCGGCTACGCCGTCATCGCCTTCAGCGCCGTCGCTGCCGAGGCATAGCCGCCCCGGGCGCCGTCGATGAAGTGCACGTGGTCGCTACGCAGCGCCGAGGGCGTGAAGCAGGTCATCATCGCAGCGTCCTGCTGATGGATGCCGTAACGCACGATGCCGTCGCGCGCGGCGGCCGCCAAACGATCGCTCAACGCGCGCTCGAGCTGCGGGGTGCAGTCGAGAATCATGCGCAGGCCGTCGTCATACTTCCTGAAGTCCGAGTTCTCGACGACCTGGCGCTTGTAGAGGCTGGGCACGAAACCGCCGACCTTGATGTCGAAGCGCATGATCAGATAGGCGAACAGCGTATAGGCCAGCACGCTGGCTCGGCGCGCAAGCAGCGGGCCGCCGCGCCTGGTGCGGGCTTCGTAGTCCAGCCCCTGCGGCGGCCATTTCAGCGGCGGTCCCTGCGGCGGCACCGGACGGGCGCCGTCCGGGCTGCGCTCGACGAGATGGATGACGTCCTCGATCACCTTGCGGAAGGCATGCGAATCGGCGCCGCGCGCCGGCATCACCAGCACCGACAGGATCAGCCCGCGCGAGGCGGGCATCATCTCGAAGCGGCAGGACAGTCCGGACAGGTCGGGCTGCGTGCCCGCCGGCGCCTCGGCGAGCGCGAACTCGCCGCGCTTCATCGCCGCGTCGGCAAAGGCGAGTCCGCCGCCGGAGAACATCGCATAGGACAGGTTCGCCGACGGACCAAAGCGCGCGACACGCACGTCGAGACCCTGCGCGCGGATGGCGCTCACCGGCACCAGCGCGATCCGCATCCTCAGGTCGAGATCCTCCCGCACCCAGGTGGCGGTCGCGGCAAGCGCGTCGCGCGCCGCATCGAGATCGCCGGGCGCGACCGCAAAGCTGGCGCCGTCGCCGCCGAACACGAAGGGGAATTCGCGACCCTCCAAGGCATTCGTCACTGCCGCGATCACGGCCGCGCCGGCCATGTTGACCGCCTTGTAGCGCTGCGCCGCGATCGCCTTGGTGGAATCGACGATGTCGGCAATGCCGATGCTCCAGTCCTCCGGAAGCGGCGCATAGAGCGCAGGATCCATCAGGCTGGTGAAGCCGCGGAAGACGGGAATGCCACCATAGAAGGATTCGCCTGAGGTCATCGGGGATGCCGGATGGTTGGAATGCGCGACAGATACGTGGCAGGATCGATCCGGGTTCGCCGGCCGGCGGCCCCTTTCAATCATTTGGCCGAAATGGGCCGGAACGACAAGATGCGGCCGCTGGCAATGCCGCGGGGGTCATTGATCGGCATCAAACGGCCCGCCGGGAAGTGCGGCTATCCTCGTTCAGCTCCACGGCCTTGCATGGGATGATCGAGGTGTCCGACTTCGGCGATAGGGACTCCACCTCTCCGGTCCGGCGGCGCACGGGCGTCGACCCGATCAGCGCGGTCAAGATGCCCGAGAGATTGACGGAAGCCGTCGATGCCTGGGCTGAAGCCCATCGCCTGACCCGCTCGGATGCCATCTGCAAACTGATCGAGCTGGGCCTGAAGACCGCGCCGCCGGTGCTCACGTCGGTGCATTCGGTCGCCTCGGACGCCACTCGGATCGAGGAGATCGCAATCCACGAGATCGAAGCGCTGCTCGATCCCGCGTTGCCGGAGGACGAGCGCGAGCGCCGCATCCGCCGCCTCACCGAAGGGCCGCCCGAATTTTCACACGAACGAATTGACCTGCCGAAGGACCCGCCGAAGCACGGGACGTGACGGCTAAAGCATGATCCGGAAAAATGCGCAGCGGTTTTCCGAAAAGATCATCCTTAAACATCAGCCTAAAGCGCGATGACGATTCATCCAAATCGCATCGCGCTTTAGTGCATCTTCTCATCCTGACGCTTGCGGGAGGTGTCGAGAGACGCGTCATGGCAGCCGACCAGACGCACGAATTGCTGCGGGTACATCTCATAGCCGTGAGCGCCGGAATTCTGATGCGCCATCGGCGGGCAATGGACAACGTCCGGCTGGGCTTGCTCCGTCCGGCCCCGGATTGAAGCGGTCGTGTTTGGCATGGCCATGGACTGCTCCCCTGTCGATTAGGGCAGATCGATTGACGTAACCCAATCGATTGCGAGGCATCTTACGACCAAATCGGGCGGAATGTCATTGCTCCCGATCAACGCAATCATGCCGGCCGAGTTCCGCTATGCCGTGTTGCCCGCATCGACGGTGAACACGGTCCCGGTGACGTTGCGGCCGCCATCCCCCAGCAGATATTCCACCATGCGCGCGACGTCGTCCGTCTCCGGCAGGCGGCGCAGCGCGCTGCGTCCGGCGATGCGCTTGCGCCCCTCGTCGGACAGATTGTGGGTGAGCTCGGTGTCGATGAAGCCCGGTGCGATCGCATTCACGGTGATGCCGACCTTGCCGACCTCGCGCGCCAGCGAGCGGGTAAAGCCGGTGGCAGCCGCCTTGGTTGCACCATAGACGGACAGGCCATTGTAGCCGGTCGTCGCGATGATCGAGGAGATGTTGATGATGCGGCCGGCGCCGTCCGCCATCATCTGCCGCGCCACGTATTTGGTGAGGATGATCGGCGACAGCACGTTGAGCTGCACCAGCGCCTCGATCTCGGAATTGTGCATGGTGGCGAGCAGGCCTTCGGTACCAAGGCCGGCATTGTTGACGAGGCCGTAGACCGGGCCGAACTCGTCGCGCACGAGCTTTGCGAAGGCCGGGATCGCGTCGATCACGGCAAGGTCGCAGGCGCGGAAATGCAGGCGCCCCTCGGATTCGGCGATTGCGCCCTCGAGCTCCTCGCTCGCGCGCCGTGCCACTGCGATCACGTTGTAGCCGGCATCGACCAGGCGTCTGCCGATCGCCAGACCAATGCCGCGGCTGCCGCCAGTGACGAGAACGTTATGCATCGGTGCGCGCCAGCTTGCCGGCCGGGGTGACATCGAGCGCCTCGACGAAGCGGATCACCGCCGGCACCTTGTGCGACGCCAGCTGCGCACGACACTGAGCCAGGATCTGGTCGCGGATCTCCTTCGCGCGCGCCTGGTCGGTGCCGTCGGCCAGGATCACGTCGGCGACGACGATGCCGCCGGTAATCGGACTCTTGCGCGATTTCGCCCGCGACATCCGCACGTCGGGATGACGGTTGATCACCGCCTCGATCTCCTCGGGGTTGACCTTCAGCCCGCCGATATTGATGATGCCACCACGGCGGCCGACGAAATAATAGCGGTCGCCGCGCAGCTCGACGATGTCGCCGCTGTCGACGAAGCCGTCGTCATCGGTGAGCGCCGCGGCGCTGCGGCCGACATAGGCATGCGCGGTGCGCGTCGAACGGATCCGCAGCGAGCCGTCGACCACCTTCATCTCGACGCCGTTGCGATTGCCGAGGTAGTCGGCCGGAAAGCCTTCCAGCCCGTCATTCACGGCGAAGCCGACCCCAGCCTCGGTCGAGGCATAGGCGTGACCGACGGAGGAATTGGGGAATGCCGCCTTCAATCCGTCGAGCACCGCCTGGTCTGCGATTTCACCGGAAAGGCGGACGTAAGCCGGGGCGAATTGCGTGGCCGAACCGCTCATCAGGAGCTTGCGCCAGTGCGACGGCGTGCCGGAGATGTGCGAGACGCCACGCGCCTTCAGCCGCGCGACGTGATCGCCGAGCGCCTCATGCGGGTCAGACAGCACCATCGAACCGCCGGAGAGGATGGCGCGAAGGAAGATCTGCAGGCCGCCATAGCGGCGGATGTCGTAGAACGTCGCCCAGACCGGCGCAGGTCCGCGCGCGGGGCCTTCGGCGACGATGGCGCCGGTCAGCGCTTCCAGCGTGTGACCGACGATCTTCGGCACGCCGGACGTGCCCGAGGTCAACATCAGCCATTCCGTGGCGCGCTCGGTCTTGGCCGGCGCGGTCGCTTCAAGCGGCAATTGCGCGGTCACGACGAGCGATACGCCGGAATCGGCCCAACGACCGGGTTCGTCGGTGACGACGGCATCGATCCCGGCATCCGCCATCAGTGCATCGAGATGTGCCGGGTTGAGATCGGGCGGGCACAGCAGCATGCGGCTCGCGATGCCGTCGAGCTCGATCATGGCAAGGCCCGACCGGAGCTGGTCGGCCAGTTTGAGCAGCACGGAGCGGCCCGACAATTCGCGCAGGCGGCCGCCCAGGACCGTCTGCGACAGGATGTCGGTCAGCGAGACGCTGGTCCGCGGATCGGACAGCGTGCGGCCTTTCAACTCCGCGCCGAGATGGTCGCGGAGTGCAAAGATCTCACGCGGGGACATTTTCGTAGGCCCGCACGAAATCGCCCACGGTGGCGGGGAACGCTGCGTCCTCGGAAATGGTGAAGGGATCGACGCCGGTGTCATCCTCGAGACGGGCCACCAGGATGGCAAAGGCGAGCGAGTCGAAGCCCGTCTCGTGCAGCGACAGATCGTCCGACAGCTCCGGAAGCGTGACGTTTTGCTCCTTGGCGATCTGCCGGATCGCCTCGATGACCTTTGACCTTACCGACATGGCTGGCTCGCTTTGTTATCGTTGGTGTTGCGGCGGCTCTTGCTGGCCGCCTCCCCATGGCGGCCTGTTTACCCGAGAGAAGTAAATGGCTTCTTGGACAATTCAGATAAAATTGGACCTATCTGCCGATTTTGGCGGGGTTACAGCCTGATCGAGCCGCCCAGGATTGCCGCATAGGCCTCGGCATCGAGCGGGACATAGGCTCCGAATTTCGAGTCCGCCATGAACAGCGGGTCGGGGATCGCGGCGGGATCGAAGCCTTCCCGCGACAGATCGCCCTTCTTCTGCTTGAACGTCTCCGTCGCATCGATCTGGCGGGAGATGCGTACGAAGACCGGGCGCGCATAGGCCGGCAGGCGTTGCGCGAGATGTGCGGGCAGTGCCGCAATGTCAAACCCTTCGTTCACCACGATCGCGCTCATGCCGGCGCGGCCATCGGCGCCGGGGATGCTGACGCCGTAGGTGGTGGCGTCGACCACGCCGGTGAAATCGCGCATCACCTCGTTCACCTCAGAGGTCGCGACGTTCTCGCCCTTCCAGCGGAACGTATCGCCGATCCGATCGACGAAATGGAAGAACCCCTTGTCGTCGATCCGCATCAGATCGCCGGTACGAAACCAGGCATCGCCCCTGGCAAACACATCGCGCAGGATCTTCTTCTCGGTTTCGCCGGCGTCGGTGTAGCCCTCGAAGCGGCCCCCGCCCTCGTCGGCGGTACCGATGCGGCCGATCGCTTCGCCGGCCTCACCGCGGGCGCAGGCGATGCAAAAGCCCTCCTCGTTGCGCAGCGGCGCGCCGCTGTCGGGATCGAGCCTGACGAGATTGGCAGGGAAGCGATGCGCCAGCAGCGGCGGGATGCGGCCGATCGCGCCCGGCTGTCCCTCGACGTTGAACAGCGAGAAATTGCCCTCCGTCGCCGCATAGAATTCGAGGATACGGGGAATGGCGAAACGCGCCTGAAAGTCTTCCCAGATATCGCCGCGCAGGCCGTTGCCGCAAACGAGGCGGAGACGATGGCGGTTCTCGTATTCCGAGGGCGGAGCCCTGAGCAGGTAACGGCAGAGCTCGCCGATATATTGAAACAACGTGCAGTCATGACGGACGATGTCGGACCAGAAATGCGAAGCCGAGAATTTCTCGGCGATCACCACCGAGCCGCCGGCGGCGAGCATGCTGCACGGCGCCACGATGCCGCCGACCGAGTGGAACAGCGGCAGGCAATCATAGAGCCGGTCTTGCGGGCTCGCGCCGGTGAGACCGGCGAACCAAAAACCCCAATTGAGGATACGGCGATGGCTGATGCTGGCGGCCTTCGGCAGGCCTGTCGTGCCCGAGGTGTAGATCAGCAGCGCGCGGTCGTCGATGGTGACCTCGCCGTGCTCCTCCGGCGACAGCGGCGCGTCGTCCAGCGCCGCAAGCGCGACATCGATGGTGCGGTCGCCGCGGGCATCGCCATGCGTCCACACCTTGGCCTGAATTCTCAGATGCGGCGCGGCTCCCTGCAACATCTCCGTCAGCTCATGCGCCACGATGATGTGGGAGGGCTTGGCGACGTCGATGCAATGCGCGAGCGACGGCCCGACCAGCTTGGTGTTGAGAAGCGCAACCGCGCCGCCGACCCGGCTGATGCCGAGCCACGCTGCGAGATAGTCGATGCCGTTCGGCATGATCAAAGCGACGATATCGCCCTTGGCCACGCCGACCGAGCGCGCCCAGCGCGCGTAGCGATTGATGCGTTTCGACAGGCCCGCATAGTCGAGACTTGCTTCATCCGTCAGCAGCGCGACGCGATCGGGCTGACGCTGCGCCCAATCGTCGATGACGTCGGCGAACAGGCGTCCCGGCAGCGTCTCGATCCGCGCGGTGAGCTCGATCGCCTTGAGCCAGATCTTTGAGGCCGAAGGGGTGCGCCGGGCTTTCGGTTGCTCGATGACAGCGCTCGTCATTGCCGTTCATTCTTTCGGAAGGTGTCTGCTGGCTCCCCAAGCTTAGCCCGCGCGCCCTGCCCAGGTGTTAAAGGACAAGGTAAAACCCGGTTAGTGCGAGATTAACGCTAGCCATCCTTTACCAAGGCCGACGATTTCGGCAGCCGTCAGCGCAGGCCGATCGCCGGCGACAAGATGGGCGGAGCTGTCGGGACTGCAAGGATTGGCTGCCTGCGAGCGCGCAATCCCAACCCAGGGATGCGGCTGGTCCTCACGTCATCTTCGCAAGCGGATTGCGTTTGGCTTGATGGCGGACGTAGTGGCCGCTAGCCGCTGCGCTTGTGACGCGAGCGCTGCGAAGGTGCATTGAACTGATAATACGGATTGAGATCGCAGGTCGCGGCGCGGCCTGAGGCTGTGGCGCGGCATTGCGGCATCGAGGTGAAAGAGCAATCATACCAATTCAGGCCGGCGCGACCGGCATAGACGTGCATGCAGACGGGATAGCGCGGATCGTAGGTCTGCGCATGCGAGGAGGTGACCGCGAGCAATGTCGCGATGGCCACGATGGGGTACAACCAGAGACGCATGAAGGGTGCTCCTGCACCGCACATCGACGATCGCTAATGCGGCTTCTTGTGGCGCCGGCGCGGCGGCTCCTCGGGCGCGTAATAGGGATTGACGTCACAGCTCGCCGCACGCCCCGACGCCGTGGCCCGGCATTGCGGCATCGAGGTGAAAGAGCAATCGAAATAATCACCGCCACCGCCGCCGATACCACCGTCGGTGTAAACATGCATGCACACGGGATAGCGCGGGTCGTATCTCTGGGCATTGACCGGTGCCGCGACGAACAACGTGGCAATCGCGGTGAGGGTCAAAATCGACAGGCGCATGGACTTAATCCCGAATCGACGGCGTCGGCCGGTCTGATGCCGACGACCTGCTATGGCATAACACGAGGCCGGCGGCGACTGTTCCTAGCGACCGATGACGGCAAGGTGAGCGCTGCGGGCTGCGGCGCTAGGCGCCGAGCCCCTGCAACACCAGCCGGTTCAGCCGCGCGGCAAACGCCGCCGGGTCCTCCGGCAATTCGCCGTCCAGGATCTGCGCCTGTTCGAGCAGGAGCAGGCTGAGATCGTCGACGGTTTTCGAGCCGGCTTGCGCCTTGGTGATCGCCGTCACCAGCGGATGCCGCAGGTTGATCTCGAGGATCGGCTTGGTGCGCAGGCCCCGGTTCTGCTGCGACAGGATGCGCTCGAGCTCGCGGCTCGGCCCCTGGCTGTCGGCGACGAGGCAGGAGGCCGAGCTGGTGAGGCGCGTCGAGGCCTTGACGTCGCTGACGCGCTCGCCGAGCGCTGCCTTGATCACGGCGACGGTGGCGGCCTCATCCGCGGCCGGCTCCTCCGTCTTCGTCGCATCCGCCTCGTCGACGCGCGGGATCAGGTCGAGATTGAGATCGCCCTGGCTCAGCGACTTCAGCGGCTTGCCCTCGAACTCCGACGGCATCGAGGTCCAGAAGGCGTCGACGGGGTCGGACAGCAGCAGCACCTCGATGCCGCGCGCGGTTGCCGCCTCGAGCCGCGGATTGGACTTCAGCCGCTCGATGCTGTCGCCGACGAGATAATAGATCTCGGTCTGGTTCGGCTTGAAATCGGCGATGACCTGCTTCAGCGAACGCTTCTCGCCCGACGTCGTGGTGAAGCGCGACAATGCCAGCAGCTTTTCGCGCCGCTCGAAATCCTCGTAAATGCCTTCCTTGAGCACCGCCCCGAACGCATCCCAAATCCTGGCAAAATTGTCTGGATCCTTGTCGGCGAGGCTTTCGAGCTCCGACACGACCCGGGTCGCCACCGCCTTGCGGATCTGCGTCAGCTGCGGATTGTTCTGCAGCATCTCGCGGGAAATGTTGAGCGGGAGATCCTCGCTGTCGACGACGCCGCGGATGAAGCGCAAATAGCCCGGCAACAGATCGGCATCGTCGGTGATGAAGACCCGGCGGACGTAAAGCTTCACGCGGCCCTTGCGGTTTGGCTCGAACAGGTCGAACGGCTTGGTCGAGGGCGCGAACAGCAGCACGGCGTAGGAATAGCGCCCCTCGGCGCGGTAATGCAGCGTCATCGCGGGATCGTCGAAGGCGGACGCGATCTGCTGATAAGCCTTCTTGTAGTCCTCGGGCGTCAGCTCGGATTTCGAACGCTGCCACAGCGCGCTCGCCGAATTGATCTGGCGCGGCTCGCCTTCTTCCGGCACGAGCTCGATGGGGAACAGGATGTTGTCGGAATAGGCATGAACGATGCGCTCGATCTCGAAGGCCTCGAGATATTTCCTGGCATCGTCCTTCAGGTGCAGGACGATCTCGGTGCCGCGGGTCACGCGCGCCGCCTCCTCGTCGCTGGCGCGGGCGATCTCGAAGCCGGAGCCTCCGGAGGAGGTCCAGGTCCAGACATCGCTCTCGCCGGCGCGGCGGCTGATCACGACGATCTTCTCGGCGACCATGAAGGCGGAATAGAAGCCGACGCCGAACTGGCCGATCAGGCCGAGGCCGTCCTTGGCCTCCTTCAGCTTGGACACGAACGCCTTGGTGCCGGAGCGGGCGATGGTGCCGAGATGATCGATCAGCTCCTGCCGTTCCATGCCGATGCCGTTGTCGGCGATCGTGAGCGTCTTGGCCTGCTTGTTGGGAATGATGCGGATCTTGAGCGCGTCGGCCTCGCCGAGCAGCGCCGGGCTGGCAATCGCCTCGTAGCGGAGCTTGTCGCAGGCGTCGGAGGCGTTGGAGACGAGCTCGCGCAGGAAGATGTCGGTCTCGGAATAGACGGAATGCACCATGAGGTGCAGCAGCTCGGAAACCTCGGCCTGGAAGGGCTGCGTATGCACAGCCGTGTCTGACGTCGTCATGCGTTTACCCGGTCAAAACGAAAGGGAAGAAACCCGGGATATAACGCGAGGCGACAGGGGATCAAGTGGACGTGAAAAATCGCCCTCCCGGCGGGAGGACGATCTGTTCGCTCGCTCGGCGGATCAGGTCACGCAACGACCGGGCTGGAGCAGCTTTGCGACCTCGGTCAGCGAGCTGACCATCGGCTCGCAGGCGATCGTCGGCTTGGTGCGCACCTTCTTCTGGTTCTGGAGCAGTGCTGGCGGCTTGGCATTGCCGGTCTCGATCGCCGCCGGGACCCGCAGCAGCACCGACGTGGCGGCGAGGTCGTTCAGCCGCATCGAGACGGTGCGGGTGGGAACCGCGGCCGGCTTGAGTTCGGCAAGGCGATCGGCTTTGCCGGCGCGATTGACATTGTGACTTGGGGCGTGACCTGGGGCGAAGCTCGCGCTGTGGCTGGGCACATCGGCGACCGCCTGCCAGCGGTCGGCCAGATCGTGACCGGAGGCCAATTGCACCGCGCCGAGCGTTGCGACAATCGCGATTGCGCTTAAAAATACCTTATGAATCTGTGACATGGCTGTCGGTCCCTCGCCCCATGGCGATCGCGGGAACAACGCGAGGGGAGGACCGGGGGTTCTTGGCCGCCACGATCACTTAACCGTGTCCGACAAACTCAGCAGCGTGCAAAAATTTCGCAAAATATTTCGGAAGGCGTGGAACGACTCGCCTGGACAGGAGTCGTCTCTGCAGCCGGCTATTCCCCCCTGCCCCATAAGCCGGCGACGTAGGGCGCGACTGTGGTGATGCCAGTCGCGCCTTACTTTTGTCTGCGGCCCACTTTGGTTCGAGTTACTGGGGCTTGCCCGCGAGCCAATCCCGCCCCTCACCGTAGAGCTTCTCGACCTCGGGCCCGGTCAGGCCCGGCATGTCGCGCTTGACCTTGTAGCCGATCAGCTCCTGCATGTAGGCGAGGTGGCGATAGCCTTCGGGCAGCGCGGCGAGCGCGGTCTGGTCGAGGCGGAGCGTCGCGGCGGGATCGACCGGGTCGATCCGGTCCTTCTCGTAGATCGGCTGGCGCCGGACGATGCCCCATTTTCCAATTCCTGATTGGTCTTGCCGCTTTTCTAGGAAATCATAGAAGCGTCCGGTGCAGACGACGTCGCAGAGCACGTCGTGCACCGGGGCGCGCTGCGAGATCGTCATCTTGGTCTGGGCGATCGCCCGCGCGCCGGCAAGATCGATGCTGGAGCCGCCGAGGAAATGCAGGATGCGCACACCCTTGGCAAAGCCCTCCTGGCTGACGCGCATGAAATCCCGCGCCGGCCCCTGAAACCAGGTGGCGGACATCCAGCCCTCCTCGTGCCAGACCGTGGCAAACCGCTCCCAGTCACCGGCATCGCGCCACACCGCCCAGTTCTCGACGAGGTCGCGGATGGCGAGACGATCGAGCAGTTGCTGGTCCATGGTCCGTATCTCCCGGCGGCTTGAGGCTGCGATGGACGTCATCGGCCCGACGTATCAATGGAGCAATTGGGTTGCCGTCAAGCAGGTGATGCTACACGGCCTTGCGAATTGCCCACAGCCAAGCAAACGCGACACGCGCAGCGGCTCTTGAAATCAACCAGACCGCGATTAATAATCGCAGCGATGCAGATGAAATTCTCCTTGCTGGCCGCGCTTCTCGGATTGCTCGCGACGCTCCCCGCATATGCGCAGACTGTGGCGTCAGACACCCAAGAAAGCTCTATCAACGCCTGGAAGAGGCAAGTTTCCAATCGGTTGGTCAGCAAGAGGATCTATCCGCGCAATTCGCCTACCGAAGGCGGTACGGCGAAAGTCCTGTTTGTTCTCGATCGGACGGGCAATTTGATCTCGAGCGCGCTGGCCGAAAGCACGGGCTCCGGCGAACTCGACGCCGCGGCCTTGGCTATGGTGGAAGCGGCTGCGGCATTTCCAGAGCCGCCCGCCGAGATTGACGAGGATGGTCTTCGCCTCACGGCGCCCATCGTCTTCAGGGCGAAAACGACGCTACCGTGGTCGGGCAGCCTACCGCCAGCAGAGTCGGCTGCAGAACAAGCCAAGGTCGATGCCAAGATGCGCAGCATCTGCCGGCGCTGCTGAAAAGGGTATGCAAAGAAACGGCGCGCCTTGCGACGCGCCGTCCTCTGGTTCGATACAGGTCTTCTTACGCCGCCGGCGCCTTCGGCGCGCGGTTGCGCGAGTTGCGCTGGAAGAACAGGGCCTGGCTCGCCACCGCCGATACCATCGCTGGCTGGAACGGTTTCGAGATCAGGAACGCCGGCTCGGGACGCTCGCCGGTGAGGAAGCGCTCCGGATAGGCGGTGATGAACACCACCGGCACCTCGAAGGTGCGCAGCAGCTCGTTGACGGCGTCGAGGCCCGAGGAGCCGTCGGCGAGCTGGATGTCGGCGAGGATGAGGCCGGGCCGCTTGTTCTTGGCCAGCGCCACCGCATCGGCATGGGTACGCGCGACGCCGACGACGTTGTGGCCGAGATTCTTCACCAGGCTCTCGAGGTCCATGGCGATGAAGGTCTCGTCCTCGATGATCAGCACGTCGGTTGCGATCTCGGCCGCCATCTCGCGTCCGGCGGTATCCGCCAGCCGCCGCGTCTCCGCAACGTCGGTGCCGAGGATGAAGGCGACTTCCTCCTCCGAGAATCCCTCCAGCGAGAGCAGCAGGAAGGCCTGCCGCGGCAGCGGCGTGATGTTCGACAGCCGCCGCTCCGGCGGCATCGGCAGGGTCGTCACCTCCGAATCGTCGTTGACGGAGACCGAATTCCAGATCTGGGTGAACAGCCGGAACAGCCCGACGCGGGGTCCATGGCTCTCGTCGAGCACCGACGGATCTCCGAGCATGGCTTCCAGCATGGCTGCGACATAGGCGTCGCCGGATGCCTGGCTGCCCGTCAGGGCGCGCGCGTACCGGCGCAACAACGGCAAGTGTTCGGCAACGAGCTGTGAACGGGACATCCCCACTCCATTCATCTTCGGGCCAAACCTGGCAACGCGGGGGGCCCGGGTTCCCCTGCTGGCTGTTTACGCCTCACGCCAAGAAAAGTTCCGCCAGAGGGGGAACTTTTTCTCGAACCTGGAATTGTGCCTATCCAGGGAACGGCTCCCGGTTGAGAAAACTTCTCGATTTTACAGTAACTTAACTCGGGGAAACGTGGAACAGGTCATGAAAGATCTCAAGTCTCAAGCAACCAGAAGCACGACCCCCGGCAAGGGAGGGCTCACTCCGGAGATTCAATCCCGGATCGGGCATCAGCTCCGCGCCATGTATGACGACGTGGTGCGGCAGGGGGTTCCGGATCGGTTCGCAGAACTGATCAAGAAGCTTGATGCCCAGGGAGCCACACCCCAAGTGGAAAATGACGGGGGATCTAACGACAACAACAATGGGAGGGATTAATGCCTCTCACAGACTCCCTGCGTAACGACATCCTGGCGGCCGTGCCCAGTCTGCGCGCGTTTGCCATCTCGCTGAGCGGCAATGCCGACCGCGCCGACGATCTGGTGCAGGAGACGCTGCTCCGCGCGCTCGCCAACATCGACTCGTTCCAGCCCGGCTCCAACCTGCCGGCGTGGCTGTTCACGATCCTGCGCAACCTGTTCCGCTCGGACTATCGCAAGCGGCGGCGCGAGGTCGAGGATGCCGAAGGCAACTACGCCAAGACGCTGAAGACACAGCCGTCGCAGAACGCGCATCTCGAATTCGAGGAGTTCCGTACGGCGCTCGACAAGCTTCCGCAGGACCAGCGCGAAGCGTTGATCCTGGTCGGCGCCTCCGGCTTCTCCTACGAGGACGCGGCTTCGATCTGCGGCTGCGCAGTCGGCACCATCAAGAGCCGCGTCAACCGCGCGCGCTCGAAGCTCGCCGCGCTGCTCTATGTCGACGGCGCCGAGGACTTCGGGCCGGACGAGACCGTGCGGGCCGTGATCGGCGGCAGCGGCGGCTGACCGCCGGCGTCGTCAAGTTCGAGACACCAGGAAGGCGGCCGCTTCTGCGGCCGCCTTTGCATGAGTGCGAGAGCCACGCCGCCCGCGCCGATCACTCCTCCACGAAGGTCACGGTCTCGGCCACGCTTGCACGCGAGGTGCGGTAGCTGTTGACCTTGTGGGCGTGGTCGGCATAGCCGAACGAAATGCCGCAGACGACGCGGCGATCGTCGGGCAGGTTGAAGTGGCGGCGGATCAATCCGGAGTGCCGCGCAAGCGCGGCTTGCGGAATGGTGCCGAGCCCGAGCGCCTGCGCGGCCAGCATGAAATTGGAGACATAGGCGCCGCAATCGATCGCACCGTAAATGCCGAGCGGCTCGTTGGTGTGGATGATCGCAACATGCGGTGCGCCGAAAAAATTGTAGTTCTCCAGCGCCTGCTTGGCGTAAGCGCTTCTGTCGCCGCGGGCGATGCCGAGCGTGTTGTAGAGCTGAAAACCGCTTTCGCGGCGGCGCTCGAGGTAGACGCCGACATATTCGCGCGGGGGCGTGAAGTCGTAATCGTCGCCGAGGCCCCTTGAAGCTTCCGCGTAGATCGCCTGGCGAAAACGCTCCTTGGCTTCGCCGCTGGCGATGACGACCTGCCAGGGCTGGCTGTTGCACCAGGACGCGGTGCGCTGCGCGGTGGTCAGCACATGCTCGATGGTCGCGCGATCGACGTCCTTCGGAAGAAACGCGCGGACGGAGTAGCGCTCGTTGAGCAGCTCTTCGAGCACGCCGATGCGGTCTTGGGTCTGGCTCACTTTTGCATCCATGAATTGGCTCGCGCTCTCGTAGGGTGGGCAAATACGCGCAAGCGTCGTACCCACCGACAGACTTCCCCGAAGCATCTGCAAATGGTGGGCACGCTTCGCTTTGCCCACCCTACGAGATACCGCGAGACGTGAGGTCACCGCCCCTTGGTCGGGATCTTGTTATATGGCACGTCCTTGTCGACGCGGATGTCGCCGGGCAGGCCCAGCACGCGCTCGGCGATGATGTTGCGCAGGATCTCGTCGGTGCCGCCGGCGATGCGCATCGAGGGCGAGGACAGCAGCATCTGCTGGAACTGGCCCTGCACGGTTTCCTCGTCGCTGCCGGTGAGAACGCCGGCCGCACCCTGCAGGTCCATGGCGTAGGTCGCGATGTCCTGCAGCATCATGCCCGAGACCAGCTTGCCGATCGAGTTCTCCGGGCCCGGCCGCTCGCCCTTCGACAGCGCCGAGATCGTGCGGTAGCTGGTATATTTCAGCGCGTTCGACTTCGCCGCCCAGCTCGCCAGCTTCGAGCGCACGGCGGGATCGTCGATGGCCAGGCCATCCTCGAGCATGAGGTTGGAGCAGAACTCGAACATCTCAGGCACGCCGGTCGCAAGCCGCGCGCCGATCGACATGCGCTCGTTCATCAGCGTCGTCAGCGACACGCTCCAGCCCTCGCCGACCGCCCCGAGCCGCTGGCTGTCCGGGATCACGACATCGGTGAAATAGACCTCGTTGAACTCCTGCATGCCGTTGGCCTGCTTGATCGGGCGAACCTCGACGCCGGGGCTCTTCATGTCCAGGAAGAACATGGTGAGCCCCTTGTGCTTGGGCACATTGGGATCAGTCCGCGCGATCAAAAGGCCATAGTCGGAATAATGCGCGCCCGAGGTCCAGATCTTCTGGCCGTTGACGACCCAGTCGTCGCCCTTCTTCTCGGCACGCGTCCGCAAGCCGGCCACGTCCGAACCGGCGGACGGTTCGGAGAACAGCTGGCACCAGATCTCCTCGCCCGAGGCGAGCTTCGGCAAGTACCGGCGCTTGGCGTCCTCGCTGCCGAACGCCATCACCGTCGGGCCGCACATGCCCTCGCCGATCTGGAACGGCTGCGTCAGCTTGCCGTAGACGCCCTCCTCCTGCTGCCAGATCACCTTCTCGATCGGTGTGGCACCGCGGCCGCCATACTCCCTAGGCCAGTGCAGGCAGGCCCAGCCCGCATCAGCCTTCTTCTTCTGCCAGGCCTTGCCGACCTCGACGATGTCGCGGCCGGCAAGACGAATGCGGCCGAGCGAGGATTTTGACAGCTCGGCATGCAGCTCCTTCGGCGCATTGGCGTCGATCCATTTGCGCGCGGTCTCGCGGAACGCGGCTTCCTGCGGGGTGTCGTCGAAATTCATGGCACTTCCCTTTCTTGTCATTCCGGGGCGCGCAACGCGCGAACCCGGAATCTAGAGCTTGCAATTCACTTCGAGATTCCGGGTTCGGCTCCTCGAGCCGCCCCGGAATGACGGCTAATTCCTTCCCTTCGTCGGGATCTTGTTGAACGGCACATCCTTGTCGACACGGATATCGCCGGGCAGGCCCAGCACCCGCTCGGCGATGATGTTGCGCATGATCTCGTCGGTGCCGCCTTCGACGCGCGTTCCGGGCGCGCGCAGCAGCATGGCCTGGAAACGGCCGGCCAGCTCGGCATCCTCGCCGCTGATCACGCCGTTCGCGCCTTGCAAGTCCAGTGCGTAGGTCGCGACGTCCTGGATCATCGAGCCCGCCACCAGCTTGCCGATGGAGTTTTCCGGCCCCGGCCGCTCGCCTTTCGACAGCGCCGAGATCGCGCGCATGCTGGTGTATTTCAGCCCGCTCGCCTTCACCGCCCAGTTCGCCAGCTTCGAGCGCACCGCGCGGTCCTCGATCGCGGGGCCGTCGTCGAGCATCAGGCTGGAGCAGTACTCGAACAATTCAGGGAAGCCGGTCGAGACCGCCGCGCCGATCGCGCTGCGCTCGTTCATCAGCGTGGTCAGCGAGACGTTCCAGCCGTCGCCGACCTCGCCGAGGCGCTGGTGGTCGGGAATGCGGACATTGGTGAAATAGACCTCGTTGAAGTCGGACGCCCCGCTCGCCTGCTTGATCGGCCGCACCTCGACGCCGGGGCTCTTCATGTCCAGGAAGAACATGGTGAGACCCTTGTGCTTGGGCACGGTCGGATCGGTGCGGGTGAGCAAAATGCCGTAGTCGGAATAATGCGCGCCCGAGGTCCAGATCTTCTGTCCGTTGACGATCCAGTCGTCACCGTCCTTCTCCGCGCGCGTACGCAGGCCTGCCACGTCGGAGCCACCGGCCGGCTCGGAGAACAGCTGGCACCAGACCTTCTCGCCGGAGGCGAGCGGCGGCAGATAGGTGCGCTTGTGCTCTTCGCGCGCGAACGCCATCATGGTCGGCCCGCACATGCCGTGGCCGATGATGAACATGCGGGACAACTGGCCGAACGGCCCCTCTTCCTGCTGCCAGATCACGCGCTCGATCGGCGACGACCCACGGCCGCCATATTCCTTCGGCCAGTGCAGGCAGGCCCAGCCGGCATCGGCCTTCTTCTTCTGCCAGGCCTTTGCGACGTCCAGGATGTTGGCGTTCTTGAGCACGGTGCGGCCGAGCGAGGATTTGCGCAGCTCCTCCTCGTATTGCTTGGGCGCATTCGCCGCGATCCAGGCGCGCGCGGTGGCGCGAAATTCGGCTTCCTGCGGGGTGTCGTCGAAGTTCATGGTTCAGCCCTCAGCCGCGCATTCATCTCGTAGGATGGGTAGAGCGCAGCGAAACCCATCTCTTTCAATCTTCGCGTGGCGATGGGTTTCGCTTCGCTCTACCCATCCTACAAATCGGTGCTTACGCCGCGTTCTTCTTGCGCATGCGGTCGATCAACTGGTCCTCCCAATAGCTGAGGCTGCCGAGCCCGAGCGCCATGGCGTTGGCGCGGCGGTAGTACATGTGGCAGTCGAACTCCCAGGTGAAACCCATGCCGCCGTGAACCTGGATGTTGTTCTTGGCGCAGTGCTGGAAGGCCTGCGTCGCGCTGATGCGCGCGGCGGCCGCGGCCTCCGACAGCTCGGCGGCGTTGGTCGAGAGCGCCCAGGCGCCGTAATAGCTGTTGGAGCGCGCCAGCGTCGCCGAGACGTACATGTCGGCGAGCATGTGCTTGACCGCCTGGAACGAGCCGATCTGGCGACCGAAGGCGATGCGATCGAGCGCGTAGTCGCGGCCCATCTCCAGCGCCCGGTCGGCGCCGCCGACCTGTTCGAACGCGCAGAGCACCGCGGCGCGGTCGAGCACCTCTGTGAGGATGCTCCAGCCTTCGCCGGCGGAGCCGAGTGGCTCCGCCTTGGCGTCCTTGAAGGTGATCTCGGCCTGCCCGCGGGTCGGATCTAGATTGGTGAGGCTTTTCACCTCAACACCGCCAGCCTTCAGATCGACCAGGAACAGCGAAATGTCGCTGTCGCGCCCGCTCGATCCGGTGCGCGCGGCAACGACCGCAAAGTCTGCAATGGCACCATCGGGGACGGGCTTCTTGACGCCGTTGAGCGCGCCGTTCGCGGCCGTCAGCTTGACATTCTTCGGCGACGGATTGCCCTTGCCCTCGAACAGCGCCAGCGTGCCGATGGCTTCGCCCGAGGCGATCGCAGGCAGCCATTTCTTCTTCTGCGCCTCGCTGCCGGCGATCAACAGCGCTTCGGCGGCAAGGTAGACGGTCGAGGAGAACGGCACCGGCGCATTGGCCCGGCCCATCTCCTCCGCGATCACGCAGAGCTCGAGATGGCCGGCCCCGGCGCCGCCGAACTCTTCCGGAATCGCGACGCCGAGGAAGCCCATCTCGGCGAGGCCCTTCCACAGCTCCCTGTCGTAAGGCGCCTTGCCGTCGAGCACCACGCGCACCGCCTTGGGCGAGCACTTTTCAGCGAGGAATTTGCGCGCCTGGTCGCGGAGCTGCTTCTGGTCGTCGGAGAAATCGAAGTTCATGGCGGGCTACCCTTTGTTATTCGTTGTCAATGATTGGCACCGTCATTCCGGGGCGCGCGTACGCGAGCCCGGAATCCATAACCACCAGCCGGGGTTATGGATTCCGGGCCTGGCCCTTCGGGCCATCCCGGAATGACGAGGAGAGAGTTGCGCGCTCATCGCAGCACGATCACCTCGTCATCCGGCGTGTCCGCATAGAGCCGCTCCACCAGCGCGGCGCGGCGCTCGAGGCCGGCGCGCTGGTTGATATAGCCCTTGTCGGTGAGCTCGTTGCCGTCGATCGAGGGCGGCTCGACCATCAGCATGGCGCGCGCGATGATGCGGCTGCTGGCGCCCTCGCATTCCTTGTTATGCGCTTCCAGCCCGCGCCTGAAGCAGGCGATCACCTCGGGGTGCCTCACGGCATCGGCAAAGCTCAGATCGGGATTGCCGGCGAGCTGCCGGCAGGCGTGAAGGTTCGGCCAGGCGAGCAAGCCGATGAACGGGCGGTCCTGACCCGCGACCAGCGCGTCGTGCACCACCGGCGTCGCCGCCGCTATCGCATCGGTGCGGAGCGAGCCGACATGCACGAAGGTGCCTGTGGTGAGCTTGAAATCTTCGACCACCCGCCCGGCAAAGATGATGCCCTTCACCGGATCGGTATCGTCCACGAAAACACCGGCATCGCCGATGCAGTAGAAGCCTTCTTCGTCGAACATCTTCTTCGTCAGCTCCGGCTGGCCGAAATAGCCGGGCGTGACGTTGACGCCGCGCAGGCGCAGCTCGTATTTCGAGCCGCACGGCACCATCTTCAATTCGACCCCGGGGAACGGCAGGCCGATCAGGCCGACGCGCTCGGTGTCCCAATAGGTGCCGGTCGAGGTCGGCGCGGTCTCGGTCGAGCCCCAGCCGGTGTAGAACACGATGCGCTCGCCGGTGGTCTTCACGGCGAGAGCCTGCATGCGGTCATAGAGATCGTCAGGCAGCCGCGCGCCGCCATAGGCCATGATCGACAGATTCTTGAAGAACGAGCGGCACAGCGCGTCATCCTTTTCCATGGCGGCTGCAAGCGCCGCATAGCCGGCCGGCACGTTGGCGTAATAGGTCGGCGAGATCTCGCGCAGGTTCCGCAGCGTCTCCTCGAACTGGCCCGGCATCGGCCGGCCGTCGTCGATATAGAGCGTGCCGCCATCGATCAGGATCGGGTGGAATGCCGCGTTGCCGCCCATGGTGTGATTCCACGGCATCCAGTCCAGCATGGTCGCAACAGGGCCGTCAGGCGAGCGTGGCCGCACCTGCATCATCATCGCGGCATTGGCGCACATCATCTCCTGCGTGTTGATGACCGCTTTTGGCATGCCGGTCGAGCCCGACGTGAACAGCAGCTTGCCGACGGTTTGCGGCGTAATTCCTGCGATCGAATCCTCGACGTCCTTCGTGACCGGCGTGGCCGCCAACTCGGCAAAGCTGACGCTTGTGATGCCCTCACAAGGCCGCGCGACGTGAACCACGGTGACGCCGGCGAGATTGAGCGCCTTCAGCGCCTTCTCGAAGGTCGGACCGTCCTGCACCATCACCACGGCCGGCTTGATCAGGTCGAACAGGTACTTCAGCTTGACGTGATCGTGGCTCATCAGCGAGTAGGCCGGCGACACCGGCGCCGCCGGTGAGCGAGCCTGCATCGCCGCCTGCGTCATCAGCGCATGCTCGATCGAATTGCCGGAGAGGATCGCAACGGGGCGACCATCGAGCCCGAGATTGAGCAGGCCTTGCGTCAGCGCATCCACGGTGCGCTTGGCTTCGGCATAGGAGACCTTGCGCCATTCGCGGTTCGGGCCGCCGCGCTGCGCCAGCCAGATGCGCTCGGGCGCTTCCTTCGACCACTTCGCCAGCGACGCCGGAATGTGCTTCTCGTAAGCTTGCAGGGGAATGCGCGACTTCAGCACCACCGTGCCGTCGGCGCGGCGCTCGACGTCGATGTCGCGCTTGAGCCACTCCACTTTGCGAAAGGCGGGCTTCGTCATTACCGCCGCCGCGCTTCCACCCATTTTGCGTCTCCCGGAATTATGTCCTTCGCGGATCTTCGTGGTTCAGCGCTTGATATAGACAGGCTTTCGCTTCTCAAGGAAGGCCCTGATCCCTTCCGAAAATTCCTCCGAGCGGCTGCAGAGGACCTGGTTGCGATCCTCCATCGCGATCGCGGCCTCCAGCGAACCGGCATCGACGCTCATGTTGAGGCATTCCTTTGAGAGCCTCAGCCCCACGGGCGAAGCCGTCATCATCGCCTCGACATAGGGCTCGGCCGCTTCGTCGAGCTTGTCCTCGTCCACGACCTCCACGACCAGGCCGACCGCAAGCGCCCGCTCGGCGCCGATGAAGCGCCCGGTGAGGATCAATTCAGATGCTACGGAGACGCCGACGAGGCGCGGCAGGAAATAGCTGGTGCCGATATCGCAGCCGCCGAGGCCGAGCTTGATGAAGGCGCAATTCATCCGCGCCGATTTCGTCGCGATGCGGATGTCGGAGGCGAGTGCCAGCGCAAAGCCGCCGCCCGCGGCCGCGCCCTGCACCAGCGACAGGATCGGCTGCGGACAACGCCGCATCAGCATCACGATGTCGGCGATGCGGCGTTGCGAATCCAGCGACTCCGTGACGCCAGGCGGCTCTTGCTGCCCGGCACGGCGCGCCATCGCCGCCTTGAGATCGAGTCCCGCGCAAAAATTCTTGCCGGCGCCCTTGAGCACCACGACACGCGTGTCGCGGTTGCGCTGCAGGCCCTGGAAATAGACGTTGAGCGCGTCGATCAGCGCAGGATCGAGCGCGTTGAGGTGTTCAGGCCGGTTCAGCGTCACCCGGTCGACGCCGTCGTCATGCTCGATCAGCAACGGTTGGGACATGGGCGACTTTCCTCCATCCTCAACGATGGTGCCGATTGCTGCGCCCTCTCCCTTGTGGGAGAGGGCATGTACGCCGCTCGACAAGAGCTCGCTCGGGTGAGGGGTCTGTCTCCGCGGAGAGAACCCCTCATCCGGCGCTTCGCTCCACCTTCTCCCACATCCGCCTTCGCCTGAAGGCTTCGGCGGACAAGAGGGGAGCGGAAAAAGGAGCTTACCGCGGCGCCATGCGGATGGCGCCGTCGAGACGGATGGTCTCGCCATTCAGCATCGGGTTCTCGACGATGTGCACGGCGAGCGAGCCGTATTCGGCGGCATCGCCGAGACGCGAGGGATGCGGCACCTGGGCGCCGAGGCTCTTGCGGGCCTCTTCGTTCAGACCCATCAGCAGCGGCGTGAAGAACAGGCCGGGCGCGATGGTGTTGACGCGGATCTTCTGGCTGGCGAGATCGCGCGCGGCCGGCAAGGTCAGGCCGACCACGCCGCCCTTCGACGCCGAATAGGCGATCTGGCCGATCTGGCCTTCGTAAGCCGCGACCGACGCCGTGTTGATGATGACGCCGCGCTCTTCACCGACGGGCTCGATCGTGACGAGGCGCTCGGCGAACAGGCGCAGGCAGTTGAAGGTGCCGATCAGATTGACGTTAATGATGCGCGCGAACTTTTCGAGCGGATAGACGCCGTCGCGGCCGACGATGCGCTGCGAGCCGCCGATGCCGGCGCAGTTCATCAGCACGCGAGCGACGCCATGCGCGGCTTCGGCTTTCGCGATTGCCGCCTTGATCTGCTCTTCGCTGGTGACATCGGCATGCAGCGCGACGCCCTTCACTTCGGCGGCAACCTTCTCGGCGTTGTCCTTGTTCTGGTCGATCACGCCGATCTTGGCGCCTTTGGACGCCATGGCGCGGGCGGTCGCCTCACCGAGGCCTGAGCCGCCGCCAGTGATGAGAACGGCTACGTCTTTCAACTGCATCGCTTGTACCTTTCCTCTACCTTTTCCTTGGGCGTTTCTTCTCTAGACTCTAAGAGTTCGGCCGATTATCCGGCCGCGGCAGCTTCCTCGACTTGCGTGAGGATGCCGCCGCAGATCAGCGTTTCCATGTGCTTGATATATTGCCGGCAGACATCATCGGTGACCGGGCCGACGCCGGTCGCGCGGGACATCGCGTGCCGGCCGAAGAACAAATGATCGCAGGCACCGATCAGGCTGGTGTAGAACAACACCGGATCGGTCGGGCGGAATTCGCCGCGGTTGACGCCTTCGGCCAGCAGGCGGCGGTGGAAATCCAGCAGCGGGGCGACGAAGAACTTCGAGACCTCATCGGCCGAGCCCGCGCTGGTTTCGTGCAGGAGATAGTGGATCAGCCGGTTCATATAGGGGAACCGGTGATAGGCGCGGATGATGCCGGCGATATGCAGCTTGAGCTTCGCCGTCGCCGTGATCGGCTGCGCCAGCAGATATTCGAGGTTGGACATCTCGGTCGCAGCATCCCGTGCAAGCAGCGCCAGCAAGAGGCCGTCCTTGTTGCCGAAGTGATATTTGACCAGGGCGGCGTTGGCGCCCGACTTCTGCGCGATGTCGGACAGCGAGATCTCGATCGAGGAGCGTTCGATCATCAGCTCGCTCGCGGCCACCAGCAATTTCTCCGCCGTGGAATTCTTCCCGCTGGGGAGCCTGTTCGGTACGCTGGTAGCCACGGAAGATCCCTGTTCGCCGCTCGGAGCGGGCGCAGATAAGCCCAAGCAGCGCCTCATCACAAGAGTTAATTGATCGATTGACTAAACGATCTCCCGTCCCTTAAATCCGTCCCCGACAACCAACCCAAGCAAGAATTCAGGGAGAAACCGACATGGCCGAGGCTTACATCGTCGCCGCCGCGCGCACCGCCGGCGGGCGCAAGGGGGGCCGCCTCGCCGGCTGGCATCCGGCCGATCTCGCCGCGAAGGTGCTGGACGAGCTGGTCGATCGCACCAAGGTCGATCCCGCACTGGTCGAGGACGTGATCATGGGCTGCGTGATGCAGGTCGGAGAGCAGTCCAACAACGTCGCGCGCAACGCGGTCATGGCCTCGAAGCTGCCGGAGAGCGTGCCGGGCACCTCGATCGACCGCCAGTGCGGCTCCTCGCAGCAGGCGCTGCACTTCGCAGCGCAAGCCGTGATGTCGGGCGCCATGGACGTGGTGATCGCGGCCGGCGTGGAATCGATGACCCGGGTTCCGATGGGCCTGTCCTCGCAGCTTCCCGCCAAGAACGGCTTTGGCAATTACAAGAGCCCGGGCATCGAGAAGAAGTACCCGAACATCGTGTTCAGCCAGTTCACCGGCGCGGAGATGATGGCCGAGAAGTACGGCCTCTCCAAGGATGACCTCGACCAATATTCCTACGACAGCCATCAGCGCGCGATCGCGGCGACGCAAGGAGGCCACTTCAAGAAGGAGATCGTGCCGCTCGAGATCACCCGCGCCGACGGCTCGAAGGACACCCACCACATCGACGAGGGCATCCGCTTCGACGTCACGCTCGACGGCATCAGGGGCGTCAAGCTGATCGCCGAGAACGGCAAGCTCACCGCGGCCAGCGCCAGCCAGATCTGCGACGGCGCCTCCGGCGTCATGGTGGTGAACGAGAAGGGCCTGAAGCAGCTCGGCGTCAAGCCGCTCGCGCGCGTCCATCACATGACCATGACCGGCGGCGATCCCGTCATCATGCTGGATGCGCCGCTGCACGCGACCAAGCGCGCGCTGGAGAAGGCCGGCATGAAGATCGGCGACATCGACCTGTTCGAGGTCAACGAGGCCTTCGCTTCGGTGCCGACCGCATGGCTGAAGAGCACCGGCGCCGATCCCGAGCGTCTCAACGTCAACGGCGGCGCCATCGCGCTCGGCCATCCCCTCGGCGGCTCCGGCACCAAGCTGATGACGACGCTGGTCCACGCCCTGCATCAGCGCGGCAAGCGCTACGGCCTGCAGACCATGTGCGAAGGCGGCGGCATGGCCAACGTGACGATCGTGGAGCGGCTGTAAGTCCTCCTCGTGTCCCGGACGCGCTGCGGCGTGAAACGCCGCGGCGCAGAGCCGGGACCCATGCCTCACAGTGGACCCCGGATCTGCAGCGCACCGCTACGCGCTGCGCTGCGTCCGGGGAACGTCACATCCATTCGCCGGTATCAAAGCAGCCCATGACCCACCCCTCCATCCACGCCCGCACCACGCCCGACAAGATCGCCTACCAGATGGCCGGGACCGGCAAGGCGATCACCTATCGCGAGCTCGACGAGCTCTCGAACCAGGGCGCGCAGCTGTTTCGCTCGCTCGGGCTGAAGGCCGGCGACCACATCGCGCTATTGATGGAGAACCGTCTCGCCTTCATGGAGCTGTGCTGGGCTGCGCAGCGCAGCGGGCTCTATTACACCGCGATCAGCCGCTATTTGAAGCAGGACGAGATCGACTACATCATCGCCGATTGCGGCGCCAAGGTCGTGATCACCACCCCGAAATGCGCCGACCAGATCAAGGGCCTGAACAAGGGCGCCGCCGGCGAGCCGATCTTCTACATGATGGACGAGCCGCTGCCCGGCTTCCGCTCCTACGACAAGGAAGCCGCCGCGCAGCCGACGACGCCGATTGCCGATGAGGTCGCCGGCTACGACATGCTGTATTCGTCCGGCACCACCGGGCGGCCCAAGGGCGTCAAGAAGGGGTTTGAAGGCAAGCCCATCGACGAGCCGAATCCGCTTCTGCGCGTGCTCTGCGCCGACATGTGCGGCATGAACACCGACAGCATCTATCTGTCACCGGCGCCGCTCTATCACGCTGCTCCCTTGCGCTTCAACATGATGGCGATCGTGCTCGGCGGCACCTCCATCATCATGGAGCACTTTGACGCCGAAGAGTTCTTGAAGCTGGTCGAGAAGTACAGGGTCACCCAATCGCAGCTCGTGCCGACCATGTTCGTGCGCATGCTGAAGCTGCCGGACGAGGTCCGCACCAAATATGACGTCTCCACGCTCAAAGGCGCCATTCACGCCGCCGCTCCCTGCCCGGTCGACGTCAAGGCAAGGATGATCGAATGGTGGGGCCCGATCCTGATCGAGTATTACGCGGGTTCGGAAGGCAACGGCGTCACCGTCTGCAGCTCGCAGCAATGGTTGGAGCATCGCGGCAGCGTCGGCCGTGCCGTGGTCGGCAAGGTCAAGATTCTGGACGAGAACGACGAGGAGCAGCCGGTGGGCGAGATCGGAACGGTCTATTTCGCCGATGCCCCTGCCTTCACCTATCACAACGACCCCGAGAAGACGAAGAAAGCCTATAATGCCAGGGGCTGGTCGACGCTCGGCGATGTCGGCTACCTCGACAAGGACGGCTTCCTCTATCTCACCGACCGCAAGTCCTACATGATCATCTCCGGCGGCGTGAACATCTATCCGCAGGAGACCGAGGACGTGCTGATCACCCACCCTGACGTCGCCGACGTCGCGGTGTTCGGCGTCCCGAACGAGGAAATGGGCGAAGAGGTCAAGGCGGTGGTGCAGCCGCACGACATGACGCGTGCCGGCAAGGCGTTCGAGGCCGATCTGATCGCCTATTGCAAGGGCCGCCTCTCCGCCATCAAGTGCCCGCGCTCGATCGATTTCGAGCCCGAGCTGCCACGCACGCCGACCGGCAAGCTGGTGAAACGGCATCTGCGCGATCGGTATTGGCCGAAGACGGCAGCGAAGATTTAAGGGAGAATTCGTAGGGTGGATTAGCGAAGCGTAATCCACCTCTTCTCGTGCAGCGCCATAAGGTGGATTACGCCTTCGGCTAATCCACCCTACGCTTCTCGCGCCCGCCGTCTCAATCAAACAAGCTCGGCGTGTGGTTCACCAGCGCGCCTTCGATCTCGAGCATCTTCAGCTTGGTCACCACGCCGCCGTTGGCCGAGAAGCCTCCGGGCTTGTTGCCGGCGGCAAGCACGCGATGGCAGGGGACCACGATCGGGCACGGGTTGCGGCCGAGCGCCTGGCCGACATCGCGCGACAGCTGAACGCCGCCTAGCTGCTTGGCGATATCGCCATAGGTGATGGTCTTGCCCGGCGGAATCGCGCGGGCGATCTCATAGACGCCGCGGTTGAACTCGGGCACGCCGTCGAGGTCGAGCGGAATGTCGGTGAGGTCATCCGGCTCGCCCGCGAGCAGTCTTGTCATGCGGTCGATCGCCTCTCGCACCTCGGCGGTCGGCTCGGCTTCGGTGGCCTCGGCGTGGCGCTGGCTGATGCGGGTGCGGATCTTCTGCTCGCCACCCATGGGCAATTGCGTGCCGTTGATGCCGCGCGGGCCCCAGGCGATGGCGCAAAGGCCGATCCTGGTATCGAACAGGGCAAAATGCTGGTCGGTCATGACTTGGTTCCTGGCTTGCGTCCTCGTCGCATGCCCCCATCGTGATCTCGGAGCAAATCTAGGCTTGGAAATAGTTGCGATCCACCCGGTTTCCGGGAATCTTGCACAGGAGTTCCGCCTGCCTCGCGAGTCCAGAATGCAAAGCCTCCACGTCAACGGTTACGACATGCCCTATCTCGACGTGGGCGAGGACAGGGGCCGGCCGCCGCTGGTCTGCGTGCACGGCTCGCTCAACGACTTCCGCGTCTGGGGCTGCGTGCTCGGACCGCTGACGCAGCAGCGCCGCGCAATCGTTGTCAGCCTGCGGCATTTCTTTCCCGACCGCTGGGACGGCATCGGCGACACCTATTCGATCGCCCAGCATGTCCAGGACGTCATCGCCTTCATCGAGAAGCTCGACCTTGGCCCCGTTGACCTGATGGGCCATTCCCGCGGCGGGCACATCTGCTTTCGCGTAGCTCAGCAACGCCCCGATCTGCTGCGACGGCTCGTCCTGGCGGAGCCCGGCGGCGAGCTCGATGCCAGCCTCGATCCCGATTATGTCGGCGGCCCCTCGCCGCTCCTGGCGCGCTTCACGGCTTCGGCCGAGAAGATCGCCGCCGGCGATGTCGACGGCGGCCTCGCCGTCTTCGTCGACACGCTGGAAGGCGCCGGCACCTGGCCGCGGCTGCCGGCGATGGTGAAGCAGAACCTTCGCGACAACGCCTATACGCTGATCGGCCAGGTCCGCGACAACCGCCCGCCCTTCTCGAAGGCGGATGCGGAGTCCATCAAGATGCCGACACTGTTCATCCTGGGGGCGCGGACCAAGGGCCTGCTGCCGAAGGTGCTGCACGCGCTCGCAGCGCATGTGCCCTATTCCAAGACCGCAATCATCCCGAACGCGACGCATCCGATGTTCGAGCAGGCGCCGCAAAAATTCTCCGAAGTGGTCCTGGATTTCCTGGCGGGCTGATCATGCAGACATTTCGCATCAACGATTACGACATGGCCTATCTCGAAGTCGGGAGCGGCCCGCCGCTGGTCTGCGTGCACGGCACGCTCGGGGATTTCCGCACCTGGTATTCGGTGCTCGGTCCGCTGTCGAAGGCCCATCGCGTGATCGCGGTCAGCCTGCGGCATTTCTTCCCCGAGCATTGGGAAGCCGTCGGCGACGACTACAAGATGGCGCAGCACGTCGCCGACGTGATCGCGTTCATCGAGCAGGTGAAGCCCGCGCCCGTGGACCTGATGGGCCATTCGCGCGGCGGCCACATCGCGTTTCGCGTGGCGCAGGCGCGGCCGGATCTGCTGCGAAAACTGGTGCTGGCCGAGCCGGGCGGCGATCTCGACGCCAGCCTGCCCGTGCCCGAAGGCACGCCAGCGCATCCGCCGCTGGCGGCGCGCACGGCGCGCTCGGTCGAGATGATCCGCGCCGGCGATCTCGAGGGCGCGTTGCAGAATTTCTACGAAGGCATCGAAGGCGACGGCGCCTGGCGGCGCGTGCCGGCGGCGGCGAAGCAGCAGCTGCGCGACAACGCGCTCACCTTCCTCGGCCAGATCAACGAGCAGCGCAGGCCCTACACGCTCGAGGACGCGCAGGCGATCAGGACGCCGACGCTGCTGATCGGCGGCAGCGCGACGACAGGAAGCCTGTCGGTGTTGTGGCGGGTGCTGGCCGCGCACATCGCGGGAGCTGAGACGGCGGTGATTCCGAACGCCGGCCATTGGATGTTCGAGCAGGCGCCGCTGGAGTTCGGCGAGGTGGTGAACCGGTTCTTGGCGGAGTAGGCGTTGTAAGGAGCGCACCGTCGTTGATCTCCCTCTCCCCGCTTGCGGGGAGAGGTGAAAAACAAGACCTCACGCTTTCCACACGCCGACCGGCATCTTGATCGCTGCGTTCAGCCGGTTCCAGACATTGATGGTCGCGATCGACAGGATCAGCGTTGCGAGCTCGCGTTCGTCGAAATGCTTGTCGGCCTCGCTCCAGACCGCATCCGGCACCGGATCCTCGCGATCGGCGAGACGGGTGACGGCCTCGGTCAACGCCAACGCGGCGCGCTCGGCCTCGGTGAAATAGGGTGCATCGCGCCAGGCGGACACGGCGAACAGGCGCTCGTCGGTCTCACCCAGCTTGCGGGCGATCTTGGGATGCATGTCGACACAGACGCTGCAACCGTTGATCTGGCTGGCGCGCAGGTGCACCAGTTCCAGGAGCCTTTCCGGCAGGCCCTGCTTGGTCAGGTTGCCGAGGGACTGAAGGATATTCATGGCCTCGGGGAGGACCATGACGGGGTGATTCATGCGGGCGTGCATCATTTTCGTCTCCATCGCTCGAATTTCGAAGGTTCCGGTCACATCGGCCGGATCGGCTTCGTCATGGGCATGACGGATCGCGACGAGGGAATGTGACCGATGACCGAGCAAAATTTTCTCACTGAACAGTTCGAGGCCAGCAGGGACCATTTGCGCGCGGTCGCCTACCGGATGCTGAGCTCCCGCGCCGAGGTCGACGATGCCGTGCAGGAGGCCTGGCTGCGGGTCAGCCGCTACGACATGTCCGATATCGCGAATTTGCGCGGCTGGCTGACCACCGTGGTCGCGCGCATCTGCCTCGACATGCTGCGCGCCCGGAAGTCGCGCAAGGAAGAACCGATGGGCCCTCATGTGCCGGAGCCGGTCGACGAGACGCCGCTGCGCGAGGCTGAGATGCCCGCCTCGGTCGGCGCGGCGCTGCTCGTCGTGCTGGAAACGCTGCAGCCTGCGGAGCGGCTCGCCTTCGTGCTGCACGACATGTTTGCGGTGCCCTTCGAGGAGATCGCGCCGATCGTCGGCCGCTCGGTCGAGGCATCGCGCCAGCTCGCCAGCCGGGCGCGGCGGCGCGTGCAGGGCGCGCCGGTCCCCGAGACGGACCTGTCGCGTCAGCGCACCATCGTCGATGCCTTCCTCAAAGCGTCGCGCGAGGGCAATTTCGAGGGGCTGCTGGCCGTGCTCGATCCCGACGTCGTCTTCCGCGCTGACGAGGCCGCGGTGCGGCTCGGCACGCTGGCTGAGATCCGCGGCGCGGATGCGGTCGCGCAGCTCTACAAGGGCCGTGCCCAGGCGGCGCGGACGGCGCTGGTCGACGGCGAGATCGGCGTGGCCGTCATCCTCGGCGGGCAGCTGCGCATCGCGCTGCGCGTGACATTCAAGAACGACCGTATTGCCGGGATCGAGGCCTTGGCTGACGCGGAGCGGATCGCCGCGCTGGAGGTGGAGGTGCCGGAGGGCTGAGGCCGGACGCAATATCGCGAAAACAACCCCATGCACAGTAGACGGGGCTAGCGATATCAACGGCTTAGCCAACGCCACGCGAGGGGCATTGCACCACCCTCCGATACCGCTTGACGCCTCCCCCGTCGAGGCGTAGCGTCGAATACGGAATTCCGTATTCCTATTTCGGAGCTGCCGGCGTGATCCCCCTCGACCCGCTCCCGAATCTGATCGACCAAGTCTATGCGCGCATCCTGGAGGCGATCTCCGACCGCACGCTCAAGCCCGGCCAGCGCATCCGCCAGAACGAACTCGCCGACAAGCTCGGCGTGTCGCGCCAGCCGGTGTCGCACGCGCTGCATCTGCTGCACCGGCAGGGTCTCGTCGCCGAGAGTGGCAAGCGCGGCTTCGAGGTCACCCAGCTCGATCCTGCGCGCATCCGCCAGCTCTACGAGGTGCGCGGCGCAATCGATGCGCTGGCGGCCCGGTTAGCTGCGATACGCGCGGGACACGACGCAGCCGGCCGCGCGCGGTTGGAAGCGGCGCTGGCCGCCGGAGGTCGCATCGACCGCACCACGACTTTGGCCGAGCTCATCGTGCTCGACGTCGATTTTCACCGCGCGATCTATCAGCTCGCCGGCAATCCCGTGATCGAGGAGACGATCGCGCCGCAATGGCCGCATATGCGCCGCTCGATGGCGACGGTGCTGTCGGAGCTCGACTATCGCGGCAGCGCCTGGGCCGAGCACGCCGGCATCGCCGGGCATATTCTCGCAGGCGATGCGAGCGCGGCCGAACGCGCCGCGCTGGCGCATGCGCAAACCGCGGGACGGATGACCGAGGAGAGGTTGAGGGCGACGAACGAGGCGGCGTAGCCGCAACACACGCCGTCATTCCGGGGCGTCGCGAAGCGTCGAGCCCGGAATCCATCAGGCGGCACGCGCTGAGGATAAATGGATTCCGGGTTCACGCTTCGCGTGCCCCGGAATGACAAATAACAAAACAGGAGGACGACCCGATGAAACTGTCTCAGGAGCAATTGGAGTTCTTCCACCGCGAGGGCTGGTTGTTCCTGCCCGAGCTGTTCAGCCAGGAGGAGGTCGATCTGCTGGCGCGCGAGGCGGTCGGCATCTACGACACCAACCGGCCGGAAGTCTGGCGCGAGAAGAGCGGCGCACCGCGCACGGCGTTTGCCGCACATCTCTACAACGAGGCGTTCGGCATCCTCGGCGCGCATCCGCGCATGATCGAGCCGGTCGAGCAATTGTTCGGCGAGCCGGTCTACATGCACCAGTTCAAGATCAACGCGAAATCGGCCTTCACCGGCGACGTCTGGCAATGGCACCAGGATTACGGCACCTGGAAGCGCGACGACGGCATGCCGGAGCCACGGGCGATGAACATCGCGATCTTCCTCGACGAGGTGATGCCGATCAACGGCCCCTTGATGCTGGTGCCGCGCAGCCAGAACGCCGGCGATCTCGAGGCCTCGCACGACCTCGCCACCACCTCCTATCCGCTGTGGACGCTGGACGAGGCGACGGTGACGCGCCTCGTCGCGCAAGGCGGCATCGTCGCGCCGACCGGCAAACCCGGCGGCATGCTGATGTTCCACGGCAATCTCGTGCACGGCTCGAGCGGTAACATCACGCCCTATCCGCGCAAGATCGTGTATCTGACGCTGAACGCGGTCTCGAACTACATCCGGACCCCCACGCGGCCGGACTATATCGCCCATCGCGATTTTACGCCGATCAAGACCGTGGACGACGATGCGCTACTGCGGCTCGCCCGTGCACCGCGGCAGGCGGCGGAGTAGTCTGTCATTCCGGGGCGACGCGTAGCGTCGAGCCCGGAATCCATCGGGCCGCAGAGACTGCGGAAGAATGGATTCCGGGCTCGCGCTTCGCGCGCCCCGGAATGACGAACGTTGATAGCTCACCTCGCCTGACAGCCATATCGCTCACGGACCCTTCCCATGAACCTCTTCCGCCTCCTCCAGGCCCGCGCCTCCGCCGGCAGGCCGGTCCGTGTCGCTTTGATCGGTGCGGGTAAATTCGGCTCGATGTTTCTGGCGCAGGTGCCGCACACGCCCGGGCTGGAGGTGCCCATCGTCGTCGACATCGACTGCGAGCGCGCGCGCGAGGCCTGCCGCACCGTCGGCTGGGACGCCGAGCGCATAGCTGCGACGATGTTCACCGACGACGGCGCGCGTGCCATCGCCGACGGCGCGATGGACGTGGTGGTGGAGGCGACCGGCAATCCCGCCGCGGGGATCAAGCATGCGCGTGCCGCGATCGCCGCGGGCAAGCATATCGTGATGGTGAATGTCGAAGCCGACGTGCTGGCGGGCCCGCTGCTCGCCGAGGAAGCGCGCAAGGCGGGTGTGGTCTATTCGCTCGCTTATGGTGACCAGCCGGCGCTCACCGCCGAGATGGTCGATTGGGCCCGCGCCACCGGCTTCCGCGTCGTCGCGGCCGGCAAAGGCACGAAATACCTGCCGGCCTACCATGACGTGACGCCTGACGGCGTCTGGCAGCATTACGGCCTGACCGCAGGCGAAGCGCAGTCGGCCGGCATGAATCCGCAGATGTTCAACTCGTTTCTCGACGGCACCAAATCGGCGATCGAGATGGCCGCGATCGCCAATGCCTGCGCGCTCGACGTGCCCGCGGACGGCCTGCTGTTTCCGCCCTGCGGCGTCGACGATCTGCCGCACATCATGCGGCCGCGCTCGCGCGGCGGCGTGCTGGAGCGGCCCGGCGTGGTCGAGGTCGTCTCCTCGCTCGAGCGCGACGGCCGGCCTGTATTCCGCGACCTGCGCTGGGGTGTCTATGTCGTGTTGGAGGCTCCGAGCGATTATGCCGCCGACTGCTTCCGGCAATACGGGCTAAAGACCGACGCCAGCGGCCGCTATGCCGCGATGTACAAGCCCTATCACCTGATCGGGCTCGAGCTGAACATCTCGGTGCTGTCGGCCGCGCTGCGGGGTGAGCCGACCGGCCAGGCCAGCGGCTTCCGCGGCGACGTGGCGGCGGTCGCCAAGCGCAATTTGCGCGCGGGCGAGTTGCTCGACGGCGAGGGCGGTTACACGGTGTGGGGCAAGCTGGTACCGGCGGCCGCGAGCCTGAAGGCCGGCGCGCTGCCGATCGGCCTCGCACACCGGGTGAAGCTGAAGCATGACCTCGCGCACGGCGCGGTGGTGCGCTGGAGCGATGTCGAGTTCGACGCGAGCAATGAGACGGTAAAGACGCGCAAGGCCATGGAGGCCGCGTTCGCAGCGCAGCATTGACGCGTGTCGCCGGCGGCGCAGCCAAAGTGGTCTTGCTTTGCTGCCGCCCTTTCGTCATCCTGACCGCGATCCGGAAAGAAATTTCGGACACTTAATAACGTCGACCACCGGCGAAGACAAAGCGGCACCAAGACCGCAATCCCCTCGTCGAGGACTCGGCATCACAGGAGGGAAATGCATGGAACGTCGTAAATTCCTGACGGCAGGCGGGCTGGGCCTAGCCGCAAGCGCAGTCGCAGCGCCAGCTATCGCGCAATCGATGCCCGAGGTGAAATGGCGGCTCGCCGCGAGCTGGCCGAAATCACTCGATACGCTCTATGGCGGCTGCGAATATTTCTGCAAGCGCGTTGCCGAGATTACCGACAATCGTTTCCAGATCCAGCCCTTTGCTGCCGGTGAGCTTGTGCCTGGCCTGCAAGTGCTCGACGCCGTCTCCAACGGCACGGTCGAGATGGGCAACACC
>NZ_SPQS01000017.1:180000-182982 GCF_004570865.1 Bradyrhizobium frederickii
CACTTGATTGCTCTCATTATCAATGTCCACACACTCGGCAGAATGTTGTCTGTACGATTGCCAGGAGACCGAAGTCTCTAAGGCGCGCACCCTCGATGAATGCTACGTACAGCCGGACATTGACTAGAAAGACCAGCTTGCTTCGTAAGATCGTTCCGATAGCGAGGCGGTCAAGCTTCGCTAAAAGGATCATTTACAACTCGCATGCCTTTCAAGTTTGACCTTGAAGGACGCACGAGCGCCGAAATGATCCGGAGATAATGAAGTCTCGCGTGGCAATTGCTTGCCGCACGATCCAACTCGGATCGATCTCCTCTTTACGATGTCAGAAATCACGCAGCTTACCGTCTATCCAGACTGGTAAGTGCGAAGTGATGTTTCGCGGACGACGGCACGGGATCTCGGTGATCAAACCATCTGGTGGAGCCAGACGGGATCGAACCGACGACCTCATGCTTGCAAAGCACGCGCTCTCCCAGCTGAGCTATGGCCCCGTAACCAGAAGACGAAGCGCCTCTCAAAAGTCCGGCGTCGCCCTTCGGGCTATGCCGGACACGCTTCGCTTCATGTCTTGCGTGGCGGTGCCACGCGAAGCCACCGGCGAAGCGTGGTGGGCCTGGGAAGACTTGAACTTCCGACCTCACGCTTATCAAGCGCGCGCTCTAACCAACTGAGCTACAAGCCCCTAACGCATATCCCGTCAAGGACCAGGGATCCTGCATGACGCAGGCCCAGCGCGTGTTCGTCCGCGAAGAAAGAGAAACGTAGACGGCGAAATCCCGCCAATGCAGCTCAACGATCTGGCGATCTGTTGGCCACTGATGTTTCTAAAACGGTTCGATAGAAGCAAGCTTCTGAAGAACCATCCTTAGAAAGGAGGTGATCCAGCCGCAGGTTCCCCTACGGCTACCTTGTTACGACTTCACCCCAGTCGCTGACCCTACCGTGGCCGGCTGCCTCCCTTGCGGGTTAGCGCACCGTCTTCAGGTAAAACCAACTCCCATGGTGTGACGGGCGGTGTGTACAAGGCCCGGGAACGTATTCACCGTGGCGTGCTGATCCACGATTACTAGCGATTCCAACTTCATGGGCTCGAGTTGCAGAGCCCAATCCGAACTGAGACGGCTTTTTGAGATTTGCGAAGGGTCGCCCCTTAGCATCCCATTGTCACCGCCATTGTAGCACGTGTGTAGCCCAGCCCGTAAGGGCCATGAGGACTTGACGTCATCCCCACCTTCCTCGCGGCTTATCACCGGCAGTCTCCTTAGAGTGCTCAACTAAATGGTAGCAACTAAGGACGGGGGTTGCGCTCGTTGCGGGACTTAACCCAACATCTCACGACACGAGCTGACGACAGCCATGCAGCACCTGTGCTCCAGGCTCCGAAGAGAGGGTCACATCTCTGCGACCGGTCCTGGACATGTCAAGGGCTGGTAAGGTTCTGCGCGTTGCGTCGAATTAAACCACATGCTCCACCGCTTGTGCGGGCCCCCGTCAATTCCTTTGAGTTTTAATCTTGCGACCGTACTCCCCAGGCGGAATGCTTAAAGCGTTAGCTGCGCCACTAGTGAGTAAACCCACTAACGGCTGGCATTCATCGTTTACGGCGTGGACTACCAGGGTATCTAATCCTGTTTGCTCCCCACGCTTTCGTGCCTCAGCGTCAGTATCGGGCCAGTGAGCCGCCTTCGCCACTGGTGTTCTTGCGAATATCTACGAATTTCACCTCTACACTCGCAGTTCCACTCACCTCTCCCGAACTCAAGATCTTCAGTATCAAAGGCAGTTCTGGAGTTGAGCTCCAGGATTTCACCCCTGACTTAAAGACCCGCCTACGCACCCTTTACGCCCAGTGATTCCGAGCAACGCTAGCCCCCTTCGTATTACCGCGGCTGCTGGCACGAAGTTAGCCGGGGCTTATTCTTGCGGTACCGTCATTATCTTCCCGCACAAAAGAGCTTTACAACCCTAGGGCCTTCATCACTCACGCGGCATGGCTGGATCAGGGTTGCCCCCATTGTCCAATATTCCCCACTGCTGCCTCCCGTAGGAGTTTGGGCCGTGTCTCAGTCCCAATGTGGCTGATCATCCTCTCAGACCAGCTACTGATCGTCGCCTTGGTAGGCCATTACCCTACCAACTAGCTAATCAGACGCGGGCCGATCTTTCGGCGATAAATCTTTCCCCGTAAGGGCTTATCCGGTATTAGCACAAGTTTCCCTGTGTTGTTCCGAACCAAAAGGTACGTTCCCACGCGTTACTCACCCGTCTGCCGCTGACGTATTGCTACGCCCGCTCGACTTGCATGTGTTAAGCCTGCCGCCAGCGTTCGCTCTGAGCCAGGATCAAACTCTCAAGTTGGACTTGAACTTTGAACCGGCTGATCACAACGTTTGACGAGGTCCCACCATTTTTCCATCGACCGAAGCCGATGAGCTGCCTGCGATTCACATCGCTGGCAACGATGGTGTTTCCTTTAAAACGTGTACCGCCGAAGTCTTTCGTCCGGTCTCGATCAGAAAAGCCGAAGCTTTCCCGAAGCGAGACCCGCAAGGACTCCGCCGTCCACGTTTCTCTTTCTTCATCTTCACTTGTCAAACAGCCCGGGACCAGGAGGCCCCAACCTTCCCTAGGTGGGAAGGGTTCCGACACCCTTACCGACGATGGATGAACTCCAACCGACTTGTGTCGGCTGTTGTGTCACTCAACAAGGTGAGGAGCATCAGTGGCGCGTTCGCTCGCCTTGGTCAGTGACCCGGCGGCGCCGCGCTCAGTGGTTGGGGTTATAGGCCCCACCTTCCGGGCTGTCAACGCCAATCGTCAACAAATCGTCGCACAGTGGATCGTCGAGAAAAATCCAACGTTTCCAGGTGATTAGCGAGGCACCGAGAGCGGCGACGGGACCGAGACGGCAAAAAATCTGAAAAAAAGTTTGGCCGTCGGCGCGCCCCGGAAGGCGCTCCAGACCCCCCTCTTCAGCCC
>NZ_SPQS01000018.1 GCF_004570865.1 Bradyrhizobium frederickii
CCCTGCGCCAGTCCTGACCTGCGATCGAGCGCTGCTTGTTCGCGTCGGCCGCAATCAGGCTCGCATCGACTGCAAATCCTTCGCCACCAACCAGACCGGCGGCAATGCATGTCTCGACAACCCGTTCGAACACCCGGCGGAGAACATCTCCACCGCGGAAGCGCTCGTTGCGGGCCCGCGAGAACGCCGAATGATCCGGGACAGCGTCCTCGATACCGAGCTTGCAGAACCAGCGATAGGCGAGGTTCACCTGCACTTCACGGCAGATCAGCCGTTCCGAGCGGATCGCAAAGACATATCCCACGACCAGCATCCGGATCATCAGTTCCGGATCAATCGACGGGCGCCCCAGCGACGAATAGTGAGATGCTAGTTCACCGCGAAGCCAGGATAGATCGAGAGCAGCATCGATCTTCCGCACCAGATGATCTTCAGGAATAGCGTCGCCAAGACGAAACTCGTAGAACAGTTGACCTTGGTCACTATTCAGACGGCCCATCATGGATCGACCTCGCCGAGATTCGCGTCAACACAACGGAATCACGCTTCGTGACTTGTCTCAACCGACTTTTGCAACAAAATCGGCCACTTGCGGAATTGGGGAGTGACTGAAGCCCTCCCACAATCTATAGTCTTGGTGCATGGCCGCCACAATCGATGAGAGCAGTTATAGTCCCATCAATCCATCCGAAAGAATCGGAAGCATCGATGCGCTTCGTGGCGTGGCGTTGCTCGGCGTCCTAGCAATCAATCTGGTCACCGAATTTCGTATTTCCATTTTCGAGCAGTTCCTGCCCGCTGCAAGGCCCGCAGCTCCGCTGGACCGGGCCGTCGAGACCATCTTGATGCTGGCGGTCGACATGAAGGCGTTTGCGCTCTTCTCGTTGCTGTTCGGAGTCGGCCTTGCAATTCAGTTCGAGCACCTTTCGACGAACCCGCATCGCGCACTTCTTTTGTTTCGCCGTCTGATCGTATTGCTGGCATTCGGATTGATTCACCTTTGCCTCATTTGGAACGGTGACATTCTCACCGAATATGCAATCGCCGGTCTCATCTTTCTACCATTCCTGTTTGGCCCCCGCTGGCTCTTGGCCAGCGGCGCGGCGACGTTCCTAGGATTGTATCTGGCTCTGCAGGTATGGTCACCGCCTGGATTATTTCCGAGCTTTGCTGCAATCCAGCGCGACGTGCAGGAGGCCAATCACGTCTATGCCGACGGCAGCTTATGGGAGGTGCTGGCATTCCGGCTTCGCGAAATCCCCCTGATCGTTCCTCTACACGTCTACGTTTTCCCCCGCACAATAGGGCTATTCTTCCTTGGTGCGTTCACCTGGCGGAGTGAGGTTCTCCGAAAGCCAGATCGGAAGCTCTTGTTCTCAACAACGGCCGCATTCGTTGGTCTGGGCGCCGCGTTGATCTTTCTGAAAGTCAACGGCGCTTCAGCGAGCCTCGGTCTTGACGCAGTGGCCACTCCGGCCGGCACGATCCTGCTCGCTCTCGGCTATGGTGCAGCGTTCGTCGCCGTTGCCGAACTGTCGAGCGGAAGAATGCTGCTGGGTTGGGCTGTGCCATTGGGTCGGATGGCATTCACAAACTATCTTGCCCAGTCGGTGGTCTTTGGTTGGATTTTTTATGGATACGGCCTGGGCCTATTCGGGCACCTCGGCGCGGCCGAGGCGCTGGCCATCGGGCTTGCCGTGTACGTCTGCCAGGTATTCTTCAGCGCTTGGTGGCTAAGGCACTATCGATATGGCCCGGTCGAATGGTTGTGGCGAACGCTCATGTACGGCACGCAGCAGCGGATGTCTTTGAAAGGATTCGCTCGCGCGGAAAACCGCCTCGCCTAGGTCTGCAATGGGTCAATCGTGCCCGTTTCGGCTGAGAGCAGTCAGGTCCGGTCTAGCATCAACTTTGGAATTGGCCAAACGCTCAGACGGTCGCGAAGGGCCAGGAGGAGACATCGCGCAGCCCCCATCATTTGACAGAAAAGCCTGATGACGACGCGGAGGCCCGTACCGCTATATTTGCGCGTCGCGGCCGACGAAATTTGAAAAGATTCCGGGAATAGTTCATTGCCTACCTAGCTGCCACCGCGCAGAGCGCACAAAGGCACGTCGTCAAACGATCTAAGGCAGGGTCGGCGGCAGCACGAACTGAAAAGTCGCGCCCGGTCCTGCGTTGGGGCTCGCCCACAAACGTCCGCCATGCGACGCGATGATTCGCCGACTGATCGACAGTCCCATGCCGGTGCCCTGCGGTTTGGTGGTGAAGAATGCTTCAAAAATGCGATCGGGTCCGTCGACCGGAAGCCCCACGCCGGAATCACTCACTGAAATCAATATATGGCCATCTTCGATTCTCTTCGATGCGACTCTCAGTTCACCGCCCGTCGCTTGCATTGCTTCGATGCCGTTGAGCATGAGGTTCATCATGATTTGCTGCAGCTGTACGCGATCGGCTACGGCCGTCGGTAGGCTGACGTCGAACTCTGTGCGGATTGTAACCGAGTTGCGATGCGCTGCATCGTTCAGCAAAACGATCATCTCTCGAATGATTTCGTTCAGGTCAACCTGCTCATGGTTCGGCGTCCCTCGCGCGTAGAGCGAGTGAACTCGGTCGATGATCTCCGCGGCGCGTGTCACGTCCTCGATCGTTGCCGAGGCGGCCTGACCAGCTTTTACGACGTCGGGCCTGTGGCGACAAAGCCATCGCGCGCAGACGCTGGCGTTCATGGCGGCGGCCGCGATCGGCTGCTTGATTTCGTGAGCCAGCGATGCCGCCAGCTCTCCCATGGTCATTACCCGGCTCATATAGGCCAAGTCCGCTTCCAGTTGCCGCAGCCTCGCGCGCTCTTGTTCTGCCCGCTTGCGATCTTCAATGTCCGTCAAAGTTCCATACCATTTGCGGATCTTGCCCTGCTCATTGCGCAGCGGCACAGCTCGCACCAAGAACCAGCGGTATTCGCCGTTCGCACTGCGATGCCGTGCCTCGTTCTCGAAAGGCTCACCGCTGGCCAGCGACTGCTGCCACTTGGTCACGTGTCGATCGAGGTCATCCGGATGAAGCGTCGCCTGCCAACGGGACCCTGAAGTCTCGTCCAATCCAGAATATTCCGCCCAGCGTCGATTTACCCATGCGCTGCCTCCGTCCGGCAAGGTAGTGAATGCCATGATCGGGATCGCCTCGATCACGTCGAGTAGCTCTTTTTCACTGCGGCGAGCGACCTCCTCAGCCTTCTCGCGTTCGGCTCGTTCTCGGGCTTCGCGCAGCGCGCGACGCACCGACGGCCCCAGCCTCGACAGTCGCGTCTTCAGAACATAGTCGGTGGCTCCGACTTTGAGGGCCTCAATCGCCACGTCTTCACCGAGCGTGCCGGAAACGAAGATGAAAGGCAGATCGGGCCGGGCACTCAACGCAAGCTTCAATGCGGAAAGACCGTCGAACGAAGGAAGGCTGTAGTCCGCGAGGATCAGTTCGATTCCAGAGTCCTCCAGACCGGCCAAGAACTCGGCTCGGGTTTGAACGCGGGTTATTTCACAGAGGAAATGATCGGCTTCGAGGAGTTCGTGAATGAGCTCCGCGTCACGGGCGTCGTCCTCCAGCAACAGAATGCGGAGAGGAGTATTCACGGTAGCTTCTTCATGCTGCCCGGCGGCGGTTCGTTGACGACCGCCCAGAAGATGCCGAGCTCCTTGACCGCATTGACGAACTCGTGGAAATCGACGGGCTTTACGACATACGCGTTCACCCCGAATTTGTAGCTTCTCATCTTGTCTTTCTCCTCGTGGGATGATGTCAGCACCACCACTGGGATCATCCTCAGGCTCTCGTCCGTCTTGATCTGCTGCAAGACTTCCAATCCATCGACCCTCGGGAGTTTTAGATCGAGCAGCATGACCGCTGGGTTCTCGTTCGAGCGAGTGTGGAATTCACCCCGACAATACAGGTAGTCCAGAGCTTGTTGACCGTCGCGGGTAACCACGACCTCATTTGCCAGGTGGTATTCGCCCAGCGCTATGAGCGTGAGCTCCACGTCATTCGGATCATCCTCAACGACCAAAATGCGTCCCAGTGTGGTCATGGCGTATCCTTTCCACCGCGTCCTGTGCGTTTGGGAGCGAGAAATAGAAGGTAGCGCCTTGATCTACCGCTCCCTCGGCCCGGACTTTTCCTCCGTGGCGATGGATGATGCGCTGAACGGTAGCCAGTCCTATTCCATTGCCTTCAAACTGTTCAGCAAGATGCAGGCGTTGAAACACGCCGAACAGTTTATCCACGTACTGCATATCGAAGCCAGCGCCATTATCCCGCACGAACATCTCTGCTTCATGGTTATTTTTTCCGTCCACACAGCCAATCTCGATTTCGGCCCGAGCCCGCATGCGCGTGAATTTGACCGCATTGGAAACAAGATTGGCAAGAACCAGCTTCAGCATGGAACGGTCGCCGTAACAGGCCGGAAGCGCGCCGACCTTCCAGGCAATTTCCCGACCGTTCGTCTCCTCCCTGAGCTCCGCGACCACCTCTTTGACCAGCTGCTCGAGACTCACCAGACTGTTTTGGGTCTCAGCCCGTCCCACCCTGGAAAACGCCAGCAGATCGTCGATCAGGTTACCCATTCTTTTTGCTGACTGTAGAATCGTTTGCATGTACCGACGACTCTTGTCGTCGAGCGAAGAAGACGCTTCCTTTTGTAACAGCTCCGAGTACCCAACCAGATGGCGAAGCGGCGCGCGCAGGTCGTGCGACACCGAGTAGGCGAACGATTCCAAATCCTTGTTAGTCGCCTCGAGGTCCGTAGCCCGCTTCGCAAGCTCTCGGTTGAGGCGCCTGATCTCATCTTCGCGTTGAGCACGATGTTCCACCTCGGTCTGCAGACGGTCGCGGGCTAGACGAAGACCCGCCTCGATTCGGCGTGAAACGGTGCTGAACCAGGCAACAAGGGCCCCCCATGCGAGGAAAGTGATAAAGTAGGGCAGATCCTTCGTGGAAACAGCGAAGGAGTGGATCGGCTCTATAAAAAAGTAATTGAAGGACATCGTGCTAAGCAGGATCGCCAGCACGGAAGGTCCAATTCCCGCGTGCCAGGTCACGATGGCGATAGCCAGGCACAGTACGGGTAGTTCCACATCGCGAAACTGGTAATGTTGCAATGCAAGAGCCAGCCCAAGGGCAAGAGCGACGCAAGCAACGGACAAGCTGTAGCGCAGGATCGGTGAGTGGATCCTTTGCAATTGTTGGTTCCAGCGCGCCAGGGCTCGCTTCATTCCAACACCCGATTCCAACACCCGGGGTGGCTCCTCAAGGTCACTCATGGTGACACTTTTCTTCTCACTGTTCTCGGTGCGAGCAAACCCAACCTGCTTGCCAACGTGATCGGGGCCCCTCTCGCCCCTTGCCGTCACCGAGCCGCTAATCGCGCCGCCGCATGGGTCCCTCGGACCAATCGCCGTCTGCAGCATACCTTCGCCATTGCCACTTGTGTGAAATAACGCACGGCTGCCATCAAACGCTGATCAAGGTCGACGTCCGAAAAGGGTCAATTGCGTCGACTTTGCCGATACGCGATCAGGTCCGCTTGACCCATGGCAGCCGACAGGCGAACGAACCCCGAGTCTTGTCGGCATGGGTCAACAGCTGCCGCGGACAGTCTCGAGCGGAATGTGTTTCGGTTGAGTCGATGCGTACCGAGAACTCGGATCACCTCTCCCGTAGGGCGAGGTCGGATCGCATCGAAGATGCGGCCAGCGACGTGTCACTTCGGTCTCCCTCGATCAGCAGACCATTTCTGAGGCCAACCGAACTTCGCCCTCGGGCCACTTCCAGACATCGCCGACGGTATATAGGATCATCGTCCACCCCGGAGAACAGCAAGTGGGCCGAATAGAAACCTTCGTATGGATCGTAATGACTTTCATAGTCATTATGGCCGCCACTCCACCACGGGCTTTAGCAACACCAGAAGCGTCTGCATGCGGGTACCTCGCGGGTCTAATCGATAAGGCACCGCCTGGGCCGTTGTTCTTGCCCAGCTATCCAACCGTGGAATCGGGGCCTCTCCATAGCGCCGCATACCTTTATGACAATGCGGTGGCCGCCATCGCATTGGTCGGTTGCGGTGAGCGAGACAAAGCACGTCGGATCGGCGCGGCGATTCTCTGGGCCATCGATAACGACCGGACCTGGCACGATGGACGACTCCGGAACGCTTACGCCGCGGGTGTGGTGGCGAGTGGCTCCGCCAAACTTCCGGGTTGGTGGGACAATACTCAAAACAAGTGGTTAGAAGATCGATATCAGGTGGGCAGCGATAGTGGCAACGTTGCATGGGCAATGTTGGCTTTGCTGTCGATTGATGATGTGAGCGCCAGCTCTCGGTTCCGCGATGGTGCGGCACGGCTTGGCACCTGGGTCGCGCAATGGGCCGACACGCGCGGTACTGGCGGTTTCACGGGCGGTACGTTTGGGCACGAACCGACGCCGGAAGTGCGGACGTGGAAATCGACTGAACATAATACTGACCTCGCCGCCGCGTTTGGCCTTCTTGCGATCCGTACAGGGGATTCGCGCTGGCGTGATAAGGCGACGGCCGCTGAGCACTTCGCAAATACGATGTGGAATCCGGCATGCGCCTGTTTCGCTGCAGGGACCGCTGAAGACGGCGTCACCCACAATCCGATTTTGGCTCTCGATGCTCAGGTCTGGCCTTTAATGGCGCTCCACGGAGCGGTCGAGAAATTTGCATCGGCAATTACGACCGCCGAACAGCGAATGAGTGTCGACGAGGGCTTTTCTTACGGTGAAGACCGAGATGGTGTGTGGACCGAAGGGACGGGCCAAATGGCTCTCTTAATGAAATTGCTCGGCAGGACTGGGAGGGCAAACTCGTTGATCGCTGTAATCGAATCCCAGAGGTCGCCGGATGGTGGGTTCTATGCCACAACTGTCCGCGAGTTACCGACCGGATTCGTGTTGGACACCGATCCGACCAAGCCACGACTCTATTTCCGATTGTCACATCTTGGCGCAGCTTCGTGGGCTGCCCTCGCGGAACGTGGGTTCAAACCCTTTACGGTGACAAAAGGACTTCCGTAGTTGAGCCGCGGTGCCTCTCGTCTCGGCCTCCCTTTTGGTCTTTTTTGATTTCGATATGTCCGCAAAGGGTCAATTGCGTCGACTTTGCCGATACGCGATCAGGTCCGCTTGAGCCATGGCAGCCGACAGGCGAACGAACCCCGAGTCTTGTCGGCATGGGTCAACAGCTGCCGCGGACAGTCTCGAGCGGAATGTGTTTCGGTTGAGTCGATGCGTACGGAGAACTCGGATCATCTCCCGTAGGGCGACAGGGTAATCGCATGTGAATGACACGGGGACTGTCTGCAGGCTTGCTCCGCCTCTCCCGCTTGCGGGAGAGGCCGACGCGCTCGCAGAGCGCGGCGGGTGAGGGCTCTCGCCGCGCAGGGACGTCCTCAGTTGTTCTCAAGAATCCCTGCGCGGAGACACCCTCTCCCCAACCCTCTCAGCGCGAGCGAAGCTCGTCGCGCCCCGCAAGCGGGGAAGGGAGCCCACTGCCGATGCATCCTGCACATCATATGCGATTGCTCTGCATAGGGAGAGGTAAGTTGCGAATGGCCAGTTGGCCCGCTCGTCTACGCGACCAGCTGCCTCGCCGCCGCCGAGATCATCACCAGTCCGCCGGTGATGACAGCCACATCGAGAATGGCGGTGTGGATGTGCAGCGGCATCCGCTCGACGAAAGCCTTCGCCAGGAACGCGCCGGGGATCGCGATCGCGCCGATCAGGAGCGCGAAGGCGAGCACCTGCGCGGTGACGGCGCCGGCGAGGCCGAACACGGAGATCTTGATGAGGCCGGTGCCGAGCGAGATCATCGCATCGGTCGCGATCACGGCGGCGCCCTCCAGGCCGGCGGCCATCAGGAGCGACAGCAGGATCACGCCGGAGCCGGAGGTGCCGCCGACCAGGACGCCGTAGCCGACCGAGCCGGCGGCAAGGCCACCATCGCCGATCCGCACGCTTCGGCGGCGGAGCACGCGGCGCAGCGGCACGCTCAGGATCAGCATGGTGCCGATCACGAGCGCCGCGCCCGCATTGGTCAGCCGCGTGTAGCCGTAGGCGCCAAGCGCGGTGGTCAGCGCGGCGCAGGCGAGCACGATCAGCGCGCGGCGGCGGTCGGCATAGCGCAGGTAAGCGACCGCGCGGCTGCAATTGGTGAAGATGGCGGAGATCGCGATGATCGGCACCACGGACTCGGCGCCGACCAGCGGCACCAGCACCAGCGGCATCAGGGCGCCGGTGCCGTAGCCGGCGAGACCGCCGATGATCGAAGCAAACAACGCCATCAACGCGACCAGCAGCAGCTGAACAATCGAGATGTCGGCGAAGGCTGAGACGATGGTCACGTTCTCTCGTCGCGGCTGATGCGGGCCGCAGCTTGATCGGCGATGGCAGCGAGTGCGGCTTCCTCTAGGGGAAAATCCGCCGCAAGCCAAGCGTCCTCGGCGAGCGTCAACACATGTCCGAGCGCCGGTCCTTCAGGCAGTCCGCGGGCGATGAAGTCGGCGGCCTTCAGCGGAAATTTCGGCGCAGTCCAGCGCTGCGGCAGCTCGGCGAGCGCGCGCCAGCGCGGGGAGGCGACATCGCCGCCGCTCCGCGCCCAGCCCAGCAACACGCGATCGTGATAGCGCTCGGCACCGAGCCGGTAGAGCAGCCGCCGCGCATTGGCGTCGTCCTTGGTGGCGAGGCGCCACCAGCGGTGTCCCATCGAATCCAGCGCCTTGGTCTCGGCATTGGACAGCCGCAGGCGCGCGGCGACGCGCTTGGCATCCTCGGTCACGGCGACGGTCAGCGCAGCGAGGCGCCGCGTGCTGCCGGCGGCGAGGCCGAGCTCGCGCTCGATCGCGATCATCGTCGCCAGCGGCCCGGTGTAGACGACGCCGCCGGCCAGCGTCTGCAGGAGGCCGCCCTCGGCCATAGCCAGCGCGGCCGCGGCTGCGCCCGATGCCACCAGGAGCTTCAGCATCTCCATCCGCACCCGCTCGGCCGAGAGGCTGGCAAGGCCGGCGCGGCCGCGGATGCAGGCGAGATAGCCCTCGCGGTCGGGATCGCCCGCGCCGAAAGCGGCGTGGATGCGGAAGAAGCGCAGGATGCGCAAATAGTCCTCGGCGATGCGCTGGTCGGGATCGCCGATGAAGCGCACGCGGCGCGCTTTGGCATCCGCAATGCCGCCGACATAATCGTAGACGACGCCCTTTGCGTCGGCCGACAGGCCGTTCATGGTGAAGTCGCGCCGCTCGGCGTCCTTGACCCAGTCGCGGCCGAACGCGACCTTGGCCTTGCGGCCGAAGGTCTCGGTGTCCTCGCGCAGCGTCGTGACTTCATAGGGATGGCTGTCGATGACCAGCGTGACGGTGCCGTGATCGATGCCGGTCGGCACGCCCTTGATGCCGGCAGCCTTGGCGCGCCGGATCACCTCCTCCGGCCGCGCCGTGGTCGCGATGTCGATGTCGCCGGGCTTGAGGCCGAGCAGCGCGTTGCGCACCGCGCCGCCGACCACCCGCGCCTCCTCACCGTCGGCATTGAGCAATTGCAGGACGCGCGCGGTCCCGCCGGAGATCAGCCAGGGCGCATCGGCAAGGACCGGCGCGAGTAACGGCTCCGCGCTCATCGTGCTGCCCCTATTTTTCCACGCCCGGCACCAGCCGACCGTTCTCGATATGGGCGGGAATGTAGGTCGAATCCGGCGGCGCGCCAGAGAAGTGCGCCAGTCCGATCAGGCCGGCGATGACCAGCACGATCGCCGCCAGCGCAAGCCGCGCGACGATCGCGACCGGCCAGGACGAGCGAGCGAACAGGCCGGAGCGCGTGGCGGCCAGGAACAGCGCATAGACGGCAAAGGGAATGAGGAAGATTCCGATCTCGGTCAGAACCGGCCGGATCATGATGAATAGATCCGCTCATACAGCACACGCAGCATTCCGGCCGTGGCCCCCCAGATGTAGCGCTCCGCGAACGGCATCGCGTAATAGGACCGCTCTATGCCGCGGAATTCCTTGCTGTGCACCTGATGGTTCACCGGGTTCATCAGAAAGGATAGCGGCACCTCGAAGGCGTCATCAACCTCGGAATGGTTGATGGTGAGCGAAAAGCCCGGCCGGACCTTGGCGACCGTCGGCAGGATCCGGAAGCCGAACGCGGTGCCGTAGAGATCGAGATAGCCGAGCGGCTCGACGAAGTCCCTGGACAGCCCGATCTCCTCCTCGGCCTCACGCAGGGCCGCGTCCAGCGGCGAGGCATCGGTCGCGTCGATCTTGCCGCCGGGAAAGGCAACCTGGCCGGCATGGTCGTTGAGATGCGCCGCGCGCTGCGTCAGCAGAATGGTCGGCTCGGGATGATCGACCACGGCGATCAGCACCGCCGCGGGGCGCACCGGCTGCTCGCGCGCGATGATCTCCAGCATCTTGTCGGTGCCGGGATCGCCCGAGGTGGGAATGATGTTGGGATCGTAGAGGCCGGCCGGCACGTCGAAGCCGAGCTTCGCCTTGGAGCGCGCGAAGAAATCCGCCGCACCGAGCGCAACCTGGTCGCTTTTCAGAATGGGCTTGTTCAAAGCGCGGCCCTCACCTGCTCCGCATCGGCCATGGCGAAGAATTCGCCCGCCGATTCGACCCCGAACATCGGCTGGCCATCGACCATCCGCTCCTCGCCCATGTCAACCAGATCGTAATAGAGCGCCCTCGTGACCTTGGCCCAGAGATCGGCACGGACATGCAAGTAAGGCGTCAGCCCGCCGTCCGCCGCCTGCTCGAAGCGCAGCCGGTGCGCGGCATCGCAGCTGACCCAGTCGTCGACATTGGTGCGGAAGCGCAGCACGCGATGGCCGCTCTCGCCGTCCTTCTGCATCTCGACCGCCATGAACGGCGCATCGTCGACGCGGATGCCGACCTTCTCCACCGGCGTGACCAGGAAATGTTTGTCGCCCTCGCGCTTGAGGATGGTCGAGAACAGCCGCACCAGCGCGGGACGCCCGATTGGCGTACCCAAGTAGAACCAAGTACCATCGGAGGCGATTCGGATGTCGAGATCGCCGCAAAACGGCGGATTCCACAGGTGCACCGGCGGCAGGCCCTTCTTGCCGCCTTCGGCATTGGCAGCGTTCTTGGCGGCGGCAGTCAGCCCCTCGAGGCCGCGATCGGCGCTCTGCCCTTGGTTCGCCATGGTTTGCCCTGACTTTGTCCTTGGCACGATTGGTGCAGGTCTACGTTGTACTCGGGTGCACGGTTCCATCCGGAATGTCCCGGTGTGGAGGTCGCCACTTCGTGATGCCGTACATAACCCGAAGCCGATAAGGTGGGGATAGGTTAATTCAACGAATACATGGCCTTCCTGCAAGCCTAGCATGGGCCCATGATTTGACGCGATGCGATGCCATGACGGCCCAGGCGAGCCGCCTGGCGGCTGAAGGAGCGAGCGGATGGCGGAGAGTGTCGAGAAACTCGAGGACGGGATCGTTCGCTCGGCCGAGCAGGTGTCGAGCCAGATTCGCGCCGCGAAGGATGCGATCGCGTCCGTCATCTTCGGCCAGGATCGCGTGATCGAAAACACGCTGGTCACCATCCTCTCCGGCGGCCATGCGCTCTTGATCGGCGTGCCCGGCCTTGCCAAGACCAAGCTGGTCGAGACGCTCGGCATCACGCTCGGCCTCGATGCCAAGCGCATCCAGTTCACGCCCGATCTGATGCCGTCGGACATTCTCGGCGCCGAGGTGCTGGACGAGAGCACCACGGGCAAGCGCGCCTTCCGCTTCATTTCGGGTCCGGTGTTCGCGCAGCTCCTGATGGCCGACGAGATCAACCGCGCCAGCCCGCGCACGCAGTCGGCGCTGCTGCAGGCGATGCAGGAGCAGCACATCACCGTCGCCGGCGCGCGCCACGACCTGCCAAAACCCTTCCACGTGCTGGCGACGCAAAACCCGCTGGAGCAGGAAGGCACCTATCCGCTGCCCGAAGCGCAGCTCGACCGCTTCCTGATGGAGATCGACGTCGACTATCCCGACCGTGACGCCGAACGCCGCATCCTGTTCGAGACCACCGGCGCCGAGGAAACGCTGGCGAGGGGATCGATGACCGCGGACGCGCTGATCACCGCGCAGCGGCTGATCCGGCGCCTGCCGGTCGGCGATTCCGTCGTGGAGGCGATCCTGTCGCTGGTGCGCGCGGCCCGTCCGGGTCCGGACGCCGGCGAAGCCGGCAAGTTCATCGCCTGGGGCCCCGGCCCGCGCGCCAGCCAATCCCTGATGCTGGCGGTGCGCGCGCGTGCGCTGATCGACGGCCGTCTGGCGCCGTCGGTCGACGACGTGCTCGATCTCGCCGAGCCCGTGCTGAAGCACCGCATGGCGCTGACGTTCCAGGCACGCGCCGAAGGTCGCACGATTCCGGACGTGATCCGGCAATTGAAGACACGGATCGGTTGATGGCAGCGGAGAACGGGCACACGGCCAGGGAGGTCCTCGCGATCCGACGTGCCGATGGCGAAAGCCGCACGCTCGCAGCTTCCTTGCCGCGCCTCGTGCTTGAAGCCCGCCGTATCGCCGCCAACGTCATCCACGGCCTGCACGGCAGGCGCCGCGCCGGCTCCGGCGAAAATTTCTGGCAATACCGCCGTTTCGTCTCCGGCGAGCCGTCGCAGAATGTCGACTGGCGGCGCTCGGCGCGCGACGACCATCTCTATGTCCGCGAGCTCGAATGGGAAGCCTCGCACACGGTCTGGATCTGGCCCGACCGCTCGCCCTCGATGGCGTTCGCCTCGAAGACCGCGCGCGAGTCCAAGCTCGAACGGACGCTGATCGTCGCCTTCGCGCTGGCCGAGCTCCTGGTCTCCGGCGGCGAACGCGTCGGGATTCCCGGGCTGATGGCGCCGACGGCGAGCCGCAGCGTCATCGACAAGATGGCGCAGGCGATGCTGCATGACGATGCCGATCGGCTCAGCCTGCCGCCGTCCTTCGTGCCTGCCGCGCTCGCCGAGACGATCGTGCTGTCGGATTTCTGGTCGCCGATCGCCGAGATCAGGACGACACTCGCGGGGCTGTCCGGCTCCGGGGCGCACGGCACGCTGGTGCAGGTCGTCGATCCCGCCGAAGAATCGTTCCCCTATTCCGGCCGGGTCGAGTTCGTCGAGCCCGAAGGGTTCGGCGTGATCACCGCCGGCCGCGCCGAGAGCTGGGCGCAGGATTACACCACGCGGCTCGCGCTGCACCGCGACCAGATCCGCGCCGAGACCAAGAAGCTCGACTGGCTGTTCACGACGCACGCCACCGACCGCTCCGCCGCCGAGCTCTTGCTGTTCCTGCATGCCGGCATGCAGGTGAGCAAGTCGGGCGCCCGCACCACGACCATCAAGGCGGGGCCGGCCGCATGATGGGACTGCCGCTCGCCTTCACCGAACCGCTGCTCCTGATCGGCCTCGTCAGCCTTCCGGTGCTGTGGTGGCTGCTGCGCGTGATGCCGCCGCGGCCGCGCCGCATCGAGTTTCCGCCGACCCGCCTGTTGTTCGACATCGCCCCGCGCGAGGAGACACCCTCGCGGACGCCATGGTGGCTGACCGCGCTGCGGCTGCTTGCGGCAGCGCTGGTGATCTTCGCCGCCGCCGGCCCGATCTGGAATCCGCAAACCGGCCTCGCCGGCAGCAAGGCGCCGCTGATGATCATGTTCGACGACGGCTGGAGCGCCGCATCGCACTGGGATGTCAGGATCAGGGCCGCCGACGAGCTGATCGCCAATGCCGACAACGACCGCCGCGCCATCGCGCTGGTGCCGCTGTCCGAGCCGAACCGCGACATCACCTTGATGCCGGCGGGCGCCGCGCGCGTCGCGCTGCGCCAGCTCGCGCCAAAGCCCTATTCGATCGACCGCGTCGACACGCTCGCCGCGGTCGACCGCTTCCTGAAAGCCACCGGCGATTGCGAGATCGCCTGGCTGTCGGATGGCGTCGACACCGGCCGCGGCGAGGAATTCGTGGCCGACCTCGGCAAGACCATCGGCGAGCGCAGCCTGACCATCTTCGAAGGCGGCACCTCCTCGCCGCTGGCGCTGGTCGCGGCCGAGAACGCCGCCGCGAAGATGACGGTGAAGGTGCTGCGCACCGACAGCGGCATCGCGGTCGGCACCGTGCGCGCGCTCGACCAGAAAGCCTCGCCGATCGGCGAAGCGCGGTTCTCGTTCGGCCCGCAGGACAAGGAGACCGACGCCGCGTTCGATCTGCCGGTCGAGCTGCGCAACGACATCAATCGCCTCGAGATCTCGGGCGAGCGCTCCGCCGGCGCGGTGCAGCTGCTCGACAAGCGCTGGCGCCGCCGCGCCATCGGCATCGTCTCGGGCTCGACCAGCGAGACCGCGCAGCCGCTGCTGGCGCCGACCTTCTACCTCACCCGCGCGCTGGCGCCGTTCGCCGACGTCAGGCTCGCCGACAAGGGCTCGCCGCAGCAGGGCATCACACAATTCTTGGACCAGAAGCTGCCGATGATCATCCTCGCCGATGTCGGCACCATCGCGCCGGAGCTGCGCGAGCGCATCAACGCCTGGATCGACCAGGGCGGCGTCTTGGTGCGGTTCGCAGGTCCAAGGCTGGCGCAGGCCGAGGACGACCTCGTGCCGGTCAAGCTGCGCAAGGGCGGCCGCACGCTCGGCGGCAGCCTGACCTGGGAGAAACCGCAGCATCTTGCGACCTTCGCGGCCGATGGCCCGTTTGCCGGCGTCGCGGTGCCGAAGGACGTCACCGTCAGCCGCCAGGTGCTGGCCGAGCCCGACGCGGTGCTCGCCACCAGGAGCTGGGCCTCGCTCGAAGACGGCACGCCGCTGGTCACCGGCGAGCATCGCGGCAAGGGGCTGGTCAGCCTGTTCCACGTCAGCGCCGACATGCGCTGGTCGGACTTGCCGATGTCGGGCACTTTCGTCGAAATGCTGCGGCGGGTGGTCGACATGTCCGGCTACACGTCCAAGCCCGGCGCCGGAATTGCCGGCGAAGCGACCACCGAGACGGTGGCGCCGCTGCACATCCTCGACGGCTTCGGCGCCTTCGGCCCGCCGCCGGCGACCGCAAAGCCGCTGCCCGCGGATTACCGCGACCGCGCCACATCAGATCATCCGCCGGGCTTCTACGGCCCGGCCGAAGGACCGCTCGCCGTGAACACGCTTGCTAGCGCCGACCGCATCGCGGCCCTCAACACCGCGAGCCTGCGCGCCCGGCACGCCGCCTACACCAATGCCGAGCCGCGCGACCTGCGCGGCTGGCTGCTGTCGACGGCGCTCGCGCTGTTCCTGATCGACGCCCTCATCGTCGCGGTGCTCGGCGGCGGGATCGCCGCGCTGCTGCGCCGCCGCGCCGCGCCCGCCATGATCGTCCTCGGCCTGCTGCTCACTTCGCTCGCGCCGACGCCATCACGCGCCGACGGCGCCACGGACGATTTCGCGATGAAAGCGACGGCGCAAACCCGCCTCGCCTATGTCGTCACAGGCAATGCCGACGTCGATTCCATCGTCAAGGCGGGGATGAACGGGCTGACGCTGTTCCTGGCCCAGCGCACCGCGCTCGAGGCCGGCGATCCCGTCGGCATCGATCCCGCGCGCGACGAGCTCGCTTTCTTCCCGCTGATCTACTGGCCGATCGTGCCGGGCGCGCGCAAGCCGCCGCAGGATGCCATCAATAAGATCGACGCCTATATGAAGCAGGGCGGCACCGTGCTGTTCGACACCCGCGACGCGATCGAAGCGCCGCCCGGCGCGAACGGCGCGGCGCAGACCCCCGCCATGCAGACGCTGCGCGAGATCCTGTCCTCGCTCGACGTGCCCGAGCTCGAGCCGGTGCCGCGCGAGCACGTGCTGACCAAGACCTTCTATCTGCTGCGCGACTTCCCCGGCCGCTTCGTCACCGGCCAGACCTGGGTCGAGACCCTGCCGCGCGACGAGGACGAGGACAGCGCGCAGCGACCGGCGCGCGGCGGCGACGGTGTCTCGCCGATCATCATCACCTCGAACGACCTTGCCGGCGCCTGGGCGGTGCGGCCCGACGGCCAAGCCATGCTGCCGGTGGCGGGCGGCGACACCCGCCAGCGCGAATTCGCCTACCGCGCCGGCGCCAACATCGTGATGTACACCCTGACCGGCAACTACAAGGCCGACCAGGTGCACGCACCGGCCCTGATCGAACGGTTGGGGCAGTGATGCGGTTCTTGAAACCCGACACCTGCCAAAACGAAGCCGTCATGGCCGGGCATAGCCGCCCGAAGGACGGCGTCGCTTCGCTCGCCTACGTCCCGGCCATCCACGCCTCGCCACGAGGCGCGAAGAACGTGGATGCCCGGGTCAAGCCCGGGCATGACGAGGATAGGCTTGCGCCATGAATTACGGCATCGCCTTCACGCCACTTGTTCCCGCGATCGTGCTGTGGCTCGCGCTGGCCGCGATCGTCATCGTCGCACTGGTGCTGCTGGTTGCGCGCGCGCGCGGCGCTGCCGTGCGTGTGGCCGCGCTGGCGCTGTTCCTGCTCGCGCTCGCCAATCCCTCCTTCACCCGCGAGGACCGCGAGCCCCTCACCTCGGTCGCCGCAATCGTCGTCGACAAGAGCCCGAGCCAGAATTTCGGCAACCGCAATCGCGAGGCCGCGCAAGCGCAGGAGGCGCTGGTCGACAGCCTGAAGAAGATCAAGGGGCTGGAGGTGCGCGTCGTCGATGCCGGACAGGCCGACGGCGAGACCGACGGCACCAGGCTGTTCGGCGCCCTCGCCTCGGCCTTGTCGGACGTGCCGGTCGACCGCGTCGCCGGCGCGTTCCTGATCACCGACGGCCGCGTCCACGACATTCCGGCGAACGCCGCCGCGCTCGGCTTCCAGGCGCCGGTGCATGCGCTTGTCACCGGCCAGAAGGACGAGCGCGACCGCCGCATCGCGATCACGGCCGCGCCGCGCTTCGGCATCGTCGGACAGACCCAGACCATCAGCTACCGCCTCGACGACCAGGGCGTCACCGGCGAACGCGCCAGGGTCACGGTCCGCCGCGACGGCGAGGTCATCAACGAGCGCACGCTGGGAAGCGGCCAGGCCGCGAGCGTCGACGTCGACATCAAGCATGCCGGTCCGAACATCGTCGAGATCGAGGCCTCCCCGCTCGAGCGCGAGCTGACGCCGGTCAACAACCGCGCCGTCGTCGCCATCGACGGCGTGCGCGACAAGCTGCGCGTGCTCCTGGTCTCCGGCGAGCCGCATTCCGGCGAGCGCACCTGGCGCAACCTCTTGAAGTCCGACGCCAGCGTCGATCTCGTGCACTTCACCATCCTGCGTCCGCCGGAGAAGCAGGACGGCACGCCGATCAACGAATTGTCGCTGATCGCGTTTCCGACCCGCGAATTGTTCCAGCAGAAGATCAACGAATTCCAGCTGATCATCTTCGACCGCTACGCCCGTCAGGGCGTGCTGCCGATCGCCTATTTCGACAACATCGCGCGCTATGTCCGCGCGGGCGGCGCGGTGCTGGTCTCGGCCGGCCCCGACTACGCCTCCAACACCAGCATCTGGCGTACGCCGCTGGATACGGTGCTGCCGGCCGAGCCGGTCGGCGTGACGGAAAAGCCGTTTTATGCGCATCTGTCCGACCTCGGCAAGCGCCACCCCGTCACGCGCGCCCTGGAGGGCTCGGCCTCCGAGCCGCCGCGCTGGAGCCGTTTCTTCCGCACCGTTGACACCCGCAATTCCGTCAACCCGCCGGTGATGACGGGCGCCGACGGCAAGCCGCTTCTGTTCCTGTCGCGCTTCGGCGAGGGCCGCGTCGCGCTGCTGCTCTCCGACCACATCTGGCTGTGGGCGCGCGGCTATGAGGGCGGCGGCCCGCATCTGGACCTGCTCCGGCGGATGTCGCACTGGCTGATGAAGCAGCCCGACCTCGACGAGGAGGCGCTGCGCCTTCAGGTGCAGGGCAAGAATCTGGTGGTGGTGCGCCAGACCATGGCGGACAGCGTCCAGCCGGTGAGCGTGACCTCGCCGTCGGGCGTGTCGCAGGATTTGACGCTGAGCCTAGGGGAGCCCGGCGAATGGCGCGCCAGCCTGCCGGCGAGCGAGCTCGGCCTGTGGCAGGCCACCGACGGCACGCTGAAGGCGCTGATCAATGTCGGCCCGACCAATCCGAAAGAGTTTTCGGAAGTCACCTCCACGGTCGAGACCTTGAAGCCGCTGACGCAGGCGACCGGCGGCAACGCCGTCCGCTTGGCGAATGGCGCCAGCGTCGAGCTGCCGCGCATCCTGCCCGTGCGTTCGGCCAGCGTCTTTGCCGGCGACGGCTGGATGGGGGTGCGGATGCGCGATGCCAGCGTCGTCAAGGGCGTCGGCGTGCTGCCGATCTTTGCCGGCCTGATCGGCCTGTTGCTGCTGCTCGGCGCGTTTGCGGCGACGTGGGTGCGCGAGGGCCGCTGAACGCTCCGTTGCTCGAACGCCACATCGGCCTGCCACGCGTGCTGGGCGGGTTGGAGTGCCGTTGACATCCGCTGACGATTAGAGCGATGTTATATTGTAACATCGCGACGCCCTAGGGACTTGGCGCCTCGCGGTGTTGGGGGTGGCATTTCCGATGAAGTGGTTCCGGTCGAATATCAGGCACGGTGCCCGGCTCGCGTTGCTCGCGATGCTGGTGCAGTTCGCGCTGACGTTTGGCCACAGTCATTGGTTTGCCCAGGCCGCACCGTTGGCCCAGGCCACGCTCCACCAGACCGACGGCCCCAAAGACAGTGCCAAGGACCAAGCTGCGGGCGACCGCGCGGCGGTTCACAAGCAATCGCCCTCAAGCCCCGATCGCGAGCAGCCGGGCGAGGACAATTGCGCGATCTGCGCCGTGGTCGCGATGGCAGGCACGATCCTGTTCGCGACGCCGCCTCTGTTGCAGCTGCCGCAGGCGATCGACCTGCTCTACCGCACCACCGATGCCGAATTCCTCCATCTGAAATCGGCCGCCACGGCGTTCCAGCCGCGCGCCCCTCCCGCGTCCTGACTCCCGACACCACTTGATCACGCCGCCCCTCGCCGCTTTCAGGCGATCGGCCGGAAAAAGTTGAAGTCGAATTCCGTCGCACCGCGACGGCAGGCCGCCTCCGATAGCAAACCATCATGCGGACGGGCCTGACTGGAATCAGGACAATGTCATTCAAATCGCGACACGCGCAGCGTCTTGGCGGAGCAAGCCTGCTCCTGCTCGGTGCCGCCGCCACCCCCGCTTTCGCCCAAACGCCTGCACAGGACAAATCGTCGACCGAGATTCCCGCCGTCACCGTGACGGCACCAAGCCCGATCGTGCGCAGAGCGGTGGTGCCGTCTCGCAACGCAGGCCGCGGTACACGGACCGCACGGGTGCGCAGCCGCGAGCAAGCGGCGGAAGCAACGCCGGCAGCCACCGCGCCCGCCGCGCCGCAGCAGGGTGTGCTGCCTATTGTGACCAACCAGTTCGCCACCGTCACGGTGGTGCCGAACGAGGAGATCCGCCGCGAGGGCGGCGGCCAGCTTGGCGACCTGCTGTTCTCCAAACCCGGAATCACCGGATCGAGCTTCGCGCCCGGCGCCTCCAGCCGGCCGATCATCAGGGGTCTGGACGTCAACCGCGTCGGCATCGTCGAGAACGGCACCAATGGCGGCGGCGCCTCCGATCTCGGCGAAGATCATTTCGTCCCGATCGATCCGCTCGCGACCAACCAGGTCGAAGTCGTGCGCGGGCCGGCCGCGCTGCGCTACGGCTCGACCTCGATTGGCGGTGTCGTGAGCGCCACCAACAACCGGATTCCGGATGCGCTGCCTGCTTGCGCGCCGTCGTTCCAGGCTTACGGCCTGCCGACCAAGGCGCCGCTCGCAAGCGCCGCGACCTCGCCTTGCGTCACAGCCGAGACACGCACCGCCTTCAGCTCGGTCGATCGCGGTGTCGAGAGCGGCGTGCTGCTCGACACCGGCGGCGGCAATTTTGCATTCCATGCCGACGCCTATGGCCGCACGACCTCGGATTATTACATCCCGAGCTATCCCTATCTCAACGATCAATCGCGCCCGGTGAACGGGCGTCAGCCCAACTCGGCAACGCGCTCGGACGGCGCCTCGATCGGCGGCTCCTACTTCTTCCAGGGCGGCTATATCGGCGCGTCGATCACGCAGAACGACTCGCTCTACCACATCCCCGGCATCGACGGCGCCGACCACAACACGCGGATCGACGGCCACCAGACCAAGATCAACGTCAAGGGCGAGTACCATCCCGACGCGGCAGCGATCGACACGGTCCGCTTCTGGGCCGCCGCGACCGACTACCGGCATAACGAGATCGGCCTTGCCGATCCGGCCGACCTCGCCAGCGACGGCATCAGGCAGACCTTCACCAACAAGGAGCAGGAGATCCGCACCGAGGTGCAGCTGATGCCATTCAACGCGCGCTTCGCCGAGGTGACGACCGCGCTGGGCTTCCAGGTCGGGCATCAGGAATTGAGCGCGCCGAGCCCGGACAATCCCGGCACGCTGTTCAATGGCCTGTGGGATCCGAACAACAGCAACCGCGTTGCCGGTTACACCTTCAACGAGTTCAAGTTCACGGAGGCGACGCGAGCGCAGATCGCCGGCCGCATCGAGCATGTCGAGCTGCACGGCACGACGCCGGACTTCCCGGCCGATTATCTGCCCGACGGCACGCCGCAGGCGGCGATCTCGCGCAATCCGTCCTTCACGCCGAAGAGCGGCAGCATCGGCCTGTTGCAGGACCTGCCCGGCGGCATGGTCGGCAGCATCACCGCGCAATATGTCGAGCGCGCGCCGAAGGCGGCCGAATTGTTCTCGCGCGGCGGCCACGACGCGACCGCGACATTCGACATCGGCAATCCGAACCTCACCATCGAGACCGCGAAATCGGTCGAGCTCGGCGTGCGCAGGGCGACGGGACCGTTTCGCTTCGAGGCGACGGTCTACTACACGCATTTCGACAATTTCATCTATCGCCGCCTCACCGGCGTATCCTGCGACGACGACTTTGCATCCTGCGGCACGCCGGGCGCCGAGCTGAACCAGGCGGTTTACTCACAGCGCAACGCGAATTTCCGCGGCGGCGAATTCCAGTCGCAGCTCGACGTCGGCGCCTTCCAGGGCGGCATCTGGGGTATCGAGAACCAGCTCGACTTCGTCCGCGCCACCTTCAGCGACGGCACCAACGTGCCGCGCATTCCGCCCTTGCGGATAGGCGGCGGCGTGTTCTGGCGCGACGACAACTGGCTGATGCGCGTCAACCTGTTGCACGCCTTCGCGCAGAACAACGTCGCCGCGATCGCGGAGACGCCGACGGCGGGCTACAACCTGTTGAAGGCCGAGGTCAGCTACAAGACCAAGCTCGACCGCAACTGGTTCGGCGCACGCGAGATGATGGCCGGCATCGTCGGCAACAATCTCCTCAACGAGAACATCCGCAACCATGTGTCCTACACCAAGGACGAGGTGTTGATGCCGGGCATTGGCGTCCGGGCGTTCGCGAACTTCAAGTTCTAGGCTTGCTCCAGTCGGGGCCCAAAAGGCCCCGGCTGGCTTCGCCAGCAGCGGGCTGTAGCCCGGATGGAGCGCAGCGCAATCCGCGATAGCGAAGCTGCGGCGGCGGTTTCCCGGATTGCGCTACGCTCCATCCGGACTACGAGACTATCGGCCCTGCGCATTTGCCGCCGAGCCGGCATCCAGGGCGCCCGCGCGCATCGCGGTCAGAAAGCGTCCGATCAGCGCGCCCGCGGCCTCGCGCGGCCAGGCCAGGCTGAATTCGACCTGCGCATTCGCCTCGTCGACCGCCCTGAACACGACGCCGGGAAAGCTGACCTCGGCCTGGCTCTGCTGCGCGAGCGTGACACCGAAGCCCGCGGCGACGAGGCTGAAGACGGTCTGCTTGCCCGACGGCTGGGCCTGAAACGGCACGCCGATCCCGATCATGGAGGCATAGAACTCGCGCATGGCGTGGCTGTTCGGCCATTCCTGCACGTAGATCGTCTCGCTGCGCAGATCCGACCATCGCAGGATGTCGCGCGAGGCGAGAGCATGATCCCACGGCACGGCCGCCACCATCCGTTCGCGATAGAGCGGCTCCATCACGATCCGCGGCCATGGCGCAAAACTCGGCACCAGCGCCACGTCGATCCGGCGCGCGGTGAGCTCAGCATAGATGTCGTGGTCGGATAGTTCGTGGATGATGAGCCGAACGCCCGGATGATCCCGGCGCCAGCGCGCCAGCATGCTGCGCAGAGGCTCGCCGAGGGGCGGAGAACGCACGCCAAGCCTGAGCTCTCCGGTCGTGCCGCGCGCCGCCCCGTCGGCGGCTTCCGTCACCGCCGCAAGGCTGGCGAGCATCCGCCTGGTTTCAGCGAGCACCGATGCGGCCCCCGGCGTCAGCACGACGCCGCGCCGGCTGCGTTCGAACAGAGTCAGTCCGAGATCGTCCTCCAGCGTGTCGACGCTTCGCGTCAGGGTTGACGGTGTGACGCCCAAACGCTCGGCGGCAGCGTTGAAGCTGCCGTGATCCGCCACCGCGACGAAGTATTTCAGCGCAACGAGCTGCATGGGCCGATCATCGGGAAGAGCCCTGACATTGACGAGACCGCGTGCGTCGCGGGATCCGCGGTGACGCGACTATCCCTCAGCGGACGCAGCGGCACTTGCGATGAATTCCGCGACGGCCTCGGGCTGCGAGAGCATGGGCACGTGCGAGCTCTGGAGCACGAGCGTCTCCGCACCCATACGACTTGCCGAGTCGCGCTGCACATCAGGCGGAATGGTCTCGTCGCGCGCCGCTACAACGTACCATGACTTCTTCGAGCGCCAGGCCGCCTTCGAGATCGTATCGCCGAAGCACCTCACCGCAAGCGGGCCTTGCGTTGCATGGACGATGTCGGCTTCGTCGGTCGGAATATCCTGGACGAAGTGCTTGCGCACGCCTTCCTGCGTCAACGCCACATAACCTTCGCCGTAGGGCCTGATCTCGGCCGCACCAGGGGCCGGCTTGTAGGGCTTCCACCAGGCGTCGAACGACTGACCGCTGTCCGGCGCGCCGGCGGCGACATAGACGAGGGCTTTGACCTTGGGATGATTGCCGGCCTCGGTAATGACGGCTCCGCCCCAGGAGTGTCCGACCATGAGCACCGGACCGTCCTGCATTTCGACGACTCGGTGGGCAGCCACAACGTCGTCGGCGAGGGAGCTGAGAGGGTTCTGGACGGCAATGGCCTTCAACCCCCGCCTGGTGAGGAGAGGAATGACCTTGGCCCAGCAAGAGCCGTCCGCAAACGCTCCGTGCACGAGCACGACGGTTCCGATTGCCATGGTTGCATCTCCTTTTTCTTCGCATTGGATGAGCCGGACGCAGCGTCCTTGGCGGAGCCACGCGGCAACGCTCATCGTCAGGTCTTATTGCGCGGTCGTCATCCCCGTCAGTGAAGCAACACGTGTTGCCTGTGAGGCAATATCGTTTGAGCCTTGTTGGCGAAGCGATGCAAGCGGACCGCGAAGCTTTTTCGTGCGAAGAGACAAAAGGATTGGAAGAATGAACGGCCCCGTCACAGCGCCGTAGACCGGATGGCGATCTTCACACCGTCATTGCGAGCGGAGCGAAGCAAGCCAGACCGTCACCGCGGAAAGATTCTGGATTGCTTCGCTCCGCTCGCAATGACGGAGTTTGAGGAGCCGCTCTCGTACTCATGATGCACGGCGTCGTAGCCCGGATGAGCACAGCGATATCCGGGGACAATGCATCTGCGGTGACGAGTCTCCCGGATGTCGCTGCGCCACAGCGACATCACGAGCCCCTATCCCCGCGCCTTGCTCCAGTCAGGCCCCACCGCTCCCGACACGCCCTCGAAGGCGCCGTCGACGAGCTCGAATACCAGGATACGGGCGGCGTCGACCGGGCCCGGCATGGTGACTCGTCCCTTCGGCACCTGCTTGAAGCCAACGCGGCTGTAATAGGGCTCGTCGCCGACCAGCAGCACGATGGCGTGGCCCTTTGCTTTCGCGTCCTTGAGCGCGCGCTCCATCAACAGCCGTCCGATGCCGCGATTGCGGAACGGCGGCTCGACGGTAAGCGGCCCGAGCAGCAGTGCCGGCGTCTCGCCGATCAGGATCGGCAATTGCCGGACCGAGCCGACCAGCAGCGTCCCGATGCGGGCGGTGAAGGACAATTCGAGCAGATGGTCGACGTGCTCGCGAATCCGGTAGGCGCTGAGCACGAAACGGCCTGGACCGAAGGTGCGTTCATGCAGCCGCTCGATCGACTGGGCGTCGCCGGCGGCCTCGGGAAGGACGGTGAGTGAAAGGTCGGTCATGTCAATCGCGGGATAGCATTGGAACGCGGCGCGGTCCATTGGGCAGCGAAGCCGCTCAGGTCCATTTTTGGGCGCCGATCCGACAGGTGTTCCGAGACCTCGGCTTGCTCGTGTCGAATGACGATCCTCAGGCGCCAGCACAGCCCGCCCTCACCGCCACGTCGCAATCAGGGGCCGGCCGTCGAGCACTTCGGCGATCCGCAGCCGCGTACCGGGCGTGGTCCCTTCGGGCAGCGCGTTGATCGCGAAGAACCCGCATTCCACGATCTCGCGGTTGGGCGCAGGCAGCCGGTCCAGGCTGAATCGCCTGACCACGTAGACGGCGACGTGGTCGCGGCGGGAGACGTGACTGTTGAGGAAGATGCCATGCAGCTCGGCAGCACCGGTGAGGTCGATATCGCCCTCCTCCTTGAGCTCGCGCCGCATCGCCTGTTCCAGAGTCTCGCCGTGGTCGACGCCGCCGCCGGGCAGGTACCAGCCGCTGACGTAGCTGTGCCTGACCAGGAACACCCGGTTGTCGGCATCCAGCACCACGGCGCGGACGCCAAGCGTCATGCCGCGGACAATCAGGAAATAGGCGTGGAAGATTCGCCGCAGCAGCGGCTCGCATGCCCGTCGGATCCGGTTCAGACGTTCTCCCATCAGGCTTCCTCGACGCCGCGGCCCAGGCTGTGCTTGCGCGTTCCTTGCGAGCTTGCCATTACAGCGGAGCAATAGCGAGGCAATCGCGCCCCATGACTCCCAACAGGCTGGCTCCCTTCACGCTCGCCCATCTGTCCGATCCGCATCTCGCGCCCCTGCCGAAGCCGCGGCTGATCGAACTCGCGGGCAAGCGCGCGTTCGGCTACGTCAACTGGACGCGCAACCGCCACAAGTACCAGCGCCGCGAGGTGCTCGACGCGCTGGTCGCCGACATGAAGGCGCAGGCACCCGACCACATCGCGGTGACCGGCGACCTCGTCAACCTCGCGCTGGAGGCCGAGTTCGCGCCTGCCCGCGCCTGGCTCGACGATGTCGGTCCGCCCGACCGCGTCACAACGATTCCCGGCAATCACGACGCCTATGTCCGCGCCACCTCGCACCGCTTCGGCGACACCTTTGCACCCTATCTTACGGGCGACGACGGCCGCATCGGTTTTCCCTCGGTGCGCCGCCGCGGGCCGCTCGCGCTGATCAGCCTGTCGACGGCGGTGCCGACGCCGCCGCTGATGGCAACGGGCACGCTCGGACGCGATCAGCTCGCCTCGCTCGAAGGGGTGCTCGAACGGCTCGCGACCGAGGACGTCTTCCGCGTGCTGCTGGTGCATCATCCACTGAAATCCGACGCTCGTCAGAAGCGGATGACCGACGCAGCCGCGCTGCTGACGCTGCTCAAGCGCCACGGCGTCGAGCTGATCCTGCACGGGCACGACCACGTTCATTCGACCGTGTGGGTCGAGGGTCCCAACGGCGACATTCCCGCCCTCGGCGTACCCTCGGCCTCCGCGCTTGCGCACGGACGCTATCCGGCGGCGGCGTATAATCTGTTCAGTATCGAGAAGGACAATGCCGGCTGGCGCTGCGAGCAGACGGTGCGAAGCCTGGGGGCGGGTTTTCAAGTCGGGCAGATCAAGCATGTGAGGTTGATTTAGACGCTGTCATTCCGGGGCATGCGAAGCATGAACCCGGAATCTATCGGGCCGCAGCACGTGACGATGAATGGATTCCGGGTTCGCGCTTCGCGCGCCCCGGAATGACGGCGGAGGATGCTTCACCAGCTTCGCAAGGCCGCCACTACGGCAACCCCGAACAGCGCGGCCGCACCCAGCACGAAGCCGAACACGAACGGCCAGAAGCGCGAGCGGCGCGGCGGCGCGATGACCGGTGCCTGCGGTTCCGGAGGAACGACCATGGCACGCTCGCGCTCGACCATGCGGCGCGCGACATAATCGGTGACAGCCTCGACGATTGCCGCGGTGTCGTGCGATTCGGCGAGCACGATGCGGCCGAAACGGGTGTCCTGCACGAAGCGGTACATCCGCTTGTCGCGCCCCATCACGATGTGGGCGACGACGTCGATCCAGAGCCTCGGCGTATCGCCCTGGCTGACGCCGCGGTCGAACAGGTCGATCTGATCAGGCACCTGCGCGAACAGGGGATCGAGCGCATCATTGAGGATCTCGAGCCGCGCCACCTCGGCGTCCCTGAGATCGACGACGACGCCGGTCCGGTCGGCGGCCTCGATCCGCGCACGCAGCAGCGCATCGCGCAGCCGCACCGGGCGCGGCTGGCCGGGATGGGTCCCGCTGGTCTCGGGCTCTGACATTGTCGGCCTCGTCCTCGACTTTCCGCCATTAACCTATCAGCAACCAAACCCTCCGCAAAGGCCTACAATTCCAGATACTTACGGCGCCCACAGCCCTTTCACCTGTGCCAAAACAGACGATCCCACCCAGGCGAGCCTGGATGGGACCGTCCGTCCTTGGACGTCTTCTTAAGTGAGGGCGATCAGGCCGAGACCCGCGAGGGCTCTTCCACGATCGAGAAGCGGACGCCGGCCTTGTGGCGGCTCTCTTCCGAGACTTCCTTCCAGCAGTCCTCGGCTTCCTTGCGGGTCTTGAACGGACCCTTGACCTGGGCGGAGCCTTCCACGAGCTTGTGGAAGTTCATCGACCCGAACTCGCCGCCGATCACCCAGAAATTGCTGCCTTTGGTCATTGTCAGTCTCCTGTCGAATGGCGTGATGCGTTAGCCGAACTGGTTCATCGTGTTGTGGGCACCGCCCGCCTTCAGGGCGGCTTCACCCGCGAAGTACTCCTTGTGGTCGTCGCCGATGTCGGAGCCGGCCATGTTCTGGTGCTTCACGCAGGCGATGCCCTGACGGATCTCGGCGCGCTGGACGTTCTTGACGTAGCCCAGCATGCCCTGCTCGCCGAAATACTCGCGAGCGAGATTGTCGGTGGAGAGCGCCGCCGTGTGATAGGTCGGCAACGTGATCAGGTGGTGGAAGATGCCGGCGCGCTTGGCCGAATCCGCCTGGAAGGTACGGATGCGCTCGTCGGCTTCCTGCGCCAGCGGCGTCTCGTCGTATTCCGCCTTCATCAGCTCGGCACGGTTGTACTTGCTGACGTCCTTGCCGGCGTCCTTCCAGGCGTCATAGACCTGCCAGCGGAAGTTGAGGGTCCAGTTGAAGGACGGCGAGTTGTTGTAGGCGAGCTTGGCGTTCGGGACCACCTTGCGGATGCGGTCGACCATGCTGGCGATCTGCTCGATATGCGGCTTCTCGGTCTCGATCCAGAGCAGGTCGGCGCCGTTCTGCAGCGAGGTGATGCAGTCGAGCACGCAGCGGTCCGCGCCGGTACCGGGGCGGAACTGGTAGAGGTTCGAGGGCAGCCGCTTCGGACGCATCATCTTGCCGTTGCGGTTGATGATGACGTCGCCGTTGCGGGCGTTCTCCGGCGTCACTTCCTCGCAATCCAGGAAGCTGTTGTACTGGTCGCCGATATCACCGGGCTTGTGGCTGACGGCGATCTGCTGCGTCAGGCCGGCGCCGAGCGAGTCGGTGCGGGTCACGATGATGCCGTCTTCGACGCCGAGCTCGAGGAAGGCATGGCGGCAGGCGCGGATCTTCGCGAGGAAGACCTCGTGCGGCACGGTGACCTTGCCGTCCTGGTGACCGCACTGCTTCTCGTCCGAGACCTGGTTCTCGATCTGCAGGGCGCAGGCGCCCGCCTCGATCATCTTCTTGGCGAGCAGATAGGTCGCTTCCGCGTTGCCGAAGCCGGCATCGATGTCGGCGATGACGGGGACGACATGGGTCTGGAAGTTGTCGATCTTCGCGATCAGCTCCTGCTCGCGGGTCTTGTCGCCTTCCTTGCGCGCCTTGTCGAGCAGACGGAAGATGTCGTTGAGCTCACGGGAGTCCGCCTGACGCAGGAAGGTGTAGAGCTCCTCGATCAGCGCCGGCACCGAGGTCTTCTCGTGCATCGACTGGTCGGGCAGCGGGCCGAACTCGGAGCGCAGCGCCGCGATCATCCAGCCCGAGAGGTACAGATAGGTGCGATCGGTCTTGCCGCCGAAGTGCTTCTTGACCGAGATCAGCTTCTGCTGGGCGATGAAGCCGTGCCAGCAGCCCAGCGACTGGGTGTACTTGGTCGGGTCCTTGTCATAGGCCGCCATGTCGGCCCGCATCAGCGCCGCGGTGTAGCGGGCGACGTCGAGGCCGGTCTTGAAGCGGTTCTGCAGGCGCATGCGGGCGACGGCCTCGGCCGTCACGCCGTTCCAGGTCGGCTGGGTCTCGAGGAGCGCCTGGGCCGCCTTGACCTCGTCCTGATACGAGGACGGGCTCTGGAGGGAGCTGATGCCGCGCGGCTGATAGTTCATGTGCCTGATCCTTTCGCTGACGATGGCGATGGCGAGCCATCGACATTCTTGACACTGCATTGCGAGATACGTGTCAGGAGCTAAACGCGAAAACGGAAACTTCGTACAGGTGTCTTGTTTCTTATTGGTGATGTCATGTAACATCAGAACATGTAATAGATGTTATTTTGTAAAATTTGTAAATAATAGGTCAGTGAGACTGTCCTGATGGAGATCGAAAGACATGGCCGCCGAAACCGACTTTTTCTCCCTCTCCCCGTCCTTACGGGGAGAGGGTCGGGGTGAGGGGCTCTCTCCTCGACTTCGGCTCTCACCTCCCCTGCGGAGGCTCCCCCTCACCCGCCACGCTTCGCGTGTCGGCCTCTCCCCGCAAGCGGGGAGAGGCGAAGAGAGGAGCCGCTGATGGCCGCCGAGTCCGGGAAGAAACTGTTCGTCGGCCCGCGTTTCCGGAGAATCCGGCAGCAATTGGGGCTGTCGCAGACCCAGATCGCCGAAGGGCTCGGAATCTCGCCGAGCTATGTCAACCTGATCGAGCGCAACCAGCGCCCGGTGACGGCGCAGATCCTGCTGCGGCTGGCCGAGACCTATGACCTCGATCTGCGCGATCTCGCCACCGCGGACGAGGACCGCTTCTTCGCCGAGCTCAACGAGATCTTCTCCGATCCCCTGTTCCGCCAGATCGACGTGCCCAAGCAGGAGCTGCGCGACCTCGCCGAGCTCTGCCCCGGCGTCACCCATGCGCTGCAGCGGCTCTACGCGGCCTATACCGAGGCGCGCCAGGGCGAGACGATGGCCGCGGCCCAGATGGCCGACCGCGACGTCGGCACACGCTATGAGGCCAATCCGGTCGAGCGCGTGCGCGAGCTGATCGAGGCCAATCGCAACTATTTTCCGGAGCTGGAGCAGGCCGCGGAGAATCTCCGCGACGAGCTGAACGTGCCGGCCGAAGGGCTCTATGCGGCGCTGGCCGCCCGGCTGCGGGAAAAGCATTCGATCCAGACCCGCATCATGCCTGTCGACGTGATGCGCGAGACGCTCCGGCGTTTCGATCGCCACCGCCGCCAATTGCTGATCTCAGAGCTGGTCGACCCGCCGGGTCGCGCCTTCCAGCTCGCCTTCCAGCTTGGCTTGGGCGAATGCGCGCAGGCCCTGGAGACCATCATCGGCCGTGCCGGACCGCTCGACGATACGCCGCGCCGCCTGTTCCGCATCACGCTCGGCAATTACTTTGCAGCGGCGGTGATGATGCCCTACCCCGCTTTTCTCGCCGCGGCCGAAGCGCTCAATTACGACATCCACGTGCTGGCGCAGCGCTTCAATTCCGGGTTCGAGCAGGTCTGCCATCGCCTCACCACTTTGCAGCGGCCGAACGCGCGCGGCATTCCGTTCTTCCTGCTGCGCGTCGACAATGCCGGCAACGTCTCCAAGCGCTTCTCCTCCGGCACTTTCCCGTTCTCGAAGTTCGGCGGCACCTGCCCGCTGTGGAACGTGCATTCGACCTTCGACACGCCGGACCGCCTGCTCAAGCAGGTGATCGAGCTGTCCGACGGCACGCGCTATTTCTCGATCGCACAGATGGTGCGCCGCCCGGTCGCGCCGCACCCGCTGCCGCAACCGCGCTTCGCCATCGGCCTCGGCTGCGAGATCCGTCACGCCGCGCGCCTGACCTATGCCGCCGGCATGGACCTCGAGAAGGCCGAAGGCACGCCGATCGGCGTCAATTGCCGCCTGTGCGAGCGCGAAAACTGCGCCCAGCGCGCCGAGCCGCCGATCACGCGCACGCTGATCCTGGACGAGACGACGAGAAGGGTGTCGAGCTTTGCGTTCTCGAATGCACGGGAGCTGTGACGCTTGACGGAAGGCACATGCCACTCGTTCCGCTGTCATGCTCCGCGAAAGCGGAGCATCCAGTACGCCGCGGCCTATCGGCTCCATCACTGCCTCCACGGAGTACTGGATCGCCCGGTCAAGCCGGGCGATGACAGTTGAATGCGTGGCGACAGCCAGCGCCTCACGCCAGCGTATGCACGATCACCGGACCCGCAGCGGCGCTTGCATGTCCGGCGAGCAGCGAGCCGAGATTCTTCTCGATCCAGGCGATGGCGCGCCGGTTCGCCTCCTCGGCCTGCTCGAACTTGTCGAAGATCGAGATCGCGGTGACGGTGTCGTCGCCGGCATAGACGACGTAGTAGGCGCGAAAACCATCGACGTCGCTGATGATCGGAACGGCGCCGTCCTTGATGCGGCGCGCCAGCTCCTCCGCGCTCCCGCTCTTCGCCTTGGCCTGACGGATGGCGGCATACATGGCATCCTCCCTTCCGACTCTCTGAAGCTTTGGTGCTGCGAGCTTACACCTGACAGCAAACCCCGTCATCCTGAGGCATTCACTATGGGGGCGCAAAGCGCCCGCATAGTGAACCTCGAAGGATGGAGGGCCCGGATGCCGCAGCCGGGCCGTGCATCCTTCGAGGCTCGGCTGGCGATGCATCCGCATCGTCAGCCTCACACCTCAGGATGACGGGGAAGCAGTGCTGGCCTCCCCAATGGCCATTTCGAGCCGACCCTCCGTGGTTAACCCGGCCCTAATCCGCGCGCACGATCTGCAACCAGCGGTTAAGCACGCCTCAACATCGGCGCCTTAGTCTTGCCCCACTCACTTTTCGCAAACAACGGTGGCCTATTCTGCCGGGCGAAGTGACATCAGGGGGTTCATCATGCGCATTGCGTTGCTGCTGACCGCAACCATCGTCGGCGCGCTCTTCGCCAGTCCATCCGGTGCCGGATCGCTCGATGCCGACGCGGCGCAGCCGCTGCCGCCGGGCTTCCAGAGCTATCGCGGCTACATGTTCGACCTCTCGGAGAATTCCGAGCGCAAGGACGTCGACAAGCTCACCGACAATCTGAAGCAGCAGATCGACCTCGTCGAAGGCGCCGGCCTGTCGCCGCGCGTGTTGCGCTTCTTCCATACCGTGCCGATCGTCGCGAGCGAGCTGGCCTGCCTCGACGAAGGCGCCGCGACCGCGTGCTACGGCCGGGTCACGCCGGACATCCGCCGCACCGCGCCGCGGACCCTCACGGTGTGGGATCCGGACAAGCAGCGCTGGACCAATCCGAACGCCGTCGACCTCGCGGTCGATTCGGGGCTCGGCGTGATCATGCTGCGCCCGGACATGATGCGCTACGAAAAGGAGGCCGTGCTGCTGCACGAGCTGCTGCACGCCTATCATGCGCGGCTGCTGCCGGACGGCTATGCCAACAAGGGCGTGATCGCCTATTACGCCCTTGCCAAGTCCAAGGATCTGTTGCCCAAGGACAGCTATGCGATGAAGAATCCCATGGAGTTCTTTGCGGTGACCGCCAGCATCTTCCTGGCCGGAAAGAGCGAATTCCACGACCCGAAGTCGCGCGAGACGCTCAAGGAGAAGATGCCGGACTATTACAAATACCTGGTTGGCGTGTTCGGATTCGACCCCGAGCCGGCGGCGGCGAACGGTCCGGTTGCCTCGCTGAAGTGAGGCGCCTCGCCGAGACGTTCAAAAAGCCGCGCGACATGCGCGGCTTTTTCAGTTTTGGCCTGCTGGAAGCTGCGGATGACGCACAGCCGGGAATTGCCAAGGCGGGGTCCGATCTGCATAGTCCGGCCCGCATCGATAGCGTTTTTCGAAGGGGATAAGAGAACATGGCGGACGCCGACCTGGATGTCGTGATCCGGCAACTGGCCAGACAGCTGCATACGGGCCTGATGACCCGCGCCAAGGAGCGGCGGGATCGCTTCAACGGCCTGGCGGCCAAGGCCAAGAGCAGGGAGACCGCCGACCGCTTCAAGATGATGGCCAAGGCCACCCTTGAGCAGGCCACCGCCGCCGCCAAGCGCCTCCAGATGTCCGCCGACAACGTCGCCGACAGCTACGCGCGATCGATGCGGCTCGCCGCCAGCACGCCGGTGGCGGTGAAGGTGGCGAAGGAAAAGCCGGAGAAGAAGGCCGCGAAGAAAGCCAAAGCGAAGAAGACGAAGTAGCCGTTGCTCGTCCCCGCGCCCGCTGCTCGTCGTCCGGGAGAACTCGTCCGGTTTGTCTGGTCATCTCCGGCGTAATCGGCTCGCGGGCCTCCACCGCAGCAACGTTCGCGTTCGATTTTGCCATCCGGGCGACGTGCTCTCGAAGTGCGATAGGGTCGGCCAAGACGTACGAAGCGGCAGCCCCATCCCCGGGGCTGGCACACGTGCGTTAATAACGTGGTCGATTCCTCATCCGTCACATGTAGCGCCGCACACTTTCGAGAAACCGTTCTTTCTCGCCCGGCGCGTAGCCTTGGGACGCTCCATAGTACGGTTCATTGAACTGATTGTACGGTGAGGCCCGGTAGTGGACCGGCGGTCGAGGTGGCACGAAGGTTTGACGGTGCTGATGCCGTTTGTTTCCTCTGGCCGCCGCAGCATTGTAGTAAGGATTGAGGACGCACATCTGACCGTTCGCCGACGCCCTGCATTGGTCCATCGTCATGTAGTTGCATCGGTAGTAAGGGGTCGCTCCGAAAGAAACGACGTTCAGGCAAACCGGAAAAGCCGGGTCGTATCTTTGGGCCCGGGCGTGCCCCGCTGTCAGGGCGAGACTCAACGTCAAGATCGTTAAGGCCAATTTCCGCATTGGAACCTCCTCTAAGTCCGCACGACACCGGTGCACTCTGACCGCGGTCGGCGTTGATCCAAATCAATTCCGGGAGATTGGTTCGAAAGCGCGCCGTGAGTGGCCGCGACATTATTGATCGGCGGCCGTATCAGTCACAATTCTACGGCGAGCCACCTCTCTCAGACACGGAGCGGGAAGGTGCGGTCGGCGACCGCTGCTCCAGACCCGTCACCTTCTCGACGCGGCAATCGGTGCCGGCTCGGCGCTCGCGAGTTCGGCGAGCTTGGCGCGCGCGGCTTCGCGCGCGCGATTGTCCTTCCCGGGGGGCAGCGCCAGCGCCGCCTCGAAATCGGCGCGCGCGTCGTCGGCCTGGCCACGGGCGAGGAACGCCAGGCCACGGTCGAGACGGGCCTCGGCATCCCTGGGATCGAGGCGGACCGCCGTGTTGTAGCTCAGGATGGCGCGATCGAGATCGCCGGTGGCGGCGAGCGCGAGACCGCGCTGGTGATAGGGCGCAGCGAGCTTGGGATCATGCGCGATCGCCTCGTCATAATCGGCGATGGCGAGCTCGAAGTCGCCGTTCAGGCGGCGTGCGAGCGCACGGTCGCGATAGAGCGCAGCGCGGTTGGGATTGAGGTGAAGGGCTTCGTTGAAATCGGCGATCGCCCGCCTGAAGTCGCCATGGCGTAGCGCGATCCGTCCGCGCCCTTCATAGGCAAAGGCGATCAGCGAGCCGCGCAGCGGCGAGAAGCCGATCACGGCCGAGCAGATGTCGGAATCGTCCTCGTCACCGCAATTGACGACCATGTGCGTGGACAGGCCGACGAGCACAGCCAGGACGATCAGCAATGGCACGGCAGTTCTGGTCATCTTCGACGGCGGCCGGCACTGGGCCAGCCACGCATCCCCTTTCGAAGAAAGCATCATCCGCGCGTGTTTAGCACCGGCTCTGGCGATCCTGTGTGCGCCAGGTCACAAAGCCGGTCTCGAATCCTGGCCGGTTCCGTCAGCCCCAAGGACCAGGAGAAGGGCGGCGCGGGGATGAGCGCCCCCACGGGCTGCGAGCGGGATAATTCTCGTTGGCGCCGACCGACGGCGCGGCCCGCGTGCCAAGCTCGGCCGCCAGCTGCTGAAGCGCGGCGATGCGGTTCTGCGTCGACGGATGGGTGGCGAACAGATTGTCCACGCCATGGCCCGACAGCGGATTGATGATGAACATGTGCGCGGTCGCGGGGTTTCGCTCGGCCTCGTAGTTCGGGACCTGGTGCGCGGCGCCCTCGATCTTCACCAGCGCGGAGGCCAGCCACATCGGTTGTCCCGCGATGCGCGCACCGAGATTGTCCGCGGCGTACTCACGCGTGCGGCTGATTGCCATCTGCACCAGCATGGCGCCGAGCGGGGCCAGGATCATCATCAGGATCGAGCCAACGACGCCGAGACCATTGTTGTTGTCGCGGTTGCCGCCGAAGAACATGCCGAACTGCGCCAGCATCGAGATCGCGCCGGCGATGGTCGCGGTGATCGTCATCAGCAGCGTGTCGTGATTCTTGATATGGGCGAGCTCGTGCGCGATCACGCCGGCGAGCTCCTCGCGGCTGAGCTGGCGCATCAGGCCGGTGGTAACGGCGACCGCGGCATTTTCCGGGTTGCGGCCGGTCGCAAACGCGTTGGGCTGCGGCTCATCCATCAGGAAGACCCGCGGCATCGGCAGGCCCGCACGGCCGGCAAGCTCGGCGACGAGACCGACCAGCTCCGGCGCGGTCGAACGGTCGACCTCATGGGCGCCGTACATCGACAGCACCATGCGGTCGGAGTTCCAGTAGGTGAAGAGGTTGGTTGCGGCGGCAATGACGAGCGCGATCATGGCGCCCGAGGCGCCGCCGATCAGATAGCCCACGCCCATGAACAGGGCGGTGAGACCTGCGAGCAGCATTGCGGTACGAAAATAGTTCATGGCCGTCTCCCAGAGCCGGCCGCGGGCGAACCTCCGGCCGGCGTCCACGAGGTATGAATGCGGCGGGAGACTGCAAGGTTCGTGCGTCGCCCCGCCGCACGCCTCTGGCGAAGGGCCAGTCTTTCGGCCCTCGCTAAAGCTTAACGGGGATTTGCGCGAAAACATGCGCGAAAGCTTAGCAACCTGGAAAGCGCAATTTCGGATTGAACCATAGCAACCCGGCACGCAGCACAGTTCCGGCGCATTGACCCCCTCTCGTCGGCATTTCGTCCGCAAGGTGACCGTCATGATGGACCGCTCGCGCGCCGCCTCCGTCGATCCCGCACCTGCCCCCTCCCCTGACCAGAAGACTGATGCGAAAGGCTTGCAGGAGGCGCTGCATGAGCAGCTGTTCGCCAATGACGAGCCCAGCCATGCGCCGGACGGGCAGACGGCGCCGGAATCCGGACGTCGCTGGTCGTATCTGCGGCGCGGTGCCAAGATCGCCATCGGGCTCGCCATCGTCGCCGTGTTCGGCTGGCTGCCGCTGCGCGCGATCTGGGAGAATTCGAGCGTCGAGGCGGTACTGAATTCCCGCCTCGTTACCTTGCGCACGCCCATCGGTGGGCGCGTCGCGGCCGCCCAGCGCGTCACCGACCAGACCGAGCTGGATGCCGGAACCGTCGTCCTGCGCGTCGTCAACTCGCGCGGCGATCGCACCCTGCTCGACAATCTCCGGCGGCAGAAATCGCGCCTGGAGAACGAGCGGCCGAGTCTTGCCGCCAAGCTTGCCTCGGCGCAAGCCGCGCAAAAGGACCTGGCGCGGCAGGCCGCGCAATTCCGCGACGGACGCGTGCTCCAGCTCGAGGCCCGCATCGCCGAGATCCAGACCTCGATAGAAGCGGCGGCGGCGCGGCGCGAGGAGGCCAGCGCCGCCGTCGAACGCGCCTCGTCGCTGGCCAAATCCGGCAATGTCTCGACCGTCGAGCTGTCGCGGCTGACGCGCGAGCTCTCCGTGTCGCAGCAGACCGAGCTCGGCACGCGCAAGCGGCTGGATGCCGCCAAGGTCGAGCTCGCCGCGGCGCAGAACGGCTCGTTCCTCGGCGACAGCTATAACGACCGGCCGAGTTCGGTGCAGCGCGAAGAGGAGATGCGTCAGCGCGCCGGCGACCTCGAAGCCGATCTCGCCCGCACCGACACCGACATCGCCTGGCTTGCCAACGAGATCATCGTCGAGGAGGTCCGCTTCGCCGATCTGTCCGAAGCCAACATCACGACACCCGTCGCGGGGCGCGTCTGGGAGATGATGACCTCGCCCGGCGAGGACGTACAGGCCGGCCAGCCCCTGCTCAAGGTGCTCGATTGCAGCGGCACCGTCATCACCGCCAACGTCACCGAGGCCGTCTACAACCGCCTGCAGCTCGGCGATCGCGCGACCTTCGAGCCGAATGACGGCGGCGAGCCGATCTTCGGCACCGTGGTCAATCTGACCGGCGCTGCCGGCGCACCCGCCAATCTCGCCATCAATCCGGATGCACTGAGCAAGGAGCCCTATCGCGTGACCGTGGCATCGCGCGATGCCGCGGCCCGCGCCTGCACCGTGGGACGCACCGGCCGCGTCGTATTTGCCCGGCATGAGACAGCGCCGTGATTGTGGCGCTGACGCCCGGCCTGATTGCCCTCGGCGCCTTCATGGCGATCGTGCCGCTGCTCAGGCGCGACAGCACGATGGCGCGCTCGTTCCTGACCATCGTGTCGGTGGCCCTGCTGCTGCGTTATCTCTATTGGCGTGTCACGTCGACGCTGCCGCCGCCGCATCTGACCCTCGATGCCATGGCCGGCTACCCGTTCCTGCTGCTGGAAGCGGCCTCGCTCGTCGGGGTCGCGTTGTCCCTACTGTTCCTGAGCCGGACGCTCGACCGCACCGGCACAGCGAGGGTCGACGGTCGTGCCACCGATCCGCGTGCGCCGTTGATCGACGTCTTCATCTGCACCTACAACGAGGAACGGTCGATTCTCGAGCGCACCATCATCGGCGCGACCGGCATGGCCTACGGCCACTACCGCGTCTGGGTCCTGGACGACGGACGGCGGCCCTGGCTGCGGCGCCTTTCGGGCGAGCTCGGCTGCCATTATCTCACGCGGCCCGACAACCTGCACGCCAAGGCCGGCAACATCAACCATGCACTCAGGCATGTCGGCGCGCTGCCGGAGCGGCCGGAATTCGTCGCCATTCTCGATGCGGACTTCGTGCCGCGGCCCGATTTCCTTGCGCGTACCATCTCGCTCATGGACGACGAGTCGATCGGCGTGGTGCAGACGCCGCAGCACTTCATCAATCCAGATCCGATCCAGACCAACCTTGCCGCGACCGATGTCTGGCCCGACGAGCAGCGCTTCTTCTTCGACATCCTGCTGCCGGCCAAGGACGCCTGGGGCGTCGCGTTTTGCTGCGGCACCTCGTCTCTCATTCGCTATGCCGGGCTGATGCAGATCGGCGGGTTTCCGACCGATTCGGTGACCGAGGACTACCTGGTCACGCTGCGCCTCAAGGAATGCGGCCTCAACACGATCTATCTCAACGAGCGCCTGACGATCGGGCTCGCGCCGGAGGGGCTGAAGGAATACATCACCCAGCGCGCCCGCTGGTGCCTCGGCTTGATGCAGATCGTGCGCGGTCGCAGCGGACCGCTGTCGCGGGACTCGAAGCTGTCCTTCATCGACCGGCTCTCGCTGACCGACGCCTTCACGAGCTGGTCGGCGGTGTACGCGTCGAAGGTGGCGGGCCTCGTCGTGCCCTGGTTGTTCCTGCTGTTCGGCATCAAGGCGGTTCAGGCCGACCTCACCGAGCTGTTGCGCTTCTTTCTGCCCTTCTATGTCTGGCATAGTCTCAGCATGGCCTGGCTGTCGCGCGGCCGCTCGCTCGCGATGATGACGGACGTCTCGCAGCTCATCGCGGCGCCTGCGGTGCTCCAGGCGGTGGCGGCCGGCCTGTTGAATCCGACAGGACACAAGTTCAAGGTCACCGCGAAAGGCGGCGACCGCAACAGCCGATTCGTCGAATGGCCGCTGCTGCGGCTCTATGGCGGCGCGCTCGTCATCACGCTCGCAGCCATCGCCTATGCCTTCATCCTGCACCTGCGCGGCGAGAACATCGCCTATGGCGGACTGGCCCTGGCCTGGAGCCTCTACAACGCGGTCATCCTCACCGTGGTCTGCTTCGTCTGCATCGAGCAGCCGCGCAAGCGAAAGGCGGAGCGGTTCAGCCGCAATGAGACCGTCCTGCTGCGCCACGACGGCAGGTCACATCTCGCGCGGCTCGCCGACATCTCCATCACGGGCGCGCGCCTGATCGACCCCGATCCGCCGGCGCCGGGCAGCACAATCGAATGCCGCATCTACGGCCGCCCGATCGCGGCCATCGTGGTGCGGCGGACCGCGGACGGATTCGCCGTGCGGTTCGAAGAAGGCATGGACACGCGCGTGCACGCGATCAGGGCATTCTATGCCGGCGAGTATGTTCGCGCCTTTCAGGGAGTGAGGGCGCTCCCGGTCGGCAAAGCGCTGCTGATGCGGCTGTTCGGCTAGGCCGACGCAGCATCACCCGCATTCCCTCTGCTGGCGGAGCATCGAAAGGATGGCTTGAGGCCGTCACTTCACCTAAACTTCGGGCGAATCCACGCCCGTCCTTTCCCCGCCGGAACTCCCATGGTCCAGACCCGATTTCTGATCGCGGCCGTCACGCTTTTCGCGTGCACCGCCACCGCTTCCGCCCAGATGCTTCCACCTCCCGCCAGGCCCGCAGCGCCCAAGGCGCCCTCGCCACGCGCGGCCTCGTGCCACAATGGCGCGAGCTTCGATCGCTTCCTGGCCGAGGTGAAGCAACAGGCGGTGGCGGCCGGCGTGTCGCAGCGGACGATCGCGGAGGCCTCGCCCTACCTCGTCTACGACCAGGGCATCGTCAACCGCGACCGCGGCCAGCGCGTGTTCGGCCAGCTCTTCACCGAATTCGCCGGCCGCATGGCCGCGCCCTATCGGATGCAGAACGGCCAGCAGCACATCAAGCAATACGCACCTGCATTCGCGCGCGCGGAGAAGGAATATGGCGTGCCGCCGGCGGTGACCGCCGCGTTCTGGGGGCTGGAGAGTGACTTCGGCGCCAACATGGGCAATCTGCCGACGCTGAAATCGCTGGTGTCGCTCGCCTATGACTGCCGCCGCTCCGAGATGTTCGTGGGCGAGACCATCGCCGCGTTGAAGATCATCGATCGCGGCGATCTGCATCCCGACGAAATGATCGGCTCCTGGGCCGGCGAGCTCGGGCAGACCCAGTTCCTGCCCGTGCATTACGTCAACTACGCCGTCGACTATGACGGCGACGGACGACGCGACCTGTTGCGCTCACCAGCCGACGTGATCGGCTCGACCGCGAACTACATCGCCAACGGCTTGAAGTGGCGGCGCGGCGAGCCGTGGCTGGAGGAGATCAGGGTGCCGCCAAACCTGCCGTGGGAGAAGACCGATCTCACGGTGCGAGAGCCACGCTCGACTTGGGCGCAGCTGGGGGTGACCTATCCCGACGGCCGTCCCTTGCCGAACGACAATCTGCCGGCCTCCGTGCTGCTGCCGATGGGGCGCTTTGGCCCGGCCTTCATGGCCTATGCGAATTTCGCCGCCTACACCGAGTGGAACAACTCGCTGATCTATTCGACCACGGCGGGCTATCTCGCCTCGCGCATTGCGGGCGCCGCCCCCATGCGCAAGCCGGCCCAACCGGTGCCGCAGCTGCCGTTCAACGAGCTGAAGGAATTGCAGCAGCTCCTGGTGCGCGCCGGCTTCAATGTCGGCAAGGTCGATGGCGTGCTGGGCCAGCAGAGCCGAACTGCGGTGAAGGCGATGCAGATCAAGTTCGGCCTGCCGGCCGATTCCTGGCCGACCGCCGAGCTGCTCGCCCGCATGCGCGGCGGCACGGCTCAGGCGCAGCCGGCGAGCATGGTGCGATAGAATTTTCGCATCGCACAAGCCGCTTTCGCGATTGAAGTTTTCCACGAGGCTCCCATGTGAGTGGCTCAGGTTTTCTCCTGAGATTTCCCATTCACAAGCGAGCATCACATGTCCTTCTACGACGCGGTCGTCCCCGCCTATCTGCAAATGCTGAACAGCGTGACCGGGCTGCTGACCAAAGCCGAGGCGCATTGCGCGGCCAAGAAGATCGACCCCAGCGTCCTGCTCGGCTCGCGCCTCTTTCCGGACATGCTGCCGCTGTCGAAGCAGGTCCAGCTCGTCAGCGATTTCGCCGCCAAGGGCTGTGCCCGGCTGACCCATAGCGAGGTCCCCTCAACGCCCGACACCGAGACGAGCTTTGCGGAGTTGAAGCAGCGGCTGGCGAAGACGATCGACTACGTGAAGTCGTTCAAGCCCGAGCAATTTGAGGGCGCCGATGCCAAGGAGGTCACCTTCCCGACCGGGCCCGACAAGACCACGACCTTGAAGGGCCAGCAATTCCTCAGCGCGTTCTCGCTGCCGAACTTCTATTTCCACTGCGCGACCGCCCACGGCATCCTGCGTCACAACGGCGTCGAGATCGGCAAGCGCGATTTCATGGGCTTGAGCTGACTTGGCAATCGCACGCGGCAGTCGAAGTCTGCTGCCGCGGCCGGAATTGCACATGAATTATGCTACGCGGGACTTGCCGCGTAGCTCGCCTGCACTTTCCGTATGGCTCGTCTCTTGCGCATGATGCCGCGATGCACAAGTGTTCCTGACCTTTCACTGTCTGGAACATCCCAAATGAGCCGTTCGACCAAATTGTTTGAGACCTACAAGCTCGGCCCGATCACGCTTGCGAACCGTTTCGTGATGGCGCCGCTGACGCGCAACCGCGCCGTTCCCGGCACGTTCGTCCCCGGCGCGCTCGCCGCCGAGTATTACAGCCAGCGCGCCTCCGCCGGCCTTCTGATCACCGAAGCAAGCCAGGTCTCGCAACAAGGCCAAGGCTATCAGGACACTCCCGGCATCTACAGCAAGGACCAGGTCGCGGGCTGGCGCAAGGTCACCGACAAGGTGCACGAGCGCGGCGGCAAGATCTTCATCCAGCTCTGGCATGTCGGCCGCATCTCGCACGTCGATCTGCAGGCAGGTGGCGCAGCGCCGGTGGCGCCGAGCGCGATCCGCGCCAAGGGCAAGACCTTCGTGAACGGCGGCTTCGCCGACGTCTCCGAGCCGCGCGCGCTCGAGCTTTCCGAAATTCCAGGCATCATCGACGATTTCAAGCGCGCCGCAAAGAATGCGCTCGAAGCGGGCTTCGACGGCGTCGAGATTCACGGCGCCAATGGCTACCTGCTCGACCAGTTCGCCAAGGACGGCGCCAACAAGCGCAGCGATGCCTATGGCGGCTCGATCGAGAACCGCGCGCGGTTGATGCTGGAAGTGTCCAAGGCCGTCGCCGCCGAGGCCGGCGCGGACCGCACCGGCATCCGCATCTCGCCAGTGACGCCGGCCAACGACATCTCCGACAGCAACCCGCAGCCGCTGTTCGATCACATCGTCGACGGGCTCAACGCGCTCAAGCTGGTCTATCTCCACGTCGTCGAAGGCGCCACCGGCGGGCCGCGCGACATCGCGCCGTTCGACTATGCGTCCTTGCGCAAGCGCTTCTCCGGCGCCTACGTCGCCAACAACGGCTATGATTTCGAGCTTGCGACCAAGGTGCTGGACGCGAACGCGGCCGATCTCATCGCCTTCGGCAAGCCGTTCATCTCCAACCCCGACCTCGTCGAACGGCTGAAGCAGGGCGCGCCTCTGAACGACTGGGACAAGAACACCTTCTACGGCGGCGGCGCCAAGGGCTATACGGACTACCCGACGCTGGCGGCCGAGCCGGCGGAGTGAGGGACCATCCACCCACGACGCTGTCATGCTCCGCGAAAGCGGGGCATCCAGTACGCCGCGGCCCCTCGTTCAATCACGACCGCCTCTAGAATACTGGATTGCCCGCCTTCGCGGGCAATGACACCGGGTATGTGGGACGCGCGTCCCCACAAGCTCGTCACCACAAGCACCAAAGGAAAAGGCCGGGATCACTCCCGGCCTTTCGTGCTTGTGACTCTCTAAGCGCCGCTTACTTCGCTTCCGCGCGCTTGGGCGGGGTGGCCGGCCACGACTTGATCAGGGTGTCGTAGTCCACCGTCTCGCCCTTCGGCTTCTCGTTGGCGAGCTTGCGCTGGGGCGCGATGGTGCCGTCCTTCTCGGCCTTCGCGAACCAGTATTCCGGCTTCTCCTTCTTGTGCAGCTTCGGACCGCAGGCGCCCTGCACGCCGGACTTCTCCAGGCGCTCCATGACGGAGTCCTGAGCGGCCGCGAGGGCATCCATCGCCTGTTGCGGCGTCTTCGCACCGGACGACGCATCGCCGATGTTCTGCCACCACAGCTGCGCGAGCTTCGGATAGTCGGGCACGTTGTTGCCTGTCGGGGTCCACTGCACGCGGGCGGGCGAGCGGTAGAACTCGACCAGGCCGCCGAGCTTCGGCGCACGTTCCGTGAACGACTTGTCCCAGATGTCGGATTCACGGACGAAGGTGAGACCGACATGGCTCTTCTTCAGCGACACCGACTTGGAGACGATGAACTGGAGATACAGCCACGCTGCCTTGCGACGATCCGGCGGGGTGGACTTCAGCAGCGTGAGTGAGCCCGCGTCCTGATAGCCGAGCTTCATGCCTTCCTTCCAGTACGAGCCGTGCGGCGACGGAGCCATACGCCATTTCGGCGTACCGTCCGCGTTCATCACGGCGATGCCCGGCTTCACCATGTCGGCGGTGAAGGCGGTGTACCAGAACATCTGCTGGGCGATGTTGCCCTGCGCCGGCACAGGACCGGACTCGGAGAAGGTCATGCCCTGGGCCTGCGGAGGCGCGTACTTCTTCATCCACTCGAGATATTTGGTGATCGAGTAGACCGCCGCCGGACCGTTGGTGTCGCCACCACGCTCGACGGAAGAGCCGACCGGACGGCAGCCCTCCATGCGGATGCCCCATTCGTCGACCGGCAGACCGTTCGGAATGCCCTTGTCGCCATTGCCGGCCATCGACAGCCAGGCGTCGGTGAAGCGCCAGCCGAGCGAGGGGTCTTTCTTGCCATAGTCCATATGGCCATAGACCTTGACGCCGTTGATCTCCTTGACGTCGTTGGTGAAGAACTCGGCGATGTCCTCATAGGCGGACCAGTTCACGGGCACGCCGAGCTCGTAGCCGTACTTGGCCTTGAACTTGGCCTTGTAGTCGGGGTTGGTGAACCAGTCGTAGCGGAACCAATAGAGGTTCGCGAACTGCTGGTCGGGCAGCTGGTACAGCTTGCCGTCCGGCCCGGTGCCGAACGACTTGCCGATGAAGTCGTTCACGTCGAGCATGGGATCGGTGACGTCCTTGCCCTCGCCGGTCATGTAGTCCGACAGCGCGATGGTCTGGCCGTAGCGGAAGTGGGTACCGATCAGGTCGGAATCGTTGATCCAGCCGTCATAGACGTTCTTCCCGGACTGCATCTGGGTCTGCAGCTTCTCGACGACGTCACCTTCCTGGATGAGGTCGTGCTTGAGCTTGATGCCGGTGAGCTCGGAGAACGCCTTGGCCAGCGTCTGCGCTTCGTATTCGTGGGTGGTGATGGTCTCGGAGACGACGTTGATCTCCATACCCTTGAACGGCTCGGCCGCCTTGGCGAACCACTCCAGCTCCTTCTTCTGGTCTTCCTTCGACAGCGTCGAGGGCTGGAATTCCGCGATCCACTTCTGGATCACAGCCTCGTCGGCGGCGCGAACCGGCGCCGAGACGGCGAGCGACACCGCGATGATGGCGGCGGCGCTCGACATGGTCAGAAAATTGCTCTTGGTCAATGGACCTTTCCTTCTCCTAAACTGTCGCATGTTGTTCCTCCGTTGCAGCGACAAACTTTTATACAGGCCCGGGTTGCCTCCCGGATCTGGCCGTCCCTTCGCGAGCTTCAGACCGTGCGGAAAATGAGCACGGCCGTCACCAGCGAAATTCCACTTGCGAGCCACAGGCGCGAGATCTCGACGCCCTCCTCGCCGATCGGCAACGTTGCGATCGCATCGGTGCCGAAGAATCCGATCCAGAGCAGATGGATGACCGCCGCCGATATCAGCGAAATGAACAGGCGATCGCCGCGCGTGGTCGGGATGCGCAGCACACCGACACGCTCGGCTTCGGGATAGACCGCCGCGAGCCAAGTCATCACGGCAAGCGTGCAGGCGAGCGCGGCGAAGAAGATCGCCGTCGGCAGCGTCCAGGCCATCCATGCGATGGATTCCATTGATGCCTCCCTACACGCGACCGAGCGCGAAACCGCTCGCGATGTAATTGCGGACGAACCAGATCACGAGCGCGCCCGGGATGATGGTGAGCACGCCGGCGGCTGCCAGGAGGCCCCAGTCCATGCCCGAAGCCGACACCGTCCGCGTCATGATCGCCGCGATCGGCTTGGCATGCACCGACGTCAGCGTGCGCGCGAGCAGGAGCTCGACCCAGGAGAACATGAAGCAGAAGAAGGCGGCAACACCGATGCCGCTCGCGATCAGCGGCACCAGGATCTTGATGAAGAAGCGTGGGAAGGAATAGCCGTCGAGGAAGGCGGTCTCGTCGATCTCGCGCGGCACGCCGGAGACGAAGCCTTCGAGGATCCACACCGCCAGCGGCACGTTGAAGATGCAGTGCGCGAGCGCAACGGCCCACGGCGTATCGAACAGGCCGATCGCCGAATAGAGGTTGAAGAACGGCAGCGCATAGACCGCGGCCGGCGCCATGCGGTTCGACAGCAGCCAGAAGAACAGGTGCTTGTCGCCGAGGAAGCGGTAGCGCGAGAAGGCGTAGGCCGCGGGCAGCGCCACCGAGATCGAGATGACGGTGTTGAGGATGACGTATTGGAGCGAGTTGATGTAGCCGGAATACCAGCTCTCGTCGGTGAAGATGCGCTTGTAGTGCTGCAGCGTCGGGGTGTGCGGCCACAGCGTCATCGTCGAGACGATCTCGCTGTTGGTCTTGAAGCTCATGTTGACGAGCCAGTAGATCGGCAGCAGCAGGAAGATCAGGAACAGCCCCATGATGAGGCGGCGGCCGGGGATCGAATGCATCAGGCCACTCCTTCCTTTGGCTTGAGCGCGGGCACGGGCTTGAGCGCGGCCGCAGGCTTCGGCTCCGCCGCCGGTTCACTTTCCGCCTGAACCTTCCGTTCGACACCGGCATTGGTCATGACGGTGTAGAAAATCCAGCAGACGATCAGGATGATCAGATTGTAGACCAGCGACAGCGCCGCCGCCTTGCCGAGGTCGAACTGGCCGAGCGCGATCTTGACCAGCTCGATCGACACGAAGGTCGTGGAGTTGCCGGGTCCGCCGCCGGTGACGACGAACGGCTCGGTGTAGATCATGAAGCTGTCCATGAAGCGCAGCAGCACCGCAATCAGCAGCACGCGGTTCATCTTCGGCAGCTGGATCGCCTTGAACACGGCCCAGCGCGAGGCGCCGTCGATCTGGGCGGCCTGGTAATAGGCTTCGGGAATCGACTTCAGACCGGCGTAGCAGAGCAGCGCGACGAGGCTGGTCCAGTGCCAGACGTCCATCACGATGACGGTGACCCAGGCATCGATGTCGTTGGAGACGTAATTGTAGTCGATGCCCGCGGCGTTGAGGACGTAGCCGAGCAGCCCGATGTCGGGACGTCCGAAGATCTGCCAGATCGTGCCGACCACGTTCCACGGAATCAGCAGCGGCAGCGCGAGGATGACGAGGCAGGCCGCTACGGTCCAGCCCTCGCGCGGCATCGACAGCGCGACGACGATCCCAAGCGGCACCTCGATCGCGAGGATCACCAGCGAGAAGAACAGGTTGCGGCCGAGCGAGGCGAGGAAACGACCGCCGAGATCGGTCGAGGGATCGAGCAATTCCTTGAACCAGCCGACGCCGTTCCAGAAGAACTGGTTGTTGCCGAAGGTGTCCTGCATCGAATAGTTCACCACCGTCATCAGCGGCAGCACCGCCGAGAAGGCGACCACCAGGAACACCGGCAGCACCAGGAACCAGGCTTTTTGGTTGATGGTCTTGTCCATCAGGCGGCTCCCTCCACCAGAAGGCTGTCGGCATAGACGTGGACGTGCGACGGATCGAATTTCAGTCCGGCCATGCCGTCTGAGCTGGCGAATCCGGCGGGGGCGCGCGCGGCGAGCTTGGCGTCGCCGAAGCGCGCGCGCGCAAAACGGATGCGGCCGAGATCGTCGAGGCGCTCGATCTTCGCCGTGAGCAGTCCGGGCGCAGGCGCGACGACCTCGACGAATTCGGGCCGGACGCCGATCTCGATCTTCGCACCGGCCGGCAGGTTGTCGTAGGCGCGGTTGAGCGCGATGACGTTGCCGCCGACCCGCGCCTCCCGCCCCCTCACCTCGGCCGGCAGGATGTTCATGCCGGGCGAGCCGATGAAATAGCCGACGAAGGTATGCGCCGGCTTGTCGAACAGCTCGGCCGGCGTGCCGCTCTGCACCACGCGGCCGTCATGCATGACGACGACGGTGTCGGCAAAGGTCAGCGCCTCGGTCTGGTCGTGGGTGACGTAGATCATGGTGAGGTCGAGTTCGCGATGCAGCGCCTTCAGCTTGGAGCGGAGCTGCCATTTCAGCTCGGGATCGATCACCGTCAGCGGCTCGTCGAACAGCACGGCGGCGACGTCGGAACGGACGAGGCCGCGGCCGAGCGAGATCTTCTGCTTGGCGTCGGCGGTCAGCCGCGTCGCCTTGCGGTTCAGATAGGGCTCGAGGTCGAGCAGGCGGCCGATCTCGGCCACGCGCTTGTCGATCTCGGCCTTCGGCACGCCGCGGTTCTTCAGCGGAAACGCCAGGTTCTGCCCCACCGTCATGGTGTCGTAGATCACCGGAAACTGGAACACCTGGGCGATGTTGCGCTTCTGGGTTGACAGCGGTGTGATGTCCTTGCCGTCGAACAGGATTTTCCCCCGCGACGGGGTGATGATGCCGGAGATGACGTTGAGCAGCGTGGTCTTGCCGCAGCCGGATGGCCCGAGCAGCGCATAGGCGCCGCCCTGCCGCCAGGTCATGGTCACCGGCTTCAGCGCGAAAGTCTCCTGCGGCGCGTTGTTGCCACCGTAGGAATGGGCGAGATCGACGAGGTCAATGCGGGCCATGGCGCATCTCCTCAGGAGCTCGGTGCTGCGACGAGGCGATCCGCCGCGTCGAACACGAAGACATCGTTGGGATCGAGCACGGCGTCGAGCGTCTGGCCGGGCTCGAACTCGTGCACGCCATGCAGCACCGCCACCCAGTTCGATCCGTCGCGGGTCAGATGCACGAAACTCTCCGAACCGGTGATCTCGGTCACCGTGACAGTGGCGTGGAACGCATGGCGGTCGGCCTCGCCATTGGCGAGTGTGAGCTGATGCGCGCGGAAGCCGACGCGATAGGCCCCGTCGGCGAGGCCTGAATAAAGACCGGAGGCCGGCGAAGCCGTGCCGCCGGCATATTGCACGGAGCCGTTCTTCTTCTCGATGCCGACGAGATTGAGCGGCGGATCGGAAAACACCTGCGCGACGCGCAGCGTCTGCGGTCGGCGATAGACACTGGTCGTCTCGCCCATCTGCAGCGCCTGGCCTTCCCACATGCAGACCGTTTTGCCGCCGAGCAGCAGCGCCTCGGTCGGCTCGGTGGTGGCATAGACGAAGATCGCGCCCGAGGCCTCGAAGATGCGCGGCAGCTCGGCGCGCAGCTCCTCGCGGAGCTTGTAGTCGAGATTGGCGAGCGGTTCGTCGAGCAGCACGAGATCGGCGCCCTTGACCAGGGCGCGCGCGATCGCGGTGCGCTGCTGCTGGCCGCCGGAAAGTTGCAGCGGGGTGCGCTTCAGGAACGGCTCGAGCCGCAGCAGCTTTGCGGCCTCCGCCACCCGCGCCTCGATCTCGCCGCGGGGCTTGCCCTGCACGCGCAGGGGCGAAGCGATGTTCTCATAGACCGAGAGCGAGGGGTAATTGATGAACTGCTGGTAGACCATGGCGACCGAACGCTGACGCACGTCGGCGCCGGTGACGTCCTTGCCGTTCACCACCACCTTGCCCGTGGTCGGCCTGTCGAGACCGGCGAGCAACCGCATGATCGAGGTCTTGCCCGATAGCGTCGGCCCGAGCAGCACGTTCAGCGAGCCGCTCTCGAACGTCAGCGAGACATCGCGGATGTGGGGAATTCCATCGACGGTCCGGGTCACGTGGTCGAGTGTCACGGTCATGAGCGTCCTCCCGCTTCCAGCAGGGGACTTTGCGGCACGGCGTGGGTCCTGATCCAGTCGTCAAGCGCGGCGATCTCGTCGGCAGATAGTCGCAGGCCGAGCTTGGAACGGCGCCAGACCACGTCCTCGGCGGTCACGGCCCATTCATTGGCCATGAGGTAGCGAACCTCGCGCTCGGTCAGCGTCGCGCCAAAGGACTGGCCGAGATCGGCCGGCGATTTCGCGTCGCCGAGCAGCTTGACGGCCCTCGTGCCATAGGCGCGCGCGAGCCGCCGCGCATGCTCGGGGCTGAGGAAGGGATAGCCACGCTGGAGCTCGGCGATCAGCCCGTCGATATCGGACACGTTCATGTCACCGCCGGGCAGCGGCCATTTGCCGGTCCAGCCCTCGCGCGCCTTCGCGCTGCGCAAGTAAGGCGCGAGCCGCTCCAGCGCCTCTTCGGCGAGGCGGCGATAGGTCGTGATCTTGCCGCCGTAGATCGACAGCAGCGGCACCCCGCCGGGCGTGTCGAGCTCGAACACATAGTCGCGCGTCGCGGCCTTGGCTTCGCTGGCGCCGTCGTCATAGAGCGGGCGCACGCCGGAATAGGTCCAGACCACGTCATCCGGCCTTACCGGCTTGGCCAGATATTCGCTCGCCGCCGTGCAGAGATACTGAATCTCCTCAGTCGTCGCCTTCACCTTGGCGGGATCGCCGTCATAGTCGCGGTCTGTGGTGCCGATCAGCGTGAAATCATCCTGATACGGAATCACGAAGATGATGCGGCCGTCGGCATTCTGGAACATGTAGGCGCGGTCGTGGTCGTAGAGCTTCCTGACCACGATGTGCGAGCCTTGCACCAGGCGTACCTTGGCCTTGGCATTGACGCCGGCGCCGCGGCCGAGCACGTCCTCGACCCAGGGGCCGCCGGCATTGATCAGCGCCTTGGCCTGGATCTGCGAGCGCTCGCCGGTCAGCGTGTTGACCATGCCGACGGTCCAGAGGCCGCCGGACTGGCGGATCTCGGTGGCGCGGGTGCGGGTGCGAATCTCGGCGCCCTTGTCGGCAGCATCGCGCGCATTGAGCACGACGAGACGGGCGTCATCGACAAAGCAATCCGAATATTCGAAGGCGCGGCTGTAGCGATTCGGGATCAGCGGCTTGCCGACCTCGTCACGCCCGAGATCGACCGAGCGGGTCGCCGGCAACAGATGGCGGCCGCCGATGTGGTCGTAGAGGAAGAGACCGAGGCGCAGCAGCCAGGCCGGCCGCAGGCCGGCATGATGCGGCAGAACGAAACGTAGCGGGCGGATGATGTGGGGGGCGATGCCCCAGAGAACCTCGCGCTCGATCAGCGCCTCTCGGACCAGGCGAAACTCGTAATATTCGAGATAGCGCAGGCCGCCGTGCACAAGCTTGGTCGACCAGGACGATGTCCCGCTCGCCAAATCGTTCATTTCGCACAGGAAAACGGTATTGCCGCGGCCTACCGCGTCGCGCGCGATGCCGCAGCCGTTAACACCGCCTCCAATGATGGCGAGATCGAAAATACGCTCCAACAGACGCATCCCCCGGCGACCGCCCGTTCCTTCGAGCGGTTACTTTCGCTTTAGATTAGATCATACCGGAAAACGAAAGCAAGATGAAAGAGAAGCGAAAGGAAGCGAAAGCCGAACTTTTCGATGGGCAATGGGCTGAAGAAATCAGCAATCTCGAAGCCAATTCCCGAGGCAGCGCCGCCCTTGATTGGTCGGCATCACAGAACTATAGTCATAATAGTCATATTGGTTCTCTCGCGCCATGGCCGACCGAAACACTGCACCCGATACGCTTCCGGCTGACGACATCTGGACACTCGCCAACGCCAAGGCACGGCTGTCCGAGGTGGTCGACCGCGCTCAAGCTGGCCCTCAGATCATCACCCGGCACGGCAAGCCAAATGCAGTCGTCGTTTCCGCCGAGGAATGGGCACGGAAGACCGCACGCAAAGGCACGCTCGCTGACTTCCTGCTGGCTTCGCCGTTGCGCGGCACTGACCTCGAGCTTGAACGCATGCGGGATGAACCGCGCGACGAGATGCCGTGAACCTGCTCCTCGACACCAATGTGCTGTCGGAGGTTCGTCGGCCGGCGCCTTCCCCGAAAGTCCTGGCGTGGCTCGATACAATCGATGAGGACCGCGCGTTCATCAGCGTCGCCTCGATTGCCGAGCTCCGCCGCTGCATCGCTCTGCTGGACGACGGCCGGCGGCGCACGGCCTTAGCAGCTTGGCTCGCCCATGATCTGCCAGCGCGATTTGCAGGGCGCATCCTGCCGATCGACCATGCCGTGGCTGAACGATGGGGCGACCTGATGGCGCAGAGCCGCCGCACTGGTGTTGCACTGTCCGTCATGGACGGCTTCTTTGCAGCCAGCGCGCTCGTTAGCAACCTCACGCTCGTCACAAGCAACGTGAAGGATTTTACGGCCTTCGGCGTCCCGCTGCACAATCCGTGGGGCGACGCCTAGGCGCTATCGCAGCCGCACCACCGGCGCGGCTTCAGGCACCGCATCCTGGGCGTCGGCCGGCGCATCGTCGATGTCCGCGTCCTTCGGCATCGCCGCGACCACTTCGATGCCCTTGCTGTGGCAGATGGTGGCGAGGCGTTCGGGAAGCTCCTGGTCGGTGACGAAGGTCTGGATCTGCGTGATATGAGCGATGCGCACCGGCGCGCTGCGACGCAGCTTGGTGGAATCGGCAACCAGCATGACGCTGCGGGCGTTGGCGATGATGGCCTGTGCGACCTGGACCTCGCGATAGTCGAAGTCGAGCAGCGCCCCCTCCTCGTCGATCGCGGACGCGCCGATGATGGCGTAGTCGACCTTGAACTGGCCGATCAGCTGCGTCGCGGTCGAGCCGACCACGGCGCCGTCGGCGCGCCGCACCGTGCCGCCGGCCACGACCACCTCGATGCGGGGATGGCGGTAGAGCAGCATCGCGACATTGAGATTGTTGGTGATGACGAGGAGATCCTCGTGCGAGGTCAACGCGCTCGCGACCTCTTCCGTCGTGGTGCCGATATTGATGAAGAGCGAGCAGCCATTCGGGATCAGCGAGGCGGCTGCAGCTCCGATCGCCTTCTTCTCGTCGGCGGCGACGAAGCGCCGCGCCTCATAGGCGAGGTTTTCGACGCCGGAGGCGATGATGGCGCCGCCATGGATGCGGGTGAGCGATCTCCGCTCGCAGAGATCGTTGAGATCCTTCCGGATGGTCTGCGCCGAGACCTCGAAGCGGCGCGCGAGCTCCTCCACCATGACGCGGCCCGAGGCGCGCGCGATGTTGAGGATTTCGGCTTGGCGATGGGTCAGTCCGGTCACGGCAAGGGCCTCAAATCAGGAAGCTGCATGGTGCGGCGGTTCGCAGCTGCGGTCAATGCGCGCGCCAATCACGGTTAACGGATGAGGCGGAGCTCACCATGCCATTCACCATGCCATGGCGGCGGCAAGGCGCGCGAGCAGATCCGGGTCGTCGAAGGCGCTTGCAGAGGCAACGGCGCCGGCACCGACAAGATCGTCATGGCTGAGGCTGGTCCGGATTCCGATCGTCGGAATGCCGGCGGCGGCGGCCGATTGCACGCCGGAGCGGGAATCCTCGAACGCAATCGAGGACGCGGCACTGCCCCCGACGAAGCGCAGCCCTTCCTGATAAGGCAGCGGATGCGGTTTGCCGTAGGGCAGCTCGTCGCCGATCACGACCGCCTTGAACCGCTCGGCGATGCCGAGGCCCGACAGCAGCAGCTCGGCGTTGAGACGCGGCGCATTGGTCACGGCAACCATGGGAACGCCGGCCGCGTCCGCGCGGTCGAGCAGCGCCAACAGCCCCGGCAACGGTTCGACCTGTCCGGCCACGAGCGTGCGGAAGATCTCTTCTTTCTCGGCGAGAATCGCGGCGCGCCGCGCCGGCGTTTCGTCGGGCAGAAAGCGGTCGCCGATCGACACATTGGCGAAACCCTGCAGCTCCCTAGAGAATCGCGCGTGGTCGAACACATGGCCGCGCGGCCCCAGCACCTGGTTGAAGGCCTTGAGATGCAGCGGGTCGGTGTTGGCGAGCGTACCGTCGATGTCGAACAACAATGCCCTGCCGATTGCCTCGATCATTTCCCTACTTTCCCAAATCCGCGACGCATCAATGCGGAAGACGTATCAATACGGGTTCGAACGCGCAATGACGCATCGACATGACGACAATGCACCACTCGACAAAGCCGGGCGCGGCTGCAACACTCCTTGCAAGATCAAAAAGGAGGAAACGATGATCAACCGACGCGACCTTGCTCTTTCGACTCTCGCGGTCTCCGCGCTTGCGTTCACGGCACCGGCGCTCGCCGCCTCGGCAGACGAAGAGGCGGTGGCGAAAAAGGTCGAGGCCTTCCGTCTCGCCCAGATCGCGGCCGACCCGAAGGCGCTCGCGGGGCTGTGCTGGGACGATCTCAGTTACAGCCATTCCAGCGGCAAGGTCGAGGACAAGGCAACCTTCATCGCCAACGCGACCGACGGCAAGTCGAAGTTCCTCTCGATCGAATACAAGGACCCCACCATCAAGGTCGTCGGCCCCGCCGCCATCGTGCGCTTCCATTGGCTGGGGGAACAGGAAATGGCGGCCGATGGGAAGAAAGTGTCGACCAATCTTCACATCCTGATGAACTGGCAGAAGCAGGGCGACGAGTGGAAGCTTCTGTCGCGGGCCGCGACGAAGTTGTGACCAACAACGTCATTCCGGGACGCGCCGAAAGGCGCGGGCCCGGAATCCATTGGTCGGCAATTTCTGCAGCGAGATAGATTCCGGGCTCGCGCGGCGCGCGCCCGGGATCGACCGGCAGCCGCTTATGCGGCTTCCTTCACGTCGCCGTTCACCAGCTTGCGCGCAGCGCGCTCGGCTTCGCGGGCGTTGCGAAAGAGCTGGCCTTCGAGACGGTTGAAGCGGTGCGATGAGGCGAAGAAACAGTAGCCTCCCTGAGAACGAACGACGATACCTGCGGTCTGCGAATCGACTTCGATAATGTAGCTGTCCGGCATGGTCCGTGGATTCCTCAGTGCGGGCAAATAACGGTGCTCCTGCCCAATGGTTCCCGGGCATTTGAGGCCGTTTCCACCCCGAATCGACACGCAACTGAGTACGCCGGGACCTCATCCGTTTTATGACTGGTTCTTGACTGGTTCTTGGCGAAGCCGCGACGAAGATGACCTGCTGGCGCCGCGTTTGGCGGCGGGACACACATTCGCGAGATGAGGCAGCGCGTCGCGCGCGATTAAGTCGCGATCGTCGTGTCGGTCGCGCGGACCGCTTGCGGACGGCCGTGCTCGTCGATCGAGACATAGGTAAAATTGCCGTCTGTGACGAGAAACGGATGCTCCTCGCCGCGACGCAGCGCCCAGGCTTCCAGATGCACGGTGAGCGAGGTCCGTCCGACGCGGACGAGATTGGCATAGACCGAGACGAGATCGCCGACATAGACCGCCTTGCGAAAATTCATCGCCTCGATCGCGACTGTCACGGTACGCGACTTCGCGACCTTCGAGGCAAACACGCCGCCGCCGACGTCCATCTGGCTCAGCAGCCAGCCGCCGAAGATATCGCCGTTGGCATTGGTGTCGGCCGGCATCGCCAACGTGCGGATGCAGAGATCGCCGCGCGGCACCGTATTCGCCTGTTCGTTCATGTCTCTCTCACTTGAAATTGTCCCAGCCCGGATCGGGCGCGAACCGTTCGCCGAACCTCTCGGCGAGCCCGCGCAAGGTGGATACGACATTCTCCACACCACGCGTGCGCGCATGGTTCAGCGGGCCGCCACGAAACGGTGCATAACCCGTGCCGAAGATCATGGCGCCGTCGACCGCGTCAGGATCGTTGACGATGCCTTCGCGCAGCGCGGCAACGCAGACGTTGGACATCGGCAGCACCAGGCGGTCGATCATCTGGTCGGTGACGCGCGGACCGGTCTCGGGGAGCGGCGCCTTTTCCGCCTTGCCGTCCTTCCAGGTGTAGAAGCCCTTGCCGGTCTTACGGCCGAGCTCGCCTCTGGCGACCTTGTCGCGCAGCCAGGCCGGCGTCGGCGGCAAGAGATCGCCGAACTTGGTGCGCAGCATGTCGCCGACGTCGAGACAGATGTCGAGCCCGACCTGGTCGGCGAGCTCGATCGGCCCCATCGGCATGCCGAACTGCTCGGCCGCGGCGTCGATCAGGCGCTGGTCGATCTTCTCGTCCAGCATCACCATGGCTTCCAGCATGTAAGGCGTCAGCGCCCGGTTGACGAGGAAGCCGGGCGAGCTCTTCACAGAGAGCGGCAGGCGGTCGATCGCACCGACGAAGGCGAGCGCGTCCTTCAATACCTGCGCGTCGTTGCCGTCGTGACTGACGACTTCGACCAATTGCAGCCGCGACACCGGATTGAAGAAGTGCAAGCCGACCAGCCGCTCCGGCCGCGCCAGTGTGGTGCGCAGGTCCTGAAGCGGAATGCTCGACGTGTTGGTGGCAAGGATCGCGCCCGGCTTCATCCGCGGCTCGAGCCCGGCATAGACCCTCTGCTTGAGCTCGAGCTTTTCCGGGACCGCCTCGATGATGAGATCGGCGTTGCGCACGCCCTCCCCGTCCATGTCGGGGATGAGGCGATCGAGTGCGTCGCGTACCTCGGTCGGCTTGCGGATGATCTTGCCGTAAAGCTCGGCGGCGCGCTTCACCGCGCCCGCGATCGGCTCGGCCTTCATGTCGGCGAGCGAGACGCGCAGCCCCTGCCCGGCTACCCAAGCCGCGATATCGCCGCCCATGGCGCCGGCGCCGATGACGTGGACATGCTTGATGGTGTTGCCGGAGCCTGCCGCCTTCTTCATCTGCTCGCGCAGGAAGAACACGCGGATCAGGTTCTGCGCGGTCGGCGTCACCATCAGCCTGGCGAAAGACGCCTGCTCCGCCTTCAGCATCGCGGCCTTGCTGCCGCCATGAGTCTCCCAGAGGTCGATCAGCGCGTAAGGCGCGGGATAGTGCTCGCGGGACGCGGCCTTTGCCGCCTCGGAGCGCATGCGTTTTGCCAGGAGCCCGCGCACTGGGCCGAAATTGGCGGCGCGCGCCAGAAGACCCGGACGCGCCCGCTTCAGGCGGCCGAACAGCGCATCCTTCACCGCGCCCCTGACATGACGCTCCTGCGTGACGGCGTCGACGAGGCCGAGCGACTTGGCGCGGCGCGCATCGATGGTGCGGCCGGTCAGCATCAAGGCCATTGATTGGGTCGGATTGACCAGCGCGGTGAACCGCGCGGTGCCGCCGAGGCCGGGGTGCAGACCGAGCATCACCTCCGGGAAGCCGAAGCGCGCGCCGTCGATCGCGATGCGCGATTGGCAGGCCAGCGCAACCTCGAGCCCACCGCCGAGGCAGAAGCCGTGGATCACCGCGACCGTCGGCAGCTTCAACGCCACCAGATGATCGACCACGGCGTGCGCGGCGCGGATACGGCTCTCGACCATGCCGGGGTCGGAGGCACCGCGGAATTCGTTGACGTCGGCGCCGGCAATGAAGCCCGACGGTTTTGCGGAGCGGATCACGAGGCCGGCCGGACGCTCGGTCTCGATCGCCGCGAGCACCGCGTCGAACTCCTCCATCACGTCGGAGGACAGCGTGTTGGCACTTGCGTCAGTGCGGTCGAACAGCAGCCAGGCGACGCCGTCGGCGTCGCGCGTCAGCTTGAAGTGCTTGTACGGGCTGTCCGGCGCGGGCTGGGGCCCGAGCGTCAGGACGCGACCCGCGAGCGCGGTCATGATCTTGGAATCCATGGTCACACCGCCTCGATCAGCATGGCCCCGCCGAGCCCGCCACCGATGCATTCGGTGGCGACGCCGCGCCGCGTACCAAGCCGCTTCATCGCGTTGACGAGATGCAGCACGATGCGGTTGCCGGACGTGCCGACGGGATGCCCGAGCGAGATCGCCCCGCCATCGACGTTGAGCTTGTCGCGGTCGATCTCACCGGCCGCGCCGTCGAGTCCGAGGATCTCGCGGCAGAATTTATCGTCGTTCCAGGCCGCGAGACAGCCGAGCACCTGGGTGGCGAAGGCCTCGTTGAGCTCCCAGGTCTCGACATCCTTGATGGTGAGGCCGTTGCGTTGCAGCAGCGGCGTCACTGACATCACCGGACCGAGCCCCATGATGCCAGGATCGAGCGCCGCCCAATGGCTGTCGACGATCGCAGCTTTCGGCGTGAGCTTGTACTTAGCCACGGCCGCGTCGGAGGCGAGGATCACCCAGGAGGCGCCGTCAGTGATCTGCGAGGAATTGCCGGCCGTGACCTGGCCCCACGGCCGCTCGAACACCGGCCGGAGTTTCGCGAGCGTCTCCGTCGTGGAGTCCGGCCGCACGCCATCGTCATGGTCGTAGAACTTGCCGTCGCGCGCGAACGCTGTCTCGACCTCGCCCTTGAGAAACCCAGCACCTTGCGCATGCGCGAGCCGGCGATGGCTCTCGGCTGCGTAGGCATCGGATTGCGCGCGCGCAATGCCGAAGAGATGGCCGACGACCTCGGCGGTCTGGCCCATGTTCAGATCGGTGATAGGATCGGTCAGTCCGCGCTCCAGGCCGATGATCGGCTTGAGATCGCGCGGGCGGAGCTTGAAGGCCGCGGCGAGCTTCGCGGCCACGCCCCTGGCGGTGGCAAGGCCGGCGAACCAGCGCACACCGGAATTGGGCCAGACCAGCGGGGCGTGGCTCAGCGCCTCGGTCCCGCCAGCGAGGATCATGTCGGCATGGCCTTCGCGAATGTAGCGGTAGGCGGTGTCGATCGACTGCATGCCCGAGCCGCAATTGATCTGCACGGTGAAGGCGACCATGTCCTCGCCCATGCCGAGCCGGAGTGCCGCGACGCGCGCCGGGTTCATCTCGTCCGCGATGACGTTGACGCAGCCGAGAATGACCTGGTCGAAGCTATCGGGCGCAAACGGCTGACGCGCCAGCAGCGGCCGGCCGCATTGCACGGCGAGATCGACCGGCGTGAACGGCCCGGGCCCCGAGCGCGCCTTCAGAAACGGCGTCCGGCTGCCGTCGACGATGAATACCGGTCGTGCCATCAGCTCGCCGCCCGCTGTTCACCGAGTTCCTGGAAGAACTGATGCACATTGACGGTTTTCTTGTAAATCGGCGACAGCACCTCCGGCGCAAAATCGTCGACTTCGATCACTTTTGTGACGGCTTCATCAGCAGCGGCCAGTTGCTCGCCCTCGGCCTGCGTGATCACGCCCTTGGCGACGGCATCCTTCCAGTCGCGGATACGCGCGGCGCGCATGCGCTTGGCGATAGCCTCAGTGCCGGTGACCAATTTGAAAGCACGCTCCAGCCGGGCAAAGCCGCCGTCGTCATCGACATAAGCCAGATCCGGCGTGAGGCGCTCGCGCGCGGCAGAGGGCTCCAGCACGATGCTTGCGCACTGATGCACGACGCGGTCGGACGGGCCGAGCACGCGGGCGCCGAACGGCTGGACCACGAGCTTAAGAAACATTGCGACGAAGCGGTTGGGCAGATTGGCGAGGATTTCGGCGAGCCGGTTCTCGATCGTCCTGAAGCCGCTCGCCATGCACCATTCCAGCGCGGCAAAGTCCTCCTTCTGCCGGCCCTCGTCCTGCCAGCGCTTCAGCGCCGCGGAGAGCAGATACAGCTCGGACAGGATATCCCCGAAACGCGCCGACAACATCTCCTTGCGCTTGAGCGCGCCGCCGAGCGTCAGCAGCGCCATGTCGGCGCAGAGCGCAAACGCCGCCGAATAGCGCGAGAGCTGCCGATAGAACGGCGTGGCGTCGCCCGCATCCGGCGCAAGCGCGAAGGCGCCAAACGTCCAGCTCCGGCCGAAGGCACGAAACAGTGTCTGAAAACTGTGGCCGACATGCTTCCAGAAGGCGCTGGCCGATCTCGACGCCGGGCAGATCGGTCGGGATCAGCGCGACGGTGATGCCGAGCTCTTCCTGAGGGCCGACGAGATGATCGGGATCATAGGCCTTGAAGGCAAGGCCGAGCAGCGTCGCGACGGGGCCGAGTGTGATGTAGCGCTTATGCCAGTTGAGCCTGAGCCCGACGACCTCGCGGCCCTCGAACTCGCCCCTGCAGATGATACCGCTGTCGACCATCGAGGCGGCATCGGAGCCCGCTTCCGGACTGGTGAGGCCGAAGCAGGGAATGTCGCGGCCGTCGGCGAGCCGCGGCAGCCAGCGCTCCTGCTGCTCTGTGGTACCGAAGCGCATCAGGAGCTCGCCGGGGCCGAGCGAGTTCGGCACCATCACCGTGACCGCGGCTGCGATCGAGCGGGTCGAGATCTTGCGCACCACCTCGGAATGGGCATAGGGGGAGAAGCCGAGGCCGCCGAACTCCTTCGGGATGATCATGCCGAAGAATTTCTCGCGCTTGACGAAGTGCCAGACGTCCTGCGGCAGGTCGCGCCACTCCCAGAAGATCTTCCACTCGTCGAGCATGGCGCAGAGCTCGTCGACGGGTCCGTTGAGAAAGGCCCGCTCCTCCTCAGTCAATTTGGCTGGCGCAATTTTCAGCAGCTTCGACCAATCGGGATCGCCGGTGAAGAGATCGGCATCCCACCAGACGTCGCCCGCCTCCAGCGCCTCGCGCTCGGTGTCGGACATCGCCGGCAGCACGCCGCGCGCCCAGGAGAAGATCGGCTTTGTCAGAGTGTCGCGGCGGAAGCTCATGGCTGACCTCATGCATCGGCGCGGTTATCGGGCATTTTAGCGGAAACTGGCTGGCAGAGGCGAACACTTCGCCTGCAAAATTGACGCGGCCGGGCGGCCGCCCCCACGGACCATAACGGCCGGGGCGTGGGGGCAGTTCCGGGAGGGGCAACGGAGAGGTGTCGCCACATCGTCATTCCGGGGCGCGCCTTCAGGCGCGAGCCCGGAATCCATACTCCCGATCGTGGTTATGGATTCCGGGCTCGACGCTACGCGTCGCCCCGGAATGACGGTGGGTTAGAGTTTGGGCCGGCCTAATCCGGCCGCACCATCTCAAACATGTTTTCCGGCTTGATCTCGAAGTAATCGCCGCGGCGGCCGGCGCGGACGATCGGGCGGGCGGCGGCGGTCTGGTAGACGCCGTCCTTGATCATGGCCTTGTCGATGTGCACGGCGACGACCTCCCCTAACGTCAGCCAGGCGTCGGCCTCTTTGCCATCGGCACCCTTAAGGCGGACGATGTCGGACACCTTGCATTCGAAGGCGACCGGACTTTCGCCGACGCGCGGCACGTTGACGAGCTTGCCGGGCACGGCGGTGAGCCCCGCAAGCTTGAACTCGTCGACCTCGGGCGCGACATGCGCGGCGGTCGCGTTCATGTGCTTGGCGAGGTCCATCGTGGTGAGATTCCAGACGAACTCGCGGGTCTGCTCCATGTTCGACACCGTGTCCTTCCAGTTGGTGGAGGAGAAGCCGATGATCGGCGGCACGTAGCAGAAGGCGTTGAAGAAGCTGTAGGGCGCGAGGTTGACGTGGCCCTTGCTATCGCGAGAGGAGATCCAGCCGATCGGCCGCGGCGCGATGATGGCGTTGAAGGGATCGTGCTTGAGGCCGTGGCCCTTGGAGGGCTCGTAGAAATAAAGGTCTTTGTCGGTCACGCGGGTGCTTCTCCAATGCCCGTCATTCCGGGGCGATGCGAAGCATCGAACCCGGAATCTCGAGATTCCGGGTTCGGTCCTACGGACCGCCCCGGAATGACGGCAAGGACGTTATAGGAGAAACTTCCCGCCTCGTCAGTGGCGCGGCGACAGACCCGCGATGACGAAATCGATCATCTGGTCGATGGTCGGGCTCGGCTTGGTGGCGCACTGGGCGATCATCTGGGGGTGGAAGAACCGCATCATCGCGGTGCAGGCGCACAGCGACGCCAACTGGAGGTCGGGAGCCTCGAACTCGCCGGAGGCGACGCCTTGCGCGATCATCTGGCCGATCACGCCGGCGATACACTCCATATGGTTGACGCAGACCTGCCAATCCTCCTGCATCGCGATCTCGACCATCTCGTGCAGCTTGTTGTCGCCGACATAGCGCTCGGTGTTCATGCGATGGATGGTGGTGAGCAGCTCGCGGAAGCGCTCCGGCACCGGGCCCGGCCTTGCCACGATCCGCTGCGCCTCGAGCTCGACCTCGCCCATGAGCGAGCGGGCCACCGCCTGATGGATCGCCTTCTTCGATTCGAAGAAGCGATACACGTTGGCGGGGCTCATCCTGAGCTCCTTGGCGATGTCGCCGACCGTGGTCTTCTGGTAGCCGATCTGGCGGAACAGCCGCTCGGCCACCTCGAGGATACGATCCCGGGTGTCGCCTTCGATATGTTCCGAAATAAGGGCCATCAGTCAGGACTCATCGATCAGCACTTCATCTCACTTATTCAGCCGCTTCAGCAAGCGGAATTGCTGGATGGTCATCGCTGCCATGCTGCGGCGCGGCAGGCTGCTCGGGGTTACCCGCCTCGTCCAGGCTCTTCCTGAACCACAGCGCATAGAGGCCCGGCAGGTACAAGAGGGTGAGGAAGGTCGCGACGAACAGGCCGCCCATGATGGTGATCGCCATCGGACCCCAGAACGCCGAGCGCGACAGCGGGATCATGGCGAGGATGGCGGCGAGCGCCGTCAGCACCACCGGACGGGCGCGGCGGACGGTGGCCTCCACGATCGCCTCTCGCCGGGTCAGGCCGTGGGAGACGTCGGTCTCGATCTGGTCGACCAGGATCACCGTGTTGCGCATGATCATGCCGGCGAGCGCGATCAGGCCGAGCAGCGCCACAAAGCCGAACGGGGCATTGGCGACGTTGAGCCCGAGCGAGGCGCCGACGATGCCGAGCGGCGCGGTCAGGAACACCAGGATCAGGCGCGAGAAGCTCTGCAGCTGGATCATCAGCAGCGTCAGCATCACCATGACCATCACCGGGAAGAGGATGAAGATCGAGGCGTTGCCCTTGGCGGATTCCTCGAACGCGCCGCCCGCCTCGATGCGGTAGGCCGGCTCGAGGTGGTCCTTGATCGCCTTCAGCTTCGGCGTGATCTGGTTGGTGACATCAGGGGCCTGCACGCCGTCGACGACGTCGGAGCGCACGGTGATCGCCATGTCGCGGTTGCGCCGCCACATGATCGGCTCCTCGTGGGCGTACTCGATCTTGGCGATCTGCTGCAGCGGCACGGCAACGCCATTGCGCGAGGTGATGGTGAGGTCGCCGACACCGCCGAGGTCGAGCCGCTCGGACGGGACCGCACGGGCGACCACGGCGACCTTCTCGATGCCGTCGCGCACGGTGGTGACCTGCGAGCCCGAGATCAGCATCGCGAGCGCCTGTGAGACGTCCTGCGGCGTCAGGCCCATGGCACGGGCGCGATCCTGATCGACGACGAGCTTGAGGTAAGGCGATTGCTCGTTCCAGTCGAGCTGGACGTCCTTGACGCTCTTGTTCTGCCGCATGACGTCGCGGACCTGGTAGGCGATCTCGCGCACCGTGTTGGCGTCGGGGCCGATCACGCGGAACTGGACGGGGAAGCCGACCGGAGGACCGAAATTGAAGCGGTCGACGCGAACGCGCGCCTCGGACAGGAAGCCCTCGGCAGCCGCGTTCTCGATCTTGGCCTTGATGCGCTCGCGCGCCTCGACGCCCTTGGCGACGATGACGATCTCGGCAAAGGCCTCGTTCGGCAGCTGCGGATTGAGGCCGAGCCAGAAACGCGGCGAGCCCTGGCCGACATAGGACGTATAGGTCTCGATGTCCTTGTCGTCCTTCAGCAGCGTTTCGGCCTTCTTCACCGCTTTTTCGGTGACGTTGAAGGCGGTGCCCTCGGGCAGGCGCAGCTGGAGGAACAGCTCGGGCCGCTCCGACAGCGGGAAGAATTGCTGCTGGACCTGGCCGAACCCGACGATCGAGGCGATGAAGACGCCGACGGTCGCGGCCACCACGGTGATGCGATGGTTGACGCACCATTGCACGATGGCGCGCAGGCCGCGGTACATGCGGGTCTCGTAGACCGCGTGCGGATCGTGGTTGTGGTGCGCCTTCATGTCAGGCAGCAGCTTGACGCCGATATAGGGCGTGAAGATCACCGCCACGAACCAGGAGGCGACCAGCGCGATCGCCACGATCCAGAAGATGCTGCCGGCATATTCGCCGACCGCGGAATTGGCAAAGCCGATGGGGAGGAAGCCAGCGGCCGTGACCAGCGTTCCCGTGAGCATCGGAAACGCAGTCGATTCCCAGGCAAAGGAGGCCGCACGCATGCGGTCCCAGCCCTGCTCCATCTTCACCACCATCATCTCGACCGCGATGATGGCGTCGTCGACGAGCAGGCCGAGCGCGATGATCAGCGCGCCGAGCGTGATGCGATGCAGGTCGAGCGACATCGTGTTCATGACGATGAAGACGATGCCGAGCACCAAGGGCACCGACAGCGCGACAACGATGCCGGTGCGCCAGCCGAGTGCCAGGAACGAGACGAACAGCACGATGACGAGCGCTTCCATGAAAGAGTGCACGAACTCGCCGACGGCATGCTCGACCACCTTGGGCTGGTCGGCGATCAGCTTGACGTCGATGCCCTGCGGCACCGCCTTCATGAAGTCAGCCGTCGCCTTCTCGACCTCCTTGCCGAGCTCGAGGATGTTGGCGCCCTTGGCGGTGACGACGCCGACGCCGATCGCCGCCTTGCCTTCCTGGCGGACGACGAAGCTCGGCGGATCGACATAGCCGTGGGTCACGGTGGCGATGTCCCCTAGGCGGAACACACGGCCGTTGCTCTCGACCGGCGTCTCCGCGACAGCCTGGGCACCGTCGAGCGCGCCGGTGACGCGCAGCGGCACGCGCTGCGAGGAGGTCTCGACCGTGCCGGCAGGGGTGACGTTGTTCTGCTTGGCGAGCGAATCGAACAGCGCCTGCGGCGTGATGCCGAGGGTGGCGAGCTTGGCATGGCTGAACTCGACGAAGATGCGCTCGTCCTGGTTGCCGTAGACGTCGACCTTGGTCACTCCAGGCACCTTGAGCAGGCGCTGACGGAAGCCCTCCGAAACCTTCTTGAGCTGGGCGTAGTCCGCCCCGTCGCCGGTCATCATGTAGAGGATGGAATCGACGTCGGAAAACTCGTCGTTGACGACAGGTCCCAGAATGCCCGACGGCAGCTGGCCCTGCACGTCGACCAGCTTCTTGCGCAGCAGATAGAAGAGATAAGGCACTTCCTTCGGGGGCGTGTTGTCGCGGAAGGTGACCTGGAGCGCGGTGAAGGCGGGCTTGGAATAGGTCTGCACCTTCTCGAAATAGGGCAGCTCCTGGATCTTCTTCTCGATGGGATCGGCGACCTGCGTCTGCATCTCCTGCGCGGTCGCGCCCGGCCAGATCACGGAGACGTTGACCACCTTCACCGTGAAGAACGGATCCTCGGCGCGTCCGAGCTTCTCATAGGAGAAGAAGCCGGCAACGCCGAGAATGATCATCAGGAACAGAACCAGCGTCGGATGGCTGACGGCCCAGGCCGAAAGGTTGAAGCGCTTCATCGCTCTCTCCGAAAAGACGATCCAATTGCCAAAGACACGACAGCCACTCTGTACAACCCATCGTCGCGAGGCAGCGAAGCAATCCAGGGGGCTGGGCAGGTTCTGGATCGCTTCGCCGCTTCAGCCCAAGCATTTGCGCCGGGGCCGAAACTCGCCTTGCAACGAGGAACTCGTAAACGAACTTAGAAAGACAGTGACGACACGACCCGCACCCTCTGGCCCGGATCGAGCTTCTGCACACCGAGGGCAACGATCTTGGCGCCCTCTTCCACGCCGCCAGTGATGACGACGTCGTTGCTCTCGTAGGACTTCACCGTCACCGGCTTCAAGGTGAGCGCGCCGTTGTCGTCGACGACGTAAAAGGACGGCTTGCCGCCTTCGTTGAACAGCGCCGACAGCGGCAGTCGCGCGACGCGCTCGGTCGCGGCATCCGACAACGTCAGCGTCGCGGTCATGCCGAGCGAGACCTTGTCGTCGGCCTCGGGCAGTGAGAATTTCGCAAGATAGGTGCGCGTGGCCGGATCGGCCGTCGGCGCGATCTCGCGCAGCTTGGCCGCATATTTCTTGCCCGGCTCGGACCAAAGAGTGACGCTGGCGACGCCCGACTTGGCACGTCCAACCAGCGTCTCAGGGATCGCGACGACCGCTTCCTTCTCGGCAAAGCGGGCGACACGGATCGAAGCCTGACCCGCGGCGACCACCTGGCCGGGCTCGATCAGCGTCGCGGTGACGACGCCACGGGCATCGGCATTGAGCGTCGCGTAGGAAAGGGAGTTCTTGCTCAATTCGAGCGCGCGCTCGGCGCGGTTCAGGCGGGCGCGGGCTTCGTCCGCAGCGGCGCGGCTCGAATCCATCTGCGCATCCGTGGTCCAGCCCTTGGCCTTCAGATCCTTGGCGCGCTGCTCGGCGGCGGCGGCCTGGGCCAGCACGCCGGTCGCGGCGGTCTGCTCGGCCAGCGCCTGCTCGGCCTGGAGCTTCAAATCGACCTCGTCGAGGGTGGCGAGCGGCTGGCCGATTTCGACGGTCTGGCCGACCTCCACGAGGCGCTTGGCAACCTTGCCGGCAACGCGGAAGCCGAGATCGCTCTCGATCCGCGGCCTGACGGTGCCGACGAAACTGCGCTCCGGAGTCTCGGCATCATAATGCGCGGTTGCGACCAGAACCGGCCGCGGCGGCTCGGCTTTCTCGGCGACGGTGTCATTGCACCCGGCCAGGCTCGCGGCCATCAGGGCCAACGACACGCCTGCCAACAGCCTGGAATAGCTCGATAAAACCGACCAGACGAACATCGAAGAACACTCCTGCATCTCGAATGAGAGGAATGTCGACTAATCACTGATGAAAGTCAATAATCGTCAGTCATCAGAAATGCGTGATCGTTAAGAGGTGGTGAGGAGCCCTAGGTCCATGTGCCCTGGTCACGCACGACATATCCTGATAGGTTACATGTAACCGGTCAGAACACGCATGAGCCCCTCAAAGCCCAAGTCGTCTCGCAAGTCGTCTCGTATGAAGGTTCAGGCGCACCGCGATCGATTGCGTGCGCAAGGTCTGCGGCCGATCCAGATATGGGTGCCGGACATCCGATCGCCGTCCTTCCGGTCAGAAGCCCATCGCCAATCGCTCGCGGTCGCAACCAGCACACATGCATCCGAAGACCAAGCCTTCATCGACGCCATATCAGATTGGACCGACGAATGAAGCGGGGCGAGGTCTGGACCGTGGCAGGCGGCAAGGACTATGTGGGCAAGCCGCGCCCCATTGTCGTCGTGCAGGACGACAGCTTCGACGCGACGAGCTCGATCACGGTCTGCGCTTTCACAACCGACGAAACTGAGGCTCCTCTCTTCCGGCTGAAGGTTGAGCCGAACGAACGCAACGGCCTGGGTGCGCCGTCCCGGCTGATGGTCGATAAGATTGCCACCGTGCCGAAAGCTAAGGTCGGAACGCTGGTGGGACGCCTAGATGATGACGACCTGTTGCGTCTCAACCGCGCTATGTTGGTGTTTCTGGGATTGGCTGGCTCCCAGAGAAGTGGCGAAGCAGGTTAGCCCGTACCCCGGATGGAGCTTGCGCTTCATCCGGGGTACGCACGGCTAGCTGCAGCTCTACCGCCCCTGCCCGGCGAACTCGTGCTTGCTGTCGTGGCCGCCGACGAAGACCAAAATACCGGCAAGCAGCGGCAGCACGGCGAGCACAAGCAGGCCGGTCGAGGTCTGGCCCGTGGCTTCCTTGACCCAGCCGATCAGATACGGCCCGCCGAAGCCGGCAAGGTTGCCGATCGAGTTGATCAGGGCGATGGCGCCGGCGGCCGCGGTGCCGGAGAGCCAGGCGGTCGGCAGGGTCCAGAACACGCCGAAGCAGCAGAACACGCCAATGGCCGCGATCGTCAGCACCACCATCGTCAGGGCGGAATCGGTGAGAGAGGAGGACACACCGAGTGCGACCGCCGTCAGCAGCAGCGGCGCGCCGACATGCATGACGCGTTCGCGCGTCGCATCGGAGTGCCGCGCCCACAGGATCATGGCGATGGTGCCGAACAGATACGGGATCGCAGTGACGAAGCCGGTCTGGGCGTTGGTCAGCCCGAACGCCTTGACGATCTGCGGCAGCCAGAACTGCATGCCGTAGAGCGCCCCGACGAAGCCGAAATAGATCAGGCTGAGCGCAATCACCTTGGGCGAGGACAGCGCTTCGCCGAGCGAGACATGCTTCACCGCCTGCTTGGCAGCAATCTCCGAATCGAGCTTCGCCTTGAGCCAGGCCTTCTGCTCGGCCGAGAGCCAGTCCGCCTTCTCCGGCCTGTCGGTGAGATAGAACCAGGTGACGATGCCGAGCAGCACGGAGGGGATGCCCTCGATGATGAACAGCCACTGCCAGCCCTTCAGGCCCATCAAGCCGTCGAGCCCGAGCAGCAGGCCTGAGATCGGCGCACCGATCACGGTCGAGACCGGCACCGCGACCGCGAAGGCCGCCAGGAAGCGGGCGCGATATTCGGCCGGATACCAGTAGGTGAGGTAGAGGATGATGCCGGGGAAGAAGCCGGCCTCGGCGACGCCGAGCAGGAAGCGCAGGACGTAGAAGCTGGTCACGCCGCTGACCATCGCCATCAGCGCGGAGATGATGCCCCAGGTCACCATGATGCGGGCAATCCAGCGGCTGGCGCCGAATTTCTCCAGCGCCAGATTGCTCGGCACCTCGAAGATGAAATAGCCGATGAAGAAGATGCCGGCGCCCCAGGAGAAGATCAACGGCGTGAACTTCAGCTCGGCATTCATGGTCAGAGCGGCGAAGCCGAGATTGACGCGGTCGAGATAGGAGAAGAAGTAGGCCAGCACCAGGAAGGGAATCAGGCGCCAGGAGATGGCGCGGATCGTCGACGTTTCGATTTCGCTCTTGGCCTCCTTGGCTCCGCCGGCGGATCCGGCATAGATCGTGGTCTGGCTCATGGCTTCCCCCTGGTTGTTGCTCTTGTGGGTCGATGGGCGGTTTTCAGCATCACGGGCAAAGAGTCAATGGAGCGAGCAATGCACGGGACGCAGCCGGATCAAGCCATTGCGCCGATGCAGAAGGCGATGATCCGCGCCGCTCTCGCCCTGATCGTCATCGCCTGCGGGCTTTCCTTGCGCTGGTACGGCTTTCCGCTCGGGCTCCCCGCTTTCGTGGTGAAGTATGGCGGCTCGCTGCTATGGGCGACCATGGTACTTCTGCTGGTCGGAGCTTTGCTGCCACGGCTGACGCGTGCGCAGATCGCAGCCGCCGCGGCGATCATCGCAGTCGTCGTGGAATTCTCCCGGCTGGTGCACACGCCATGGCTCGATGCGTTCCGGCTGACGACGGCCGGCGCGCTGCTCTTGGGACGAATCTTCTCGCTGTGGAATCTACTGGCTTACGCGGTCGGGATTGCGTTCGGCATCTGGATCGATCGGCTCGCCGCGACGCACGCTCTCGTAGGGTGGGCAAAGCGAAGCGTGCCCACCACAAGCAGATGGTGGGCACGGCGCTAACGCGCCTTTGTCACCCTACGAGACCGATGCCAAGCCTCACTCCGCGAGCTGAAACCGCTCGAAGCGATCGAGCTCCTGCTCGATCCCCTGCTTCAACTCCTTGCGGCCCGCGGTCTTCCTCCCCTGCCCGACCCAGGTCCATTTCTGCATCAAGAGCTTCTTGGCCTGCCGGTCGGTCTTCAGATCGAGCGCGGCGACGATCTCGTCGCCGACCAGCACGGGCAGCGCGAAATAGCCGAGCTTGCGCTTGGCCTTCGGCACATAGGCCTCGAACAGATGGTTGTAGCCGAAGAAGAGATTGGTGCGCTTGCGCTGGATGATCAGCGGATCGAACGGCGAGAGGATGTGGACCAGATCGGGCGAGACCGCCTCACTGTTCGGCTCGAGCACGGCGGGCGCGGCCCAATGTTCCTGCTTGCCGGAGCCCTCGATCGCGACGGGCACGAGCTCGCCGCGGCGGACGCGCGAGGCTATCAGGCGCGCGACCGGCTTCCTGCTCGGCGCGTCGAGATGGCAGATCGAATCGAGACTGACCACGCCCTGCGAGCGCAGCGCGCGGTCGAGCAGATAGGTCGTGATCTCCCTTGCCGAGGCCGGCCCCGGCAGCCTGTCCCAGCCGAAATGGCGCGTCATCAACTCGTAGGTCTTGAGCATGCCCTGCCGTTCGCTGACGGTGACGGCGCCGGTATAGAAGGCCAGCTGCAACGCCCGCTTGGAGGGCTTGCGGCTCTGCCACAGGTGTTCCTTCTCGACGAGCACGTCATCCTCGATGTCGCGGATCGTCAGCGGACCGGCCCGCAGCAGCCGCATCACCTTGCGCATGTCGGCGGGCTTCACCGAGGCGAACCATCTGTGCCCCTCGCGCCGATGCTCGCGCATCGCCGGCAGGAACATGCGGAAGTCGCCGGTCGGCACGTAGGAGAGCGCATGGGTCCAATACTCGAACACGCTTTTGTCGATGCTCTGGGCATGACGCAGATCGGCCCGGCGATAGGACGGGATCCGGCTGAACAGGATGTGATGATGGCAGCGTTCGACGACGTGGATGGTGTCGATCTGCACATAGCCGAGATGAGCGACCGCATCCGCGACGGCCTGTGCACCCTCGCCGAACGGGGTGCGCTGATCCAGCCGCTGGGCATGCAGCCAGATCTGCCGGGCCTGTCTCGTGGTGAGGGGATGGGGTTTGGGCGTGCGTGACATTGCAGAATGCAATGTAGCGAGATTCGCGCCAAGGCAAACAAGAGAGGCAAAGAAAACCGCGCTACCGTCTCCTGGCAGCGCGGCCGGTCAACGAACGCTCAACTATTTCGCGCTCATCTTCTGCGCCTTCATGTAGTGCTTGCAGGCGCCGCGCATATTGGCTTTGCTCATCTCGGAGTTGGCCGAAGCCATTTCCTTCGCCATCGCCTGCTTGGCCGGCGAATCCACGGTTCCCATCGCGGTAATCGACTTGCCCATCGCTTCGCCCGTGCAGGGCTGCATTTTTGCTGCGAAAGCCGGCGATGCCGAAAACGCGGCGAGCAGAACGGCCGAAAGCAAGATCTTCATCGAATGTCTCCTCCCTCGAGCGAAACCGGCGCCATGCCGGCCAACACGACAGCCATTCTTCAGCGACAAGTTTTCAGGGAGAAGACATTTTCGTTGCTGCGCCGCAGCGCCAGCCCACTGTTAGCGTGCGGCTTTTGGGCGCTCCCCGAGGCTGCCAGTGGCGACCTCCGGCTCGCACAGGGCCTCGCCGCGAAACGCGCCGGTTTTCGCCGTCCGAAACGTTGGAATTGCGCTAGGACGGGCCTGGAAGCGACTGTAGCCAGCGTGACCAAGATCACATCAGGGCCTTTGAACCTGTCCTATGCTCGCAGCATCAAACCGCTATCAGGCGTAACAGCGAGGATTCGACAATGACCCGTTTTGATAAGTTCTTTGGACTGAAGACAATTGCCCTCTCCGCCGCGCTGTCGATGACGGCGGGGCTGGCTCTGGCCGGCGACAACAACGTCTCCACTGGCCAGATCCTGGATGCACTGAAGCCGAAGCCGGCAACCCGCGGCCTGTCCGTCGGTCCGCAGACCGATACGACCGCACAGGCCAAGGAAGCGACCTTCCTGAATACCGTGCGCAATCGCTCGACCCGGTCGCTCTCGACGGGCGAGCGCGAGCAGATCGCCGAGCTCGCGGCGACCAAGCCGAAGATCGATCTGGAAATCCAGTTCGACTACAACTCGGCCGATATCGCCAAGACCTCGATGCCCTCGGTGCAGGCGCTCGGCAAGGCGCTGTCCGATCCGGCGCTCAAGGGCTCGACCTTCGTGGTCGCCGGCCACACCGACGCGACCGGCGGCGAAGCATACAATCAAGGCCTCTCCGAACGGCGCGCCGACACCATCAAGAAGTACCTGGTGCAGAACTACGGCCTCAACGGCAACGATCTCGTCACGGTCGGCTACGGCGAGACCAAACTGAAGGACGCAGCCAACGGCGCCGACCCGGTCAACCGCCGCGTCCAGGTCGTGAACATGGACACCAAGACCGCGTCGAAATAACCCGCCATCATCGCGCGAAACACGCCGCCAGCCGCAACCCGGCAGGCGGCGATGTCATATCCAGCTCTGGAACAGCATCAGCCGGTTGAAGCTCCGCATCGAGGTGCCGATAAAGGCCGCCGAGATCGGCAGCATGACCGCAAAGCCGATCGCCGCAACGCCGACATAGGCCCAGAGCAGCCAGCGCGGCAGGCCGTCCCGGCGCAGCACATAGACCAGCGCGAGCGAGGCCGCGGTGGCGGCCGGCAGATAATAGTAGATGAAGCCCAGCGTGCGCGGCAGCAACGCCCAGGCGAGCCAGGGACCGAAATAGAACGCGGCGATCAGAAACGCATCCCAGCGGCGCTCGACGACGAAATCGCGCAGCACGAGCGCGAGCGCGAGAAGCGCCGGCCACAATACCAGGGGATTGCCGAGGAAGACGACCGCGGAGACGTTGTCCTCCGCGGTCTTGTCGAACAGGAACCACACCGGCCGCGCGAGCAGCGGCCAGGACGGCCATGAACTCATGTAGGTGTGCCCGGCAATCGCGGTCGTGGTGTTGTCGGCGAAGATCCGGCGCTGCGCCTCGACCAGCTCCGGCACCGACACCCCATGGAGCGGAACGAAAGCGGCGAGATAAGCCACGGCTGGCAAGATGGCGAAGCACAGCGCGACATGATGCAACCGAAGGCCGGGCCAAAGGTCCGGCCGATACCAGTCGTCCGGCTTCGCGTCGGCGAACAGCGTGCGCCAGCCCTGCATCAGACGGACCACGGCAACGATGACGATGCAGACGCCGAGCGGAAACAGGCCGCTCCATTTGCTGGCAGCAGCACAGCCGAACAGGCTGCCCGCGAGCGCGAACAACGCCTGCGGCCGGTCTCGCCGATACCCATGCATGAACGCGGCGGTCGCGAGCAGACCGAACCCGAGCGCAAAGATGTCGAGCATGGCGATGCGCGCCTGCACGTACAGCATCTGGTTCAGCCCCGCGATCAGCGCCGCGGCGATCGCGGGGCCTTGCGCCGAGAACAGCGCGAGGCCGCATAGATAGATCGCGACGATCGCCAATGCGCCAAACAACGTCGCGGGATAGCGCCAGCCAAGCGCGTTGTCGCCGAAGGCCACCATCGAGATCGCGATCAGCTCCTTGGCCAGCGGCGGATGCATCGGATTGAGCATCGGCTGCGACATCGCGGGGGCCAGCATCTGCCGCGCCGCCGGCACGTAATGCAGTTCGTCGAAGACGAACTTTTCCGGCGTCGTCAGTCCGATCAACAGCGCGAGATGCGCGACCAGGAAAATCGCGACAGCAATGACTGCGCTCCGCGACACCTTTGGAACTGCGGATGATCGAAGCGGCTGCTGAGGGGCTGTTTTGCGTGGCAAATTTGCGTCACCGCGGACAAAAGTGGAAGCTTCGTTTTTCATTGAACGCATTCTGCCGCAACTGTCACTAAGCATGACGCACGTCCCGCGCCGCTTGTGATAATTCCGCCACATCACAAGCAAGCGCGATCCGGTACGATCAGGGACAAATCGATCGGTTGCGAAATGAATTTGCGTTTCTGGCTTTTCCCCATTCTGCTGTCGGCCGCATTGTGCGCAGGTCCTTGCGCGCTGGCACAGACGCGCGTCGGCGAAGCCGTCGTGATCCAGAACGAGGTGGTGCGCGTCGCTGCGACCACCACGCCGATCAATATCGGCGACAGCATGCTGCGCGACGAGACCGTGCGCACCGGCGCCGACAGCGCGGCGCGCTTCGTGATGGCCGACAGCACCAATCTGTCGCTCGGCCCCAGCGCCACGTTGAAGCTCGACCGCACCGTCTTCAACGGCGAGCACAGCTATCGCGACGTCGCGATCCGCATGACCACGGGTGCATTCCGTTTCGTCACCGGACATTCCGACAAGACCGCCTACAAGATCACGACGCCGCTTGCGACCATCGGCGTGCGCGGCACCACGCTCGACATCCTCTCACAGCGCGGACGCTCCGTCGTCGTGCTTCAGGACGGCGCAGCCAGCGTCTGCACGACCCGCTCCCGGTGCGTGCAGCTCACCCAGCCCGGCGACACCGCAATCGTCACATCGACCGGCGGCAAGGTCAGCATCACCAAGTCCAACACGCCGCCCTGGACCTTCGCCGCCAACTGCGCCGCAAGTGCCGGGCTATGCGCGGTGAACCAATATGCCGGCGCCTCGCCGACCATCACGCCCGCCGTCCATGACGACGGCATGCTGTGCGGGCGCTGACCATGGCGCAGCTCCGCTTGAAGCGCTTGGTTCTCGCCGGCATGCTGGGCATGGTCGCTGCCCTTGCGTTTGTCGCGCTCGATGTTCGCCCGGTCGCAGCTCAGGCGACCTGCGGAATCGAATGCGGCGAGCCGACGCCCTACCCGACCTATTCACCGTCCCCGACGCCGACCTATTCTCCCTCGCCCGTACCCTCCCCTTCGCCGAGCCCCTATCCCTCGCCCTCGCCGAGTCCAGATCCGGCACCGAGCCCGACGCCGACCGGCGCGGATTCCAGCGGCAATTCGATCGGCGGTCTCGCCAATCAGCGCTTCAACCAGATGATCACCAACCGGGTGCTCGGCACGGTGCTGCTCGGCATCAACGAGCAGGTCAATTGCAGCGATTGCATCAGCGCATTCGGCTCGGCCGGCTCGTTCTCGGCCGGCATCCACGGCCGCAAGGAGCTCACCAACAATCTGTCACTGCTCGCCGGCATCGCCTACACGCATTACAACGAGGGCGGCTACAAGATCACGAGCGCACCGATCGGCGCCTTCGCGCTGCGCTATGACTTCACCGACTGGGGCTCCTCGCGCCCGTTCTTCGACGTCGGCACGATCCTGACGCCGTGGGAGAAAGCGCGCTACACCCGCAGCTACGACACCAGCCTCGGCCCGGTGAGCGTGACGAGCTCGACCAACGCCTCGAACTACGCGGTCTACGGCCGCGCCGGCTGGATGAGCCGCGTGTCGCCGCGCGACGAAGTCGCAGCCTCGATCGAGGTGTGGCAGCTCTGGCAGCGCGTGTCCGGCTACAGCGACAATGCGGTGGCATTCAATCCGTTCGACGCCACCATCGCGACCGGCACTGACCGCACCAGCCTGGTCAAGATCGGCGGCCAGTGGACGCATCTGTTCGGCAGCAACGTCGAGACCAACATCAATGGCGGCTGGGTGCAGTCGTTTGCAAGTCACAGCGGCATCGTGGCAACCGTGACCGGCCAGGGCACCGTGGTGCCGACCATGGGCAACCAGGGCTGGTTCGAATATGGTGGCCGCCTCGGCTTCCGCGTGCAGAAGGGCTGGATCGTCGACCTGTTCGCCAACGGCACGCTCGGCCCGCAGCCGGTGGGCAACACCATCCACGGCGGCGTTGGGCTAAGGATAAATTACTAGCGGCAGGCACGGTCTCGTAGGGTGGGCAAAGCGAAAGCGTGCCCACCAGCTCTCTCAACCGGAGACAGATGGTGGGCACGGCGCAAGAGCGCCTTTGCCCACCCTACCGCACCGGCGCTGATGTCACGCCGCCGACTTGCCCTCGAACGCGCGGCGCAACGCGTCGACATCCAGCTTCACCATCTTCATCATCGCCTGCATCGCGCGCGCGGCGGCGGCCTTGTCGGGGCTCGACAGGAACTCGAACATCACCTTCGGCACCACCTGCCAGGCCACGCCCCAGCGATCCCTGAGCCAGCCGCACTGCTCTGCCTTGCCGCCATGAGCGAGAAAGGCATCCCAGACGCCGTCGACCTGGGCCTGGTCGTCGCAATGGATCATCAGCGAGATGGCGTGGGTGTACTCCATCTTCATGCCGCCGTTGAGCGCGACCAGGGGCTGCCCGGCCACCGTGAACTCGACGACCAGCACGGAGCCCTCCTTGCCGGAGGGACCATCCAAGACGTTGCGCTGAACGTGCGTGATTGCCGAATTCGGCACCAGTGAGGTGTAGAACTTCGCGGCTTCCTCGGCATCGCCGTTGAACCACATGCAGGGTACGACCTTGGACATCGTGAATGCTCCTCTGGGATTTGGCGTTCGGGGCACGGCGATCAGGCATTCGCCATGGCGGGCTGCGGAGGGACAGCCGCCATATCCAGCCAGTTCACACCCCACATATGGCCGTCCGGATCCTCGAAGCTGCGGCCGTACATGAAGCTGTATTCGTCCTTGGGGCTGGGATCGGCCACCCCGCCGGCGGCCTCGGCCCTGCCGACGATATCGTCGACCTCGTTGCGGGTGTCGGCGGACAGGCAGAACAGAGCCTGGTTCGAGGTCTTTGCATCGGCAATCGGCTTGGGCGTGAACTGACGGAATTTGTCGTGAGTCGTCAGCATCGCGTAGATGGTCTCGGAGAAGACCATGCAGCTCGCCGTGTCGTCACTGAATTGCGGGTTCCGGGTCGCACCGATCGCCTCATAAAAGGCGGTCGCACGCTTGAGGTCGGTCACGGGCAGATTGAGGAAAATCATCCTGGGCATCGGAAGCTCCTTGGGCGGGGTTCTGCCCAAGGACGGATGGGCCGACAGCCATCCGACAGCACTTCCGGATATTTTTTTAAGGCCCCCTGCCGCGTCTGCGCATCGAACCGGCAGGCGGCCCGTCAGGCTTATTTCTTCTCGTTCGGATCCCGATGCACCGGATCGATCCACAGCACGGTCTCGGGCTTCTCGACGGGCTCGATGTCGAGGTTGATCGCCACGGCCTCGCCGTCGCTGCGCACCAGCACGCATTCCAGCACCTCGTCCGGGCTGGCATTGATCTCCTGATGCGGCACGTAAGGCGGGACGAAGATGAAATCGCCGGGACCGGCCTCCGCGGTGAATTGCAGGCTCTCGCCCCAGCGCATCCGCGCCTTGCCCTTCACGACGTAGATCACGCTTTCAAGATGGCCGTGGTGATGCGCGCCGGTCTTGGCATCGGGCTTGATGCTGACCGTGCCCGCCCACAATTTCTGCGCGCCGACGCGCGCGAAATTGATCGCGGCCGCACGATCCATGCCGGCCGTGGACGGCACGTTGGTATCGAGCTGGTTGCCGGGAATGACACGCACGCCGTCATGTTTCCAGCGATCGTCATGATCGTGATCATGGTGGGAATGCGAGTGGTCATGGCCGGTCATTGGGCTTGCTTTCTGTTGGTTCCGTGCGCGGCAAACTAACCCGAAGCCGCGCCCGCGAGCCATACTAAAATCGGAACCCTCGTAGCCGCGGGACGTTGTCCTTGCGAGCAAAATGAAAAGGAGAGTTTCATGGGCAGCACCACCGACAAGATCAAAGGTAACGCCAACGAGGCAATCGGCAAGGCCAAGCAGGGCATCGGCGAAGCCACCGGTTCCGACCGCCTGAAGGGCGAAGGCGTGGTCCAGGAAGTGAAGGGCAAGGGCCAGCAGGCCATGGGCGATGCCAAGGACGCCGCCAAGGATGCGATCGATCGCGCCGCGTCAGCCGCAAAGCGCGCGGCCGAGTGACGGCCCGGCAATCTGAATGCGAAAAGACCGGCCGAAAGGCCGGTCTTTTTGTTTCGACTGCTCTCTACGTGACGTCCTGCTACGCCGTCACTTCACCGCGAGCAATTCCACATCGAACATCAGCGTCGCATTCGGCGGGATCACGCCACCGGCGCCGCGCGCGCCGTAGCCGAGCTGCGGAGGGATGATCAGCGTGCGCTTGCCGCCGACCTTCATGGAGGCGACGCCCTCGTCCCAGCCGGCGATGACGCGGCCCTTGCCGATCGGGAATTCGAACGGCTCCTTGCGGTCGACGGAGCTGTCGAATTTCTTGCCCTTCTGGCCGTTCTCATAGAGCCAGCCGGTATAGTGCATCACGCAGATCTGGCCGGGCTGCGGCGAGGCGCCGGTGCCGACGGTGGAATCGATGATCTGCAAGCCTGAAGCTGTGGTCATGGTCTTTCCTGCGGTCTGGGCCGAGGCCGTGGTGGAAACGAAATGCGACACGCCGGCGATCACGGTGATCGCGAGTGCCGACATCAGGGTGAGGAGCGCGCGCTGGAAACGCTGCATAAGGCACCTTCCGTTTGAGGCGGAAGGTGTCTAGCGCAACGCGGGTGGGGTTTCCACCCCTCACACCTCGATATTTTCCAGCCGGACCGGGAGCTTGCGGATGCGCTGGCCCGTAGCGTGGTAGATCGCATTGCAGATCGCCGCATTGGTGCCGACATTGGCGAGCTCGCCGACGCCCTTCACGCCGACGGGATTGATGCGGTCGTCCTGCTCGGACAGCAGAATGACCTCGACGTTTGCGACGTCCGCATTCACGGGCACGAGGTAGTCGGCGAGATTGTCATTGACGTAGCGCGCATTGCGTTCGTCGATCTCGGTCGCCTCCAACAGAGCCGAGGACATGCCCCAGATCAGTCCGCCCATCAGCTGGCTGCGCGCAGTGCGCGGGTTCATGATGCGGCCCGCGGCGAAGGCGCCGACCAGGCGGGGGCAGCGGATCTCATGCGTGAAGCGATTGACGCGGACCTCGACGAACTCCGCGCCGAACGCATAGGCGATCTGGTCCTTCATCTGGTCACCGCCCACGAGCCGCACCTGCCCGCTATGCATGGCGCGGAAGGAATCCAGCGGCGCGCCTTCCGGCTTCCACTCGCCATATTCCTCGACCACGCCGACCCCGAGCGCGTCAAACGCCTTCTCCAAATCCAGCGGCCGGTCGCCCTTCGCTGCCTGCGTGGCCGGCGTCTGGCCGATGCCAACGGTCGCCTTGGCCTTGTCCGTCAGGCTTTGGCCCGGCATCACCGCCTTGAACAGGCGCTGCCGGATCTGGTCGCACACCATCGTCACCACGGAGCAGGTGCTGGCCGTGGAGTTCGAGCCTCCGGCAACGGGGGCCGGCGGCAAATCGCTATCGCCGATGAAGACCGCGACCTTCTCGAGCGGCACGCCGAGCCTTTCGGCCGCAGTCTGGGCAATGACGGTGTAAGCGCCGGTCCCGATCTCGTGGCCGGCGATCTCGACCCTTGTGCGGCCGTCGCGCTGCAGCCGTACGCGTGCTGCGGCAGGTCCCATCTGCGTCGGATAGCAGGTTGCGGCACAGCCATAGCCGATCAGCCAGTCCCCGTCCGACATCGATTTCGGCTGAGGCGAGCGCTGCGCCCAGCCGAAAGCTTTGGCGGCCTCATCGAAACAGGCCATCAGCGAGCGCGAGGTGTAGGGCTTGCCGCCGATGGGCTCGTTGGTGGTGTCGTTGATGCGGCGCAGCTCGACCGGATCCAAGTTCAGCTTGACCGCGAGCTCGTCCATCGCGCTTTCCAACGCGAACAGATACGGCACTTCCGGTGGCGAGCGCATGAAGCCGGGCGTGTTGCGGTCGGCCCGCACGATCGAGACGAGGCTGTCGACATTCGGACAGGCATAGAGTCGCGTCGTCGTCTTGGTGCCGCCGACGCAATAGGCGTCGGGGCGCGACGACACCTCGGCGCCCTCATGTCTGAGCGCGACCAGCTTGCCGTCAGGGCGCGCGCCAAGCTTGATCTCGTGGCGGGTCTCGGCACGGTGAGTGGTGATGGTAAAGCCCTGGTCGCGGGTCGGGACCAGCTTGACCGGCCGGTTCAGGCGCTTGGCAATAGCCGCGATGATGGCGGTGCGCGGCGTCATCGAGCCGCGCGAGCCGAAGCCGCCGCCGACATAGGGGTTGACCACGCGCACCTTGTCGGCGTCGATGCCGAGCTGCTCGGCAACGCCGTGCTTCAGGCCGTGGACGAACTGGCTCGGCTCGTAGATGACGAGCTCGTCGCCCATCCAGGCGCAGCTCGTCGAGAACAGCTCCATCGGATTGTGATGCTGCGTCGGCGTCTCGTAGGAGGCGGTCAGCTTGACCTCGGCCTCGTCGAACGCCTTGGCGAAATCGCCGACTTTCGGGTCTTCCTTGAACTGGGCATTCTGCCCCTTCGCAGCCGCAATGGTCGTCCCGGGCGAGTCGAAGGTCGCGCTTGGCGTGGTAGCGGTGTAGCTGACCTTGACGCGGTTGGCGGCATCGCGCGCGGACTCGTAGGTCTCGGCAACGACAACCGCGATGATCTGGCCGTCATGGGCGATATCGGCCGATTTCAGCGGCTGGATCGTCGTGCCCGCATAGCCGCCGTTGCTGAAGAGCTTGGAGTCCTTCAGCCTCGGTGCGTTCTCGTGGGTGACGATATCGATCACGCCGCGGACACGCCTGGCCTCATCGAGATCGAGGCTGTCGATCCGCCCCTTGGCGATGGCGCTGGTGACGAGGAAGGCATAGGCGGGGTCGGAGAGCGGCATGTCAGACGCATAGGTTGCGCGTCCCGTCACCTTTACGACCGCGTCATAGCGCGGCACAGGCTGGCCCATGTTCATCTTCGGGTCGGGAGCAGCAGCAGTCATGATCAGATCTCCATCGTTACGGCCTGCTGGAGCGCACGTGCCACGACGCGCTTGCCGAGCGCGATCTTGAAGCTGTTGTGCCGCCGCCCCTTGGCGTCCGCGAAGGCGGCATCGGCAACACGCTGCGCCAGGCCGTCATCGAATCTCTGTCCCTTCAATAGCGCCTCAGCCTCGCGCGCCCGCCAGGGCACGGTGGCGACACCGCCAAGCGCGACGCGTGCATCGCGGATCGTGCCGTTCTGCACGTCGAGCGCGACCGCAGCCGAGGACAGCGCAAACTCGTAGGACTGCCGGTCGCGCGCCTTGAGATACACCGAACGGGGCCAGCGTCCGGAAATGAAGAACGCCGAGATCAGCTCACCCGGTTGCAGCGTGGTCTCGATATCGGGTGTGTTACCGGGCGCCTTGTGAAGCTGGGCAAACGGCAGGCTACGGGCACCGGATTTGCCGGTGATTTCGACAGTTGCATCCAGGGCGATCAGCGCCTGCGCGAAATCGCCGGGATAGGTCGCGATGCACTGGTCGGAGACGCCGAGCACCGCGTGCATGCGGTTGACGCCGTCCATGGCGGCGCAGCCGGAGCCGGGATTGCGCTTGTTGCAATTCTCGTAGGACACGTCGCGGAAATAGCTGCAACGCGTTCGCTGCATCACGTTGCCGCCGAGCGTCGCCATGTTGCGCAGCTGGGCGCTGGCCGCGAGCTTCAGCGAATTGGCGATCACCGGATAGCTGCGCTGGATTTCGTCATGCGCGGCAACATCCGACATCTTCGCCAGCGCGCCGAGGCGCACACCATCGCCCTTGGGCTCGATTGCAGACCAGTGGCTTGCGAGCGGATTGATGTCGACGATCGCGGCGGGCCGCATCACGTCGAGCTTCATCAAATCGATCAGTGTGGTGCCTCCGGCGAGCGGCTGCGCGCGGGCATGGGTCAGCGGATTGTTCGCGGCCGCAGCGGCGCCGAGCGCCCGCACGGCCGTATCAGGGTCTGTTGCCCTTTGGTACGAAAACGGTCGCATGCGCCTAGCCTTTCATGATCTCGGGCGCGGCCTGCTTCACGGCGGCGACGATGTTGGGATAGGCGGCGCAGCGGCAGATGTTTCCACTCATATATTCGCGGATGTCGGCCTCGCTGCCCGCATGCCCCTCCTTGACGCAGGCAATTGCGGACATGATCTGGCCGGGCGTGCAATAGCCGCACTGGAACGCGTCGTTGTCGATGAAGGCCTGCTGCATCGGATGCAGGCGATCGTCGGTGGCGAGGCCCTCGATCGTCGTGATCTCCTGCCCCTCGGCCGCGAGCGCGAGCGTCAGGCACGATACCACCCGCCGGTCGTCGATCAGCACCGTGCAGGCGCCGCATTGGCCGTGATCGCAGCCCTTCTTGCTGCCGGTGAGCTTGAGATGATCGCGCAGCGCGTCGAGCACCGTGGTTCGCGCATCGATGTGCAGGCGCTTGTCCTTGCCGTTGACCCGCAGCGTGACGTCGACGGGAAGTGCCGGATCCTGAGCCGCCGGGACCCTGGCCTCCTCTGCGGCCGCGCGCGCCGTGATCGGGACGAGCGCGCTGCCGGCCGCGCCGACCATGAAGGCGCGCCGATCGAATGCTGATTGTCTGGAACTTGGTGTGTCGGACATCGACGCCTCCGCCGCTGATCTCTCAAAGCAGCGCACGCCTGCACCGCTCATCGCCCCTTAACCTGAAGCAATGAGCTCCGTTCCGAACGGGAAAGGGCGATGCGGCAAATGCCGCATCGCCCTTCGTCAACTTTTCCTGATGTCGCGCGGGGAACTCGCGCTGCGATCAATAACCCAGCGCGCAGCCGTCCTTACGCGGATCGGAACCGCCGGTGAGCGTGCCCTTGTCCCAGTCGATCCAGATCGCTTGCGCGCCGCCGAGCGGACCGACCACGCTGGTGGTCTTGTGGCCGAGCTTCTTCAGGCCCTCGACGATTGCGGCCGGCACGCTGTCCTCGAGCTGATACTGGCCCTCGTAGTGCAGGCCGCGCGGCATGTCGATCGCCTCCTGCACGTCGCAGCCATAGTCGAGGATGTTGGTCAAGACATGGGTCTGGCCGGTCGGCTGATACTGTCCGCCCATCACGGCGAACGGCATCACGGAGCGTCCGCCCTTGGTGAGCAGGCCCGGCATGATCGTGTGCAGCGGGCGCTTGCCGCCTTCGATGCAGTTGGGATGGCCCGGCTGGATGCGGAAACCGCCGGCGCGGTTCTGGAACAACACGCCGGTCTTGTTCGAGACGATCGCCGAGCCGAAGGAATGCGCGACCGAGTTGATGAACGAGCAGACGTTGCGGTCCTTGTCCACGACCGTGATGTAGATGGTCGAGGGGTTCATCGGCGGCGCGACATTCGGCAGGTCGAGCATGCCGTCCATGCGGATCTTGCTGATGTGCTCGTCGGCAAAGCCCTTCTCGAGCATCTCGGCGACGTTGATCTTCATGTGCTCGGGAGAGGCGACATGCATCTCGCGGTTCATGTAGGCGATGCGGGCGGCTTCCGCCTCGAGATGGAAACGCTCGACGCTGACGGGCGCGTACTTGGTCAGGTCGAAGCGCGACAGGATGTTGAGCATCAGGAGCGCGGTGACGCCCGGGCCGTTCGGCGGGCACTGCCAGAAATCATAGCCCTTGTACATGATGCCGATCGGCGTCGTCGTCTCGGTGGTGTGCGCGGCGAAATCGTCGAGCGTGTGCAGGCCGCCGATTGCCCTGAGGGTCTCGACCATGTCTTCCGCGATCGGGCCCTTGTAGAAGGCGTCGCGGCCGTCCTTGGCGATCGCCCGCAGGGTCTTGCCGAGCTCCACCTGGCGGATGACGTCGCCGACCACCGGCGGCTTGCCGCCCGGCAACAGGTAGCGAACGGTGTTGGTGCCGGCCTTCAGCTTCTCGAACTGGTTCTTCCAGTCGAAGGCGATGCGGGGCGCGACCACGTAGCCCTCCTCGGCCGCCTTGATCGCGGGCTGGAGCAGCCGGTCGAAGCCGAACTTGCCGTGATCGCGCAAGACGGTGGCGAAGGCATCGACCACGCCGGGGATCGAGACCGCATGGGCCGAGGTCAGCGGCACGGAGTGGATCTTGCGTTCGAGATACCAGTCGGCATTCGCCGCCTTCGGCGCGCGGCCGGAGCCGTTATAGGCGATGATCTTGCCTTCGCCGCGCGGCTGGACCAGCGCGAAACAGTCGCCGCCGATACCGGTCGATTGCGGCTCGATCACGCCAAGCACGGCCGAGCCCGCCACGGCCGCGTCCACCGCGGTGCCGCCCTCGCGCAGCACCTCGATCGCCGCGAGCGAGGCCTGCGGATGCGAGGTCGCAACCATCGCGTTGGTGGCGTGGACCGTGGACCTGCCGGGGAAATGGAAGTTTCTCATCGAATTTCTTGCTCTCTTGGCCGTGGGCGCAGGTGGCGCGCCATCTCGGAAAACCGGGTCTACATGGCACATTCCCGCGGCCCTCGGCAATGCTGGCATGCCAGCGAAATGGCTGCCATCCGCTGGACGTATAGAGCTTCGAGGCCGGCAGCCATGTGGGTTTTCCGAGCGGCGGACGCCTGCTAAACGAGCCGCCATGTCTGATCCGCATTCGGTCACCAAGGTCGCCGCCTTCTACCAATTCGCCGCCCTCCCGGATTACCGCGAGCTGCGCGAGCCCCTGCGCGCGTTCTGCGCCGGCCTGAAGCTGAAGGGCAGCGTGCTGCTGGCGCGGGAGGGCATCAACGGCACGCTCGCCGGCGCGCCGGACGCGATCGACGCCCTCGCCCATGAGCTGGCGCACGGCGACATGTTCGACGGCAGGCTCGACAATCTCGAATTGAAATTCTCGACCGCCGGGGCGATGCCGTTCGGGCGGCTCAAGGTGCGGCTGAAGAAGGAGATCGTCACCCTTGGCGATGCGGCCGCCGATCCGACCCGCCAGGTCGGCACCTATGTCGATGCGAGCGAATGGAACGCGCTGATCTGCGCGCCCGACACGCTGCTGCTCGACACCCGCAACGCCTTCGAGGTGGCGATGGGAACGTTCGAGGGCGCGATCGACCCCGGCATCAGAAGCTTCGGCCAGTTCAAGGATTTTGCCGCCGAGCGGCTCGATCCGGCAAAGCATCGCAGGATCGCGATGTTCTGCACCGGCGGCATCCGCTGCGAAAAGGCGAGCGCGCATCTGCTCGCGCGCGGCTTCGCCGAGGTCTATCACCTCAAGGGCGGCATCCTCAGATATCTGGAAGAGGTGCCGGAGGCGCAGAGCCGCTGGCGCGGCGAATGCTTCGTGTTCGACGAGCGCGTCGCGCTCGGCCACGGTCTGCGCGAACGGAATAAGGACGCAACGCGTGACGAATGAGATCAGGACGCTGAGCGAGCGCATCGACACGCTGGAGACGCGGCTCGCCTATCAGGACGACACGATCGAGACGCTGAACCAGACCATCACCGCGCAGTGGAAGCAGATCGACGTGCTGACGCGGAAGATCGCGGAGCTCGGCCAGCGGCTGCAGGAGGCCGAGGCCAATGCGCCTGGACCTGCCAACGAGCCTCCGCCGCATTATTGAGCCGTCTACTGGCCGGACGCCCTGGGCATCAGATTCATGAGCTCGCCGGACATCATCAGGCGGTTGCGGCCTGCGTCCTTGGCGGCGTAGAGCGCGCGGTCGGCCGCTTCGACCAGCGAGCTCACGCCCGCCGTGCGCTCCAGCGCGGGCCGGCAGGTCGCGCCGCCGACCGAGGCGGTGACGCATCCGGCGGCCTTATTGCTGCCATGAACAAGGCCGGCCTCGCGAATGGCCTTGAGGATCCGTTCGCCGAACTGGGCGCAGCCGGCGGCATCGGTGCTCGGCAGCAGCATGGCGAACTCCTCGCCGCCATAGCGCGCCGCCAGATCGCCGGCGCGCTGCGTCTCGGCCGCGATGATCTGCGCGACCAGGCGCAGGCAGGCATCGCCCGCGGGGTGGCCGTATTCGTCGTTATAGGCCTTGAAGTGATCGACATCGATCATCAGCAAAGCGAGGCTGGAGCGGTCGCGATAGGCGCGCGCCCATTCCTCCTTCAGCCGCTCGTCGAAGCGGCGGCGATTGGCAAGGCCGGTGAGGCTGTCCTCGATCGCCAGCGTCTCGAGCCTGGTTTCCAGCTTCTTGTGCTCGGAGATGTCGCGGGAGATCGCGACCACGCCGTCAACGCGGCCATTGTCCTTGCGCGTCACCCGCATGGTCGATTCCAGCCAGACTTCGCCGTTCTGCCGGTGCGAGTTGCGGTAGGTGAGGCGCGCCTCCTCCCGCTCGCCACGCTTCATGGCGTCGACGATGGCCTGGACCGCCGGCAGATCCTCCGGATTGATGCCCGCCAGTGCCGGCGTGCCGATCAATTGATTGGGGCGCCATCCGACGACGCGCACGGACGAGGGCGAGACATAGCGCAGGCGCTCGTCGAGCCCGATGCGGGTCACCATGTCGCTGGAGCCTTCGGCGAGCAGGCGGAAATGCGCTTCCTTCTCGACCAGCGCTGCGGCCATGCGCTGGCCGCGCTGCAGCTGCCGCACCAGCACGGCGCCGATGACCGCGATCAGCATCACCAGCGCGACGACGTAGAGCATGCGGGAGATTGCCGCGGCACGCCAGGGTGCGAGCAACTCGTCCTTGTCGACGGTCGCAAGCAGAAGCAGCGGGAAGCGGCTGCTGCGCTTGAAGAAGCTGACGCGCTCGGCACCGTCCAGCGGCGACTTGAAATGATAGGCGCCGCTCGGCCGTTGCAGGCTGGCGTCGCGGAACAACGGCGTGTCGGAAACGCTGCGTCCGACAAACGCCTCGTTGCTGGGATTGCGCGCGATCATCAGGCCGTCGCCATGCGTGAGCGACACCGAGCTGTTGCGGCCGATCTCGAACTGCTCGTAGAAATGCGAGAGATACCTTGAGCTGATGGTCGCGAGCACCACGCCGCCGAAGCTGCCGTCCGGCTTGTTGAAGCGGCGCGACAGCGTGACCACCCATTCTCCGTCCAAGAGGCTCTTTACGGGACGGCCGACATGGGGCTCTCGCTTCGGAGAGAGCTGATGATAGCGGAAGAACGCATCATCGCTGAGCGTTGACCCGATCGTACCGGGCGAGGTCAGCCAGTTGCCCTGATCGTCGATGATGGCGAGGCTGTGAATGCGCTCGATTGCCTTCTTGCGCGCTTCCAACAGGGTGCGCAGCTTCGCGATCGTGACCGGTGCGGTGCCGTCCATCTCGAGCCGGCTGACGACGCCGACAACGCCGGAATCCAGGAGATCGAGGCTGTCCTCGGCATGCTGGGTCAGCGACCGGGCGACGTTCGCCATTTCGGCTTCGGCCTCCCTGAGCACCGCCTCCCGCGCGGCCCATTCACGCCAGCCGCTGACGCCAAGGATGGCCACGCAGGTCAGCGCGACGAAAGCCGCCGCACGCAACGGCAGGTAGCTCCATCCGGTTCGTTGGGTCGCAAGGCTCATGCGGCAGAATTCTCCGATGTTTCGGAACCTCTGCCGCTTCTATTAGTGAACTCTGAAATCGCTACGAAAATACGCGGCGATCTGCCCGTTTCCCGGTAGTCTTACGGACGCCGCAATCAGCGCATCGCTAACAACATATTAGCGAGCCTATCGGAATCCGGCGTGCCTCCGCCCGCTAGCTGAAGATCGCCTTGACCTTGTCCCAGAGTGAGGGACTGTCGGCCTCAGCATCGGCCTTCGAGGGCGTCGGCTGCGCCGCGCTCACGGGATCGGACGCGGGGAAGGTGTCCTTCAGCCCGGCGTCGAGCTTGGATTGCTGATCGGCGGCCAGCGCCTCATGCAGATCGTCGGCATGCTTGTCGTGCGGCGCGGGATTGAATGTCTCAGCCATGATGTCCTCCGTCGGCTGGGTCAACGCGGCCCTGTTGCGCTGGTTCCCCTGTTCCGCTGAGGGCCGAGGCGGTGTATCAGGGGCGATAACCCCGTTCAGGACCGTTCGTGCCCCAATCTGCAAAAAAGCCCTTCATCGACGTGCTCTCCGGCCAGCGCCAGAGCGTCCCGCCCATGTGGATGATGCGGCAGGCCGGCCGCTATCTGCCGGAATATCGCGAGGTGCGTGCCAAGGCCGGCGGCTTCCTTGACCTCTGCTTCAACCCGGAGCTTGCGGCCGAGGTGACGCTGCAGCCGATTCGACGGTTCGGTTTCGACGCCGCGATCATCTTCTCGGACATTCTCGTCATCCCCTACGCGCTCGGGCGCTCGGTGCGGTTCGAGGTCGGCGAAGGCCCGCGGCTGGATCCGCTGGATGATCCCGCCAAGGTCGCAACGCTGGCGCCGCGCGCCGATTTCGGCAAGCTCCAGCCGGTGTTCGATGCGCTCAGGCTCGTGCGCGGCGCGCTGGACCCGAAGGTCGCCCTGATCGGCTTCTGCGGCGCGCCGTGGACGGTCGCGACCTACATGGTCGCCGGCCAGGGCACACCCGACCAGGCGCCCGCACGGATGATGGCCTATCGGCATCCGGAGGCGTTCGCGAAAATCATCGACGTGCTGGTCGAGAATTCGGTTCAATATCTGCTGGCGCAGCTCGAAGCCGGCGCCAGTGCCTTGCAGATCTTCGACACCTGGGCGGGTGTGCTGCCGCCGGCCGAATTCGCGCGCTGGTCGGTCGAGCCGACGCGGCGCATCGTCGAGGGCGTGCGGGCCAAGGTGCCGGATGCCAAGATCATCGGCTTTCCCCGCGGCGCCGGCGCGCTGCTGCCCGCTTATGTCGAGGCGACCGGCGTCAATGCGGTCAGCATCGACTGGACTGCGGAGCCGGCCTTCATCCGCGAACGCGTGCAGAGCAAGGTCGCCGTGCAGGGCAATCTCGATCCGCTGGTGTTGATCGCGGGCGGCGCCGCGCTCGACCGCGCGGTCGACAACGTGCTGGCCAATTTTGCGCAAGGGCGCCTGATCTTCAATCTCGGCCACGGCATCCAACCGGAAACGCCGATCGCCCATGTCGAGCAGATGATCAAGCGCGTGCGGGGATGATCGGCGAGCAGTCTCTCCGCATCGTCATGCCCGGGCTCGCCCCGGCCATCCACGCCTTGCCACGCTGCACGAAGAACGTGGATGCCCGGGACGAGCCCGGGCATGACGACCTGTTGTGGTCGGCTCAAACATAAAAACGCGAAAACAACCCCATGCACAGTAGACAAGTCATTGATAAAGCTGGGCCGGCATGACGCGGCGCAGACGCGCATTTGACGCGTCGGGCAAAACAGGCGCGGTGCTTTCGCATTGAGGCTCAGCGCGGTCGGCTGCGCTCGATGATCTCGCCGGCGCCCTTGATCAGCAGATCCAGACCAACCGCACGGCCGAGCTCGCGCGGGCGATCGGCGGGGCCTTCGCGCGAAGCCTCGATGATGGTGTTGCCGGAGAGGTCGAGCACGGATGCGGTGAGCGACATCCGATCGCCCGCGATGGTCGAGAAGCCCGCCACCGGCGAATTGCAGTGACCGTTCAGCACCCACAGCACCTCGCGCTCGGCATCGGCAGCGGCGTGCGCGGCGGGATCGTCGATCGACGACAGGATTTTTCGCGTTTGCCAGTCCTGCGCCGCGCATTCGACGGCGACGATGCCTTGCCCCGCCGCGGGCAGCATTTCGGCCGCGGTGAACTCATAGGCGATGCGATGAGACAGGCCGACGCGGTCAAGGCCGGAGCGTGCCATGATCAGCGCGTCCGCCGGCCCCACCTCGCCACCATCGGGCAGACGCTGCTTCGTCTTGTTATCGAGCTTGCGCACGCGCGTGTCGGCCGCACCGCGAAAATGAATGATATCGGCCTCCGGAAAGAGCCGGCGCGCATAGGCTGCGCGCCGCACGGCATTGGTGCCGATCTTGAAACCTCGGCCGCGCGCTTGCCGGAACGCCTCCAGCGTCACGCCCTCGCGCAGCACCAGCGCATCGCCGGGCGGATCGCGCGACAAGGTGGCGCCGATGACGAGGCCGGGCGTATCTTCGTTGCCCGGCATGTCCTTCAGCGAATGCATCGCCGCCTGGAGCTCGCCGGACCGCACGGCGGCCCGGATCTGCGCCACGAAGGCGCCGCCCTTGCCGCCATGCGGCAATAGCTTGCTGGTCTGGTCGAGATCGCCCGTGGTGTCGAACTTGACGATCTCGACGTCGAGACCGGGCACGGCGGCGGTCAGGCGGCGCGCGATCTCTTCCGTCTGTGCCAGCGCCATCGCGCTCTTGCGGGTACCGATCTTCAGTCGCGTAACCAAGCCGTTGTCCTTTCGAGCCGCGAATTAACGCGCATCCTCCAATATCATGTCGGAGGCCTTTTCGGCGATCATGATGATCGGCGCATTGGTGTTCCCCGACACGAGGTCCGGCATGATCGAGCCGTCGACGATGCGGATGCCTTCGAGCCCTCTCACCTTCAGCCGCTGATCGACCACCGCGAGCGGGTCGTTGCCCATACGACAGGTCGAGGTCGGATGGTAGATGGTGCTGCCGCGCTCGCGGCAATAATCCAATATTTCGGCATCCGTAGATACCTTCGCCCCGGGATCGTATTCACTGACCACGAACGGCTTCAGCGCCGGCGCGTTCAGGATCTTGCGCAAAATCTTGATGCCTTCGACGTTGGTGGTGCGGTCGGTCTCGGTCGACATGTAGTTGATGCGGATTTCCGGCGGCACGGTCGGGTCCGCGCTCTTGATGCGCAGGGAACCTCGACTCTCGGGGCGAAGCTGGCATACCGACGCCGTAAAGCCGGAGAAGTCGTGCAGCTTCTCGCCCATCTTGTCGGTCGAGAACGGCAGGAAATGCACCTGGATGTCGGGCGAGGCGAGCCGCGGGCTGGTCTTGAAGAACGCACCCGCGGTGCCGGCCGCAATCGTCAGCCATCCCTTCCGGAACAGCGCATAGCGCGCGCCGGCCATGGTGCGGCGAAGCGGATGATTGATGGTATCGTTGAGCGTGATCTTCTGCGAGCAGCGCATCACGATGCGGACCTGCATGTGGTCCTGGAGGTCGTGACCGACGCCCGGCGCATCAAGCACGACATCGATGCCGTGCTGGCGCAGGAGATCGGCGGGACCGACGCCGGAGAGCTGGAGCAGCTGCGGCGAGTTGTAGGCGCCGCTCGACAGCACGATCTCTCTTCGCGCGCGGGCCCGGCGGATTTGCGCGCCTTGCCGATATTCGACGCCGACGGCGCGGCGGCCCTCGAACAGCACGCGCTGGCCGAGCGCGCCAGTTTCGATCTTGAGATTGCTGCGCGCCTTGGCCGGGCCGAGATAGGCCACCGAGGTCGAGGCGCGGCGGCCGTTGCGCGTCGTGGTCTGGAACAGCCCGACCCCCTCCTGCGTGGCACCGTTGAAATCAGGGTTGTAAGGTAGACCGCTCTCGACCGCGGCGTCGATGAAGGCCTTTGACAGCGGGTCGGTGACGACCATGTTGGAGACCGGCAGCGGTCCGCCCGTGCCGTGATATTGATCGGCGCCGCGCGACTGGTTCTCGGCCTTCTTGAAATAGGGCAGCACGTCGTCATAGCCCCAGCCGGTATTGCCGAGCTGGCGCCAGCGATCGTAATCCTCGTGCTGGCCGCGGACATAAAGCAGGCCGTTGATCGAGCTCGAGCCGCCCAACGTCTTGCCGCGCGGCTGGAACACCTGGCGGCCCTTCAGCTCGGGCTCCGGCTCGGTCTGGTACATCCAGTTGACGCTCTTCTCCTTGAACAGCTTGCCGTAGCCCAGCGGCACATGGATCCAGATGTTGGAATCCCTTGGCCCGGCCTCGAGCAGCAGCACGGTGTGCTGACCGTTCGCCGACAGCCTGTTGGCCAGCACGCAGCCGGCCGAGCCTGCGCCGACGATGATGTAATCGAATTCGGGATCGGACGGCATAAGGGCGGAGTTTGCGTTCATGCGCTGCTGTTCTTCTTGTTGGAGCGGGCGTTCCGGTTCGTCACTAGCACGATCATGCCCTGGCACGCAGCGCCTCGATCAGCGACTTGAACGCACGGGCATATTCCGCGCCGGCCCTTGCGATATCGGCGCGCCCGGCGCAGGCGACGGCGGCCTCGGTCACCGCGCCAAGCAGCAGCCGCGCCAAGGGCTCGACCGGCTGCCGCGCGATCAGGCCCGCGTCCATCGCCGCCGACAGTGCGCGCGGCAGCTTGCCGCCAAAATGCCTCGCGTCGATCTCGCGCCAGCGTTCCCAGCCGAGTACGGCCGGGCCGTCGCGCAGGATGATCTGGCCGGTCGGACCCTTCGCGGTCGCGGCAAAGTAATGCTGGGTGCCGGCGACCATCGCGGCGAGCACGTCCTTCTCCGCGCGCGCGGCCCCATCGATCTCCACGACGAGGTCGCGCGAGACCTGGTCGAACACGGCCTCGAACACCGCCTCCTTGGTCTTGAAGTGATGATAGACCGCGCCCTTGGCGATGCGGGCCGCCTCCGCGATCTCGTCCATGGTGGTGGCGGCAAAGCCTTGCGTCCCGAACAGGCGGCGCGCCGCCGTCAGGATCGCTTCCGATGTCGCCGCCCGCCGCTCCGCCTGTTTCGCCATGGCTCTCGTCTAATCCAATCATCTGCCGGCCGCCAGTTGACTTTTCGACCGTCGGTCGGTATTTACCGACTAACAGTCGGTTTATCCTTGAGGTGCATCATGCCGAGCCGTGAGATCGTCGAAGCTTTCGCAAAGAGGCTGGAGGATGGCGACTTCGTCGGAGCGATCCTCGACTACTACACGCCGGATGCCGCGACCTACGAGAATCTCGCCGCGCCGGTGGTCGGGCGCGACAAGCTCGCGGACAAGGAGCGTGGCGTGCTGGCGGCGTTCAAGACAGTCACTGCCGTGCGCATCGGCCCAAGCCTGATCGATGGCGACATTGTCGCCAGCCGTTGGAAATTCTCCTTCACCAACACTGAGGGCGTGACGCGGACGCTGGAGGAGATCGCCTGGCAGACCTGGCGAGGCAATGAGATCATCGAGGAGCGCTTCTTCTACGATCCCAAGCAGCTCGGACGCTGAGTGCTTCCGCGGATGGCCGTCATCGGTACAGCATAACCACGGCCATGCCGATCAGAGGCGCAAGAAACCAGACGGCCTGCCGCGCAGAGCCGTTGATCGACCACCGTCCATAGACGATGGTGCTGCCGTTCCGGGATGACGACTCGGGTTGATCCCGGAATGCTTTCCATCGCGCCTCGGCAGGCCCGAGAAAATCTTCCGGCTTGGCCATCATGTCGGCGCTGTTAAGCACCACCTGCATCATCTCGCCTTTCGGCTGGAACATGGCTTCAGACCCTGGTGGCGCGAAGAAGCTGCGCTTCGGAGCGATATGCTGCTCATAGAAGTCCTGACCGACCGTGACGGCCGCAGCATATGGACTGACGAACGGCACCCCCGAGATGCCGGGAACGCCAAGATGGCCCACCCCGCGCACCTCATGCCAGGGAATGAAGAGACCCTTGAGCCAGGGCCTGTGAAACCGGATGCCCGCGGCAGACATGGAGACCACCGCCCGATCCGCGTAGAAGTGCCGGTAAGTCGAAAACGCGATCCATCCCAAACCCAGATAGAGCAACATCCAGCCGAAGACATTCAGCGATGGATTCACCAGGTGGCTCCAATAGAGACTGCCCGCGGCGCCGACGTAGCTGGAGCGGCCGCTTGGCCCGCCGACCAACACGCTGATCACACCGATCACGCCGGAGACGATGATCAGGACAAGGACGCCGATCAACAATTCCAGAAGCAATGGCAGCCCTGACCGTCCAATCAGGGTCGTCAGTGCATAGCCTGCGAACGCCAGACCCAGGAGAGCCAGATAGACAGCGGCCAAGGCCGCTCCGCTCTGGCCGCGGCTGTCGGCGTGAAGCGCGATCGCAAGGCCGGCGACGCAAGCCCACATCGCCCAGGGAAGGCGATCCATCCGCCATTTGTCCATCGTGTATTCGACCGTTGCCGAAACATCGGCTGAAGGCTGCTCATGGACAGGCCCTTAGGAGCGCAAACGTATCCGTTGCCGACGCGGCGCACGCGTGGCCTGGTCGGTCCACGAAACCTATCACGCAAACGAGGAAAACGTCTCGATGCGGCCGGGGGTGCGGCAAAAAGCCGATCGAGGGGCGACTCTATGACGAACCGCACGCGCACCGGGGTGAGGCGATCCTTCCAGGGACGATTTTGATTCCTCCACAGACCACGGCGTACGGAGGCCCCGCTTTCGCGGAACGTGCCAGCGGAGTTGAACGCCAGCATTGCTCAGCCATCTCGCATTTGTATCGATTTTGTTATCGATACTCCCGCATGAACACGCAGAAGTGGTCGCGCCGGACCCCGCAGCCAGGGATAATTCATAGTTCGTCAAAGGTTTGCGGCGAATTCTCCGCACTGAGCCGGACCAACGGCGCATGCAGGCTCTGGAATGCGGACTCAACTGACCACCTATTTCGCGCGGCTGTTTGCCGGCGATCTGTCGGCGTTCGGCGGTCCCGTGACGGACGAAGCCGTGGCCGGTCATATCCGCGCCGAGCAGATGGCGCTGGTGCTCGGCTATTCGGTCGGCATCATGCTCGGCAATGCCTGCAACGCCATCGTGCTCGCCATCGCGCTTTGGCAGTCGCCGGACCGCAGCTCCGCCCTGGTCTGGGCCGCCGCTGTGGCCAGCGCGGCGATCGCGTTCGGCCTGCAATCCCGCGCCGCGCGCCGTATCACCAAGCCGCAATTCGTCTCGCGCCGCGCCATGCACCGGCTGGTGCGAAATGCCTTCGTCCTCGGCGCCGCCTGGGGCATCGTCCCCGTCGCCTTCTTTGCCGACGCCTCGGCCGGCGGCCAGCTCGTCATCACCTGCCTGTGCTCGGGCATGCTGGCCGGCGGCGCGCTCGCCTTCGCCACCATCCCGATAGCAGCCATCGCCTTCACGGCCCCGATCTTCGTCGGGATCGCCATCTGCCTCGGCAGGAACGGCGATCTGGCCTTTGTCCTGATCGCCTTCCTCGTCGTGGTCTACGGCAGCGTGCTGTTGCGCGGCGTGTTCGTCAATTCGTTCTCGTTCGCGCGGCGCGTCACGCGGCAGATCGAGGCAGAGCGCACGGTGCGGCTGGATCCCCTGACCCGCCTGCCCAACCGCGTCGCCTTTAACGAGACGCTCGAGGCTGCGCTCAAGCGACTGGCGCTGTCCGGCGAGGAATTTGCAGTGCTCCTGCTCGATCTCGATCGTTTCAAGGAGGTCAACGACAAGTTCGGCCATCCCGCCGGCGACGAATTCCTGGTCCAGGTCGCAAGCCGCCTGCAACGCTGCACACGCGCCGCCGAGCATGTCGCACGCATCGGCGGCGACGAGTTCGCGCTGGTGATGGCCAATCTGGCGCGCCCGGAAGACGCCCTCGAGATCGCCGAGCGCTTCGTCGCGGCCTTCGACGAGCCGTTCCGCATCGAGGGCCGCCAGATCGTGGGCGCCACCAGCGTCGGCATCGTGCTGGCGCCACGCGACGGCAGTGCGCCGCTCGACATCATGAAGAATGCCGATACAGCGCTCTACCGCGCCAAGAAGGCGGGCCCCGGCACGATCCGCTTCTTCGAGGCCAACGACGACAAGGTGTCACGCGATCGCAAGGCGCTGCAATCGGACCTCGAGGGCGCGATCGCGCGAAACGAGCTGTTCCTCGTGTTCCAGCCGTTCCTCGACCTCGATCAAAGCCGGATCACCGGCTTCGAGGCGCTGCTGCGCTGGCAACATCCCGAGCGCGGACTGATACCGCCGAGCGAATTCATCCCGATCGCGGAGGAGACCGGGCTGATCCACGAGATCGGCGAGTGGGTCATCCGCCGCGCCTGCGCGACGGTCGCCAAATGGCCTGACGAGATCAGGGTCGCCGTGAACTTCTCCGCGGCACAGTTTCACAACGCCGGCATCCTCCAGATCATCGTGCAGGCGCTCCGCGAGGCGAAGATCGCCCCGCACCGGCTCGAGATCGAGATCACGGAATCGATGCTGCTGTCGAAATACGGCTTGGCCGAGCCGGTCCTGAACGCGCTGCTGCAGCTCGGCGTCACCGTGGCGCTGGACGATTTCGGGACGGGGTTCTCCTCCCTCACCTATCTGCGCAAGCTGCCGTTCAGCCGTATCAAGGTCGACCAGTCCTTCATCCGCGACATGCTGGTGCAGCGCGACTGCGCGGCAATCGTGAAATCGGTGATCGGCCTTGCGCGCGACCTCGACATCGGCGTGGTCGCCGAAGGCGTCGAGACCGCCGACCAGCTGGAATATCTCACGCAGATCGGCTGCGACGAGATTCAGGGCTACCTGATCAGCCGCCCGGTGTCGGCGGACGGCGTGCTGGCGCTGCTCGAGAGGGGTAAGCTTCGGGCGACCTTCGCGGCGTAGGTGAATTATGTGGCCCGTGTGCAGCAAGGCGGGAGGTGCGCTCCCTCCCCCGCTTGCGGGGGAGGGTTGGGGAGAGGGTGCCTCCAGAGTGGGGCTCCCCCAGAGGAGAGAGCCCTCACCCGCGCCTTCGGCGCGACCTCTCCCGCAAGCGGGAGAGGCTAGGAGCCCGCGGCGCCGTCCATTTCTTGCAACAAGCTCTCGCTCAAACCGCGTCCGCCCGTAGCAGCGTGTCCACGGTGATGGTCCCTCGCGCGCGGGAGACGCAGGCGCAGATCTTCTGGTTGCTCTCTTTCTGATGGTCGCTGAAGAAGACGTCGCGATGGTCGATCTCGCCGTCGACCTCGACCACGTCGATGGCGCAGAGGCCGCATTCGCCGCGCTTGCAGTCGTACATCACGTCGTGGCCGCTGGCGTTGAGCACGTCCAGCATCGAACGCTCGCGCGGGATTTCCAGCTCGACATTCGAGCCCTTCAAGCGCACACGGAACGCCTCGGTCGGGAGCGTGCCGCTGGAGCCGAAGGTCTCGTAGCGCAGGTCGGGCAGCGGATGGCCGGCGCCGATCCAGGCATGGCGCGCGGCATCGAGCAGCCGCATCGGGCCGCAGAACAGGGCCAGCGTTGCTTGCGGCAATGAGGCGAACAGCGCGTCGAGATCGAGCCGCCTGCCTTCGTCGCTCGCATGAACGACGAGGCGATCACCAAGCATCGCGGCGAGCTCGTCGAGATAGGCGGCCTCGCGGCGCGAGCGCACCGCATAGTGCAGTCTGACGTCGACCCCGCGGCGCGCCAGCGCCTGCGCCGCGCCGAGGATCGGGGTGATGCCGATGCCGCCGGCGATCAGGCAATAGTTCTGCCGCGTCCAGTCCACGGCGAGCAGCGAGGCGGGTTGCGTGATGTCGAGCCGCGCGCCCGGCTGCAACGACCACATGTAGCGGGAGCCGCCGCGGGAATCCTCGGCGCGGCGCACCGCAATTCTGAATCCATGCGACGAGGCCTCGCCGACCAGCGAATAGGACCGCGTCTCCGGCTGGCCGTCAATGGTGACGCTGACATTGATGTGGCTGCCGACCGGATAGGCCGTGACGTCGAGCTGATCCGGCCTGATCAGGAATTCGCGGATGCCGGGCGCAAGGTCGCGGGTCGAGACGAGCGTTGCAGGAATCCAGGTTTCGATGAAGCGCATGGTGACTGCCCTCAATCGGTTGCGGTCTTGATCAGCGCGAGCGCCGGCAAGAGGTCGAGATGGGTCCGGTTGCGCAGCGCGAGCCGCAGGTTTCGCACCGCGAGCCGCGCATGCTCGCGCATGACGGCCTCGGCGCGCGCGCCTTCGCGATTCTCGATGGCGTCGATCACGACGCGATGGTGCTCCTGCCCGATGATCAGGATCTGCTGCGCCTCAGGCAGCGCCGACTGCGCCATCACGAAGCCGCTGGGGGATGCGAACGGCAGCGCCGAGGCGCGGTCGATCTGGCGGATCAAGGGCGGGCTGCGCGACAATTCGGTGAGCAGCGCGTGGAAGCGCGCGTTCAGCGTGACATAGGACGAAAACGCTTCGATCGAGATCGGCACCTGGCGCAGCAATTCGTCGATCGCGGCCAGGCACTCCTTCAGCGGCTCGAGCTCGCGCGCGGAGACGCCGCGCTCGGCCGAGAAGCGCGCGGCGAGACCTTCGAGCGTGCCGCGCAGCTCGATGGAATCGGAGATGTCGCGTTCGGAGAACGCCTTCACCATGAAGCCGCCGGAGGGAATCGCCTCCAGGAGGCCCTCCTCTTCCAGCCGCACCAGCGCCATGCGCACCGGGGTGCGCGAGGCGCCGGTGGTCTCCACCGCCTGCAGCTCGGAGATGCGCTCGCCCGGACGCAAGGCGCCGGACAGGATCTGGTCGCGCAGCGCAAGCTGCGCCTTCACGGTCTGCGAAACGGAGCGGTCGACCTCGCGCTCGGCCATGACCTACTCCGCGGCCTGAAGGCGCTGCGGCGGGCTTTCCTTCGCCACCATCTTGTCGATCAGCTTGCGCGACCACATCGCGCCGGCGTCGATGTTGAGGTTGTAGAAGATGCGGTCCGGGTTCTCGTCCATGGCGCGCTGCTGCGCTTCGAGGATCAATTCGTCCTCGCGGAAGATGCCGGAGACGCCCTCGCGGATCTCGGACGTGATGCGCTGCTCACCGAGCTGGTAGTTGCGCACGAAGGCCCAGAAATAGTGGCAGGTCTTCTCGGTCTCCGGTGTGATGGTGTTGAGCACGAAGCCGTTGACGCCCTGCGAGCGGTCGCCTTCCGGCGCGCCGGTGCCGGCGGGCGCCACGCCGACGTCGATCGCGATGGTGCACGGCGCCTCGAAACGGATGATCTGCCAGCGGTCGACGAGGCCGGGCTTGCCGAGTTGCTTGGCCCAGAACGGCGGTGGCTCGATGTTCCGCATCCAGCGGGTCACCGTGACGGTCTTCTCGCCATGGGTGACGTCGAACGGCGCCTCGGCGACCGCCTCGTTGCCGATCGATGAGCCGTGCACGAAGGTCTCGTGGGTGAGATCCATCAGATTGTCGAGCACGAGGCGGTAGTCGCATTTGACGTGGATGGTTTTGCCGTCGCCGGCCCAGGCCGGATCGTGATTCCAGTGCATGTCGGGCACCAGCGCGGGATCGGCCAGCGCGGGATCGCCCATCCAGAGCCAGATGTAGCGGTGACGCTCGACCACGGGATAGGCGCGCACGCAGGCCGACGGGTTGATGGTCTCCTGCGAAGGCATGAAGGTGCAGCGCCCCTGCGCATTGTACTTCAGGCCGTGATAGCCGCAGACGACGGTGTCGCCTTCGAGCCGGCCCTTGGACAGCGGCACCAGGCGATGCCAGCAGGCGTCCTCCAGCGCGGCGACCGAGCCGTCGGCCTTGCGATACATCACGACATGCTTGCCGCAGATCGTCCGCGGCAACAGCGCCGGCTTCACCTCCGCATCCCAGGCAGCGGCGTACCAGGCGTTCATCGGGAAGGGCTTTGTCATTGGTCTCACTCCCACGGCTTATGTATGCGTTATGTATACATTAACGGAGGATGAGAATCGTTCAAGGGTAAAATGACCCTACCATAATACCAAAATTTAACATGATGTATACAGATAGCGATGTCGTTCCCCGCGAAAGCAGGAATCCAGTACGCCGCGGCGGTCATTGGTTCAGACAATTTCCATCGCGGCGTATTGTGCGGGCGATGACACCTTTTGGTAGGTGAGGCCGTACCTTGGTCGGAACGCGGCACGGCGTTTCGGCTGGGCCTTAACCCACGAACACCTTCGCCAGCCCCGCCTGTGCCTCCTCCTGAATCCGCTTCAAATGCTCGGGACTGCGGAAACTCTCGGCATAGATCTTGTAGACGTCCTCGGTGCCTGACGGTCGAGCCGCAAACCAGCCGAAATCGGTCTCGACCTTGATGCCACCGAAGGGCTGGCCGTTGCCGGGCGCCTTGCTCAAGGTGGCGCGGACGGGATCGCCGGCGAGGTCCTTGAGACCGAGCTGCTCGGGCGTGACGGACTTCAGGATGGTCTTCTGCGGCCCCGTCGCGGCGACGTCGATGCGGGCGTAATGCGGCACGCCGAACTCGGCGGTGAGGTCGCCGAACAGCTGGCTGGGATCGCGGCCGGTCTTGGCCATGATCTCGGCAGCGAGCAGGCCGAGGATGACGCCGTCCTTGTCGGTGCTCCACACCGTGCCGTCGCGGCGCAGGAACGAGGCGCCCGCACTCTCCTCGCCGCCGAAGCCGAAGCCGCCGGTGAGCAGGCCGTCGACGAACCATTTGAAGCCGACCGGCGTCTCGACCAGCTTGCGGCCGAGCTTCCTGGCGACGCGGTCGATGATCGAGCTCGACACCACGGTCTTGCCGATCGCGGCGTCCCTGCTCCAGTTCGGACGGTGCGCGAACAGGTAGGAGATCGCGGTGGCCAGATAATGGTTCGGATTCATCAGGCCGCCGGATCGGGTCACGATGCCGTGGCGGTCGGCATCGGTGTCGTTGGCAAAGGCGACGTCGAAGCGGTCGCGCATCCCGATCAGGCTCGCCATCGCGTAAGGAGAGGAGCAGTCCATGCGGATCTTGCCGTCCCAATCCACCGTCATGAAGCGGAAGGTTGGATCGATCGCCTCGTTCACCACGATGGCCTTCAGGCCGTAGCGCTCGATGATCGGATGCCAATAGTGCACGGCGGCGCCGCCGAGTGGGTCGATGCCGATCTTGATGCCGGCGGATTTGACGAGCTCGAGATCGACGACGTTGCCGAGATCGGCGACATAGGGTGTGATGAAGTCGGTGGCGCGGACGTTCGATGATTTCAGCGCCTTGGCATAGTCCATGCGCTTGACGCCCTTGAGAGCGTCGGCGAGATAGGCATTGGCGCGCTTCTCGACCACGCCCGTGACATCGGTATCGGCCGGGCCGCCATGCGGCGGATTGTATTTGTAGCCGCCATCGTCCGGCGGGTTGTGCGAGGGCGTAATGACGACGCCGTCGGCAAGGCCGCCGGTGCGGCCCTTGTTGTAGGTCAGGATCGCGTGCGAGATCACCGGCGTCGGCGTGTAGCCGCCGTCCTTGTCGATCATGACGTCGACGCCGTTGGCGGCGAACACCTCGACGGCGCTGACCAGCGCCGGCTCGGCCAGGGCGTGGGTGTCAATGCCGATGAAGAGCGGGCCGGTCAGCCCCTTTTCCTTTCGATAGTCGCAGATCGCCTGCGTGGTCGCGAGGATGTGGCCTTCGTTGAAAGTGTTCTTGAACGAGGTGCCGCGATGGCCGGAGGTGCCGAACGCCACGCGCTGCGCGGGATCGGAGGCATCGGGCTTGCCGGCGAAGTAGGCCGTCACCAGCCGCGGAATATTAGTGAGTGCGTCCGGCGAAGCCTGCTTGCCCGCCGCGGGATGAACATCAGCCACTGGAAGATCCTCGTTCTGTCGCAACAGAGATAGCGGAGCACCATAACCGGGCTCGCGCCGAGGGCACAACACGCGCGACGGGGCAGGCGTTCCCAGCGGCTTACCGGAGCCGGCATGAGCGGAGCGATATGCGGGACCGTCTGCCCCGGATGTCGCGTCGCTGATCCGCGCTACGGGATCGTGCTATGCTCCACGGCAACGAAGCCCGTCGAATCGTTCCATGGCTCTCCTGCGCAAGCTGCTTCTGCTGATCGCCGGCCTCGTCGCGGCGGTGGCGCCGGCGCGCGCCGCGGAGTTCTACACCGAGGACCTGCGCATCCCCATGGCCGAGGCGGGGCCGCAGGGGCTCGAGGCCTTTCTGGTCCGTCCGGCGGGAGCGAAGCGCTATCCGCTGGCGCTGCTGAGCCACGGCTCGCCGCGCAGCTTCGACGACCGCGCGACGATGTCCGCGCACAAATATTACGGCATCGCGCTGGAATATGCCCGGCGCGGCTTTGCGGCGCTGATCGTGATGCGGCGCGGCTACGGCACCTCGCCCGGCGGACGCGTCGACAGCGTCGGCGGTTGCGCGAAGGCCGCTTACTTGCCCGCAGCCACGGTCGCGGTTGCCGATCTGCGCGCCGCGATCGATGCGATGGCGCGCCGGGCTGATGTGACGACGTCGGGCATGATCGCGGCCGGCCATTCCGCCGGCGGGCTCGCAACCATCGCGCTCACCGCGCAGGCCCCGCCCGGTCTCGTCGCCGCGATCAACTTCGCCGGCGGCCGCGGCTCGCGCGACGACGACGACGTCTGCAATCCGAACGGGCTGGTGCAGGCTTTCACCGCCTTCGGCAAGACCTCGCGCGTGCCGACGCTCTGGGTCTATGCGGCGAACGATTCCTACTTCGGCCCCGAGCTCGCGCGCCGCCTCCATGACGGGTTTCGCGCCGGTGGCGGCAACGCGACATTCGTCGCGGCGCCGGCTTACGGCGACGACGGTCACTATCTCTATTCGGTGGCGGGCCGTCCGCAATGGACGCCCTATGTCGACGCCTTCCTGCGCGAGCGCGCCCTCGTTGGCCGCGACGTCCTGAGCCCGCCCGATTCCTTGCCGCCGCCGCGCCAGCTCAACGAGACCGCGCGGGCCGAGTTCGCGCGCTATCTCGCCAACATGCAGCCGCACAAGGCTTTCGCGGTGTCGCCGAACGGCGGCTACGGCTGGCGCGCGGGACGCAGCACGGCCGACGAGGCCCAGCGCGACTCGCTCGCCGCCTGCCTGAAATGGTCGCCTACCTGCACGCTCTATGCGATCGACGACCACTTGGCCGACCCGTCGCAGACGACCCCCACGGATCAGAGCGCCCGCGCGCGCTAGTCGCCGCGCGGGAGCCGGTTTGTTAACTCCGGCGCTCTATGACGGAGCGATGTTGTGGCATCGGGCAGGCTTACATCTTTGCGCGACGTGGCGAACCGTGGCGGTCGCCCTGCTGGTGTCGGCCCCGCTCTGCGCGCACGCCGCAGACGGCAACACGGAGCTCGGCGCAGGCGAAACGCCGTCATCCCGGGCCCTGATCCGGAAGATCATCGAGAGAGAGACCGCAAGCACCAATTTGCCGGCCGATATCGCCGAAGCGGTCGTCTTCGTCGAAAGCGGCTACAATTCGGCCGTCATCGGCAGCGTCGGCGAGATCGGCCTGATGCAGGTCCGGCCCGAGACGGCGGCGATGCTGGGATTTCGGGGCAGCGAGGCGGAACTCGCCGAACCCGACATCAACATCCATTATGGGGTGCTTTATCTCAGCCAGGCCTGGCGTCTGGCCGGCGGGGACATCTGCCGCGCTCTCATGAAATACCGGGCCGGCCATGGCGAGGAAGCGATGACGCCGCGGTCGCAGGTCTATTGCAACCGGGCTCGCAACCGCCTTGCCGCCATGAATTCGACCTTGGCCGGAGCCGAAGCGACGGCTGTTCCGGATCCGGCGCCCCCGATCGCGGCTGCGGCTGCGGCTGTGGCTCCGGCAAAGCCGGCGAGCCGCCCGAAGGTGTCGGTGCAACCCAAAGCTGTCTATGCCCGCTATCGACAAGGCACCGCGGCCGCCAGCCGCGCCTATTGGGCGGCCCACGAGGCCAAGGTCAGCCAGATCAAGGCTCGCATCGCGGCGAAATGGAAGCGCGTCGCATCACGTTGAAGCGATGCCCTACAGCCGCTCGCTGAGCGCGAGCCTGTAGCCGACGCCGGTCACGGTCGCGATCACGGGCGTGCCGCTGCCGATGAGCTTGCGGCGCAGCCGCGCCACCAGCGCGTCGACCGTGCGGATGTCGACCTCGGCCTGGCGGTTGCTGACGACTTCGATCAGATAGTCGCGACTGAGCGGCCGTCCGTCGGCGCCGACGAGCGCGGCGAGCAGATCGAACTCGGCGCGCGTCAGCGCCACCGGCTTACCGTCGCTGCCGAGCAATTCGCGCCGGGTCAGGTCGATGATCCAGTCGCCGAAGGCGATCGAATTGTGGTTGCGCGCCGCCTTGCGGTCGAGCGAGCGCCGCCGCAGCACGCTGCGGGCGCGCGCGAGCAGATCGCGCAGATTGATCGGCTTGGTGACGTAATGGTCGCCGGCGATCTCGAGGCCGAGGATGCGATCGACGTCGGTGTCGCGGCGCGTCACGAAGATGATGCCGGCGTTGCTGGTCGCCTGGATCTCCTTGGCGAGCTCGAAGCCGTCGCCGTCGGGCAGCTGCACGTCGAGGAAGATGAGATCGGTGCGACCGCGCAGCGCCTGCCGGCATTCCGCGCAGGAGCCGGCGCCGACGACGTCGAAATTGTTGTCGCTGAAATAGCCGACCAGCATGGTCCGCGTCACCGGATCGTCCTCGACGACGATCAGCCGCTCGCGGCCGGCCGGACGCAATTCCCGAGGTGCGGAATCAACCGCGGTCTTGGGTGTCCGGTCTGCTTGCGGCCCGCCTTGGATGGCCTGCGGCCCGACCTGGATGGCCTGCGGCCGGCCTTGGAAATTCAAGCCGCCGCGCAATGCGCTGTCATGTGAACGAACAGTCACGACTTGCTCGAGCCTCCCGAAATTAACCGCCTGAGTATTAGGCGCCTTGCGACGCGCAAACAATATTGGTCATGGTCTTGACGCATTAAGTATGAATTGGCCCACAATTCTCATTCGGCGCATCAAAGCGCAGGAGAGCCGCTGCCGTGGCGAGCGGTCCCGCACTTTCGCCGCAGGACCCCCGCCGGTTAACGTAAAGAAAGCCTTCGGCTTCGGAAAGCCCTCCTGCGCCTCTATTGTCTGGCCTGCACAATGAGAACCACGGAGCAGGCGTGATGCAGGAGCAGACCCGATTGGCTGCCGGCCGAACCGAACTGGGCACCCTGCCAGTCGCTCGGTCGCACACGCTCGACCTGCTGCGCGGCTTCGCCATCGCCGGCGTGATGGCGATCCACGTCTCGCAGGCATTTCCGTCGAACATCCGCCCCGTCGATTTCGCCTTCATGTGCGGCTGGACCGGCGTCAACGTGTTCTACTTCGTCAGCGCCATGACGATGTGCTTGATGTGGACGCAGCGCAGCGGCGAGACGAATCCGACCCGCAAGTTCTATATCCGGCGCTTCCTTCGCATCGCGCCGCTGTTCTGGCTCGCGATCCCGATCTACCTCGCCATCAACGGCACCGGGCCGAGCGACAATGCGCCTGGCGGCATCGGGCCGGTTCAAGTGATCCTGACCGCGACGTTCCTGCACGGCTTCTGGCCGGACAGCGTCAACAGCGTGGTGCCCGGCGACTGGTCGATCGCGGCGGAGATGACCTTCTATCTCGTCTTCCCGCTTCTGATCACCGCGTTCGGGTCGCGCCGTCATCTCTATCTCGCGCTGGCGATCGTGCTGCATCTCGTCAATGTCTGCCTGTTCAAACCGTGGGCCTTCGCGCTGTTCTCGGCCTATTACGGTCCCGGCCACGAGGGGTTCGTCTGGACCACGCTGCATCTCAGCTTTTTGAACCAGCTTCCGGTGTTCCTGATCGGATGCGCGCTGTTCTTCTCGCTGCGCGACGGCTTCACCAGATCCGACGCCGCGATCTTCGCCGTCTTCATCGCGCTGTCCTTCGTCGCCGACCGCGCCACCGGCTCGCATGAACTCAACTATCTCATGATCAATCTCGTGCTCGCCGCGCTGGTGACAGGTTGCATCAAGCTTGCCGTCCGCTTCCAGCCGCTCGAAGCGCTCGGCCGCAATTCCTATTCGATGTACCTGTCGCACTTCGCGGTGATCGATGGCCTGCGTCAGCTCTGGCCGCTCGCGGACGGGCTGATCTCACTGCTCATCGCCTATGCCGTCACCGCCACGCTGAGCTATCTCGTCGCCCGCGCGACATGGCATCTGGTCGAACGGCGCGCGCAGGACCTGGCGCATCGCCTGACAATGGCGCGGTCGGACCGGTCAAGCCTCCGGCCAGCCATCGCCGCCACTGCGGCCGGCATAGGCTGAACGACCAGCGCCCGTCCCTGCCGGCCCGGTGCGGCTTGCTTCATGGCCGCCTTCGTATCTACTGTGAAGAATCTTCACGCTGGAGTGGGCACCATGGAGGTCATACTGCTCGGCACCGGCGGCCCGCGACCGGACCCGCGCCGCATGGCGACGACCACGCTGATCAGGCTCGGTGACGAGAATATCCTGTTCGACGCTGGCCGCGGCGTCGTGCTGCAGCTCAGCAAGGCCGGCGTTCCCCTCGGTGCTATCAACACGGTCTTTCTCACGCACCATCACTTCGACCACATCGGCGACCTCTACGATGTGATGCTGAATTCATGGATGCACGGACGCAAGGACGCGCTGCGCGTTTATGGACCGCCGGATACCGAGCGGCTCGTCAACACGCTGATCACGCAGGTCTACGACAAGGACATCGCCTGGCGGGATCAGGGCGAGCCGACCCTTGGCGGCTGGAAACCCGTCGTCGCGACGGACATCATACCGGGTCCCGTTCTCGACACCGGACGCTGGAAGATCAGCGCCGAGCTGGTCTCGCATGGCGATGGTCTCGACATGCAGCCGGCCTTCCTGGCGCGATGGATGTGTCTCGGCTACCGCTTCGAAGCGGAGGGCAAGGTCATTGCAGTTTCCGGCGACACGGTCCCCTGCCCCGGGCTCGAGCGGCTGGCACAGGGTGCCGACCTGCTCGTCCAGTGCTGTTTCCTCGCAACGCCGGAGATCAACAACGAGCACCTTCGCCGCCTTGCGAAATTCACGATCGCCTGCGGCGACACCGTCGGCAAGGTGGCGGCCAAGGCCGGCGTCAAGAAGCTCGCGCTGACCCATCACCGGCCGCGCACCAACGATGCCATGCTGAACGCGCTGCTCGAAGATGTCAGGCAGGACTATTCGGGCCCTGTCGTGCTCGGCGAGGATCTCACGCGGATCGAAGTCTGAGGGCCCGTCGCTCGATCCGCAACGGGATGCGCGCGGCCGCCTTCCGGCATCAGGACGATCCGACCTCGATCCGGAACGACAATTGCTCTTCGGCACCTGGTGCGATGTGCATCAGGCCGGGCTTGTCGCTGAACTCGCCGTCGAATCCGGCCGGACTGGCATAACCGCGCCAGGGCTCGATGCAGAGGAACGGCGCGCCAGATGGTTTCGACCAGACCCCAAGCTCGCGAAAGCCGCGCCAGGACATTTTGAGCCAGGGGCCGGTGGGCGCGGCATAGCGGACCGCGTTGCTCTCGATCCGGTCGAAAATGACGGCGTCGTCGATGAACAGGGCTTCGGACAAAGGGAGCACCGCACCTTTGACCGGGCTCGGCTCCGTTGCCACGCGCAGCAATCCGCCATCGAGGCGGCGGACGGGAGACGATTCCGCGCTCGCAAAGGTCAGCGAATAGCTCTCCTTGGCAAGTCCCGGCTGGAGCGGCCAGTTGAACGCGGGGTGACCGCCGATCGAAGCCGGCAATGTCTCCTTGCCGGTGTTGGCGATCGTGAGCGTCAGATCAAGGCCGGCGCCGTCGAGCGTATAGGTTGCGGTCAACCGGAACGCGAACGGATAGAGCGCACGCGTCGTCTCGCTGTCTTCGAGCACCAGCGCGCAGCGGCTCTCGCCGCGTTCCGTCCACGCAAAGCGGCTGTCGCGCGCAAAGCCGTGCTGGGTCATCCGGTAGGTCCTGCCCCGATGCCGCAATTCGTCCTTGGCGAGGCGCCCGACGATCGGAAACAGCAATGGCGCATGGCGCAGCCATTCCGGTCCCGCCTGCCAGACGAATTCGGTGGTGGCGTCCTTCAACGAGCAAAGCTCGGCGCCGTGCGCCTTGATGGTGGTGGTAAGTCCGCCGCTGCGGAGAGTGTGGGTATCGTCACTCATGGCCGACATCTACACCGCGCCCACACACGCAGCAAGGCGGCGCCCCTCGTGCAATCGAAGCGTTTTGGCACCGGGCGGAGCGCAGCGTCATATTTCCGTACCTAACGATTGCTCCTGTGGGGCCCGTCCACCACCCGAAAGCCGATGAACCCCATGGTAGCCAATTGAAGTTCTTCATCAACGGCCGGTTTCTGGCGCAAAAGCTCACTGGCGTTCAGCGTTATGCCGCTGAAATGGTCAAGGCGATCGACGCGCTCCTGGCGTCGGAGCAAACTGCTGCCTCGCTGCGGAACGCGGATTGGCAATTGCTCACACCGGCGGATGCAAGCGAGGGCCTCGATCTCCACCGAATCAAGATCCGCACCGTCGGCCGCTTGCATGGTCATGCCTGGGACCAAATCGATCTGGCGCGCGCCGCGGCAGGGGGCCGTCTGATCAGTCTGGCCAATTCCGGCCCCGTCCTCCATCGCGACCACATTGTCGTGATTCACGACGCTCAGGTCTTTCGCAGGCCGGATTTCTTCAACTGGCGCTATTTGACCGTCCATCGGACAATGGGTCGACTGCTCGCCCGCAACGCAGCCATCGCAACAGTGTCGGCCTTTTCCCGCCGAGAGCTTGCCCAAGTGCTGAACTTATCGGCATCGCGCATTCCGGTATTTCCCAACAGCGCCGAACACTTCGCGGCGACGAAGCCCGATCCCGGGATTCTCGCCAGACTGGGCGTTCAACCGCAGAAGTTCTTCCTCTTCGTCGGCTCGAAGACCAAAAACAAGAATCTGTCCGTGGCGATCCGCGCTGTTCAGCTGCTCGATCGGGAAGACGTTCCGCTGGTCATCGTCGGAGGAGATAACAGCAAGGTCTTTCAGGATAATTCGGCTGACGGGGTTTCCGGGCTGCTGCTGGCCGGACGACTGACGGACAGCGAGATTGCCGCGCTCTATGCGCATGCATCGGCATTCGTGTTTCCCTCGCTCTATGAGGGTTTTGGCGTGCCGCCACTCGAGGCCATGATCTTCGGTTGCCCGGTCATCGCCTCGACGGCTGATGCGGTTGTGGAGACGTGCGGCGATGCGGCTGCGTATTTTGACGCCAATGATGCCGAAGCGTTGAAGCAACTCATGCTCGAAAGATTGGCAGCCGGCGCAATCTCGGACCAGGAACGGCGACGGCAGCAGGAACGTGTCGCGTTTTATTCGTGGCAAAAGTCGGCCAAGTCTCTGCTCGACCATCTGGCACCACCGGCTAGCGTTGCCAGTGCTGCTTGAAGTTCAATGCACTTCACCTATCGCGCGCATCGGTTTTCGCACAAACGGTTTGCAACTGGCTGCAACGCGGACGCCCTCGCGTTGTTCCACGAAAAGTTTCATTCCCGTGACAATCGCGCGCGCAATGGGCTTGGCGCAACATCACCACATCGCTGCCCCAATATCGCTACGTATTCGAGGAACTGTGTTTCGCACTAGCGAACACAGAACAGGGATACACGATGTCCGGCTCTCCGACGCAGCCCTATGCAAGGCAACCGATGAAAGTGCTGCACGTCGCCGAGACGATTCGGGGCGGGATTGCGAGCTATCTGAACGAGTTGCATCCGCAGCAACAGGCAAGCTTCGGCGCGGACAACGTGCATTACGTCGTGCCTTCGGATCATCGTCACGATCTCCCTGGGATCGACGACAACCAGATTACGACGTTCGAGCGATCCGGCCGTAGCATCGCCGGACTATTCCAGATGTTTCGTGCGAGCATGCAGGCCCTGGATGCCTTCCGCCCTGATGTCGTGCACCTGCATTCCTCGTTCGCGGGCCTCGTGCTCCGCCCCGCGCTTGCAGCCCGCTCGGACGGACCACGCGTCGTCTATTGCCCGCACGGCTGGGCGTTTTCGCGCGAGACCGGCCGCCTCAGCCATGTGGTGACGAAGGCGGCAGAGAACCTTCTCGCGCGAACGTCGGACCGGATCATCTGCATCTCTGGCGACGAGTTCAACGAAGCCGTCCGCGCCGGAATTCCCGCCGACCGCCTCACCCTCGTCCATAACGGCATCTCGAAGACGCGCTCGCCGCAGCCCGTCGCGGCAGACTGGACTTCCAAGAAGGTCAAGGTTCTGTTCATCGGACGCCTCGACCGTCAGAAGGGCTTTGATCTCCTGATCGAGGCGGCACGCGCGCTCGAAGACGTGGTTGATATCCGCATGATCGGCGCCTCCGTCGTCAACAAGTACGAAGGCCCGAGCGTCCCGCCCAACGTGTCCCTGCTCGGCTGGCTCGACCGCCCGACCATCGAGACCCAGCTCGAGGCCGCCGATCTCGTCGTGATCCCGTCACGATGGGAAGCCTTCGGCCTCGTTGCCCTGGAAGCGATGCGCGCAGCAAAACCCATCCTGGCGTTCCGCAGCGGAGCGCTGCCCGAGATCGTGGTCGACGGCGTCACCGGCGTGCTTTGCGAGCCTGTCGCCGTTCAACCGCTCGTGGACGGCTTTCGGCGGGCGCTCGATTTCGATCTCAAGGTGCTAGGGCAGCGCGGCTACGACCGGTTCAAGCAGCTGTATGACGTTCAGAAGACACATGGGCAGTTGCAGCAGGTCTATCTCGACCTGCTGCAGAACGACCAGACACCGGTCGAAGCGAAGGCGGCGCTGCAATCGGATCTCTCCAAGAATTTCTGATGGCTCCACTAGTCCCACGCACCTTGGTTCGCGACAGTCTCCGCCTCGCCAGCCTCATCGCATCGGTCCTTCTGCCGGTCTCGGTCTGCGCCCAGCAGGCGCAACCGCTCGATGCCCGATTCCTGCTGGGGGTCGGCACGCATCAGGGCCTGGGTGGCCCGGTGAGCACGCGCGGATACGTGCCTTCGGAGAACGTCGGCCAGATCAAGCAGCTTGGCCTCAACGCCTTCCGCGATGATTTTCCCTGGTCCGATTTCGAGGTGGGAGGACGCCGGATGGGGTTCACGCCCAGGCTCGGCAGGCTGGAATCGCAAGTCAGGTCCGGCGTCGCGCGCCCCCTTCTGATCCTTGCGTTCGGCCATCATCTGGTTCCGAATTCCTCGCCGCCGACGACCGATGAGGCGCGGCAGCGGTTCGCCGATTATGCCGCCGCGGCGGCGCAATCGGTCTTGCCGCAGCATCCGCTCTTCGAACTCTGGAACGAATGGAACCTGGCGGCGAAGAAAGATGCCGCGTTCTCGCCGGAGAATTATCTGGCGCTCGCGCAAGTCGCGCGGCCGGCGGTCAAGCGGGTTGCACCGAATGCGCCTTTCCTGGTCGGCGCGCTCGGCGATGATCCGGGCTGGACATGGACGGAGAAGATGCTGCGAACCGGCATCCTTCAATATGCCGACGGCGCTTCGATCCATCTCTACAATTTCTGCATGGGCCCGAGCAAGCGCACCTCGGCCGAGATCATCGACCGACTCACGGCGTTTCACCGCCTCGTCGGCCAGGCGAGCGGAAACCCCGACTTCCCGATCTATGTCACCGAGACGGGCTGGACCACCGCCACCAACAAATGCGGCGTCAGTGAGCAGGCCCAGGCCGACAATACGGCGCAGTTGATCCTGTGGGCGTCGACCGCGGCCCGCTGGCTCAAGGGCATGTGGCTCTACGAGCTCAAGGACAGTGGCAAGAACCCATCGGAGCTGGAGGACAATTTCGGACTCTATCGCTTCGACAATTCGCCAAAGCCGGTCGCCTGCGCGGCTCAGGGCGCCTGGGCTTTCATTCGCTCCAGCCTGAGTGCCGAGCGCCGCGAGCTCGCCAGCGGCGTCGTGTCGATCAATGCATCAACGACGTCGGGCGGGAAAATTGCGGTCTGGTCCGAGGCTCCGGACCGACGCTACGAAATCCGGCTCAAGGGTGATCCGCAAGGGGCAAGCTTTGCGACGCCGTGCGACCAGGCGGCAAAGCCTGCGTCCGGGGCCTGGATTCCCGTCTCGAGCACACCGATCCTGATTGCAGCCAATGACAGTGCCGTTCCCGCCCTGGAGATCAGGCCGGCGCGGTAGAGCCTATTTGCAGACATGAGGTTGACGCGATGAAAGTTCTTTTGACGTCCACGCTTTATCCGACGCCTCAGGCACCCAAGATCGTCGGCGGCGCCGAGATCTTCGCCCGCCGCTTCGCCGAAGGTCTGATGCAACGCGGTGACGAGGTGGAAGTGATCCGGGCCGCGTCTAAGCCCGGGCAGGCCCCGGAAACCTGCGAAGGCATCAACGTCTACTCCGCGCCGGTTCAGAACATCTATCTGCCCTTCTCCGAGCAGAAGAACGTCGCGCTGCGCAGCATCTGGCACGCGGTCGACGACTGGCAGATGCAGGCACCCCTGATCGCGGAACGCATCCGGGCCTTCAAGCCGGACGTGCTGCACTCCAACAATTTGTCGGGCCTCACGACCGCGATCTGGCGCGTTGCCGCCCAGCTCGGCGTTCCCGTGCTTCATACGCTTCACGACTATTATCTGACCTGCCCGCGCTGCTCCCGCTTCGACAACGGACGGTCGTGCGAGCACACCTGCACGAGCTGCGCAATTCTGACCTTTCATCGCAAACGCGCCACGCACTGGCTCAGTGCCGTGGTCGGCGTCAGCGAGCGCGTCCTGTCCATTCATACCGACATGGGCATGTTCGCGGAGACGCCGATCCGCACCGTGATCCGCAACGCCTCGACCGAGCCGCCGCAGGCGCCCTATCCCCGCCCGGTCTGCACCACAGAGGTGACGTTCGGATTCATCGGCCGCCTCACGGAGGAAAAAGGCATCGACAACCTCATGCACGCTCTGGCGCTGCTGCCCCGGGATCGCATCCGCATGATGATCGCCGGCCGGGTCAGCGACGAGGAGCAGCGACGTCTCAGGTCGCTCGCGCCGGATGCACGTATCGAGTTCATGGGCTTCGTGGCGCCGGACGATTTCTACAGGCAGGTTGACGTTGTGGTCGCGCCCTCCATCTGGCACGACCCCGGTCCGCTGGTCGTCGCAGACGCCAAGGCGGCCGGCAGGCCACTGCTCGGAACGCCGTTCGGCGGCATGCCCGAAGTCATCGAGCACGGCGTGACCGGCTGGCTGACCGAAGCCGATCCGCAATCCCTGGCCAGCAGCATGCTCGCGATCGCTGCCGATCCGCACAAGATCGACGAGATCAGCCGGCGCCTGATCGCGGATACCAGCAAGTGGATCTTTGCCGACGTGCTGTCTTCATACAAGAACCTGTATGAGCAATTGCGCGAACAGCGGATGTCGCGCATGCGCGCTGCAACGAGCGAAGCGCCACAGGGACGGGCCGTCGGCAAGGAGCGCCTCATTCCGCGATGACGCGCCTCTTCGCGATGGCGGGCTACGTCTATCAGAGCGCCGCGGCGATCATCCTGATCTTCGCGATCAGCCATCTGTTGCCCGCCGCCGACTACACCAACTTTTCCCTCGCGCTGGCCTCGAGCCAACTGCTCTGCGTCCTGATGTTCGAGTGGCTGCAGCTGGCGGGACTGCGCTTTCTGGCGGCAGCCAAGGAGAACGAGGCGGCTCGGCTGAGGTGGTCGCTGCTTGCAGCCGGCCTGTCGAGCGCGGCCGCGCTCGTCGTGGTCGGGAGCTGCGCGTCTCTGGCCAGCGTTCTCCCGAGAGGGATCATCGCGTTGGGTCTTGGCATCTCCGTCCTTCAGGGCCTGACGGACCTCTATTTCCTGTCGGTCCGCCTGTCCGACCGGCTCGGCATCGCCTCCTTCCTTCTTGCGCTGCGTGCCACCGCCCTTCTGGCCGGTGCCGCCGCGGGAGGCGTGATCTCGGGAACGGCCGAAGCGGCGCTGCTCGGCATCGCGTCGGGGCACGCCCTGGGCCTCCTCGCCGGCCTGGTCGCATATCGCACGCCGATGGAACGCGTGTCCTTGCAGAGGATGCTGGCCGACTGGAAGGATTTCTCCCGCTACGGCATGCTTGCGGCAGGCGCGTCCGTGATCCATCTGTCGGTGCCGGTGCTGCTCCGTGTCATCGTCCTCGGCCGGCTCGGCGCGACGGGAGCCGGCGCCGGATTTTCGATTGCGCTCGACCTCCTGCAGCGTCCGTTCTGGGTCCTCAATGCGGCGATCCACACCGTGAGCTATCCCGAAGTGGTCGACGATTTCGAACACGGAGGCAGGGCAAAATCGGTGCAGTCGGCGCGGCGGATGTTCGAATTCATGATCTGCACGACCCTGGTGCTGCTCGGCGGACTGATTGGATTCATTCCAGATGCAGCCCGTATCCTGGTGCCGCAGGCGAGCCTGGCCGGCTTTCTCGAGACGGCGCCAATGGTCGCCGCCTTCTATTTCCTGCACACCCATTTGCAGGCGACCATCGCGGTCGTCCCCCACCTCGAGAAGCTGGCGACCAGGCTCGTCCTCGTCGCGGCCGGCCAGCTCGCTCTTGTCGTCGCCGTCGCGCTGGTCGCGACCTCAGCCGGCGTGTCGCCGCGAGGGGCAGTCGGCTGCGCAGCGGTCGCCACGCTCGCGACGATCCTGGTCGCACTCGGTCCGACCCTGCGGTTTGAGGCGTTCCCGCGCTGGCCACTGGTCATGCAGGCCTTGGTGGCCGCGCTCCTGATCGGATCGCTCGCCTCGATGCCGACCGAGCCCGCGACGTGGCTTGCCGGCAAGATCGTGATCGCGGCGATTGCAACGGCGCTCGTCGGATGGCGCGGGGACTTTTTGATGCTGGCCCGCCGCGGCTGATTTTCGCACCGGCCGTGTGCGATGCACGCCGGGTTCCGACACGGAACCGGTGTCACCAGCAAGAACGTCTGCACCATCTCTGAGCAAGCACAACCCTTGCGAGCATATTATATAATTTAACCGCCCATGGAAGCGGCATCTGCGAACTTCCCGTGCAGGAAAAAGATTGAGCTGCGCGAAAGGCACGAGACCAAGATACTCGGAACGGCGGACAGACAAGCCGCGTCGGCCCCCTGCCAACACCCGTTGCGTGAAAGCTTTCGCGCCGCGTGCGCATACATTCAGCAGTGCAAGTCGCGAAAATCTTGAAAGCGCCTTCCTCACGCCACGCTGAGCCGGCATCGCATCAATTATTCTGCTGTAACCGAGCAAGTCTGTTCCTGCACAAGGAACCTCGTTTCGCTCGCGATTTGCAGCTTTCATTTTTATCTGAAATTCACACTCCACAGAGAAGCTTGAACGCAAATCCCTGCGAGCATTTCTGCTTGCGCTGAAACTCGAGTGTGCAATGTCCGATCAAACCGTCCTGTCCGCCAGCGGCTTCATCAACTCCATCGGCGTCAACACGCACGCCGGCTTCGGGTGGACCGGCTACAACAATCTCGCCCTGATGGTCGATGACCTCGAATATCTCGGCGTCACCCATCTCCGCGACGCGATGGGGACCAGCCCGGCAGCGCAACCCGTCGTCGATGGCCTGGCCGCTGCCGGCTACAAATTCGACTTCCTGGTGTCGTCCGCCCTGCCCCAGACGGGGACGACCGGACTGCAGAACTACATCGCCTCGCTCGAGAAGTTCGTGTCGAGCCATCCGGGCAGCATCAGCGCCATCGAAGGGCTCAACGAGGCCAATCACCAGCCGTTCAGCTACAACGGCAGCTCGAGCCTTACCGCCGCGGCGCAGTTCCAGAGCGCGCTCTATCAGGCCGTCAATGCCAACGCCACGCTCGGCAGCATTCCCATCTACAATCTGTCATTGGCCTACAACGATCCGCAAGGCTACAACCAGCTCGGCGACATGTCGGGCTCGGTCGACTACGCCAACGCCCATGCCTATGTCAGCACCAGCCTGACGACTAGCAGCTCCATCGCGGCAACGCTGAGCGCCGTCATGACCGCGGCACCGGGCAAGCCCGTCGTCATCACCGAGACCGGCTACACCACGCAAGCCAACACCCAATATCTCGGCGTCAACGAGACGGTGCAGGCCAAATCGATCCTGAACACCCTGGCCGATGCCTATAAGGCCGGCGTGAGCGCGACCTACCTCTACGAGCTGTTCGATCGCGACTCGTCCGCCGGCAATACCAATCCCGAAGCCAACTTCGGACTGTTCAATTCCGACGGGACGCCGAAGCTCGCCGCCACGGCCATTCACAATTTGACGACCATTCTGGCCGACGACGGCAAGGGCGGCCTGCAGCCGACTGATCCGTTGAACTACACCCTGAGCAACATGCCGGCCACCGGCAACAGCATGGTGCTCGGCAAGAGCAACGGCGCCTACGAACTGGTCGTGTGGGCGGAGCCGAAGCTCTGGAACGATCCCACCGATACCGAGGTGACCAATGCGGCCCAGACGGTCACTGTGAATCTCGGCGGCGTGCATCATTCGGTGAAGGTGTACGACACCCTGACGGGAACCACGGCGATCGCCAGCTACACCGACGTCAGCTCGATCACGATTCCGGTCAGCGACCACCCGCTGATCATCGAGATCGACGCGCCCCCGTCCACTTCGACTCCGCCGGACACAAGGACCAGCGTCAGCGGGACGGCGGCCGAAATCGTGCCTGAACTGTCCGACCTGAGCGAGTCGACGGCGCTGCAGACCATCACGCTGACCGATTCGCACGTCCTGCCGGTCGCCTCGAAGGCAACCATGGACTACATCATTGCCCATTACGGCAGCGCCCTCTCCAAGATCCAGGGCGGCTACTCGTTCTCGGTGACGAACTCGACCGCGACCTGGAGCAGCACGAAGACCTATAACGCCAGCGGAACGCTTCTGTCGAAGTCGGATACCGGCCTGAATTCGAGCGGGCAGCCGACCTCGACCACCGTGGCTTACACCGACGGTTCCAAGGACCTGATCAGCTACACAGGCGGCGTGAAGACGAAATTCGTCCACGTCGGCACCGACGGAACCAGGACCACCGACACCTACAACACGGCCGGAACCCTTCTGAGCGAGGTCGTCCAGAAGTCCGGCGGCTATTACTCCACCACGCTCTACACGGGCGGCGTGAAGACGGCCGCCTATGTCAAGAATGCCGACGGCTCGCAGGACAATTACACCTACGGCATCACGGGCAAGAGCTTCACCACTCAGGTTCAGCATCTCGACGCCTCGGGGAAGGTCACCTCGGTGACCCGCAGCCATGCCGACGGCTCGCTGGACTCGACGCAGGTCTACAACAGCGACGGCAGCAGCGTGATCACCACCTATAGCGCCACCGGCGTCAAGCTGGTCGAGACCGCCTATCATGCCGATCACAGCAAGGACGTCTGGACCTACAACATCAAGGGCCAGAACTACACGACCGAGCACGACGCCTACAACACCACCGGTTTCCTCACCAGCCTGACGCGCCTGCACAGCGACGGCAGTCTCGCCTTCAAGCTCACTCAGACCACCGACGGCACCAAGACGACCGACTGGTACAATGCCGCCGGCAGCCTCACCAACGAGGTGGTCCAGAAGGCCGACGGCACTACCTCGACCACGGTCTACAGCAACGGCGTCAAGACCAATACCTATGTGAAGAACGCCGACGGCAGCCAGGACAATTACGCCTTCGGCATCACCGGCCAGAGCTACACCACGCTGATCCAGCACGTCGATCCCTCAGGCAAGGTCACGGCCGTGACCCGCAAGCATGCCGACGGCACGCTCGACTACACCCAGGTCATCAACGCCGACGGCAGCAGCGTCGTCACCAACTACGACGCCGCCGGAACGCGGACCAAGGAAACCGACTATCACGCCGATGGCAGCAAGGACGTTTTCCTCTTCAACATCACCGGCCAGACCTACACGATCGAGCACGACATCTACGATACGACCGGATTCCTCACCACGCTGATCCGCAAGCACGCCGACGGCAGCATGGCGTTCAAGCTGGCGCAGAGCGCCGATGGGACCAAGACGACGGACTGGTACGACGCCAACGGCGTCCTCACCAGCGAGGTGTTCCAGAAGCCGAGCGGTTACAGCTCGACCACCGTTTACACCAACGGCGTGAAGACGGCGGCCTATATCACCAATGCCGACCAGAGCCACGACAATTACAGCTACAACATCACGGGTCAGAGCTACACCACGCAGTACCAGCACCTCGACCCGGCCGGCCGGACCACCGAGGTGACCCGCTGGCATGCGGACAACTCGCTCGACTATACCCAGGTCATCAACAGCGACGGCAGCAGCGTGGTCACCAACTACGATGCGTCGGGCGTCAAGAAGACCGAGACCGACTACCACGCCGACGGGTCGAAGGACGTCTTCCAGTTCAACGTCGTCGGCCAGACCTACACCAACGAGCACGACAGCTACGATACGACGGGCTTCCTCACCAACATCGTTCGCACCCACGCCGACAACAGCCTGGCCTTCACGCTGGTTCAGAGTGCCGACGGCACCAAGACGTCGGAGTGGTACGACTCCAAGGGTGTCATCACCAGCGAGGTAACGACCAAGAGCGATGGTTACAACTCCACCACCGTCTACACTGCCGGCGTGAAGACCGCTGCCTATATCAAGAATGCCGACGGCACGTCGGACAACTGGAACTACCACATCACCGGGCAGTCCTACACCACCCAGCATCAGCACCTCGATGCCTCGGGCAAGATGGTCGAGCTCACCCGGACCCACGCCGACGGCACTCTGGACTATACCCAGGTGATCCACGACGACGGCAGCAAGCTGACCGACATCTACAACAGCGCCGGCAACAAGACCCAGGAGATCGCCAACAACACCGACGGCTCCAAGGACGTCTTCCTGTTCAACTTCAACGGACAGGCCGGCACCACGCAGCACGAGAACTACAACAGCGCGAATGCGCTGCAGTTCTTCGACCAGACCAAGACCGACGGCACCCACAACGTCACGGCCGTCGCCAGCGGCGTCACGATCGAGGGCGGGGCAGCCAACGACGTGTTCTCGGCCGCACCGAACTCGACCACCATTGCCTACGACCACGGCCAGGACCAGATCCTCAACTTCCAGGCCGGCGACGGCGCAACTCACGACGTGGTCCAGATCTCGAAACTGCTGGCCACGGACTACAGTCACCTGCAAATCACGCAGTCCGGCACCAACGCGCTCATCACGTTCTCCGCCACCGACTCGATCCTGCTGAAGAACGTCTATGTCTCCAGCCTGACCAGCCACGACTTCATGTTCGTCTGAGCACGACGAAATTAGAGCCCAGACGCGCGCCAGCATCCTTCGGGGCCGGGACCATGCAGGGTCCCGGCCCCGTTCGCTTTTCGGGCGCCTGCCTCATCAATGGGCAGAGCGATGACCATCCGCAATTGGTTGGCGCCCATGAATTCGGACCGACCGCCGCGATTGCGCCGCATCGGCGAACGCGCTCAGCGAACTTGCGTCACAATTCGCCGCTAGACACGGAGACGACCCGCGCAAGGACTCCGAGGCCCGATGGAAGCCAGTGAAGCAAGACGTTTCGTCGTTCTCGACTTCTACCGTTTCGTCGCCGCGCTCGGGGTCTTTATCTTCCACCTGAAGCTGATCGACACGGGCATCTCGCCGGCATGGAACGGGTCCTATGGCCTGTTCGTGGACATGTTCTTCATCCTGTCCGGCTTCGTGATCTCCTACTCCTACCCGTCCGACGCACGTGGCGTGGCCGCCTATTCCCGCTTCATGATCCGGCGTATTGCGCGGATCTATCCGCTGCACCTCTTGAGCCTGCTCATCTTCGTGGTGCTCATCGGCGTCGGGCTGGAGCGCACGGCCCGCTCGACCCCGCTGGACTTCCTGTACAACATCCTGCTGCTGCAGGCCTGGGGCGTCACCGATCACCTCAGCTTCAACTCGCCGTCCTGGTCGATCAGCGCCGAGTTCTTCTGTTATCTGATCTTTCCGCTCTTGATGCTGTTCGCGCGCAAGGTCCAGCCGGTCGTGCTCGCCGCGATCGTGGCGGCGCTCTATCTGGTCCTCGCCCACGGCCATCTGCCGATCTGGCAGGAGCGGTCGCAGATGTATGGCGCCAATTTCGACTACGGAATGCTCCGCGCGCTGCCGAGCTTCCTGAACGGAATCCTGCTCGCCATTCTGTTCCGGATGTCGCATCCCTACCGCAGCAAGCGGATGATCTTCGCCGGCATCGGCATGTTCGGCGTCTCGGTGCTCGTCCTCAACGTCTTCGCCAAGCCCGACCTCGCCATCCTGCTGTTCTCCTGCGCCATCCTGCTCACGGCGGTCGGCGAAAGCGCCTTCAAGCAGTTTCCGGGCGCCCGCCTGCTCGGCCGGCTCGGCAACACCTCATATGCGATCTACATGCTGCACGATGCCGTTCTCATTGCCGTGTTCAAGCCATTGTGGACCTGGCTCGGACTGCGCCCTGATCAGTTCGGCCTCTTCGCCCTGGCGTGCTGTGCGGTCCTGACTGTCATCGCGGACCGCACCTACGCCTATTTCGAGAATCCCGCCCGGCGACTCATCAATCGCTGGGCCGACACCGCTCCCACCTCGCGCAAGGTCCAGACGGCGGCTGCCGAGACATCCATGCGTTTCGACAACACCGAGCGGGCAGTCAACTGACCGCCCTGCCGATGACATGAGGGGCGTTCAGGCGACCTTACCGTCGGCCGCCGGCACGATCTGCATCGCACTTTCACCCAGCAACGGCGCGATATTGGCGCGCGACAAGTCCATGACACCCGGCAGCGCCTGACGGACCTGCTGGCCGACAGCTTCGTACGCGCCGAGGAAGTGCAGCAGAAACCTCTCGAAGCTATCGCCGACAAGGAACTGCGACGGCGACAACAACAACTGTTCGCTGACGCCAAAGTGCGCGAACAGGCCCTGGAACTTGTCCTGATAGGTGATCGCTGCGACGGGCGTTCCCTGTCCCAGCGCCGCGATCGCCAGATGCATGCGGCCGGTGATCACGCCGTCGACCAGACCGACAACCGCCTTGATCTCGCCAGCCGACAGCACCTGGTCGACGTGATGCACGCGATCGCCGAGCGCGGGCTTGAGGCGGTCGGCCAGCGGCCGAAGACAATTGTCGTCGGCGATCTCGGGGCGGTAGTCGTGCGCCAACAACAGCCAGCTTGCATTGTGCTCGCGAGACAGCCGCTGCATGGCGCCCGCCGCGAGCTCTATCATTTGCCGCAGCTTGGCCGGCTCCGGCTTCTTGAACAACATCGGATGGATGTTGAAGACGAAGACCTTGCGGCCCTGCTCGCGCTGCCGCGCTATCTTGGCCGCGATCTGCTTCACCGCCGCCGTATCCGCCCGCGGCGTCAGCATGAACGCCGCATCGGTGACCAGATGGGCGCGCTTCCTGGCGAAATCGTCGAACCGCCGAAGGGATATCGCATCGCGCAGGTTCAGGACCACGCCCGGATCCAGCAGTCGGAACACCTCGCGCAGCGCCTTCGCCGGGCGGGAGTTGAAGCTGAAGCCGAGCACGCTGACCTTGGCGCCGAACGCCGCCATCAGATCGGCAACCAGCAGCATGCGCGCGGCATCCACCGGAGAATAGTAGCCGTCGAGCACGTCGGCCCCCAGAATCAGCCCGAAATCCGGTCTGGTGAGCGACAGCTCCTGCGCCACCGTCTCGTAGGAGAACGGCTGTCTCCAGAGTTCGAGCGGCTTGAAACCCATCGCACGCACGTCCGCGCTGGCCGCTGCGGTCGCGGTCACGATGTAGACCTCGAGATCGGGGTAGGCCCGCTTCACCTCCCCGGTGGCCGCTTCGATCATGGCCTCGTCGCCGCGCGACTGATGGACGCTCCAGGGATCGGAGGGGAGCACGACGAGCCGGCGCGGATTATTGCGCGGGGCGACATTGACGCCGACGTCCTTCCGGGCGATCTGCCACCTGCGCAGCTCGAGCAGATCGAGTGCCAACGGCGTATTCCTCGCACTGTTGAGCCAGCCTCGGAGCTGCCTGCGTACGGGTACGGGGATCAATTGCTTCACCACATCCTCCTCGTCTTCATCAAGCGGTCGCACCGCGCTTCACGACGAAATCAATCAGGGAAAGGACCTGCTTCCGCCAGAACAGCAGAAGGCCCGTCAGGTAGGTCACCCCAAAACAGGACGACAGCAGTCCAATCCGCAAATAAGGGTTCATGCCCGGCGTCGCCTCCCGGCACAGCACGACCGCGCCGTACGCCAGAACGATGGCACACAGGCAGCCCGCAATGGGACGCAGAAACTGGCCCCAGCTCAGGCCCAGCAGCCGAAGCGCCAGCGCGAACGTCACGGGAGTCACCACGAGCTGCGAGAACGCGAAGATCGTGGCCAGTTGGCCAATGTCGCGCGACGGCAGCAGGAACATGGCCGGCACGACCGTACAGAACTTCAGGATATTGAGCAGAAAGACGTAGTTCGGTTTGCCCAGAGCGCCAAAATAGGCGCTGTTGACGAACTGCACGGTCTGGACCGCGCCAATCAGCATCAACGGCCGCATCACCGCTTCGCTGCCGCCCCACTTCGCACCGAACAGCAGCAGGGAGAACTCCGGCGCGATCGCCGCGAGGAGCACAAAGACCGGAGATCCGATCAGCGCACCGAGGCTGACGCTGCGCAGGTAAGCGCCCGCGATGCGGTCCCGCTCGTGCGCGATCTTGGACAATGCGCTGAGCGCGACGTCCATGACCGCCTGGGTGAGCAGCTGCATCAGGATGATGTAGACCCTCGCACCGACCGTGTAGATGCCGAGCGCCGCGACGCCATAGAGCGAAAGGATGATCATGTCGATCGTCCGCACGATGGCGAAGTCCAATAGCCTGTTCAGCACGACGTGAATGCTGTAGCCGGATAGCTCACGAAAGCTCTTCAGATCATAGCCGCGCATCGGCAGCCATCGCGGCTGGCTCCAGAGCCACAAGCCGCTGATCGCGCTCTGAACGACCACCTGGATCACGAGGCTGAGGGCGCCGAACCCGGCATAGGCGCAGCCGATGCCCACGACGCCGGACACGGCGGTTGCCACCATGGTCCTGACCGCAAGCACGCGAAAATCCATCTGGCGCTTGTAGAGCGCCTCCTGAAACAGGGTCGCGGTCCCGATCGGAAGCGACAGACTGGCGGCGATCAGCAGCGGCGTGAGCCCCTGCACGTCGAGCCAATGCTCGATATGCGACGCAAGCAGCGCAATCAGAACGGCCAGGAGCACCGAGGCTGCAAACGAGCAGAAAAAGGGCAGCGTCACGTCGGCGGGCTCGAGCGTCCGCCGCTGGATCAACGCGTCACCGAAGCCGAATTCCGCGATGGAGCTTAGAAGCAGCAGGATGAAGGCCACCAGCGCGGCAAGGCCGAAATCGGTGGGGTTGAGCAACCGCGCCAATACCAGGAACAGTACGAACGACAACGCGCGGCCGCCCCAATTCTGGGCGAGCGACCAAAACAACGCCACCACGACCTGATGTTGCTTGCCCTGCGTGACGTTCATCAACAATTCGACCCAATTCCGACAGATCCAATCACAATCGCAGACTAGACGACGTGGCGCGATGCTGCCGCGACGTCACCGTCTCCGATCACGGCGGAGCAGTGATTGCTCGCGAGATTACGACGGAGTGATGGCAATCAGATGAGTGCCGTCACGAGTCCGATTTAGAGTGGAAGTGAGTTCAAATCGTGGACTACACTCCAATCAACCTTTGCGATGTGATGCAAAATGGATGCCTTGATGAATTCGCCTGCTCCGCGTTCTCTCCGTAGCTCCAAGCGTTTGCGCGTGGCGATCTACGCACCGCATTTTGCAGAATATTCCTACCGGCTCGCCTCGGGATTGGCTCACCATTGCGACGTCCGCCTTGTGCTCAACCGCAAAGATGCCAACCAGCAATGGGAACTGGCCGATATCGCCGTGGCGGCGCCGTTCGAGACACGCATCCGCGACCTGAGCCTGCGCCGCGGCGGCGTGATCGGCATCCCGGCCTCGTTCCTCGATATAATTTCGTTTCGTCCGGACGTGATTCATTGTCACGAAGTTCCGGAAATCTACACGTCCAAGCTGATCCAGTTCCTTCGTCCGCTCGGCATTCCTCTCGTGTTGACCGTTCACGATGCGATCCCGCATTCGGAAGGCGGCTCGGGCACCTCGCCACGTGAGGACAGCTGGCGTGGACGCATGCGCGCGGCCGCGTCGATCGTCACGACGCACGGCGAAAGCTGCATCGCCGATTTTCGGCGCGCCTCCCCAGACTTCAAGGGCGAAACGGTTTCCAGCATGCACGGCGTGCTCATGGTTCCGCCGGCCGGAGGTGCCGTCGCACCGGAATCCGCCCGGATCCTGTTTTTTGGACGGATGTGGGCCTACAAAGGGCTGGACGTCTTCATCGACGCGATCGACATGTTGGCCCGGCGCGGCGTGGCGCATGAGGCGATCGTCGCCGGCCGCGGCCCCGAGATGACGCGGCTCGGTGCGCGGATGGAGGCGATGCCGACCGTCAAGACGATCAATGCCTACATTTCGCCTGCTGATACCGGGCGGCTGTTTCAATCCGCAACGGTGGTCGCCTTGCCGTATAAGGATGCAACACAGAGCGGCGTGCTCGCATCGGCCTACGGCAATTCTCGTCCCGTCGTTGCCAGCGCCACCGGCGGCATCCCCGACGTCGTCACCGACGGCGTCAACGGGCTGCTGGTTCCTCCGGGCGATGCCGCCGCATTGGCCGATGCGCTCGAGCGCGTGCTGACCTCGAAGCCTCTTGCCGCGACACTGACCGATGGCGCACGGCAAACCGCGGCCGGCATTTTGAACTGGGACCGCATCGCCGAGCAGTTGCTGGGGTCCTATCACAAGCTCGCCGGTCGTACCGTGAGCTGACCGCGACGGGCACGCGGTGCCTCAAACCGATTGCCCGACCTTCAGCGGTCGAAAGAACATGCCCCGGATCGCCCCGTCCAACAGGCGCCTCAGCCTCACCTCGATCAGCTCATAGCTGATCGCGCTCGCGACCAACGACAGCACCAGCCCGAGCGCGATGAAGCCGGCCCACAGCAGCCAGCGATCGACGCCGGCGGCGACCAGCTTCAGGCCGATCACCTGCAAGGGGAACAGCACGAAGGGATGCACGAGATAGAGGCTGTAGCTGATCTTGCCGACATATTGCAGGGCCGGCGCACTCAGAGCCCGGCCGAGGCCCGACTCGGGGGCAAGCACCATGCCGAACAGCAGGAAGCCGGGAAGCAGCCCCACGAACGGGTGAAACAGCACCAGGCTCGCATACATCGCCGCTCCGCAAGCAAGCCCTGCGATCAAGCCGAGGCGCCCCGGAATAGCGATGCGAAAGCCGGTGGCGCTGAACAGCATGCCGATGCAGAAGAAGGCCGTGATCGGCCAGTGCAGAAGACAGGCGATGCCCAGCAGGATCAGGGGCGCAGCCAGTAGCCTGCCCCCGCTGCGCCACATAGAAAATGTCAGCGCGAACCAGATGTAGAATGCCCACTCATAGGTCAGCGTCCAGGCATTCTGCTGGGCAATGGGCAGGCCGAGCGCATCCTGCACGAAGAACAGGTTGGCTGTGAAGATGGCGAGATAGTTCGGCAGATCGATCCCACGGAAGAACTTGTAAGCGACGATCGGACCAATCGCGAACAGTGCGAGATGCAGGACGACGAACACGGGCATGATGCGCAGGACGCGATCGAAGAAGAACCGCGGCAGCGACCCATGCCGCACCAGGCTCGCCGGGATCAGAAAGCCGCTGATCATGAAGAACAGCTCGACACCGTGCCCGCCGACATTGATCACCGATTGCAGCCAGGCCCAGAGCGGCGGCAGGAATCCGGGATCCGGGATGTCGTACATGCCGCCCTTCGGCATGTCGTAGAAATGATCCATCAGCACGCTCAGCGCCGCAATGCCGCGGAGCCCCTGGACCGACGGGACGAACGATCCGTCATAGGCGGGGCCGGCTTGGTGCGGAAGCTTGGTCACTCTGCAGCCCCTTGGGTGCTGAGCGCAGGCTCGAGAACCACCTTCTTTCGGCGCGCCGAGCGGAACCGGTGTCCAAAGGCAATACTGGGTTTCTCGACGAATAGAAACGTCATCCAGCTGACGAGAAGCGACAGCGCCAGGTTCAGCAGCAGGAAGAGCGACCATCCGAGCGGCCCGTCGCCGAACCAGAAGAGGCGATGGATGAAGACGATCACGAACGGCGACATCAGGTAGACCGAGTAGCTGATCACGCCGACAAAGGCCATCGGGCGCCACGCCATTCTCTCGCCGAACACGGCAAAGCCGATGAAGACCAGCGCCGCGCAGACATAGGCCGCTCCAATCGAATAGCTGTAGAAGAAATTCTCGTGATACACGCCTCCGAACCGCCGGTCGGACAGGGTGATGGCGAAGATCGCATACAGCAGCGTGCAGACGGCGACGTGGGTCCATCGCAGCTTCCCGCCGATCACGGTGTCGCGGATGATCTTGCCCAGGAACATCGCCGACAGGTTCAACCCGACCTCCATCACCGAGGAAACGGTCCTGTTCTCCACCAGCAGCGCGGCGCTGGTTCCGATCAGCGCCGCCGCAACGACGATCGTCACTGCCGTGAAGCGCTGGTTCAGCAGCCCCATCGCGAACAGAATAGTGCATCCGACGTAGAACAGCAGCTCGATCGCCAACGTCCAGTAGAACACCCAGAGGTTCGGGACATTCACGAAGGTCTGCAACATCGTCACGTTCGCGGCGACCTGCCCGAGCGGATAGACCTTCGACTCCAGCAGCTGCATCGTCAGCAGCCCGATGACGAGCGAGGTCCAGTAGGCGGGATAGAGCCGGAAGAAGCGGCTGATTGCGAAATCCCGCACCGGCGTGGCGCTGTCGGGAAAGCTGAACGGAATGACGAAGCCGCTGACGAAGAAGAACAGCACCACGCCGAACCGGCCGAAGTTCATGTAATAGCCGAACACGTCGTGGATGGGCCAGTAAAAGGCGCCCGTCGGATGTTTCTCGACGATCACCTCGAACACGTGCTGGACCAGGACCGACAACACGGCAATGCCGCGCAGCGTGTCGATGAATGCGAGCCTTTTATGCATCGTTCGTTCTCACCTGCTTCCGCTCGCCGCCGGCATGTCCGGGCGGAAGCCTTCCAATGACGGCATCGGTTGCCGCATGACGACCGGTACGACGTCGCCCGCCCGTGCGGAGGCCGCACGGCGCGAGAACACCTCGCTAAAGCTCAATGCGATGATCAAGAGCCCGGACGCCGGACCGTAGTTCAGAACGGTGATCGTGAACAAATTGACGACGAAGATCAGCGTCAGCTTGTAGACGTCGGTGGCGCCGAACGTCGCCCGGAACACCATCACCATGAAGGCAACGAATGGAAGACCGAACATTAGATAGGTCCCGATGTAGAAATTGTCGACGGGCACCCAGAAATGCGCGAGCGGCGAGAACAGCTTCTGCGGGTAATTGAAACAGCCCGCGCCGCAGCCGGTCACCAGACCGATCGGCATCAGCTGGTTCATGTACACGAACGGCAACTGCCAGCTGTTGTTGATGCGATCTACGATGCTGAACAGAGTCGAGTGCGGCACCGCCGCCGTACCCGATGCGAGCACGATCATGAAGAACGGCACAAAGATCGCGGCAAACGACCACAGCGCAATGGCCCGAATCGCGGGAAACCGCGACTTCTCCGGCAGCATCCGCACCAGCACCAGCAGAATCAAATAGAGCACGAGGACGATCATGGTCGTCTTGCTGGTGGTCAGCTTGATGGCATAGATCGCGATGGAGCCGAACAGGAGGCACCAGGTGGTGCTCATGCGGATGGACGTGATCGCGAACGATACCAGGATGAAGAAGGCCGCCATGGTATTGTCGGCCGCAAACCCCATGAGGCGCTGGTCGTCGCCGCCATAGGCCCACCACAGCCGGCCGGCCTCGCGTACCGCGCCGAAGGATTCGTATTTATAGCCCACCCAGGGCATCAGGTAGAACTTGGTCAGGAGAACGCCGATCACCGACAAATAGAAGGTCACCGCGATGATGGACAGCAGCTTGCGGTACGAGCCGAGACTGGAATCGCAGAAGCAGAACCCGACGAACACCGGGAGCATCATCTTGAACGACGAGATCGCCGCATTGGCCGTGCCCATCATGAAATAGCCGAGCACAAGCGACAGCATGATCTGCACCAGCACCAGCAGCGCCAACGTGCTGCGATTGCGCAAGACGCAATGCACGAAGAACTGGATCAGGCACAGAAGCGCGACGCCGTCGGGCAGGTACCAGAGCGCATCCATGTGATAGATGCTGGTGTAATAACGGATCACGCCGCCGAAGGCGTCGCGGACCAGATAGACCGCGAGCGCGATCGCCTCGATGTTGAGGCTGATCAGCGTCATTCTGGGCCGTTGCAGCGCGAGCATCGTCATATTCGAATCAGTTCGTCAGCCGCGCCGAGCGCGCGGGAGATCGCGCGAAATCCCGACGGCTTCCGAGCGCATTTCGCATGAACTTGCCGCCGGGAATTTCGATGTAGAGATAAGTGAAGTGAGAAACCGCCAGGACGGCTGCCAGCGAGACCACGAGGTTCAACGTCGCCGGCAGGCCTGCCCACACCGAATCCAGCGCGGCGATCCGCCCCGCTCCCACGGCCCGCACGAAATATTCGGCGAGCAGCACCACGAGCGCGTGCACCATATAGATCGAGTAGGAACGTTTTCCGAGCCAGACCAGCGGCTTGGCCACCAGGATCCGCGGCACCAGCAGCGCATCCGGAAAGGCCAGCAGGCTGCCGAGGAAGACCGCAAACGTCACCGGCGCAAGGAAGGTCGATGCAGGACTGGTCTCCGCCACGGACACCAGCACGATGCTGGCTATCATGGCGACGAATTGCAGCGCGCCCTGAACTGCGGGGCCTGGCTTGGCCGGCAGTCGATCGACGATCCTGACCGTGAGCACGCCCAGAAAGAAGCTGACGAAGCAGCGCAGGATGCCGAAGTCAGTCTGAAGCCCGAGGCTCCTCTTGTCGAGCACGAAGATGATGAAGACCAGGCTTCCGACCGCAAGCGCGCCGCAGAGGACGTAGAACCACAACAGGGACCGCATGCGCTGGGCAAAGAGGACGATCAGGCCGAACACCAGGTAGGTGTAGAACTCGACGCTGATGCTCCAGCTCGGCGCGTTCCAGCTGAGATAGTCGATGAATCCCATCGAATGCAGCAGCAGGACGTTGAGACCGAAGGAATAGGCATTGTTCACTTCGAAGGCCGCCGGCGCGGCCACGACGACGCCCGCCATGACCAGGCTGATACGCAGCAGGCGAAACAACAGATTTGCCATCAGCATGACGATGTGCAGCGGATAGACCCTCGCCAGGCGCCGCACCATGAACTCGCGCAGCGAGAAGCGTCCGAAGTCGCTCTCGACGTAGCTGAGCGACATGACGATCCCGCTGAGAACGAAGAACAGATCGACCAGCAGCCAGGAGCTTCTGAAGAACGAGCAGTTGATCCACGCATTGTGCGGAAACGCCGCGAGGAACGTCGGCATCAGCAGCAGATGGTGAATTACCACCGACGTCGCAGCGATGCCCCGGATGCTGTCGAGCGGCAGGACATGCGCCTTCTCACGATGAACCAACTCCGTCACATCAACATTCCGTAGCTATTGCACCGCAGCAGTGTGTATCAGGACTCGCGCGCGTTCAATCTCTGCGATCGCGGACTCGCATTCGGCGCATGACGATCGACGATAATTTCAACGCTCGCAGTTCGTTCGGACATGCGAGCGCCAAGTTCACGCCACTTTTTGCTTGAGACCGCCGCGCATCGGCGCGCAAATCAATTCGGCCGTGATCATTGCGAGCATTTGCGTATAAAGTGTGCGCGAAATTCGGCGCTGTTGCGATGGAGGCCGGCGCTCGAGATTCATTTGTCTAATGTGAATGTCGCAGTAGAAAAAATTCTCTCATTGCCGGGAACAACAAGAGTGCGACGCGACTTGTGTCGGTTTTGCGACGCGTCGGTCCGCGAGTGCCTGATATGTTTTCACGTTGCAACATTCGTGAGCGCGACATGCCGATCTCGCAGGCATTGTAATTCGTCTCTTTGCAACCGACGCAATGTCGCAGAATGTTTGTTCGTCATCGACGATCGTGCGTCAGCTTTTGCGCCGCACAAAAAGATGACACAGTTACCTGCCAAGTTTCGCCTGTTCTCCTATTGCAACAGAAGCAAGGAACACGGATGGGCCGCGGACTAACACGTCGTCATGCACAGCCGCGATGGCTACCGACCGTCTTGATAGGTTCGGCGCTGATCGTCTGGAGCGTCGATGCTTGCCGCGCTCAGTGCGTCGAATTTTCGGACCGTGCCTCGCAACTGGAACTCGACACCTTCGTCAAATCGCCCTCCTCCCTTCTGGAGCGGCTGCGCAACGACAAGGAGAAGCTGAGATACCGGCTCGCCACCTATATCGCCACGAATCCCTCGGTGTTGCCGTCCGTGCAGACACTGATCTCCGCATCCACTTCGACGGACCGCTCCTCGATCGGCGCCGCGCTGAGGATTGCCGAAGGGAGGTGCACGTCGACGAAGCCGGAGGCTGCACGCAAGATCAGGGATTTCGTGCAGCGGGTCGGCGATCTCAACGTGCAATCAGGTTATTCCGCCGCGGGCGACGACGCCTCCGGCGTCCAGGCTCAAGCGCAAAACAAAGGCCCGACGCCGCCGCCCCGGGGAGGGGCGCTGCTCGACGGCGAATGGAAGACCAAGCTGGCCAATCCTTTCAAACCCGTCCCCCTTCCGAACTGATCAGCGATCGTCAGAGGCAACGAAGCAGACAATGTACCAACCCAGAGAACATTTTCAGTCGGGACACCGATTCGGCATCGAATTCGGCGGAGCGGTCCTCAGCTTCGAGCGCGTGGCGGACGTCCTGCGCCGGCAATGGCCGATCATCGCGGCGTGCACCGGAGCTTCGCTGGCCCTGGTAATCGTCTATCTGGTTCTGGCGCAACCCATGTACACGGCGAACGCCCGCATCATGATGGATACGCGTCAGACACAGGTGCTGGACAAGGACAGCAACGCGAGCAGCGCCCTCATCGACACCGGCTACGTCGACAGCCAGGTCGAGGTCATCAATTCGGACGACCTGATTCTCTCGGTCGTCCGTCGCCTGAAGCTGACGGAGGATCCGGAGTTCAATGGCTCCAATCCAGGCCTGCTGTCCATGGTCCTCGGCAAGGTCATGTCGCTGTTTGGCACCGGCGAGCCGGCGTCCCAGGAGCGGCTCGAACATGCCGTGGTCGAGGCGGTTCAGAAGAGCCTGAGAACCGAGCGCGTCCTGACGACGTATGTCTTGTCGTTGAACTATCGCTCGCGGAGCCCCGACAAGGCCGCCAAGATCGTCAACGCCATCGCCAATGCCTATCTCGTTGGCGCGCTGGAAGCCAAATATCAGTCCACCAAGCGGGCAACCGAATGGCTTCAGCAGCGCAGCATTGAGCTGAGCGAGCAGGCCACCGCCAGCGACCGTGCCGTGCAGACCTTCAAGGCCGAGCACAATATCGTCGGAACCAGCCGCGGCCTGATGTCCGAACAGCAATTGTCGGACCTCAATACCCAGCTGGTTCAGGCGCGGGCGTCGACGGCCGAAGCCAAGGCCCGGCTCGACCGGATCAACGCGATTTCAGACCAGGACGTCGCGCAATCGACGGTGACCGACGCTCTCAACAACTCGGTCATCACCCGCCTGCGCGCGCAATATCTGGACCTCCAGGCCCAGTATGCCGACTGGTCGAGGCGCTACGGCAAGCAACATCTTGCGGCAGTCAATCTGGCCAACAAGATGGAGGAGCTGCGCAAGAACATCGCCGACGAGCTGCATCGGATCGGCGACGCCTATCGCAGCGACTATGAGATCGCAAAGAGCCGCGAGGCCTCGCTCGAGAAGAACGTCAAGGAGCTCGTCGCCCAGGCCGGCGATACCGGCCAGGCCGCAGTCAAGCTGCGCGACCTCGAAAGCGCCGCGGACACCTACCGCAACCTCTACAACAACTTCCTCGAGAAGCTGCAAAGCGCGACGCAGAATCAGAGCTTTCCGCTCAGCGAGGCGCGCCTGATCAGCACCGCCACCAAGCCCGAACGCAAGAGCTCGCCGCGCACGGTGCTGGCGCTGGTGGGGGGCCTCGTCGGCGGCCTCTGCCTCGGCTTCGGTGTCGCGTTCGGGCGTGAACTGCTCAGCGACGTCTTGCGGACCCCCGGCGAGGTCGAGGAGGAGCTCGGCGTCAAGTGCCTCGGCGTCCTGCCCGATATCCGCCCGCCCACGAAGACCGGCCCGTCCGATCTGTCTCGCTACGTCGTCGATCATCCCTTTTCGCGGTTTGCCGAGACGTTGCGCAACATCAAGGTGTCGATCGACGTTGCGCGCCTGACCCGCGAGATCAAGGTGATCGGCATCGTGTCTTCCCTTCCCAAGGAAGGAAAAACGACGGTGGCGGCCAACTTCGCACAGCTGATCGCCCTCACCGGACATCGCACGGTCCTCATCGACGGCGATCTGCACACGCGCTCGCTCACCCGGGAGCTCGCCCCCAACGCCAAGAGCGGACTGGTGGAGGCTCTCAGCGATCCGGCGAGCCTCGGCTACCATGTGCAGCGAAGCAAGGAGACGGGCCTGGATTTCCTGCCCTCCGTCGTGGCGTCCCGCATGGTCAATTCGGCCGACGTCATTGGATCGAAGGCGATGGCCGAGTTGCTCAAGGTGCTGAGAGAGCACTACGAGTACATCGTGATCGACCTTGCCCCGGTGATGCCGGTGGCGGACTCGAAGGCCGTCAGCCTCCTGATCGACGCCATGGTCTACGTGATCGAATGGGGGCAGACGACGCGAAGTGCCCTTCAGGAGTCGGTTTCCGGGTCGGAAGTCCTCCAGAAGAAGCTGCTCGGTGCCGTGCTCAACCGCGCCAACCCGAAGATGCTCAAGCGCATCGAGGCGTACAAGGGGAAGCACCACAACAGCTACTACGTCGAGCATACCTAGGCGGCACCGCGCCCAGCCGATCTGGAACGACCTCGGGCCCGTTGCCATTTGGCAGCGGGCCTTTTTCGTGCTTTGCGGAATTGTTGCGTGAAGGCGGTCGAGCGCGCCTTCGCCTGCGCGAGCGGGGATTGCCCCAAGCCCCTGGACCTGCTCCGGTCTCCGTATTCGTCCGGAATCCACAACTTGCAGTTATTGCTCTAGCCAAAAACAAGGATTGACGAAGACGGTGACGGCTAGGACAGTGCGCCAGTCGGCCAACGTTTATCGATAAGACGAGACAATCCGGTCCTCGACGCCTCAAAATGCCGAAACTTTGGGCATCTTTCTTTCTGGGTTCCCTGAGGCTAATCTCGGCTCGTACTTGTAGTTCCTTTCCGGCGGGCTCGGAATGCTGATCGTCCTGACGATTTTGACTATTTGGGTCCTGCTCAACATCCTGTTCGTGTTGATCGTGGTTCCTCCACGCAAGGCGCGCCGGCAGCCGATGGCGGCGCCGACGCTCTCACCCGCGCCCATCGATCCGAGCCGACGCGACATCGAGCAGGACGAACCGTTCTCGATCCGCCATGTCATCGTCTCCGTTGCGATGGGGGCCTTCTTCGTGCTCGTCCCGCCGTTGCTGGCCTTGCGGGATGCGATCATGCGGCTCTTCGGCAGGTCGACACGAGACGGAACCTGAACTCCAGCGCCTGCACCTCAGATCATCGGGTCATTGGGGTCAGTAGGCTTCCTGGAACATCACGGCGGACGCCGTGCGGGCCATGATCTTCAGGTCGAGCCAGATACTCCAGTTGCTGACGTACCAGACGTCGTACTCGACCCGCTTTTCCATCAGATCGATCGTCGGCGTCTCTCCCCTGAACCCGTTCACCTGGGCCCAGCCCGTCAACCCCGGCTTCATGTGGTGCCGGTAGACATACTTGCTGATCAGCTCGTCATAATAATTGTCATGGGCCAACGCATGCGGTCGCGGCCCGACCAGGGACATATCCCCGCGCAGCACGTTCCAGAGCTGCGGCAGTTCGTCAATGCTCGTCATGCGCAGGAAGCGCCCGATCTTGGTGACCCGGGCATCCCGCTTGGTCGCCTGGGCGATGGTCTCGCCGTTCTCGCAAACGGTCATGGTTCGGAACTTCCAGATCTGGAACGGCCTGCCGTTGAAGCCGCGGCGCGATTGCCGGAATATGACGTTTCCGGGGGAATCCAGCTTGATCAGCACGGCAACGGTCAGCAGCAACGGCGTCAGCATCACCAGCGCGAACAAGGCCACGCCAACGTCGAGGCAGCGCTTTTGTAGCCGCTCCAGAATGGTGAGAGGCGGCCGCTGGATTTCGACCGCGACGGTTCCACTGACCGGCAGGAATGGACGGGCCACGAGATCAGCGACCGGGTCGTCCGGCAGCAGGCGTATGGGCTGTGGGACGGCGCGCAAATATGGCCCCAGCTTGCGAAGCATCGGCAATTCGTTCCAGTCGATCGCAAGCAGATATTCGTCGACGTCGGCCGAGCGCGACTGACGGATCACGTCACGAATCTGCCGCTCCCAGTGGCCGTCATCCCGATCGGCTCCGAGCACGAAATGGCGCATCACGTCGAAGCCATTCCTCCGCAGGTCCTTGAAGCGGCTCGACGTGAAGTCGAGCGGCTTGAGGCTGAGCAGGATCACCTTGCGATCGACCAGCCGACTTCTCGCAAAGCTGGTGCCGAACACCGCCTGCCAGACGAAGCGGAGGCTGATCAGGCCAAGTCCGCCGATCACAGCGAACACGATGACGGTGCCGCGCGATAGATTGTCCGTCGATTTCAGCAAGAAGGCCGCAACGGCAAGGATCGTCAGCGACGTCAGCCAGATCAGCACCGCCTTTCGAAGCTGCCAGACGACGTTGAGCAGACGGTGCGTGGCATAGACGTCCCGGAAATAGGCGACCGCCACGAACACCACGCCGACGAACAACCCCGCTCCCACCGAAGCACCGTCATTGGGCGAAGCGACGGCTGCGCCGTACAACGAAGCCCCGGCGGCATAACTCAACAAGATCAGCAGAAAGTCAGCCGCCATGACCACGATCTGAAATGGCCTCTGAAGAGAGCCACCGCGCGTCGATGAGAGCGTGTGAGCGTTTTCAGAACCATAAGTTGCAACAGCCATTCGAACCTCTGCCTATCGAGAGAGTGCTTGACGCTCATCGTGATGCTGAAGACTCGTCACTTCCCCGCACGGAAAGTGTTCAGTGATCGCAGCGACATTGTGGCGCTGCACGCAAAACTTTTGCGTCGCAAGGATCGTGAGCCGCGTTGAAATGCGCAGCGAAATTCGTTGCGATGAAAATGTCGTCACAGTGATGACATAGGAGCGAACGCGTTGCCCTATTTTGAATCAAGTTCCACATCCGACGCGGCACCTGATCGTCGCGCGAGCGCTTGCCGCTCATCTTTCAGGCGACGTAATTCGCCGATGAAGCACGACGAGTCCCTTGCGAGAATTTCGATGAATTTCTATCTGGGCGTGCAGCTGACAATTCGGCTTAGGCATGCAACTTTGCCGCGCTCTCGCATTCAGCAATGCAATTCTCGCGCACCGATCATTCGCGCCGCCCGCATGACCAGGTCGGCAAAAACTGCAGCGCCCTTCTTTTGGCGTGATCGAGCCGGAGAACAGGAACGCTCCCTCGCCGAATTCACGCTGTTCGTGTTGGATGGAAGCTCCTAGGTGCCGGCGACTTGGGGAAATTTTTCGACCACCCGATCGATTTGAGCGCCATGATATCTCTCGCCCGACCGCGTCCGCCGATTCCCAAACCGCAATTGCCGGAGGGAGTCCGCATCTATGCGATCTCGGATATTCACGGGTGCGCGCATCTGCTCCAGCCCATGTTGCGGGTGATCGACGCCGACGTTGCCCGCAGCCGGCCGCGCTATGCGGTCGAGGTCTTCATGGGCGATTACATCGATCGCGGCCCCAATACGCGCGCCACGCTCGACGTCCTGGTCGAACGGAGCCGTCGGGGAAACGCGGTGTTCCTCAAGGGAAACCACGAGGCATTTCTTGTCAGCGTGTTCGAGGATCCTTCGCTGTTCGAGGATTGGATTGCGGTGGGCGGCGCCCAGACGTTGATGTCCTACGGCCTCCCCCCGCCGGACCTGAAGCGCGACGAGCCCGCATCGATCATGCGCGATCTGATACGGGCAATGCCCACCGAACATCTGGAATTTATCGACAATTTGCGGCTGAGCTTCAGTTGCGGGGATTTCTTCTTCGTTCACGCCGGCGTTCGCCCGGGCGTGCCACTGGCCGAGCAGACCGAGCGCGATCTGCTTTGGATTCGCGAAGAATTCCTGCGCAGCGAGCAGCAGTTCGGCAAATATATCGTGCATGGTCATACGCCGGTCCGCAGCGCTGAATTCCTGGCGAACCGGGTCAACATCGACACCGGCGCCTATGCGACCGGCAATCTGACCCTGATGAGCATCCAGGGCAGCCGCATGCTCGCAGTGTGAGGTGACGACGGCCTGCCATTGCCCGCCGAAGCCGGGCTCGCGCCTCGGCAGGGCTGCCCACATGTCCTGATCGGACTCTAGTTGAGCAAGCAGGGCTTCTCCAGCCGCGCACGCGTCTCGGCCATCCAATCGTTCCAGGCTCGCTCGTGCTTGACGTAGAGCTCCAGCCAACGCTCCCCGTGTCCGTCCTGACGGACACTGCGCCGCTCGACAAGCAAGTCGGCGCCAAGGCGGGCGCCTGGATTATCGAGGGCTTCGAACTCGACCGTCTCCGAAATCGTCAGGCCGACAAGCACGCGTTGTCCCGCGCCATCCACGATGTAGCGCCGGGGCGCGTCCCTCTTGGGTTCGCTCATCTCATCATGCCCCCTTCGTATCAATGAGAGATCCTGCGTCCTGCCTGCGCGCCGAACATTGCCTAAAAGGCTCGTCGGGCGTGGCCGAACGTTGAGGTGGGAGTTGGACCGGCCGTTCGGCGCCAGGCGTCACGGGATGATCTCGCAGGGCTTCGCTGGATGCGCCAAGCACGCAACGCGTATCCCGAGATGAGTCCAGCGCTGAAAATGAAAGCGGAGAGGAATGCAGAAGTCATGGGAGTCGCCTTGGATAGTCCAGAACCTATCAAGAGCGAGCAGTGTGTCGACATCATGATTCTTGCCGACCTCTTGGCGCCGAAAGATTGTTCATGCCTGACCTCGGGAGTGCACGCGGCGTAATCTCCGCGCGCATCGATGGCAACGATCAGGATTCCTCCATGAGCAGCACTCTATATAGAGAGACGTCCTCGCAGACCCCGGCCTGTCCGACACCGTTGCAGTCGGGCAAGCCTGACGCGGCTTCCCGCGAACAGGAAATTTCGGGCCGACCGGCCGGCCCACGCCCTTGCAACCGTGCGGAACCCGTCGCATTATTTCGCATCGCATTTTACGAGGGATTCAATCCAATGAACTTCCGCGCTCTTATTCCATCAATTGCCCTGGCCGCTCTTGGCCTCGCCGTGACGGTCTCGGTTGCACCGGCCGCCGAACTCGCGCTTGCTACGTCGCACCGGGCGACCGCCGTCCAGGGCGGCTTTGTGCTGTGGGATGACGTGTACCCGCCCGCGATCTATGGTCCCCAGCTTCGCCCGGTCGAGGAAGTCGCGGCCATGAAGGCGCAGGCACGGCCAGTGTCCCAGCGCTGGTGGGGATATTGGTACGTGCGGTAGGTTCGACCGCACTCGGCTCAGCTGAACTAACAACGACCCACAACTGCCGCTCCCCTGCCAGAGGGGGCGGCAGTTTTGTTTGAGACCAAATGAGGGACGGGAGAGGATGTTTCCGCAATGAGACAATCCCTAAAGAGCTTCACCCGGCGCTTCGCGCCAACCTCTCTCTCCCGCAAGCAAGCGGGAGAGGTGAGCAAGCCGCCGCGCTAGTCGATCGGACCTAAGGCCATTCGGCTTTGGGCCACCAAGAATCTGCCATTGTGCAGCGTGCCGCTCACATTTTTCGGGCTCTCGTCCATGTGGCTCGTTCCATCGGCATCATATCGATCTGGAGATGGTCGTTACCCGACCCGAAATTCTGCAGGTGGGCCGAAGCCTCGTTACCGCCGAGCAAAGGTGCACCATCCACAGACTCGATGTGACCACCGGCGATGCCGATGCCCGATAGCTTAAAGCTATCATTGTCAGCGTCGAGATTGTGAATGGTATCGGCAGCACCGGCTGAGATGCTGACGAAACGGAAATTGCCATGGCCTGCACCGGCGTAAATCTCATCGGCACCGCGCTGGCAGCAATCGTCGTATTACCTGACGTGTTGCCGATCGTGATCGCGGCATCGACCTTCTCGACGGTGGTCACGGTGATGTCAGCAAGGGGAAAGCGGCAGGGTTGGTTCTGCGGCCAAAAGCACGCTGCTCCACGATTGAGCACAAATTGCCTCACAACTGTCATAGCGCTTCCACCGCATCGCAAATACTTCGTCTAGCAATCAATAATGTCAGGCGAGCTTTCGATGATCAGACATGCGGTCCGCATGCTGGCCATAATGTATTGCGTTTGCGGCCAGCCCGCCTACTCAAACGATGAATCTCAAGTGGTGACGCCACCGCTGTCATTCTAACAATTCTGCATTCAATATCCCGAAGATTGCCAACGCCACGACGACCCAAGAATCCGAGATTTGCGCTTCTCAATCCAACGTTGGCGAGAACTTGCGCAGATCAATTCAGCGGTGAATTTCGGCATAGCACCAAAGGATCCGTCCGCAAGTCGGCGAAACACCGAGGGGCAGATATTTCCTTACGAAGGTAATTGCGGCGCCGTCACAAAGCGCCAGGGGAAAACGTGGCTAGAACCCCACCACTCGACGATTGGGCTCCGCGTGAAATGTCCTGAAAATTCAAGCCTGCTGCAGCCAAAGCATACCATCTCGGAACAGGGAAATATCGATCGCGAACTGGCAGCGTTAGCAGGCAACCGGCAAGTCTTCATCGCGCCACCTGCTTGCGGCCTCATAAGCTCCCCGAAAGTGGCTTGCCCGCCTACAAACCCAATTTTGCCCGACCTGGAACGCGTCTGGGAGAGACAGTCGTCCGTCGCGCGACCTGCGCCTTGGCATCCAGCACCTTGTCTCCAGCTCGTGCAGCGCGCGGAAGGCTGATCTCGTCCGAAAGGCTCGTGCCTCTCCCTGGCAGACCTTCTGAACCAACGTTGGTGTTTCCTTGGGCCTGTGTTGCCGGCCCGGATCTGTTTCGGGATGACGCTCGGCCAATGGCCATTTGGTCCTCCTTGCTCGTGCCGCTCCCGACGGCACCGATCGGCAGGCCATTTTGCGCGTGGCCAGCCCCTGCATTTCGTGCGGCCTGGGCTGCCGCCCGCGACCTCGCCGGCGTGGCGGGCTGAACGTTCGGATTGCTCGGCTCGGCGTTGATGCCTGGATTTCCGCCGGTGCCCGTATCTTTCGTCCCCATTCCTGGGGTTGCTGACGAACCAGCGTTACCTGCCCCCGTCCCCATTCCAGAGGGTGCCGACGGGCCAGCGCTGGCGCTACTCGCGCCCGTCCCCGTGCCTGCGCCTCCGGACCCGGCACTAGCAATGCGTTCTAGCGCGAGGACCACCAGAAATGAGCTTGCGACGATGGCGACAAATAATGGAGGCTTGGCACGGGGCATCTGACGATCTCCTTTGCCAAACTTCTATTAACCACGACGCCGCAACTTGGTTCCTGTTGCTGCGAGACACGATCGTCGCCGACCCACACGCTTCTCGACTGGTAATTGGACTAGTTCGCCGAAACGAGCCGTCCGGCACCTGCTGACTCATCAGCGCACCTGGGCCAAGACCAGCCTTCCTCTCACGCACACTCTTTTGAAGGTGGATGCCCATTCGGTTGCGGTCGCCTACTAGACGCGGCCCTCTTGTAGCGCCGCCAGCTCTCCTAGAGCATTGCTGAGACAACCCCTCTTAAGGCCTGGCAACCCGTAAATTTCCCAAGTGTCGGCCACGAAGCTCGCTGGTTTACTGGTTCGAGCCGAGTGCCCGCAGCATGAAAACACCGAAGCCAAAGCAATGGGCTAAAGAGGAGACCCAACGACTGCTCAGGCTTGCCCGGCAAGGAGTTGGCGCCGGCAGAATCGCCGCCGAACTCGGCCGCTACGCGGGGTCCGTGAGGCGAATGGCCCGGCGGATGGGACTGCTGTTGAAGAAATAGTCATCGAGCGATTGTCGGTATGCCTACCCAAATTGTCGCACGGCTGAATCCTACAGCTCAAACTTTCGGCCAATCTCCCGCATCAACCACGAACGCAGCGTCGTTATGGCGGCCATAGAAGAGCGCGCGGTCCAGCCGAGAAAGATGGCCATTTCAATAGCGCGATGACAATCCCTCCAAGCATGGTTGTATGCCGGATTTCGACGATGCTGTGAAGTAATGCTCCCGGCCGCAGGATGGGGGCACAGCCGTCGCCGGCATTCTCATTCCAAATGCCGCAATCGCCTTCAATTCGCCTGGCGCTTTTGAACCGAAGCCCGCTCGATGAGGAAATCGTCTAACTTCCGACCGCCTCGGAGCTGCGGCTGCAGCCACCGCGGCAGCCTGCCGCGGCCGGACCATGTCTCCGCCGGGTTCTTGGGGTTGCGGTATTTGGGACGAACGGGCGGGTATGGACGGCGTTTACGATCGAACCGTGTGGCCTTCTCGGCTAGCCCAATCCTGTGAAGCCGTTCCTCCAAGTGTGCTTTTTGCACCAAGATTTTCTGAGTAAGGCTGGCAGTGACCTGCTGGTGAAACATCCAGAGCTCATCAAGGGAGAGCGAATTGAAATGGGCAGCGTCCATGGCGAGATCCGAGGTTAAAAACGAAGGCCCCAGCACAAAAGTCTGGGATGAAGGAGGAGGCAAGCCGCCAGACCAATGATAATCGCACAATCCACATTTAAATGCGGGAGGTGGCGAGGAGAATGGCATGAGGGCGGTAACATCATGGCGGAGCATTTAATTTGTCGGGAGGAGGTAACGCCCACTGAGGTGGCAAACCAGGGTCGTGACATCGAGAAACTGGCCGCCGGTCAGCTGCGCTTTGGCCCGCTTAACTGGGCGCATGGCCGCCCTGGCGTATTAATTCGACCGACCAGCGACACATTTAATTCATTGCGCTGCCAGATTTAAGTCGTATCGGGGCCCATGTTGCCGCGAAGTCTCGGGTGGGGGCGATCACCGGGAGTTTTCGATGTCCGGTCATTTGCGATGTTATTTCGCCAGTTTGGTTCTTCTTGGAGGTCTTGCGGCAACACCTGCGCTCTCCAGCCCGTTTACTGACTTGCTCAATCCTGCTCCTCGCGAGCCCGCTGCAAGCTCTTCGGCGCGACCGGAATGCTTGGCACAGCCCGGCAACCCGCCAGGCGCCGGCCAGCGCTGGGTGTATCGGCGGGAAGGCCGCAGCAAATGCTGGTTCTTGGCCGAGGGAGTCGCGACGGCGCGAGAACCGGGTCATCGTCGCATCGCTAACCGCACCGTCAGGCCCAAGGAGGACGAGGACGAGACCATGCGGCAGAGGCGGAGCCCTGTAAGCGATGCGCGCGCGGAGTTATCAAGCTCTGCGGCGGCGGGCGAGCCTCAACCGACGCCGCCGGCACGCGAAGTGAAGGTGGCTGATGCTACTTCTGTTTTCGATGCGGGCGCGCCAATCCTGATTCCGGCGACACCCGTCTCGGGTCTTCCCAACAGCCAACTCACGCCCGAGCAATCCGTGCCGCCCCAAGTCGACGCGGAGAAGCTTTCCGCTGCCGCGCGAGCCGACTCATCTCCAGTTATGCCGATGGGCGCGCGCGATGAACAGGTGCTCGGCGAGGCGCGCAGCCGGACGTTCACTTGGCTAGGTGTGGCGCTGATGATGCTGGGGAGCTTCTCGATCTTAAGCGCGAGCCGCGCACTTCGGCACGCGGTGAGATTACGCCACCGACTTGCTCGCAGGTTACCTGAAAGCTTCGGTGAGCTCCTCGCGCGCTGATATATCCGAATTGCAACACTTATAATGTTCCGCGCGTCTGCGCTCCATCTGGTACTGCCTCGGGACGATGTTCGAGTATGATGCGGTCCCTCTTGCGCTTGGGACTGCCATCATGCGGTACAAAGTGTTCATGGTGGACAGCGGTCGGCGCGTGATCTGCGCTGCAAAGCTTGACTGCATTGACGAGCAGGCGGCGAGACGTCGAGCCGAGCAAATGCATGGCGAGCACGACGTTGAGCTTTGGGACGGCGATCGACTTGTTGCGGTGTTCCGAAGTGCATCGAATGAAGATCTTGGGCGAGCGCGCGATCTTGGATAAACGCCCCATCTCGCCGCCGAGTTAGTTCGAACGTTGTGAGCTACGCCATGGCGGTTGCCGACACGTCGCAGGGACATACTCGCCCAGGTCGCTACTCCGCGCGATAAAGGCGTCGGCCTTCCCCAGTTAATTGTAGATACGAGGATCGCGGGCCCTCCGTGCGCAAGATCGCACCAGCGAGCCGACGAAGGTCAAGCTGCGACCCCGTCGGGTCTCCAGTCTAAACGGCTCTCGCTCTGCCGTCAGCTCTGGTACGCCGTCTTCGGCCCATTGTTCTCGCTTCTACGCGTCGGAGCTTACTTCGAAGCTTCTCCACCTCTCTAAGCTCCGCCACAAGCGCTTGCAGCCGTTCGCTCAGAACAGCACAAGTATAAGTCTGACGCGTACGCGACATCACATGCCTCAGAACATGCCTCTGAAAACGGCTAAACGTAGAAAATCGTGGGAAAAGAACAAGAACCGCTCAACCGAATCTCAATGAGCTAAAGCCGCAGCCGCCAGATGCTCCCAGTACTCTGCCTCTGCGAGCAGCCTCCAGCTTCTATCCGGTTGGAGCGCGGCAGTCTGTCGGCAAAGCAAAGCCATAGCGCGAAAGCGACGAGCAGCGTCCATTACGACCTCCCATGTTTTCTTTTCCCCAACATATTTTTCAATTTTGCGATGGAGTCATCACGATTATATCGAATAATCAAATTTATTATTGAATAGCAGGTAATTAAGTTCCGTTCGCGCGTGAACAGGAGTTGGTTTCGGTTTAAGCTTCGCATCGGTTTCGAATGCTAGTAGCCGGGGCTCTATTGCGCAGTTAAAGCGCACGAAAAGCCTGCGAGACAGCAACCTGCGAGACAGCAACACGAGATGCGAAGCTTCGTGCGCGATCATCGCAATCTCAGAATAGCGACCGGCTGGGCACGGCAGTACGGCGCGGAAATTTGCCACGGCTCTTCGTCGGCATGTCGGGTTCACTAAAGCGGTTGGCGCGAGCGGTGGGGTTGCTTCTTAATGACTAATTGAATGGTCCCATTAATCTTCGTCAACCGCGATCGGCGAGCGTCTTACCGCCTCAGCTCGCGTTGCTGTGCGCTCCACAGCAACCCCTCCTCGGAGAGGGCATCGACCACTGCCAGGCTCTTCAGGCCCTTCCGCGACCTCGATGCTCAGTCTGCCATCTAGCGGCTGGTTGCTATCGACATCGCAGAACTCTCCTGGGACATGCAACCTGGATTCTGCGGCATAGACTCCTGAACCTCCGGCGTTCACGAAGGGCACGTCTTGCCAAAGGTGCTCGGCGCAATGGTCCGCAATGCACCGTCCCCGCTTCGCGAACGAGTCTTGCTGGCGAGGCCCTGCATGGATCCCAAGGTCGTCAGCAAGCGGCCTTCGACGGACGAGATGACGAAGCATGAGGCGGCGCAGATGATGTAAGCGCCGGGATCTTTTGTTCGGGGGCGGGGCCGGGGAAAAGACCCGCCGAACATTCGATTGCCTGGTAACAGGGAATTTTACAGGGAAACCCCGGCGCAATCGCCGCCACCACAACCTAAGAAACGACAGAAACGCCTTCGAATACAAGCCTGTCGCCGTGATCGGGCGCCAACACAGAACAGGGAATTTTCGCTGAAGATCAGGGAACGGGCGGCGCCCGAACAGGGAACGCCCGTAAGCGTCCATTGCTCCCGCACTTCCCTCCTTCACTCTGGCGTGTATCTTGCGCGCCCATTCCTAGGCTACTGAGGCGACGTATTGATCCTGTTCGAGCGTCTGCTGAACGCCGCACACACCAAAGGAGTACCGCATCATCGCGCGGTGGACCGGCGGCGACCGCGTTCCACAATGTTGCATGTCTGCGGGCCGATTCGCTTGAGACTAAAAACCCAGTCCAGATGCCGCGGCTTTCGTCCTGCGGCTCTGCAGTGCGCGGGCCCAGCGGCATAGTTTGAGGTGAGTAGCGCGGCGGCGAGAAACTGCTCAATGTCGACCTGGCCCGGTCAGGACTGTTCGGGCGTGAGCTGGCTGCTGGGAAGATCGGGGGTCGTTGACCAATCGCACAACGAAGCAGCGACCTTTGAGAACACGACGGTCATTGGCGGCAGGCTTGGCCGCTTAGGACAGAAGGCTTGACCGTGCGGTTCGACGAACTGGTCCCATCGCCAATCGACAAGCGCTTGGGTGAGTGTGCTGCGGAAACGACTGGCGGCCTCTTGCGTTTACTTGAGCCGCACGCTTCGGCGCACAGTGAGACTACGCCAGTGAGATACCGGCATACCGGCTCAAGCGGATGGCGCGAGACTCCTGCAGCCTAAGGCGACTGCCGCCCGTCATTATACGGCTTGCCGAGCTAGAGTTGGCATAGCGATCCTTGCTCGACGGCCGCTTGCGCGGCGAGCGAATCCGCAAAGGAGACTTTATAGAAGAACGCCGCCGACAGCGGAGTCTGCTTTTGCGAAAGACGTGAGCCCAGGGTCATCTCTCCAGGCACATGCCGGAGCGTCTGACCGCGAAGTGGAACCACACAGACACGCCGCCGCCCGCCTTAAGAATGGGTCATCGAATTGATGGCATCGACGATGGCCGCCAGGTCTGCGTGCGTGACCATGTGTCCAGCATTCGGAATCAAGTGAACGTCGGACCGAGACAGCGCGTGATGTAAATCTCGCGCCTGTTTGCGTTCGATCACTTGATCCTCTATTCCATGGAATATGTGCACTTGCTCGCCCATGGTCGAATAATAAGTTTGGAATTCAGCTGCAGTTGGTATGAGGAGGGCGCTTTCCTCCGCAGCCGCCCTCAATTGTGTGGGCCTGAGAACGAGAGACGCCGGAAACTCATTCTTGAACGACTGCGGGACAGCGCGGGGCGCGAATATCTTGCGGAGGGCGGCCGGCAAGATCGCCCACGAAATGATAGGCGCGACAGTGTAACTGACCAAGTCGCCCAAGACCGGTATGGCTGGAGCCGACATGAGCCAGACGTCCCATCGGACGGTCGGGAAGTAGTATCCGGACGCAAGCACGAGACCTCGGATTGGAAAATCCTTCCGGACGGCGAGAGCCATAGCGACGAAGGCGCCCCAAGAATGGCCCAGCACCACAGGATTCCGGATCCCGAGCTGGTTGAGCGCCTTCCCCAACAAAGCGGCTTGAGCCGCTGCGCCCCATATTCGGAGCCGCGGCCGCTGACTATAGCCAAATCCCGGGCGGTCGAAGCATACCACGCGCTTGCTGCGAGCAAGGAGATCGACCAGCCCACTGATTGTGAAGTCCTGGATCATCGATCCGTTGCCATGGAGCAACACGACGCAAGGAGCCGCGGGATCACCCCGATCGATATAGTGGAGTACTACGCCGTCGCACTCCAGAAACTTACCAATCGGTGGATTCCGTCGTTCGGCCAATTTGGCGACGCCGATGTTACCGATGACGAGAAGGGCCAACATCACGGCAGCGGCGAGCAATACGGTTTCAGCGGTGGTCATTACTGAGCCAATGATTGGAGGGCCAAGATAATGGAGGGCCAAGAACATTGGCCCCGTACTAAGGGAATAATTGGAAGTTGAAGCGCTCGTTCCTGCGCGCAATGGCAGAGGATTGATTAAAAATCGCTCGCCCAGGAACAGTCGAAAAATGCCAACGTTTGCTCGCTTAGGATCACACCTGTGATGAAGAGCATAGGATCCGACCTCACCAACAACAAAATGATGGAGCGACCAATGGCCAATCCCCGCCCCGAGGAAAAGTCTGCGCAAAACCCTGAGGACACAATTCGTCGGGCCGCCGAGAGGACCGCTGAGCAGACCAGACGGATCGGCTTAGCTGCCGCCGAGGCCGGGGAGGAAGTGGCGCAAGCCGGCGGCCATCTCCTGCGGCAAAATGCCGAGATGTTGCAAAATACTCTGCGTTTCGGCCTCGATATGTCCACGGCAATGATGGGCCGCTCCACTGAACAGCTAGGTCGCACGTTCGGTTTGACGGGCGATGAAGCGCAGCGAGCAGCGGAACGCTCGGTTCGCAATGCCGAAGCCATCATGTACTCTACGACCGCGGTCGCAAAAGGAATGAACGGTGCGTCGCGCGAGTACTTCGATTTCGTTCGACAGCAGATCGAGAGGACCATGGACCGCATGAATGAACTCTGGCGCTGCCGAACTCCTCACGATTTGGCGGCCGTTCAGACTGATCTGGTGCGCGACACCATCAGCAGCGCCCTGGATACAAGCCGCCGGATGGCAGACTTGTCTCGGAAGGTGGCTGACGATGCGGGAAACCATATAACCCAGAGCATCGAGCGCATGCGGCAGGCTGCCTAGGCAGCAAAGATACGCTGTTCGGCTCACCTCCTGAAAGCGGATGCGATTGTCAACCACGCACTCAGCGGCTGGCGTCACTTCCTACAGGTAGGGGGCCGCCGTCTGGTCAAAATGAATTTCTTGACTGCATGAATCGGTGCGAGCAAGCCCTCGCGGCCGGCGCGACCTACGCGGCGGAGTGACTAGCACAACGAAGAGCAGGTTCAGCAGCAGCCAACAGCCGACCGCGATGAAAATGTACTTCATACCGCCTCAAGGGTGCCATCGGAAGAGCACTGCAAGAAGAGCGGCAGCAACGATCGCCAGCCAGATCATCGGAACAACGAAGGAGGCAAAATGCCAATCCACGTCGCGGCGCCTGGGCTGCATTGTGTCTCCTTACGGAGGCCATGCGTCGTCGTCTCAGCGGCCGCTATCGTCCTTGCCGTTGGGGCTGCCGCCTCCGCCGCCGTTGCCCCAGCCGTTGTTGCCGTGATGGTCGTGATGGACCGCGCCTGCGCCCGACTTCGCGATCGCATCCGATGTGAGGGATGTCGACTGAAACTTCAGGTCATCGCCCGGAGGTGATGGCGTCCCACCACGGACAAACGCCACTTAGCCTTTCGTAATTGCCTTCCATCACCTGAAGCGGGGCACGTCGCCCTTCAGGTGGCAACTGCGCTGGGGGCGGCGCGTCGCCAAGAACGGATTGCACCAATCCCTCATGCCCCCAGAAGCTGGCCAAGGTGCTCATTTCTATTGGCTGCCACGTTGCGACATCTACTTGGCGACCGCCCCAGCCATACTCGATGAGAAAATTCGATGGCGTTTGCATGTAGAACGACGTCATGTAGTCGTTATTGTGCCGGCCGAGTGAAACCTTCACCAGGTCGGCCGCCCGCGCGATATCGTAGCCTTGGCCGACATCATCCAGCGAGTACAATTCGACCAGGAGATGATGCATGCCTTGCCGAGAGTTCTCGAACAGTGCAAGGCTGTGATGACGGGCATTCGTATGCAGGAAACAGATTTTCGGTTCACGCGTATAGTCGCTTATCTGAAAGCCTAGCAACTCCCGATAAAAGGCCAGTGCCGCCTCAAAATCAGCGACCATGAGCACAATATGCCCCATGCCCTCCGCGCCGGTCCGAAAGCCGGCGATGTTGCGGCCAGGAGCAAAGGGCGCGTCGGCGAGCGATGGACCGTAAAACGCCTCCAGCCGGTTTCCCGCGGGATCGCGAAATGAAATGAGACCGCGAACAAACCGCTGATCAGCAAGTGAGGCCGGCTCGCGTCGTACGGCAACACCTGCTGCCTCGAGTTTTCCGGCCAGCACATCTAGGCTTGCGGCGTCAGCAACCTCCCACCCGAAGAAGCGCTCCGTATCCGCACGCTCCCGGTCAACGATGATGCGCTGACGGCGATCGTCCATGCGGAAGGAGCGGCAGGAAGCGGCCCGGTCTACCAACTGAAGCCCTACCTGGCGTGTCGCAAACTCAGACCACTCCTCGACGTTTTGTGTGCTGATACCAAGATAACCGAGTGCTTGAACTGGCATGAACGTTGCCCCAAGGTCAGCAATGTTTCAGATAACGATATCACGGTCGCGACCATTCGAGGACCTTCTTGGCTTCGAATAGGGTCCGTTTGCCCGTTGACAGAAAGACTAAATTCTACGTCCGCGAGACGCGAACCGCAATCCGCCATTTCTGGTTCTGGCCCATCTCGTCATTTCGCGGCGAAGCAACAATTCGGTCGCTTTCGGAGAGAAGCGGACATTCAGCGAGCGGCGCTTACAGAACCGGATTTATGAGTACGCGCCCTAGGGGCGTGTACTCATAACCGTCCGCTCACAAACGCAAACCGGAAGTCTCGCGCCTAAACTGTCATGGGCCGCTTGTGACCCATGGCGGAAGTCACCGACTGGACCAAAAGATTTCCTTCCAAGCTGGCCGAACTTGTCTTCCCCGCATCCAATTTTGGCGATTAGATAGTCCCACTGGTATTTAACCCATTTTGTTGCACCGGAGGGATTTCATGACCTTTTCAAACGTTACCCGCCGCAGATTGATCGGCGGTCTCGCGGCCGGAGTAAGCGCGGTCTCGGTAACTTCATCAAGCATCAGCAGTGCGCGTGCTCAATCCGCGCAAAAGACTTTTGTTCTTATTGGTGGCGCCTTTTACGGAGCATGGTGTTGGCATCGTGTCACCGAGAGGCTCGAAAAGCAGGGCCATAAAGTCTATGCGTTTACGCTCACGGGATTGGCAGAACGCTCGCACCTCCTCAGCAAGGACCTAAATCTCGACACGCATATCGCAGACATCGCAAATCTCGTCGAATGGGAAGACCTCACAGACATTTGCCTCGTTGCGCATTCGTATGCCGGATGTCCCGCATCGGGTGCTCTGGAGCGCATCGGAAACCGTGTGTCATCTATTGTCTGGGTGGACGCAATAAAACCCGCCGACGGCCAATCCTTTCGAGACCTGGTCCCCTTTCCGCTCGAGGAGGGCGCGATCAGCCGTCCTGCCCCCAAAGCGCTCCCTCCCACGGCTTTTAGCGACCCCAAAGACGTTGCGTGGGTTCTATCAAAGGTAACACCACAACCGATTGGTACTTGGCTGCAACCGGTGAAGCTCTCCGGTGCGCGCGAAAAGGTGGCGAAGAAGACCTATATCCGCTTACCCAAATTCCAACTGGCCGCCCTGGACAAAGCGGCAGGGGAGTGCAAATCCGACAATTCTTGGACTGTCCTCGAAAACACGACGTCTGGCCACTCGGTTATGATCGCCGAGCCGGATTGGTTGACTGACGTGCTGGTGAAAGCAGCGTGAATTCGATCTGATCAAGAGCAACTTCTGGGCCGCACGATGTCGGTTGTGGCCCAGCGATCCGCCTCGCCAGGCTTGCGAGTAATCCGCGTACGAATGACTTCCGCTCATGAGCCCGATGCGGACCTTGGGTGTGGTACGCCAACGCGGCGCTATTGGGGGCAGAGCGGACCTCGTACGGAGATGGCTGCGCAACTTTATGAGTACGCGCCCTAAATCACTCCCTTTTTCGCGACGCGCAAGCTGCGGACGTAATATCCTTGTCGCTGAACGGTCGACCTAATCTCTTCGCTTACTTTGAGAATTCGTTTTCTGCTCGTGCGCCACCTATTTGTAGAAAAAGCGCCTGGTATTGGGGAGCCTGTGCTGAGAACGAGCACGTCACGCTTGTCATTACGGTAAACATCAAACATTTTTCGTCCCCGCGATTCTATCAAAGCGAAATATGTTTCGTCATTGCGGTCGACCAGCTTACTAGCCTGCACGGCAGCGCGGGTTGCAAATATGCAACGCTTCGCGACGCATCTTCATCCCTTGCTGAGGCAGAGCGGGACCGGCGAGCAGTTCCGCGCCCCAGTCGCGTTGGCGCAGAAGCGAGGCTGGCTAAAGCTGCATGAGAGCGGCACGTATGCGCGGCTACCGGGCAACCAGAAGCATCGGGTCCGGTGAGGTACCGTGTGAATTCAGCAATTAAACTGTGATCTGGTTTGCGTTCATGACAGGCACAGCGGCCGAGCTATTGATATTTTAGGGGGAGTTGCGCTCCCGGCACGACTCGAGCCTGCAACCGGCGGAGTAGAAATGTTTTGGACGCTGAGCTAATCAATGGCTTAGCTCCTTGGTGTTACGCTGGCATTGCGCTCACATGCGAGTGAAAATCACGCGATCGGGCTCCAAGCGAAAATCGCAGCGGTGCTCGGCGTAAGCCGTGAATTCGGACAGAGCGAGTATGCCTGCGCTGTCCCATTCATCGAGCGCAACATCGCTGGTTGAGTAGAGTTGGGCCGCCTCGCTCTTGCTAATCCATCCGCTCGCGCCGACCGGTAAGCTTTTAAGAGCCGCAGATAGTGCACCTTCGGATCTGGCGTCGAGATGCAACGGCGAGGAGGAGGCGATGACCTTGTTTTGCCGAAACAGAGACTTAAACCAATCCACCATCAAATTAGCTCCCGAGCAATCGGGCCTGAAGTGCTTCGGCGGCGCATTGATCCGCGTCAGCGTCTGAAAGAATGTGCCCGTAGACGTCAAATGTAACCTTGATCGAGCTATGCCCCATCAGGCGCTGGATCTGCTTCGGGTTGTGGCCGTTTTCGATCCAGAGGGAAGCACAGGCATGGCGCAACGAGTGCATGCCGTACCATCCTGCCACAACCGTCTGCGGTGCACCAGCATCGTCCAGCACCGGCTTGGCGGCCTGGCTCGGGCTTGACTAACCAGCCCATTGCGGAAAAACACGCCCGCTGGTGCGGCTTACTCGGCCTTCCTGTTTACGGAAGCGCTGCAATCGACCGTAGACCGCCAAACGAGTGCGGCCTAACTGCCGGCCGATCTCGGTTGCAGTCATACCGGTTTCGATGAGCGCACGGAGCTGCGCCTCTTCCTCGGACGACCACGGACGAATTTCCAGTCTATTGTTGGACATCGCCTATCATCCCAGCGACAGCACAGATCATCCATGCTCACGCAGGATTACCCGAGTTCCTCGAACGCAACGCCGATAAGATTGCCACTGGACCAGATCAATCGGCAACTTCGAATGCTGCGATCTTTTTCAAGCATCAGTTTGAATGTGGAGTTCACGTATCGCTTCGACGGAAGCTCGATTGCTGCGCCTTGATCCGACATGTTGACCACGCGGCAACGCAAACTGGCGCCGTCGCCGAACACGTAGGCGACCTCGTCCACCTCGATGCGCTCAAGCTTTCGACGCTCGATCATTCTATGCTGCCCGCAACGAACTCATTCGTCCAATGTGCACCGCGTCTGTAGCAGCCGGAGTTGTCGCGCGATCTGCCTTGCCAAGTTCGATCGCTCCTTGGCGAGACTGCTTCTTTCCCCAACCATGTCGTGTCCGTCTCGTTCAAGCACCTCAATTAAGATGGCTTGGTTTTCAATGTAGAGTTGCTTGGCTGCAATTTCTCGGGGGATAGCTGTCAACTCATCGTCGCAATGTGAGGTCATGGGCAATCCCAAGGCAGGCCTGTCGGCGACTAAAACTAGATCCTACATCGCCGGTCCTGCGAAAACGTTACCCGAGCCGTTCGGCTCGGTGCCTGCAAGCGGGGCCAGATCGGCTCCGTATGAGGCACATCCTGTTACCTCAGCACCACCTTCCGACTTCGACCGCGCCCCGTGCTGGTTGGACCGAAGGTCACCGCACTCCGAACAGTCCTTCATCGCAGATTTCGTTCGGGCTCATGGATCGGCATCGTCTTCGTCCGCACACAAACAACCAGCGCCACACCGCGTGTTAGAAATGGACGATCCTGCACAAATAAGGCTGACCCGGAGTTGAATAGCCCGGTGGGCGAGCCATTGTTAGGCTCAGCGTTATGCGAATCCTTTAATAGAGGGCCATTGATGCCACGGCGCGTAGATTCCCAGTGGGGGCAGATCGGCATGGTGCGGCTTAAATCCGCGCAGATTTTTTCGCTCACTGACGCGCAATTTTATGAGCTCATCCAAGCCGCGCCGCCTGCCATCCTAGCCGGCCGAGAAAGCGATTGTCGTGCCCGGCTCAACGCCATCGGCGAAGCGCTGCGCAGAGACAACCTGCAACAAAAAGAGCCCCCGCGCTGGGTGGAGGTGCACAAGGCGCTGGCTGAGGTGCGGTGCTTGTGCCGCCGAGCAATCATCATTGGCACCTGAGGGGCCGCTGAACGTATTTTGCGCGCTGCCCGTGTCCTTGTATTCCTTTGTAGCCAGGGCCAGGCATGAGGCCAAAGCCAGCGGCGTGCCGACCGCGCACCTCGCGACTTTTGCGGAGGCGGCTGATCGTCTGGCAGCCGTTTTGAAGTGGCTGAACTTCGTCTCGCTAGACTTATTGTCCAACGCGTTACGGCAAACCAACGATGACGCGTGCGCAATCTGGCCGACGCGGTGCGGATCGCGCAGCGACTTGATGATGCTGCCAATTCGGCCCTGGAGAGGCGCAACAAGCGCGGTGGCCCGCGCCCGAAACCTATGATGATACAGGCCGTACTGTGGCTCGCCCAGCTCTGGGAATGTTATGGTGGTGAATTCACTCATACCCCCTACTCCACTATGACGGCGCGCCGCAAACGCCTGCAGGTCACTTCGTGGTCAAGTTCTTGCGTATGTGTGATCCCTCCTCTTCGCAACGACGGTCAGCCAATTCATGGCGGACGCCGTCGCATTCCGGAATCGTCGCCGGCAACAATCGGCGGGACTGCCTCGAACAACAATGGATATTGAAGTCAATGCGCAGGCGAAAACTGGAAAAGAATATCTGACTGGAGGTAGGACTGTACAATCAAAAGACGGCAGCATGAACGGGGCCCGCCGATACCATGGGGCTGTCGATGCGCGTCCCTCTCGCTTTGTGTTTCGGATTTGCTTTCGTTCGCAGGTCCGGTCGACAAGCTGCGGGTCCGATGCGCAGCTCAAGGACGGGGCACGTACGCCGGCACGGCTCGTCACTTCCGAATTTGTGGTTGGGCCGGTATGCGCTCCAGAACCGGCCGAGGCTTACCCAAGCCTGTAGTCCCGGAGGCAATCTCGCCACCGGCTGTGGTGCTGCCAACGCGCTCAAACGTGGTGGCGAATGCCGCGAGGGCTGCGACAGCTACCGCGATCGCGAACAAGAGGAACACGGTGCGGCTGGAATTCGGCTCAGTACTCATGAGCAACTCCACTCAGACGGCCTGGCAGCCGAGAGCCCGCGCAACGAAGCTCGGCAAACGGCCGTACAGCTTTGGCTTTGAGAGCTCGCCGAGTGCTCTCCAAATATCGGTACTGAGCCTGCAAACCACGGGATGTGTGCCGGTTCCAAAATATCTGTCGGCCAAACCGGTGCGTTGCTCCAGATTTGTCTCCTTGCGCTCGCCGGTCGACCACTCGGGTGCTTCCCAGACACTGCGGACAATGTAACGGGCGGCAAGAGCCGTCGCAGCGCCGCTACTTCCTCACCAGGACTCCCACCGCGCGCGCCATGCGCCTCACCGACCCGGCGTGACGGCCTAGTTCCGCGGCGATTTTGGCTGCGCCAACTCCCCGCCGAGAGAGCCTCACCAGCCGTCGAAGCTCCTGGTCTGCCCATTGCTTCGGTCTTGATGCCTTCATGTGGGCCCGTGATCTACACAAATCGAAGAGGGTTCTCCGCGGTAACGGTTATCCCGACAGAGGGGCTATGTAACTTTGGTCCAGGACGGTCGGTCTGGCGGCACCATCGAAAAGCACCGTTATGCCGGGTGTACGAATGCTGATTTCGACCACCGTCCCGGTCTTGTTGGCCAACTCTGGGAGCCGCATGATCCCAAGCTCGCTCATCTTGAACCGCGCGCCGACAGCAAGCTTGCCGGTCGTCTGAGCGGTCGTCCGATCCCGTCTCATTGCGGACCGAGTCGACGTTTTTCTGTGTTAGCCTTACCCTTTGGCTTTGCGGTGACGTACTGAACGCCGACGTGAGATCCATCCACCCAAATCAGCTCGCAACGCCGAAATGCCAGACCCGTGGAGGACAGAACCAAGAAGAATTCCTGTGCTTTCAGGGGGTCCGTTGAGCCCTCAACCTCAAGCTTAGCACCGCTTGCGGAGGCGTCGACGAGAATGCAGCTTCGTCGCCAGGTGCCATCGACACCCATGATGCTGACCATATGCTTATGTTCAAACCGGACACGGTAGGCTTTTCGATTGTCTTCCATCGTCCGCAATCCCCTATTTCAAAGCAGTTTCTCCAAATAAATGCGCCGCCTCCGTGCGCGTCTGTGCAATGAGTGAATCGATCCTCGCCGAGTGAGCCAGTAGCGCCGCCCTGGCTGCTCCATTCAATCTCGTCTGCCTCACGATCAACCGGATGCAGCCATTCGCGAGCTCAAGAAAGAAGATAGCCTGCCGGATATCGTCTGTTGTTTGAATGTCGAGCGCTTGAACTTGAGACAGCAGAACGGAAACGTGCGCCAGAACGTCAGACAGTTCTTGCTTCGAAGATCTTGTCTGAGACTTCGGCTTGTGAGGCTGTCGGAATCTGAGCACTGACGACATCGTCGCAAATCTCTAGTGCGAGTCGGCCATTGTGACCTGCTGCGCTGAAAGTGATCGAAGAAAAGAAAAGAAACGAATAGAACTATAGCCATGCGCGAGAGCATCCGGACAGGCCAACTCGGACAAGCCTGGCCATCACGACCACGCGCTCATTTTCCGTCGAATGCCCCAGGACTTTACGCCAAAGCTATTGACAAACAGTTATCAGGTTGCGAGCAGCCGTTATTGACGTATGCAAGTTGCGTCGGGACGCCATCGAAATTCGGCAACGTTGGCTCAGGAGAGACCTAGAAAGCAAAAGTAGAGCGCTGTTTGCCAATCATGCCGCCAAGATTCCACCTGCCCGATGCTTGCAAACTAGATCACTCCCTTTTTGCGACGCGCAAGCTGCGGACGTAATATCCTTGTCGCTGAACGGTCGACCTAATCTCTTCGCTGACTTTGAGAATTCGCTTTCTGCTCTTGCGCCACCTATTTGTCGAAAAAGCGCCTGGTATTGGGGAGCCTGTGCTGAGAACGAGCACGTCACGCTTGTCATTACGGTAAACATCAAACATTTTTCGTCCCCGCGATTATATCAAAGCGAAATATGTTTTCGTCATTCCGGTCGACGAGTTTACTAGCCCGCACGGCAGCGCGGGTTGCAAATATGCAACGCTTCGCGACGCATCTTCATCAAGCTGATCGAGGTGCCCTTCCTGAAGCAAGAGCGGGACCGGCGAGCAGTCCGCACCACAGTCGCGCTGGCACAGGAGCGAGGTTGGCTAGAGCTGCATGAGAGCGGCACGTATGCGCGCTTACCGGGGCAAACAGAAGCATTTGGTAGGTGAAGTTAGCGGGTGAATTCAGCGATTGAACCGTGATCTGGTTTGCGTTTACGTCCGGTCCCGAAAACGTACTGTCTGGGACTGGCAATGATTGGCAACGCGGGGGCTGCAGGCCCAGACAATTTCAACGGCGACGCTCGTCGCGGCGCCCTCGTCAGCCGGACAACTTGGACAGGACCAGCGCAAGCTAAAGCCACGAGGGCACCCGGACCAGCAGGACAGCAAGGGCTGCGCAATCGGTCAAACTGCGGCTCCGCTCTCGCATCGGCGATGATCCAGTCGAGAATCGGACGGTTACGGTTGCTCGCGCGAAGGCAGCACCGGGCTAAAGCCGATGGATGACTTCCGCAACAACCCCACGCTCGACGAGCCGCCACACGCTACTGTCCTGTGACAAAACGTTCGCTTCATCCGAACGGGGAATATTGCCGATGCCAAACATTCGGGGAGCCCAGCTCCTCCTCATCCATTCGTTTGATCCTCTGGCGCATCACGCCGTAACACTCGCAAGCGACGTTTTCGATTTGCGCTCGGTGGACCTCCAACGCGCCGCGCCGCTCCGCTATGATGTAGCCGATGCCCCGAAGTTTGCGCATCGTCAGCGACACGGTCGTTCGCCGCACCCCAAGAAGTTGGGCCAGCGCCTCCTGCGTCAATCTAATCTCGCTGCTGGCAACACGGTCATGTATCTCGAGCAACCATCGGGCCATACGGCATTCCACCGGGTGCACCGCGTTGCAGGCAGCCACATTCTGAAGCTGCAACAATTGAGTACGGAGATGGAGGCGCAGAACACGCTTGATGGCGCCGCTTTGCTCAAAAGCTTGTTGCAACCGTGGGACAGGAATCTGGAACGCAGCCCCGGCCATATAGGCCGTTGCTGTGACTGGCGAGTGCGACGGACCTAGAATGGAGAGAGCCCCGACCGCTCCTTCCGAGCCCATGAGAGTGGAAGCGACAATGTGTCCGTCCGCCATCTCGACCAGGAACGCCACGACCCCGCTAAGGGGGAAATAGACGTGTTTGAGCTCATCTCCGGTTCGCACCAATACAGCGTCTGACTCGAACGCTATCTTCTGAACGTGAGGCTCAAGCAAGTTGAGATCCGCTGGCGGCAAAGCCGCCAAAAGCCGATTCCCGAGGCCGATCTGGAGCGCCATTGCGAATCCCTTCGAGCACGCCGAAGCACCCGAAGCCTCAAACCAGCGATCGGAGGGCCTGTTCCAAATTTTCCCGATATACCCACGCGCGATATAGTCCGGCCACGGCTTCACACCTGCGGTCCCCGATCGGCGCCTTTGTGATTTCGTAGTGTCCGAACAGGCCAAGTCGGGAGAGGCGGATTAGCGCACCTCTAGGTCTGTCTAGGGTCAAGCGGCGGGCCCAACAGTCATCCTCGATCGCAGCGTCACTGGCCGTGGCGCCGCCTTATTGGCTGGAGTGGCCACGCACGGGGGCAGACAAGAACACGGGACTGCTAATCAGCTAATCACGATGATCTGGTCTGACGTTGCGAGGGGATGGGATCGGGCGAATGTTGCGGCCGGCGGGCTGCGCTGAACAGTTCCCATCCCTGGCACGCGAGTGAGCGTGTCGTTGCCGATAATCCGCAAACCGCATTCGAACATTCGGCCAGCCGCAATAGCTGCCCTTCATCAATCGACTTGCTACTAAGCAATACCCGACTCCCCGGTCCCTCTTGCAGCCACACACCACAATGCCTTCTAGTAGGGAAGCTTATCAATTCGTTTACGCAGCGCGAGGCGATTCAGGTTCTGTAAACATCGCCGATTTGCACGACTCACAAACTCCCGACAAACTCGCCCAAGATTTCCGAGAGGGAGGCTGGTTTGCAGACTCGCGACATCCGAAGCAATGGCTGTCCACTTCGCCATGACCTAACGCCACGGCTCGTACCGATTGGCGAGCTCAAGCAGCTCGGACATGAAACGCGGCGCCATCCCAAGGCGCAAATCAAAAAGCTGGCCGCAAGCCTGCAGGAATTCGGCGTCGTGCTTCCGGTCATCGCCGATCGTGACCGCCGCATAGTGGCCGGGGCAGCCCTCGTCCAGGCGGCCCAACAACTCGGCCTTGGCGAGGTCCCCGTCGTGCATCTGCACGATCTTACCGAGACGCAGCTGCGCAGTCTCAGATTGGCCCTCAACCGCCTCACCGAGGACGCCGGCTGGGATGAGCAAGCGTTGCGGCTGGAGCTGTCGGAGCTGAGCGAACTCGATCCAGGGCTCGACTTGCAGATCACCGGTTTTGCCATGGGCCAAATCGACTCTCTGCTGGCAGCTCCGGAGACAGATGAGGATGAAGTGCCGCCGCTGGAGCGGCGGCCACCGGTCACCCAGTCGGGCGATCTCTGGAATTTAGGCGAGCACCGGATCGTCTGTGCCGATGCAACTGATGCCGAGACCTATCAGCGCCTTCTGCAAAGCGAGCTGGCGCACATGGTCTTTGCCGATCCGCCCTACAACGTTCCGATCGATGGCCACGTCTCCGGCCGCGGCAAGGTCACGCATTCCGAGTTCGCGATGGCGTCGGGCGAGCTGACGGCGGCCGAATTCGAGGCGTTCCTGGCCACGGCGCTGGCGCAGCTTGCCGCCTTCAGCAAGCCGGGGGCGCTGCATTTTCTGTGCATGGATTGGCGCGGTATGGGATCCTTGCTCGCTGCCGCCGAGCCGATCTATTGCGAGCTGATCAATCTGTGCATTTGGAATAAAGCAAACGCCGGAATGGGATCGCTGTACCGGTCAAAGCATGAGCTGGTGTTTGTCTTCAAGAACGGAAAGGCGCCCCACATCAACAATGTTCAACTTGGCAAGCATGGCAGAAACCGTGCGAACGTCTGGGACTACGCCAGCCAGAACACCTGGGCCAATTCCGCCAAGAGCAAGCTGTCGCTGCATCCGACGGTGAAACCGGTCGCGCTGATCGCCGATGCGATCTGCGACTGCTCCAATGAGCACGACATCATTCTCGACCCGTTCGGTGGCGCCGGAACCACCATCATCGCCGCGGAGCGGACCCGACGGCGGGCGCGGCTGAGCGAGATCGATCCCCGCTACGTGGATATCACCATTCGCCGTTGGCAGCATGTGACCGGCAGGACCGCAGTCCACGCCGCAACCGGCGCAACGTTCGAGCAACGTGATCGCGCAACATCGGAGAATGAGCATGACTAGCAAAGACGACAAAGTTGGCTATGGCAGGCCCCCGGTTCATACCCGGTTCAAGCCGGGCCAATCCGGCAACCCCAAGGGGCGTCCGCGAGGCAGCCTGAACTTTGTGACCGACCTCGAACGCACGCTGCAGGCGCCGGTCAGAGTGATAGACAGCGGCAAATCACGCACGGTCAGTTCGCAGCATGGCCTGTTGCTCCGACTCAAGGAAAGAGCGTTCAAGGGCGAACCGCGTGCGCTCGATAAGTACGTGTCGCTTGCAGCCACCTTCTTCGCTAAGACCGAAGAGCCCGCATCCAAACCGCTATCCGCCGACGACCTGGCGATCCTCGAACGTTATCGGCAGGAAGTTCTCACCGAAGCCAAGGCTTCGCCGCAGGGCAAAACGGAGGACCAAGACAATCCATGATCAGTGTGATTGCGGCCCTGCTCCGTCGAGACCTGCGCTACTTCATCCATAAGGCGTTTTGCACCGTATTCCCAGGTTCGGACTATCTTCCGAACTGGCACATTGATGCGATTGTTTTCCAGCTGCTGCAGCTCGAATCCGGTGAGTGCCGCCGCCTGTTGATCAACCAGCCACCGCGCTCGCTGAAATCCCTGTCTGTGTCGGTCGCCTATGTGGCCTGGCTGCTCGGTCGCGATCCCGGCCGGCGCATCATCGTGGTTAGCTATTCCAACGAGCTAGCGGCTGAGCTGCACCGGCAATTTCGTATGGTGGTCGAGCCCGCCTGGTACCGCGACCTGTTCCCGGCCATGCGCATCGCGAGGGATACCGGCAGCGACTTGGTGACCAGCGCCGGAGGAGGACGCTACGCCACCTCGGTCGGCGGGACCCTGACGGGCCGGGGCGCCGACCTCATCATCGTCGACGATCCGCTCAAGGCCGAGGAGGCACTGTCGGAGCTCGCGCGCAAGCGCGTCATCGATTGGTACGGCGGCACGCTGGTGTCCCGGCTCAATGACAAAGACAAAGGCGGCATCGTCGTCGTGATGCAGCGCCTGCACCAGGAAGACCTGGCCGGATACCTGCTGCAGGCCGGCGGCTGGCGTCATCTCAACCTCCCGGCGATAGCACCCGAAGATGCTCAAATTCCGATCGGTCGCGGCAAGCATCACACCCGCCGCGCCGGCGAGGTGCTGCACGCGGCGCGGGAAGACAAACCGGTTCTGGAGCAGATCAAAGCCGAAACGGGCAGCCTGCACTTCTCGGCGCAATACCAGCAACAGCCGATTCCGATGGAAGGCAATCTGATCAAGCGGGAGTGGTTTCGCAGCTATCAGCAGCTGCCACCTGCTGCAGCGGCGGGCTACGTCGTGCAAAGCTGGGACGTCGCCATGATGACCGGAAGCGGCAACGATTATTCCGTCTGCACCACCTGGCGCATAGTCAAGAAGGATTATTATCTCCTCGACGTTTACCGCGGCCGTCTGCAATATCCTGACCTCCGGCGGATGATGATCGGGCTGGCAAAGCGCCACAATCCGACGACCATCCTGATCGAAAATGCAGGTCCGGGCATGGCGATGTTGCAGGAGCTGCAGCGCGACCTGCCCGACGGAATGCCGCGCCCCTTGGGCATCAAACCGGAAGGCAGCAAGGCGGACCGGATGGCGGCACAGTCGTTCAAGATCGAAGCCGGCCAGGTACACCTGCCGGCCGACGCCTCCTGGCTGGATGACTATCTGTTGGAATTGCTCGCCTTCCCGCAAGGTCGGCACGACGACCAAGTCGATAGCACCTCACAATTTCTGAAATGGGCGAGCACGCACCACATGTTCGACGACTGCGTTATTGGAGTGGTCTCGGTGAAGGTGGAGCGTGGCTACGATGGCTCATACATGTAGAGCAGGCGCTCGGCGCCTAGACTGACTGTTCGGTGCCGCGCCGTCAGGCCCAAGCCGCGCGGTTCGGCCCCTTTGAACCGACAATCAATGCGTGGCCGGTCCCGGCGGGATGTCGAGATTTTCTCCAGAACGAAGCCAATCGCAAGCCTACACTGGCGCCGACCTGAGTAATCGAAGCGCGCGCTTCTGCGCGGCCAGCGCGCTGCGCTCGTAGCGCTCAAGCCCCTGGAGCCGCCGCGCAACGTTGCCGATAGGGTCCTCGCAGAGCGCGACCAACAGTGCGTGGCGGACCAGTCGCACCTGCCATAAGTCGCGCTTGGCATGCGCAACGGCGGCTGCCATTTCCGATCCAATCTCACGGCCAAGGCCCGAGCGAATTGCGATCGTCGTTGCGATTTCGGGATCATCGGGCTTGCACCTCCGGGCGAGTCCATGGCGCAAGGCGTTGCAACTGGACTTTGCTTTTCCGCCCGCCGTTTTGGGGCCGGTGCTGCGCTTTGCATTGCTGCGATTGGCTTTGATTTGTCGAATTGACGCCATCTCCGAGCTCCTCGGGTGGGGGCGGGTTGCGCCCCCCGAAAGCTCGCTCCAAGGCTTTGAGTCATCAAGCATTTTCGCGCCAAACGAATCGCAAAATGGCGGCAGAAAAGACTGGCATTCCCGCGCAAATGGAGCGTTAATCACCGGACCGGCCTTGGGGCCTTTGGCCCCGGTCTCTCCCCTCGCAGCGGCGAGGGTTTTGGCGGTGCGGCGGCAAGCCGCGCCAACCAAGGAGAGACCGGTGACCACGATTGCAACCGACGGCGCCGCGGCGCCCCGCTCCATCGTCACGTTGAACCGCCATGACCGCCGCGCCTTCATCGGCGGCTCGGACGCGCGCATCATCATGGGCCATGACCAGGACGCGCTCCTGCGGCTGTGGCGGGAAAAGCGCGGCGAGATCGCGCCGCCAGATTTGTCCCGCAACCTGGTGGTGCAGCTCGGCCTCGCGACCGAAGCGCTCAACCGCGGCTGGTACCAGGCCGCCACCGGCCACGCGGTCACCGACATCCAGAAGCGGGTGCGGCATTCCGTCCATGGCTGGATGGCGGCCACGCTGGACGGCCTCGTCGCCCCGACCGGCGCGGTGTTCGAGGCCAAGTTCATGCTGCCCTGGGGCTTTACCGAAGAGGCCGCGGCGGACAAGCACATGGCGCAGCTGCAGCACAACATGTGGGTGGTCGCGGCGCGCGCGGCGGTGCTCTCGATCATCACCGGCGGCGGCAAATGGGTCGAAATCACCGTGCATGCCGACCCGCTCTACCAGCACCTGCTGCTGACCGCGGAGAAGAAGTTCTGGCGTTGCGTGCAGAGCGGCGAGCCGCCGCTGCTGTTCGGCATCGAGACCCCGCGGCCGCGGCTTGCCGCGGTCAAGGTCGTCGACATGAGCGCGTCCAATGTCTGGGCCGAGTGCGCGGCGATCTATCTGCGCAGCCGCGACGCCCATGCCGAGCACGAAGTGGCCAAGGCCGAGCTCAAGAAGCTGCTGCCCGAGGATGCCAAGGAAGCCTTCGGCCACGGCGTTCGCGCCAAGCGCTCCAAGGCCGGCGCCGTCAGCTTTGATCCGGTCGAGATGGAGGCCGTCCATGCACCAGGCCAGTGAGCAGATCGGCGCGATCGCGGCGGCGCTGGCCCGCGCGCAAGCCGAGCTGACCAACCCGGACAAGACCCTGACCGCTCAGATCCGCTCGCCGTTCCTGCGCGACGACGACCGCACCTTTCGCTACGCCTCGCTGGCGAGCGGCCTCGACATCGTGCGCAAGACCTTGAGCCAGCAGGAGATCGCCATCATCCAGACCACCCGGGTCGAAGAAACCACCGGCCACATCCACCTCACCACCCTGCTCGCCCATTCCTCCGGCCAGTGGATCTCCTCGGACTGGCCGGTCTGCGCCGCACGCGACATCGAGGCGCCGCATCGCATGGGGGCGGCCCTGACCTACGCCCGACGCTACGCCCTATTCGCGCTGGTCGGGATTGCCGGCGAGGATGATCTGGACGCCCCGGACACGGTCGCTGGTCCCCCGGCGCCGCCCAATCTCAAGGCCTCGCCTGGCAAGGGCGCTCTCAACCGTGCGCCGGTGCTGCGGCCGGGCGAGTCCGCCGCGCTCCGCGAGCAGCTGTTGCGCCAGCTCGACGCGCTGCCCGCCAGCGCCGATCTGCTCAGCTGGGCCATGGCGAGCCTGCCGCTCAAGAACAGCCTGCAGGAGCCGGATGCCCGGCGCGTCGAGGCCGCTTATCAAGCCAAGCTTGAGGACGCTGGCCGTGCTCAGGCCGAGCAACCCGCCGTCCTGGATGGCGCCCCAAGCCCAGCCGCGCCTGCTGCTGACGCCGAGGCCGCGCTGCAGCCCGCGCTCACCGAGGCCGGACTCGCTCATCCCAAGGAGCCGCCCCGCAAGCGCAGCAAGGCGCACCTGTTATTTGTCCGGGAGCAGCCCTGCCTGGTGTGTCGGCAAACGCCCTGTGATGCCCATCATCTGACATTCGCCCAGCCGCGGGCGCTCGGCCGCAAGGTCAGCGACGAGTTCACGGTGCCGCTGTGCCGCGTCCATCACGAGGAGCTGCATCGGCACGGCAACGAACGGGCGTGGTGGGCCAACCTGCAGATCACCCCACTGCCGCTCGCGCAGGAGCTGTGGGCGGCGAGCCCGGTCCATGGTCGGACCGACAGCGCGGTCGGCGCCGCAGCCGTCCTCGCCAACCTGGGCGCGGAGGCCGCGCCCCGATGAACAGCCCCTTCCAAACCGCACGCGAGCTGACCGCCACGGCGCTACCGGCCGAGTTTGCGGCCTTGGCGCCGCCGCCCCTGCTGCTGCCCGGCGAACATCTCGATCATTACCACGCGCTGCGGCAGGCGATCTTTGCGGACCTTGCGCCCCGGTCTGCCATCGAATGGCTGCTCGCGATCGATGTCGCCGAACTGTCCTGGGAGATCCAGCGCTACCGCATGTTGCGGCACAAATTGCTCGAGACCTATCGTCAAAAGGCGATCGAAGCGGCGCTCCGCCAGATTGACATGGTCGGGATCGATCCCGACTTCGAACACCAGGCCGAATACTACACGCAGCAGAATGCGCTGAGCTGGCGGATTGATCCGATCGCTGCGACCGAGATCGACGCCCGCCTTGCTGCCTATGGCTTCGATCAAGACGCCATCACCACCGAAGTCTACGTCCAGGCGCGCGAGGTCCTGGTCCTGTTCGAAGGCCTGCTCAACGCCGCGCAAACCAAACGCATGTTGCTGCTGCGCGAGATCAGGCATCAGCGCTTCGTCAGCGCACCGATGCGCCGGCCACACTGAAAGATCAGATCGATATTCCCGACCGTGCACTCTCGATTCCAGCTTACGCTTCCAGATGTGTTCGCTTGCCGGAGAATCTCTCAGACAACTTGATCGTTCAGCTTGGCACCGTGACTGAGGTCCTGAACCGCGCCTGGCACCAGCGGGCAAGCGGTCACACCGTCAAAGACATCCAGAAGCGGGTTCGCCACCCCGTGCACAAATGGATGGCCGCAACGCTGGACGGGACCGTCGAACAGACTGGTGCGGTGTTCGAAGCCAAGTTCATGCTACCCTGGGCTTTCACCGAGAAGGCCGCAGCCGAGAAGCACATGGCTCAGCTGCAGCACAATATGTGGGTCACCGCATCGCGCAGCGCCGTTCTCTCCATCATCACCGGCGGCGGCAAATGGGTCGAGATCAAGATTCACGCCGATCGGCTGTACCAGCTCCTCCTGCTCACGGCTGAAAAGAAGTTCTGGCGCTGCGTTCAGAGCGGCGAGCCGCCCGTTCTGTTCAACATCGAGACGCCCCGCCGAGGCTGGAGGCTATCAGAGTGGTCGACATGTCCAGCTCCAACCAATGGCAGAGCTGGCGGCGACCTACCTGCGGACGCGAGAAGCCCACGGCGAACACGAGACGGCGAAGGCGGATCTGAAAAAGCTGATGCCGGAGGACGCCAAGGAGGCAACGGGCTACGGCATCAAAGCCAAGCGGTCCAAGTCTGGCGCGATCAGCTTCGAAGTCCAGGCGACGGAGGGGCACCATGCATCAGTCCAATGAACGCATCGGGACTATCGCGGCCGCCCTTGCCCGAGCCCAGGCTGAACTGATGAACCCCGAGAAGACCCTGACCGCAGTCATCAGGTCGCCCTTCCCGAGGGAGGACGACCGGACCTTCCGCTACGCGTCCCTTGCCTCCGGCCTGGACATCGTCCGCAAGACGCTAAGCCGGCAGGAGATCGCTATGATCCAGACCACCCGGATCGAGCAGCCAACTGGCCAAATTTACCTCACCACCCTGCTCGCCCACGCTTCAGGGGAGTGGATCTCTTCGGACCTTCCGGTCTGCGCCTCAAAGGAGGTCGAGGCCCCGCACCGGATGGGCGCGGCGCTGACCTATGCCCGCCGCTATGCCCTATTTGCCCTCGTGGGAATTGCCGGAGAGGACGACTTGGAGCGCCTGATGTCGTCACGGGACCTCCAGCGGTCCGCGAGCCTCAGCTCCCGCCAGGGACGAAAAGAACGCCGCTTGCAGGGGTTTTGAACCGCCTCCCCGTGTTGCCGCCAGAGCGCTCCGCCGAGCTCCTACAGCGACTCCTCGCCGAGCTGGCTTCAGTGGAAGGTAGCGATGGGCTCCTCGCCTGGGCAAAGATCAACCTCACTCTCAAGAACACTCTCCTGGAGGGCGACGCTCGCGTGCTCGAAGCCGCCTACCAAAAGAGGATCGAGGAAGTAGCCGCTCTTGAGCTGGATTCAACGGATCAGCGGCCTATATCGGCGGTCGGTACATCACTACCTGAGGGACATGCTTCGGGCTTATCTGACGAGGTGCATGCGGCTGCCCACACCGCTTCTAGACAGCAAGTCGGCCTCGCCTTTCCAAAAGAGCCGCCGCGAAAACGAAGATCACCTCGCCTTCATCCGCGCTCAAGGTTGTCTCGTCTGTCAGAAGAGTCCCGCCGACGCGCATCACCTCAAGTTTGCTCAACCAAGAACCTTGGGGCGCAAGGTGAGCGACGAGTTCACAGTGCCGCTTTGCCGATCGCATCATCAATCCCTGCACCCGGCACGAAGACGAAAGAGCCTGGGTGGAGCACTCCGCAAATTTTCGCCCCTGCCGATCGAGGAGCTTTGGCATGCAGACCCCGTCCAACTCGCGGATCGCGCAAGCGCCACTGCACCAACATCACGCCCGCTATCGGAGGCACAACGTCGATGAATGGTTCTGGCAGACTATCTCTAGTTCAGTCGACGGGCGTCTTGCCGCCTGAGTTCGAGGCACCATGTCCTCCGCCTCAACTTCTTCGAGGAGAGAACAATTATCATGCGGCCCAGACCGCCATCTTGAAGGCCACGCCTGCGCAATGGTCGCCCTCAGCCCGATCGAGATCGAGCGAACGCCTTGCTCCACGAATGGGCATAAATTGCCTCACAATTGTCATAGCGCTTCCATTTGCATAGCAATATACTTCGTCTAGCAATCAAGAAATGTCAGGCGAACTTTCGATGATCAGACATGCGGCCCGCATGCTGGCCATAATGTATTGCGTTTGCGGCCAGTCCGCCTAATCGAACTACGAATCCCAAGCGGTGACGCCACCGCTGTCATTTTCACAGTTCTGCATTCAGTATCCTGAGGACTGCCAGCATCACGATGATCGCAGGATCCGAGATTTCCGCTCCTCAATTCAACGTTGGCGAGAACTTGCACAGATCAATTCAACTGTGAATTTCGGCATAGCGCTCAAGGATCCGCCCGCGAGCCGGCGCGACGCGGAGTGGCAGATATTCCCTTACGAAGGCAATTGCGGCGACTACGCCGTCACCAAGCGCCACCTGCTACTGCGATCCGGCTGGCCGAGCTCCGCCCTGCTGCTTGCAGAGGTCGTGATCAAAGCAACCGGCGAGCATCACCTAGTGCTGCTCGTGCGCGAGGGAAGAGCGGTCCTTGTGCTCGATAATCTAAGTCCGGTGGTGACGCCGCTAGTGGATGCGTTGGATCGATTTACAATCGTGCGGGCGGAGTCAGGTACGGATCCACAGCGGTGGACACGGGAAGTTGCGGCGTTCTAGCTGCTTCGACCGCATGATGTTGGCGGCTCTCATTGTGGGAACAGAGAGACACTCTGTTGATCTTCAGAAACTCTCATGCCCGTCGATAGTCGTCTTCAATCCGGATGATGTCGTCTTCCCCGAGATAAGAGCCGGTCTGGACTTCGATCAGTTCCAGCTGGATCTTGCCGGGATTCTCCATCCGGTGGACGGCGCCCATCGGGATGTAGATCGACTCGTTCTCGTGCACCGTCTTGACGGTCTCGTTGACGGTGACCTGCGCCGTGCCGCGGACCACGATCCAGTGCTCGGCGCGATGGTGGTGTTTCTGCAGCGACAGCCGCCCGCCCGGCTTCACCACGATGCGCTTGACCTGGTGGCGCTCGCCATTGTCGACCGACTGATAGCTGCCCCAGGGCCGGTGCACCTTGAGATGCTCCTCGGTGACCTTCGGCGCGACCGCCTTCAGTTTCGTCACCAGGCGCTTCAGCCCGTTGGCATCCTTCTGCCGCGAGACCAGCACCGCGTCCGCGGTGGCGACCACGACGAGATCGTCGACGCCTTCGAGCGCGACCAGCGCGGAATCCGTGATGACGTTGCAGTTGCGGGAATCCTCGAACACGGCGGTGCCGTGCGCGGCATTGCCCAGCGCGTCCTTCTCCGACAATTCCCACACCGCGTGCCAGGAGCCGACGTCGGACCAGCCGCACGACACCGGCACCACGGCCGCGCGCGCGGTCTTCTCCATCACCGCATAGTCGATCGAGATCGCCTTCGCCGCGCCGAACGCCTCGGGCTCCAGCGTGACGAAGCCGAGATCGCGGCCGGCATTGTTGACCGCATTGGTGACCGCCTCGACGCTTGCCGCATCGACCCTGCGATATTCGTCGAGCAGCACGCTCGCGGGGAACATGAAGTTGCCGCTGTTCCAGAGATAGCCGGAATTGACGTAGTCGGAAGCCTTCACCGCATCCGGCTTCTCGACGAAGCGTGTCACCGCATGCACCTCGCCCGAGATCACCTCGCCCGGATTGATGTAGCCGTATTCGGTCGCCGGCCGCTCCGGCTTGACGCCAAAGGTGACGATGCGCCCGGCATTCGCGGCCGCAAGACCCTCGCGGCAGGCGGCGACGAAGGCGGCACTATTCTGCACGACGTGATCGGCAGCGAGCGCGAGCACGATCGCCTCGCTGGCGCGGTTCTGCGCGAACACGGCGCCGGCCGCGATCGCAGGGCCGGAATCGCGCCGCATCGGCTCGAGGATCACATCCGCCTCGATGCCGATCTCGGCGAGCTGCTCCAGCACCATGAAGCGATAGGACGCGTTGGTGATGACGATCGGCCGGTCGAACAGGGAGGGATCGGACACGCGCAGCAGCGTGTCCTGGAATGTCGAGCGCGCGCCGAACAGCGGCAGGAACTGCTTGGGGCGCACCTCGCGCGAGGCGGGCCACAGCCGCGTGCCGGCACCGCCGCACATGATCAGGGGGATTATGCGTTTGTCCAAAATCTGAAGCTCCGAGCAAGATCAGTCAAATAAATCGGAAAGGTCAATGTAGAGCCATGACACTAACTCGGGAACATGAATCCAAAATAACCTTATCGATACAGTCTATTGCCTATTCCGCAGACCTAGAAAGCCGTTAATCTAAGCTTGCTTTTTTGTCCAGCCCATCTCCCTATTGCCTCCGTTTTCGAGTACGAACGGCTACCGAACCTAGAGATTATTATGACAAAGAAACGTGCACTTATTACTGGCGTAACTGGCCAAGACGGCGCCTATCTCGCTGAATTGCTACTAGAAAAGGGATATGAAGTCCACGGCATCAAGCGTCGGACTTCACTGTTCAACACGGATCGTATCGACCACCTCTATCTGGACCCACACGAGCCGAATCCATCGTTTCGCCTGCATTACGGTGATCTAACGGACTCTTCGAGCCTGATACGGATCGTGGGCCAAGTGCAACCCCACGAGATCTACAATCTCGCTGCACAAAGCCATGTGGCCGTTTCCTTCGAGGAACCAGAATACACGGCAAACTCTGACGGCCTCGGCACCCTTCGAATTCTCGAAGCGATGCGGATAGTTGGATTAGAAAAAACGACCCGGTTCTATCAGGCGTCGACTTCCGAGCTGTATGGCTTAGTCCAGGAAATCCCGCAAAAGGAGACTACGCCTTTCTACCCGCGTTCGCCGTACGCTGTAGCCAAGCTCTACGCATATTGGATCACGGTGAACTACCGCGAAGCCTATGGGATGTATGCCTGTAACGGCATCCTCTTCAACCACGAATCTCCTGTCCGCGGCGAGACCTTCGTGACCCGAAAGATCACGCGCGCTTTGGCGCGGATCCATTTGGGCCTGCAGGAGCGACTTTATCTGGGGAATTTGGACGCCCTGCGGGATTGGGGACACGCGCGTGACTATGTCGAAATGCAATGGCTGATGCTACAGCAGGATAAGCCAGAGGATTTCGTGATCGCTACGGGCGTGCAGCATTCTGTACGAGATTTCGTCAATGTCGCTGCCAGCGAAGTCGGCACGACAATTCGCTGGGAAGGAAGCGGCATCGAAGAAAAAGGATATGACGCTAAGACCGGCACGTGTGTCGTCTCCGTTGATCCCCGCTATTTCCGCCCCACCGAGGTCGCGACGCTTCTTGGTGACCCGTCAAAGGCCAAGCAGAAACTTGGCTGGGAACCCAAGACATCGTTCGAAAGCCTGGTTCGAGAAATGATGAAGGAAGATCTCGAATCCGCAAAGCGCGACGAACTCATCAAGCAGCACGGGTTTAGATATTACCCGCGCCACGAGTAGTTTTCGTAGACCAAGGCGCTCGATCCAAGCGAATGAGCATCCGTCGCGGCGCATTTTTGATCCATCACGGAGCCTAACCGGGGTACCTCACGACCGACGATAACCCCAATGTCGTCAGCAGCACCTTTCAGGCCGGTATTCTTTTGTGCTATCCTATTGTTCGGTGCCATCGCCTCCGACCATCGGTGCACAATCGTGCGTCGATCCCGACGCTCAATGGCGCGCCTTTTTCCTTCTGCGTCGAAATGTTCGCAGAGAGCCGGCGCCACGCTGAGTTGGCAGAAGCAAGCTCAAGAGCGGCCGAATCTCCGGGCGGAATCACAACACCGCACCCGCACGTGCTGAGATCATGTCGAGTTCGGCGTGAGCGAACGATCGGGCCGCACAGGCACGCTGTCGTACCATTTGGAAGATTGTCGTTCTGATAGAGCTCTTACCGGAGCCTAGCTTTGGAGCCGCCATCGTTACGAACTCTTGAGGAGTACTGCTATCGGCCCAGAATGGACGCGCGCTCGACGCTTTGAAACCGAAAATGATTGCCGGCTCAGCACTAGGCTCGTGATCTGTCACGCTAGTTCAGGCATTCGGCGTCTCAAGATACACCGGCCCCGTCTCCGGAGGAGAGCGGACGAAGTGAGTCGAACCGTTCGAGTAAATCCACCGCGCGCTCGGTTAAAGCTATGCAACAAATGAATAATCCAGAGCACCGAGATGCGTGACACCCGCAATCGTGAACTTATCAATTCCTCCAGCGTAATGAATGGCCCATTCATCTCCTTCAGCGGTTAGATACGCGCTCGCGTCATAGCCCTTGAGAAGTAGTTTGTCGTGCTCGGCTACAGAGCTAGTATATACATGGAAGTCGGAAATCGTATCGTGCCCGTTACCCTTGCTATAGACAAAGGTATCGTTACCTCCGCCTCCGAACAGCCAATCGTCGCCACCTCCGCCGTCGAGAATGTCATTGCCACTTGACCCTGCCATTCGATTTGCAAGCTCGTTCCCCGTTCCATTCAAGCCCCCCTGCATCAGGCTTAGATTTTCGACATTTGGCGCAAGCGTAAGCGAAACGCCCCACACCTGAACTGTATCGACACCTTCGCCTGGTTTCTCAACAATGATGGTATTTGCAGAACCAACGACATAGGTGTCGTCGCCCGCGCCGCCGACAAGAGTGTTGCCCGTCCCACCCGTCTTGAGATTGTCGTTCATGGCGGTGCCATAGACGTACTGATCAGCCCGGGTGCCGCTCCAATAGTTAGCGGCCGTACCGCTACTTGGCAGAGTTGCCGGAAGCTGGAAGTTGTCACTCACGAAATCGGAAATCGCGGCCCCGCGAAAGACCAGTGTCTCATACGTCGTCAACGCGAGGTAGACGTCTGATCCGACCTGGGTCATCGAAGATTTGATGTCACTGAACGAGGTAAAACTAAAACCCGTTAGCGCAACGACATCATACTCACCCGCGCCCCCTAGTTCGAAATCAGTGATAATGTCAGATCCATCCCCCAGATTGACCACAAACTTGTCACTCCCGCCACCTCCCGTAAGAATGTCGTTGCCTTGCCCACCGGTGATGACGTTTGCAGCTGAATTGCCGACGATGATGTTAGCTTGGCTGTTGCCGGTCCCATTGATTGTAGCGCCCCCGGTCAGGATGAGGTTTTCGACGTAGTTGGAAAGCGTGTAGGAGACCGATGCTCGCGCGGTATCAACCCCGCCCCCCGCAACCTCAATGATTTGGGCGCTAGCATCCATGACAATATACGTATCATCGCCAAGACCACCGGTCATGAGGTCGGCGCCGCCATTTGCTCCTATTAGATCGTTGCCGCTAGTGCCCGCGAGAGTGTCGGCGCTGCTTGTACCAGCAATCGTGCTAATTGAAGAGCCGCTCGACAGAAGCGTATAATTTGCCAGTGTGTATTCAGATAGCTGGTAGGCCTCAATCGTATCGATGGTCAGGGTCGCGGTAGATCCTGCGGCAGCGGTTCCGGCCCAGCCACCCATGGCGAGATTAGCGATCATGTACATCGCCGTGTTCATGTCTGCAGGCGTGGGAGCCTTGGCGATCTCGGCGCCATCGACAAAGAACGTCAGATCATATGGCGTCCATTCAACAGCAAAAGTATGCATTCCAGACGTAAGATCACCCGTATTTGCCCAAGCACCGGGAGCGGCCGTCGATCCAGTCGACGAGTGGACTTGCCAATGAGCCTGATCCGGATCCTGCCCGAATGCCTCAAACACGTCGAGCTCGGCGCTGTACTGCCCATTGATCGGCAGCAGCCAAAAGGCAGGCCAGGCTCCCGTCGTGCTGGGCAACGTGGCCGACATCTCGAAATAGCCGTAAGTTTGGACGAAGCTGTTTTCGCTCGAAATCATGCCAGTGTAGAATTGCGCTCCGCCGACATATGAGCTGACGGTCGGAGGCACCGGCTGAGCAGTGATCAACAGCTCACCATTCTCGATGGAGAAGGGATTGAGACCAAGCGAGCTTGATGCTTGCGTTCCCGGCAAGCCAGAGAAGCTGCTATCGACGTAAACCCCCTGCTCCCCACTCAACAGGTAGCTGGCTGAGCCGCTCCACGCGTAGCTAGTCCGCCAAGTCAAGCCGGGATCCTGTCCCGCTGACAGCGAATCGAAATTGTCGCTAAACGTCTTCACAAGTCCCGAGAGCGGGAGCACAATATCGACGTTGGCTGGTACAAGGTCTTGAACATCGGCGTGCTCAAGGGTGATCCTCTCGCCATTTCCGAGCGCAAGGTAGACATCCGTGCCAGCTTGCGTCATTGCAGCCTTTACGTCGCTGAAGGTCTTGAAATTCGCGCCGCTAATCTGAAGGATATCGCCGCCGGCTCCCGCGGTAAAATCAGTGATGACATCATTTCCGCTTCCGGCTTTGATCACGAACCTATCTGTGCCGTACGCACCTGTAAGCACGTCGTCGCCAAGGCCCCCATCGATCATGTTGTTGCCGGCGCTACCAATAATGATGTTGTCAAGCGCATTCCCGGTGGCCGGCGCCGAGTTGCTCCCGGTGAGGGTCAGATTTTCGACGTTTGGCGCGTTAACGAGGCTATAGCCGTCATACTTTGCAGCTGAGATCGTATCGACACCTTGGCCGGCTTGTTCGACGACACTCGTGCTGCGGTCGTAGACGATATAGGTATCGTCGGCGGCGCCACCGACGAGAGTCACTGCCGCGCCGCTAGCCTGGAGCTTGTCATTTCCCGAAGTTCCATAAATCGTGCCGGTCACCGCAGCGGCTGGCGCATAGGTGGCGGTCGCACTTAGGGGCAGAGGATTGTCCAGTTGGATATTCGCCGCAACCAGCGACGAGACCGCAACATTCTTCAGCGTCACGGTTTCGGTGCTGGAGAGTACTATCACCGCATCAGAGCCAACCTGCCTGGCAGCCGTCAGTAGATTCGCATATGTTGCGAATCCGTAGTTCTGCACTCGCAGCACATCACCGCCGATGCCGGCTTGGAAATCGCTGACGATGTCTGAGCCAAATCCTTTAGCGACCACGAAGAGGTCACTGGCTCCGCCTCCAATCAACACGTCGTTGCCGGAACTTCCAAATAAGATCTCGCTTGTAGGAGCCGACGGTTGTGTCGCGGCGAGGGTCAAACTGGCGGTCGAGGTTGTTGTCAACGACCCATCTGATGCCGTGTAGTTGAAGGTGACGGGTCCATTGTAGTTCGTAGCCGGCGTATACGTCCAAGTACCATTGCCATTGTTGACTATGTTGCCACCACCGTTCGCCACGGTCACCGACGTGATCGATAGCGAGGAACTGTCGACGTCCGTGACTCCGGCCAACAAGGTCGCAGCATTGATCGTATAGGCGACATCCTCCATACCTGCAGCGAGCGCCACCGACTTCGCCGCCGGGGCATCGTTGACCGCCGCAAGGTTCAAGCTGGCGGTCGAGGTTGTTGTCAACGATCCATCCGACGCCGTGTAGTTGAAGCTGAGCGGTCCATTGTAGTTCGCCGCCGGCGTATACGTCCAAGTACCATTGCCATTGTTGACTATGTTGCCACCACCGTTCGCCACGGTCACCGACGTGATCGATAGCGAAGAATTGTCGACGTCCGTGACTCCAACCAACAAAGTCGCAGCATTGATCGTATAGGCGACATCCTCCACACCTGCAGCGAGCGTCACCGACTTCGCGGCCGGCGCATCGTTGACCGCCGTAAGGTTCAAGCTGGCGGTCGAGGTTGTTGTCAACGATCCATCCGACGCCGTGTAGTTGAAGCTGACCGGTCCATTGTAGTCCGCCGCCGGCGTATACGTCCAAGTACCATTGCCATTGTTGACTATGTTGCCACCACCGTTCGCCACGGTGACCGACGTGATCGATAGCGAAGAATTGTCGACATCCGTGACTCGAGCCAACAAGGTCGCAGCATTGATCGCATAGGCGACATCCTCGATTCCTGCCGTCAAGGTCGCGGAGCTCGCCACCGGCGCATGGTTGATGGCGTCATCGAGGAGGAGAACATTCACGGCGGTCAGTGAATTCAGTTTTACATTGCTGAGCGTAAGGGATTCGCTAGTTGACAGAGAGACAACGACGTCAGACCCGACTTGCTTCGCTGCAGCTTTGAAGGCGGCGAAACTTGCAAAGCCATAATTCTCGACGCGAAGTACGTCACCACCTGCACCACCGGCGAAATCGCTAACAGTGTCGGAACCAAATCCCTTGGAGATCACAAACGTGTCGCTTCCGGCTCCTCCCGTCAACAAATCGTTGCCGTTGCCACCAAAAAGCACGTCGTTGCCGGAAGTACCGGTTACAATGCTCGCGTAGTCGACCTTCTGAGCCTTTGCCGAGGTGGCCGGTGGTGCCGATTTTGCCATGAGTGTTCCCGCCGTTTGATGCGGGAACGATCCGAACTTTCCTCAAAGATTCGATTATCCAGATACAAACAAATTGAACTAGAACTCACCTGCCCTTCGCTAACTTAACGTTGAGCTTAGTGGGGTTCTCGGACAATCACCGACTACTTGCGCCCCGTGCATTGCTGGAGGCACATAAGCCAGTATGCCTAAGGTGACTAGCGCCGCTGACACAATGTTCGGCACAATCTGGCCGCAGCTGGCGCGAGCACTAGCCTTCCTTCCTCTCCATGACCGAGGCTTACCCTGGAGTTCGCCTGCTTCCGGCGGAAGACGCTTCAGAAGAGGGAAAGGACGGCCTACTTGAAGTCAAGTTAAGTTAACGCGACATTTGTGGTCCAACCGAAACCAACCACTGTTAATTTAGGATTGAATTTATCGGACGGAAACTTCTCCCATTGACTTCATTTCCGACTAGGAACGGCAGCGAATAGAGACTGTTCATGACAAGAAAGTGGACTAGTTACTGGGCGTGACGGGCCAAAACCGCGCCTGTTTCGCCGAATTGCTCCTGCCAAAGAGATAGAAAGTCCACGGCACCAAGCGCCGGACCTCTCTCTTCAACACAGCCCCGTATCGATCACCTCATCTGGATCCTCACGAGCCGAATCCAGCGTTCCGCCTGCACTATGGTGACCATATGCGTTGTCGGCCAGGTGCAGCCCGACCAGTTCTACAATCTCGCAGGCCCAAAGCCACGTAGCCGTCTCATTCGATGAACCCGAGTATAAGCCAACTCCGAGGACCTCGGCACTCTTCGAATTCTCGAGGCTATGCGCATCGCCGGCTTTGGCAAAACGCGCGTTTGTTCAAACGCAAAATCTTAACTGTATCGTCTGGTCCAGGAGAACCCGCAAAAGAAGACAACGCCTTTCTATCCGCGCGCGCTCGCCGTACGCGGTCACCAACCTCTGAGCTACCGGATCACGGCCAATCGCCGCGAAACCTATGGGATTTAGCCTTCAACGGCATCCTGTTTGACCAATGAATCCCGTCCGGGGCGAGACCTTCGTCACCCGGAAAGAATCACGCGTGCCTCGGCGCGCATCCATTTGGACTTGCAGGAGCGGCTTTATCTGGACAATTTGGAAGCCCTCCGCGATTGCGGGACACGCGCGTGACGATGTCGAAATGCAATGGCTGATGCTTCAGCAGGACAAGCCGGAGATTTCGTGATTGCTACGGGCGTGCTCCATTTCTGTCCGAGATTTTGTCAATGCCCCTGCCAAACGCCAGTGGGCATGACAGTTCGCTGGGAAAGAAGTGGCGTCGAAGTGAGGATATGACGCCAAGACTGGTAAGTGTGTCGTTACCGTCGATCTCCCACTATTTCCGCCCCACCCAGGTCGCGACGCTTCTTGGTGACCCGTCATAGGCCAAGCAGAAGCTCGGCTGGGAGCCCAAGACGTCGTTCGAAAGCCTGGTTCGAAACATGATGGGGGAAGATCGCGATTCCCGCAGAGCGCGACGAACTCATCAAGCAGCACGGATTTAGAGACTATTCCAATTAGTATCCGCGACAAGAGCGATAGCGGCGCGAGGCTCGACTGCTCGCTCTAAAGCCGGACGGCCAGAAGAGCGCTGCAGCCCTTCTGGCAAGGATTGGACAGTCTGGAGCGGCCGATACGCGGCTTTTACTCAAACCGCCCGACGGGCGACTGCGAGCGCCAGTCGCGCAGAGCAGCCACAAGGTCAAATTGTCGAACGAAGCCGTCATTTTGCAATTTTTTCGGAACGATGTTGGTAGACCTAAAAAGCTTCAGGACACGCGCTCGATTGATCGGGGTCTTCAAGCCGAGCTTGGAAAGCAGCTCAAATGCTAGCCCTCCCAGAAGAATGAGGCTTATCGGAATTGTAAACTTCGGCTCTGGCAAATTGGCCACCCGGCAAAAGGCCGCGCAGATGCCTTCCGTGGTCACCGGTTCGTCGAAGGCAAAATTGTAGATTGTGAGCATCTCTTCGCTGCGGTGAGCGAACTCCAGTGAGGCGACCAAATCTTTGACATATCCGCAGGCCTTTTTGGTGTCTCTCCTGCCGGGATAGAAGAATGCCCTTCTCTCTAGTGATCGAGCTAACCTGGTGAAGTTCCCTCGTTCCTGAAACCCAAATACAACTGCCGGTCGGACAATGACCAGCTTTCGGTGCCTCGGCTCCTCAAGTTGCCAGCTCTGATGAATTCCTTCGGCTAGAAGCTTCGATTTTCCATACGAACTCTCGGGATTAGGATCCGAGAATTCTGAAATCTCATCTTCACTCGGTCCGTAAACTGAGATCGAGCTTGTAAAAAACAACGTCTTTGCTTTTGCAACCCGGGCATATTGCGTCACATTCAAGGCGCCGGATACGTTGGTCCAGTAGTACTCCCAGTCCTCCGGGCCGGGCGTAACGTGCACAGCCGCAAGGTTGTAAATCTCGGTAACCCCAGGTGCCAGGTCCGCCGGAATTGGCGACCTTACATCGCAAAAGGTATATTCGACACCCTTGGACCTGAATCTCGGCTGCGGGGCGATATCCGCGCTTACGACTCGAGCATATTTGCCTGAAGTCACAAGCTCACGAGCAAGATGTGAGCCGATGAATCCGTGGCCGCCGAATATCACTGCAACTCTGCCCCCGGTCTCCATTAGATGCCCCTGCTTCCCTGAAATGTCATGCCTTGCCAATTAACGCGAGATATCGGTTCATAATGCTTTGTTTGTTCATGCACTCGGCAACGAAAGTACGGCCGTTCTCGCCTTTTCGCTCTAACTCGTCCTTTCTATCGAGAAGCCCGGTCACTGCTTCAAACAAGCCATCCTCGTCTCCCGGCGAAACGCAAATTCCTGCTCCAGAGCGCTGCGTGAGCACGTCGAGCGGACTTCCGGCCTCCGCTATACAAACATACGGTCGCCCAGCCGCCATGATCGAGAAGAGCTTAGATGGCAATGCATAGTTCGCCACGTCCAGCGCCTGTGGCACCATGTGGAGCGTAGCGGCCTGCAAGCTAGGAACGAACTTGTCCGCACCCACCAGCGGCGCAAACCTGGTATTTGTCACGCCGGCCTGCTGAAACAGGCGAAGGATCCGTTCTTTTTCTGAGCCGTCTCCCTGCATCACGACTTTGATGTCGGCCCTTTCGAGTGAAAGGCGTTTGATCAATGGTAGAAGCTGATCCAGATTCTGCTTCTTTCCAAAGTTTCCGGAATACATCAATGTTGGGGGGTGGACTGGAATGGGCGATTCAGACGCAGGTGAAGCCCAGATAGAAATGACGTCGATCGGGCTCGTACACCCGATCTTCTCAAGCTCGCTCTTCATTCCTTCGGTCAGTACGACAACCCGATCCGACCGATTGAGTACGAAGCTCTCCACCCGCTCCATCATTCGCAATATCAGAGGGTTCTTAGCAATACCAAGTGACCGCGCTAGCCCACTTTCGATATCGTGAACAATGGTTAGCACCTGTGCGCCGCTGATAAGTTTTACCAACAATGCAGCGAAGACCGTCAAAATACTCGGAACGTAGGCGATAACGACGTCTGGTCTACTGAAACGTCCAAGCAATGCTTTGCGACAAACTGAAATTACAAAGCGAATATCGTTCTTCACGCGCTCCTTGAAGCCGCCGGCGCCTCTCTCACTTACCCCGATTCGAGACACCCTGATGTCTTCAAACGTCTCTTCGTCGCGGCTTCCATCGCTCCACGCACGGAAATTTTCTGCTGTCGGATAATGCGGTCGAAAAGCTATTGTGTGCAGCCGATGCCCCGCCCCCTGCAAATACCTTGCAAGGTCGGTACAATACGGCGCGGACCCTATCTCTTCCGGCCAAAAATAAGGTGACAGATAAAGAATAGTCTTTGTCAAAATTAAAACCTCAGTCCAACAGCAATTACGACCTACGCCCCGACGATCGCATCCAACCTGCGACCTCCGCTCTGCAGGAAATCGTCGTACGCCGCAGCCAAACCGGACCGCAGAGTGGTGTTCGGCCGCCAGCCGAGCGCTCCGATCCTAGAGCTATCTAGCAGCTTGCGTGGCGTACCATCGGGTTTAGACGTGTCGAAGACCAGCTTGCCCTTGTAGCCCACAACGTCCGCAACGGTTGCCGCAAAGTCAGCAATCGACAACTCGTCTCCACTGCCAACATTGATTGGATGATCGCTTGAGTAGTGCTTCAGGAGGAAAACGCAGGCATCTGCCAAGTCCTCGACATTGAGGAATTCGCGGAGCGGCGTGCCGGTACCCCACACCGAGACGCTGGGTGCATTGGCGATCTTGGCTTCGTGAAAGCGCCGAATCAGCGCTGCGGGCACATGGCTATGGTCCGGATGATAATTGTCGCCGCGGCCGTAGAGATTGGTCGGCATCGCCGAGATGAAATCATCGCCATATTGCCGGCGATACGCCTGGCACATCTTGAGGCCGGCAATCTTGGCGATTGCGTACCACTCGTTGGTCGGTTCAAGCGGCCCCGTCAGCAATTCGCTTTCGGCGATCGGCTGCTTGGCATGCTTGGGATAGATGCAGGACGAGCCGAGGAACAGCAGGCGCCGCACGCCAACCGCGTGACTTGCGCGGATCACGCTCAATTCCAGCGCAAGGTTGTCGCAGAGAAAGTCGACCGGGAAATTGTTGTTGGCTGCGATACCGCCAACCTTTGCAGCGGCATGAACCACGACGTCCGGGCGATTTGCCTCGAGCCATCTGAGCGTGGGTTCTTCCTTTGTCAGGTCCAGCTCACGCCGATCAGCCGTGAGCACGGTGCAATTCTCCGACGCAAGCCGGCGGACGACAGCTGATCCCACCATGCCGCGGTGACCCGCAACGAAGACACGCTTGCCCGTGAGATCGTAGGTTGAAGCCCCTGTCATCGTATCCTCTATCAGCATCCGGCTGGTTGGACCGCACCACCTGGCGAGATCCGGCGACCGGTTGCTTTACGCAATCACGCTGCCGACGCAGCCCCGCCGAACTGGTAACACAATCTTCACCATGCGACAGCCTACCCCGGCCCGACAAAGATATTCATGGTGAACCTGCGCTGCGCGCACAAAAGATCAGCACAGAATGAAACAAAAACGAGCAAGGCAGCCGCATCAATCGTGCGACTGCCTTGAGGGGTCGTAAAAACTGCCGCCGCCGCCCGGTTTACTTCAAACTTAGTACGCCCGGCGCAGGACAGGACCGACAGGTGCGCAAACCCGGTCCATGTACCAGCCATACGGCGTTTCGACGCGCACCAGCGGGCAACGACGCCAAGGCACGTACCGATATGGATAAGGCTGCGCCCAGAACGTAACAGGGGTCACTTGGCTCTCGCCCGTGAGCAAGGCCGCCGGCGCGAGCATCTGCATTGCGGCGCTCGCGCCGCTCGCTGCGCAGAAGATAACAGTTGCAGCCAAAAGACCTGTTCGCATCAACGTCTTAAACATCCCAAAAAGCTCCTCGCGCCCTGCGGATTTGATCCCCGAATGCGCTCGTCAGATCCGAGCCGACCGCCGTTCCCAGTCGTGAGGCCGCTCCGCGACCAGCCCAAATGGCGAACCGAACTTTACCAAGGCCACCCGCGGAAATGCAACCGATCCCCGCGCAGCCTGGGTGTCTCGGAACGATATGGCGCCCAAGTGTGGCTTCTTGGTTCTATTTGTCCTCGCCCCAGGCGCCCGGGGCCGCGAAGTGGGGTGAACGGCGGTACACATCCCGTAGGAACTGGTAGTTGACCGCCTGGGCCAAGGGCACCCCCTCCTCGCCAAGCTTGGCGAAGAGGAGGATATCCCGAAGCGTCCGCCAGCGACTTTCGTCATAGTCGCCGATGCGGCCGCCTGTCGGCAGCACCAGCGGGCGCTGCTGCTCCAGGTCGAACTTGAGCCGCTCGGAATTCAGCCAAGCCGGGCCGGCGCCGGCGAGAACAGGCAAGCTCCGTGCATAGTCAGCGTAGGTAAATTGCCATCCGCGAATCAGGCCCTGAAGGAAATCAGCGACAAGGGACGGCTTGTCATGAATCAGATCATTGCTCGCGAAATAGACCTGGCCTGGGACGTGGATGCCGTAGTCCTGAGGTTTGATGACGTTCAGCTTCACGAAGGTCGAGCTGGAGGGGTCGGGCTGCTCGTCGATAGCGGCAATGATCGCATCCACCTCCCCGTCCCTCAACGCCTCGAAGCTGTCGCGGTCCGGGATCTTCGCGATCCGGCTTCGAGGAAGCCCGAGCTGCGCCATCATGGCATCAAAAACGACGTCTCCCTCACTCGCCCTGCGATACCCGACCCGTTTTCCGACCAGATCAGTCGGCCGCCGCAGGCCGGAGTTTTCGAGTGTGAAGATCGCCACGGAGGTATCGAGGAAGCTTGCAGCGAAGGCTGTTACGGGAACGCCACGCCAGCTTGCCAGCAGGAAGCTCTGGCCGCTCGTCACACCGATCGCATGTTGGCGTGCAATAGTTTGGACGAAGTCAGGGTTTTCGGGCTGCGCCGACACCTCAATCCGGGAGGAAAAATATCCCTGCGTCAATGCAGCGAGCTCGCCGGCAAACCGCGCGCCATATGGCCCGTCAAGGAGGAGCTTGAGCGTGATGGACTTGGCAGCTGTGGGAGCGCGTATCACGGCCTCATCGGGACGATAAAGGAGAAGCACAGCTCCCACCAAAGCCGCGGCGGCAAGGCCAACGGCGAAGTAAGGCTTTCCTCTCGGCCGACTGCGACGCCGGTACTGAGTTCGAGGCAACGAGAACTTCCTAGCGGGTCATGAAATTTAAGATATCAGTCTACGCGAAATGAGCTACAATGCAGCTTATCGGGTAAGGTTAATTTTCCCTTCTCCTTGTTTTAACAGCGGTTTCGACTGATAGCACGGGTTGTCCGCGTAGTGAATTTTGCGTCAATGGATTTGGCAGGATGACGATTCTTTCCACTCGGCCGGAACCCGTCCCTGATTCTAGAACGGAAATTAGCGTGGTCGAGCCAGCTGGTTTCACAGCTGCAGGCTTTGCACCTAGCTGGCTACGTCCTGTAGTTGCTGAACGCTTGATGATGGTAGTTGATGCGACGCTGATTATGGTCAGCGGGATTGGCTGCGCGGTCGGCTATCTCTTGGCGACCGCAGGTGTCGTCGGCAAGGCCGAAGTCTATGCGGCGGCTAGCATTCTGGTTGCCATTAATTTCGTCCTTCTCACTATTGTGCAGCAGGGCTACCAGATCAAAACCATCACCGACCGGCCGCGCACGTTCCGGATGACGCTGACGACCTGGACCGGCCTGTTTGGCGCGCTGCTGACGATCGCCTTCACGATGAAGGTCAGCGAGGGTTTCTCCCGCGGCGCCACGATCTCGTTCTATCTCGTCGGCCTTTCCCTGCTGCTCGCCTGGAAGACAGTGGCGGCGCGCTGGACTGCGCATGCCTTGCGCAGCGGTGCCTTCGCCAACGGCCGCGCGATCATGATCGCCGAGTTCGGCCTTGCCACCTCTTCGAACGCGGTCGACGATCTCGGCCAGCACGGCTACCGCCTGATGCGCCTGATGGAGATCCCAGCCAAGAAGCTCGCCTCGCCGCTGCTGCTGTCCTCGCTGGCGCCGCGCTTCGAGGAGCTGATCAACTACGCGCGCGAGCACCGGATCGAGCACGTCTTCCTGCTGATCAACTGGAGCCGGCAGCATGCGATCGACAGCATTCTGGACGCGCTGAAGATCCTTCCCGTGCCGGTGCATCTGGTGCCGGACCCCAACACGGCGCATTTCCTGCGCTATCCGCTTTCCGGTACCGGCAACACCTTCACCGCCGAGCTGCGCCGCGCCCCGCTCACTTACCGCGAACGCGCGCTCAAGCGCGCGCTGGACCTCGCCGGCGCGAGCTTTGCGCTCTTCGTGTTCGCGCCGGTGATGATGGTGACCGCGCTCCTGATCAAGCTGACTTCGAAGGGGCCGGTGTTCTTCCGCCAGACCCGCCACGGCTTTGGCGGGCGCACGTTTAAGATCTTCAAATTCCGCACCATGCGCGTGCTCGAGGACGGCCCGACGATTCAGCAGGCGCAGAAGAACGACCCGCGTGTCACGCCAATCGGCAAATGGCTGCGCAAGACCTCGATCGACGAGCTACCGCAGCTCCTCAACGTGCTCAAGGGCGACATGTCGCTGGTCGGCCCCCGCCCGCACGCGGCCGCCCACAACACCGAATATGAGCAGATCATCGGCAATTACGCCTTTCGCCACCACGTTAAGCCCGGCATCACGGGCTGGGCTCAAGTTAATGGTTACCGCGGAGAAACCCGCACACTCGAGCTGATGCAGAAGCGAGTAGAGTATGACCTTTGGTACATCAACAATTGGAGTATGTGGCTAGATCTCTCAATCCTGGTGAGAACTGCCTTAATTAGTTTTGGCCAGCCGACCGCATACTGATCGAGGGCATCCAGGCAAACAAGACGATGCTCGCGGGAGCGCTAGTTTTTCAGTAAAGTAAGATCACAGGTTAAAGATTTGACTGGCTGCACAATACCGGTCGAACATGTTATTGGCACGTTATATACAACTTGCGATCCGTTCTCTTGGAAGGCGGCTGCAATCTGTGCTTTTATGACAAAGGTGCCGGGGTGCTTGGGCGCCGCAAGAACAACATCAAACATCTGCGTCCCATTTGACCCTTTGTCTCGAGCTACGTGAAGGGCCGCTGTCGCGGTCGATTCACGCGCTCCGGTCAACTGATCCGTGATTGAAACCTGAAGGGTTCGATTATGAATCGGGTAGGAAGGCGGAAATTGGATTGGCAGGTGCAGCCGTATCTCTCTATGTCCATTTGGCTCCGTGAGAACCTGGCTATCGCTTGTTGATGCGCCTAGGACCAGATCCGGAGCAAGAAGCACCGGCTTTTGCATATCTCCAATGTCAGAAGAGTATCCGTAGCGAGTTGGGTCCGGCGTCAACTCGCTATCACCGCATCGTCTTTTGCCCTCGTCGGAGCTAGTGAATTGGCACACGCGAACGTAATCAATCTTGAAAGATTGCGGGAACGCCCGATCTTCGATTCCATACCGGCCAGCCCACCCTCCGCCAACAGCGAAATTCAGAACGACTTGAGCCGGCGGTCCTAAATGTCCATCTTTGCGTAACCACCTATAGGGACGGCTATAAATCGGGCGACCATCCCAAAAGAAAGTAATTTCTGTTGGAGCCCAGACCAAGCCCGCCACATGCCACCCTTCATTCAGGGGGGCAGAACTTCGCATTTCCCCGTGCCTGATCTCAAACGTGTCGTCGACAAAGTTGAATGTATCTAAAGCTGGTTTCTGCGGCCCCGAGTGCAGCATCTTTTCCGTGTCATCTTTGCCATTTATCACAAATTCGAAGATATCAACTTCCGGTGGATGCCACGTCCGCCCATCCCGATCATAATCTCCGACCAACCAGAAGGCCGGCCAGATTCCACGTCCCTTTGGCAGAAATACCCGAGCTTCGAAGTAACCATAGTAGAACGTCTGGCGGCTTCGAATCATTCCAGACTCATACGAGCCGTCGCCGACTTGCCGCGCCACCAGATCCAGAACTCCTGCGAAGATGATGTGGTTGTTGTTGTCCCGGTACCGTTGCTTCTCGTCGTTGAAATGATCCAAGGTCTCGTTCTGATAGATGTATCTGGTGGCCCATTTGGTACGGTCCAAACTGTTCCGGTCGAACTCATCCGCAAACACGAGCATCCAGCCGCCGCCGAAAGCTGACGACGCGGAATTTACCAAAAATGCAAGTGAGACAGAAACGAAGGTAATTCGTCTAGCGCAACCAAACAAAGATGACCCCCGATCGATGGCCAACCAGACGCACGCGGAACGCTCCGACAACTATCTGAGCTGGTCCCGCAAATCTGAACAGCGCGATAAGTGGAGTTTCTGCCTGACGGCGGGCAAGATTGACCCGCGAATCAGGAGAGACGATGAGCAGACGAGCACGGCGGAACCACACTCCGGCTTTCAAGGCGAAGGTGGCACTTGCCGCCGTCAAGGGTGACCGCACGCTGGCGCAACTGGCGGAGCAGTTCGACGTTCACCCCAATCAGATCACATCGTGGAAGGCCCAGCTCGAAGGCAGCGCTGCCGATGTTTTCGGTCCGGGCGGCGGGAGTCGGATCGCCGAACCCACCGT
>NZ_SPQS01000019.1 GCF_004570865.1 Bradyrhizobium frederickii
ACCTGAGGCCGATCTAACGTGGATCCTGCGTCCGACACGGGGTGGATGAGGCGCCCGTGTCGGACGCAGGATCCACGTTAGATCGGCCTCAGGTACTCAAATCAGTAGCAGGTACGAACGCGGCCAACGTACTGGCCGAAGGCGTTATACTGGGCGACCCAGCCGCAGCGGTGATAGCCGTGATAATAGGGGTCGTTGCTGGCGGCGATCGCGGAGCCGACGACGGCCGCGGTCGCGATGCCGGCGCCCACACCCCAGACCCAGCCGGGCTGCTTGGCTTCGGCCTGCGAGGTGGTGGACAGGATGCTGCCGGTCAGGGCGAGCGTGGCGAGAGCGGCGGCGGCAAGCTTGGTCTTGATCGACATGAGAAACTCCATCCGGGGTTGAGGCGGTCCGTTGTGGCCCGCGTGCCCAGTTGGACGGAGGCTCCCAGCGTCCGGTTCGAATGCGGCAAATCCGCTGCCGGAGCCGAGAGCTTTCGCGAATGATTCCAGTAGGATATTGGCTAGCCGAGGGGGCCTTTGGCGAGCCTGTTCACGTCGAAGTTATCGACCTCGCCGAGCAGCTCGCAAAAAGCGCGCGCGCCCTGATCGAGCAGTTGCTCGCCTTTCGCCGGCTCAGCCAATGTCGCATTGCCGATGGCGCCGCTGGCGTTCAAATCCTGCGCCTGCCAGGCGAACGGCGCGGGCCGCTGCGTCGACAGCCAGCGATATTGCTTTTCCAGTGCGATGCTGCTCGCGGCAAAATCGGCGATCGCGGCTTGACGCACCTGATCGGGATAGCGCGCCAGCATGATCGAGGTCTCGATCGCGCCGCCATGAATGCCGTGGCGCACTTCCTCCGCCGGGAACAGCTTGTCGGCGCCTGACAGCCGCGACCACGACGTCGTCACCACGAACAGTTTTTGATGCGCGCGAAGATCCTGTGCGACCAGCATCATCGCCGCGCTGTTGCCGCCATGGCTGGTGATGATGACCAGCTTCTTCACGCCGCGCCGCGCGATGTCCTCGCCGATCCCGGTCCATCGCTTCAGCGCGACCTCGGTCGGCAGCGTCTGCGTGCCCGGATAGTCGATGTGCTCGGTGGAGATCCCGACCGGCTCGACGCGCAGGAACGTCGCTGGAACGCTGCCGGGCAACAGCTCGCGCGTGCGCGCCAGATAGGCGTCCGCGATCAGCACGTCGGTTGTGACAGGCAGGTGCGGCCCGTGCTGCTCGGTCGCCGCCAGCGGCAGCACCGCGATCCAGCGCGCCGTCTCCGCAGCGGGCGCGTCGGCCCAGCGGATCTCGGTCCAGTCGCGGGACGGCGTCATCAAGGTTTCTTTGCCCGAATTTGTCACGTAATTTGGGTTATCAGGGGGATGCGGACCCGGCCGGCTCGCGTCCCCCGATGTCATGCGGTTCTATCGCGTTGCGTTCATATGGGCCAGACGCGATTGGGCTTTAGGCGAGCGACGGAGTGCCATTATGACCCACTTTCATCTGCGGCGAACGCTCACGGCGGGCCTCTTCGCCGCCCTCGTTTCTCTCGCGCCGGCGCGAGCCGAGACGCTCGACAAGGTCACTTTCGGCACCAACTGGGTCGCCGAGGCCGAGCACGGCGGCTTCTTCCAGGCGGTCGCCGACGGCACTTACAAGAAATACGGCCTCGACGTCACCATCGTCCCCGGCGGTCCCAACGAGAACAACCGGATGCTGCTGATCGCCGGCAAGATCGATTTCTTCATGGCCGCGAACACGCTGATGTCGTTCGACGCGGTCGCCAACAACGTCCCCGTCGTGACCATCGCCGCGATCTTCCAGAAGGACCCGCAGGTGATGCTGACGCAGCCGGATGCCAAGGTCAGCAAGATCGAGGACCTCAAGCCGCTGACCCTGTTCGTCTCCAAGGAGGGCATGGGCAGCTATTTCCAATGGCTGAAATCCGAATACGGCTTCAGCGAGAAGAACGTCCGTCCCTATAATTTCAATCCGCAGCCCTTCATCGCCAACCCCAAGAGCGCCATGCAGGGCTACGTCACCTCCGAGCCCTTTGCGGTCGAGAAGGCGGCGGGCTTCAAGCCCAACGTGCTGCTGCTGGCCGATTACGGCTTCAACACCTATTCGACCCTGATCGAGACCCGCCGCGACATCGTCGAGAAGAAGCCCGATCTGGTTCAGCGCTTCGTCGATGCCTCCATGGTCGGCTGGTACAATTACATCTACCGCGACAATTCCGCCGGCAACGCCCTGATCAAGCAGCTCAATCCCGAGATGACCGACGATCTGCTCGCCTATTCCGTCGCCAAGATGAAGGAGTACGGCATCGTCGATTCCGGCGACAGCTTGAAGAACGGCATCGGCGCGATGAGCGACGAGCGTTACACCTCCTTCTTCAACAAGATGGTCAAGGCCGGCGTCGTGAAGGCGGATCTCGACTTCCGCAAATCCTATACGCTGCGCTTCGTCAACAAGGGCGTCGGCGTCGAGCTGCGTCCGAACAAGCCGTAGCGCATGCTGCGATTCGGCGAAGGTGGCCCGGCGTCCTACACCTCTCCCGAAGGGAGAGGTCGCATCGCATCGCCAGATGCGATGCGGGTGAGGGGTTACGCTTTCTCGTGGGACCTGTGCCCCCTCACCCGGCGCTGCGCGCCGACCTCTCCCCGGTGGGGAGAGGTGATGGGCGCCCGAAACTCCGCACTCATCGACCAATGGTAGAGCGCAACACCTCGTCCGCCGTCGAGGCGAGCCTGACGGCTCTCGCCGTCAGCCTGCGCGGCGTGACGAAGACCTACGACAACGGCGTCATGGCGCTCGGCCCGTTCGACCTCGCGGTGCGCAAGGGCGAGTTCATCTCGCTGCTGGGCCCGTCCGGCTGCGGCAAGTCGACGGTGCTGCGGCTGATCGCGCAGCTCAGCGCGCCGTCCTCCGGGATCGTGCGGGTGGCGCGCCACGAGGGCGAGCTGCAGCCGGGTCACGGCATCGGCTTCGTGTTCCAGGAGCCGACCCTGATGCCCTGGGCCAGCGTGCGCGAGAACGTGCGGCTGCCGCTGAAGCTTGGCGGCGTAGCGAAGGCCGAGGGGCGCGCGCGTGCCGACGCCGTCCTGGCCAGGGTCGGGCTCGCCGATTTCGCCGATGCGTTTCCGCGCGAGCTCTCCGGCGGCATGAAGATGCGGGTCTCGCTGGCGCGCGCGCTGGTCACCGATCCCGATATCCTGCTGATGGACGAGCCGTTCGCCGCGCTCGACGAGATCACGCGCTTCCGCCTCAACAACGATCTGCTCGCGCTGTGGCGAGCTCTCGGCAAGACCGTCATCTTCGTCACCCATTCGGTGTTCGAATCCGTCTACCTGTCGCAGCGTGTGGTGGTGATGACGGCGCGGCCGGGCCGCATCCAGGCCGACATCCGCATCGAGACAGTCGAGCCGCGCGGCGAAGAATTTCGCACCTCGACCGCATACGGCGACTACTGCCGCAAGGTCTCGGGCGCGCTGGCGCCGTCCTATTCGGGGCAGCCGCTGCTATGAGTGCCCGGCCCGAGATCGTCGCCAAGCCGCGAGGCGCGCAGCGCGCGCTGCGCCTGGTGCTTCCCGTCATCGTGTTCGCGGCCGGCCTCGCCGCCTGGGAACTGGTGGTCCGCCTCAAGGAGATCCCGCCTTACGTGCTGCCGGCGCCCTCCATCATCATTCTGACCCTGATCAAGGATTGGCAGGTGCTGTCGCAATCGCTCGCGACCACGCTGCTGACCACGCTCGAAGGTTTCCTCGCCGCCAGCATCGGCGGCATCGCGCTGGCGCTGTTGTTCAACCAGTCGAAATGGGTGGAATACTCGCTGTTCCCCTACGCGATCGTGCTCCAGGTCACGCCCGTGATCGCGATCGCGCCACTGTTGCTGATCTACCTGGAACAGCAGACCGCGGTCGTGGTCTGTGCCTTCATCGTCGCCTTCTTTCCGGTGCTGTCCAACACCACGCTCGGGCTCAATTCGGTCGATCGCAACCTCGCCGGCCTGTTCCAGCTCTATGGCGCATCAAAGCCGCAGACGCTGCGCTTCCTCAAGCTGCCGGCGGCGTTGCCCTACATTCTCGGGGGCCTGCGCATCGCGGGCGGCCTGTCGCTGATCGGCGCGGTCGTGGCCGAGATCGCGGCGGGAACGGCGGGCGCCGGCTCCGGGCTCGCCTACAGGATCGCGGAATCGGGCTATCGATTGAACATACCCCGCATGTTCGCAGCGCTGCTTTTGTTGTCGCTGGCCGGGATTGTCATCTATGGGGTGCTGGCGCTAGTTTCGCACCTCGTTTTACGGCGCTGGCATGAGAGCGCGCTTGGAAAGGAAAACTGATGGCTGCCGGTTCGATTTCGTCCGAAAAGATCGACCTTCTGATCTATGGGCCGGTGCGGCCGATCCTCGAGAACGGGTTTTCCGACCATTTCGTCGTGCACAAGGCCGAGACGCACGGCGACCTCGAACGGCTGACGCCGGCCATCCGCGAGAAGATCCGCGGCGTCGCCGTGACCTATCACACCGTCCGCGCCGACAGGGGTTCACTGTCGCAACTGCCCAAGATCGAGATGGTGGCGAGCTTCGGCGTCGGCTACGACCACATCGATGCCAAATACGCGGCCGAGCACAACATCATCGTCACCAACACGCCCGACGTGCTGACCGAGGAGGTCGCCGACGTCGCGATGGGCCTTTTGATCGCCACCTTGCGCGAGTTCATCAAGGCCGACCGCTACGTTCGCTCCGGGCTGTGGCAGACGCAGAACTACCCGCTCAGCGTCGGCTCGCTGCGCGACCGCAAGGTCGGCATCGTCGGCATGGGCCGGATCGGCCAGGCCATCGCGCGGCGGCTCGATGCCTCGCTGGTGCCGGTGGTCTATCACTCGCGCAACCCGTCCAAGGACGTCTCCTACAAGCACTATCCCGACCTGATCGAGATGGCTAAGGCGGTGGACACGCTGATGGTGATCGTGCCCGGCGGCGCCTCGACCAGCAAGATGATCAATGCCGAGGTGCTCAAGGCGCTCGGCCCGCGCGGTGTTCTGATCAACGTCGCGCGCGGCTCCGTGGTCGACGAGCCGGCGCTGGTGCAGGCGCTGAAATCGGGCACCATCCTCGCCGCAGGCCTCGACGTGTTCGCGGCCGAGCCGAACGTGCCGGACGAGCTCAAGGCCATGCAGAACGTCGTGCTGCTGCCGCATATCGGCTCGGCCTCGGTGGTGACGCGCAACGCGATGGACCAGCTCGTGGTCGACAACCTCAAATCCTGGTTCGCCGGCAAGGCGCCGTTGACGCCGGTGGCCGAGACGCCCTTCAGGGGACGCTGATGACAGCTGTTCGGGCCGTCGCATTCGCGGTCGCGGCCTGGCTGGCCGCGATCGGCGCTGCATATGCGCAGGATGCAACGAGCCTGAAGAAGTCGATGCCCGGGCAATGGGAGCTCTCGACCACCGAGCGCAGCAAGACCTGCGTCGTCACGATGAAGGGCGATACCGCAGGCCAGGGCTACAAGCTGGAGCTGGAGCCGGCGTGCAAGACCGCGCTGCCTTTCACCAAGAGCATCGTTGCCTGGAGCGTCAGGGGGCTCGACATCGTGCGCTTCCAGGACGCGACCGGCGAAGCCGTGATCGACTTCACCGAGGTCGAAGCCGGCATCTTCGAAGGTCTGCGCCAGGGCGAGGGCGTCTACATCCTGCAGGATCTCGCCGCGGCCCGCTCGATGGCCAAGTCGATGGACCAGATGATCGGCGACTGGGCGATGGTGCGCGGCAACGGCCAGCCGGTGTGCGGGCTGACGCTGACCAACACCGAGACGAGCCCCGACAATTTCCAGGTCTTCCTCAAGCCGAAATGCGACGCGGTGATCGCGCAGTTCAATCCGGCGCAATGGCGGCTCGAGCGCGGCCAGATCATCCTGATGTCGAAATCGGGTGATGTCTGGCAGTTCGAGGCCGACGACAACGCGCAATGGCGGCGCGTCCCCGACACCGCCGATCCCCTGATCATGCTGCGTCAGTAGCCGGCCCGACATTCGCCGCCGCCGAATGCCGCCGCGCGAAGGCGGAACCCGCAGACCGGGCATCTCGTTGACGGAAGAAGTGATTTCGTTGGGAGGATCCGGCATGGCCAAGCGCATTCTCGCGATCGGCATCGAACCGGGCAATGCGGATTACAGCGCATTTCCGCAGATCACGCCCGAACATGTCCGCGGCTACATCGAGGCCCAGCTGCTGCGTCTGCGCGGCCTCGGCTTCGAGGTCACGAGCTGCCTGATCGATCTCGATGCGACGGCCGAGGCCGCCGTGACCGCGGCCTTGCGCGACGAGCGCTTCGACTGCATCGTGATCGGCGCGGGGCTGCGCGAGCCGAAGGAGCGCCTCGTGCTGTTCGAGAAGGTGCTCAACCTCGTCCACCGCCTGGCGCCGGAGGCCGCGATCTGCTTCAACACCACGCCTGCCGATACAGTCGAGGCGGTGCAGCGCTGGGTCGAGCCGTGAGATTGAATTCGGCTGCCCGGCGGCGGGGGCTGGGCCGGTTTCGATCCTTCGCCCCGGTACTGATTTCGAAATCTCGGCCAGCTTCGAACTTTGTCTCCCCCTCGCGTGACCAAAGACATAATGGTCAGAAGGCGATCGGGATTTGCCATGAAATTCGCTGTCTTGGCTTTTTCGTGCGTTCTATTCCTCTCGATCCCCGCCGATGCAAATGACGCCGGCACCTTGAATGCGATGATGGCTTTGGCAGATCGAGGAGATGCCGAGGCGCAATACCATGTCGGCATGATGTATAATAACGGCATCGGCACACAGCAGGATCGCAGCCGAGCGTTCGAGTGGTTTCAGAAATCGGCTGCGGCCAACGATCCGCTGGGGGCCTACAAGCTCGGCTGCTACTATGACGGGCAAGGCGCGGGTATCGTCGCAACCGATTTCGATCAAGCATTGAAATACAAACTCGCTTCCGCCAAGGCCGGTTATGCGCGTGCCCAGCACGATGTCGCTCTTCTGTACGACAGACGAGGAGATTCGGAAGAAGCGCTGAAATGGTGGAAAATGGCAGGCGATCAGGGGCTTCCCAGCGCCCTCTTCAGCCTGTCCCGCGCATATTCTGCAGGAAAGGGCACGCCGAGGGACCTGTCCCTTTCGTATGCCTATTTCAAGCTCTCGAAGGTGGCGCCGGCCAAGAATGTCAACGAGATGGCTTCCATGTTGTCCAAGCCGGAGCTTGAGAAGGCCGAGAAAATGGTTGCCGAATGGAAGCCGCAACCGACCGCCCTGACGCTCAAGGCATTCGCCGGCATCACAGCCGCAGAAGACCACTTGAAAGCCGCCAAGAACCAGGCGTTCTGATCTCGCCTAGATCAACCGCAGCCCGCGCAGGCTGGCGTGGCCACTCTTGCCGACGATGATGTGATCATGCACGGCAATCCCCAGCGGTTTTGCGATGTCGATGATCGCCTTCGTCATCTGGATGTCGGCCTGCGACGGCGAGGGATCGCCGGAGGGGTGGTTGTGCACCAGGATCAAGGCGGTCGCCGATAATTCCAGCGCGCGCTTGATCACTTCGCGCGGATAGACCGGGGTGTGGTCGACGGTCCCGGTCTGCTGCACTTCGTCGGCGATCAGCTGGTTGCGCTTGTCGAGGAACAGCAGGCGGAATTGCTCCTTGTCGGCAAACGCCATGCTGGTGCGGCAATACTCGATCACCTCGTTCCAGGACGACAGCGCGTTGCGGCTGTTGACGCCGCCCTTGGCGACGCGATGCGCGGCGGCGGCGATCAGCTTGAGCTGGTTGATCGCGGATTCGCCGATGCCGTCGACCTCGCGCAGCCGCGCCACCGGCGCATGCACGACCTCGGCGAACGAGCCGAACGTCTTGATCAGCGCCTTGGCCAGCGGCTTGGTGTCGCGCCGCGGCAATGCCGGAAACAGCGCCATCTCCAGCAATTCGTAGTCGCTGAGCGCATCCGCGCCGGCATTGTAGAAGCGCTCGCGCAGCCGTTCGCGATGGCCGACATAGTGCGGCACCTCGTCAGGCTTGCTCTTGTCGTGGTCGGACTTGGCGGGCATCGGCCGCCAGCATTGCCGGGGGCCAGTGTTTTTGCAACCGTCAATTGCCGCGGCAGAGGCGGTTCATGCCGGGCCGCGGTCCCAGGGCAATCACCCGATCTGCTTCTCGCCGTGTCGCTCCGACAGCGTGAAGATCTCGACGCCGGTGGCGGTGACGCCGACGGAGTGCTCGAACTGTGCCGACAGCGAGCGGTCGCGGGTGACGGCGGTCCAGCCGTCCGAGAGGATCTTCACATGCGGCTTGCCGAGATTGATCATCGGCTCGATGGTGAAGAACATGCCGGGCTTGAGCTGCACGCCTTCGCCCGGACGGCCGATATGGATGATGTTCGGCTCGTCGTGGAACATGCGGCCCAAGCCATGGCCGCAGAAATCGCGCACCACGCTCATGCCCTGCGGTTCGACGAAGCTCTGGATGGCGTGACCGATGTCGCCGGTGGTGGCGCCCGGCTTCACCGCGGCGATGCCGCGCATCATCGCTTCATACGTCACCTCGATCAGCCGCTCCGCCTTGCGGGCGATCGGGCCGACCGCATACATCCGGCTGGAATCGCCGTACCAGCCGTCGACGATGAAGGTGACGTCGATATTGACGATGTCGCCTTCCTTCAGCGGACGGTCGCCGGGCATGCCGTGGCAGACTACGTGATTGAGCGAAGTGCAGGTCGAATAGCGATAGCCGCGATACATCAGCGTCGCCGGATAGGCGCCATGGCTGAAGGCGAAGTCGCGGACGAACTGGTCGATGCGCTCGGTCGGCACGCCGGGCCCGACGATGTCGGTGAGCTCGTCCAGGCATTTCGCCACCAGCGCGCCCGCCTTGCGCATGCCGGCAAAGGCGGCCGGCCCATGCAGCTTGATCTGTCCGGTCTTGCGCAGCGAGGTATCGGTGGCTTCGACGTAGCTCATGCTTGTGCAGTCTTCCTTGGGCGGTCTTCCGAGCGGATTATCGGTGGAAAGGCTTGATTTCAGGCCCCAATTTAATGATTGCGGGCCTTCATGCAAGCCGAGGCAGGGCGTTTTCGAGCGAAGTGGCTAACCGGTTCGCGTGAAGAAAACCCGTCAAAACAAGGGCCTTGCCAGCCTTGGGTTGCGAAAGCGGCCTAATTCGGGACTTCTACGGTGGTTTCCACCGGCAGCGCGCCGCCGCGGATGCGGATTTCGCGGACGGGGTAGGGAACCCGGATGCCCTCGCGTTTGAACGCATCCCACAGCTCCAGCATCACGTCGCTCTTGACCTTGTCCATGCCGTCGGGGTCGGCGATCCAGAAGGTCAATGAGAACTTCATGCCGGCTTCGGCGAACTCGGTCAGGATGCAGGTCGGCGGCTTGCCTTTTTGCGCGCGCGGATGGGCCTCGGCGGTCTCGGCCGCGAGCTTGCAGACCACTTTCGGGTCGGCGTCGTAATTGGTGCCGAAGGCGATCTTCACCAGCGTGTTCTTGTCGGTATAGGTCCAGTTGACGACCTTCTGCGTCACCAGATCCTCGTTCGGCACCAGGAACTCGCGGCCGTCGCCGGCGGCGACGGAAATATAACGCGTCTTCATCGCGCTGATGCGGCCGGTATTGTCGCCGATGGTGACGAGGTCGCCGGGCTTCACCGACTTGTCGGCGAGCAGGATGATGCCGGAGATGAAGTTGGCGACGATCTTCTGCAGGCCGATACCGATGCCGACGCCGACCGCGCCGGAGAACACCGCAAGCGCCGAGAGGTCGATGCCGACCGCGCCGAGCGCGATGACGATGGCGACGGCCAGAAGCCCGATGCGGATGATCTTGACCAGCAGCACCTGCACCGACGGCGTCAGGTCGGTGGTCGCGTTGATCCGGCTCTCGGCGAAATTGCTGGTGATGTTGGTGGCCCAGAGCGCGATGAGGAGGAGCGCGCCGGCCTTGATCGCCAGCAGCGGGGTCAGCCTAAGGCCGCCGAACACGATGGCGTAGGCATCGAGCAGGTCGACGGTGGCATCGAACTGCCCGAGGATGGACAGCGCGGCGACGAACCACGCCGTGATCGACACCAGCTTGACGATGAAGGCATTGCGCAGCACCGAAGTCACGAGCCGGATCGCGAGCCAGGCCAGCCCGAGCTTGGCGGCGACCATCAGCAGATAGGAGCGGCTCGGCCAGGTCGCGTGGTACATCACGAGGCGCGAGATGATCACGAGTAGAGTGAACACCGCCGTCGAGGCGCTGGCGACCATCACCCGGGCGAAGTGCCGGAGCGGCAGCGGCCAGCGCATCGCCAGCGAGGTCATGTCGATCCGGTTGCGGACGGCGGTCTCCGCCGCATAGGCGATGCCGGCCGCGACCAGAATGAGCCCGAATTGCAGGTAGAACCAGGGCGAGGAGATCTCCGCCCCGACGCTGCGCGCGGTGGTCTGCACGAACTCCATGAAGTCCTTGAGGTCCATGTCCATCGGTCTCGTCGGCAAGCGGGGAGGAATTGATTCGAGGGAGCCGCAGAATCCCACAAAGGGCACGGCCGGGCCATCGATACACCGGCATGTGATGGACGTTAAGGCCGTAAAAACGGCCAGATTGCCGCGAGATGCGAAAATGGGTTGGCGCGCGGAGGCGGCGACGATAGAGATGCATGGATATATGTTTGGGTAAATCCGTTGGTCGCGGCGCGCTTCGCCTCTCCCCGCGTGCGGGGAGAGGCCGAAATTCGAGCGCAGCTTGAATTTCGGGTGAGGGGGACTCTCCGCGAGTCTCACTGTCACCGTCCCCGCGGAGGCTCCCCCTCACCCCACCCTCTCCCCGCAAGCGGGGCGAGGGAGCGCCCGGCCGGTGGCCCCTGACTGAACTCGCTCATTACTTGGAGTAACCCGCAGCACCGCATGGCCTCTCTCGACTCCGTCAGCCTCGCCATATTGCTCGGCGCCGTCCTCGTCATGGCCGGCATCCTGTCGAGCCTGCTTGCGCTCCGATTCGGTGCGCCCCTGCTGCTGGTCTTCCTTGCGGTCGGCATGCTCGCCGGCGATTCCGGTCCCGGCCAGCTCCAGTTCGACGACGTCCGCACCACCTATCTGGTCGGCTCGGTGGCGCTGGCCCTGATCCTGTTCGATGGCGGCCTCAGGACGCGCTTTGCCAGCATCCGCACCGTGCTCGCGCCGTCCGTGGTGCTCGCGACCGCCGGCGTGCTGCTGACCGCGCTGATCACGGCGCCGTTCGCCAAATTCGCGCTCGACCTCAACTGGACCGAGTCGCTGCTGGTCGGCGCCGTGGTGGCCTCGACCGATGCGGCCGCGGTGTTCCTGCTGGTGCACACCCAGGGTCTGCGCCTGCGCCCGCGCGTCGGCGCGACGCTGGAGGCGGAATCCGGCACCAACGACCCGTTCGCGATCTTCCTCACCTTGATGCTGGTCGAGTACATCTCGATCGGGTCGAGCTCGCCCGTCCACGTCCTGATGGAGTTCATGCAGGAGGCGGTGCTGGGCGCGGTCGCCGGCTTCATCGGCGGACGCCTCGTCGTCATCGCGCTCAACCAGGTGGCGCTGCCGCAGGGCCTGCATGCGCCCTTCGTGACCACGGCCGCGCTGGTGATCTTCGGCGGCGCGCAGATGATGCATGCTTCCGGCTTCCTCGCGGTCTATCTCGCCGGCATCATCATCGGCAACCGGCCGACGCGCGCGCATAACCAGGTCGTGGCCTTCCTCGATGCCGCGACCTGGCTGGCGCAGATCGTGATGTTCGTGCTGCTCGGCCTCTTGGTCTCGCCGAGCAGGTTGGGGGCCAGCGTGCTGCCGGCGGTCGCCGTCGCGCTCGTGCTGATGCTGGTGGCGCGGCCGATCGCTGTGTTCGTGTGCCTTGCGCCGTTCCGCTTCAACTGGCGCGAAAAGATCTTCATCGCCTGGACCGGCCTGCGCGGTGCGGTCGCGATCTTCCTGGCGTCGATCCCGATGCTGGTCGGCCTGTCCAAGGCCTATCTCTATTTCGACGTCGCCTTCGTCGTCGTCATCATCTCGCTGCTGCTGCAGGGCTGGACCCTGGCGCCGGCCGCGCGCAAGCTTCACGTCGCGCTGCCGCGCGCCGAGCGCGGTCCGCGGCGTGTCGAATTGGATCTGCCCGGCCAGCTTGAGCAGCAGCTGGTCGGCTATCCGGTGCGGCCCAAGAGCTTGTATTTCCGCCGCGGCCTGATCCCGTCCTGGTCCAAGCCGACGCTGGTGATCCGCAACGAGAACATCCTGACGCCGCTGGAGGCCGACCCGATCGCGCCCGGCGACTACATCTATCTGCTGGCGCCGCCGGAAAAGGCCGAATCGCTCGACCGCTTCTTCGTCGACATGCAGCCGAGCTCGGCGCCGGATCCGCATCTGCTCGGCGACTTCATGGTCTCCGCCGAGCACACGCTCGCCGAGCTCGCCGAGATCTACGGCGTCAGGATCGGCGAGGACGAGGGCAAGCTGACCCTCGCCGATTATTTCGACGTCCATCTCGACCACGCGCCGAAGGAGGGCGCCGAGCTCGCCCTGGACGAGATCGTGCTGGTCGCGCGCAGCATCTCCGGCGGCCGCGTCAACGTCGTCGGTCTGCGCCTGCCGGAAGAAGACGAGACGCCGCCGCCGCTGACCCGCGCGCAGGCGCTGCGGAAGAAGCTTTCGGATGTGTGGGCCTCGGTGGCGGGGGTCTGAGCTGCCGTAGGGTGGGCAAAGCGACTTGTCCGCCATAGCTCGAAGAGCGACGACGGAAGCGTGCCTACGCATTTTTTGCGATCGAGAGAGTTGGTGGGCACGGCGCAAGGGCGCCTTTGCCCACCCTACGAAAGCTATCGCAAGGACGTCGACGGAGTTGCTATGCCAGCACCTTCACCCCGCCCAAACTCGTCACCCGGCCCTGTTTCAGCATCACGATCTGCGTGGCGAGCTGGCGCAGCTCGGCGGCGTCGTGACTGACATAGACCATCGGCACGTTGGCCTCGTCGCGCAGCCGCACAAGATAGGGCAGGATCTCGAGCTTGCGGCCCTCGTCGAGCGCGCCGAGCGGCTCGTCGAGCAGCAAGAGCCGCGGCCGGGACAGCAGCGCACGCCCGAGCGCGACGCGCTGACGCTCGCCGCCGGAGAGCTTTCCGGGGCGGCGATCGAGCAGGGCGCCGATATCGAGCAGGTCGATGACGCGCCTATGCTGGGCCGGATCGGGCGCAAGGCCATTCATGCGCCGGCCATAGTCGAGATTCTGCGCGACGTTGAGATGCGGGAATAGCCGCGCGTCCTGAAACACGTAACCGATGCGGCGGCGCCAGCTCGGCACGTGGATGCCGGCCGCGATGTCGTCCACGATCTCGCCGTCGATCGCGATGGTGCCGCGGTCGGGCCGCAACAGGCCTGCGATCATGTTGACCAGCGAGGTCTTGCCCGCACCCGACGCGCCGAACAGGCCGATGACGCGGCCCTCGCTGGTGAAGGACGCCTGAAGCGAGAACTCGCCGAGCTTCTTTTCGACGTCGACGCGCAGCATGGTCAATTCCCGTGCAGTCGCGCGGTGGCGCGGCGGGCGAACCACTCGGCTGAGATCAGCGCGCCCAGCGCCAGCACGATCGAGACGATCACGAGCCGGCCGGCCGCGGCATCGCCGTCAGGCGTCTGGATCAGCGAGTAGATCGCCGACGAAATCGTCTGGGTCTCGCCGGGAATGTTGGAGACGAAGGTGATGGTCGCGCCGAACTCGCCGATCGCCTTGGCAAAGCCGAGCACCATGCCGGCGAGCACGCCGGGCAGCGCCAGCGGCAGCGTCACGGTGAAGAACACTTTCCAGGGGGCGGCGCCGAGCGTCTCGGCAGCCTGCTCCAGCCGGCGGTCGATTGCCTCGATCGACAGCCGCATCGGGCGCACCAGGAGCGGAAACGCCATCACGCCGCAGGCGAGCGCCGCGCCGGTCCAGCGGAACGAGAACACGATACCGAAAGTGTCGGCGAGAAATCCGCCGACGGGGCCGCGCCGGCCAAAGGTGAGGAGCAGCAGATAGCCGGTGACGACAGGCGGCAGCACCAGCGGCAGATGCACCAGGGCGTCGAGCACCGATTTGCCCCAGAAATCCCTGCGCGCGAGCAGCCATGCCAGCGCGATGCCGAACGGCGTCGCGACCAGCGTGGCAATGGTCGCGACCCTGAGCGAGAGCAGGATCGCGGTCCATTCGGCGGGAGAGATCTCGAACATCAAGTGCTGAATATCAGATTGTCGGGCTGACCAGGAACTTGAAGCCGTATTTTTCCAGGATGGACCTGGCGCCCGAGGAGCGCAGGAAGGCGAGATAATCGCTGGTCCCGGCCTTCGCGATCGTGGTCGCGGCAACCGGATAGATGATCGCGGGGTGCGAGTCCGCCGGGAAAGTGCCGACGATCTTGACGCCGGGCTCGACCTTGGCGTCGGTGGAATAGACAATGCCGAGATTGGCCTCGCCGCGCGCGACCAGCGTCAGCGCCGCGCGCACGCTCTCGGCCATCGCGAATTTCGCTTCGGCGGCCTGCCAGGCGCCGAGCTTCTCGAGCGCCGCCTTGGCATATTTGCCTGCCGGCACCGACTTGACGTCGCCGGTCGCGATCCTGCCGTCGCCGGCGAGCTTGGCGAGATCGAAGCCCTGGGTAATCGCGACGTTATCGATCTTGGAGTCCTTCGGTGCGATCAGCACGATGCTGTTGCCGAGCAGATTGACCCTGGAAGGCTCGTCGATGGTCTTCCTGGCGATCGCGTAGTCCATCCAGTCGGTGTCGGCCGAGACGAACACGTCCGCCGGCGCGCCCTGCTCGATCTGTCGGGCGAGCACCGAGCTTGCGGCATAGCTGACCGAGAACCTGACGCCGGTCTTGGCGGTGTATGCTGCATTGACCTCGTCGAGCGCGTTCTTCATCGACGCGGCGGCGAACACGGTGATGGTCTTGTCCTCGGCGGCGGCCGGCGAAAGGCTCGCGCCCGCCAGGATCGCGAAGGCGGTGAGAAGTCCTGAGATGCGTAGCATGGAGCGCTCCGTGCGAATCCGCGCACGCAGGATGCACGCGCTGGACTGGCGTTGGTGGGGTCGGTCGCGACGGGTGGAAGCGCTGCTCCACGGGCCCAGGCTGCGGCTTACGGCCGGCAGGGATATCGCAGCCGCGAAGATAGCAGGCCAGGTCGGAAGGTCAAACCTGGTGCGTCATCCCGGGGCGCGCGTAGCGCGAGCCCGGGATCCATAGCCACAGGATTGTGTTTGGCGAAGATTCGGAGTTGCCACTTCGTCCGACAACCACTCCCTGGGGCTCTGGGTCCCGGATCTGGGCGCGCTTGGGGCGCGCTTGTCCGGGACGACAGCGATGGGTGAGGGGACAGCGTACCCTATGGCTTCGCATCGCCCGCGTGCAGCACCGCCTTGCACGCCGCCGGCATCTGCGCCAGCGTCATCGGCGGCTTCGGTTTTGGCGGCTCCGGCGGCGGCTTGGGGTGCAGCACTGCGTCGGAGAACCAATAGGCGAGATCGGCGGGCTTGCAGCCTTCGTCCTCGGCCTGCGACGGCTGGCCCTCGCACTCCTCGGCACCCGCCGGGCAGCGCATGCGGATGTGGAAATGGTAGTCGTGGCCCCACCAGGGGCGGATCTTCGACAGCCACGCGCGGTCGCCCTTGGCCTCGCGGCACAGCGCCTTCTTGATCGCGGCGTTGACGAAGATGCGCTGCACGGCGGGCTCCCGCGCGGCATCGCGCAGCACCAGCACATGGCCAGGCGTGAACACCTTGGGGTCGATGTCGAGCCGGTCCTGGCGCACCATCATCACCGCCGACATGTCTTCGCGCTCCTCGCGCGAGAGGCGGCGGTCCGGCATCGGCGTCAGCCAGATGTCGGCGTCGAGACCGATCTGGTGGCTGGCATGGCCCGACAGCGCCGGGCCGCCGCGCGGCTGCGCGATGTCGCCGACCAGGATGCCCGGCCATCCCGCGTCCTTGTGCGCCCTGGCCGCGAGCCGCTTGATCAGCGCGATCATCTCGGGGTGGCCATAGCTGCGATTGCGCGACAGCCGCATCACCTGCCAATGATCGCCGTTGAGCGGCATCTGCTCCGCGCCGCCGATGCAGCCCTTGGTGTAGGAGCCGATGACATGGGTCGGCCCCTTCGACGGCAGCAGCTTTCGCGCGAACAGCTCCTTGGCGGCCAGATCTGGGTCGTTCGGATTGGCGAGCGGCGGCAGCGGCTTCGGATTCACGCTGCCCTTGTCCTGGGCCAGCGCGCCGCCGGCGGCCAGGGGGACGAACCAGAGCAGGAGGAGGATGATGCCGCGGCGACTCATTCAGACGTCCTTATAGCCCAATGCGGCATCAGGGGTAAGAATGAGGCCGGAGCCCGCCGCCGGCTCGCCGCTGCGCGCTAAATCGTGTCTCGAGCCGCGTTTCTTAAGGGTGCAATAACCCTATTCTGCATTGACCAAAATTCGTGCGCGGAGCGAGGAAAATCCGCGGCTCGCATGCAATCGCGCGTGATTTCGGAACGGATTCAAGCGCGCGCGCAATTTTGCATCAGGCCGATCATTGATTGCGGCTCCAGACACAATGTGACGGCGCCTGCCGCCATGGCCACGCCGCGCAAACAGGCAGCAAGGTCCGCCTCGCGCGGCCCGCGGCCGGGCAAGATTACTTTTTTTTCAGACACTTGCCCCAAGACTTTTCCTCTCAAGACTTGCGCGGGCGGGCGCGACGGGAACGGGTGAAGTTGGGTTTGAAGTCTCGAAAAGCAAAAAAACGAAAGCAAGGCGTGCTTGCCCGGACCGGCCGATCGCCGCGCAAGCCGCGCTTCGCGTGCGCATCGCGAACCCTGTCCGAACGCGACGAAGTCTTGCGCAGTCGCGCCGAGACGGAAGCCGCGATCGCGGACGCGCGCAAATCCCATGAGCGGCTGCGCCAGGCCATCGACATCCTGCCGCAAGGCATCGTGTTCCTCGATGCCGAAGGCCGCTACGTCCTCTGGAACAAGAAGTACGCCGAGATCTACAGCAAGACCGCCGATCTGTTCGAGGAAGGCGCCCGTCTCGAAGACACGCTGCGCATCGGCGTTGCCCGCGGCGACTACCCGGAGGCCGTGGGCCAGGAGGAAGAGTGGATCGCCGAGCGTCTGCAAAAGCTCTATCAGCCCGGCGCGCGCCACGAGCAGAAGCTGTCGGACGGCCGCGTCATCCTGATCGACGAGCGCTTGACCGATGACGGCGGCGTGGTCGGCCTGCGCGTCGACATCACCGAGCTGAAGCAGCGCGAAGCCTCGTTCCGCCTGCTGTTCGACGGCAATCCCGTCCCGATGATCGTCTGCGCGCTGGACGACGAGCGTATCCTCGGCGTCAACGATGCCGCGGTCGCCCATTACGGTTACAGCCGTGCCGAGTTCGAGCGATTGAAGATCCGCTCCCTGCAGGCCTTCGACAGCGAGCCGCCCTGGACCGCCGACCGTTCCAGCGAGGAGCAGGCCGGCCGCACCTGGAAGCACGTCAAGGCCGATGGCGCGCTGATCGACCTTGCGATCTATTTCCGCGAATTGACCTATGCCGACCGGCCCGCGGTGCTGCTCGCGCTGATGGACATCACCGAACGCAAGCGCGCCGAGGCGCGGCTCGCCTTCATGGCCCAGCATGACGCGCTGACCGGCCTGCCCAACCGCGCCCTGCTGCGCCAGCAGACCGACGAGATGCTGCTGCACACGCGGCGCAGCCCCGAGAAGGTCGCGCTGCTGATGCTGGGGCTCGACAATTTCAAGGCAGTCAACGACACGCTCGGACACGCGGTCGGCGACAAGCTGTTGCGCGGCGTCGCCAAGCGGCTGCGCTCGACGCTTCGCGAGGAGGACGCGCTGGCGCGGCTCAACTCGGACGAGTTCGCGATTGCGCAGAGCGGGCTGATGCGACCCGAGGACGCGGTGGGGCTGGCAAAGCGCCTGCTCGAGGCCATCGCCGATCCCTATCTGCTCGACGGTCATTCCGTGGTGATCGGCGCCTCGATCGGCATCGCGATGGCGCCGGGCGATGGCGACGATTCCGAGAAGCTGCTCAAGAGCGCCGACATGGCGCTGTCGCGCGCCAAGCAGGATGCGCGCGGCAGCTTCGCCTTCTTCGAGGCCGCGTTGGATGCAAAGGCGCAGAGCCGCCGCAAGATCGAGGTCGAGCTGCGCGACGCGATCCAGAACGACGTGCTGCGTCCGTATTATCAGCCGCTGATCGACCTCCAGAGCGGCCGCATCACCGGCTTCGAAGCGCTGGTGCGCTGGCCGCATGCCGAGCGCGGCATGGTCTCGCCGGCCGAGTTCATTCCGGTCGCCGAGGACACCGGCCTGATCAATCCGCTCGGCGGGCTGATGCTGCGCCGGGCCTGCCTCGATGCCGCGGCCTGGCCGGACGACGTCCGTATCGCCGTCAATCTGTCGCCGCTCCAGTTCCGCAGCGGCAATCTGCTCTCGATGGTGACGGAGGCGCTCAAAGCGTCCGGCTTGCCGCCGCGGCGGCTCGAGCTCGAGATCACCGAGACGCTGCTCCTGGAGAAGAGCGCGCAGGTGCTGGCGACGCTGCATGCCTTGCGCGCGTTGGGCGTGCGCATCTCGATGGACGATTTCGGCACCGGCTATTCCAGCCTCAGCTATCTGCGTAGCTTCCCCTTCGACAAGATCAAGATCGACCAGTCCTTCGTTCGCGATTTAGGGGCCAACCGCGAGGCGCAGGCCATCATCCGCTCCATCGTCAGTCTCGGCAAAGGCTTGGGCGTCACCATCACCGCCGAAGGCGTCGAGACCGAAGCCGAGCTGAGCTGCCTGCGCGCGGAAGGCTGCCACGAAGGCCAGGGCTTTCTGTTCAGCAAGGCCCGGCCCAATATCGAGATCGTCAGCCTGCTCGCCGCACAGCGCGGCATCGACGGCGATGATGCCGCGCTGGTGGCGTGAGCGAATGCCGACGTAAGGGATGCACCGCTCTCTCGGCGAACCTCTCCCGCTTGCGGGAGAGGTCGCGCCGGAGGCGCGGGAGAGGGCTCTCTCCTCTAGGGGATTGCCCCATTGCGGAAACACCCTCTCTCCGACCCTCCCCGCAAGCGGGGCAATCGCATTTGAACATTCGGCGGAGGTCGTCATGCCCGGGCTTGTCCCGGGCATCCACGTATTTTGTGCTGCGGGGAAGGCGTGGATGGCCGGGACAAGCCCGGCCATGACGCTGTGGGTACTGTCGGTGCCTCCAAGCCCACACCGCATATGCGATGGCCATGCCCGCAGGCGGAGAGGGAGCGCACTGCGATTGCGGCCTTCGTTCAGTGCCCTTCCAGGATCCCCTTCCCCACATCCTCATAATGGCTATCCCGCGCCTGGACCTGCTGCGCGATGGCGTGCATGTCGCGAAAGCGCCGCTCGAACGGCTGGCTGCGGAAGACTGCCGTCGCGCCGGCCATGTGATAGGCGGTGTCGACCACCTTGGCCGATTGATGGATGGTCCAGGTCGCCGCCAGGCGAACCGCGCTGCGATGCGCCGTGCTGAATTCGCCGGTGGCGGAGAGGTCGCGCCACATCGCATGCGCGGTGGCATAGAGATAGGCGCGGGCAGCGCGCCAATCGCCTTCGGTGCGGCCGATCAGGCCCTGCACCGCCCCGTTGTCGCGCATCGCGCCGGCTGACAGCGAGGGATGCTTTGCGCGCGCCAGCGCGATGGCGGCATCGAGCGTGGCGCGTGCGACCCCGAGCGAGACCGCGGCAAAGCCGAGGCTGAAGGTCGCGCCGGTGCCGATCCTGTAAAGCGGCCCCGGCTCGCGCAGCGCGGCCGGCACGTCGCGAAAGGCGGTGAAGCGCTCGGGGATGAAGAGGTCAGCCACCTCGTAGGAATCCGTGCCGGTGCCGGCAAGGCCGATCGCCTGCCACACGTCGTGCAGCGTCGCGCTCGACACGGGAAAGAGGATGGTGCGCAGCTCCGCCGATCCGTCGGCGTTCTTGCGCGGCGTGCCGTCGGCCCCGACGATGCGCACATGGGCCCCGAGCCAGCTTGCCTGCCGCGAGCCCGAGGCAAAATCCCAGCGTGCCGTGACGCGATAGCCGCCCCCGACGCTGCGCGCCTCGTGCGCGATCGCGCCCCAGGCCAGGATGCCGGGCGCCGTATTGAAGATCTCCTCCGCGGTGTCGCGGTCGAGCCAGGCCGCGATCATCGCGCAGACGCCGCACTGGCCGAGGCACCAGGCGGTCGAGGCGTCCGCCTTCGCGATCTCCTCCAGCATCCGCATGAAGATCTCGATCGGGGCCTCCGCGCCGCCGAGGCTCTGCGGCAGCAGCGCGCGATAGAGCCCGTTCTCGATCAGCGCGGCGACGACGACCGGCGTCAGCCGCCGCGTCCGCTCGATCTCGTCCGCTTCGCGCGCGATCAGCGGCGCGACGGCGCGGGCGCGTTCGACCAGGCCAGCTCCGCCAGTTGCGTTCATGTGCGTTTCCTCGCCCCCTTCTGCCGTGAGCGGAGAGGATGCGATGGTGGGCTATTTGGCGGGGAGGATCAAGCTTGCCGGCTGCACCGTGCCGGACGCGACGCGGCAAACCCGGAATCCATCGTGCGGCGAACGAAGCGGCGGAGTGATCTCTCTGCTCGCGCCGAGCGACCGCGACTTACCTTGACCTGGACCCTGACAGCTTGGCAACGTACCCTCGGCGAGCCGACGACTGGATGAGCCGGCGATGGCGACAATCGCCGGGCGGAGGAGGGAAGCACTCGCCGACCCGGCCAGACGGTCGCAGCACGAGAGGCAGCGCGCGGGCGTGAAGTGGAATGCGACCATACCGCCAGCCCTGGTGGAGCGCGATCTTCGGATCGACCTGTTTCGGGGTCTCTCGCTATGGTGGATCTTCATCAACCACATTCCGGAAAACTATCTGAACAGGTTCACGCCCAAGAACTTCGGCTTCAGTGATGCGGCGGAGATTCTCGTATTCCTGTCGGGCCTCGCATCCGGCATCGTTTACGGTGACCTGTTGCGTCGATCGGGCTTTGGGGTGACGGGCCTGCACATGTTGCGGCGCTCGCTCGAGATCTACATCGCGCAAATCATGACTGTCGTGCTGTTGCTGGCGGAAGTGTCCACCATTGCAGCATGGCAGCCCGACATGTTCGATCACGCCAATCTGGCCATCCTGCTGCAAAGGCCCTCGGAAACACTGCTTCAGGTGGTCCTGTTGCGTTACTCTCCGGTCAACCTGGACCCTCTGTTGCTGATGGTCATCCTCCACTTCGCGCTCATTCTGATCTTGCCTCTGGTGATCGGCGCGTGGAAGCTGGCTCTGACCGGTTCAATAGCTCTCTATGCTCTCGCTCATCTGTTTGACTGGTACATCCCGGCCTTTCCAAGAGGTCAACTCTACTTCAATCCGCTGAATTGGCAATTGCTGTTCGTGATCGGCATCTTGTGGGGGGCGAACCGCGGCGATTGGCAACTCGCCATCCTGAATTCGAGGCCCCTTGCCGTTCTGGCGGCGAGCTACCTCCTGTTCTCGTTCGTGATTGCCCTGGGCTGGCGGATCCACGTCATTGAAGATTATGTGCCGGGATGGCTGTCGCGCCTGATCTATCCGATCGACAAGACCAATCTCGACATCCTGCGCCTGTTGCACTTCGCCGCACTCGCATTGCTGTGTTGGCGTCTGCTTCCGAGCAATGCCAGCATCTTGAAAGCCGGCGTCTTGCGCCCGTTGATTCAATGCGGCGAATATTCGCTCGCGATCTATTGCATCAGTGTCCTGTTGTCCTTTGCAGCTCACGCAGTGCTCAACATGGGCTGGAACGGGTTGGCATCACAGACCCTGGTCACCTTTGCGGGCCTGGCGCTGATGAGCGCCATGGCGGCTCTGCTTGCCATCATCGACCGCGGCGCACGTCTCAATCCCAGGCCATTTTAGTGTATCGCCTCTCGTTGAGACGACGGCGGCATTCGGCGGTGTCAGACCGTCGCGCGGCCAAGGTCGAGCGATGGTCGTCGTCTGGTCGGAAAGCTCAGCGCCACCGCGACGGCGGCGAGCCCGATCGCGAACGAGCCGGCGTGCAGCCAGGTGTAGCGCTGGAAATTGTCGAACACGAGCCCGCCGGCCCATGGCCCGAGCGCCATGCCGAGGCTGGCGAAGGCCGATACCGCGCCGAACACCGTGCCCATGATGCGGGCGCCGAAGAACTCGCGCACAAGCACGGCATAGAGCGGCATCACCCCGCCATAGGCGAGGCCGAACACCACCGAGAGAGCGTAGAATTCGCCGAGCTGCGCCACCGCAAGATAGGTCGCGATGCACATCGCCTGCACGAGGAGCCCGCCGACCAGCACGGGCTTTGCACCGATGCGGTCGGCCAGCGCGCCGAGCAGCAGGCGGCCGCCGAGGCCTGAGACGCCGGCGACGCTGTAGACCGTCACCGCCGTGAGCGGGGCGATGCCACACACCATTGCGTACGACACCATGTGGAAGATCGGGCCGGAATGCGCGGCGCAGCAGGCGAAATGCGCTGCCGCGAGCGCAATGAATTGCGGCGTGCGCAGCGCCTGCGCCGCGGTCAGCTCGACCTCCGGCGCGGCGTCTGCATTCGTGTTGACTGCCGCTGCCGGCGCCGGACGCACCAGGAAGCAGGCGGGGATCAGCAGCGCCCAGGCCGCGCAGCCGATCACCAGCATGGCGGTGCGCCAGTCATAGGTCGTGATGAGCCAGCTCGCGGCCGGCGCGATCGTCACCGGCGACACGCCCATGCCGGCGGAGACCAGCGCCACGGCGAGGCTCCTGTTCTTTTCGATCCAGGCGCTCGCGAGCGCCATCATCGGCGCATAGAAGCTGCCGGCGGCAATGCCGATCAGCACGCCGAAGCAGAGCTGGAACTGCCACAGGGTTGCCGCCTGGCTCGCCGTCACGAGGCCGAGCCCCAGCAGCAGGCTTCCCGCGAGCACCACGATGCGGGTGCCGAACCGGTCCGAGAGCGCGCCCCACAGGAAGGCGGCAAATCCCATGCAGAGGAAATCCAGCGTCGCCGCCGCCGATACCCCGGCGCGCGACCAGCCCATCGCGTCCGAGATCGGCTGCAAGAACACCGCCAGCGACAGCATCGTGCCGAACCCGACACACGTCATCAGCGCACCCGCGGCGACCACGACCCAGCCATAGTCGAAGCGTGACGGCGTGCTCATTCGTTTCCTTGGCGCTGTTGGTTTTGTTGATGGTGCGCGCGAGGATGGTGGCCCATCCGCTTCCGGAGAGCAAGGCGCGTTGGGCGCATGCTGACACCGTCCAGCCCTGATGATAGCATCCTCTCGTCACCGGCCTGCTTTGTTGTTCTCACAGACGCATCCGCAAGAACGCGTGAGGAGGCAAGTCCAATGAAATGGGAAGCGCTCTGCAGGCCGCGCGGTTGCCGCAGGCTTTTCTTGTCTGTCATTGTCGCCGCCGCGGTCGCGGCACCTCCAGCCTGCGCAGACGACGGCCGCAGCTCTGCCCGCGAGCCGGGGCCGGTGTTTTCGGATAGCGGCCCGGATGCCGAGCTCTACGGCGCGGCTGAGGGCTATCCGGTCGGCACACGCGGGGGCGCCCCCCAGCTTGACAAGCTGGTCGGGGTCTACAGCCATTTCGGCGAGCTCTACAAATCGCGCGCGATAGGTCGCGCGACGGTGCCCTGGCAATTCAAGCGCGCGCCAGAGCCGTCGATTGCCTATAGCTTCGATAGCCAGCGGCTCAGCATCGCGGACTACCTCAAGCGCAACCCGGTGACGGGACTTCTGATCGCCCGAGACGACACCATCCTGTACGAGCACTATCAATATGCGCGGACCGACCACCATCGCTTTGTCTCGCAGTCCATGGCGAAGACGCTGGTTGCCATGCTGGTCGGGATCGCGGTCTCGGAGGGGCGGATCAAGTCGATCGACGACCTCGTCTCAACCTACGTTCCCGGCCTTGCAGGAACGGAATATGGAAACACATCGATCCGCGCCCTGCTCAACATGTCTTCGGGCGTCGAATTCTCGGAGGTCTATGACGGGAAGGACGACATCGCCCGGCTTGGGCGGGCCCTGTTCGTCGACGAGCCAAAGGACCCCGCCGCCGTCGTCGCGCAATTCAATACCCGAACCGCGCCGCCGGGCACCAAATGGCATTATGCCAGCGTTGAAACCGAGATCCTCGGCCTGGTGCTGCGCTCGGCCACGGCCACGCCGCTTGCCGACTATCTCCATGACCGGATCTGGGAACCCATCGGCACCGAAGCGGATGCCTCGTGGGCGATCGACGGCAGCGGGCAAGAGATCGCCTTTTGCTGCTTCAACGCGACCTTGCGCGACTATGCGCGCTTGGCCCGGTTGCTCGCACATGACGGTGCCTGGGAAGGCCGCCAATTGATCCCCCGGCAATGGCTGCTCGATGCCACGACGGTCAGACCGGGCGATGGTCATCTCGCGCCGCGCGTGGCCACGCCCTATTTCGGCTACGGCTATCAGGTGTGGCTCCTCCCTGGCGAGCAGCGCAGATTTGCCCTGCTGGGCATCCGCGGGCAGGTCATCCTGGTCGATCCGGCTTCCAAGCTCGTCATGGTGCACACCGCGGTTCGCCAAAAGCCGTCCGAGCCGGGCGCCCTCAGGGAGCCGCTCGCGCTGTGGTTTGCCGTGCTGCAACAGCTCGGGCAATGACCTGACGGCGCCTTGAATCCCAATTATTCACGACGGCCATGTCGGCGCCGACCGGGTTCGATCGTCCTTGGATTACAATTCCCGGACGTGCCGCGGATGGCCCGGCAACGGGATGTCGTCACATCGACTGCAAGACTTGAACTGGAGCAATGCCCATGAGGATCACCGTCGAAACCAGCGTCGCAGCCCCCATCGATCAGGTCTGGCAGGCCTATACGACGCCTGCCGACATCGTGAAGTGGAATGCGGCGTCCGACGACTGGCACACGACCAAGGCGACGGTCGACCTGCGGGAAGGCGGCGCCTTCTCGTCGCGGATGGAAGCCAAGGACGGCAGCATGGGCTTCGACTTCGCCGGCACCTACACCAGGATCGTGGAGCACAAGCGGATCGAATATGCGTTCGGCGACCGCAAGGCCGAGGTCGAGTTCGTGCCGGCGGCGAACGGCATTGTCGTCCGCGTCGTGTTCGATAGCGAAACGACGCACTCGGTCGAGCAGCAGCGGGGTGGCTGGCAGGCGATCCTCGACAATTTCGCACTGTACGTCGAGGCGAAGCGGAAGCTGTGATCGATCGGGAACAGGCGCGCTGACGGACGCCTGCATCAAACCCGCTGCGATGCTGCCATCATCCCCCTGTTTTGCCCGACCGAGCAAACGGATTTCGTGAAATCGAAAAAGCGCAATGCCGCCAAGGGGGCGGCTACTGTGCATGGGGTTGTTTTCGCGTTTTTTGCCGGGCCCCAATCGTTCGGGCCGAACTACTGATCCAGCCGCGAAATCTGGTCTCGCTTCTCCGCCGTCATGGCCGGGCTTGACCCGGCCATCCACGTCTTCACCGCGCCAAGAACGTGGATGCCCGGGACGAGCCCGGGCATGACGGTGGTTGATATCGGCGGCTCAGCTTGGGAGGTCGCTCAGCTGTCCACCTTCAGCGCGGCGATGAAGGCTTCCTGCGGGATGTCGACCTTGCCGAACTGCCGCATCTTCTTCTTGCCTTCCTTCTGCTTCTCCAGAAGTTTGCGCTTACGCGTGATGTCGCCGCCGTAGCATTTCGCGGTGACGTCCTTGCGTAGCGCGCGCACCGTCTCGCGGGCGATCACCTTGCCGCCGATCGCCGCCTGGATCGGGATCTGGAACATGTGCGGCGGGATCAGCTCCTTCATCTTCTCGACCATGGCGCGGCCGCGGCCCTCGGCGCGGGTGCGGTGCACCAGCATGGAGAGCGCATCGACCGGCTCGGCATTGACCAGGATCTGCATCTTGACGAGATCGGCCGGCTTGTAATCGGTCAGATGATAGTCGAACGAGGCGTAGCCCTTGGAGACCGATTTCAGGCGGTCGTAGAAGTCGAACACGACCTCGTTGAGCGGCAGATCGTATTTCACCATCGCGCGGGAGCCGACGTAAGTCAGCTCCTTCTGTGCGCCGCGACGGTCCTGACACAGCTTCAGCACGCTGCCGAGAAATTCGTCCGGGGTGAGGATGGTCGCCTCGATCCAGGGCTCGTCGATCTCGGCGATCTTGACCACGTCGGGCATGTCGACGGGATTGTGGATCTCGATCTCCTGGCCGTCGGTGAGCTTCATCTTGTAGATGACGCTCGGCGCGGTCGCGATCAGATTGAGGTCGAACTCGCGCGACAGCCGCTCCTGGATGATCTCGAGGTGAAGAAGGCCGAGGAAGCCGCAGCGGAAGCCGAAGCCGAGTGCGGCCGAGGTCTCCATCTCGAAGGAGAAGCTGGCGTCGTTGAGCCGCAGCTTGCCCATCGCCGCACGCAGCGTCTCGAAATCGTCGGCATCGACCGGGAATAGGCCGCAGAACACGACCGGGATCGCCGGCTTGAAGCCCGGCAGCATTTCGGTAACAGGCTTCCTGTCGTCGGTGATGGTGTCGCCGACGCGGGTGTCGGCGACTTCTTTGATCGCCGCGGTGATGAAGCCGATCTCGCCGGGGCCGAGCTCGTCGACCTGCTGCATCTTCGGCGTGAAGAAGCCGACGCGCTCGACGTCGTAGGCCGCGCCCGTGCCCATCATGCGCACGCGGCTGCCCTTCTTCATGACGCCGTCGACGACGCGGATCAGAACGACGACGCCGAGATAGACGTCGTACCAGCTGTCGACCAGCAGCGCCTTCAGCGTGGCGTCGCGGTCGCCCTTCGGCGGCGGCAGGCGGGTGACGATGGCCTCCAGCACGTCGGGGACGCCGAGGCCGGTCTTGGCCGAGATCATCACCGCGTCGGAGGCGTCGATGCCGATGACGTCCTCGATCTGCTGCTTGATCTTCTCGGGCTCGGCGGCGGGAAGGTCGACCTTGTTCAGGACCGGGACGATCTCGTGATTGTTGTCGAGCGCCTGGTAGACGTTGGCGAGCGTCTGCGCCTCGACGCCCTGGCTGGCGTCGACCACTAGCAGGGAACCCTCGCAGGCCGCCAGCGACCGCGAGACTTCGTAGGCGAAGTCGACATGGCCGGGCGTGTCCATCAGGTTGAAGATGTAGTCCTTGCCGTCCTTGGCCCGGTACGACAGGCGCACCGTCTGCGCCTTGATCGTGATGCCGCGCTCGCGCTCGATGTCCATGGAATCGAGCACCTGCTCCTTGCCCGCCATTTCGCGGTCGGAGAGGCCGCCGGTCATCTGGATCAGGCGGTCGGCCAGCGTCGATTTGCCATGGTCGATATGGGCGACGATGGAGAAATTGCGGATGTTGGAAATGGGGACGGTCGTCATGGGCGCGGGATACCACTCACATCCCCGTGCGGCAACCATTCACTTGGCCTTCCCGCGTCCGCACGGAGGCGCGTCCGGACGGGGCGGCCGCCCGGCCTCCGGCGGTCCAGGAGGGGAGCGACATCGATTCGTCATGCCGCTGCAGTCCCGGCCTCACCGCCATCGATTTCAGGGGCCGGCTCTGCTAGCTTTCCGGCTTTCTGTCACGGAAATAGGCAATGTGTTGGAAGCGTGTTTTCGCCTTCTTGTTTGCAACGTGTCTTGCCTTGCCGGCCGCTGCTGAAAAGCGCGTCGCTCTCGTCATCGGCAATTCCGCCTACCAGAACGTGTCGCGGCTGGAGAATCCCCGGAACGACGCGCTGCTGGTGGCCGATACGTTGCAGAAGCTGGGCTTCACGCTGGTCGGCGGCGGCGCCCAGGTCGAGCTGGACAAGGCGGGCTTCGACGCGGCGGTCCAGCGCTTCGGCAACCAGTTGATCGGCGCGGACGTCGCCCTGTTCTATTACGCCGGCCACGGCATCCAGGTCCGCGGCACCAATTACCTCGTGCCGATCACCGCCAATCCGACGCGCGAGACCGACGTTGATTTCCAGATGGTCGACGCCGCATTGGTGCTTCGGCAGATGGACGGCGCAGGAACCAAGCTGAACATCGTCATTCTCGATGCATGCAGGAACAACCCTTTTGGCGGACGCGGCCTGCGCGCCGCCGAGGGCGGCCTGGCGCAGATCCGGGCACCGGAGGGAACGCTGCTCTCCTATGCCACGCAACCCGGCAACGTCGCGCTCGACGGGTCCGACGGACACAGTCCTTACACGCGGGCGCTGGTCGAGACGATGCAGCGTCCCGGCCTCGACGTGCTCCAGACGTTCAATCAGGTGGGACTTCTCGTCAAGCGTGCCACTGGCAGCAACCAGCAGCCCTGGGTCTCCAGCTCGCCGATCGATGGATCATTCTATTTTTCGGGCGCGCCGGCAGGGCAGGCCGCGGCGGTCAACGAGCCGGCGCCGATCACGGCGTCTCCTGCAAACCCTCCGCCGTCCACGGCTCCGATTGCGAGAGCCCAATCGGATTTTCTGTTCCCGAACTCCGACAGCCGGCTGCTTGCCGATGGCGATCTGATGACGTTGAGCAAGGATGAGCTGCGCCTCGCGCGCAACGAAATCTTTGCGCGGCGAGGGCGCTACTTCAACTCGCCCGATCTGACGGCGCGGTTCAGCAAGTTCGCCTGGTACGCGCCCCGCACCTGGGATCCGCAGTTGAACGACGTCGAGCAGGCGAATGTGGCCCTGATCGATCGCTATGAATCCGGTGGTCCGGCGCCAGGCGGCTTCATCTTTGCCGATTCGGATCGGCGGCTGCTGACGGTCGCAGACCTGCGCGGGCTGTCGAGCGACGAGCTTCGTATCGCGCGCAACGAGATCTTTGCGCGGCGGGGACGATATTTCGAGGCGGCGGATCTCAAGGCCCGTTTCGAACGTTTCCCGTGGTATTCGCCGAGCACATGGAATCCAAAGCTCAATGCGATCGAGGAGGCGAATGTCGCGCTGCTCGATCAGGCTGGCAAGCGTCGATGACGATTGCGTTGCGGGCGACGCAAATCCTCGTCGTGCTCGTGGCTGTGTCCGCGCCGGCGGGCGCTCAAACCAGGACCGAGCTTCTCGATCGGCTGGTGCGTGCTTATCCCGACTTTCTCTCCAGTCACGACGGCAAGCAGATCTTGTGGCGCGACGGGACTGCGATGCCGGTGGACGATGGCATCGACGACAAGACGTTTGAACGGCGCCTGCGCGATGCCTCGCTTCTGGACCAGCTCCGCTTGCCCTATCCCGTCGGAGTGTCCGCGCCGCCCGCCCTGAACGCCGACCCCGGACGATTCCGGAACGAGCCGTTCTTCAAGAAGATGTATGGCGACTGCCGCAATGGAGCGGTGCAGCGCAATCTCGTCACGATCACCTGGTTGCCGCGAACGTGGGGCAAGGCGGTCCAGGTGACACGGATCAATGGCGTGGCCGACCGGCTCAAGGAGGTGTCCGCGGAGATCGACAAGCTCGAACCGGCGCTGAAGGCTGCGGCCTATCCGATTGCCGGCGTGCTGTCATGCCGGCCGGTCGCCGACACCGGCAAGATGAGCATGCATGGCTATGCCGCCGCGATCGATCTGAACCTGAACTATTCCGACTACTGGCTGTGGGCGGGCCGGGGTAAATCCATTCCCCACAAGAACAGGATGCCGCAGGAGATCGTCGATATCTTCGAACGCCACGGCTTCATCTGGGGCGGCAAATGGTATCATTACGACACGATGCATTTTGAATATCGCCCGGAGCTGCTGGCCCGGTGATCCCGGATCGCTTCCGTGAGCCGGGCGCGGTCGTTCATTCACGCCAAGCTGATTTCACTCAGGCGCAAAACGCGCTACGCAAGCGCCCATGTCTACGACTTCGATCCCGTCCGCCCGAACGCGCGTGAAAGCCCGGGTGAGTTACAACCGCTTCCGGGCCTGGCTGGTCGCCTGCGCTGTCCGCCCCGAGGCGAGATTGTGGCTGGTGATCCAGCTCGCCATCCTGCATGCGGTGCTCTGGACATTCATCCTGATCAATCTCAAGGCGGCGCAGGACGTTCACATGGACGTCGCAGAAGCCTATGGCTGGGGCCAGAAATTCCTGTGGGGCTACGGCAAGCACCCGCCGCTGTCGGGCTGGGTCGCAGGCCTCTGGTTCACGGTGTTCCCGGCCGCGGACTGGGCGACCTATGCGCTGGCGATGGCGACCGTCAGCGTCGGCATGGTGATCTGCTGGCTGGTGGCCTTGCGCGTGGTGGATGCGCGCCGTGCCTTCCTGGTCGTGGTGATGGTGGCGCTCTACCCGATCTTCAATTTCAAGGGTTTCAAGTACAACCCGGATCTGCTGCAGCTCGTCACGCTGCCGCTGCTCGTGCTCGCTTATCTCAACGCGTTCGAGAAGCGGAGCTGGCAGTCCGGCGTCTTGCTCGGGCTCGCCGGCGCGCTGGCGCTGATGACCAAATATTGGGTGCTGACCATGATCGGCGCCATCGGGCTTGCCGCGCTGATCCATCCGGAGCGGCTGAAATTCCTGCTCTCCCCGGCGCCGTGGGTGGCGATCGTGACGATGGTGCTGGCGATCATCCCGCACGTCGTCTGGCTGGCCGAGGCGCATTTCGTGCCGCTGAGCTATGCCGGCGACACCTACAGCCTCCAGGACAGGAGCCAGGTGCATCAGCTCGTCGCCGGCTACTTCCTGCATAATTTCGGCTTGCTGGCCTTGCCGGTGGCGCTCGCCGGGCTCGCGATGGCGCTGGTGCCGCCGTGGCTGACGCTGCTGGTGCGCGCGCCCGCGCGCATCGTCACGCGGGCGTGGCGGCGCGGCGCCAATTCCGGCGTCAATGTCTCGCAGGCGCTGAATGTCTGGATCATCCAGATCATCGTCGCGTTCGGCCCGCCGCTCGGCGCGCTGGTCTTCAGCATCTACATGAAGACCGATTGGGGTATCTCGCTGTTCTTCCTGGTGCCCCTGGCGCTGGTCGCGATCCCCACATTGCGCGTGCAGGGCGCGAGCCTGTTCAACATCGCCGCGATCTGGCTCGTGCTCAGTGTCGCGACGCTCGTCGCCTCGCCCTGGATTGCCGCGGGCGAGCTGGCGGCCAATGCCGGCAACACCGCGACCTATGGCGCGCGCTCGGATCTTGCGCGCGAGCTGACCCAGGCCTGGCACGCGCGCTTCGCTTCGCGCTGGGCCGTCGTCGCGGGCAGCATGGAATCGATCCAGCCGATGGTGTTCTACAGCCCGGATCATCCGGCGGCGTTCACGCCGAACGAGGCCTGGGCCTCCGGGCTGACCTCGCTCGACGAGCTCAAGCGATACGGCTTCATCGGCGTGTTCGATGCCAACGACGAACGCCTGCCCAAGTTCGAGAAATGGATATCGGAGGCCGCGCCGAATGCCGAGCGCGTGGTGATGACCACGCGCCGCTTCACCCACGGCAAGCCCGGCCCGTCGATGAGCTGGCATATCTACATCGCGCCGCCGGGGAAATAGCCGAGCTGCCGTAGGGTGGGCAAAGGCGCGCAGCGCCGTGCCCACCATCTTTCAATGATCAGGGGAAAATCGTGGGCACGCTTCGCTTTGCCCACCCTACGCAGCTTCACTGACGAAGCCGCTAAACCCCTTCCTCGTTGAACTTGCTTTCAACGAGTTCGGTGATCGCCGCGAGCGCGGCTTCGGCCTCAGCGCCGGCGGCGGCGACCGTGATGGTGGTGCCGGGGCCTGCGGCGAGCATCATCAGGCCCATGATCGAAGTGCCGCCGACGGTTTCGCCGCCGCGCGTCACCCACACTTGCGCGTCGAAGCGCTCGACCGCCTGGACGAACTTCGCCGAGGCGCGGGCGTGCAGGCCGCGCTTGTTGATGATCAGGAGATCCTTGGAAATCGCGCCCGCGGGCACGCTTGTCCCGGCTTGTGGCGCGTCGCCGCTCATTTGCCGGCGAGCACGCGACTGGCGATGGTGACGTATTTGCGGCCCGCTTCCTGGGCCATCGCGATCGCGTCAGGCAGCGGACGCTCCTCGCGCACCTTGGCGAGCTTCACCAGCATGGGAAGGTTGATGCCCGCGAGCACTTCGACCTTGGGCCGGCTCATGCAGGATATTGCAAGGTTCGACGGTGTGCCGCCGAACATGTCGGTGAGGATCGCAACGCCATCGCCGGAATCGACGCGGTTAACCGCTTCGATGATGTCGCTTCGGCAGAGATCGGAATCGTCTTCGGCACCGATCGTGATCGCTTCGATTTGTTTTTGTGGGCCCATGACATGTTCAAGCGCTGCCTTGAATTCGTCGGCAAGGCGCCCGTGGGTCACAAGTACTAGACCAATCATCGGAAAACTCCTCGCGGGCGCTTTTGGTGCACCGCACGAACGCGCCACTTTGACCATCCAGAGCCCCCGCGCAAGGGGGGATGTTGCGTATCTCCCTGAATCTATACGGATGGATAAGGGGAGCTGCGCCGGTCTATTCGGTCGCGATAGTGGGGCTCATATGGTTACCAATTCCCTTCAAACAATCGCCTGAAGGGTTAACGGAAGATGAACTCTTGGTAGTGGTCAAGGCCGCAACAACCAGGGGGAGGGGTGAATAATCGCGGCCAACCGGGATTCGCGGTATCTCGACACCGGAAATGCTGGTTTTCAGGGCTTCGGACGGCGGCAGCCGCTCGGCGTCTGCGGCGTCCAGATCGACCACGAGACCGACGGTCGCATGCTCCACGAAGTCGCAGCGGCGGATTCCGAGGCCCCGGATCTCGATCAGGCCCTTAAGGCGCGGCGCAGGGCGGACCTCAATTTCATCGCCGACTGTCGCCAGATGGACACGGTCATCCCCGACCAGAACGGCCCTGTCGAGCACGCCCGCGCGTCCCGCCATGATCAAATCGAAGGCAAGGCGCGACTTGCCGGAGCCCGAGGGCCCGCGGATCAACACCGCCAGGGGCCCGACCTTGACCGCGGAGGCGTGAACGCTGGGTCCGCGGTCACTCATAGCGCCGGCAGCCTCACCACGAAGCGCGCGCCCGATACGGTCGGGACGCCCTCGTCATCCGGCGGGCCTGCGCGGTTCTCGGCCCAGATGCGTCCGCCATGAGCGTCGACGATCTGCTTGGAGATCGACAGGCCGAGGCCGGAGTTCTGGCCGAACCCCTGATGCGGACGGTCGGTGTAGAAGCGCTCGAAGATGCGCTCCAGCGCGTCGTCGCGAATGCCGGGGCCGTCGTCGTCGACTACGATCTCGATCTCGGAGCGCACGCGACGGCAGGTGAGGCGCACCTTGTTGCCGGCTTCCGAGAACGATTGTGCGTTGGAGAGCAGGTTGGAGACCACCTGCCCGAGCCGCGAATCATGGCCGCTCACGGCGAAGGTGTCGGTCGGGCTGCGGCCCTCGAAGCGCGTCTCGACCGCGACGTCGTGGCCGAGCTTGGTTTCATTGGCGACGGACACCAGCGTCGTCAGCAGGCGGCGCAAATCGACCGGGATCGCATCCTGGCGCTGCAATTCGGCATCGAGGCGGCTGGCGTCGGAGATGTCCGAGATCAGGCGGTCGAGCCGCTTGACGTCGTGCTCGATCACCTCGAGCAGGCGCGCGCGGCTGGTCTCGTTGCGCGCCAGCGGCAGCGTCTCGACCGCCGAGCGCAGCGAGGTCAGCGGGTTCTTCAATTCGTGGGCGACGTCGGCGGCGAACATCTCGATCGCCTCGATCCGGCTGTAGAGCGCGCTCGTCATGTCGCGCAATGCGCCCGAGAGATGGCCGATCTCGTCGCGGCGGCGGGTGAAATCCGGAATCTCGATGCGGGCCTTGATGCGGCGGCGGACGCGCTCGGCGCTGTCGGCGAGCCGGCGCACGGGCCCGGCGATCGTGCTCGCGAGCAGCAGCGACAGCATGATCATGACGGTGGCCGCGACGCCGCCGACCTTCAGGATGGCGAGGCGCTCGGCGGTGACCATCTGGTCGATGTCGTCACCTTGGGTCGACAGCATCAAGGCGCCGTGAATCGCGCGCGAGCGCAGCACGGGCACCGCGACCGAGACGATCACCTCGCCGCGCGCATTGACCCGCACCATCGAGCGCTTCTGGCCGTGGAGCGCATCGCCCACCTCCGCATAGCCGTTGCCGTTCTCGGGTCCGAGTTCGCGATAGAGCGGCAGGTCGCCGCGGTTCAGCCAGGTCCGCACCGCGACCATGCCGCGTTCGACGATGCCGGGCTTCTCGGCCGGCGGCGGCAGATTGTAGCGCAGCACGTTTTCGAGGTTGCGGCTGTCCACCAGCAGGCTGCCGTTCGGATCGTAGATGCGGGCGCGTGTCTTGGTCGGCGAGATCAGCGTGCGCAGCACCGGCGCCACCCGCTCCGGATTGATCGGGAAGTCCAGCGGCGAATATTCGTCCGAGCCGCCATAGGTCTCGCCCGGCTTGAGGTCGAGCAGCCGGTCGGGATCGATGGTGATGGCGTTGGTCTGCACCGTGGCGGAGGCCGCGATCGCACCGGCGATGATCTCGGCCTGCACCAGGAGGCTTTGCGCCCGCGCGTCGATCAGGCCGGCGCGGAATTGCGACAGATAGAGGATGCTGGCGACCAGCGCGACGAGGCCGGCGAGGTTGAGCGAGACGATGCGGCGGGTGAGGCTGGAAAAGGACAGCGCGAAGAAGAACTGCCCGGCGCGCTTCAGCCAGTTCAGCGGTCGGAAGCCCTGCGGCTTGCCTTCGACAAATTGATCCTGAACGCCGTCGGCTGCGACGTCGCCGGCGCTCTGGTTCGGATCAGGCTGCGTTCGGTCCAGCAATGCTTACGCCCGTGTTAGGACGGCGTTGAGAAGGTCCCCACATTCTAGAGCATGATCCGGAAAAGTGTGCAGCGGTTTTCCGGAAGGATCATGCTCAAGAAATAATCTAAAGCACGATGATCTCATCGCGCTTTGGAGCGATCCCGGTCCCGACGGAATCAGGACCGGCGATGCTCTTAGTCCGTTCGTGAAGCTGCCGCCTCAGGCTTCCTTGAAACGATAGCCGACGCCGTACAGCGTCTCGATCATCTCGAACTCGTTGTCGACCACCTTGAACTTCTTGCGCAGCCGCTTGATGTGGCTGTCGATGGTGCGGTCGTCGACATAGACCTGGTCGTCATAAGCGGCGTCCATCAGCGCGTTGCGGCTCTTCACCACGCCGGGCCGGGTCGCCAGCGCCTGCAGGATCAGGAATTCGGTGACGGTCAGCGTCACCGGCTCGTTCTTCCAGGTGCAGGTGTGCCGTTCCGGATCCATGCGCAGGAGGCCGCGATCGAGCGCCTTGGCGTCGTTCTCCTTCGGCGCGACGGTCGGGTCCTTCGGCGCCGAGCGGCGCAGCACCGCCTTGACGCGCTCGACCAAGAGGCGCTGTGAAAACGGCTTGCGGATGAAATCGTCGGCGCCCATCTTGAGGCCGAACAGCTCGTCGATCTCCTCGTCCTTGGAGGTCAGGAAGATCACCGGCAGGTCGGATTTCTGCCGCAGGCGGCGTAGCGTCTCCATGCCGTCCATGCGCGGCATCTTGATGTCGAGGATGGCGAGATCGGGCTGGGTGGTGCGGAAACCGTCCAGCGCGGAGGCGCCGTCGGTGTAGGTCATGATGCGATAGCCTTCGGCTTCCAGCGCGATCGAGACGGATGTGAGAATGTTGCGGTCGTCGTCGACCAAAGCGATTGTGGGCATGAGCCTCTGCTTTCTGCTTTCCGTTTGGGTCGTGGCTTGAAAACGGCGAGCAATCCAGTGATGCGCCGCATACATGGGTGCCGAAGTCGGCAGTCGAACCTTGTCACCGAGCAATGCAAGCTGGGCTGAAGTGTGACCAAGTTCCACGAAACACGGCAGATTCGCCGCATGTCGACCCATAACCAGGCCCCCGTTTACCCGAAAAAAGGCCTCCATTGCAACCACCTGAGCCGAGAAAGCCGATGCAACCGACCCCTGATTTCGACCCCGCAAAGCTCGCCAAATCCCTGCTGCGGCGATCGCGCCAGGGGGCCTTGGCCACCCTGATGGCCGGCAGCGGCGACCCCTATTGTTCCCTGGTCAATCTGGCCAGCCATCCCGACGGCTCGCCAATTCTGCTGATCTCAGGCCTTGCCGTGCATACAAGGAACATCCTTGCCGACAGCCGGGTCTCGCTGATGCTGGACGAGCGGGCGGAAGGCGATCCGCTGGAAAGTGCCCGGATCATGCTGTCCGGCCGGGCGGAGCAGTCGGGCGCCGAGAAGGATTTGCTCCAGCGGCGGTATCTCAATGCCCATCCGTCGGCGGAAGGCTTTGTTTCCTTTAAGGATTTCTCATTCTTCCGGATCCGCCCCACCGGAACCCATCTGGTCGCCGGTTTCGGCCGGATCGTCGACCTCAAGCCAGCGCAGTTCCTGACGGACCTCAGCGGCGCCGAGGACCTGCTGGCGGCGGAGGAGGGCGCGGTCGCGCATATGAACGCCGACCATCGGGAGACCATGGGCCTCTATGCGACCAAGCTCCTGGGTGCCGGCGCTGGCGACTGGCGCTGCACCGGCTGCGATCCGGAAGGTCTCGACATGCAGGACGGCCAGATCGCGCTGCGGCTGGACTTCCCGGAGCGGGTGACCGACGGCACGGCGCTGCGCAAGATGCTGGTGCGCCTCGCTGGCGAAGCGCGCACGAAGATGGACCAGGGCGCAACCGCTTGAACGCCGCTACCGACCGCCGCGACCAATAACCGTGATGGTTTTCGGGCTCGCAGCGAGAGGGGTCATGACGCGTCAACGTTTGGCATGGACGGCGGCTCTCGCGCTCGCCATCACCACTTTGCTCGCCACGCCAGCTCTTGCGCAGAAAGGTCTCGCCGCGGAGAGCGCGCGGCTCAACGCGCTCATCGGTGCCGGAAAATATTCGGAAGCGCTGCCGTTGGCGCAGGCGATGGTCGCCAGCCTGGAGAAGGACAACGGCCGCGATCTCTCGGCCGCGCTGAACAATCTCGGCCAGGTCCATGCCGGTCAGGGGCGGGACGATCTGGCTGAGCCGCTCTACAAGCGCGCGATCGCACTCATGGAAAAATCGCTCGGCTCCGACAGCGCCCTGGTTGCGGCCGAGCTGACCAATCTTGCCGCGCTCTATCAGCGGCAGGGTCGCTTCGCAGAAGCCGAGCCGCTGTTCAAGCGTGCACTTGCCGTGCGCGAGAAGGCGCTGCCGCGCGAGCATCCCGACGTCGGTCAATCCCTCAACAATATCGCCACGCTCTACGCCAAGCAGCAGCGTCCGGCCGATGCCGAGCCGCTGTTCCGCCGTGCGCTCGCGATCTATCAGAAAGCTGCCGGGCCCGAGCATCCCGCGGTCGCCACGGTCCTGAACAACATCGGGCAGGTCGAGCGCGACCTCGATCGCGACGCCGATGCCGAAGCGCCGATCAGGCGCTCGCTCGCGATCCGCGAAAAGGTGCTGGGGCCTGAACACCCCGACGTCGCGCGCTCGCTCAACAATCTCGCCGGGCTCTACCAGCACCAGCAGCGTTTTGCCGATGCCGAGCCGGTGTATCGCCGTGCGCTGGCGATCCGCGAGCGTGCGCTCGGGCCTGATCACCCTGATGTTGCGACCTCGACGAGCAATCTCGCCGATTTCCTGCAGGCGACGGGACGGACGGCGGACGCCTTGCCGTTGGCGCAGAAGACGCTCGCGGCCAACCGCGCGCAGCTGCGCGTCGTGCTGCCGATCCTGTTCGCGGCACGGCAGCAATCGCTGCTTTCGAGCGAAAAGGCGCTCGACGATGCGCTCGGTGCGATCCAGCGCGGCACGCAATCCTCTGCCGCTGCTGCCGTGAACAAGCTCGCGGTGCGGCTCGCCGCCGGCAGCGACCGGCTCGCCGAGCTCGTGCGCAAGGATCAGGATCTCGCGGCAGAGTCCGAAGCGCTCGACAAGGCGATTATCGCTGCGGTGTCGAAGCCATCGGCCCAGCGCGACCTCGCGGCCGAGCAGCGCAGCCGCGCGCGGATCGCGGTGATCGCGAGCGCGCGCAATGGATTGCAGAAGACGCTCGCCGTCGAGTTTCCCGACTATTCCTCGCTCGCCAACCCGCTGCCGCTGACCGTCAAGGACATTCAGCCGCTGCTGGCGTCCGACGAGGCGATGGTGATCTATTCCGTCGTCGACAGGCGGAGCTATGTCGTCGCGATCACGCGCGAGAGCGTCGACTGGAAAGAGATTCCGCTCGGAGCGGACGCGGTCGCACAGAAGGTTACGGCTTTCCGCAGAGGGCTCGATGTCGGCAAGGCGCGCGATGCATCCGGCAAATCCGGATTGTTCGACCTCGGTCTTGCCAACGAGCTCTACGTCGCGCTGCTCGGCCCGGTTGAGGCGTTGACCAAGGACAAGCGCAACCTGCTGGTCGTGCCGTCGGCGGCATTGACCGCATTGCCGTTTCATCTGCTGGTCACGGAGAAGCCGCAGGCTGCAATCCCGGACCGCCTCGAGGGCTATCGCAGTGCTGCCTGGCTGCTGCGGCGTCAGGCTGTCTCGGTGCTGCCGTCGGTGATCAGCCTGAAATCGCTGCGCGCTTTCGCCCGCAGGGATCAAAGCGTCAAGCCGATGACCGGTTTCGGCGATCCCGTGTTCAACCCTGCAGCCGAAGGGCCTTCCGACCGGCGCGCCGCGAACGGCAAGGTCGCCGCACGCAGCATCGCGACGATCGCCTATGCCGACTTCTGGCGCGGCGCAGGCGTGGATCGTGCGCGGCTGGCGCAGGCACTGCCGCAGCTGCCCGATACCGCTGATGAATTGAACGCGGTGGCGAGGGACGTCGGTGCTGCCGAGGCCGACATCCATCTCGGACGCGATGCCAGCGAAACGACGCTCAAGCGTGCAGCGCTTGCTCAATACGGCATCATCTACTTTGCCACCCACGGTCTCGTTGCCGGCGACGTCAAGGGATTGGGGGAGCCCTCGCTTGCGCTCTCCATCCCCGACCAGCCGACGGAGCTCGACGATGGTCTTCTCACCGCGAGCGAAGTAGCCCAGCTCAAGCTCAACGCCGATTGGGTGGTGCTGTCCGCCTGCAACACCATCGCCGGCGACAAGCCCGGCGCCGAGGCATTGTCGGGATTGGCGCGCTCGTTCTTCTACGCAGGGGCCCGCGCGCTCCTGGTCTCGCATTGGGCTGTGGATTCGGAAGCGGCCACCCGCCTGACCATCTCGACGTTCGAGCTGCTCAAGAACGAGCCAAAGATTGGTCGTGCCGAAGCCCTGCGCCGTGCGATGTTAACATTTGTTGACGACACCTCCTCGCCGCGCAACGCCTACCCTGCGATGTGGGGCTCGTTCGCTCTGATCGGCGAAGGTGAGGTGAAATAAGGAAGGCGCCGCGGCAATTGTGCGTCGCAATAACCTGACGTAACGCGCAAATGCGCATTTGGTTGCGCGATCATCGGCGATTTCGCGATGCGTCTGCTCAGAGCTGACATGCGCGACGTTTGGCGCGGTCCTTGAATAAACCAAATCCTGCGGGATCAGCTTGGCAACGCCAACGTTCATCATTATTAGGTCGTTCAGCCGAGGCCGAATGGCCCATTCATCACGGTGGCCGCGACGGCGCCAAACTTGGTCCGCTGAATGTCGTGGGTTCTAGGAGGATTTTTTCGTGCAAGAGACGGGCGTGCGCAACGGTGCCTTCGGCGTCGACAAGTTCGGCTTAAAGAATCTCAAGAAGGTTCACTGGAACCTCGGTGCGCCGCAACTTTATCAATACTCGCTCGCGGCGGGCGAGGCGGTGCTGTCTGCTGACGGCGCGCTCTGCGCCGACACCGGCGAGTTCACCGGGCGCAGCCCGAAGGACAAGTTCACGGTGCGTGACGCCACCACCGACAAGAAGATGTGGTGGGCCGGCAACCAGTCCATCACCGCAGAGCAGTTCGAGACGCTCTATCAGGATTTCCTCAAGCACGCCGAAGGCAAGAAGCTGTTCGCGCAGGATCTCTACGGCGGTGCCGACCCCGCCTACCGGATCAAGACGCGCGTCTTCACCGAGCTTGCCTGGCACTCGCTGTTCATCCGTACGCTCTTGATCCGCCCCGAGGCGATCGAGCTGTCGACCTTCGTGCCGGAGCTCACCATCATCGACATGCCGAGCTTCCGCGCCGATCCTAAACGCCACGGCGTGCGCTCGGAGAACGTGGTCGCGATCGATTTCGCCCGCAAGATCGTCCTGATCGGCGGGTCTTATTATGCCGGCGAGATGAAGAAGTCGGTCTTCACCACGCTGAACTATTACCTGCCCGAGCGCGACGTGATGCCGATGCACTGCTCGGCCAATGTCGGCGCCAAGGGCGACACCGCGATCTTCTTCGGGCTGTCAGGCACCGGCAAGACCACGCTGTCGGCCGATCCCAACCGCACGCTGATCGGCGACGACGAGCACGGCTGGGGGCCGAACGGCGTCTTCAATTTCGAGGGCGGCTGCTATGCCAAGTGCATCAAGCTGTCGAAGGAAGCCGAGCCCGAGATCTACGCGGCCTCGACCCGCTTCGGCGCGGTGCTCGAGAATTGCGTGCTCGACGAGGACACCCGCGTCGTTGATTTCGACGACGGCTCCAAGACCGAGAACACGCGCTCGGCCTATCCGCTCGACTTCATCCCGAACGCCTCGCGCACCGGCCGCGCGCCGCAGCCGAAGAACGTGGTGATGCTCGCCGCCGACGCCTTCGGCGTGCTGCCGCCGATCGCCAAGCTGTCGCCGGCGCAGGCGATGTATCACTTCCTGTCCGGCTACACCGCCAAGGTCGCGGGCACCGAGCGCGGTCTCGGCAACGAGCCGCAGCCGGAATTCTCGACCTGCTTCGGTTCGCCCTTCCTGCCGCTCGACCCCTCCGTCTACGGCAACATGCTGCGCGACCTCATCGCCCAGCACAATGTCGATTGCTGGCTGGTCAACACCGGCTGGACCGGCGGCAAGTACGGCACAGGCAGCCGCATGCCGATCAAGGTGACCCGCGCGCTGCTCACCGCCGCGCTCGACGGAAGCTTGCGCAACGTCGAATTCCGCACCGACAAGTATTTCGGCTTCGCGGTCCCGACCGCGCTGCCCGGCGTGCCCAGCGAAATCCTCAACCCGGTCAACACCTGGAAGGACAAGGAGGAGTTCGACAAGACCGCCCGCGCGCTGGTCGGCATGTTCCAGAAGAACTTCGCCAAGTTCGAAGCCCAGGTCGACGCCGACGTGCGTGCCGCCGCGCCGGACGTGAAGCTCGCGGCGGAGTAGTCGCTCTGTCTTCAACGAAAAGGGCGGCCGCAGGGCCGCCCTTTTTGTTTGTGGGCACGTCACTGGCCACACAACCGGTGTCGTCCTCGCGAACGCGGGGACCCATACCGCGTGATCTATCGAGGGGGTGCAGAGCAAGTACCGGCGAAGAATGATCACTCCGAATCTTCGTCAAACTTCTCCCTGTGGTTATGGGTCCCCGCGTTCGCGGGGACGACACCTCAGGCCTTGAAATACGCGATCTGCGTCGTGGTCGCGAGCAGCCGGCCGTTCGGCGACCACAGCTCGGCGTTCTGGTCGGCGTAGCTCTTGTGCATGATCTTGGAATCCGCCGTCGCCAGCACGCGGGCGATGTCTTCGGCCGCGAGCTCCTCGCTGTCGGTGTGGAAATAGGTCGTCAGCGACACCGTGCCGAACGGCACCAGCTCGCGCCTTGCATGGAAGATGCGGCCGAAGAAGGCGTCTGACATCGACATCAGCGACAGCATGTCGAGCTTGCGCGGCGTGCGGTCGCTGATCCAGATCTTCGAATAGGTGCTGGCGGGCTCCGCCTGCTGCGGGCCGATCCGCATCTCGCCCTCGACGAAGCGGAGTTCATACTGATTGGCCCAGGACGCCGCGATCTTCGGAAACGGCATCGTCTCCTCGAACGGCTTTGCATCCGGATATTGCGCCACCCGGTGCTCCCAGGACGGTCGCCGCTCGGCGAACACCGCGGTGGCGAGGGTTGCGACCTCGCCGCCGCCCTGGCTGAGCTCGACGCTCCAGTGCTGGCTGGAGCGGTTGGCCTTGACCAGCCGCACGTCCAGGTCAAACGGTCCCTTGGCGATCGGCGCGCAGTAATTGACGGTGAGCGCCAGCGGATCGCCGGCGCGTTGCGGATGCTCGATCAGCGCACGCAAGATTGTCGCGGCCGTGGCGCCGCCGAACGGGCCGACAAAGGCCCAGTAATCGTCGCTGGTGTGCCCCTGCCAGCTGGAGTCACCGGCGGTGATGCGGGTGGCTTCGTCGAACGGGTGCGGGAGCTTGGCGTGCATGGGAACTAGACCTTCACTACGCTTCCGTCCCAAAGACGAAATTCCATCGACTCATCATCGAGGCCATATTTTTGCGAACTCGCAAGATCGTCTGCCGGATCGTCTGTGACCCAGACATCCGCCACCGAGCCGCTTATGCGCTTCATTGCGATGACGCGTTCGCCGCTCTTTAGATCGGCAACGAAGTCGTTGATGGCGGTCTCCTCATCCTTCCCAGAAAGACTGGCAAGGATGCTGCCGTGCGTGTGCCAGGGGAAGCCGTCGAAACCCAGCGTCCAGTCCCCGTCAGGACATATGACGAGCAATCGAAGCTGCCCATCCGGGCTCGTATACTCACCGACAGGCACGATCAACTCCGGCTTGAGAAAGCTCAAACCGTCATATGACGGCTATCCTGCCAAAGCAATTACCTCGGGGGTAGCGATTTCACCTCGCGGAAAATCAGCCCGCAGCGTCGCGCAAATTCGGCAGCAGCGGCGTGGTCGGATTCACCGGCACGTTCCAGATCTCCTCGGCATATTCGCGGATGGTGCGGTCGGAGGAGAACCAGGCCATGCGCGCGACGTTGAGGATCGAGGCGCGGGTCCAGGCCGGCGCCACCTGCCAGCGCGCATCGACCGCGCGTTGCGCTTCGTAATAGGAATCGAAATCGGCGCTGACCATGTAATGGTCGAGATAGCGCAGCGCGTGCGCGATGGATTCGAAGCGGCCGGGATCGCCGGGCGAGAACTCGCCGGCGCCAATCGCGTTGATGGCGCGCTGCAGCTTCGGCGAACTGCGGATCACGTCGGAGGCGTCGAGCCCCTGCTTGCGGCGGATCATCACGTCGCCGGCCTCCATGCCGAAGATCGCGATGTTCTCCGCGCCGACATGGTCGCGGATCTCGATATTGGCGCCGTCGAGCGTGCCGATGGTGATGGCGCCGTTGAGCGCCAGCTTCATGTTGCCGGTGCCGGATGCTTCCATGCCCGCCGTCGAGATCTGCTCGGAGAGGTCGGCGGCGGGAATGATCACCTCGGCGAGGCTGACATTGTAGTCGGGCAGGAACACGACCTTGAGCTTGCCGGCGATCGTGGGATCGTTGTTGACGATTTCGGCGACATCGTTGATCAGCTTGATGATCAGCTTGGCGTAACGGTAGCTCGCCGCCGCCTTGCCGGCGAAGATCTTCACCCGCGGCACCCAATTGCCGTTGGGATCGTCCTTGATCGCCTGGTACAGCGCGACCGTCTCGATGACGTTGAGCAGCTGGCGCTTGTATTCGTGGATGCGCTTGATCTGCACGTCGAACAGCGCGCTCGGATCGACCTTGATGCCGAGCCGCTCGCCGATCAGGCGCGCCAGGGCCGCCTTGTTGTGGTGCTTGACGCTGCGGAATTTCTTCTGGAACTCGACGTCGCTGGCGCGCGCCTCGATCAGGCTGAGCTGGGTCGGATCGTCGAGCACGGCCTCGCCGCAGGTCTCGCGCAACAGATCGGTCAGCTTCGGGTTCGCCAGCATCAGCCAGCGGCGGAAGGTGATGCCGTTGGTCTTGTTGGTGATGCGGCCGGGATAGAGATGGTTGAGGTCGTGGAACACGGTCTCGCGCATCAGGTCGGAATGCATCCCCGAGACGCCATTGATGCGGTGCGAGCCGACGAAGGCGAGCTGGCCCATGCGCACGCGGCGCCCGCTCTTCTCGTCGATCAGCGAGACCGAGGCGCGGAAGTCGATATCGCCGGGGCAGCGCGCCTCGGCGAGCGCCAGGTGCTGCACGTTGATGCGGTAGATGATCTCGAGGTGCCGCGGCAGCAGCCGCTCGAACAGCTCGACCGGCCATGTCTCCAGCGCCTCGGGCAGCAGCGTGTGGTTGGTGTAGGAGAGCGTGGCGACGGTGATCTTCCAGGCCTCGTCCCAGCGAAAATTGTGCAGATCGACCAGGATTCGCATCAGCTCGGTGACGGCAAGGCTCGGATGGGTGTCATTGAGCTGCACCGCGACCTTGCTCGCGAGGCTGCGCAGCTGGCCGTCGGAGGCGAGATGCCGCTTCACCAGATCCTGCAGCGAGGCCGAGACGAAGAAATATTCCTGGCGCAGCCGCAGCTCGCGGCCCGCCGGGCTCTCGTCGTTCGGGTAGAGGAACTTGCAGATCGCCTCCGCGCGCGACTGCTCGGCGCTGGCGCTGACATAATCGCCCTTGTTGAAGGCATCCAGCTTGAGCGGATCGGGCGAGCGCGCCGACCACAGCCGCAGCGCGTTGACGTGCTGGCCGCGCCAGCCGACGATCGGCGTGTCATAGGCGATCGCCTGCACGGTCTCGGCGGGATGCCAGATCGCGCGGTCGCGGCCCCTGTCGTCGACATGCTCGACGCCGCCGCCGAAATTGATGTCGTAGATCACCTCGGGCCGCTGCAATTCCCAGGGATTGCCGAAGCTCAGCCATTCGTCCGGATATTCCTGCTGCCAGCCCTGGTTGATGATCTGGCGGAACAGGCCGTAATCGTAGCGGATGCCGTAGCCGATCGCGGGGATCGACAGCGTCGCCATGCTCTCCATGAAGCAGGCGGCGAGACGGCCGAGGCCGCCATTGCCGAGCGCCGCGTCCGGCTCGCATTTGCGCAGCTCCGGCAGCGAGACGCCGAGATCGCCGAGCGCGACCTCGAAGACCTTGAGCAGGCCCATATTGTTGAGCGCGTCGCTGAACAGGCGGCCGATCAAAAATTCGAGCGAGAGATAATAGACGCGCTTGCGGCCGGCGTCGTAGCTGTGCTTCTCCGCGGTGAGCCAGCGATGCACGATGCGGTCGCGCAGCGCCAGCGCCGCGGCCTGGTACCAGTCGTGCTTGGTCGCCATGCCGGCATCCTTGCCGATGGCAAGCCGCAGCTTCGCCAGGATCGCGCCCTTGATCTCAGCCAGCGCGAGTTCGTCGATGGGCTGCCCCGGGGCCGGAAAACTGGTCTGGAACGATGAATCCTGCAAAGCCGTCATTTCCTAGGTCGAACTCTTACCAATCTACGCGTCGTGCCCTTGCACTGGAACTGTGGCCGTGCGGTGCGTGGCGCTAATTTATGCAAGGAACGGGCCGAGTTGGGAACCCGGGCCAGCACGGAGAAACCGGGATTTAGTGCTAGATTACGAAAGAATTCAGCCATCAGTGTGGAGAGGAGACGATCATGAGACTGTTGATTGAAATCGTCGCTGCAGCCCTGCTCGTCGTCTGCATCAGCGCCTCCAGCGCGGCGTTTGCCGCCGGCACATCCGGCCGCAGCGCCGATGGCCTCAGCTGCGGCTTCACGGTCCCGCAAAAGGCGTCGCCCGCAGCTCGCTGCGCTGCGATCAAGCGCCAATGCGGCGGCAAGTTCTACGCGAATGCGTGCGGCGACAAACTGATGTCTGCGGCGAAATGAGCGCCCTGACCTCCAGCGGGCTCAAGCCGCCTTCGCCTGCACCGCATCGCAAAATTCGGCGAGACGATCCGCAAGCCGCAGCGTGGCCGGGCTCGCATCCGGCGCCGCCATCAGTGCAACCTCGGTCTTGTTGATCGGCGCAAAACCTTCCTTCGCCGTCAGCACGCGGTGGTCGGACTGGATCGACATCTCCGACAGGATGCTCAGCCCCATGCCGGCGGCGACCGCGGCCTGGATGCCGGCTAGGCTCGACGAGGTATAGGCGGTGTGCCAGGCGCGGCCCGCGCTTTCCAGCGCATGGATCGCCCCGGCGCGGTAGATGCAGCCGAGCGGAAAGCCGATCAACGGTACCGAGGGAACGTCGACGTCGATCGGATGGCTCTTGCTGGTGACCCAGTGCACCCGTTCCGGCCACACCGCGATTGCGCCGTTCGCGCCGGCCTCGCGCTTGAAGAGCGCAAGGTCGAGCTCGCCGCGCTCGAGATCGCGCGCCAGATGCTTGCTCTGGTCGGCCCGCACGTCGAGCCGCAGGCCGGGATGCGAGCGCGCGAACGCGCCCAATAGCTTGGCCAGCCGGTACGCCGCGAAATCCTCGGGGATGCCAAGCCGGACCGCGCCTTCGCCATCCGGCTGGCGCAACACGTCGCGCGCCTCCTCGGCCAGCGAGAGCAGCCGGCGCGCATAGGAGAGCAGCCGCTCGCCGGCCTCGGTCGGCCGCACGCTCTTGCCGTCGCGATGCAGCAGCACCTGGCCGATGTCGTCCTCCAGCCGCTTGATCTGCTGGCTCACGGTCGACTGCGTGCGATGGACGCGTGCACCGGCGCGGGTGAAGCCGCCGGCCTCGACCACCGAGACGAAGCTGCGCAGCAGCTCAAGATCCAACATCGCCGCTTCCATTTAAAAATCCACTGATCTCAAGTTAATCATTTAATTTCCAAATGACAAGCGACGTCCCTAGATCGAGGGCCAGAAGAAAAACATCCGAGAGCCCTCATGTCGCTCGCTCCCTCGATTTCGGCCCCAAGCACCCGCTTCAACACGCTGCCACTCGCCATCGGCCTGTTCTGCCTGCTCTGGAGCTACGCCTTCGTCGCCGGCAAGATCGGGGTCACCCATTGCCCGCCGCTGATCCTGCTCGCCGCGCGCTTCTCGCTCGCCGGCATTTTGATCCTGGGCGCAACGCTGATCCGCGGCGAGGCCTGGTCGCTCTCCTGGCGCGATGCCGCGATCTTCGCCGTGCTCGGCATCGCCAACAACGCGCTCTATCTCGGCCTCGGCTACACCGGCCTGCAATCGGTCTCCGCCGGCCTCGGCGGCCTGATCGTCTCAGCCAATCCGGTATTCACCGCGGCGCTCGCCGCGCTGCTGCTCGGCGAGGGCATGACCTGGCGCAAGGCCGGCGGCCTGCTGCTCGGCGTCATCGGCGTGACGGCGATCGTGTGGCATCGTCTCTCGGTCGGCACGGACTCGCTGCACGGCATCGTCTTCACGCTGGCCTCGCTGGCCTCGCTCGTCGCCGGCACCATCCTGTTCAAGCTGCTCGCGCCGAAAGGGTCGTTGTGGATCGGCAATGGCGTGCAGAACCTGGCTGCCGGCATCGCACTGACGCCGGTCGCGCTCATCTTCGCCGACATCCATGCGATCGACGTCACACCGAGCCTGATCGGCGCCTTTGCCTTCCTCGTGCTCGGCGGCTCGATCCTCGCCTATTGGCTCTGGTTCCATCTCCTGAAAGTGTGCGGGGCCACTGCCGCCAGCGCCTATCATTTCCTGATGCCGCCGCTCGGCATGCTGTTCGCGTATCTCGTCCTCGGCGAGCACGTCGAGGCGCGCGATCTGCTCGGCATTATTCCTGTCGCACTCGGGATCTATCTGGTGACGCGGCCGGCGAAGGCGGCGTCGTGAGCAGGGCGCCACAACCTCAACTGTCATGCCCCGGCTTGACCGGGGCATCCAGTACGCCGCGGCGGTTGTTGTGAGAGCGAGCTCTCCGACGAAGGCCTCTGGAATACTGGATCGCCCGGTCAAGCCGGGCGATGACGAGCGGAGAGAGTGACGCGCCCAGAATGAACGCGTGGACTAATCCTTCCGGAACACGATCGACGCCATCCATCCCGACATCAGCGCCATCGCGGCGGTGACGAGGCCGTAGAGCAGCCCGTTCTGCCTTGCGGTGGTGGCGACGAACTGCTCGAAGCCGACCTTGACGATCTCGAACGCGGTCTCGGTCTTGGCGATGAACGCGCCGTTCGCAAACAGCTTGATCTCCACCTCATAGGTGCCGATCGGCACTTCCGCCGGCAGCGGAATGCCGGTGCGGAACAGTGTCGGCGTCAGGAACGTGACGGCGCTTCCATCTTCGCGATAGAGCCCGCGCTGGGTGCGCAGGCGGATGAAGGCCGAGCGGAACGCGTCGTTCGGCACCACGTCGGCAAAATCGCCGCTGACGCGCTGCATCAGCAGCACGTTGTTCAGCCCGATCTGCTGCCGCCGCGCGATCTCGGGCGAGGTGATAGTTTCGAACGGACGGTTGGCGAACAGCGCCAGATAGCTCGGCACCTGCAGGAACTGCCGGTAGTCGGTGTTGATCCAGATCCCGAAGGTACGTTCCTTCCGCCGCGTCACCATGTCGGCGCGCGGGCCCATCACGGTGACGACGAGATCGTAGGTCGTGCGATCAGCGGGCGTGGTGGCATCCTTCTCCACCGAGCCGAACAGCACCAGCTCCTCGCCGGAATAGTTCGGTGTCACCGTGACGCGGTGGTTGGAGACCGACACGATCAGCCGCTCGGCGCGCGCGGCCGAGCCGAGCAGCAGGACGAGCAGGAATGCGAGCGCTGCGCGTCTCATCCGCTTACTCCCAGCTCGCGGATGGTGAAGAGATCTGCGGGCTGGATCACCAGCTCGATCGCGAAGCGGATGCCGACCGAGAGGATGAGCAAGCCGAGCAGCAGGCGCAGCTGCTCGCCGCGGATCTTCTGCGCGGCGCGGACGCCGAACTGCGCGCCGGTGACGCCGCCGACCATCAGAATCAGCGCCAGCACGGCGTCGACGAGGTGATTGGTCACCGCATGCAGCAAGGTCGCGAACAGCATGGTGACGAGGGTCAGCACCATCGAGGTTCCGATCACCGTCGAGGTCGGCACCCGCAGGAGATAGATCATGATCGGCACCAGGATAAAGCCGCCGCCGATGCCCATGATGGCGCCGATGAAGCCGATCATGATGCCGACGACCACCACGGGGATCACCGAGAGATAGATCTTCGAGCGCTTGAACCGCATCTTCAGCGGCAGGCCGTGGATCCAGTTGTGCGTGCGCCGCGGCGGCAACGCGCCGCGCCGGGTCCGCATCAGGGCGCGCAGGCCTTCCGAGAACATCAGGCTGCCGACGGTGCCGAGCAGCACCACGTAAGAGAGTGCGATCATCAGATCGAGCTGGCCGAGCGCGCGCAGCTGGGTGAAGGTCCACACGCCGAGCGCCGTGCCGGTCACGCCGCCGCAGAGCAGGACGCTCGCCAGCGCCGGATCGATCGCGCGCCGCCGCCAATAGGACAGCGCGCCGGAAAAGGAGGAGGCTGCGATGTGGCTGGTAACCGAGGCGACCGCGACCGCGGGCGTGATGCCGATGAAGATCAGCAGCGGCGTCATCAGGAAGCCGCCGCCGATCCCGAACATGCCCGAGACGAAACCGACCGCGGCACCCATCGCCAGCACCAGGATGACGTTGACGGGAAGATCGGCGATCGGGAGATAAAGCTGCATCGAAGGACCACGCTCCGGCGAGATGGATCGATTGCGCAAATGCCCGCCGGACGGTCGGAACGATTGCCGCGCCCCTCAATAGCGGAATTTACGGGCCGGAGGGACCGGGAATTTCGGGCGTGGTGAATGGGTGCGACGAACGTGGGATGCCTGCGACGACGGAGGTGCGCTCCCTCCCCCGCCTGCGGGGGAGGGTTGGGGAGAGGGTGTCTCCTCCAGCGAGAACCTCCAAGAGGCGAGAGCCCTCACCCGCCTCGCTTCGCTCCGCGACCTCTCCCGCAAGCGGGAGAGGTGCACCGAGCACGTGGCTCGCTTGGTTCGATCTGATGCTGCGCGTCTAATGCGCCGCCGATGCCGAGCGCTTCGCCGCGACCGGCTTCGGCGCGGGCTTGGCGCTTGCCTGCGGCGCGCTGTCCCAGCCCCCGTTCGGGGCCGGAACATTGACCGCATCATCCGGCTGCGGCTCGGCGCTGAAAGTCTGGATCGCGAGCTTGGCGGCGGCGAGCGATTGCGGGTCGAGCCGCTTGGCGACGTCGTCGCGCTTGCCGGACGCGTCCGCGTCGCCCTGCGCGGCCGCCAGGCTGAACCATTTGTAGGACTCGGCGAGGTTCTGTTCGACGCCGATGCCGCGAGCATAGAGGATGCCGAGGTTGAACTGGCTGTCGGCCACGCCGCGATCGGCGGCCTTGCGGAACCACTGCGCCGCGCTCTTGTAGTTAGCGCCGCGTCCGCCGCCGTCGGCATCGAGCACCGCGAGATTGTGCATCGCCTTGGCGTTGCCGCGCTCGGCGGCCTGGGTGTAGTAGCGGCGGGCGATGTCGGCGTCCTTCTTCACGCCCAAGCCCTTCTCATAGAGCGTGCCGAGCCGGAAGGTCGCGGGCACGACGCCGGCCTGTGCCGCGCGGTCGTACCATTTGGCGGCTTCGTCGTAGTTGGTCGCAACGCCCTTGCCCTCGGCAAAGCGCAAGCCGATCTCGTAGGCCGCGGTCGGATCGCCCTTCATCGCGGCGCTGCGCAAGGCGGGGCCACCGATGCCGTCGGGCAGCTTCTCGCTCGGCGGCACCTGGATCAGGCCGAGCCTGGCGCGGCTCGAGCCCGACAGCGCGCCGGTGACGTCGCTGTTCGCGGCCGGCGGCGGCACCGCTGCGGCGGGCGCCGGCGGAATTTCAACCGAGGCCGAGTTGCCGGCGGGCGCCGGCGCGGAATTGTTCTGGGATTGCCGGCCGATCGGCGTCGGCGAGGTCATCGAGGGCGTGACCTGCTCGGGCGTGGCTGGCTTGTTCTCGATCGCCGGCGGTGGCGACGGGGCCTGCGGCGCGGGCTGGCTGGAGGTATTGTCCATGGCCTGCGGCGCCGGCGGCGGGCTGCCGTCAAGCAGGTTCATCGCCATCTTGAAGGTGCCGAGCACGATCACGACCACGCTCGCGCCGACCAGCAGCGAGCGGATCTTCGAGGTGATGGTCGAACCGCCCTCCTTGCCCTTGTCCTTGGCGCGATCGGCGCCGGCCTTGGCGCCGCGCGCCGGTTTTTCCGGCTGCGCGGCGGCGGCCTGGGCGGCGCGGCGGGCGGCCGCGATGAAGCTCGACGACGAGACCGGCTCTTTCGCAGCCGCAGGAATGCCGCTGATCGCGCTCTCGGAGGCGGCGATGCGCTCCGACGGCGTGGCGGCGCGTCCACCCGGCCGTGTCCCCGGCTCGAGCGGATGATCCGGCGGCAATTCCGGTGCGAGCGCGGCGCGGGCGGGCGCCGTATGCGGCTCAAGGATCTCGCTGATCGCACGCGGCGGCACCGGCGGCGGCGCGGCGGGGGCAGCGGCATGGAATTCACGCGGCGCGGCGACGAAGGCGGCTTGCGCGTTCTGCGCCGCGGCGGGATTCGGCAGCTCGGGCTTCGGATCGTATTTCGGCTGCTGTGCTTGCGGCCGCGGCTCGCGCGCGACAGGCGCGGGCTCCATGGAAGCAGCCATCGGCATGGCCATCGGCTGCGGCGCGGCGGCCGGCGGCGCCGTACGCACCGCGCGCAGATCGCCCTCGATCATGGACAAGCGGTCGACGACATGGCCGAGCGCGCTATGGACGGCGTCGAGCGAGTCCTGGGTGCTGCGGTTGGTCTCGACCTGGCTGAAGCGGATGTCGGACAGTTCGCGCTTGACCAGATCGACCACGCCGGAATCGATGGGGGCCGAATTGCGGCTCTCGGCCAGCGCGGAATAAGTCGCCTGCTGCCGCTCCAGGTGCCGCAGGATGTCGTGCAGCCCGTCCTCGACGCGGCTCAGATTGCCGTTGCGCGGGTCGGAGGCGGCTTCGATCCGCTCCAGCAGGTACGAGACGCGCTGTTCGAGATGCGCGAAGGTCGAGGCGGAATCGTTGCCGACCTGCATGCGGTCGAAACGGTCCGACAGCGCGCGGATCGCGGCTTCCAGATGCTCGGTGCTTTCGGACGGCTGCGGCCGCTCGCGGGTTTCCAGCGCCGCGGTGAGCGCGGCGATGCGCTGCTCCAGCACCGCAAAGCTGTCGCCCTGGCCGGAGGCGCGGGTGACCTGGTCGACCTTGGACGACAGCAGCTGCACGTCTTCGGACAGGCGGGCCAGCGCTTCGTTGGAGGCGACGTTGGAGACGATGCCGCGCAGCGCCGCGATCGCGCTCTCGAGCTGATGCACCGTCGAGGGATCGTCATTGGCGCGCAGGATCAGATCGAGCTTGGCGCCGAGATTGCGGATCGCCTCGTCATAGCCGGTGAGCTGCTCGGCCGGCGTCAGCGTGCGCAGCACCTGCTTGATGTCGGACAGCGCGTGCTCGATGCCCGACAGCACCTGGCCGTCGGTGCCGTTGGACCGCGTCTCGTCGATGCGCCGATGCAGCGAGCGGATCTCGTTCTCGATCGATTCGATCGCGCGCCGCGGCATCGCCTCGGTGATGGCGGTGCGGATATCGGCAAGCTCGCTGCGGAAGGCGTTGATCGCCTGCTCGGTATTGTCGGGGCGCTGCAGCGATTCGATCTGGCTCGTGATCTTGAGCAGATGGCGCTCGAGCGAGGAGAAATCCGGCCCCGGCGGGGGTGGAGCATAAGCAGGCGCGGGCGGCGCCATCGGAGGTACGTAAGGAGCAGCCGAAGGCGCAATCGACGGTGCGGCGCGCGGCGGCATCTGCCTCGGCGCAAAACCGTCGAGCTCGCTCTGGCGCGCGGTGATCTCGGCGACGGCGACGTCGAACGAAGCCGGGCTCAAGGGCGGGGCGTTGCGATAGACTTGAGCTGCCGCACGCTCGACCGCATCGGCCTGGCGCTGGCGCGTCTCGACGGGTGAGGGCGCAGGTGCAGGCCGCGGCGCCTGAGGCTGCGGCGGGCGGGAGATTTGCGACAACCGCGCATCGAGCCGCGAGATCGCGTCGTTGAGCTGGCGTGCGACGCCCTGCTCGCGCGAGACATCCGGTCTCGACGAGTCCTGACGCGGCGCCGGCTTTGAAATCCGTTCGATCTGCTGGGTGATCGCGTCGAGCCGCTGGTGGATGTCAGCGACTTCGCGGCTCTCCTGGCTCGGAACGTGGGGGGCTTGTGGGGCTTGCGGACGCTGGTCGTAAGGGCCGCGAAAGTTGGGTGGCGCGGTGTCGCCGAGCGTGGAGTTCAGCCAATCGTTCAGCGACATGCCCGCGCGACGCGCAGCAGCTTCGGCCCGCTCCCTGACGGATGGATCGATGCCGTCCACACTCCACGATACGCGCGAATTCATGACTCTGTCCGGTTCCGACTCCGGCGCCCCACCCGGCGCCTCCAGCCTCCCCACGCGTGCCGGTTGTAAAGACAATCGAATTTGGCGCGGGTCGTCTGCCTCGTAAACCGACTTTTTCCTGTTACGGTAAATAACGAGTTAAGGAACGCGGCGCGGGTGTCTTAAAGTTGGGCGGCGGAACCGGGCGGCGGCGGGGGCGGTATCCTTTGCGACCTATAGTCGCCTCACACTTCGCCGTCATCGCGCGCGAAGGCGGGCGATCCAGTACGCCGCGGCGGCTCGATTCCAGCCGCGCCGTCTCAGAGTACTGGATGCCCCGCCTTCGCGGGGCATGACACCGTCGGTGTGGCGAGGGTCTCGAGCAGCGCCAACCCGCTCAGCCCTTCCCCTCGCGCTTGCCCTCGTCCAGCGGCACCACGGTCGCCTTGCCGCTCATCGCCGACAGCGCAGCGAGCGCCTCTTCGCAGAAGTCGGCCACCATCTGCTCGTGCCGGGCCCCAAGGCGGAGCAGGAGCAGATTGCCGAGATCGAGCCGGCCCGCGGCGGTGCCGTGCCGATTGATGCCAGGGTTGCGGATGCGCAGTGGCGACGTCCTGGCGAATGTTGAGCCAGATCAACGCCTGTCCCACGCCGGACCGGACTTTGAGCCAACGCACCCGGTCCGGGGCAGGCACCATGCAACCTTTGCTGAAGGAAATCAGGCAGACCCCATTGCTCTGGATGCTCGTCTTCGTGCCTGCCGTGCTGATCGCCGAGAGGGCGGCTCCGCACTCCCATACCCTATTGTTCGTGCTCGCCGTGCTTGCCATCGTACCGCTGGCTGCTCTGCTGAGCCACGCAACCGAAGCGGTTGCCGCCAAGACCGGCGATGCCGTCGGCGGGCTGCTCAATGCGACATTGGGCAATCTCACGGAGCTGATCATTGCGATCACGGCGCTGCGCGCCGGCCAGTACACACTCGTCAAGGCCTCGATCGCGGGCGCGATCGTGACCAACGTGCTGTTCATGCTCGGAGCCTGCCTGCTGATCGGAGGGCTACGCTACCATGTCCAGGAGTTCAACCGGTCCGGCGCGCGGCTCTATTCCGGCCTGTTGCTGATGGCGACGGTTGCGCTGCTCGCCCCGTCCGCCGTGGCCGACCTCGACCTCTCGCAGGGAGGGGCAGTCATGCACAAGCTCAGCGTCGGCATCGCCGTCCTGCTGATTGCTGCGTATGGCCTCGGTCTGCTGTTTTCGCTGAAAACCCACAAGGAGCTCTTCGCAAGCGCGGAGCATGGCGAGGGCGAGGCGCACTGGCCGATTGGGCTCGCGGTCGCCACGCTGCTCGTCGTCACGCTGCTCGTCGCGGTGGTCAGCGAGATCTTCGTCGAGTCGGTTCAGAAGGCAGCGGACACATTCGGGATGAGCCCGGCCTTTGTCGGGTTCATCATCGTCTCGCTGGTCGGTGCTGCCGCCGAGTTTGTGGTCGCCTTTTCCGCGGCTCGCAAGGACCGCCTCGACATGAGCGTCAGCATCGCGCTCGGCAGCGCGTCGCAGATCGCGCTGTTCGTGGCACCTGCCCTGGTGTTGCTCAGCTATGTCGTCGGGCCGTCGCCGATGAGCCTGCAGTTCTGGCCGGGAGCGGTGACCATGGTGATGATCGCGACCGTCACGGCGAGCTTCATCACGAGCAGCGGACGATCGGCCTGGTTCATCGGCGCGCTGCTCATCTTCATCTACGCGATTTTTGCTTTGACGCTCTACGTGGTCCCACCGACCGGCCTAAGCACGGGGTGAAGCCTTTTCAAGGGGAGCCGTCCCATCGCGTCATTTCGTCGCTCTGCAACAGTCCGTCGGCTGTCGCTGCAGACGGACTTTGGGGAGGTTCGCGGCCTAGCCCTTTTCGCGCTTGCCTTCCTCCAGCGGCACCACCGTCGCCTTGCCACTCGTGGCCGACAGCGCCTCCAGCGCCTCTTCGCAAAAGTCGGCCACCATCTGCTCGTGCCGGGCCCCAAGGCGGAGCAAGAGCAGATTGCCGAGATCGAGCCGGCCCTCGGCGGTGCCGTCGGGAAAGCGCTTCTTCAGGATGCGCTCGTAATTGGCGTGGCGGTCGCGGTGGTGCTCCAGCCGGGCCATCAGGTCGGTGCGCATGGGCTCGACGTCAATGCTGTCGAGCGCATGCAATCGCACGAGGAGATCGTCCTTGATCGAGGGCGGGGTGCTTGGCCGCGCGGCCCAGTGCCGCAGCGCTGTTCGGCCCTCCGGAGTGAGCGTATAAACCAGCTTGTTGGGCTTGCCCGATTGCACGACCTCGCGGCCCTGGATGTGGCCGCGGTCGCGCAGCTTGGAGAGCTCGCGGTAGATCTGCTGATGGTCGGCCTTCCAGAAGAAGCCGATCGAGGAATCGAACGTCTTGGCGAGCTCGTAGCCCGTCATCGGACGTTCCGTCAGGCATGCGAGGATTGCGTCGCCCAGGGCCATGATCGGCCTCCTTCGTCTTCTTCGACCTCGACCAACTCGCTTGACTTTATGCGCATTGGCGCATATGCGTCAATGTGCATATGCGGTGCGCGGGAGACGGACCGAAGATCCGACCCGAAAAACCCAGCGGAATCAATCGGCACGCTACTGTGCATGGGGTTGTTTTCGCGTTTTCTTGTCCAGGCCTTTAGGGAGGCAGCTGAGAATGACCGGCCTCGATTCCTGGTATGCCTACATGAGGTCTCACGACCGCACCGCGCTCTGGGATCTCCTGCATCCCGATGCCGTGTTCGAAAGCCCCGTGGTCCACACGCCGCAGCGCGGCCGCGACATCACCTTCAAATACCTCTCCAGCGCCGAGCAGGTGCTCGGCGGCCCGACCTTCACCTATGTCGGCGAATGGAAGAGCGCCGATGGCGCCGTGCTCGAATTCAAGACCGAGATCGACGGCATCGAGATCAACGGCGTCGACATCATCACGTTCGACAGCGAGGGACGCATCACGCATTTCAAGGTGATGGTGCGTCCGCTCAAGGCGATCAACATGCTGCACCGCCTGATGGCGGAGCAGCTGGCCGCCCAATCATGACCCTGCCCTGAGGTTGCAGAACCCGCTAAGCTCGCGGGCAAGGCTGCGTCGCAGGAACACTGACATCGCCACTTTCGAAGGCCCATTGCCGGGAGAACCCCATGCCGATCTACAAAGCCCCCGTCGAAGACGTGAACTTCCTGCTCAACGACGTCTTCCAGATCGACCGCTACGACAACCTCGCCGGCTTCTCCGACGCATCGAGCGACGTGCGCGAAGCCATCCTCGGCGAAGCCGCCAAGCTCGCCGAAGAGGTGCTGCAGCCGCTGAACCGCGTCGGCGATCTCGAAGGCTGCAAGCGCGCCGACGACGGCACCGTCACCACGCCGAAGGGTTTCAAGGAAGCGTTCAAGCAGGTCGCCGAGGGCGGCTGGCTCGGCCTGTCGGCGCCGACCGAATATGGCGGCCAGGGCCTGCCGGTGACGCTCTCGCAAGCCGTCAACGAATTCCAGATCTCCGCCAACATGGCGTTCTCGATGTATGGCGGCCTCACCATGGGCGCGACCGCGGCGTTGATCGTTCACGGCTCGCCGGAGCAGAAGCAGACCTACGTGCCGAAGATGGTGGCGGGCGAATGGACCGGCACCATGAACCTCACCGAGCCGCATTGCGGCACCGACCTCGGCATGCTCCGCACCAAGGCGGTGCGCCAGGCGGACGGCAGCTTCCAGATCACGGGCACCAAGATCTTCATCTCGGCCGGCGAGCATGACTTGGCCTCCAACATCATCCACCTCGTGCTGGCCCGCGTCGAGGGCGCACCCGCCGGCATCAAGGGCGTGTCGCTGTTCGTGGTGCCGAAATTCCTGGTCAATGCCGACGGTTCGCCCGGCGCGCGCAACGGCGTCGTCTGCGGCTCGCTCGAGCACAAGATGGGGATCCACGGCAATTCGACCTGCGTGATGAACTACGACAACGCCACCGGCTGGCTGATCGGCGAAGAGAACAAGGGCATGCAGGGCATGTTCGTGATGATGAACGAGGCGAGGCTCGGCGTCGCCGTGCAGGGCCTCGCGCAGTCGGAAGTGGCCTATCAGAACGCGGTCGCCTATGCCCGCGAGCGCATCCAGGGCCGCTCGCTCACCGGCGCCAAGGCGCCGGACAAGCAGGCCGACCCGATCATCGTGCACCCCGACGTGCGCCGCACGCTGCTGTCGATCCGCGCCTTCAACGAGGCCGCGCGGGCCTTCGTGATGTGGACCGCGCTGAAGAGCGACGTCGCCCACCGCTCCGAAGACCCGAAGGATCGCCAGGCCGCCGACGACCACATGGGCCTGATGACCCCGGTGCTGAAGGGCTTCCTGACCGACTACGGCTTCGCCAATGCGGTGCAGGCACAGCAGATGTATGGCGGCCACGGCTACATCGCCGAACAGGGCATGGAGCAGTTCGTGCGTGATGCGCGCATCGCGATGATCTATGAAGGCGCCAACGGCATTCAGGCGCTCGACCTCGTCGGCCGCAAGCTGCCGCGCGACGGCGGCCGCGCCATCATGGCCTTCTTCGGCGAGGTCATGGCCTTCGCCAAGGAGAACGGCGGCGACGAGGCGCTGAAGCCGTTCATCACCCCGCTCTCGGCCTCGCTCGGCCATCTCCAGCAGGCCACCACCTGGCTGATGCAGAACGCGATGGCGAAGCCGGACAATGCCGGCGCCGCCGCAACCGATTACCTGCATCTCTTCGGCTTCGTCGCGCTCGGCTACATGTGGGCGAAGATGGCCAAGGTGACGAATGCCAAGATTGCCGAGAGCGGGGCAACGCCCTATCTCTCGACCAAGCTGGTCACCGGCCGTTTCTTCATGGAGCGGATGCTGCCGGAGACGGCGGCCAATCTCGCGCGCATCCAGGCCGGCTGCGCCACCATCATGGAATTGCCGGCGGAAGCGTTCTGAGCCTGCTTCCGCTGCCCGCTCCCAATCGCATCGAACATCACATCAGGAGGGCGTCATGCCTGAGGCATTCATCTACGACCACGTTCGCACCCCCCGCGGCCGCGGCAAGGCGGACGGCGCGCTGCACGAAGTCACGGCGCTCGCGCTCGCGACCGTGCCGCTGAAGGCGCTGAAGGACCGCAACAATCTGCCGGAAGATTCCGTCGACGACGTCATCCTCGGCGTGGTCGATCCGGTTGGCGAGGCCGGAAGCGACATCGCGCGCTTCGCCGCGCTCAAGGCCGGTCTCGGCGAGGCCGTTCCGGGCGTGCAGATCAGCCGCTTCTGCGCCTCTGGCCTCGATGCGGTGAATTTCGCCGCCGCGCAGGTGATGAGCGGCCAGCACGAGCTGGTGATCGGCGGCGGCGCCGAATCCATGAGCCGCGTCGGCATCGGCGCGTCCGGCGGCGCCTGGCCGATGGATCCCTCGATGGCGGTGCCGGCCTATTTCATGCCGCAGGGCGTCTCGGCCGATCTGATCGCCACCAAATACGGCTTCTCGCGCGACGATGTCGACGCTTACGCCGTGCAGAGCCAGCAGCGCGCGGCCAAGGCCTGGGACGAGGGCCGCTTCAACAAGTCCGTGGTGCCGGTGAAGGACATCAACGGCCTCACCATCCTCGCCAAGGACGAGCATATGCGTCCGTCGACGACGATGCAGTCGCTGGCGCAGCTGCAGCCCTCGTTCACGATGATGGCGCAGATGGGCGGCTTCGACGGCGTCGCAATTCAGTCGCACCCCGAGATCGAGCGCGTCAATTACGTTCACCACGCCGGCAATTCCTCCGGCATCGTCGACGGCGCCGGCGCCGTGCTGCTCGGCAGCAAGGAGGCGGGTACGAAATACGGCATGAAGCCGCGTGCAAAAATCCGCGCCTTCGCCAATATCGGCTCGGAGCCGGCGATGATGCTGACCGGTCCGGTCGACGTCACCGAGAAGCTGTTCGCGCGCTCCGGCATGAAGAAGTCGGACATCGACCTGTTCGAGCTCAACGAGGCCTTTGCCTCCGTCGTGCTGCGCTACATCCAGGCCTTCGACATCGACAGCGCCAAGATCAACGTCAATGGCGGCGCCATCGCGCTCGGCCATCCGTTAGGGGCCACCGGCGCGATGATCCTCGGCACCGTGCTCGACGAGCTCGAGCGCACCAACAAGTCCACCGCCCTGGTCACGCTGTGCATCGGCGGCGGCATGGGCACCGCGACCATCATCGAGCGGGTGTAGCCGTAGGGTGGGTTAGCCGAAGGCGTAACCCACCGTGCCACGTCAACAAAGTTGGTGGGTTACGCTTCGCTAACCCACCCTACGAGACCCCCATCAACCGCCGCGCCTGGCATCGGCTGCGGCACCGAGGAGCAACCAACATGTCGTACAAGAATTTCAAGGTTGAGACCGACGCAGACGGCATCGCGCTCGTCACCTGGGACATTCCGGGCCGTTCCATGAACGTGCTCGACGAGACCTCGACCAACGAGCTCGATGCGATCGTCAAGGCGACCACGACTGACGCCGCGGTGAAGGGCGTCGTCATCACTTCGGCGAAAGAAGCGTTCTGCGCCGGCGCGGATCTGTCGATGCTCGAAGGCATGAACCAGGCCTACGCCAAGGTCTTCAAGGAGCAGGGCGAGACCGCGGCGAACCAGATGCTGTTCGACCAGAGCCGCCGCTTCTCGCAGGTTTTGCGTTCGATCGAGACCTCGGGCAAGCCGTGGGCGGCCGCGATCAACGGCCTCGCGCTCGGCGGCGGCTTCGAGATCACGCTGTGCTGCCATTACCGCGTCGCGGCGGAGAATCCCAAGACCCGCCTCGGTCTGCCCGAGGTCAAGGTTGGCCTGTTCCCGGGCGCCGGCGGCACGCAGCGCGTGCCGCGCCTGGTGCCGCCGCAGGATGCGATGACGATCCTGCTCAAGGGCGATCCTGTCACGATCGAGAAGGCCAAGGCGCTGAACCTGATCCACGCCATCGTTCCGGCCGCCGATCTCATCAAGGCCGCCAAGGACTGGATCAAGGGCGGCGGCAAGGCGATCGCGCCCTGGGACGAGAAGGGCTTCAAGCTGCCCGGCGGTCCGGTGTTCTCCAAGGCCGGCATGATGATGTTCCCCGCCGGCAACGCGATCTATCGCCGCGAGACCTACGACAATTATCCGGCCGCGCGCGCGATCATGAGCTGCGTCTATGAGGGCTTGCAGCTGCCGATCGACGCTGGCTTGCGCGTCGAGTCGCGCTACTTCACCTCGGTGCTGCGCTCGAAGGAGGCGGCCGCGATGATCCGCAGCCTGTTCCTGTCGATGCAGGAGCTCAACAAGGGCGCCCGCCGTCCGAAGGACGTTGCCCCGACCAAGGTGAAGAAGATCGCCGTGATCGGCGCCGGCTTCATGGGCGCCAGCGTCGGCTACGTCTCGGCCCGTGCCGGCCTCGACGTCGTCCTGATCGATCGCGACCAGGAGAGCGCCGACAAGGGCAAGGCGCACGCGCAGAAGTTGATCGAGGAGCAGATCAAGAAGGGCCGCGCCAAGCCTGCGGATGCCGAAGCGCTGCTCGCGCGCATCACGCCGACGGCCGACTATGCGGCGCTGAAGGACGTCGACCTCGTCATCGAGGCCGTGTTCGAGGACCGCAAGGTCAAGGCCGAGACCTTCGCCAAGGCGCAGGAATATCTGAAGCCGGACGTGATCTTCGCGTCGAACACCTCGACGCTGCCGATCACCTCGCTGGCCGAGAGCTTCAAGGACCAGGGCAAGTTCGTCGGCATCCACTTCTTCTCGCCGGTCGAGAAGATGATGCTGGTCGAGATCATCCTCGGCAAGAACACCGGCGACGTCGCGCTGGCGACCGCGCTCGACTACGTCCGGCAGATCGGCAAGACGCCGATCGTCGTCAACGATTCGCGCGGCTTCTTCGCCAACCGCTGCGTCGGCCGTTATGTCGCCGAAGGCAACGAGATGTTCCTCGAGGGCGTGCCGCCGGCGATGATCGAGAACTGCGCCAAGATGGCCGGAATGCCGGTCGGCCCGCTCTCGCTCTCGGATGAAGTCGCGCTCGACCTCGGCCTCAAGATCATGAAGGCGACGGAGGCCGATCTCGGTCCCAACGCCATCAACCCCGATCAGAAGAAGCTGATGGTGGAGATGGTCGAGAAGCAGGGCCGCCTGGGGCGCAAGAACAGCAAGGGCTTCTACGACTATCCCGAGAAGGGCAAGGGCCAGAAGAGCCTGTGGCCGGGCCTCTCGGCCTTGCAGCCGAAGCAACTCGACCCCGATACGCTCGACGTCGAGGAGCTGAAGCAGCGCTTCCTGGTGGTGCAGGCGGTGGAAGCGGCGCGCACCGTCGAGGATCACGTCATCACCGATCCGCGCGAGGCGGATGTCGGCTCGATCCTCGGCTTTGGCTTCGCGCCGTTCACCGGCGGCACGCTGTCCTACATCGATTTCATGGGCACGAAGAAGTTCGTCGAGCTCTGCCACAAGCTTGAGGCGAAGTACGGCTCGCGCTTCACCCCGCCGAAACTGCTCGAGGAGATGGCGGCGAAGGGCGAAACCTTCTACGGCCGATTCGCGCCGAAGAAGGCGGCGGCCTGACGGGGCCCGCAGCCCCGGATTGCGCTGCGCGCCATCCGGGCTACGCACAGATGAAAGGCCGGATCATTGATCCGGCCTTTTTGTTTTCCATCGCCGAATGGGGGAGATCGTGCGGCCTGATACCGCCTCGTCGGCGAGACCGCTCGCTTCGCGCTGGCACCGCTCTTGCTAACGGATCCAACGGATGGCCATTCGCATTGAAAGTGTCCCGCAATGATCCCGACGGTGTCTCAACTCAACGCAGCCGGCGTTGCTGTAAGATACGCTCCCCTGTCTCCGATGGGGCGGCCGTGGCCCCGCCGCAGGCTCTTCAGGCTGCGCAGAAAAATCCCCTCATGGGCCGGCCTGGCCCTACTCGTTCTCATCGTCGATGCGGCGATAGCCGCGCTTGCCTGGGTCGCCGTCGATGTCGTCCTGCATTGAGAGATCGCCTCTGTGCACGTAGAGCGTGGCCGCCAGATAGGCGACCTGGCCGGCAATGAGGCAGGCGACGACGATTGGGATGCCCGTCCAGAATCCGAAGCCCGAGGTCTGAAGTACTATTGCAGCAAGGATCGCGGTCGCCGGCGAAACCAACAATAGAGTCCAGACCCGGAAGAAGAGTCCCGTCGATAATCCGGCGATCATGCTCGCGAGCAAGAGCAGGAGTATGGTTGTCACCAGAGCTTCCCGGTTCGCAGGTCCGTATCGCGGTCCATGGCTGAACTTGAGCCGACTGCATCGCTGTCACAACGATGCTAACCTCCGCAGAGCACAGAAGGCGGAATTATTGTTAACTCCGACAATGCTCGTAAAATTGATGTCCCGGACATCTCGCACGTCCGGGCTTCCGCAACCGGTTCAAGCAGAAAGAGCCGGATCATCGATCCGGCTCTTCCATCATCTCGTCTGTTGAGTCTCGCCTTACTTCGCCTGGACCAGCCCTTCCTTCTTCAGTGCTTCCTGCACCTGCGGCCGCGCCGTGACGCGGGCCTTGTAGGCGGCAAGGTTCGGCATCGCCGAGAGGTCGAACTTCATCCGGTCCGCCCAGGTCAGCATCGTGAAGAGATAGCCGTCGGCCACCGTGAACTGCTTGCCCATGAGGTAGTCGCGGCCGGCGAGCTGGCTGTCGATATATTTCAGCTTGCCCATGACGCGGTCCTTGAAGAAAGCCTTGGCCTCGTCGTTCAGGGCCGGCGCGAATAGCGGACCAAAGCTCTTGTGCACCTCGGACGTGAGGAAGTTGAGCCATTCAAGCAGCTTGTAGCGCTCGGAACTGCCGTGGGCCGGCGCCAGCGCCTTGGCCGAAGCCTGATCGGCGATCATCTGGACAATCACGGGGCCTTCGGTCACGATCTCGCCGCTGTCGAGGCCCAGCGCAGGCACCTGACCCTTGGGGTTCAGCTTCAGATAATCCTCACCATTTTCGAGCTTCTTGGCCCGAATATCGACCTTGACCAGCTCATAGGGCAGGCCGGCTTCCAGGAGCGCGATGTGGGGGGACAGCGAGCAGGCACCGGGCGAATAGTACAGTTTCATGGAATTTCCTTCTCTTGAAGCTTGGTTCGGCCGAAAGAGCGATTACATGCAACTGCTTGGAATAGTCAAGATTGATGCAGCTGCATCAAATGGGGTAAGAGACGGGCGACGAGCTTGAGCGGGACCATGAAACGCAAACCATCGACCGAGGCGACTGCCGCCTGGATCCGCCTGATGCGGGTGCAGAGCCGCGTGCTCGATTGCGTCGAGCAGGACTTGAAGCGAGCCGGTTTCCCGCCGCTGGCCTGGTATGACGCGCTGCTCGAATTGTCGCGGGCGCCGTCGGGCGAGCTGCGGCCGGTGGAGCTCGAACGGCAGATGCTGATTCCGCAATATTCCACCTCGCGCCTGATCGACCGCCTGGTCGACGAGGGCCTCGCCTCCCGGCGCGAATGCAAGATCGACAAGCGCGGCCAATTCGTCGAGATCACCGAAGCCGGCCGCGAGCTGCAGAAGCGGATGTGGAGCGCCTATTCGGCCGCGATCGAGAAATATGTCGGTTCGAAACTGTCCGATGCCGATGCCGTCAAGCTCAGCGATCTGCTCGACCGCCTGGGCTGTTCCTGCGGCGAGATGAAACTGCCGCCCGTCGCCAACGTCAACGAAAGCACGCCGTCGCGATGACCGCGCGGCACACCCGTTCGTCCGTGCGCCCGGTGGGTTCGCGGACCATCCCCGTCACCCGCGCGCATTCGACCGAAGCGCCTTTGATTAGAGTTTGATATGGCGCGAGACCAGATCGATATGACGCCGTTGCAATCGCGCGACGAGCTCGTGGCGTGGTTCGAGGCCGGCTGCAAGGACCCGTCCGAATTCCGCATGGGCACCGAGCACGAGAAGACGCCGTTCACGCTCGAAGGCCACCGTCCGGTGCCTTACGAAGGCGCGCGAGGCATCGGTGCATTGCTCGAGGGCATGAAGCTCCTGCTCGGCTGGGAGCCGATCATGGAGCAGGGCAACATCATCGGCCTCTACGACGTCACCGGCGGCGGTGCGATCTCGCTCGAGCCCGGCGGACAGTTCGAGCTCTCCGGCGCCCCGGTCGAGAACGTGCACCAGACCCAGAGCGAGCTGATGGCGCATCTTGCACAGGTGCGCGAGATCGCAGCGCCGCTCGGCATCGGCTTCCTCGGCCTCGGCATGACGCCGTCCTGGTCGCGCGCCGAGATCCCGATGATGCCCAAGGGCCGCTACAAGATCATGACCAATTACATGCCGAAGGTCGGCCAATACGGCCTCGACATGATGTACCGGACCTGCACGGTGCAGACCAATCTCGACTTCTCCTCCGAAGCCGACATGGTCAAGAAGCTGCGGGTGTCGCTGGCGCTTCAGCCGGTCGCAACCGCGCTGTTCGCCAACTCGCCGTTCACCGAAGGCAGGCCGAACGGCTTCCTCTCCTTCCGCTCCGAGATCTGGCGCGACACCGACAATGCGCGGTCGGGCATGATGCCGTGGGCGTTCGAGGACGGCATGGGCTTCGAGCGCTATGTCGATTACGCGCTCGACGTGCCCATGTATTTCGTCAAGCGCGGCGAGGAGTACATCGACGTGTCGGGCTCCTCGTTCCGCGCCTTCTTCGACGGCCGCAACAACAACCTTCCCGGCGAGCGTCCGACGCTGTCGGACTGGGCCAATCATCTGTCGACCATCTTCCCGGAAGTGCGGCTCAAGCGTTATCTCGAGATGCGCGGCTCCGACGGCGGTCCGTGGGGCCGGTTGCCGGCGCTGCCGGCGTTCTGGGTCGGGCTGCTCTATGACGACGTCGCGCTCGATGCGGCCTGGGAGATCGTCAAGCACTGGACCGCGCAGGAGCGCCAGGCCCTGCGCGACGACGTGCCGCGCATGGGCTTCAAGGCGCGGATCAAGGATCGCTATCTGTTCGAGATCGCCAAGGAATGCCTCGTTCTGGCACATTCCGGCCTGCGCCGGCGGGGACGGATCGACCAGCTCGGCCGCGACGAAACGCGGCATCTGGAGCCGCTCGACCGCATCATCGATTCCGGCCGGACGCCGGCCGAGGAAATGTTGGACAAGTTCAACGGTCCCTGGAAGGGCTCGGTGGAACCGGCCTACGCGGAATACGCGTTCTAAAGCGCGATGCGATTAGGATGAATCGTCATCGCGCTTTAGGTTGTTGTTTGAGCATGATCTTTTCGGAAAACCGCTGCGCACTTTTCCGGATCATGCTTTAGGACACTGATCGGGAGTTCAGCCGTTCATCGCCCATACAGGTTTGCGGCGATCAAATGACCGGCTGAAAAAACCTGAGAGTCCTCAATAACTCGAAAGCTGTTCCGATGGGGAAGGGCCACCTGTCCGGCGCCGTCATGGCAAAGGTCCTGGCAAAGGTCCTGGCAAGCGTCGTGACATGTGTCACGCTGCTCTCGCTCGCACTCGCGGGCGTGCCGGCGCGCGCCCAGACCGCGTTCGACCGCCCCGGCGGCGACTATTTCAGCTCACCGGTTGCGTCGGGCGATCCGGAGGATTGCGCGCTGCTGTGCGAGCGCGACCGCCGCTGCCGCTCGTGGAGCTTCAACTATCCCGACGTCGAAGGCGGCTCGGCGGTGTGTTGGCTGAAGAACACCGTGCCGTCGCGCGTGCCGGGAAGCTGCTGTATCTCCGGCGTGCGCGGCGCCGGCGTGATCGAGCCGCGGGTCGAGGGCGTGGAGACGTCGATCGACCGCCCCGGCGGCGACCTGCGCAATTTCGATCTGAAGGACGGCGAGGGCGTGGAGGTCTGCAAGGCCGCATGCACCGCCGACAACAAATGCCGCGCCTTCACCTATGCCCGCCCCGGCTACACCGGGCGCGAGGCGCGCTGCTTCCTGAAAAAGGAAATCAAGCCGCCGCGCCGCAAGGCGGGCTTCACGTCGGGCGTGGTGCGGTGATGCTCGTACTCGCGCCCCGGGCGCAGGTGCCGTAGGGTGGGCAAAGGCGCGAAGCGCCGTGCCCACGATCTTTCCGATATGGCGACAGACGCGTGGGCACGCTCCGCTTTGCCCACCCTACGGCACCTCACTCCGCCGCAATCACCGTGAGCTCCGGCCACAGCGCCTTCCATCGCGCGGCTTTCACCGCGTAATTCGCCGCGGAAAAATTCGGTCCTGGATTCGGCCGCGCGATCAGGGCTGCAACGTCGTCAAACCCGTGCGGCGCGTAGACCTCGTAGCTATCTCGAGCGCGCCTGATGCCGATCTGCGTGTTCTGCGTGAGGAAGCGGTCGATGCCTTCTCGCGAGCTTCTCAGGGGCGGATAGGGCAGGCCGTGCTTGGCCGGGTACCACAGATGCACGCGGGCCTGGTTGCGGGTCTCGACCTTGACGCCGAGATGCGCGAGCCGCGCCTGCAGCGTGCGGATGACCGCGTCCTCCGCCTCCCACGAAGTGTCGGGATCGAAATAGAACACGTCGTAATCGGCGATGCCGTGGCTGATCGGACGGCGCGTGAGCACGTTCCATACGGTCTGCACCAGGCATCCCGAAACCAGCCACGCATCGGGAAGGGCGAGGCGATCGAGTTCATCGATGACCGTGACGCTGACGGGATTTCTCAGCGCGAGCGCGAGGAATTCGTCACGATTCATCGTGAGACGTGGAGTATCAATGCACGGCGGTGAAGAACCGCGCCAGCCGGAAGCCGGACAGCCAGGTCCACACCGGCTGGCTTCGCATGCCGAGATCCCAGGAGCCGAGCACCGCGTCCGCACGGCCGATCAGATTGTCGATCGGCAACAGGCCGACGCCGCCGGAGCGCAGCGACACGCGGCTGTCGGAGGAATTGTCACGGTTGTCGCCGAGCACGAAGAGGTGACCGGCCGGCACCGTCACCTCCGGCGTGTTGTCGAGCGGGCCGTTGTCGCGCATCTTGAAGATCAGATGCGAGACGCCGTTCGGCAGCGTCTCGACATAACGGTAGGCGGGCTCGTTGCGGCCATTGTCGTCCTCGGCAGCGCCGACGCCGTCCGGCTTGAGCTCGGCGGCGCGGTCGTTGATGAAGAGCTGGCCCTGCCGCATCTGGATGCGATCGCCGGGCAGACCCACGACGCGCTTGACCCAGGCCTGCGAGCGATCGCCGGGCCAGCGGAACACGACGACGTCGCCGAGCTTCGGCGTTTCCGCGAACACGCGGCCGGTCTCGGGCAGGCTGATCTGGATCGGCAGCGACGAGCTGCCGTAGCCATAGGGGAATTTCGAGGCGAGCAGCGCATCGCCGATCAGCAGCGTCGGCTCCATCGAGCCCGACGGCACGTAGAACGGCTCGGCAAGCGCGCCCTTGGCGATGAACACGGCGACGACGATGCCGGCGAGCTGAACGATCTGCCCGCCCCAGCCGCTGCCCTTCTTGGAGGTGACAGTCACTTTCTCAACGCTCATGCACCCGTTCCACCCACGGTAATGCGCTCCATCAGCAGCGACGGCTGGCCGACGCCGACAGGCACGCCCTGGCCGTTCTTGCCGCAGGTGCCGATGCCGGTATCGAGCGCGAGATCGTTGCCGATCATGCGGATGCGATGCAGGTCGGTCGGCCCGTTGCCGATCAGCATGGCGCCCTTGAGCGGGGCCCCTAACTTGCCGTTCTCGATCTTGTAGGCCTCGGTGCACTGGAACACGTACTTGCCCGAGGTGATGTCGACCTGGCCGCCGCCGAAATTCGCGGCGAAGACGCCATTCTTCACCGAGGCGAGGATCTCGCCCGGATCGCGGTCGCCCGCGAGCATGTAGGTATTGGTCATGCGCGGCATCGGCACATGGGCATAGCCCTGGCGGCGGCCGTTGCCGGTCGGCTTCATGTTCATCAGCCGCGCGTTCTGACGGTCCTGCATGTAGCCGACCAGGACGCCGTCCTCGATCAGCACGGTGCGATTGGTCGGCGTGCCCTCGTCGTCGATCGACAGCGAGCCGCGGCGCGAGGCAATGGTGCCGTCGTCGACCACGGTGACGCCCTTGGCCGCGACCTGCTGGCCCATCAGGCCGGCGAATGCAGAGGTCTTCTTGCGGTTGAAATCGCCCTCCAGGCCGTGGCCGACCGCTTCGTGCAGCATCACGCCGGGCCAGCCGGCCCCTAACACGACGTCCATCTCGCCGGCGGGGGCGGGAATCGATTCCAGATTGACCAGCGCCTCGCGCAGCGCGCCGTCGGCGGCGTCACGCCAATTCCGGCTCTCGATGAATTCGGCATAGCCGGCACGGCCGCCATAACCCTTGCTGCCGCTCTCCTGGCGGTCGCCTTGGCCAGCCACGACGGAGATGTTGACGCGCACGAGCGGACGGATGTCGCGATAGCTCTCGCCGTCCGGCCGCAGGATCTCGACCACCTGCCAGGTCGCGCCGAGGCTGACGCTGACCTGCCGCACCCGCGGATCCTTGTCGCGCAGGTAAGCGTCGATCTCGGCGAGCAGCTTGACCTTGGTCTCGAAGCCCGGTGCGTCGAGCGGATTGTCGTCGCCATAGAGCCGCACATTGGTGTGCGGAGGCGGCGCGGCAAAACTGCCGGAATAGCCGCCGCGCACGGCCGCGACCGCGTCCGCGGCGCGCATCAGCGCCGGCAGCGAGACGTCGGAGGAATGGGCGTAGCCCACGGCATCATCCTTGACCGCGCGCAAGCCAAAACCTTGCGAGGTGTCGTAGGTCGCCTGCTTCAGCCGCCCATTGTCGAACATCAGCGCTTCGGTCTGACTGTACTCCAGGAACAGCTCACCGTCGTCGGCACCGGAAAGCCCGCGCGCGACCTCGTGGCGAACCTGGTCGCGGTCGAGATTGGCGCGGTCGAGCAGGGAGGTCGTGGCAGGATTGGTCATGCGTCCATCCATTAGCGGAAGATCTAGGGCAAGATAATGGTTTCGGATCGGTTCCGCGAGGGGCGGGGCGTCACATTACGGAAACGATAGGATGGGGCGAGACGCTCGTGGAGGACATCGCGGCAAGCATCAATCTATCACCGTCACCCTGAGGCGGCCGCTTCTTCAGCGGCCCTCGAAGGGCGACGGCCCGGCTGTCAGTTCGGCCGCTCATCCTTCGAGGCTCGCACGGCAGCGCGACTGCGCTGCCGAACTCGCGCCTCAGGATGACGGAAGGGAGAGCGGGCGATCGAGTGCCGCCCTACGGCAGCTTGTCATAGCCCTCGCCGAGGCCGTTCAGGCTCAGCGGGAAGCCGATGCCCTCTTCCGGCGTCTCGAAGATGATGAAGGTGGCGGTCTTGGCGCTGCGGAGCTGGCCGAGCAGCTTGTCGTCCATGACGACCTCGGCGACGCAGCCATTGGGCAGGCAGCGGACGAAGCCGGCCCGGCCGACGTCCTGGTTGTCGAGCTTGAGGCCGAGACCGGAGGGCAGCAGCACACCCAGCGGCGCCACCACGCGCATCAGGCGGCTCTTCTGGTCGGCGGTCTTCAGCACGATCACGGTCAGGCCGGCATTGGAGCGGTCTTCCGCCACCACGCTCTGGATCAGGGCGCATTGCTCGGTCTGGGCGCCGGGCGGCGTGTCGCAGCGAATCTGCCAGTCGCCATGGACGGAGCGCACCGCGCCCTGCGCATGGGCAAGGCCGGGGAGCGCCAGGAGGGCGAGCGCAACCAGCAGGGCGGTCAGCGCCGGGAGGCGGTTAGGCTGCCTTGTGGCCGGCCTTGCCATCGATTTCGAAAGCCCCATCGGGTCGGTCCCTCTGCTCGCCTTCCTCGCTCGCGCTTGGCGGACTCATCTGGCGGACTGATACGGGAATGACGGCGTCTTGAAGGCGATTGCCAAGCAAATTCCGCGCCGTCTCGCACCGCCGCCGCCCGCACGAATCAGGTTCCTGCGCGGCCATCTGCCAGTGCCTAACGCGGGCAATTCCGCTGTCAAGCGGCAGCATCCCGGCCAACGGTATTTTTGTCCGATGTTACTAGGAATTATCCTGCGGGTGATGGCTGGCAGATCAGGCTCAAGACTGCATTGCGATAGATCAAGAATTATGGTTTGAGAGGCTAGATTTCGGCGTTCTAGCGATCTGGCCCGAATTCCTCTTAGAGGTATTCTTGCGCGGCGGTTTGTCAGGCGGGCGGATCGAATAAGCGTTGCCCGGACACAGGGCAGCGCACTTGGGGTGATTTCGTAAGGGGAGCGCGAACGGCATGAGGATGTCGATGGGTCGGGTGGGCCAGCATCTGCTGGGATTGGCCACCATCGCCGTGGTGGCGGCTGGCGTCACGCTGGCGACGGGTGGCGCGGCATTCGCCGAGGTCGGGCAGCCGGCTCCGTGGGAGTGGACGCTCCAGCAGTCCGGTTCTCCGGTGATGGACAACATCGTCTGGTTCCACAACTTCCTGTTCGTGCTGATCACGCTGATCACGCTGTTCGTTCTGGCGCTGCTCGTGGTCGTGGTCGTCAAGTTCAACGCGCGGGCCAATCCGGTGCCGTCGCGGACCACTCACAACACGCTGATCGAGGTGGCCTGGACGCTCGTTCCGGTGCTGATCTTGGTCGGCATCTCGGTGCCGTCGTTCCGGCTGCTGTTCCTAGAGCTCGACATTCCGAAAGCGGATCTGACCATCAAGGCGACCGGCAAGCAGTGGTACTGGTCCTATGCCTATCCCGATAACGGCAAGTTCGAGTTCGACTCGCTGATGGCGCAGGACAAGCAGCCCCGTCTGCTCGGCGTCGACAACGAGATGGTGGTGCCGGTCAACAAGGTGATTCGCGTCCAGACCACCGGCGCCGACGTCATTCATGCCTTCGCGGTGCCGGCTTTCGGCGTCAAGATCGACGCCATTCCGGGCCGCCTGAACGAGACCTGGTTCAAGGCCACCAAGACCGGCATGTATTACGGTCAGTGCTCGGAATTGTGTGGCAAGGACCACGCTTTCATGCCGATCGCCGTGCGCGTGGTGAGCGACCAGGAATTCGCCTCCTGGGTCGAGACGGCGAAGAAGAAATATGCGAGCGGCGGCGCCAGCACCTACGCCTCCGCGGCCGGCCCGACGCAGTAAGCGTCGGGTGAGGGCTTGAGGCACTGGAAGCGATATAAGGGCGGGACCTCCAAAGGTCCGAATGGGACGCAAGGCAGGATTTGAAAATGGCAACGAGCGCAGCGGCACACGGCGATCACGCCCACGGACATGACGAGCATGCCCATCCGACCGGATGGCGCCGCTACGTCTATTCGACCAACCACAAGGACATCGGCACGATGTACCTGGTCTTCGCGGTCATCGCCGGCGTCATCGGCGCCGTGATGTCGATCGCGATCCGTGCCGAGCTGATGTATCCGGGCGTGCAGGTCTTCCACGAGACCCACACCTATAACGTGTTCGTGACCTCGCATGGTCTGATCATGATCTTCTTCATGGTCATGCCCGCGATGATCGGCGGCTTCGGCAACTGGTTCGTTCCGCTGATGATCGGCGCGCCCGACATGGCGTTCCCGCGCATGAACAACATCTCGTTCTGGCTGCTGCCTGCCTCCTTCGCCCTGCTCCTGATGTCGACCTTCGTCGAGGGCGAGCCGGGCGCCAACGGCGTCGGCGCCGGCTGGACCATGTACGTGCCGCTGTCGAGCTCCGGGCATCCGGGCCCGGCCGTCGACTTCGCGATCCTGTCGCTGCATCTGGCGGGCGCCTCGTCGATTCTCGGCGCCATCAACTTCATCACCACCATCTTCAACATGCGCGCGCCGGGCATGACCCTGCACAAGATGCCGCTGTTCGTGTGGTCGATCCTGGTGACGGTGTTCCTGCTGCTGCTGTCGCTGCCGGTGCTCGCCGGCGCGATCACCATGCTGCTCACCGACCGCAATTTCGGCACGACGTTCTTTGCACCCGACGGCGGCGGCGACCCCGTGCTGTTCCAGCATCTGTTCTGGTTCTTCGGTCACCCCGAGGTGTACATCCTGATCCTGCCCGGCTTCGGCATGATCAGCCAGATCGTCTCGACCTTCTCGCGCAAGCCCGTGTTCGGCTATCTCGGCATGGCCTACGCCATGGTCGCGATCGGCGGCATCGGCTTCGTGGTGTGGGCGCACCACATGTACACGGTCGGCATGTCGTCGGCGACGCAGGCCTATTTCGTCGCCGCGACGATGGTCATCGCGGTTCCGACCGGCGTGAAGATCTTCTCGTGGATCGCCACCATGTGGGGCGGCTCGATCGAATTCCGCGCCCCGATGATCTGGGCCGTGGGTTTCATCTTCCTGTTCACGATCGGCGGCGTCACCGGCGTCGTGCTGGCGAACGCCGGCGTCGACCGCGTGCTGCAGGAGACCTATTACGTCGTCGCGCACTTCCACTACGTGCTCTCGCTCGGCGCGGTGTTCGCGATCTTCGCCGGCTGGTACTACTGGTTCCCGAAGATGTCGGGCTACATGTACAATGAAGGGCTCGCGAAGGCGCACTTCTGGGTCACCTTCATCGGCGTCAACCTGGTGTTCTTCCCGCAGCACTTCCTCGGCCTGTCCGGCATGCCGCGCCGCTACGTCGACTATCCCGATGCGTTCGCGGGCTGGAACCTGGTCTCGTCGCTCGGCTCCTACATCTCCGGCTTCGGCGTGCTGATCTTCCTGTACTGCGTGGTCGACGCCTTCATGAAGAAGGTGCCGGCGGGCGACAATCCGTGGGGTGCGGGCGCGACCACGCTGGAATGGACGCTGCCCTCGCCGCCGCCCTTCCATCAGTTCGAAGTGCTGCCCCGCGTGCAATAAGCGATCACCGCGGCGCCCGTGACGGGCGCCGCGGCTCTTATAACGAAGCGAGTTGAATTCGTGTCCGTCCTCGACCAGAACGCCATCGACATCAATCCCCGCATCTCCGAGGCGGAGGTCGGCGACTACATCGCGCTCTTGAAGCCGCGGGTGATGTCGCTGGTGATCTTCACCGCGCTGGTGGGGATGGCGATGGCGCCGGGACACTTCCACCCCGTGCTCGCGTTCACCTCGCTGCTCTGCATCGCCGTCGGTGCCGGCGCCTCCGGCGCGCTCAACATGGCGCTCGAAGGCGACATCGACGCCAAGATGTCGCGCACGGCGAACCGGCCGATCCCGCGCGGCCGCATCACCCGACCCGAGGCGATGGCGTTCGGCCTGACGCTGTCCTTCTTCTCGGTGATGACGCTCGGCATCCTCGTCAACTGGATCGCAGGCAGCCTGCTCGCCTTCACCATCTTCTTCTACGTCGTGATCTACACGATGGTCCTGAAGCGCTGGACCGCGCAGAACATCGTGATCGGCGGCGCCGCCGGCGCGCTGCCGCCGGTGGTGGCCTGGGCCGCCGTCACGGGCACGGTCGACGTCGAGCCGCTGCTGCTGTTCGCCATCATCTTCTTCTGGACCCCGCCGCATTTCTGGGCGCTGGCGCTGTTCCGCTCCGACGACTACGCGCGCGCCGGCATTCCGATGTTGCCCAACGTCGCCGGTCCCGATGCGACGCGGCTTCAGATCCTGCTCTACACCGTCGTGCTGATCGCGGTCGCCGCCGCACCCTGGGCGCTTGGCTATTTCGACGCCGTCTACGGCATCGTTTCGCTGATCCTGGGGGCCGGCATGCTGGGGCTCGCGATCAACGTCTATCTGCGCCGCGAGCGAGCTGCGTCGCTGCGCGCGACCCGCAAGCTGTTTGCCTTTTCGATCCTCTATCTGTTCGTGCTGTTCGCGACCCTGCTGGCCGAGGTCGTGGTCCGGGCGCTTGCTCCGATGGTAGGGGGCGCATGATCACAGCGATGGCCGACAAACCCGAGACAGGTGGAATCGTCCTCACCGAGGCGCAGAAGAAGAGCCGTCGTCAGCGCTCGATTGCGATCGCACTCGCGCTCGGCGTGCTCGTGGTGCTGTTCTTCGCCGTCACCATGGTCAAGGGACCGGCAGTTCTCGTGCGGCCGATGTAGCAAAGATGAATCAGGGGCCGACCATATCGCAGGATGAGCGCGCCAGGCCGGCCGATCGTAAGCCTGGCACGCGCCGCGGGCTGGGTCGCGATGCGGTGGTTGCGTCCATCTGCGGCGGCGTGGTCGCGCTGATGGTCGGCGCTTCCTACGCGGCGGTGCCGTTCTACAATTGGTTCTGCCGCGCCACCGGTTTCAACGGCACGACGCAAGTGGCGACCTCCGCGCCGGCCACCGGGCCGATCGCGCGGAAGATCTCGGTGCGCTTCGATTCCAACGTCGCGCCTGGCCTGCCCTGGAAATTCGAGCCGGAGCAGAACGAGATCGAGGTCAATATCGGAGAGGTCACGACCGTCTTCTATACCGTGACCAACCAGGCCGCGCGCACCACGGCCGCGCAGGCTGCCTACAACGTCGCGCCGCTGACGGTCGGCTCCTATTTCCAGAAGATCAACTGCTTCTGCTTCACCGAGCAGACCATGGCGCCGGGCGAGAAGCGCGAAATGCCGGTCGTGTTCTACGTCGATCCGTCGATCGCCGACGATCACGAGAACGACGGGCTGAACACGATCACGCTGTCCTACACCTTCTATCCGGTGAAGGATCCCGTGGTGAAGCCGCTGGCATCGGGCGAAAGCGACAAGCGCAAGGGTAATCTCTGACCGCCGGGCTCGCGCTCGCAAGGTCGGAAACAAGGGGATAAGTGCCTGACAGGCACGGGATTGAGGAGAGAGACCGCAAATGGCAACGGCGCACACCAAGCATCACGACTATCACCTGGTCGATCCCTCTCCGTGGCCGGCCGTCGGTTCGCTCTCGGCCTTCATCATGGCGGTCGGCGCGATCGCCTGGATGCATCACATGTTCTCGGCTGCGCCGATCGTGTTCGGCGTCGGCACCGTCGGCGTGCTCTACACCATGGCGAGCTGGTGGGGCGACGTGATCAAGGAAGCCCAGTACAAGGGCGACCACACCCGCGTCGTGCAGCTGCATCACCGCTACGGCATGATCCTGTTCATCGCCTCCGAAGTGATGTTCTTCGTCGCCTGGTTCTGGGCCTATTTCAACGCGGCGCTGTTTCCGGCCGACGCCGTCCACGCCACCCGCGACGCCGTGTTCGGCTGCGGCCTCGGCACCCAGCCCGGCGCCTGCGCGGTCCCCGGCACCTGGCCGCCGAAGGGCATCGAGACCTTCGATCCCTGGCACCTGCCGCTCCTGAACACGCTGATCCTGCTGACCTCGGGCACCACCGTGACCTGGGCGCACCACGCACTGCTCGAGAACGACCGCCAGGGGCTGAAATACGGCCTGATCCTCACCGTGGTGCTGGGCGCGCTCTTCACCTGCGTGCAGGCCTATGAGTACGGCCACGCGGCGTTCTCCTTCGCCGGCAACGTCTATGGCGCGACCTTCTTCATGGCGACCGGCTTCCACGGCTTCCATGTGCTGGTCGGCACCATCTTCCTGCTGGTCTGCCTGTTCCGCGCCTATGCCGGCCACTTCACGCCGAAGCAGCACCTCGGCTTCGAGTTCGCCGCCTGGTACTGGCACTTCGTCGACGTGGTTTGGCTGTTCCTGTTCCTCTGCATCTACGTCTGGGGACGCGGCGCCGAGAGCATGGCCCACGGCGCGCACTGAGCCGCGAGGAATCGACCAGAAGGGGCGGCCGCAGGGCCGCCCTTCGTTTTTGGACCGCCGGAAAGTTTCGGCGAAAACTGTGCTAGAGTCCGCCATCATGAACGAGACCGCCGGCAAGTCCGAGCCAGAGACCACTGTCCTGCAGAGCGCGCTGCGCGGGCTTGCCTGCAGATGTCCGCGCTGCGGCCAGGGCAAGCTCTATGCAGGCTTCCTGACCCTCGCGCCCGCCTGCGACCGCTGCGGTCTCGACTACGCCTTCATCGATACCGGCGACGGTCCGGCAATCTTCATCATCATGCTGGCCGGTGGGATCGTCGTTGCGGCAGCGCTCATCGTCGAGGTCAAATACCAGCCGCCGTACTGGCTGCATGCGGTACTGTGGTTGCCGCTGATCCTGGCCACCACGCTCCTGCCGCTGCGTGCGATGAAGTCGCTGCTGATCGCGCTGCAATTCCACCACAAGGCGGCGCCGGGCCGGTTGGTCGACCGCGCGAAATGAACCACCCTGCGCGCAAGCCCCGCGTGGCCGGCTTCGCGCTGTTCACGCTGTTCCTGACGGCTGTCTTCGTCGCACTCGGCGTCTGGCAGTTGCAGCGGCGGGCCGCCAAGCACGAGCTGGTCGCGGCGCTCACCGAGCGCCTGGCCACAGCGCCGGTCCCGCTGCCGCCGCCGGCGCTATGGGCCGGCCTCAATCCCGCGCGCGATGAATTCCGCCGCGTCAGCTTCACCGCGACCTACGCAGCCCTGCCGGATGCGATGGTCTATTCGTCCGGCTCGGCGGTGCGCAAGGACGCCTCCGGCCCCGGCACCTGGGCCTTCCTGCCGGCGCGGCTGCCGAGCGGCGAGACGGTCGTGATCGACGCGGGCTTCGTCGAGAACACGATGCAGGACCGCGGCGTCGAGGATCGGGCGGTGAAGAAGCTCGTGACCGGGCAGCCGGTCGCGCTGACCGGTTATCTGCGCTTTCCCGAGGCGCCCGGCTGGCTGACGCCCGCCGAAAACCGTGACAAACGGCTCTGGTTCGTGCGCGATCATCGGGCTATCGCAAGCGCGCTCGGCTGGGGCGCGGTGGCGCCGTTCTATGTCGATCTCGAGCAGCCAGCGCCCGAGAACGGAATTCCGCGTCCGGGGCCGCTCGACGTGCACCTGAAGGACGACCACCTGCAATACGCCGTCACCTGGTTCTTGCTCGCCGGCGCCGTGCTGATCGCCTTCGCCGTGTGGGCCAGAGGCCGGCGACGGAGCTGAGATGGTCGGTCTCCGCGCCGGAACCCGGTATCGCCCGGGGTTTATTATTCAGCGCACATTCACGAGGGTGGCCCTAAGCCGCCGGTGGTTTTCCGCGGCAGACAGGATTGCGGCGTGAGTGATTTCGATCAGATGGGAATTGTCGTCGACTGGGTGGATGCCTGCCGGAGCGGCGACCTCGCGACGTTGCTCGACCTCTATGCCGACGACGCCCAGGTCGAATGCATGTGTAACGGCGCGCGGCGTTACCGCGGCCGGAGCGAGCTCGAGGCCTATTGGCAGCCGCGGCTCAGCGCGTTCTCGCTGGCGGGTTTCGGGCTGGAGGAGATCCACCCGATGCCACATGGCGTCGATCTCGAATATTCGGTCGCCGGTGCGCTGCGTATTCGCGCCTCGTTTCGCTTCAGTCCGGAAGGCAAGATCCACAGCACGCTGTGCGAGCCCGCGCGGCAGAACGCGCATAACGGCTGCGCGTGCTAAAGCGGAATGGGTTTTGGTTGAATCGATGCGTGCGGAGAACTCGGATCACCTCTCCCCGTCGGGGAGAGGTCATCGCCCGCGCCGATCGAACCTCACTCCATCGTGCTTTAGCGGTTGACCGGCGCCTCGCGCGTCGGTGCAGCCGGAAGGCGGCAGCGTACATAGGTTCGCTCGTCCACCCGCAGCAGCGACAGTGATCCGCTGAGCGCGCGCACGCGCTCGTGCATGCCGGTCAGGCCGCGGCCGAAGACATTGTCGGCGGGGAAGCCGCCGCCGTCGTCCGAGATCTCGATGACCAGCGTCTCACCGGCGATGGTCGCCTGGACATGGGCGCTGCCGGCCTTGGCGTGGCGCAGCACGTTGGTCAGTGCCTCCTGGATCACCCGATAGACGGTCCGGGCCAGCGGTCCGTCGATCACGTTGAGATCCGGATCGATCGTATCCGTCAGGTTGATATGGGGTGCCTGCTTGCGAAAATTCCGGAGCAGCGTCTGCACGCTGGTCGCGAGGCCCAGCTCCTCGATGTAAAGCGGCCGCAGCCGGTCGAGGATGCGGCGGTTGGTCTGCTGGAGCGCTTCGACCGATTGCAGCACTTGCTGAGCCGGGTTGCCGAGATTTCCCGCCGACGGCGCGGCCTCCACCAGCGCGATCGTGCCCGCGCGGATGCTGAACAGCAGCGGCCCGAGCTCGTCGTGCAGCTCGCGGGCGAGATCGCGCCGCTCGTCGTCCTGGAGCGACACCAGGCGATGCATCAGATCGCGATTGTCCTGGCTCAATTGCGCAAGCGTTGCAGCCAGCGCATTTGCTTCCGTACAGCTCTGCCGAATCTCCGGCGGTCCCCCGACCGGGATCGGCTTTGCGTAATCCCCACGCCGCATCCGCGTCAGGCCTTCGCCGAGATGCTGCAACGGTCGTAGCGCCGATCCCGCGAAGATGTAGGCGATGATTCCGGTGAGCACCATCAGCACGGCGACGAGGCTGGTCAGCGCGAGGAAGCCGATCCACTTCTCGAACAGGTCGGCTGACAGGTCCGGTAAGAACACGATATCGCCGATATGTCTGCCGTCGATCAGCACCGGCGCCGCAGCGTCCGTGTCCGGCACCATGAGCAGGTCGACAAACCACTGCGGTACCCCTTGCGGATTTCGCATGGCGTCCTTTGGCGAAGGCACAGGAACGCCTTCCGCAGAACGGAAGTGGATGTCCGAGGATCCGGCCAGGGATTGGACGAAGGCATCCAGGGTCTTCTGCGGATGGTCCGACGCCCGCAAAGTGTCGTTGAGTGCGGTGGCGATCGTTCGGATGGAACGTCGAGCGGGCTCGTGCTCGTCGTCGAGCTGCCCGGCTGCAAATATCTGCAGCAATATGCCCCCCAGGATCAGCGCCGCCAGAAAACTCGCGCCGAGCGGAAGAAACAGTTGCGTTCTGAACGAGAGTCGTTGCCACATTAGGTCAATTCTAACGCGCATCGGCGGAATTTGCTCTTTCCATTTGTTCCCGCCGGTCTATGAATCGAGAAACAAGAGAGCGCGCGATGCAAGAGACTGCGAAGCCGGGGACCAGGGTCCTGATTGTCGACGACCATCCCGTGGTGCTGTCCGGTTGCCGCACCCTGTTCGCTTCCGACCACTCGATCCGTATCGAGGAGGCAACGGACGCCAAATCCGGGCATCGTGCCTATGTCAGCAAGCGGCCCGACGTCGCCGTGATCGACATCAGCCTGCCGGATGTCTCCGGTTTCGAGCTGATGCGACGAATCCGCAAGGACGATCCTGACGCCAAGATCATCATGTTCAGCATGAACGACGATCCTGCCTTCGTGGTGCGGGCCGTCGAGCTTGGGGCGCAAGGCTATGTTTCCAAGGGCGACGATCCCAGGATCCTGTTGAAAGCGGTGCGCAAGGTGGTCGCGGGCGACAATTTCATCTCACCGCAACTCGCGGAAGCCGTGACGTTTTCCGGCGCGGCGATCAAGGCCAACCCGGCCTCGCAGATGACGCCGCGGGAGCTCGAGATCCTCCGCCTGCTCGGACGCGGCGACAAGATCGTGGAAGTCGCGAAGGCGCTTGGCATCTCCTACAAGACGGTCGCCAACACCACGTCCCTGCTCAAGCAGAAGCTGGGGGCCAAGAACCATTCCGACCTGATCAGGATCGCAGTGGAAATCGGGATGAATTGACGTCCTGGATGCTGGCGGCCCGGGGCACTGGCGGCCCGGACACTGGCGGCCCGGAAGCACCGAACCGGCCGCTCCAGGACGCAGCCGGTTCGGCGGAACGGATCGGTGTCAGGGTGCAGCCGGGCAATGCATGGACACCGTCGACACCCATCCGCCGATCCCAGTGGAGGGAGGGCGGCATTGGTTCCGGAGATCTCCGAGAGTTCGGGAAATAACGGCAATGCGCGGCGTGTCGCTGCCTGGCTGCGCTTGCCGGGTCCGGATCTTTGTCGGGAAAAATAGGAACATTTTCTCCTCCGCATCGTTTTCACCCTTGACGGTTTCGTGACAGGCGACGAAAGGTTGCGCGAACAGTTTTGACGGGGCGGCGACCCCGACAGGCAAACCGGTCTGCACACATCAACGACAGACCTTCCAAGAGAGGGGCTGCGGTACGACCGCAGCCCCTTTTCGTTGGACCGGGTCCAGGTGGGAAGCGGTTTCCTGATGCCGCAAAACACTTTATGGTGGCTCAAAGCCTCTGGCCGCTAACAAGTAATTTCGTGAAATCAAAGGCTTAACGGGCGGCCCAGGCCGCCCGGCCTTTGGAGGGCAGTTTGACTCGTTATATCTCGACCCGGGGCGAGGCCCCCGAACTCGGCTTCTGCGACGTGATGCTGACCGGGCTCGCGCGCGATGGCGGCCTGTATGTGCCAACCATCTGGCCGCAGCTCTCCACCGAGACCATCGCCGGTTTCTTCGGCCGTCCCTATTGGGAGGTCGCGGTCGATGTGATTCGTCCCTTCACCGGCGGCGAGATCACCGACGCCGAGCTCGGCCGCATGGCGAACGAGGCCTATGCGACCTTCCGCCACCCGGCGGTGGTGCCGCTGCGCCAGATGTCGCCGCACCAGTTCGTGCTGGAGCTGTTCCACGGTCCGACGCTCGCCTTCAAGGACGTGGCGATGCAGCTCATCTCGCGGCTGATGGACCATGTGCTCGCCAAGCGCGGCCAGCGCACCACCATCGTGGTCGCGACGTCAGGCGATACCGGCGGCGCCGCTGTGGAGGCTTTCGCCGGCCTCGAGAACGTGGACCTGATCGTGCTGTTTCCGCACGGCCGCATCTCCGAGGTGCAGCGGCGGATGATGACGACGACGGGCGCGGCCAACGTCCATGCGCTCGCCATCGAGGGCAATTTCGACGATTGCCAGGCGCTCGTGAAGGGGATGTTCAACAACCATCGCTTCCGCGATGCCACCTCTCTCTCCGGCGTCAATTCCATCAACTGGGCGCGCATCGTCGCCCAGGTGGTCTACTATTTCACCTCGGCCGTTGCCGTCGGTGCGCCGGCGCGCGCGGTGGATTTCGTGGTGCCGACCGGCAATTTCGGCGACATCTTTGCCGGCTACGTCGCCAAGCGGATGGGATTGCCGGTGCGGACCCTGCGCATCGCCGCCAACGTCAACGACATCCTGGCGCGCACGCTGAAGACGGGGATCTACGAAGTGCGCGAGGTGCACGCGACGGCGTCGCCGTCGATGGATATCCAGATCTCGTCGAATTTCGAACGGCTGCTGTTCGAGGCCGGCCGGCGCGATGCGGCGGGCGTGCGCCGCCTGATGGATTCGCTGAAGCAGTCCGGGCGTTTCGTGCTGCCCGATGCGACGCTGGCCGCCATCCGCGAGGAGTTCGACGCCGGGCGCGCCGACGAGACCGAGACCGCGGCCGCGATCCGCGCCGGCTGGCGCGAGGCGGGCGAGCTGGTCGATCCCCATACGGCGGTGGCGCTCGCTGTCGCCGACCGCGACACCACGGACACGCGGGTGCCGAGCATCGTGCTCTCCACCGCCCATCCGGCCAAATTCCCCGACGCCGTCGAAGCGGCCTGCGGCCAGCGGCCGCAACTGCCGGCCTGGCTCGACGGTTTGATGACCAAATCCGAACACATGAAGGTGATGAAGAACGATCAGGCCGAGGTCGAGCGCTTTGTGCTGTCGGTCAGCCGCGCCGCAAAGCAGGGAGTTGCCGGATGAGTGTCGAGATTTCCAAGCTTGCCTCCGGCCTCACCGTCGTCACCGACAAGATGCCGCAACTCGAGACCGCGGCGCTCGGCGTCTGGGCCGGCGTCGGCGGCCGTGACGAGAAGCCGAACGAGCATGGCATTTCGCATCTGCTCGAGCACATGGCGTTCAAGGGCACCACGAAGCGCTCCTCGCGCGAGATCGTCGAGGAGATCGAGGCGGTCGGCGGCGACCTCAATGCCGGCACCTCGACCGAGACCACGTCCTATTATGCGCGGGTGCTGAAGGCCGACGTGCCGCTCGCGCTCGACGTGCTCGCCGACATCCTTGCCAATCCCGCCTTCGAGCCCGACGAGCTGGAACGCGAGAAGAACGTCATCGTGCAGGAGATCGGAGCCGCACAGGATACGCCCGACGACGTCGTGTTCGAGCATCTCAACGAGCTCTGCTATCCCGACCAGCCGATGGGCCGCTCGCTGCTCGGCACGGCCAAGACGCTGCGCAGCTTCAACCGCGACATGCTGCGCGGTTACCTCTCGACGCATTATCGCGGGCCCGACATGGTGGTGGCGGCGGCCGGCGCGGTCGATCACGATCAGGTGGTCGCCGAGGCCGAGAAGCGCTTTGCCAGTTTCGAGGCGACGCCTGGCCCGAAGCCGCAAACCGCTCAGTTCGGCAAGGGCGGCGCCAAGGTGGTGCATCGCGAGCTGGAGCAGGCGCATCTGACGCTGGCGCTGGAAGGCGTGCCGCAGAGCGATTTGTCGCTGTTCTCGCTCCAGGTCTTCACCAACGTCCTCGGCGGCGGAATGTCGTCGCGCCTGTTCCAGGAGGTGCGCGAGAAGCGCGGCCTCTGCTACTCCATCTATTCGTTCCACGCGCCCTATACCGATACCGGGTTTTTCGGCCTCTACACCGGCACCGACCCGGCCGATGCGCCGGAGATGATGGAAGTCGTGGTCGACATCATGAATGATTCGGTGGAAACGTTGACCGAGGCAGAGATCGCGCGCGCCAAGGCGCAGATGAAGGCGGGTCTGCTGATGGCGTTGGAGAGCTGCTCTTCCCGCGCCGAGCAGCTCGCCCGGCACGTCCTCGCCTATGGCCGGCCGCAGACGGTCGAGGAACTGGTCGGGCGGATCGATGCCGTCAGCGTCGAATCGACCCGGGACGCCGCGCGTGCGCTGTTGTCACGGAGCCGGCCTGCCGTTGTCGCATTGGGCAGTGGCAGGGGTCTGGACACGGCGGTGTCTTTTGCGGAAGGATTGACCCGGGCGCGCGCCAAGGCCCGGCTGCACTAGGAGCCGCGCAACGGCGGACCGCCCCGGAAAGCATCACCATGGCCCTCTTTCGCCTGCCGTCCAGTGGACCCGCCGCCCTCGCACCGCGCGGCAACGGGCTGTTGTTGCGCGCGCCGCAGATGTCGGACTTTCTGCAATGGGCTCATCTGCGCGAGTCCAGCCGCGACTACCTGACGCCCTGGGAGCCGATCTGGCCGTCGGACGATCTCACCCGCTCGGGCTTCCGCCGCCGTCTGCGCCGCTATTCCGAGGACATCGCCGCGGATCGTTCCTATCCCTTTCTGATCTTCCGCGAGCTCGACGGCGCCATGGTCGGCGGCATCACGCTGGCCAATGTCCGCCGCGGCATCGTGCAGGCCGGCACCATCGGCTATTGGGTCGGGCAGCCTCATGCCCATCGCGGCTACATGACGGCCGCGCTGCGGGTGCTGCTGCCGACATTGTTCGGCGAGCTCAATCTGCACCGGGTCGAGGCCGCCTGCATCCCCACCAATGCGCCGTCGATCCGGGTGCTGGAAAAGTGCGGCTTCTCACGCGAGGGGCTCGCCCGCCGCTATCTCTGCATCAACGGGGTCTGGCAGGATCACTTGCTGTTCGGCCTGCTCCATGAGGATTTCCGCGGCTGAGCCGCGCCGGCGGCCAAGTCCCCTTTTTGCTGCCTTGGGTTCGCCGATTTTGGCGATATAACCGCATGCCCGGACGGCGATCGGCCGGGCAATTGTCATTGGAGTATAAGCGTCGATGGTGCAGCAGCTTCGGTCATCGCGGAATGCGTTGCGGCTGGGAGGGGGAATCGCGCTGGCATTGTCGGTAGTGCTCGCCTCGGTCTCGCCGGTGAAGGCCCAGTCACTGACCGACCGCTTCAAGAGCCTGTTCGGCGGCAACTCCGACGAGCCGGCCCAGCCCAAGCCACCGCCTGCGCCCGGCCAGCCGGCCGAAGACGAGCTCGATTGCCCGCAGGTCACGGTGCGTGCGGGTGCCTCGACCTACGCAGTTGGCGCCGCCGGCAAGCCGGCCGCCGGCAACGAGGTTCGCTTCCAGGCCTCGATCACCAAGATGGCGCGCGAATGTGTCCGTAGCAGCGCCGGCATCACAGCCCGGATTGGCATCCAAGGCCGCGTGATCGCCGGTCCCGCCGGTGCGCCTGCTTCCGTCGAAGTGCCCCTGCGCTTCGCCGTCGTGGAGGGCGGCGTCGGCGAGAAGGTGATCGCCTCGAAGGCCTACCGGACCACGGTCGACATGACCCCGGGGGGCAGCGTGCCCTTTACGTTCGTTATCGAGGATATGACCTATCCGGTGCCGGCACCCGCGGTCGCCGATAACTACATTTTCTATGTCGGCTTCGATCCGCAGGCGCTCTCGCCCGAGCCGAAGGGGCGGAAGAAGAAGTAGGCGAGGTGTTGCGGCAATCTCAGCTGTCATTGCCCGCGAAGGCGGGCAATCCAGTATTCCGGAGGCCGCGGTGCTTGAACCGAGAAGCCTCGGCGTACTGGATCGCCCGCCTTCGCGGGCGATGACACCCAGTTTGCGGCTCCAGATCGACCAACAAAAAAGCCGGCGCTCATCGCGCCGGCTTTTTGATTGGTGAGGCAAGACCCTCAGTTCAGCTTCTGCCTGACTTCGCTGATGCCCTTGGCCAGCAGATCGTCGGCGACCTGACCCTTGACCGACTGCGACAGGATCGTCGAGGCGGCCTGGACGGCGGCTTCCGCGGCTGCGGCGCGGACGTCGGCCAGCGCCTGGGCCTCGGCGAGCGCGATCTTGCTCTCCGCGGTCTTGGTCCGGCGGGCGACGAAGTCTTCCATCTTCGCCTTGGCCTCAGTCGCGATGCGCTCGGCTTCGCTTCTGGCGTTGGCGATGATCTCGGCGGCCTCGCGTTCGGCCGAGGCGGTGCGCGCCTTGTAGTCGGCAAGCACCTTTGCGGCTTCCTGCTTGAGGCGCTGGGCGTCGTCGAGCTCGGCCTTGATGCGGGCGGCACGATGATCGAGCGCGGTCATCGCCGTCTTGAAGACCCCGAGATAGCCGAACACGACCATCAGGATCACGAAGGCGACGGCGACCCAAAATTCAGGTTCGAAGAACATTTCGACTAACCTTTCAGGGACGCATCGACCGCGGCATTGACCGACGCGGCGTCGGGAACGACGCCGGTCAGCTGCTGCACGATCTGGCCGGCCGCATCGGCCGCGATGCCGCGGACATTGCTCATGGCGGCGGCGCGGGTCGAGGCGATGGTCTTCTCCGCCCCGGCGAGCTTGGCCGCCAATTGCTCTTCCAGCGCCTTGCGCTCGGCTTCGGCCTGCGCATTCGCCTTGTCGCGGGATTCGTTGCCGATCGCCTGCGCCCGCGAGCGCGCCGCAGCGAGCTCGTTTTCGTAGGCCTTCAGCGCCGCCTCGGACTGATCCTTCAGCTTCTGCGCCTCGGCGAGGTCACCCTCGATCTTGTTCTGACGCGCCTCGATCGCACCGCCGATGCGCGGCAGAGCGAGCTTGGACACGATCACGTAAAGCAGGACGAAGAAGATCGCGAGCGACACCAGCTGTGAAGCGTAGGTGCTGCTCTCGAACGGCGGAAAGCCGCCACCGTGGTGACCACCGTCAGCCGCGGTATGAGCGCCCGCCGCCGGACCTTTTGCGCCGCCATGACTCTCAGCCATGGAGTTCTCCTGTTGCTGTCACACGCGCCGTCCCAGGGATTGGAACGGCGCGAAAAACGTCGTCCTCAGAGCGGAACGAACAGCAGCAACAGTGCGATCAGCAGCGAGAAGATGCCGAGCGCTTCGGTCACGGCGAAGCCGAAGATCAGGTTGCCGAACTGGCCCTGAGCGGCCGACGGGTTGCGGACGGCTGCGGCGAGGTAGTTGCCGAAGATCACGCCCACGCCGACGCCCGCACCGCCCATGCCGATGCACGCGATGCCCGCGCCGATAAGTTTTGCTGCTGCCGGATCCATTTTAGACTCCTTGGAAGAAAGATTGGGTTGTGGGTGGAAATTCCCCGGACCGTTCAGTGTCCCGGATGAATGGCGTCGTTGAGGTAGATGCAGGTCAGGATCGCGAACACGTAGGCCTGCAGGAACGCGACCAGGATTTCCAGCGAGGTCAGCGCGACCGTGAGCGCCAGCGGCAGCACGCCGCCGACCCAGCCGAGGGCGCCGAGCGAGAAGCCGAGCATGGCGACGAAGCCCGCGAAGACCTTCAGCGCGATGTGGCCGGCCAGCATGTTGGCGAAGAGACGGACGCTGTGGGAGACCGGCCGCAGGAAGAACGACAGGATCTCGATGAACATGACCAGCGGCAGGATGTAGATGGGGACGCCGTGGGGAACGAAAATCTTGAAGAACTTCAGGCCGTTCTTGTAGAGGCCGTAGATCAGGACCGTGAAGAAGACCAGCAGTGCGAGCGCTGCGGTGACGATCAGGTGGCTCGACACCGTGAAGGTGTAGGGGATGATGCCGACCAGGTTCGAGACGCAGATGAACATGAACAGCGAGAAGATCAGCGGGAAGAACTTCATGCCTTCCGTGCCGGCCGTCGAACGGATGGTCGAGGCGACGAATTCGTAGGAGATCTCGGCGACCGACTGCAGGCGCCCGGGAATCAGCTGCGTGCCGCTGGCGAGCATCAGGAGCGAGATGATCGCCACCGCCACCAGCATATAGAGCGACGAATTGGTGAAGGCGATCGTGTGATTGCCGATATGGCCCAGGGTGAAGAGAGGCTCGATGTTGAACTGGTGGATCGGATCGATTTTCATCAGCGCGGCATCTCTTGTCTGCCGGGCAATGCCGGCGGGTCTCGGTCTGCCGGCCGGGCCGGCCCGTACCGGCAAGGCCGGCACGATCACTCTTCTGGTGCGGATCGGCTAAGATCCACCGCGCCTATTCTGACCCGCGCCTGCCGTTCTCACCACATTCACTACGCCGGCGACGAAGCCCAGCAACAGGAACACGATAAACCCGAAAGGCGAGGTCGACAGCAAGCGGTCGAAACCCCAGCCAATTCCCCCTCCGACAGCGACGCCGGCGATCAACTCCGAGGATAGTCGGAAACCAAGCGCCATCGCCGAGGCTCTGGCCGCTCCGTCTCCACCGTCACCTGCGGGTTGCTCGGTCTTGATCCGGCGGTCGCGAAGTTCGGACAACCTGTGATCAAGACTTCCGAGCCGTTCGGAAAGCGCAGCTTCCTCGGACGATCTATCGCGATCCCCATTCTCGCCGTGCCCCGTGCCCTGTGTCATGCAACGAAGACCCGAAACGCCGCGGCTGAATGGAAATTACGCCCGCCACCCTCAAAAGCCGCGCGGACCATACTGATGGCCTATAATCAAGTCAAGCCAAGTCACGATTGCGTCGCTTTCGGTTATGTAACTGATTTATTTGACAATATTGGCGTGAACGGCAGCGCTGCACACAGCGTGACGCCGCACCGCAGCAGCTCGCCGCATGATCGGCGGATGCGGCCGCCCTTTCGCCGCGCTGCCGGGATCGAAGACGCCGCCGCGATCGTTGATGTCGGTGTGCGTTTTGGGCGGCGGATCACCTCGCCGGGGTGTAGAATTTGCCAGATTACCACCTGCACGCCGTGGCGGAGAGCGCGATGAGACCAGCAACGTCATCCACAACATCCTGGCTTGCGGCGGCGGCGTTTGCCGCGGCGATGGCGATCGGCGGTGATCTTGTGGCTGCGCAATCCGCGCCCGACGGCGAAAACGGCCGCTACAGCATGACGCCCATCCCCGAGGGCGTGCTGCGGCTCGACACCCGCACCGGCACGGTCTCGACCTGCACCAAGAACGGCGCCGGCTGGGCCTGCTATGCGGTGCCCGACGAACGGACCGCGCTCGACGCCGAGATCGGCAGGCTCCAGGCCGAGGTCGAGAAGCTGAAGGGGCAGCTCGCGGCGGGGCCGACGGTGTCGGGCAAGGTCGACGAGGCGCTGCCGAAATCCGACCCGCTGAAGAAAGCCGAGCCCAGGAGCGCCGAGGGCGAGCGCAAGATCGAGATCCCGCTGCCGAGCGAGCAGGACGTCGATCGCGTGATGTCGTTTCTGGAAAAGGCCTGGCGGCGGCTGATCGACATGGCCAACCGCGTGCAAAAGGATGTGTCGGGAAGGATTTGAGGACCCCTACGCGCTATCCACGCGTTGAAGCTCTCGTAGGGTGGGCAAAGGCGTTCTTACGCCGTGCCCACCATGTTTCCACGATGAAAGCGCCGTAGGGTGGGCAAAGGCGCAAAGCGCCGTGCCCACCATCTTGATATTGTCGCACGGATTGGTGGGCACGCTTCGCTTTGCCCACCTACGGCGGCTTTCCGAGTTGAGAGACCTTCCATGACATCAGGCAAATCCGTCACACGCTCGGCGCCATCGACGGTGCAAGCCACCACCATCTCATCCTCACTGCTGGCGGTGCAGACATCGGGCCATGGCTTCACCGATCTCACCAGCGAAGCTGCCAAATTCATCGACGAGGTTCGCGCGCGCGACGGTGCCTTGACGCTGTTCATCCGCCATACCTCGGCCTCGCTGACGATCCAGGAGAACGCCGACCCTTCCGTGCTCGTCGACCTCGCCACGGCGCTGTCCCGGCTCGCGCCGGAGAATGCCGGGTGGACCCACGACACCGAAGGACCGGACGACATGCCGGCCCACGTCAAGACGATGCTGACCGGGAGCTCGCTGCAGGTCCCGGTTCTGAACGGCAGGCTCGCGCTCGGCACCTGGCAGGCGATCTATCTGATCGAGCATCGCAAGCGCCCGCACCGGCGCGAGGTGGTGCTGCAATTCGTCGGCAGCAATCAGTAGAGCGCTTTCGAGCCAGGCGGGCGCCGGTTCGCGCCAAGAAAGCGCGTCAAAGCAAAGAACTGACATAAACAAAACCGGCCGCGGAGACCGCGGCCGGTTGGTGTCGGTTGAGATCGGTTCGATCAGGTGCCCTTGATGTCGACGTCCTTGGTCTCGGGCAGGAAGAAGAAGCCGATCACGACGGTAATCGAGGCGAAGATGATCGGGTACCAGAGGCCGGCATAGATGTCGCCGGTCGAGGCCACGATGGCAAAGGCGGTCGCCGGCAACAGGCCGCCGAACCAGCCGTTACCAATGTGGTAGGGCAGCGACATCGAGGTGTAGCGGATGCGGGTCGGGAACAGTTCGACCAGCATCGCCGCGATCGGGCCGTACACCATGGTCACGTAGACCACGAGCACGAACAACAGGCCGATGATCGCCGCCACCTGCGGACGGAAGATGTCGAGCGGATGCGCCATCTTCACGATGCCGGCATCGCCGGTCTTCGGATAGCCGGCCGCCTGCACCGCGGCGAGGACTGCCGGGTTGCTGTCCTTGGCGTTGGTGTAGGCGATTTCCTTGCCGTTGACCGTCACCTTCACGCCCGAGCCGGCCGCGCCTGCCGTGGTCGTGTACTTGACCGACGACTGCGACAGGAACGCACGTGCGGTGTCGCAAGGTGCGCTGAAGACGCGGGTGCCGACCGGGTTGAACAGGTCGCCGCAGCCCGCGGGATCGGCCACCACCTCGACCTTGGTCTGCGCGATGGCCTTTTCCAGCGCCGGGTTGGCGTTGGTGGTGATCATCTTGAAGATCGGGAAGAAGGTCAGTGCCGCGATCAGGCAGCCGCCGAGGATGATCGGCTTGCGGCCGATCTTGTCGGACAGCATGCCGAACACGATGAAGAAGCCGGTGCCCAGCAGCAGCGACCAGGCGATCAGCAGGTTGGCGGTGTAGCCGTCCACCTTCAGGATCGATTGCAGGAAGAACAGCGCGTAGAACTGGCCGGTGTACCAGACCACGCCCTGGCCCATCACGCCGCCAAGCAGCGCGAGCAGCACGAGCTTGCCGTTCTGCCAGTTGCCGAAGGCTTCGGTCAGCGGCGCTTTCGAGCTCTTTCCCTCGTCCTTCATCTTCTGGAAAATCGGGGATTCATTGAGGCGGAGCCGGATCCAGACCGAGATGCCGAGCAGCAGCACCGAGACCAGGAACGGAATGCGCCAGCCCCAGGCGGCGAAGTCCGGTTCGCCGAGGGCGCTGCGGGTGAACAGAATCACCAGCAGCGACAGGAACAGGCCGAGCGTCGCGGTGGTCTGAATGAAGGAGGTGTAATAGCCGCGCTTGCCGTTCGGAGCGTGCTCCGCGACATAGGTCGCCGCGCCGCCATACTCACCGCCGAGGGCCAGGCCCTGGGCGAGGCGCAGCGCGATCAGGATGATCGGAGCCGCGATGCCGATGGTCGCCGCGTTCGGCAACAGGCCGACGATGAAGGTCGACAGACCCATGATCAGGATGGTGACGAGGAAGGTGTATTTGCGGCCGACGATGTCGCCGATGCGGCCGAACACGATCGCGCCGAACGGACGCACCAGGAAGCCGGCTGCGAACGCAAGCAGCGCGAAGATGTCGCGGGTTGCCGGCGGATAGGCCGAGAAGAACTGCGCGCCGATGATGCTGGCCAGCGAGCCGTAGAGGTAAAAATCGTACCACTCGAAAACGGTACCGAGCGAGGAAGCGAGAATGACGAACCGTTCGTCCTTCGTCATCCCTCCTGCGCCTGCTTGAGATACAGCCATTGTCGACATGTTGAGTCGCTCCCCGAAACGTGTTTCCTCGCGTCCCCAGATGTCCGGACATGCCGGATCAATCCAGGTCTTGCCCGTAAGGTAACATCGGCGTGAAACCCGCCCCAATACGACTTTCGGCCTTGCGCACTGACCTGCAGCTGACGTGCGGTATCGGGCGCCGGTGCGCAAATCCCGGGGGATGCGGATTAACCCCTTTGCAGCAAAGGGATAATGTCCACTTGCATGCCACGGCCGCTCGGGGAAGAATTGCCACGCCCGGGATCGGTGCGCCGGCCTGCGAACGACAGCAAGAGAACGATGAACGCTCCATCGACCCATCTCGTCATCGCCGATGACCATCCCCTGTTCCGCGACGCGCTGCGGCAGGCGGTGGCCGGCGTCCTGACCTCGGCCAGAATCGACGAGGCCGGATCGTTCGAGGATCTGACCAAGCTCCTGGAACAGACCTCGGATGTCGACCTGATCCTGCTCGATCTCTCGATGCCCGGGATCTCAGGCTTTTCCGGCCTGATCTATCTGCGCGCGCAATATCCGGCGATCCCGGTGGTGATCGTCTCGGCGTCCGACGACAGTGCCACGATCCGCCGCTCGCTCGATTTCGGCGCCTCCGGCTTCATCCCGAAGCGGTTCGGCGTCGAGACCTTGCGCGATGCCATCCTCAAGGTGATGGAGGGCGACGTCTGGGTTCCCGCCGACACCGACCTGTCCGCGGCCAGCGACCCCGACATGACGCGCCTGCGCGACCGCCTGGTGACACTGACCCCGCAGCAGGTCCGGGTCCTGATGATGCTGTCGGAGGGGCTCCTCAACAAGCAGATCGCCTACGAGCTCGGGGTCTCCGAGGCCACCATCAAGGCGCATGTCTCGGCGATCCTGCAAAAGCTCGGCGTCGAAAGCCGCACCCAGGCGGTGATCGCGGCCGCCAAGATCGCCGGCGGCCAGTGGAAGCAGGGCACCCCGGCGGGATAGGCACTTCCGCCGCCGGCTCGCGCCCCGAGCGGCGAAGGTGGGCCTGCTGGGTTTCGTCAGGAAGGCGGCTTCACTCCGCCGCCACCATCTGCTGCGTGCGCCACTGGCCGAGCAGGGCGCGGAGCGAGGCCGGCTTGACCGGCTTGTTGAGCACCGCGACCTTTTCGTCGCGGGCGGCGATCTGCACGGCGGGGCTGCGGTCGGCCGTGATCAGGATCGCGGGGATGCCGTCGCCGAAACGGCGGCGGATCTCGCGGATCGCGGCGATGCCGTTGCCGCGATCGAGATGATAGTCGACCAAAAGGCCGGTGACGCGGCGGCCGGCGGTTTCGATCGCGGCGATCGCGCCTTCGGGATCGGCGACCGCGATCACCTCGGCGTCCCACGCCTTCAGCAGCGTACGCATGCCGTCGAGGATCGCCGCGTCGTTCTCGATGCAGACGATCAGCGCGCCCGAGATCGGCGTGCGCGCCAGCGGCGTCGCGCTGGTCACGGCCGCGGTGTGGGTGATCGCCTTCGCCGTCGGCACCGTCACGGAGAACACCGAGCCGCCGCTTGCGGTCCCGTCGATGGCGATGCCGTGCTTGAGCACCCGCGCCAGCCGTTCGACGATCGAGAGCCCGAGGCCGAGGCCGCGCGCGATGCGCGCCCCCTGCTCCAGGCGATGAAATTCCTTGAAGATCTCGCCGCGCTTGATCGGCGGGATGCCGACCCCGGTGTCGTAGACGCAGATCTTGAGCGAAGGGCCCTGGCGGCGACAGCCGACCAGCACACGGCCGCGCGGGGTGTATTTGATGGCGTTCGAGATCAGGTTCTGCAGCAGGCGCCGCAGCAGGAGCCGATCCGATTCGACCGGCAGCGAGCAGGGCACGAAGACGAGCTCGAGGCCCTTGGCGCGCGCGATCGGTGCGAACTCGATCTCCAGCGAGCGCATCAGATCGGCCATCTTGAAGCTCGAGATCGAGGTCGTCATCGCGCCGGCGTCCAGCCGCGAGATGTCCAGCAGCGCGCCGAGGATCTCTTCGATCGCCTGCAGCGATTCGTCGATGTTCTCGACCAGCCGGGTCTCCTCGCCGCTGTGCTGGCGCTCGACCAGGCTCGTGACATAGAGCCGGGCCGCGTTGAGCGGCTGGAGAATGTCGTGGCTGGCGGCGGCGAGGAACCGGGTCTTGGAGATGCTGGCGTCTTCCGCCGCGCTCTTGGCCAGGGCGAGCTCGGAATTCAGCCGCGTCAGCTCCTCGGTGCGGTCGCGCACGCGCTTTTCCAGCGTCGCGTTGGCGCGCTCCAGCGCTTCGGCCGCCTCGAAGCTGGGCGTGACGTCGGTGAAGGTGATGACGAAGCCGCCGCCTGGCATGCGGTTGGTGAGCACCTCGATCACCATGTGGCGTTCCGGCAGGCGTTCGAGATAGGGCTCGCTGTCGGTGGTGTAGGCCGCGAGCCGCTGCTCGATCATCGCCTCGCTGTCGGCCTGACGGTCCGGACCGCCCACGTCCATGAATTCCAGGATCTCGCGCAGGGGCGTGCCGAACTGGACGATGTGCGGGGGCACATTGAGGAGATCGCCGAACTGCCGGTTGGAGCAGATCAGCTGCAGGTCGGCATCGAACACCGCGATGCCCTGGCGGACGTGGTTGAGCGCGGTCTGCAGGATCTCGCGGTTGAAATGCAGCGCCGCGTGGGAATCGTCGAGCAGCTTCAGCGCGGCCTTGGCCGAAACCGTCCGCTTGCGCAGCAGCAGCGACATCACGAGACGGGAGGAGGCGGCGCCAATCGAGGAGGCGATCAGGTGCTCGGCGTGCTGCAACAGCTCGAAATCGGCTGGCGCTCCGGACTCCAGTCGCAGATTGCGCCGCGCGGAGAACGCCTCGAAGGAATGCCGCGCACGGTCGGGTCCGAGATATTGCGCCACCGTGGTCTGGATGTCCTGCACGGTGACGGTGGTGCGCCAGCGCCGGAAACTGGGCGAGATCGGCGCAAGCGTATCGGGCACGAACAGATCGGCCTGCAACAGCTCGATGGACGAGGGCCTTCGCGCCAGCGACAGCAGCACATAGGTCAGGATGTTGAGCGACAGCGACCAGATGACGCCGTGCATCAGCGGCGGCAGGTCGGAGCCGAACAGCGCCCGCGGCCGCAGTGCCTCGATGCCGAACGGGCCGTGCTGGAGCAACAGGATGCCCGATGTCGAGGAATCCATGAAGCTCGGCATGAACAGCGTGTAGAGCCACACCGCGAAGCCGACCAGCATGCCGCCGATCGCGCCGCGCGCGGTGGCGCGCCGCCACAACAATCCGCCGAAGAAGCTCGGTGCAAGCTGGGCGATGGCGGCAAAGGAGAGCAGGCCGATCGCCGCGAGCTGGGTATTGCCCAGCGCGCGGTAATAGAAATAGGCCATCACCATGATGGCGAAGATCGCGAGCCGCCGCGAGCGCAGCAGGAAGTTGCTGAAATCGGCGCCGCCGGTGCGCCCCTCAGGCCGCCGCTGCAGCACCAGGGGCACCACGAGGTCGTTCGAGACCATGATGGAGAGCGCGACGCATTCCACGATCACCATCGCGGTCGCCGCGGACAGGCCGCCGACGAACACAACGACGCTGAGCAGATCCGCACCTCCCTCCATCGGCAACGCCAGCACGTACATGTCGGGTTCGGCCGTGCCGAATGGGAAGGTGACGAGGCCGGCGAGCGCGATCGGGATCACGAACAGATTGATGGCGACGAGGTAGAGCGGGAACAGCCAGCGCGCGCGGCCGACCTCGGCGTCGGAGGAGTTCTCGACCACACTGACGTGGAACTGGCGCGGCAGCAGCATGATCGCGCAGAGCGACAGCAGCGTCATGGTGAGGAAGTTGCCGATCGACGGCGAGTAGTTGATGGCGCGCACCGCCTCCGGCGTCTTCATGGCGCGCTCGATCAGCTCCTGCGGCGAGAACATCCAGAAGGTGACGAAGATGCCGGCGGCGAGGAAGGCGACCAGCTTGATGATGGATTCGGTCGCGACCGCCAGCATCAGGCCGTGCTGGTGCTCGGTGGCGTCGGTCTGCCGGGTGCCGAACAGCACGGCGAAGGCCGCCATCGCCAGCGTCACCATCAGCGCGACGTCGCCGACGATCGGAATGTGGGAGAAGGCCTGGTCCTCGCTCAGGATCGTCTCCAGCGAGGAGGCGACCGCCTTGAGCTGAAGCGCGATGTAGGGCACCGAGCCGATGATCGCGATTCCGGCGACGGTGGCCGCCACCGCCTGGCTCTTGCCGTAGCGGGCCCCGATGAAGTCGGCGATCGAGGTGATATTGTGGGCTTTCGCCAGTTGGATCACGCGGCGCAGGACGCCGACGCCGAGCCCGATCATCAGGATCGGGCCGACATAGATGGCGAGGAAGTCGGTCGAGGTGCGGGTGGCGAAGCCGACCGAGCCGAAGAAGGTCCAGGAGGTGCAATAGATCGCCAGCGACAGCGGATAGATCAGCCCGGGGGTGCGGCCGCGCCCGGCCGGCGAACGGCGGTCGCCATGGCTCGCCACCAGAAACAGAAAGCCGATATAGCCGAAGGCCGCGGCGATCACGCCCCAGTCGTGCAGCATGGCGAGCACGCTTCTCCCTGGGCGCCGGTGGCGCCCGAGCTCATTTTCCCTGCAAATCTAGCGCGTTGGACGGGGCGAGGCGACAGCGAAATGCCGGGCTGGGGCGGGAACTGGGGTTGTCGTTAAGGGTCCGGAGCGAGCTGCCAGTCTCCCTCGCCCCGCTTGCGGGGAGAGGTGGGGTGAGGAGGGCTCTCCGCGGGGACGGTGGCAGTTGGACTCGCGGAGAGTCCCCCTCACCGGATCGCATCTGACGATGCGATCCGGCCTCTCCCCGCAAGCGGGGAGAGGCGAAAGAACAGCCTACTCCGCCGCCAGCGACTTGGCGCGCAGCGGCAGGCCGAGGCGGTCCCACACTTGCACCAGGGCTTCGGCGAGCTGATCGATCAGGCCGTCGTCGTGATAGGGCGAGGGCGTGATGCGCAGCCGTTCGCTGCCCTTGGCGACCGTCGGATAGTTGATCGGCTGGATGTAGATGCCGTGCTCCTCGAGCAGGAGATCGGACGCCTGCTTGCACTTCTCGGGATCGCCGACGAACAGCGGCACGATGTGGGTGTCGCTCGACATCACAGGCAGCCCGGCGGCGTTGAGGATCGCCTTGACGCGGGCGGCGCGATCCTGGTGGCGCTCGCGCTCCCAGTTCGAGGTCTTCAGATGCTTGATCGCGGCGGTCGCGGCCGAGCAGATCGCCGGCGGCAGCGCGGTGGTGAAGATGAAGCCCGGCGCATAGGAGCGCACGGCATCGATGATCTGGCCGCTAGCGGCGATGTAGCCACCGAGGCAGCCGAACGCCTTGGCGAGGGTGCCTTCGAGAACGTCGATGCGGTGCATGACGCCGTCACGCTCGGCGATGCCGCCGCCGCGCGAGCCGTACATGCCGACGGCGTGGACCTCGTCGACATAGGTCATCGCACCGTATTTCTCGGCGAGATCGCAGATCTTGGCGAGCGGGGCGACGTCGCCGTCCATGGAATAGAGGCTTTCGCAGACGATCAGCTTCGGGCGGTGCGGGTCGGCCGCTTTAAGCAGCTCCTCGAGATGCGCCACATCGTTGTGGCGGAACACGACCCGCTCGCAGCCCGACTGGCGGATGCCCTCGATCATCGAATTGTGGTTGAGCTCGTCCGACAGAATGAGACAGTTCGGAATGAGCTTTGCGATGGTCGGAATGCCGGTCTGGTTCGAGACATAGCCCGAGGTGAACAGCAGCGCGGCTTCCTTGCCGTGGAGATCGGCAAGCTCGGCCTCGAGCTGGACCAGCGGATGATGCGTGCCGGCGATGTTGCGAGTGCCGCCGGCCCCGGTGCCGACGCGCGTCGCGGTCTCGACCATGGCGCCGACCACCTTCGGGTGCTGGCCCATGCCGAGATAGTCGTTGGAGCACCAGATCACGACGTCGCGCTTGCCCTTGGGCGAGTGCCAGACCGCGTGCGGGAACCGGCCGGCCGTGCGCTCGAGGTCCGCGAATACGCGGTAGCGCCGCTCGGCGTGGAGACGATCGAGGGCGGAATCGAAGAACTGGTTGTAATCCATCGGCAAGACCTGCAACGGAACCCGGCCACGGCGGCCGCTCATTTTTAGAGCTTTTCCAGCTCCAATGTCTATGCGCCAGCACACATTTGGTGCGAGCTGCGCGGGTATATTGATAGCGTCGTCTCGCAGGCGATAGTTGATGTGGATCAAACGCCTAACGCCTGCCCGCCGCCGTGGATTGCGGTCCCTGCGAAAGCCGGAGACCGCTGCGGCCGGCTTGGACATTTTGTCCATGGGCCGCCCTGCGTCCATGATGGCCGAGCCGGTCGCGCCGACTTCGTTGTCTCGTTTTCGTCGGGACGCGGATCGGTGCCCGCCAAGCTCATGCGAAAGGACGCCCGATGAAACGTGTCATGATCCTCAACGGTCCCAACCTCAATATGCTCGGCATCCGCGAGCCCCATATCTATGGCACGACGACGCTCGCGGAGGTCAACGCGAGCTGCGCGGACGTGGCGGCCAAGCTCGGCCTCAAGCTCGCCTTCCACCAGTCCAACCATGAAGGCGTGCTCGTCGACCTGATCCAGTCGGCGCGGCAGGATGCCGACGCCATCGTCATCAATCCGGCCGGCTTCTCCTTCACCTCGGTCGCGATCATGGACGCGATCAAGACGTTCGAGGGCCCGGTGCTGGAAGTCCACATCTCCAACATCCACGCCCGCGACGAATATCACCGCCACTCCAAGATCTCGTTCGTGGCGACCGGGGTGATCTGCGGCCTGGGCCCGTTCGGCTATATCGCGGCGCTGCACGCCATCGCGAATATGAAGTGAGATGCTCGCGAGGGCGGCGGTGCGCTCCCTCGCCCCGTTCTTACGGGGAGAGGGTTGGGGTGAGGGGCTGTTTCCGCAATCACGGTAAGAGTCGAGTTCGCGGAGAGTCCCCCTCACCCGGAATCCGCGCTGCGCGCGCATTCCGGCCTCTCCCCGCAGGCGGAGAGAGGCAAAGACTCACGTCGTCCTGAATTGCAGCACGCCGTCCTTCGTCTCGGCCGTCAGCCGGCCCTCGACGATCATGTAGTTGACATGGGCGACCAGCTCGCCGGCGGCAAAGCCCATCTGGTGCTCGTCGAGCACATGCTTGTTGAACACCACAGGCACCAGGGCGCGCGAGGTCTGCGGCAGCTCGCGGCAGGCTTCCGCGATCAGGCGGCAGCGTTCTTCATGGTGGTCGGCGAGCTGCTTGATGCGCGTCTTCAGTCCGTAGAACGGCACGCCATGGCCGGGCAGCACCAGCACGTCATAGGGCAGCGTCGTGGTGAGGCTGGCGAGCGAGGCCAGGTATTCGCCGAGCGAGTTCTGATCGGGCTCGACCGCCCAGACGCTGACATTGGGCGAGATCTTGCTCAGCACCTGGTCGGCGGAGAGGAACAGCTTGTCGTCGGCGCAATACAGCATCACCTGGTCGAGCGCGTGGCCGCCGCCGGTGATCACCTTGAAGCGGCGCGTGCCGATGACGACGTCGTCGCCATGGGAGATGCGACGGTAGGAGGGCGGCAGCACCGAGACGCGCTTGAGATAATCCTGGCCGCGGCCCAGCAGCTTTTCGGTGAGCGACTCGTCCATGCCGTGACGGCGGAAGAACAGCCGCTGCGCCTCCTGCCGCTCCGCGGTGCCGCGGTTCTGATGATAGACCGATTGCAGATACTCGACCTGCGACATCACCAGCGGGCAGTTGAACCGCTCGACCACCCAGCCCGCAAGTCCGACATGGTCGGGATGGGAGTGGGTGACGATCAGGCGCGTGATGTTGACGCCCTGCAGCGGCCCGTCGAACAGCTTGGTCCAGGCCTCGATCGTCTCCTCGTTGCCGAAGCCGGTATCCACCATCGCATAGCCGTCGCCGTCGGCGAGCAGGTAGATGTTCACGTGGTTGAGGCGGAACGGCAGCTTCAGCCGCGCCCACAACACGCCGGGCTTGACTTCGACGATCTCGTCGTGGCCGGGATGCTGGTCCCAGGGATAGCGCAGCGCCTCGGCCGAGGACGGTGCGGTGTCGGTTTTCGCGTTCATGCTATCCGCTTAAACCCAGCGCGCGCGGGGCGCCAGCCGAAAAAGGACGGGGCGGGGTCTGCGCATGGCGGTCATACCGGGGGCTTTTTCCGTGATGTGGGACTGCGAGACGCGGGCTCCCTCAACCTCTCCCGCTTGCGGGAGAGGTCGGCGCGAAGCGCCGGGTGAGGGCTTTCTCCACACCGGGATATTCTCGATACACCGTGACAATCCCATTGCGGAGACACCCTCACCCCGACCCTCTCCCGCTTGCGGGAGAGGGCGCGCAGTGCCGATGCCGCGGCGTTCTACGCCGCCCGCATGTTGTTGAGGAACGCGTCGATCTCTCCGCGCAGCAGGTCGGCCTCGCGCCGTAGCGCGTCGGAGGCGCCCAGCACTTCGCTCGCCGCGGCGCCGGCTTCGGCGGAGGCGGTGGAGACGCCGACGATGTTGCTGGAGACTTCGCTGGTGCCGCCGGCCGCATGCTGGATGTTGCGCGCGATCTCGCGGGTGGCGGCGCCCTGCTCCTCGACCGCGGCCGCGATCGTCGTGGTCACGTCGTTGATCTCGCCGATGATCCGGCCGATGCCCTGGATGGCGCCGACCGCCGAGGTCGTGATGTCCTGCATGCTGGCGATCTGAGTGCGGATTTCCTCCGTCGCCTTGGCGGTCTGGCTCGCGAGGCTCTTCACCTCGGAGGCGACCACGGCGAAGCCGCGGCCGGCCTCGCCCGCGCGCGCCGCCTCGATGGTGGCGTTGAGCGCAAGCAGATTGGTCTGCGAGGCGATGGTCTGGATCAAATCGACCACGACGCTGATGCGGCTCGCGCTGTCGGCGAGGCTCTGCACCGTGGCGTCGGTCGCGCCGGCTTCGTCGACCGCCTTCTTGGCGATCGCGGCCGAGGTCACGACCTGCTTGCTGATTTCCTCGATCGAGGACGACAGCTGCTCGGTGCCCGACGAGACGGTCTGCACGTTGACCGAGGTCTCCTCGGCGGCGGAGGCGACCGCGTTGACCAGCGCGTTGGACTGGTCGGCGGTGGTCGACATGCTCTGCGCGGTCGACTGCATCGAATTGGCCGACTGCGCCAGGTTGTCGAGCGCGGCGCGGACCGTGTTCTCGAACTCCGCGATCTTCGCTTCCATGCGCGCGGCGCGCTCGGCCTTGGCGACGCGGTCTTTTTCCTGCTCGCCGGCGAGCGCCCGGGCTTCGATCATGCTGTCACGGAACACGGTCAGCGTTTCCTTCATCACGCCGATCTCATCGTTCTGCCGGGAACGGACGATCTCGGTGTCGAGGTCGCCGGCCGACAACAGCTGCATCGCGCGTTGAAGCTCACGGATCCGGCGCAGAATGTTGCGGCCGACATAGAGCCAGACGAACAGCGCCGAGCCGACCAGCATCAAGGCCCCGAGCGCCAGCATCACGGTCGTCGCGAGCGAGGTCTCCTGCTGCGCCTGGGAGGTCGAGGCGTTGGTCTCCTTCTGCACGCCGTCGACGAGCTGCTGCACGCTGATGCCGAGGCCGACATTGAGCTTGCGGGTCTCGTCCAGGATGGTCTGGCCGTAGTCGATGGAGTCGAGCTCCTTCTCACGCAGATTGAACACGCCGGTCTTGCCGGTGCCGAGCGCCAGCAGCTTCTCCGCCGTCTCGCGCAGCATCTTGTTGCCCTGGTTGTCCGGCAGCAGATCGAGGTTGGATCGCAGGCGGCCCTGTGCCGTCTTGAATTCCTTCTGGATGTCGTCGAGCTTGTCGCTGCTGTTGGCCGACAGCGCCGCGCTCATGTCGGCGGCCGCGAGATTGCCGCTGGCGACGACGTTGCCGAGCTGGCCGACGGTCTGCGCGGCGTCGGAAGCATCCGCGGCGGACAGGTCGGCCGAGCCGAGAATGGCGTTGACCCGGGTCTGCGCGTCGAGCATCGCCGGGCTGGCCGCGCCGACGAAGGCGCCCTGCGCGTTGCGCAGCGCGTCATATTGCTTGTCGTGAAGGGCAGCGATATCCAGCCGTTCGCGGGCCGCCTTGGCCAGGCTCTGCGCCGCCTCGTTGATGCTCTTCATCGTCTCGCTCAGTCCGGAGACGACGGTTTTGTCGCCGCCGAGCTGGATGATCTCGGTGAGCTTTTGCTGCGTCTGCTCCTGCAATTCCTTGAGCTTCTTGGTGCGCTCGTTGAGGGCTTCCTCGCTTTGCGCCGCGAGCAGCGCCGGTCCCTGTGCCGCAAGGCTCGCGCTCAGCGCCGACAATTGCAGGCTGGCGGTCAGGCGCGGAATGTCCCGTCCGCTCAGCTCGGTCATGCGTCCGCCGAGATTCTGCAGCGCCAGGCCGGCGCCGGCTGCGATCACGAGGCCCATGCCCGCGATCACCGCGAACGCCGCAAACAGGCTGCCGCGCACGCCCCATGTCGGCATCTTGAATCGAGGTTTGAATCGACCAAGCAAACGGCCAACGCCCAGACGGATCGCCATCGAAAATTCCCCCAACGTTCTTGCTTCTCTTTGTGGCCGGCAGTATCGGCACCGCCGGTTAAAAAAATCGCAATATCCGCAAACGGTTGCGTGCGTTCCGCAGGGCGAAAAAAGAAGGGCCGGCGACAGCGCCGGCCCTTCCTCATGGTAAAGTTGCGGTAACGGATCAGTAGCGCGCGACCGCCGGGCTTGCCCAGTTGAAGCGGTAGTTGACGCCCGCCTTGATGGTGTGGTCGTCGGTGGTGAAGTTGCCGGTGCCGACAAGCGGGCCCGCGGTGAAGTGCGCGTCGCCGAAATTGTAATATTGGTACTCGGCCTTGGCCGACCAGTTCGGGGCGAACATGTATTCGAGGCCGGCGCCGACGGTGTAGCCGTTGCGGTGATCGCCCGTGATGACGAAGCCGGTCGGCACGCCGCCGACGGTCACCTTCTCGTTGTTGTCCGAATAGGCATAGCCGCCCTTCACGTAGACGAGGCCGGGACCCCAGGTGTAGCCGACGCGGCCGGTGATCGAGCCGAGACCGCGCTGGTCGTTGGTGTAGGCGATGCCGCCCGGAAACACGGCGCCGACGCTGCCGGAGAGCCAGGAATATTGGCCCTCGACGCCGACCACCACATTCGGATGGAACTGCCAGTCCGCACCGACCTGCACGCCGCCGAGGAAACGGCCGTTGCCGTTGTTGCCGGTGGAGAGGCCGCTGAAATTGTTGTCGCTGGAGAAGGCGCCGCCGACATGGCCGCCGATATAGAAACCGGTCCAGTTGTAGATCGGCGCGGCATAGGCCGGCGCGGGCGACTTGTAATAGTTGCGGTTGCCGAGATCGGCGCCGACGGCCGGTGCAGCCGCGCCCATCGCGAGCAGCGCCACGATCGCAAACAGAATCTTCTTCATCGTCTTGAACTCCAGCACTCAATTTCCCCGGCAGGCGCGCTTTCCGCGCCGGCGTTGGTTTTGCAGATAGCTCGCTTTTGATGAAAATGCTGTCACATGCATGGCACAGCGAGACCCAACCTAACTTATTGGGCTGCAATTGATTTTCGTGCTTAATGCCGGCTTAAGAAATGCTGAAGGAAGGTTTAACGCCGCAGCGTTCCGGTAACGTCCATGCGCACTTCGTTAACCTAGCCGCCGGCGCGCCTCGTCCCGCATCTGCTGGCGAAACGCCGCGCGCTTTGCAGGTCGGTCCTCCTCGCGCACGTCATGGCGATCGAAGATGTCGAACTTCTCCAGGATCGGATAGCGCTCGCTCGCCATGGCGAGCACGTGCAGCACCTTGGTCGCCGAGGGCGTCGGGCCGCTCACCTCCCAACGCCGGATGGTGTCGGCGCCGCCTTTCTCCGGCAATCCGCAGAGCTTTGCCATGTCGACCGCGGTGAGCTCCCGCTCGAGGGCGTCGGAGAGGTCGGCGCGGAGTTGCTTCAGTTCAGGGCCGGTCATGTCGCCTCAATCCGCGAAGTCGATGAGGCCAATGCACTAACGCTGATTCGGGTCCATCCGAAGGCGGACCGGGCACCTTCCCCCCGCGCACGGAGTTATGAACGGGGCGGCCCTGGATATCGTCCGCTGAATGGACACATAGCTACAAGGGCGCCAGCTTCGAAGGGATCAGCCATGATGGGATTCAAATTCACTGGCATCAAATTCACTGGCATCAAATTCGCCATTGCCGCCTTTATCGGGGCCGGACTTCTGCTCGCGCCGTTCACGGCTGAGGCGAAAAAGCAGCGCTCGAGCAGACAATACGGCGCTGGCGTGGTGGCCCCGAACTATGGCGGCGCCGCGTCACCGGCGGCGCAGCCGAGGGCGTCCTACGGCTCGTCCGGACCGTCGGTCGGCACGGTCACGGCGCCGTCGATCGGATCGTACAATTGGCCGTCGGTCGGCGTGACCAATTCCGTTCCGACCTGGAGCAACACCACCCGATAGAGCGACGTCGATCAGCGGATGCCGGCAAGGCGCGAACAGCTAAATTCCGCGGCGGACCTGTTGACCGATCACGCAGCGCCATGCTGCCAGTCGCTCGGTCGGATGCTGGTTCATCCAGTCGGCGAGCTGCGGCGCGCCCATCAGACAGGACTGCACCGAGACCTCGGCAAAATCCGAGGTGGTGACGATCTGCTCGTGACAATTGGTCGGAGAAGCCAGACTGCAAAGCACCGCGATGATCTTGATCACGATCGGGTGCTCCCGTCGCCGACGAACGCCCGGCCAAGCGGCGCCTTATCCTGACCTGCGCCGGCCGGATCAGCCGAAGGAAAGATGCTGTCGTAGATGGCGCGCGCCTCCTGGATGAGACGCATCCGCTCGCGCTCGGACTTCGAGACAAATCGAATAACTTCGCCCATGTTGGCTCCGTATCAATTGGCATCCGTCATCAGATGACGTCAATCATTCCATCGCGATGTATGGTGCCGGCTTCGCCTTTGAAACGCCCGGCCGATCACGACGGAATAAAAACCGCGTGAGCGCACCCGGGCATCTCAAAACATCCGGCGCCCTGATGCGCCGGGTTGAGAAGCCGCTCACCAGTTCATATTCGTTTGCAAAAGGCCCCTTGGAGCCATGCGAGCGAATGCCGGTGTCAGCCTTGCTCCCTGCTTTCATCAGCAAGGATTATTCCGGAAAGCAAATGCCGTTGGCCCGAATATGTTTCACCTTCGGGGGATGCAAGTTTTTTGGAACAAGCCCGAGATTTGGCGATCTGATGCGGGCAGGGTTCACGCCGCCGGCGCGCGCTCTTTCCGTCCCGGTACCGCCGCCAGCAGCTCGCGCGTATAGGCATGCTCCGGCGCGGCGAACAGCTGTGCCGTCGGCTTCAGCTCGACGATGGCGCCGCGCTGCATCACCGCGATGCGGTCGCAGATTTGGGCGGCGACGCGCAAGTCGTGGGTGATGAACAGCATGGAGAGGCCGAGGCGTGCCTTGAGGTCTTCGAGCAGCCTCAAGACTTGCGCCTGCACGGAGACGTCAAGTGCGGAGACGGCTTCATCCGCGACGATGATCTCCGGCTCGAGCGCCAGCGCGCGCGCAATGCCGATACGCTGGCGCTGGCCGCCGGAGAATTCGTGCGGATAGCGTTCGAGTGCACCGGCATCGAGGCCGACCATCTTGAGCAGGTCGCGGGCACGGTCGAAGGCGATCTTCGGATCGATACCGGCCGCGATCGGGCCGGCGGCGATGATGTGGCCGATCTTGCGGCGCGGATTGAGCGAGGCGAACGGATCCTGGAAGATCATCTGGATGCGATGGCGCTCGGCGCGCAGCGCCTTGCCGGAGAGGGAGGTGAGATCGGTCTCGCCGATCCGCACCGTGCCGCGATCAGCCTCGATCAGCCGCACCACGAGGCGTGCCACCGATGATTTTCCGGAGCCGGATTCTCCGACGAGGCCGAGCGTCTCGCCCTTGAGGATGTCGAAATTGACCGCGCGCGCGGCATCGACCCGGCGGTCCTCGCGAAACCACCCGCCTGATGTCACATAGGTCTTGTCCAGACCGATCACCTCGACCGCCCTGGCCTGACCGTCGAGGGGCTTGCGTGCCGGCGGATCCATCGAGGGGACGGCGGCGAGCAGCGCCTTGGTGTAGTCGTGCTGCGGCTCGTTGAAGACGGCAGAGGCGGGGCCTTCCTCCACCACCTTGCCATGGCGGAGCACCACGACCTGGTCGGCGATGTCGGCGACCACGCCGAAATCGTGCGTGATGAACATCACGGCCATGTTACGGTCGCGCTGGAGGTTGCGGATCAGCTTGAGAATCTGCGCCTGCGTGGTGACGTCGAGCGCGGTCGTCGGCTCGTCCGCAACCAGCACCGCGGGCTCGAGCGCGAGCGCCATCGCGATCATGGCGCGCTGCCGCTGGCCGCCGGAGAGCTGGTGCGGATAGGCGCGTACGATCCTTTCAGGGTCGGGCAAGCCGACCTCGCGCGCCAGCGCCAGCGCCTTGGCGCGCCGCTGCTTCGGCGTCAGCAGGCCGTGTGCCTCGAACATCTCCGCCATCTGGTCGCCGATCCGCATCAGCGGGTTGAGCGCGGTCATCGGCTCCTGAAAGATCATCGCCAGCCGGCGGCCGCGCAGGTCGCGCCAGCCGTCGTCATCGAGCTTGAGCAGGTCGCGGCCTTCGAACTGGATCTCGCCGGCGGCGACAGACACCGTATCGGGCAACAGGCCCATCAGCGCATGCGCGCACATCGACTTGCCGGAGCCGGACTCGCCGACGACGCAGACGATCTTGCCGGGACGCAAGTCCAGCGAGACGCCGTCGACCGCGAAGGGCCGCTCGGCGCCCTTCGGCAGCGCGATCCTGAGGTTCCTGATGGAGACGGCAGGCGGGGCAATCAGCATCAGCGTCCCTCCCGCGACAGGCGCGGATTGAGCGCGTCGTTGAGGCCTTCGCCGATCAGGTTCAGCCCGAGCACGGAGATCAGGATGGCGATGCCGGGAAACACCGTGATCCACCACGCCTGGCGGATCACGGTGCGGCCGGCGCCGACCATGTAGCCCCAGGAGATCAGATTGGGATCGCCGAGGCCGAGGAAGGACAGCGAGGATTCCAGGAGAATCGCGGTCGCCACCATCAGCGAGGCCAGCACGATCACCGGCGACAGCGCGTTGGGCAGGATCTCGCGCAGGATGATCCAGGTGTTGCTCTGTCCGGTGACGATTGCCGCCTGGACATATTCGCGCGTGCGCAGCGACAGCACCTCGCCGCGCACGAGACGGGCGACCGGCGGCCAGCTCACCACCGCGATCGAGGCTACGATCGAGTAGATCGAAGGCTGCAGGATCGCGACCAGCACGATCGCGAGCGCGAAGCTCGGAATGGTCTGGAAGAACTCGGTGAAGCGCATCAGGGCGTCGTCGACCCTGCCGCCGAAATAGCCGGCCATCGCGCCGATGGGAATGCCGACGACCAGCGCGACCAGTGTCGAGACGAGACCGACCAATAGCGAGACACGTGCGCCGAAAATCATGCCGGCAAAGACGTCGCGGCCGAGCGCGTCGGTGCCGAGCGGCACGGTCGAGAGCGTGAAGGGCGGCAGGAACGGCCGCTGCACCATGCGCCATGGCGAATTCGGAAACAGCATCGGTCCGAACAATGCGACGGAGATCGCGAGCAGGAGGATGACGAGCCCGATGACGCCACTCGGGCTCTTGAACATCGATTTCCAGAACTGTCTCATGAGGCGAATTCGATGCGCGGATCGACCAGCCGATAGACGAGGTCGGTGATGAGGTTGAAGATCAGCACCATGGCGGAGCAGATCACGAACACGCCGAGCAGCAGATTGTAGTCGCGCTGGAGCAGGGCGTCGTACATCAGCCGCCCGATGCCGGGCCAGGCGAACACGGTCTCGGTGATGACGGCGCCGCCGATCAGCGTGCCGGAATGCACGCCGGCGAGCGTCACCACCGGCAGCAGCGCATTGCGCAGCACGTGGCGGCGCTGGATCACGGCGTCGCCAAGGCCTTTCGCGCGCGCGGTCTTGACGAAATCGAGCCGCTTCACCTCCAGCATCGAGGCGCGCGTCATGCGGGTGTAGGTCGCCATGAAGAACAGGCCGAGCGTCATCGCCGGCATGATCAGGTGCTTTGCGACGTCGACCGCGTGGGAAAAGCCGGTGAGGTTGGCGCCGACCGTCTCGTAGCCGAAGCTCGGCAACCAATCCATGGTGACCGAGAACAGCAGGATACCCATCAGCGCCACCCAGAAGATCGGCATGGCGTAGAAGATCAGCGCAAAGACGGTGATGGCGGTGTCGAGGAAGGTTCCGGCGAAGCGCGCGGCGAAGGTGCCGAAGACAATGCCGAGCATCAGCGAAATCGCAAACGCGGTCAGTGTCAGCAGCAGCGTCGCCGGCAGCCGCTCGCCGATCAGCTTTGCCACCGGCGCCTGCTGGCGGAAGGAGAAGCCGAGGTCGAGGCTGACCACGCCCTTGACGTAGATGAAGAGCTGCTCGGGCAGCGGCTTGTCGAGGCCGAACTTTTCCCGGAGCTGCTTGACGAAGACCTGATCGCTGGCGCCGGCCTCGCCCGCCATCACGATTGCGGGGTCGCCGGGCGCGAGCCGGATCAGGAAGAAATTGAGGACGACGATCGCGAGCAGGACGATCACGCCCTTGAGGACACGCTGGGAGATGAAGGAGAGCATTTTAAACGGTCATATCTTGGAGCGTGATCTGAAGCCACGTTGACGGTGCGCCCCCTCGCCCCGCTCTTGCGGGGAGAGGGTTGGGGTGAGGGGCTTCTCTCCACACGTGGGAATGCCGATGGACCGGTACCCCCTCACCCGAATATGCGCTTCGCGCACATTCGACCTCTCCCCGCAAGCGGGGAGAGGTGAAAAGAGCAGGGCTCACTTGTCGAGCCATGCGTCCTTGAAGCCGTCATTGACCCCGATCCCCGTGGTGATCAGGTTCTTGACCTTGCAGCGCGTGATGGTCGGGAATTGCAGCTCGAGCATCCAGGCCACCGGCACGTCCTCGACCAGGATCTTCTGCGCCTTCTCGTAGATCTCCTTGCGCTTGGAATCGGGGGTGGCGACCGCGCCGTCGGCGAACAGCTTGTCGATCTCCGGGTTGGAATAGCCTTCGACGTTGTTGAAGACCTGGCCCTTGGCGATGTTGCTGGAGATGTAGTTGCGGCCGACCCCGAGCGCGGGATCGCCGTACTGATAGAGATAGGTGAAGGCGATGTCGTAGTCCCAGTCGCCGATCTTCTGGTTGCCGCCGGCAACGTCGGTGGCGATGGTCTCGATGGTCATGCCGACGTCCTGGAGGTTCTGCTTCACGGCTTCACCCCAGCGCTGCCAGGTCTCGCCATAGGCGAGCGGCAGCAGGCGGATCTTCTCGCCCTTGTAGCCGGCTTCCTTCAGCAGCGCCTTGGCCTTGGCCGGATCGTACGGATATTTCTTCACGTCATCGGTGTAATATTTGATGGTCGAGGCCGAGGGGCCGGTCGCGACCTTGCCGAGCCCGTTCCAGATCACGTCCTTGGCGAAATCGCGGTCGATCGCAAACATGATCGCCTGCCGCACCCGCTTGTCGGCGAGCGGACCCTGACGGTTGTTGAGCCACAGCCAGGCCAGCGGCGAGAAGAACTCCCAGCCGGCGCCGGTGACGCAGGTGTCCTTCAGCTTGGACAGCCGCGGCACGTCGAAATTCTCGACCGAGCCGCCGGGCAGCACGTCGACCTTGCCGGTCTCATACGCCACCGAGCGCGCCGCGGCGTCGGGAATGATCTGCCAGTAGATCTCGTCGAGATAGGGCTTGCCCTTCTCGTAATAATTGGGGTTCTTGACCAGGCGGATGAACGAGCCCTTCTGCCATTCCCTGAACATGAAGGGGCCGGTGCCGATGGGCGCGTTGTTGTAGGCGTTGGTCTTCCAGTCGGTGCCTTCATAGAGATGCTTCGGCACCATCGGCATCGAGCCGACTTCGAAGATGCCGAGGAACGGGCCGAACGGCTGCTTCAGCGTGAACACCACCGTGTGATCGTCGGGCGCTTCGACCTTGTCGACCTGCGCCAGATTGGTGCGGGCGCGCGCATGCGTCTGCTTCAGCATCTCGATCGAGAACAGCACGTCCGCCGCGGTAAAGGGCTTGCCGTCATGCCAGGTCACACCCTTCCTGAGCTTGAAGGTGTAGGTCTTGGCGTCCTCGCTGACGCTCCAGCTCTCGGCGAGCTCCGGCTGGGGCTCGAGCTTGGGGCTGTAGCGCAGCAACCCCTCGAAGATGTTGCCCGACACCATCTGGGTCGGACCGTTCTGCACCTGTGCCAGCATCAGGCCGGGCGGCTCGGGCTGGATCACGGCATTGATCACACCGCCTGTCTTCGGCTCTTGCGCCAGAGCCGGGGCCGCAAGGCCGCAAGCCAGGAGGAGACCAAGCAATACTCGTTTTGGCATATCGCAACTTTCTCAAGCGAGGCCGGCCGAAAACGCTTCGCAACGTCCTCGCGCGCAAAGCGACGGCCGGCCCATCCCAGTCCCCATCCGATATCGAGGCTCACATAGTCTCGTTCGGCGCCGCAAGATGAAAGTCTCGACAGCATCAGCACAAAAAATGTACAGCGCGTCCTGTTTTCCCCGTAGGCCTTCGCGCACGGAGCAATCAGGAGGCTTCGGTCGTGTCGAGAGTCTTGCGGAGGCGGTGCACAAGCTTGCGCCTGCGACCAAAAGCATCAGGCCGTCATGATGCGCTGAGCGCCCGTCGCAATTCGTCGAGCGCCTCTGCGAGCTGCTCGCGGTGTGCGATATCGTCCTTGGGTATGCCGGCGACGCTGCCGGCGAGCTCACGCAGGATTCCGGCGAGAAGGCCGAAATTGATGTGCAGGTGCACCGATTTGCGCTCGTCGGCAGCGCCCGGATGCTGCAGCGTCAGCGCAACGCCGCTGCCGTCGAGCCGCGCCTCGAAGCGCGACGAATGCTCGAAAGTGCCGACATAGAACTTGTCGGGATATTCGAGCGCGACCTCTGCCTTGTCGGGAACCATTCTGGACATATGAGCCTCATCGATACCGGCCGATCCTGGCCGGGAATGGACCGGGCCGCCTTGCGATAGGTCAGAGGCAGCCTGCGCATTTGATCTGGCTCAAAGTCGGGCCACCGCTTTTGCGATCCAATAGCAACTGGCGGAAGGCAGGCGCTGCCTGTCCTGCTTCCTTGAGCCGTGAGACGATCGATGGACATCCAGGCCACCCATATCCCGGCGTTTGACGATAACGGAGCTGATGCCGCCAGCCTCGAGCCACCGCCGGATGAGGGCGTGCAGCGCTGCCTGCAATTGCTCGGCAATGCCGGCCTGCGCCCGACGCGCCAGCGTCTCGCGCTCGGCCAGTTGCTGTTCCTGGGCGGCCACCGTCACGTCACCGCCGAGAGCCTTTATGAAGAGGCGATGGCGGCGAACGCGTATCTGTCGCTCGCGACCGTCTACAACACGCTGAACCAGTTCACCGAGGCCGGCCTGCTGCGCCGGATTGCGGCCGACGGCATCAAGTCGTTCTTCGACACCGACACGTCGGTCCATCCGCACTTCTACCTCGAAGGCGAGGATGTACTGGTCGATGTTGCCGACGGCCTCGCTTTCACCAAGATCCCCGAGGCGCTTCCCGGCCACGAGATCGCGCGGTTCGACGTCATCGTCCATCTGCGCCGCAAGCCAACCTAGCGCCGCCGCGTCACGCCTCCCTGGCGCCGGTCACTCTAGCCTAGGTGCAGCACCGAGACGCCCGCCTTTGGCGGGCCGTCAGGATGAGGACGGAGAACGACGACCGACTAGCCGCCGCGCGATTCAACGACCTTGCGGCAGGACTCCGAGAGCTTCGACTTGTTCTCGCGCAGGCAGGCGTTCATCTGCGGCGGCTTGCCGACATGTTCGGCGCAGAATTTGCCGGCGTCGCCGCGGCAGGCCATCTGCTCCTGGACCGACGGACCGGATTGCGCGGCAGCGGGCAGGGCGGTGGCAGCGAGCAGCAGCGCGGCAAGAACCGAAATCTTCATAAAGCACCTCTTTGGAATTCTCGTTGGTCCCGACCGGGATCAACCGGGCCGGACCATCCCGCAAAGGCCGGGCGCCGGTCCATGCCATGTTCATGGTACCGGCAAGCCCTCCCGGCCGCGGTACCCCCATCTTCATGGCATGTATTCGCGCGCCGTCTTTTGCCATTCAGCTGCACCTCGGCTGCGAAACCGGTGATTGCATCGGGACGCCGAACGGGAAGCAGGAGAGCAGAATGTCGAAGAGAGCTGGAGCGCTGAGCGCGGGGCTGACGGTCGTGGCGCTCGCGGGCGCGGCGATGGTGTCGCTGGGCACGAGCCCGGCGCAGGCGGTGGTCTATTGCAAGACGGTCGGCGTGCCCAAGGGCTGCGTGGTACGGCCGACGGCGGCGGTGGTGGTGGCGCCCGGTGCGCCGGTCGCCGCGGCGGCGGTCGCAACGCCCGGCGTCGGCGCGCCCGGTGTCGGCGTGCGCGCGGGAACGCCGATGAATCGCGGCGGCCCGGTCAACCGCGTCGGCGTGCGCTGATATTTCCATTGAATTGATTGCATTGCTTCGGGCCAACGGAGCCTGCGGACGAACACCCCCCGTCCTCCGCAGGCGAATTTCCCGGCCCGTCCCCTCTCTCCGTGCGCCCCACACGTTCGGGGAGGGGGCCTTTCAGCCCGCCGCCATGTCGCTGTCGGGAAAACGCTGCGGCAATTGCAGCCGCACGCGCGTGCCGGAAGAATCCGAACTCAGATCGAGCACGGCGCCGCAGCGCGCGGCGCGGCTTTTCATGTTGCGCAGGCCGCGCGCGGTCTGGCCGTTGCGAGCGGCCTCGCCATTGCCGGCCGGCGCGAAGCCGTGGCCGTCGTCGGTCACGCTGATCACGCCGTACGGTCCCCGGCCTGCGTCGAACGTGTCGATGGTGACCGCGATGCGGCGCGCCTGCGCGTGCTTGACCGCATTGGTCACGGCCTCGTCGAGGATGCGCACGATCTGGATGACGTGCCATGGCCGCAGTTCAGGATGCAGCGGCACGCCTTGCGGCGTCGCCACGCGCCAGTCGAGCGTGATGTCGTGCGGTCGCAATTGCGCCGTCGTGCGCTCGCGCCAGGAGCCGAGGGCGAGCATCAGGTCGCCGCCGATGTCGTCCATGGAATCGATGACGAGACGCAGATCCTTCAACGCGGCACGGGCCGCATCGGTGATCATCGCGCCCTCATGGCCACGCTCGGAGAGCGCGACGATGCTGACGAGCTGGCCGCCGAGGCCGTCATGCAGGTCGCGCATCAGGCGCGTACGCTCGTTGGCGAGCGCGGCGGCGCGGGCGCGCTCCTCCTCGCGGGCAAAGCTCGCCTTCAGCCGTTCCTCGGCCTCGCGCACGCGCGTCACGAGCTGGCCGGCAAAGCTGTCGACCTGGTTCAAGGCGCGGGCGAAGCGCCAGGTCAGCCCGGCGCCGATCGCGACCAGCATTGCCGAATAGGACAGGCGCGAGACGAAGATGCGGTCGTTGGACACGATCTCGAGCACCGTGAGCATGTCCTGGATCCAGCAGGTCAGCACGATGGTGACGGCGCATCCGATCGTGAAGCTCGCCGCGTCCTGCCGCCGCAGCACGGCTGTTGCCGTGATGCAAGCCATCAGGACCAGGCAAAGCCCGACCGTCGGAATGCCGAGCACCAGGAAAAGGATGCGCGGCAGCGGCGGGCCCCCGATCAGCCCGACCACGAACACGACGATTCCGGGCACGAACAGCAGCGTGCCGTAGCGCGGCCAGCGCCAGCCGAAGAACAGCACGCCGAACACGACGATCAGCGCGCTCTCGATCGGCGCGGAGGCCAGCAGCACGGCGGCAAGCCGCGACGTGGCGGCCGGCGGCACCGGCGGCGGCGCGAACGCCTGCACCACGCCGAGCACCATCGCCGCGGCCAGCACGCCGTAGACCGGCTCATGACGCCGCATCAGCCACATGATTGCGAGGATGACGGCGAGGATCGCCTGCCAGGCCGAGAACACCACCGGCAGCGTGACGAACAGCAGCGTGCGCGTCTCATAGGCCGGGCGCAAGGCGACGTCCGGGCCGACATAGACGGTATCGAGAAAGCCCTTGAGCGGTCCCCACACGAACAGCCGTACAGTGATCTCGTTGCCGCCCTCGCGCAGCAGCGAAGCGGGAATGGCCGCGATCTGCGGCGTGTTGCGGTCGGGCCGGTTGGCATTGGCGTCGCGCCGGGAGTCGAGCACGACGACGCCGTTGACGGCGACCTCCACCGCGTTGCTGAAGCGCGGCAGATAGACCGACCAGCCCGAGGCCGCATCGCCGCCGGGGAACGTGAAGGCGCCGGTGTAGAACGGCGGGTCGGCCAGGGAGTAGCGCGACGACGTGAAATGCGGCAGCGTCACGGGGCGGATCAGGCCGTCTTCCCGCGCCGAAAAATCGCTCAACGCGAAGTCTTCGGGATCGCTCGGCTGCAGCTGCCGAAGCCCGAGGATGGTGACGATCGCGATCAGGGCCTGAAGCAGCAGATAGGGCACGAGGCGGGAGGCCAGCAGCCGGCGCCGCGCGGGTTTGGCCGCTGCCTTCGTCGGTGCCTTCGTAGGTGCTTTGGCCGCGATCTCGCTCACAGCTTGATCAGGCCCTGCTGCACCGCCTCGAACACCGCCTCGCTGCGCGTATGCACCTCGAGCTTGCGGTAGATGTTCTTGATGTGGCCGGGCACGGTCTGCTTGGACAGGCCGAGATGGCTCGCGATCTCGGCATAGCTGAAGCCCTTGGCGATGCCCCAGAGGATGTCGATCTCGCGCGGTGTCAGCCTGGCGGTATTGAGCGCGGGGCCGGGGGGCGGCTCCGCCGAATTCTGCGCGGCGCCTTGGGTTCTGCGCACGATGAAGCGGGCGATCGAGGCCGAGATCGGCGAATGGCCGGCGACCAGATCGCGCACCGTGGTGGCGATGTCGGTGGGAAAGGCGTCCTTGAGCAGATAGCCGGTGGCGCCGACCGTGATCGCGGAGATCACGCTCTCCTCGTCGCCGAGGGCCGAGATCACCATGATCTCGGTGTCGGGGAAGCGCTGCCTCATCTCGCGGATCAGCTCGATGCCGTGGCCGTCGGGCAGCCGCAGGTCGGTCAGCAGCACGCGCGGCGCGCCGCCGGCGAGCGCGGCACGGGCTTCGCCGAGCGTGCCGGCGCTGCGCACCTCGTAGCCGGCCTTGGCCAGCGCATCCTGAAGCCGCCAGCAGGTCGGCGCGTCGTCCTCGACGAGGAGGATGGTAATCATGTCACCCGTCTCGCCCTGTTCGGTCATGATCATGGTCCCGCACCCGCGTGTCCCCCGCGGCGCAAGGGCAAGTTTAGCCGCAGCGGGGATGCGGTGACACCCATAATCATGGGGGCGGAAGTGGCACGGTCGCGAGGGCAGCGCGGAGCGTCGGTTGCACCCGGGCGAGCGCGCGCCCTCATGGTTCGCGCTGCGCTCGGGGCGCGCAAGGGGTCAGCTCCGCCCCTCATGTCGGCCCATCGCGGCGGCTCGTCGGACATCAGGGTTGGGCCAATGGCAAACGCTGGGCGGGCGACGGAGATGTGAGCGTACTGACCTACCCGTTCGACTTGCAACGGCCTATACTTGCCGATCTTAGGTGTAGGTCGGACGCGCTCAGAAGGGAAGCCAGATGGATCGGCGTGTCGCTAATATCCGCCGTAACGCGTTCGAGTTCGTTGAGAACATCCAGCGCGTTTCCTCGACCGGCGAGATTATGGATGCGCTAGGTTCGGTGTTGAGCCAGCATGGCTGCGACTATTTCTGCTGCACCTTTGTCGTCCCGATATCGATTGAGCGCCGCCAGGAGGGCGTGCTTGCTGAGCGACTACCGGCCGGGTTTCTAGATCTCTACCACGAAAGGAAATACGTATACGACGATCCGGCTCTTCGCTATTGCAAGACGACGATGCGGCCATTTCGATGGTTCAGGGAAGCGCCCTATGATGCCGAGCGCGAGCCGCGCGCCGTCGAGGTGGTGCAGAGTGCCCGCGACTTCGGCATGCTCGATGGCTTCGTGATCCCGGTAGTCTCGCCTGCAGGCCGGATGGGTCAGGTATGGTTCGGAGGTCGGACGCTCGATCTGCCGCAGGACCAATTGCCAGCCCTGCACCTCATGGCGATCTATGCATTTGACCGAAGCCTCAAACTTAATGGCTCGCCCGCCCAGCACCAAGCAAGTCTGACATCGCGTGAACGGGAAATCCTGACATTGGCCGCCAACGGCAAGTCAAGCTGGGAGATCGGCGTGGTGCTTCACATCAGCAGCCGAACAGTCAAAGAACACATCAAGAATATTTGTCGAAAGCTTGATGCAGCGACCCGCACCCAAGCTGTGATGATCGCTGTTCGCGACAAGATCATTGAACCATGAAGCCGCCACGCGGAGCTGAGCATATGCGTCCGCGATGGGTCAAAAGCGTCGGTTTGGCGCTCGACCGCGAACGTCCGGTCTGCCCCTCTGAACGGCCCCGTCGCGGCACCGCATCAACAGCAGCGAAGGGCCGGGATCTGACCTTCGGCGCCCTCGATCGACCTCTGGTACACGTACCAAAGTGGCCGTTCTGATCCGTTGTTCACCATGGCTTAACCCTGCGCACCGAGTTGCCGGATTGGACCGTTAATCCAGCCTCGTTCAGCCAACCAACCGCAACCTTTACTTACCTTTCTCTTGCAGGTTGCGAGAGCGTGGGAGAAGGGATCCATTGAAATGACGGCTGTCGAGTTGCCCGCGGATGCGCCAGCGCAGAGATTCGCTGCGCCCGGTGTCCGCGTTCTCTGCATCCTCTTCTTCTTTTCCGGTTTTCCGGCGCTGATCTATCAACTGACCTGGCAACGAAGCCTGTTCCGGATCTTCGGCGTCAATTCGGAATCAGTCACGATCATCGTGACCGCCTTCATGGTCGGGCTCGGGCTTGGCAGCCTGTGTGGTGGCTGGATATCCCGACGCACCAACGTCAAGCCGTTGTTGCTGCTCGGAGTGATCGAGCTTGCTACCGCCGCATTCGGATTGGCCTCACTCCAGATCTTCGAGAAGGTGGGCGCTATGGTGGCAGACCTGCCGCTGCCCGCCCTTGCCGCCATCAACCTCGTCCTGGTGCTGCTGCCCACCCTTCTGATGGGCGCAACGCTGCCGATCCTGGTCTCATATCTGGCACGAATGACCGGCCAGATCGGCGACGCCGTCGGCACACTCTATTTTGTCAATACGCTCGGCGCCGGTGCCGCGTGCCTTATATGCGCCACCCTGATCTTCCCTTTTCTCGGCATGCATGAGGCGATCACGATTGCGGCTGGAATCAATCTCGCGGTCGGCGCCGGTGCGATCGCGGCGCACATCCTCTCCGGTCCCGGCGCGAGGCCGGCCCCACAGACGTCGACCAAGGCTCCGGACACCCAGCCAATCCTCGGCATGGGTCCTGTCGTCCTGCTCGCAATGACGGGTGGGTTCATCTCGTTGTCCTACGAGATCTACCTGTTTCGCGTGATGTCGTTTGCCTCGGGATCGAGTTCGCTGGCATTTGCGATGACGCTCTATGCTTTCTTGACAGGAATCGCCGTCGGCGCTCGAAAGGCCGGACAGTCCTGCAGGACGCTCGCGCCGCAAGATGCGCTGCGCCAGGCCGCGCGCGATCTGATCTGGGCCAATGTGTTCGGCGCGATGTTCCTTCCGTTGATGGCGCAATTGGCATGGGTCGGCGCCGGCGTGATCGGCATCGCCGTCGCGATCACCTACCTGATCGCGCGGCAGTGGGGTGCACTGCTCCCCTATCTTTCGCAATTCGGTATCGCGACCGACGAACAAGTCGGTCAGCGGACGGCGCTCTTGTATTTCGCCAACATCGCGGGCTGCGCCAGCGGGGCGATCCTCACCGGCTTCGTGCTGACGGACTATCTTGGAATCAGACAGATCGCGGCGATGCTGCTTGTCGGTGGCACGATGGCCGCACTTGCATTGATTGCGCTTGGCCAGACCACGGCGCAGGAGCGAAATCGTCTTGGTTATCTTGCCATCGCGGTTCTCGTCTTCGGCCTCGGCGCAAGCGCCTTGTTGAGCCAGCGGCTGCTGGAGAATCTGCAGGGAAAGACGCTCGCTGATCACGACTTCCCGCATATTGTCGAGAACCATAGCGGCATCATCACTGTCGATGCCGACGGCACCGTCTTTGGCAACGGCATGTATGACGGCCGCTTCAACACGGATCTGAAGTCCGATCGCAATGGCATCATCCGGCCGTACGCGCTCAGTCTCTTCCACCCCGCGCCACGACAGGTTCTGATGATCGGTCTCTCATCCGGTTCATGGGCTCAGGTCATCGCCAACAATCCCGACGTGGAATCGCTCACGATCGTCGAGATCAATCGCGGATATCTTGAGTTGATCGCAAAGCACGAGGATGTCAGGTCGATCCTGAACAACCCCAAGATCAGGATCGTCGAGGACGACGGACGCCGTTGGCTCCGCCACCAGCCCGACGCACGTTTCGATGCGGTAGTCTCCAACACGACGTGGCATTTCCGCGCGAACGCCACCAATCTGCTGTCGTCGGAATTCCTTGGCCTGGTGCAGCAACACCTGAAGCCCGGCGGAATTTTCTTCTACAACACCACCAATTCGCGGCGCGCGCAGCGCACAGGCTGCACCGCATTTTCCCACGGCGCCCGGTTCTTGAACCATATGGTGGTGTCGCAGACCCCGATCGCGTGGGATCATGATCGCTGGCGACGAACGCTGGAAAATTACAGCATCGACGGCAAACCCGAATTTGCTTCCGATGACGCTGACCGCGCTCGGCTCGATGCACTGATAGCCGACTTCCGTCAGGATAGTCCCACGATCGAACCATGTCCGCAGCTGCTGGAGGCTACCACCGGCCAAACCCTCGTTACCGACGACAATATGGGCACCGAGTGGCGCTACTTTCTCGGTTTGGAGTGACTCCGCCTCCGCGGCGAAGTGCGCATCCTGGCCGCCTCACGAAAGATCAACCCGCGGCGGCGGATAGCGCCGGGCCAGCATCGATAGCGACAGGTGCCGTTCGTCTTCTGGCAACTCGAGGTACGCCAGCACGAGCGGCCGCTTCCAGTCACTGACGCCGAAATCCATCGTCATCCATTTCTGCGGCTCGGGTCCCTCGAGCCCCCGCACCCAGACGAAATAGCGGGGAAGGTCCTCGGCGTCCGTCGTGCGTCTCCTGGCCATCAAACTGTCCGCTGCATCAGGTCGGTTGCGAGAGAATATAGGGAGTGGCGCGGCGAAGTCGAACGCCGCAGTGGGTCGGGGCAGGCAGCCGCGCATGGCCTGCCGGGCGATCAGAGCGCGCCCTCGTCCTTCGAGACCCCCGCGGAGCCTGTCATCGGGCCGCGCTCTTGCGCGGACCCGGTGGCGGTCCCCTCAAGGATGAGGTTAGGCAGCGATCGCTCCCGTTGAGGCTGTGCCGCAAAACGCCGTCCTCATCCTGAGGAGCCCGCCCAAAGCGGGCGTCTCGAAGGATGGCCGGAAGGAAATCGCGGTCGGGGCGATTGCTCTTTTTTAGAATTCTGCTTGACCGAAATTCGGAAATATCGTAGGTTTGCGTCCATCCCGGCCCATGGACAAGGGGCGTTTCGCGATCGTCACGATACGCGGGCCGGGTGGCGGTGGACGTGGAGCGCATCGGCGCGGCGGCAATGCAGGGCGGGCTTGGCCCGTGAGCGGTTGACCGGCGCGCACACGACCGGTGCGGTTCCAGCGTACGGCAAAAGCGTGTGGTCCTGACGCCCGGGGTCTGTGCGTCAAGGCTTGCGGTGGTGAAGCGGCCCGACCGGGCGCGCGCACCAGCCATCCGCAGGACGACGGGGGCAATAGTGCATCGCTCCCCGGGGAGAGCGCGCCATAAGCCGTCAAACCACTGCGCAGGGAAAGGCCGGGATGTCCGGGCTGCCCTGTATGCCGCTGTGCATCTGTCTTCGCGCAATCTGCGCACAGCGGACCGTGGGTGCCAGCCGGCGCCCGGCCTTCCCTGCGCCCTTTCCAAGCAAGGGGCGTCGCGAGAAGCCCAAAGCTCGGGCGTCAGGCGCCGCGAGGCCGTGGAAGCGTGTCTTGCTGCTTGAGTCTGGCGGAGAGAGTCCGTCTTCGGGCCAGGTCGCCCCCGGACGCCAATCGCCTCTCGGCTTTGCGTGGCCGCGCCACGCGAAGCCCGAAGGGCGAAGCGTGGTGCCCCTGGCCGGAATCGAACCAGCACTCCTTGCGGAACTCGATTTTGAGTCGAGCGCGTCTACCAGTTCCGCCACAGGGGCCCTCGGTCGGCCCTTGAGGGGAGCGTCGCGAAGCCGGCGGACTATAGCCATGGACAAAGCGGGGTCAACCCGCGCCAAAGTGATGTCTGCCGTTCTCGACAGCTGCCTGGACCGGGGCTAGAGGCTAAGGCCACGACCCATCCGAACGAGGCCGCCGTGACCACCCAGAGTGCCGCATTACCTGCATTCAGGCCGGGGGCCGCGAGCCCCGCGCTGACGGCCTCGCTGCTCGTCACGCTGATCGCGGCTGCGACCATCGCGGGCGCCTGGTTCTTCCAGCTCGTGCTGGAGATCCTGCCCTGTCCGCTCTGCCTGGAGCAGCGCTACGCCTATTACCTCGCGATTCCGCTCGGTGCGCTCACGGCTCTTGCGGCGAAGAATCGCGCGCCGCGGCCGTTGCTGCTGGCGGGGCTCGCGATCCTCGCGCTGGTGACGCTCGCCAATGCCGGCCTCGGCGCCTACCATTCGGGCGTCGAGTGGGGTTTTTGGAAGGGGCCGACCGATTGCAGCGGTCCCGTCGTCAATCTCGGCAATGCCGGCGATCTCTTTTCACGGCTCGACACCGTGAAGGTGGTGCGCTGCGACGAGGTGCAGTGGCGCTTCCTCGGCCTCTCGCTCGCCGGCTACAACGTGCTGATCTCGCTGCTGATGGCCGCGATCGCCGCGTGGGGATTTGCGAAGACGGCGAAGCGTTCGTAGTTGCCGTAGGGTGGGCAAAGGCGCGCTCTTCGCGCGCTGTGCCCACCACCATTAACGATTGAGATAGATCATGGGCACGGCGCAAGTGCGCCTTTGCCCACCCTACAAGAGCGGCGCTCTGCTAATCGTCCACATCGTCCTGGGTGCGCCCGAACAGATGCACGATGCCCGGTGTTGCGATCGTCACGAACACGAAGCGCGACAAATGATGGGCGCCGACGAAGATCGGGTCGATGTGCAACGTCAGGGCCAGCGCCAGCATGGCGTCCATCGCGCCCGGCGCGAAGGCGACCACGATGTCGGAGAACTTGACCTGCGTGGTGAGCGCGACGATGCCGACGAAAATGGCGGAGACGGCGATCGCGACCGTGAACGAGCCCAGCGCCGCATTGATGTGGCCGGCGAGCGTCTTGATCCGCATCCGCGCGAAACGGCTGCCGATCAGCGCGCCGATGCCGACCAGCGCCACGCCGCGCACCCAGTCCGGCAGGCCGCCCTCGACCCAGCCGGCGCCATGCAGCACGCTGGAGGCGAGCATCGCGCCGAACATCCAGCTCGCGGGAAACTTGATCAGCCGCAACACCAGCGCCATGGCCAGCGAGGCCGCGGCCAGCTCCACGAGGTCGAGCGGCGAAGCGATCGTCGTCGTCGTCAGCGACGGCGCGGCGGAGGGGACCACGCCCGCGATCGCGAGCACCATCGGCAGCGCCGCGGTGAGGATGATGACGCGCATGGTCTGCACCACCGCGATGCCCGGCAGGTCGGCGCCGCGCTCGACGGCCAGAATCGTGATCTGCGACAGCGCGCCGGGGCTGCCGGCCAGCAAGGCCGAGGTGCGGTCCCAGCCATGGACGCGCTGGAGGTAATAGCTCGAGCCGAAGGTGGAGCAGAAGGTCGCGAGCGCGAGCAGCCCGATGGTGAGAGGATAGGCACTGACCTGCTGCAGCAGATGGCGCGAGACCACCGAGCCCAGCGAGATGCCGAGCAGCACCAGCACGGTCTGGGTCAGGAGCGGCGGCAGGGACAATTGGCGGCCGGCGATGGCGGCGATCGCGACCGCGATCATCGAGCCCGAGATCAGCCCGCCGGGAAGCCCGGCGAGGAGAAACACCAGGCCACCGGCGGTGCCGATGACGAGCGTCTCCGCCGTGCTCAGGAGCCTGGCACGGCTCGGCCATTCGAACGGCAGGGAGGCGGTGATCTGCTTCACGCCGCCTTATCGCAAATCAGCGGGAGGCGCACAATTGCAGGCTCGTCATGCCGCAATGCGTGCGCCTCTCGCGGACACGAGGGGCGGACGCGAGGGGATTACTTCTTGTCGGCGGCGGCCGGGGCGGCGGGCGCGGCGCTGCCGGCCTTCGCTTCCTTCTTGCACTCGCGACGGAATTTCTTGCGCTCCTTGCCCTTCAGCCCCTTGGCGTCCGCCTGCTTGGAGCATTCGATCGACTCGGCCGTGCGCTCCTTCGTTGTCTTGGTAGCCGCGGCGTCGGTCTTCGCATCGCTCTTGGCGGCCGGCGCGGCGGTCTGCGCGAAGGCGGTGCCGGTGACGAGCAGGGAGGCGAGGGCGACGGCGGCGAGGCGAGAGGCGAGGGTCATGGCGTTGCACTCATCTTGCGAGATTGCGAGGGTTGCGAACGTCGGCTCGCCTTGCTGAACGCGACATGAATAATCCGAGCAAGGCGCTCACTATATTTTGGCAGCAAGCGCCGTCGTGTTCTTGTCGCAGATGGCCGGCACGCTAGGATAGCAATTGTTATTTCACTGCCCCATCGGGGGAAGTTCAACGAGGAGACCCAGGGATGACCATCCAATCGAAATTGCTGTGCGCGATTGCTCTGTCGGGATTTGCTGCGCTCACGCTGTCGGCGCCGGCGCAGGCGCTGACCGCGCAGGAGTGCAGCGCGAAATACCAGGCGGCCAAGAAGGACGGCTCGCTCGGCACCATGAAGTGGAATGACTTCCGCAAGGCCCAGTGCGGCGCGGATGCGACGCCGGCCGCTGCGCCGGCCGCGGCTGCGCCCGCCGCTCCCGCGGCTCCCGCCGAGCCGAAGCAGGCGAAGAAGGAGGCGGCCCCTGCCGCCGCGCCGACCTTGCCGGCCGGTCCCGCCATCTATCCGAACGCGGTCGATCCGAAATATGCCAAGGAGACCCCCGGCAAGGCGCGCCTGCACACCTGCGTCGACCAGTACAATGCCAACAAGACCACCAACGGCAATGGCGGCTTGAAGTGGATCCAGAAGGGCGGCGGCTATTACAGCGAATGCACCAAGAAGCTGAAGGGCGCCGCCTGAGCCTGGAGGTGATGCCGAGGCCGGGGCGACGCTCCGGCCTCGTCGTCTAAAGCGCGATGAGATGAGGAAGAATCGTCATCGCGCTTTAGGTTATTGTTTGAGCATGATCTTTTCGGAAAACCGCTGCGCACTTTTCCGGATCATGCTTTAGTCCAGCAGTTTCTCGGCCGATTTCGCCACGAGCTGCGACCGCTTGCGCGGGCTGCGCTCGACGAACAAGAGGCTCTGGCCGAAGATGAAGCAGTAGAACAGGAAAGCCTGCGCCTCGGCTTCCTCGGCCGCAAGCCCGGTGGCGCGATAGAGTTCAGTGACGTGCTTGAGTCGCGCGGCGTCGACGCCGGCCACCGCCGCCGCGGCGTTCTCGTCCGAGCGGGCCCATTGCCGGATCGCGAGTTCGATCGCCATGGCTTCCGGATTGAGCCGCTCCGAATAGAGCTGGATCACGGCCCTCAGCCGCTCGCGGGGCGTCTGACCATCGAGGCGGGTCTGCTGCCCGATCGACGCCGCGCGCCCCTCGCGCCAGCGTTGCAGCATGGCATCGAGCAGTGCCGCGCGGTCGGCGAAGCGACGGTAGAAGCCGCCCTTGGTGACCCCGAGATTCTTGGCGAGCACCTCGACCCTGACACCCTCGACCCCCGCGCGGGCGAGCTCGGCAAGCCCCGCCTCGACCCAGACATCGCCCTTGCCGTCGCTCATGAAGGAAGCCTCTCGGGTCTTTGATACGGTGCCGTATTGCTACCCCCTCGCGCCCTTGATACGCTACCGTATCAGATTCAGAGACTCAAAAAGCAAAAAAGCGGTCACGCAGCTGGTGCGATGACATCGCCGCCGCGACGCTCTATATGACCAGTAACAATTCCCGGTCCCGAACCGTATTCGGGAAGATGGAACCGAACGGGACGAGATATGGCTGGATCTGGAAATAGGGGCCTTGTGCCGACGCGGCGCGCGGCGCTGACGCTGATCGGAGCGGGCGCCCTCGCGGCAGGCCGCATCACCCCGGCACTGGCAGCCGCCGGTGACGACGAGGTGCTGACCGAGGCCAAGGTGCTGCGCGACCCCGACACGCCCGTCGCCGGCAATCCCAATGGCAACATCACCATCGTCGAATGGTCCGATTACAACTGCCCCTATTGCCGCAAGCTCGAGCCCGAGCTGCGCCAGGTGGTCCAGGACGACGGCAAGGTGCGGCTGGTGCTGAAGGACTGGCCGATCCTTGGGCCGGTCTCGGTCACGGCGGCGCGGTCCGCGCTCGCCGCGAAATTCCAGGACAAGTATCACCAGGCCCATGACGCTCTGATCGGCGTCAGCTCGCGCCTGACCGAGCCGCGCATCAACGAGCTGCTGGCGTCGGCCGGCGTCGACATGGACCGGCTGAAACGCGATCTTGCCGGCCGTGGCAGCGACATCGATGCGCTGCTCAAGCGCAACAATGATCAGGCTGAAGCCTTCGGCTTCCGCGGCACCCCGTCCTTCATCGTCGGCAAGTACCGCGTGCCGGGCGTGCTCAGCATGGCCGAGTTCGAGCAGGTCATCGCCGATGCCCGCAAGGCCAAGATGAACTGACGCGCAGCGTTGATCGCAGCCAACACAAAGGCGCCGCCGTGGCGTTCACGACGGCGCCCTGTTCATGATGCTGCGTTACTTCGACGAGATCCGGACCCAGTCCTTGTGCGCGCGATCGCGCAGCGCATCCCAATCCGCCTTGGCGACGTCCCAGTTCACGATGGTGCGATTGGTGACCGCGACCTGGCCATTGGCGACGGAGGACGTCTGCATGGAATCATAGACATAGACGCCGCCCGCGAGCAGCAGCGCGCCCAAAATCATTCCGAAAAAAGTCTGCATGGCGAACCTCCGGTGACGGGCGATAACGTCGGCCCGGTCAGATGGTTCCCCGGCACTGCGGCGCGGATAAGGAGAGGTCGTTCATCCCGCATTCAGCCACTGCACCAGCTCCGCGTTGATCTCGCGCGGATAGGTGTGGCTGAGATCGCCGATCTCGCGATAGGTGACGTCAGCGCCGGCGGCTGCGAGCGCCGCTTGCGTCTGGCGCGCGGTCTGCACCGGAAACATCCAGTCGAGCTTGCCGTGAGTGATGAAGATCGGCAGCCCCTGCAGGCGCGTGGCGTTCGCCATCTCCGCCATCAGCGGATGGAAGGTTGCGGACACCGGCGCCAGATGGGTGAAGGGCGAGGCACCGTCGAGCCCGCTCACGTAACAGAAGGTGCCGCCGTCGCTCATGCCGGTCAGCAGCATGCGCGAAGCGTCGACGGCCCAGCGGCTGCGCACGGTCTCCAGGATACGCATGAGATTGGGCGTGTCGGCATCATCCCCCATCAGCGCCCAGGTCGGGCCGGTCGCGGTCGGCGCTACCAGGATGGCACCGAGGCTGCGGGCGTCGCGCAGCCAGCTCCACAGGAAGCCGCGTCCGTTGCCGCTGCCGCCATGCAGCGCCATCACCAGCGGCATGGCCCGACCTCGCGTGTAATATTCGGGCACGTAGACCGAGAAGCCGCCGCGGCTGCCGGGTTCGTTGTGATCGTGGAAGATGCCGGTATCTTCGCCTGCGCGGGCTTCGAGCCGAGACAGCATGTCCGCATTGTCGCGATTGGCGGCGTTGAGGAAGAAGTTGCTCACCGGCGGAAACTGCATCGCCAGCGGATAAAGCGCCTCCTGCGCGCGCGGCAGGTGGCGCAACGCGCGGAACACCGCGACGAGATCGCCGTTGCCGCGCTCGACCTCACGGATGCCGGCAAAGGCGGCGAGCGTCTCGTCGCAGGCCGTATCGAGCCGAACGCGCAGGCCGGCGAACTGGTCCGGCCAATCTCCGGTCGTAGCCCGTGCCGTCCGCAGCACCTCGTCCGGTGCGCCGACCGCGTTCATCACGGACGCAAAGGCCGGCGGATGCAGATGCCGGGCGAAGAACCCGAGCGCCTCCAGCGCATTGAGCAGCGGCGGCAGCACGGCCACGATGTCGTCGATCACGGCCTCGCTCATCGCGGCTTCCTTCAGCGGATAGTCAATGCAGCTTCGGCGCCTTCAGCAGCTTGAAGCGGTCGGTCGAGGCCACCGTGACATCGAAGGTGACGCCTTCGTGGTGCACGGTGAGCGGCACGTCGACGCCGGCGGCGCCGAGCGCCCACATCTTCTTGTAGAACGCGGTCTGGCTGGTGACCTTGTCGCCGTCGACGGCGAGGATGACGTCGCCGGCCTTGAGCTCGGCGCGCGCGGCCGGACCGTTGGCGGAGATTCCGATCACCACCACGCGATTGTCGATCTCGGTCGAGTAGAGCCCGAGCCAGGGCCGCGCCGGCTTGTTGACGCGGCCGAACTTGCGCAAGTCCTCCAGGATCGGCTTCAACAGGTCGATCGGGACGATCATGTTGACGTGCTCGGCCTTGCCGCCGCGTTCACGCTCCAGCTGAAGCGAGCCGATGCCGATCAACTCGCCGCGCTCGTTGAGTAGTGCGGTGCCGCCCCAGTTCGGATGCGCGGGATAGGTGAAGATGGCTTCATCCAGCAGATATTCCCAATAGCCGGCGAATTCCTGCTTGGCCACGATCTGGCTCGCGACCGAGCGCGTGCGGCCGCCGGCGCCGCCGACCACGACGCGGTCGCCGATCCGGGTGTCTGCCGAGTTGCCTAGCGCCAGGGGCTCGACGTCAAGCTCACCGAGCGCCTGCACCAGGCCGAAGCCGGTCTCGGCATCGAAGCCGAGCGCATGACCCTCGACCACGCGTCCGTCCGCGCGGTGCAGCCACACCGATTCCGCCTCGGTGATGAGATAGCCGATTGTGAGCACCAGCCCGTCGTCGATCACGACGCCGTTGCCGGCGCGTTCGGTGCCCAGCGTCTCGGCGCTGAAGGCGTCCGGCGGGATGATGGCGTGCAGGCCGACGATGGATCCGAGTGCGCGGTCGAGGTCGAATCCGTAGTCGCTCGCACGCGGCTGATTGGCCGGCGGCACTCTCCATTCGGTCAGGGTGGACATGGAGTTTCTCCTGGCTGAGAACATCGCTGCCGTGCTGGCGGAACGACGTACGATGCATGGACAATTTAGGCCGGGAGAGGCCGTCTTGAAAGCCTCGTTCCCAACTATTCGCGAGAGCGCCGCGTGAAATCTTCGAAAGGCACATAGGCACCTCGTGCGCCGGCGGCGGGCACCCCCTCAATCCGGCATGCGCCGCATGGCTGGTGTCCGGCGCGGCGCTAGGCGCCGTGCAATGAAGCTGCTAACCATTGCCGCTTCGTTTGACCAAGGGATCACGGATCGAAGCATGGATAACCGCAGCGACATCTGGCGTGGCGTCGACACGATCAAGGCGCGTTTCATCGACCTCAGCGACAGGGTCTGGGGCATGCCCGAGGTGTGCTACACCGAGGCGCGGTCCGCCGCCGAGCATCTCGCCGAGCTGCGTCATCAGGGTTTCCGCGTCACCGAGAACGTCGCCGGCATTCCGACCGCGGTGATGGGCGAGTGGGGCGAGGGCGGTCCCGTCATCGCCTTCATGGGAGAATATGACGCGCTGCCCGGCCTCAGCCAGGAAGCGGGCGTCGCCGAACATCGTCCGGTCGAAGCCGGCGGGCACGGCCATGGCTGTGGTCACAACCTGCTCGGTTCCGCCGCGCTGCTCGCCGCGACCGCGGTGAAGGACTGGCTCGCCGAGAACAAGGTGCCCGGTCGCGTGCGTTATTATGGCTGCCCGGCTGAAGAAGGCGGCGCGGCCAAGGCGTTCATGGTGCGCTCCGGCGCGTTCGAGGACGCCGACATCGCCATCACCTGGCATCCGCACAGCTTCTGGGAGGTCGCGGTGACGCCGTCGCTCGCCAACACGCGCGCGGACTTCATCTTCACCGGCCGGACCTCGCATGCCGCGGCCTCGCCGCATCTCGGCCGTTCCGCGCTCGACGCGGTGGAATTGATGAATGTCGGCGTGAACTACATGCGCGAGCACATGCCGAGCGACGCGCGCGTGCACTACGCGCTGCTCGATACCGGCGGCATCGCACCGAACGTGGTGCAGGCCCACGCGCGGGTGCGCTATTCGATCCGCGCCCGTGATCTGCCCGGCATGAACGAGCTGGTCGAGCGCGTGTCCAAGATCGCGCAAGGCGCGGCGCTGATGACGGAAACCAAGGTGGAGATGAAGATCATCTCCGCAGTCTCCAACATCCTGCCGAACGCGCCGCTGGAGCAGGCGCTGCACCGGGTCATGGAAGAGCTCGGACCGCCGCATTTCGACGATGCTGACAAGAGCTTTGCCGGCCAGATCCGCGCGACGCTGAGCGACAAGGACATTGCGTCGGTCTATTACGCGATCGGCATGGAGCCGACCGATCGGCCGCTGGCCGACTTCCTGGTGCCGCTCGATGCCAAGCGCAATCCGCTGGTCGGTTCGACCGACGTCGGCGACGTCAGCTGGGTGGTGCCGACCGTGCAGGTTCACGCACCCACGGTTGCGATCGGCACGCCGTTCCACACCTGGCAGGTGGTGGCGCAGGGCAAGAGCCCGCATGCCCACAAGGCCATGGTGCAGGCGGCCAAGGCGATGGCCGGTCTCGGCATCAAGGCGCTGACGGATCCGGAACTGATCAAGGCGGCCAAGGCCGACCTGAAGAAGCGGACGGCGAGAACACCGTATGTCTGTCCGCTGCCGGATCACGTCGAGCCGCCGCTCGACATGTCCATCGCGTAAAATTTTGCCTCGATACTTCGTCTGATCGGACGAACAAATTTTCCGCAGTGCAGCGAGCAATCCAGCGTGTTTTGATGCTGGATTGCCGCACGGATGGGCTGCGGAACGCAGTTTTGCCCAACAGACAGCCAGAAGACCGTTTGCATACACACGGTCCCAGTTGACGCGCCCCCCATTCGGTGTGCCATCTACTGCCAGCTATTTGGGCGGCCGCCTCTGTCGGCCGTCTTCATCACGATGGGAACCAGACGGGGGACAACCATGCTGGATAAAGAACTGCGTTCGATGATCGGGCAGGTGAAGGACGGACGGATGGATCGCCGCGCCTTCATCAAGCGCATGGCCGCGGTCGGTCTCACCGCCCCTCTGGCCAATCAGATCCTCGCGCTCGGCGGCGTCGCCATGGCCGAGGGCGCCTCGACCTACAAGCCGACCAAGCGCGGCGGCGGCGGTGCGCTGAAGCTGTTGTGGTGGCAGGGACCGACCTTGCTCAATCCGCATTTCGCCACCGGCACCAAGGACCAGGACGGCTCGCGCCTGTTCTACGAACCGCTCGCCTGCTGGGATCCGGACGGCAACATGAAGCTGGTGCTGGCGGCGGAGATCCCGTCGATCCAGAACGGCCTGCTCGCCGCCGACGGCAAGTCGGTGACGTGGAAGCTGAAGCCCGGCGTGAAATGGCATGACGGCAAGCCGTTCACGGCCGATGACGTGGTGTTCAACTGGGAATACGCCAAGGACCCGGCGACCTCCGCGATCACCGTCGGCGTTCATCGCGACATCGTCGTCGAAAAGATCGACGATCTCACCGTGCGCATCAATTTCCCCAAGCCGACACCGTTCTGGGCCGAGGCTTTCGTCGGTGCTCCGAACTGCATCATCCCCAAGCATCTCTTTGCCGAGTACAAGGGCAGCAAATCCCGAGAGGCGCCGAACAATCTGGCGCCGGTCGGCACCGGCCCCTACAAGTTCGTCGAGTTCAAGCCGGGCGATCTCGTCCGCGGGGTGCTCAATCCCGACTACCACATGCCCAACCGCCCCTATTTCGACACCCTCGAGATGAAGGGCGGCGGCGATGCCGTCTCAGCGGCGCGCGCGGTGATCCAGACCGGCGAATATGACTTCGGATACAACATCCAGGTGGAAGACGACGTCCTGCTGCGGCTCGAGAAGGGCGGCAAGGGCAAGGCGATCTACGCCGTCGGCGGCGACACCGAATTCATCGCGCTGAACTCGACCGATCCCAACACCGAGGTCGACGGTGAACGCTCGTCGATCAAGACCAAGCATCCGCTGTTCTCCGACCCCGCCGTGCGCAAGGCGCTGTCGCTGCTGGTCGACCGCGAGTCCGTCAAGAAGGCGATCTACGGCCGCGCCGGCCGCACGACGGCCAACTTTCTCAATGGCCCCGAAAAGTTCGTGTCCAAGAACACGAGCTGGGAATTCAGCATCGAAAAGGCCAGCAAGATTCTGGGTGACGCCGGCTGGAAGCCGGGCGCGGACGGCATCCGCGAGAAGGACGGCAAGAAGCTGAAGCTGCTCTACCAGACCTCGATCAACGGACCGCGCCAGAAGACCCAGGCCATCGTCAAGCAGGCCTGCCAGAAGGCGGGCATCGAAGTCGAACTGAAATCGGTGGTCGCCACCGTGTTCTTCTCATCCGACGTCGGCAATCCCGATACCTATCCGAAGTTCTACGCCGATATGCAGATGTTCCAGATCCCGATGAGTCAGCCGGATCCCTCGCAGCACATGCGCCGCTACGTTTCGGCGAACGTGGCGACCAAGGAGAACAAATGGCAGGGCCAGAATTTCCCGCGTTACGTCAACAAGGAGTATGACCAGACCATCGAGGCCGCGGAAGGCGAGATGGATCCGGTCAAGCGTGCCTCGCTCTACATCAAGGCCAATGATCTGCTGATCCGCGACACGGTGTTCATCCCGGTGCAGCACCGCCTCAAGGTGGAAGCTGCGGCCAATAATCTGCGTTGCATCATCAGCGGCTGGGCCAACGAAACCGACAACCTGTTCGATTGGTACCGGGAGGAATGATCGCGCAGACATAGACGGGATTTTCCCCATGAGTCAGTATGTCCTGCGTCGCCTGTTGATCGCCGTTCCGAGCCTGCTGGGCATTTCGCTGGTGCTATTCGTGGTGCTGGCGCTTGCCCCGGGCGATCCCTTTTCGGAGCTGACGACCAATCCGAACGTGCCGCCGGAAGTGGCCGCGTCGCTTCGGGCCAAATTCGGTCTCGATGATCCGATCTATCTCCGTTACCTGCACTGGCTCAGCGCCATGCTGCACGGCGACTGGGGTTTTTCCTTCGTCAGCCGGATGGACGTCGACCAGCTGATCCTCCAGCGCCTGCCGGCCACGCTCTACGTGATCGGCTCGGCGCAGCTCCTGGCACTGCTGATCGCGATTCCCGTCGGCGTCTACGCCGCGACGAAGCCCTATTCGCTGTTCGATCAGGTCGCGAACACGCTCGCCTTCGTCGGTTTCTCGCTTCCGACCTTCTTCACCGGCATTCTGTTCATCCTGATCTTCTCGATCACGCTGGACTGGCTGCCGTTCGTCTATACCACCGACATCAAGGCGACCGGGATCCGCTGGGTGCTGGAAATGATCCGCCAGGCGATCATGCCGGTGGCGGTGCTCGGCCTGTTCCAGGCTGCGTCCATGACGCGCTTCGTGCGCTCGGCGATGCTCGACGTGATCCGTCTTGATTATGTCACCACGGCGCGCGCCAAGGGCCTCGGCCAGGCCAAGGTCATCGTCAAGCACGTGATGCGCAACGCCATGATCCCGGTCGTGACGCTGATCGCCTTGCAGATGCCGGCGGTGTTCGGCGGCGCGATCGTCACCGAGCAGATCTTCCGTATCCCCGGCATCGGCTCGCTGCTGATCTCTTCCATTCTTTCCAACGACACGCCGGTGGTGATGGCCGTCACCTTCGTCTTCGCGTGCCTCGTCGTGCTGTTCAACCTCATCGCGGACGTGCTTTATGGCTGGCTTGACCCTCGCATCTCCTTCCGCTGAGCGGCGCGTCTACTCGCCCTGGCGCGAGACGTGGCGGCGCTATAGCCGGCACAAGCTCGCGGTGGTGAGTGCGGGCCTGCTCCTCATTCTGATCCTGGCAGTGGTGCTCGGCCCCTTCGTCTGGCGCGTCAAGATCGACGACATCGATATCGTTGCGGGCATGCAGGGGCCCTCGCTGGCCCATCCCTTCGGCACCGACGATCTGGGGCAGGACATCCTGGCCCGCATGATCTATGGCGGGCGCATCTCGCTGGCGGTCGGTCTCGCCGCCATGCTGGTCTCGGTCCTGGTCGGCGTGCTGATCGGCGCGCTCGCCGGCATGTCGCGTGGTGCGCTCGGTCACGGCCTGATGTGGCTGACCGACCTGTTCCTGTCGCTGCCGCAACTACCGTTGCTGCTGCTGCTGATCTATCTGTTCCGCGACGGGCTGAAGCAGACGTTCGGACCCGAGGGCGGCATCTTCATCCTGATCGTGCTCGTGATCGGAGGCCTGCGCTGGATGCCGGTGGCGCGGCTCGTGCGCGCGCAGTTCCTGTCGATCCGCGAGAAGGAGTTCGTCGAGGCTGCACGCGCGCTCGGCGCCAGCCCGGTGCGGCAGGTGGTGCGGCACATCCTGCCCAATGCGCTCGGCCCCGTGATCATCGCCGGCACCATCGACGTCGCCGCCGCGATCATCGCGGAATCGACCCTATCCTTCCTCGGCCTCGGCTTCCCGCCGGACACCCCGACCTGGGGCCGGCTGCTCTACGACGCCAAGGACTTTCTCGACATCGGCCCGCACTGGGCGCTGTTTCCGGGCGGCGCGATCTTCATCGCGGTGGTCGCCATCAACTTCATCGGCGACGGTCTGCGTGACGCGCTCGATGCGCGACGGGTGATCTGATGGCGCCGCTGCTCGAGATCAAGGGCCTGAAAACCCATTTCTCCACCGACGACGGCATCCTGCAGGCCGTCGACGGCGTCGATATCTCCATCAACCGCGGCGAGACGCTCTGCGTCGTCGGCGAGTCCGGCTGCGGCAAGACCGTCACCGCGATGTCGATCCTGAAGCTGATCGCGATGCCGCCGGGGCGGATCGCGGCAGGCCAGATCATCTTCGAGGGCCGCGATCTGGTGCCGCTGACCAGCAATCAGCTCGACGAGATCAGGGCCAAGGAGATCGGCTTCATCTTCCAGGAGCCGATGACCTCGCTCAACCCGGTGCTCACCGTCGGCGAGCAGATCGCGGAGAGCCTGCGCCGGCATGAAGCGCTAACCAGGAAGCAGGCGCTCGAGCGCACCATCGAGATGCTGAAGCTGGTGCAGATCCCGAACGCGGAGGGCCGCGTGCACAATTATCCGCATCAGTTCTCGGGCGGCATGCGCCAGCGCGTGATGATCGCAATGGCGCTCGCCTGCAAGCCGAAGCTGATCATCGCCGACGAGCCCACCACGGCGCTCGACGTCACCATCCAGGCCCAGATCCTCGATCTGCTCCAGGACATGAAGGAACGTTTCGGCATGGCGGTGATGCTGATCACCCATGCCATGGGCGTCGTCGCCGAAACCGCGCAGCGCGTCGTCGTGATGTATGCCGGCAAGGTGGTCGAGGAAGCTCCCGTAGACGATCTGTTCGGCGATCCCCGCCATCCCTATACCCAGGGCCTGATCCGCTCGATTCCGCGCATCGACCTCGACAGCGAGCACAAGACGCGGCTGGAGGCGATCGGCGGCTCGGTGCCGATCCTGATCAATCCGCCGGTCGGCTGCCGCTTCGCGCCGCGCTGCAAGTTCGCCATGAATGTCTGTACCGAGAAGGAGCCGCTGCTGCGCGAGATCGCGCCCGGCCATCGCATGGCCTGTCACTTGGGAGATATGAGCGTGGGAGCTGCGTCATGAGCGAACCCTTGCTCCGCGTCAGCGGCCTGAAGAAACATTTCCCCGTGCTCGGCGGCCTGTTGTCGCGCCAGGTCGGCACCGTCTATGCGGTCGACGGCGTGTCGTTCTCGGTCAACCGCGGCGAGACGCTCGGTCTCGTCGGCGAATCCGGTTGCGGCAAGTCGACCACGGGACGCTGCGTGCTGCGCCTGATCGAGCCGACCGACGGCGAGGTCACCTTCGACGGCCAGGACGTGCGTCAGCTCAGCGGCAATGATCTGCGCGCGATGCGGCGCAACATGCAGCTGGTGTTCCAGGACCCGTTCGCCTCGCTCAATCCGCGCATGACGGTCGGTGCGATTCTCGGCGAGGCGCTGATCATCCACAAGCTCGGATCCTCGGCAAAGGAGCGCGAGGAGCGCGTCGCCAGCCTGCTGGTCAAGGTGGGGCTCAAGGCCGAGCACATGCGGCGCTATCCGCACGAATTCTCCGGCGGCCAGCGCCAGCGCATCGTGATCGCGCGGGCGCTCGCGGTCGAGCCGAAGCTGATCGTCTGCGACGAGCCGGTATCGGCGCTCGACGTGTCGATCCAGGCCCAGGTGATCAATCTGCTGGAAGACCTCCAGGCTGAGCTGAACCTCACCTATCTCTTCGTCGCGCACGACCTCTCGGTGGTCGAACACATCTCCGACCGCGTCGCGGTGATGTATCTCGGACGCATCGTGGAGCTGGCGAAGGCGAGCGATCTCTACCGCAATCCGCAGCATCCCTACACCAGGGCGCTGTTGTCGGCGGTGCCGGTGCCCGATCCCAAGCTGAAGCGGGAGCGCATCCGGCTCAAGGGCGACGTGCCGAGCCCGATGAAGCCGCCGTCGGGCTGCCACTTCCACACCCGCTGCCCGATCGCCCAACCGCGTTGCGCGGAGAGCGCGCCGGTGCTGAAGGAGGGGGCGGGCGGGCACTTCGTGGCGTGCCATCTGGCCTGAAGGTGCCGCGCGAGGAGGATTTTACGCCGGCGCTCAGCGGGGCGGGCCGTTCGTCGTCCGCAGTGAATGGATGAAATCGACCACCGCCAGGATCACCACGCTAACCACAATGACGATGAGCGGAATGGCCTTGATCCAAACCACCAGAAACCCAAGAAATGTCATCATAAGCGCGAGGCCGATGAGTCCGGTGATCAGATTGGTCATCGCACTTTCCTTTTCTCCGCGTAGGGAGCCGAGTTCGTCCCGGCGCTTGGGACGTTGCGCCGAGCGCTGCCACGAGTGCGCCCGTATTCTTGACGAGCCAGCACGCCGTGCGCAAGAGGCGGGCATCGTTGCCGCGGCGGCCGACGAGCTGGACGCCCAGCGGAAGGCCGGCTTCCGAACGCATCAATGGCAGGCTGATGGCGGGTACGCCGAGATAGGTCCAGAGCGTGCAGAAAACCGGGTTGCCGGTCGTTTCAATGCCGGGCGCCGCACCCGGCGCCGCAGGCGTCAGGACGGCGTCGTATTCGTCGAAAATGTGGTCCAGAGCCTGGTTGAGCGGCGCAATCCCGGCCAGAGCGCTGCAATAATCCACCGCGAGATGCGTGCGGCCGCGCTCGATCGCCTGGCGTAGAGGCGTGCTCAGCTTGTCGCCGCCTCGCTGGTAGTCGCGCCGCAGATTGTGCGCCATATCAACTTCCATGATGATACGGTGCATATCGACGGCTCTATCGAAGCTCGGCCCAAGCTCGACTTCGCTGCACGCCTCGCCCAAAGCCTCGACGAGCTCAGCAAAGGCCTCACGGGTCACCGGCTCGGCCTGATCCCAGACCGGAGAGCGCACGAAGGCAAATCGCGGCGGCAACGGCGGCTCGCTCGCCGCTACCGCAGAGAATGGCGGGCGCGCAACAGGCCGCGTGTCCAAATCCTCCCGGTCGAAGTCGACCATGACCTCGGACAGCAGGGCCACGTCCTCCACGCTGCGCCCGAACACGCCGACATGGTCGAGTGTGCGCGACAATTCGAGCGCGCCGCTGCGCGGAATGAGGCCATGCGAGGGCTTGAAACCGACCACGCCGCAGAAGGCGGCAGGACGGATCACCGAGCCGTTGGTCTGCGAGCCGACAGCACCTGGCACCATCAGCGCCGCGACGGCCGCGGCGGAGCCGGAGGACGATCCGCCGGGTGTGCGATCCGCGTCGTGCGGATTTCGGGTCTTGCCGGGATTGTAGTACGCGTACTCGGTGGTCACCGTCTTGCCGAGGATCACGGCGCCGGCCGCCCGCAGACGCGCCACGGCCGCCGCATCGCGCCGCGGCGTGCGTCCGGCCCACAGCTCTGATCCGAATTCCGTCGGCATGTCGCCGGTGTCGAAGATGTCCTTGATGCCCACGGGCACGCCATGCAGCGGGCCTACAGCCTGGCCCTGCTTGCGACGATCGTCAGCAGCCTCGGCCTGCCGCATCGCGTGGTCGCGATCGAGAAACGCCCATGCCTGGATATCGCGATCGACCTCATCGATGCGCTTGAGGCAGTCGCCGACGAGCTCCGCCGAACTGAGTTGGCCGTCGCGGATGCCGGCCGCAGCCTCCATGAGGCCGAGCGCGCTGAGACTCATGCGCGGCCTTTCGGCGGTTTGCCGGGCGCGCTCATCGCGATCCATAGAGATAGGCGGGCAACCACAATGCGATCCCCGGGAAGATGTAGACCAGTGCCATGGTGAGGAAGACCAGGCCAACGAAGGGAAGCGCGCCGGAGAAGATGTCGGTCAGCTTCACCTGAGGCGGCGCCACGCCCTTCAGATAGAAGGCCGCCATCGCGACCGGCGGCGTATTGAACGCCGTCTGCGTGTTCAGTGCCACCAGGATGCCGAAGAAGATCGGATCGATGCCGTATTGCGGCAGCAGCGGCAGGAAGATCGGCACGAAGATGATGATGATCTCGGTCCATTCCAGCGGCCAGCCGAGCAGGAAGATGATCACCTGGGTCAACAGCAGGAAGCCGATAGGCGACAGGTTCAGCGCGGCGAAGAACTGCTCGACCACGGTCTGTCCGCCGAGGACGGCAAACACCGCGGAGAACGTCCACGACCCGATGAACAGGTAACAGACCATCGCGGTGGCACGCACGGTCAGATAGACCGATTCGCGCATCATCGTGAAGTTGAGCGAACGATAGGCGGCGGCCAGAACGATGCTCATGAGGGCGCCCACCGCGGCCGCCTCGGATGGCGTCGCCAGGCCGAACAGGATCGCGCCGAGCACCGAAACGATCAGTAGCGCCAGCGGCAGGAACGATGTGGCGAGCGCCCAGATTACCGTGCTGAGCGGCACGTTGGTCTGCTCGGGCGGCAGCTTCGGCGCCAACGCAGGATTGATGATCGCGCGCGCCATGGCATAGAGGACGTAGAGCCCAGCCAGCAGGAACCCCGGCAAGAACGCGGCCGCATAAAGCTTGACCGCCGAAACGCCGGCGGTCGCCGCATAGACGATCAGGAGAATGCTCGGCGGAATCAGGATGCCGAGGCAGCCGCCGGCGCAGACGACGCCTGCCGACAGCTTGACGTCGTAACCGGCGCGCAGCATCGCCGGCAAGGCCAGCAGGCCCATCAGCGTGACAACCGCGCCGACGATGCCGGTCGCGGTCGCGAACATCGCGCAGGTGATCAGCGTTGCCACCGCCAGCGCGCCCGGCACGTTCTTCATCGACAATTGCAGCGAGTAGAACAGGCGGTCGAGAATGTTTGCGCGCTCGATCAGATAGCCCATGAACAGGAACAGCGGAACCGCAACCAGCACATCGCTGGATGTGACCTCGAACGTCTTCTGCACCAGAAGCGTGAAGATGCGGTTCTGGAAGAAGTCCTGACCGGGGGTGTAGTAGGCATAATAGCCGAACGAGACGCCCATCGCCATCAGCGTGAACGCGATCGGGAAGCCGAGCATGATGATGAAGATGAATAGGCCCAGCATCAGCATGCCGAGTTGAGGATCGGTCATGCGCCTGGTCCCTTCCCACCCTGCGGCTCAGCCGCGTGCTGCTGATGTTCGCGGATGACGAGGCTCTCGGTCTCTTCCACGTCGTGCAAGCGTTGCGGCCATCGGCCGGTGCGGATGCACAGCACACAGCGAATGACCTCAGCGACCCCTTGCAGAAACAGAAGGAAACCGGTGAGAGGGATCAGCGCCTTCAGCGGAAACACCGGCACGCCGGCCGGACTGAAGATGCTGACTTCGCGGAAGCGGACCGACATCTGGGCGTAGTTCCAGCCCGAATACATCAGCGCGGCGATCGCCGGCAGGAAGAACAGGATATACAGGACGAGGTCCATCGTCGCCTGGGTGCGCGGCGACCAGAGGCGGTAGACCACGTCGGCACGCACATGGCCGTTGCGCGAGAGGGTATACGCGCCGGCCATCAGGAACATCGCGCCATAGGTGATGTAGCTGATGTCGAAAGCCCAGGTGGTCGGCGCACGCAGCACGTAGCGCACGAATACCTCGTAACTGACGCCCAGTGTAAGGACGAGAATCAGCCAGGCGAACGCCTTGCCGACCCACGTGCTGAGCGCGTCGATGAAGAACAGGAATTTCGTCATGCGAGCTGAACTCGCTGCGCGCAGTACATCCGGACGTCCCCCTCCCAACTCGCGGGCGGCGCTTCAATGCGCCGCCCCTCACGATACGGCTTCACGCGATGCGCCGCGACAGCCGTCACACCTTGAGCACGCCCGGGAAGTGATGCTCGAAGGCGCCGCGGTAGTCGGTCGCGTTGTTCATGTTGTAGTAAACCACGCGGCGCACCCATTCCTTCTGCGAGTCCATCACCTTCTTCATGAACGGATCCGAGCCGAGCTGGGCGATTAGACCGTCCCACGCCTTGATCTGCGCGTCGAACACCGACTTCGGCGTCCGCTGGACGTTGACCTTGTCCTTGTTGATCAGCTCCTGCAGGTCCTTCGAATAATAGTCCATGGCCTTCCATTCGTTGGCGGAGGACACGGCTTCGGCGGCGTATTGCAGGATCGCCTGCTGTTCCTTCGGCAACGCGTTGAATTTGGTCCGGTTGAACATGATCTCGAAATATTCCGTCGCCTGATGGTGGCTGCCCATCATATAGTTCTTGGCGACATCCTGTGCGCCGAAGCGCCGGTCCGAGGTCGGATTGTTGAACTCGAACCCGTCGATCACGCCGCGCTCCATCGCAGGCACGATCTCGCCGCCGGGGAGCTGAGCGACGGATGCACCCATCGCCTGGAAGAGATCGGCGGCAAGGCCCACCGTGCGATACTTCAAGCCCTTGAGATCCGCGTCGCTGGTGATGGGCTTCTTGAACCAGCCGAGCGGCTGGGTCGGCATCGGCATGGCGAAGAAGCTCTTGATGTTGACGTTCATGATCTTGGTCTGGAGCTCCTCAAACAGCTCCTTGCCGCCGCCGTTGTGGATCCAGCCGAGGCCTTCGTTGGCGTTGAAGCCGAACACGGGACCTGTCCCGAACAGCGATGCTGCCTTGTGTTTGCCGTACCAGTAGACCGTCACCGTGTGTGCTGCGTCGATCTGGCCGCCATGAACGCCGTCGAACACCTGGAACGGATGCACGACCGAGCCGCCGACCAGATAGTCTATGCGGAGCCGGCCCCCGGCCATCTCGTTGACTCGCTTCACATAGTCTTCGGCCATCTCGTTGAAGACATCGGCCTTGCCCCACGAGCCCTGCATCTTCAGGGTCGCCGTTTGCGCGCGGCTGACTTGCGGCATGGCGATGGTGGCAGCGCCGGCCGCGCCGGCGGTCAGCAAGAATTTGCGACGAGTGGTTCTGGTCTTTTCAGACTTTGCAGTCATGGACATCCTCCCTGGCGGCCTGGTTCTTCGAACGCGTTTCGGTGCGCTTCGCTTTTAACCGCTGGGGGCATGCCGCATTCCAGCGACTTTGATCACAGTCTGGACGCATTGTCGGCATCCGACAAGCTGCGCGATGTCGCATTTTGGATGTCGGCGAGCTTTTGGTTTGCAGAAGCCGCACAATCGTCGCGTGTCGCAGCGCAGCAAATATGCAGACGTTCTCACAGACTTGGGAAAGCTGCGTGCACCGCCGAAGAGAAGCTGGCAGCGCGGTAGGCGGGACGGAAGGGTTGGCTGACTAGATTAGGGCTGCGATGCGCGCCGTCGGGCCAGCTGGTGCAGCACCGTGTCGATGGCCGGCACCGCTCCGGTCTCGCGCAGCCATGTGTCGGCCAATTCCCTCAATTCGCCCGGCGTCAGGCCGAACTTGCGGCGGAATGCGCGGATGAAGGTGGAATCGCTGCTGAAGCGCATGTCGACGGCGAGCTCGATCAGACGACCGTCCTGCGCGGATGGCGATAGCAATCGCCGAAACGCGAGATTGAGCCGCTGCTCCCGCACATAATGCGCAAGCCCGCCCTCGGCCTCGAACAGCCGGTAGAGGGTCGCGCGCGAGATATGGAAATGGCGGCAGAGCTCTTCGGCGGCGAGCGCATCGGTTTCGAGATTGTTCGCGATGTGGCGCTTGATCATCGTGATGTAAAGATGGCGCTCGGCGCGTTCGAGGCCCGCGACGATTTCGGCCGTCCCGCCGGCCGCGGCCGCCACGAGGTCGGCGATCGCCTCGACCGTGGCCTCGGCATGGCCGATCCCGGTTTCCGCTCCGGGCTCGGACGGCAGGCCAAGCGCGGCATAGTGGCTCGCAAGCAGGCGGGCATGAGGGTGGTCCGACGGCAACAGGGTTGCCGTCGCCGCATCCGGATATGCGAGCCGCGGCGCCAGCATCGCGCGCTGCAGGACGATCGTCCTCAGATGGGTGCGGCCGCCGCCGGCGCGCAGCGCGGTCCGGTTCGGTTGCGCCATGTCGATGAGAACGATGTCGCCGGGCCGCAGCGTGACCTCGCGCCGGCCCGAGCTGAACTGCATCTCGCCCTCGACGCAGAGGGTGATCTGAAAATGATCCATGACGCCGCGGGCGACGTGCGCGGGCGTGCGGTCATAGTCCTGGTCGGAGGCCCGCGTGTCGATCAGCAAGGCGTTGCGGGTCATCCATGTCACCGTGGTGACATGGAAATCGTTCTCCGCGGTACGCGGGACGACCTCGCAGATGTCGGCCGTCATGGCCCGCAGCCGCGCGAGGGCCTCCGGACCGCGCCCGGGAATGTCGGCCGCCATGCTCCCGGTCAAGGCTGTGTCGTCCACATCCCCTCACGATGCGGAAAGACCGCACGCAATTGATTTCCCGAGATCGGCGGCAAGCCGATCTCGGCTCTGCATGTAGCCATTCGGAAATCAGTGCGCAAGCAAGAGCGAGTCGGATCGCGCTGGTGGAGTCATGCAACGCATGCGAGATCCGCATGGATTTTGTCTCGCTGAGACACCGGGCACATCGTCCGGCCTGCCATCCTGTTAGAGACTCTCCCGTTGCTGGAATGCGAGCGCGTCATGCGGGGGCGCGCCGTCGGAATGGCTCGGCGGAATCGGCCTTACACCCTACGGCGCGATGCAGTTGACGACGCTCGACCTCCCTGGCTATGCCGAGCAAGTCGTCTCCGGCTCGTCGGCATTCGCCTTGAGCTACGCCGCGAAAAGCGTGACCGACAGCCGCAGCGAGCTCGGCCTGCGTACCGACAGGTCCTTTGCGATGCAGGGCGGTGCGTTGGTCCTGCGCGGCCGCGTCGCCTGGGCGCATGATTTCACCCCCGATCGCTCGGCCGCCGCAACCTTTCAGGCGTTGCCGCTCGCAAGCTTCGTCGTCAACGGCGCAGCGCAGGCGCGCGACGCCGCGCTCGCCACGGCTTCGGTCGAGATGAGATGGACGAACGGCTGGTCGACGGCGGCCACCTTCGAAGGCGAGTTCTCCAGCGTTACCCGCAGCTACGCCGGCAAGGGTAGCGTTCGCTACGGCTGGTGAGCGCCGTCATCCCTCCAGCGTGAAGCCGACGCGCAGCGTCACCTGGTAGTGGCGCACGGCTCCGTTCTCGATGTGGCCGCGGGTCTGCACCACCTCGAACCATTTCATCTCGCGAATGGTCTTCGACGCGCGGCCGATCGCATTCTTGATCGCGTCCTCGATCGAGGTTTCGGACGAGCCGACGAGGTCCAGGATCTTGTAGACGTGGTCTTTCTCATCTGCAGGCATGATGGCCTCCCTCGGTTGCGCTGCGGCACGCGCGGTCGCGTTGTGCTCCCATGTGAACGAGCGCCAGGCGGTCCAGTTCCGCCCTGCGCCATGGCTTGCATGCGCCGGCCGAGGTGGAGCAGCCGGCGTCCGCCTGCTAAGCGCTAGCCATGGATTCGGCGCGCCGCGACAGGACGATCGGCTCTCTCTGCCTCGGCGTGACGGCGTTCGGCTGGGCTTTGAACTGGCCGCTGATGAAGCTGCTGCTGCAGCAATGGCCACCCCTGTTCGCGCGCGGGCTTGCGGGCGTCTGCGCCTCGCTGATTCTCGGTACTCTGGTGCTGAGCCGGAAGGAGTCGTTTGCCGTCCCGCGCGAGGCCATCCCACGGCTGGCGTTCGCGACCTTCACCAATGTCTTTGCCTGGATGGGGCTCGGCACGGTCGCAATGAAATATGTGACGGTGAGCGAGGGCGCTCTGCTCGCCTACACGATGCCGATCTGGGCGATGCTGTTCGCCTGGCCGGTGCTGCATACGCGGCCAACCGCAAGGGATATTTTCGGGCTGGTCCTTGGCGTTGCCGGCGTCACGCTGCTCCTGAGCGGTAGTGGTTTTGCGTTCAGCGCCGACAAGCTGGTTGGAATTGCCCTTGCAATGCTCTGCGCCATCCTGTTCGCGCTCGGCAACGTGCTCAACCGCAAGCCCTTGCCGATGCCGCCCTTGGTCGTCGTCGCCTGGCAGGTCGGGCTCGGTTGCGCCACGATGCTGGTTCTCGGCGTCGCGTTCGAGCGTCCCGACGTCACCGCGATCACCCCGCTGGGGCTCGGCTGCTTCGTCTACATGACATTGGTGCCGATGGGCGTCTGCTACGTCACCTGGTTCGAGACGCTGCGCCGGCTGCCACCGACGACGGCCTCGACCGGCATGCTGATCGTGCCCGTGATCGGCGTGGTCTCCGCCGCCATCATTCTCGGCGAGCCGCTGGGCTATCGCGAATGGACAGCAATGGCGCTCACGCTCGGCGGCGTGACGCTTGCCTTGCAGCGGGGATGAGGCGAGACCTCGCCCCCCTTACGGATCCAGCTCCGTATCCCAGTAGAGATAGTCCAGCCAGCTGTCGTGCAGATAGTTCGGCGGAAACAGGCGGCCGTTGCGGTGCAGCTGATGCACGGTGGGCGCGAACGCGTTCTGGCGCGGAAACATCCTGGCTTGCGCCGGCGTCAGGTTGCCCTTGCGTAAGTTGCAGGGCGAGCATGCCGCGACCACGTTCTCCCAGGTGGTCTGGCCGCCTTTGCTGCGCGGGATGATGTGATCGAAGGTGAGGTCCTCGGGCGAGCCGCAATATTGGCAGGCGAAACGATCGCGCAGGAAGACGTTGAAACGGGTGAAGGCCGGATGGGTGGTCGGCTTGACGAAGGATTTGAGCGAGACGACGCTCGGCAGCTGCATTTGCAGCGTGGGACTGTGGACCGCCTGATCGTAGTGAGCGACGATGTTGACGCGGTCGAGAAACACCGCCTTGATCGCGTCCTGCCACGACCAAAGAGACAGCGGGTAGTAGCTCAGCGGCCGGAAGTCCGCATTCAGCACCAACACCGGCCAACTGCCTTGCGAGACATGTGCGTTCAAGTAACGCTCCCGGCCTCCAATATACGCTGCGAAGCAGCATGTGTTGACATACTACATGCAGCGTGACGGGATTGTGAAGCCCGTTGAGCGACTTATTCAGGCGCAAGCAATGCGGCGCCGGGGTGGCAAAAGCGCTCAAAACGCCGCGATTTGGGGAGAGCACGCGGCGGGCGGAACCGGCTTTGTCCGCGGGGGCGCGGCGTGCCGTAGCAGCTACTCCCGTACCCGCTCCAGCTTCTGCAAGCATCGCGTTGCGCGCACCACGGCCGGCATTTCCGCGTCCGGAAAGCTCGTCTTCCAGTCGGTGACGCCGACCTCCCCGACATAGATGTCGCCCTGCGAATCCAGCGCGATGCCGTGCGGCGCCAGGAATTTGCCGCTGGCGACGCCCGGCCCCGCCTCGCCGCCGAGCCGTGCGATACGGTTGCCCCTGGCGTCCACGATCGACAGCCGCGGGCCGAGATTGGGCACCTTGCGGTTGACGGCTAAGCCGGGGCCGAGCTCGCCGATCACGAAGGTCGGGCTCTGCGCCCCGCCGCAGCAGCATAGCGCGCAGGGACGGTGGAGGTTGTTCCACTGCGTCTCGTACTTGCCCTCGCCATCGAACACCTGGACGCGGTGGTTCTCGCGGTCGGCGACGTAGACCCAGCCGTCGGCATCGGTGGCGATATTGTGCACGATGTTGAATTGGCCGGGATCGGTGCCAGGCTCGCCCCAGCTCTTGATGAGCTTGCCGTCCGGCGTGAACTTGTGCACGCGAGCATTGCCATAGCCGTCGGAGACGTAGATCTCGCCCTTCGGCGACAGCGCGGTGTGCGTGCAGCGGTGGAACGGCTCGCCGCTCATGAACGGCGACGGCTTCTCGGGAATGCCGATCGTCAGCAGCACCTTGCCGTCGGTGGTGCATTTGCGCACGGTGTGGTCGCCGTCATCGGTGCAATAGAGATTGTCGTCGGCATCGATGTGGAGGCCGTGCGCGCGCGAGAACAGGCCTTCGCCAAAGCTGCGGAGGAAATTGCCCTCGCGGTCCAACACCACCATCGGATGGGCGCCGCGATTGAAGACGTAGATCTGGTCGCGGCTGTCGACCGCGACCGAGGCGACGTCGGTGAGCTGCCAGCCGTCCGGGAGCTTTGCGAAGTTTTCGACGACGCGATAGCGGTGCTCGCCGCTGCCGAGAATGGCTGGCATGGGTGGTCTCTCCTTCTGTCATTCCGGGGCACGCGTAGCGTGAGCCCGGAATCCATTGTGCGGCGCATTTCGTGGTTGGAGGGATTCCGGGCTCGCGCTACGCGCGCCCCGGAATGACCACTAGGTTTACGTCCGTCCCAAAATCCCTTCCTCGATCGCCTTGATCTGGAGCGCCAGATATTTCGAGTTGATCCGGCACTGCGCCAGGCTGCCGGCGATGAACCAGAGACCGGCCTGCCTGGTGCGCGCATACATGTTGCGCAGCTCAAGACCGTCGCCAAAGCCCCAGATCGGGCCGACGCGGTCGGCCACGGCATCGCCGAACAGCTTTCGCACCAGATAGTCCTGCGATTTGTAGCCGGTGGAGAGCACGATGAGATCGGCCGCAATGGTCGAGCCGTCCTTCATCCGGGCGCCTTCGGCGACGAAGCTCTCGATGTCGGCGAACTGCCTGAGCTTGACCTTGCCCTCGACGATCAGGTTGGAGCAGCCGACGTTGAAATAATAGCCGCCGCCGCGGGTGAGGTATTTGAATTGCCAGCCGGTGCCGGCCTCGCCGAAGTCGAGCTTGAAGCCGACGCGGGCAAGGCCGTCGAGCAGCTCCTTGTCGAGCTGCTTCGACTGCTCGGTCAGCATGACATGCGTCTTCTTCGCGAGCGGCGTCGGCATCGAGGCCGCGATCAGGTCGTTGTCCTCGAGCGTGCCTTCATTGTAGATCGCATAAGCGAGCTGTGCCGACGGCTCGATATTGGTGACCAGTGTGGGCGAGCGCTGCACCAGCGTCACCTCGGCGCCGCTGGAATACAGATCCTGCGCGATGTCGTGACCGCTGTTGCCGGTGCCGATGACGATCGCGCGCTTGCCGGTCCAGGTCTCGCCGTCCTGGTAATTGCTGGAATGCACCAGCGTCCCCCTGAAATTGGCGAGGCTCGGAATGTCCGGAATGTTGGCGATCCCGCTGACGCCGGTTGCCATGACGACATGGCGCGGATGCATGGTCCGCTCGCTGCCGTCGGCGCGCCGCAGTGTCACCGCCCAGCATCGCTTCGTCTCGTCATAGGAGCCACCTTCGAACGCGGTGCCGGTCCAGAAATTCAGCTCCATCGCATCGACGTAAGCCTCGAACCAGTTGGCGAGCTTGTCCTTGGGAATATAGGTCGGCCAGCTCGGCGGAAACGGCATGTAGGGCAGATGATTGACCTGCACCTGGTTGTGCAGCGTCAGCGCATGATAGCGCTTGCGCCAATTGTCGCCGATCCGCATTTCGCGGTCGACGATCAGCGTGTCGACCTGCAACTGCTTCAATCGCGCTGCGACCGCAAGTCCGGCCTGGCCGCCGCCGACCACCAGCACGGCCGGATCGCGGTCGGCATAGTCGCGCGAGGCGTTGCGCAAATCGAGCCAGTTCGGTCCGCGGAAATCGCGCGAATAGGCCTGGCCGCGCGGGCGCGAGGTGCCGAGCTGCTCCTCGAATCCCTTGAGCTCGTCGAGCGCGGTCAGCAGCGTCCAGGCCTTCAGACCGTCGTCGTCGGTGCCCTCGGGTGCGAGCCGGACGATACCGCTGCCGCGCCCGATTGCCGTTTCGAAATCGAAGATCGCCTCAACGCAGTTGCAGCCGGCGCGCGTGACCCAGCGCGGCGGTGCGCGGTTGGGCGCGATCTTGAAACTGGCCGGTGCCGCCTTGGGCGCGAGTGCGGCCAGCGCATGGGCAATCGTGTCGCGGCCGGCGAGCGTTTGCAGGTTCCAGCTCAGCGCCAGCACGTCGCGCCAGAAGCTGTCGGCGAGGAAGAGATGGTCCAGCGCGGCGGGCTCGGGCTTGCTCAGCGTTTGCTCGAACGCGTCGAGCCAGCCTTGCGCGGATGCGGCAATATCCTTGGTCCTGTCCAGCATGCGCGACCTCGTGGCCGTCTTCGCGGCGTTTCCTCTGGTCGAAGCTATACGGTTTTGCAGGCCGCCAAAAGCCGGTGACCCGCGCAATGCCGGCATATGGCACTGCTATGTGCAGGAGATGCTTCAGGGAGGCTCCGGCGACGGGTGGCTAAGGCCCGCCCGCCCTCCGATCCGCCCAATAGGGATCGCGCAGCTTGCGCTTGAAGATCTTTCCGGTCGCCTCGCGGGGCAGCGCATCCAGGAACTGAACCTCCTTCGGCACCTTGAAGTTGGCCAGCCGGTCGCGCAGCCAGGCTTGCACTGCACCGGCGGAGAGCTCCGCGCCGGTGTCGGGCTCAATGCAGGCGCATAACCGCTCGCCATATTCGGCGTCGGGGATGCCGAAGACGGCGCAATCGCGCACGCCCGGCATTCCGATCAGCACGTTCTCGATTTCGGCGGGATAGATGTTGACGCCGCCCGAGATCACCATGTCGCGCTTGCGGTCGCACAAAAACAGATAGCCGTCCTCGTCGAGATAGCCGACGTCCCCGACGCTGACGAGGCCGTCGCGCCCGGCCTCCGCCCGGGCCTGCGCCTTGCCGTGATAGTCGAAGTCGGGCACCGCGGTCTGGCGCATGTAGATCTCGCCGACCTCGCCGACGCCGCAGAGACCGCCGTCGTCGCGGAAGATCTTGACGATGCCGCCTTCGATGGCGCGGCCGACCGTGCCGGGCTTCTTCAGGGCTTCCTCTGCGGAGTGCCACACCGGGATCCCGGTCTCGGTCGAGCCGAAATATTCGTTGATGACCGGTCCCCACCACTCGATCATGGCCCGCTTGACTTCGGGCGGGCAGGGCGCGGCGCCGTGCACGACGAAACGCAGTGACGAGAGGTCGTAGCGATCTCTTATCGTCTCGGGCAGCCGCAGCAGCCGGACGAACATGGTCGGGACCATGTGGATGTGGGTGACGCGGTGACGCTCGATCAGCGCAAGCAGCTCCTCCGCGTCGAACCGCGCCTGGAGCACGATGGTGCAGCCGCAGCGGAAGGCCAGCATGCCGTAGGAGTGCGGCGCCGAGTGATACATCGGGCCGTTGATCAGCACGACCTGATTGTCGCGCGGCTTGATGCCATAGGCGATGGCGCCGACGCGCTCGGAGGCCGCCGCCTGCTCGGGTCGCATCGGCATCCGTCGCACGCCCTTCGGCAGGCCGGTGGTTCCCGACGTGTAGATCATCGCCGCGGCCCGGCGCGGCGGCTCCCGCGATTCCGGATGGCCGTCGCGCCAGCGGTCCCAATCCGTCAGTCCCGAGGGGACCTCAGTCAGCTCAGGGGGAATTGCGAAGGTCGCCGCGAGCTCGGGCGGCGTCCGGACCACGAAGAGACGGACGTCCTCCGGCACGCCGGAGCGGATCTGCGGCAGCAGGTCGGCATGGCAAACCAGGATCTTCGCGCCGCTGTCGGTCAGGATATAGCGGACCTCTTCCGCCTTGAGATGCCAGTTGATCGGCACCACCGGACTGCCCAGAGCGGCGGAGGCCGCGACCACCTCGAACAGCGCGAAATCGTTGCGCAGCATCATGGCGACCGGGGCGCCCTCGACGAGACCGAGCTCGCGAAGCCCGCTCGCCGCACGCCTGATGCGCGCCTGGATCTCGTCATGGCCGATTCGGCGTTCGCCGCTGATGATCATGGCGTGTCCCTTTCGCTCGTGTCTAGCGATCGTCCAGCACGTCGCCGAACCCGACCCAGCTCTTGCCGTTGAAGCGGCGGAGCTGCAGCTGCTGGAACGGAAGATAGTCGTCGGAGCCGGTGGTGACCGACACGCCCGGCAGCAGCAGCGGTAGCTTGACGTCCTTCAGCGATGCGGCCTGGCGCATGATGTTGTCGCGGCTGACATCGTCCTTGCACGCCTTGAGGACCGTCATCAGCAGCGTCGCGTAATGGTAGCCGGCCGCGTAGTTGGAATTGGAGAGGTCTGCGGTCGGCATGTATTGCTTCATGAAGGCGAAGTATTCCTTCACGCCGGGATCGCCGGCCCATTGCGGGTCCATCGTGTCCTTCTGGTTGCTCGACGAGATCAGGCCGACCGCATTGTCCAGTCCGGCGGGCTCCAGGAACGAGATCGACGAAGCCGACGTCGGCACGAAGAACAGATCGGGCTTCCAGCCGATCTCGGCCACGCCCTTGATCATCTGCGAGGTGAACTTGCCGAGCACGACGCCGAACAGCACGTCGGCACCCGATGCCTTCAGGGTCGAGAGCTGCGAGCTGATCGTCGGCGCGCTGGTCTCGTAGGTCTGCTCCGCGACGATCATGCCCGCGGCCTTGTCGCCGAGCGCGCGCTTGAAGCCGGCGACATAGTCGCGGCCGAAATCATCGTTCTGGGACAGGATGGCGATCTTGGCGCCGGGCTTGGTCCGCAGCACGTGCTTGGCATAGACCACGCCCTCGGACTCGTAGGCGGCCATGCCGGGCATGGTCCACGGATATTTCTGCGGATCGGCCCATTTCGTCGCGCCTGAGAGCACGAACAGCTGCGGCACCTTCTTGCCGTTGAGGTAGCGCTGCACGGCGCTGTTGGTGGCGGTGCCGAGCGAGCCGAACATCATCAGCACCTCGTCCTGCTCCACCAACTTGCGGGTCTGCTCGACCGTCTTCGGCGGCGAGTAGGCGTCATCGAGCGTGATGAACCTGACCTTGCGGCCGTTGATGCCGCCTTCGGCATTCACCTTCTCGAAGAACGCCTCCTGCGTCCGTCCGATCGCCCCGAAGCCGGACGCCGGACCGCTATAGGGCAGGGTCTGCCCGATCCGGATCTCATCGCTGCCTTCGGCCTGGGCGCTGTCGGTGGCGAGCGCCAGCAAGGATAGGCCGATCAGTGCGGCTGCCAGCTTCATGGTGTCCTCCCGTTTTTCGTTGTCAGTCCAATCTCGTCGTCGGACCGCGTCGTCAGGCGCTCGCGCGCATCAGGAAATCCTGCCGGGCCTGATCGAATTCTCCCTTCATCCGGTCCACGAGCTCGGCGACCGGCGGCGCATCCAGGATCTGGCCGATGCCCTGGCCCGATCCCCAGATGTCGCGCCACGCCTTCGACTTCATGTTGCCGCCGGAGCCGAAATTCATCTTCGACTTGTCGGCGACCGGGAGATTGTCCGGATCGAGACCTGCGGCGGCGATCGAAGGGCCGAGATAATTGCCGTGCACCCCGGTGAACAGGTTGGTGTAGACGATGTCGTGCGCGGCATGCTGCGTCAGCGCGGATTTGTAGGCCTCGTCGGCATTGGCTTCCTTCGTGGCGATGAAGCGCGTGCCCATATAAGCGAGGTCGGCGCCCAGCGTCAGCGCCGAGGCGATGCCGAAGCCGTCGCTGATCGCGCCCGACAGCAGGATCGCGCCGCCGAACCATTGCTTGACCTCGCGCACTAGCGCGAAGGGCGACAGCGTGCCGGCATGTCCGCCGGCGCCGGCGCAGACCAGGATCAGGCCGTCGACACCCTGCTCGGCGGCCTTGCGCGCGTGCTTGACGTTGATGACGTCGTGGAACACCAGCCCGCCATAGGAATGCGCGGCCTCGACGATCTCGGCCGGCGGCCGCAGCGAGGTGATGATGATGGGCGCCTTGTGCTTGACGCAGGTCTCCATGTCCTTCATCAGCCGGTCATTGGAGGCATGGCAGATCTGGTTGACGGCGTAGGGCGCGACCTTCTTGCCGGGATTGCGCGATTTGTATTCGCCGAGCTCGTCCTCGATCCGGCTCAGCCATTCGTCGAGCTTCTCGACCGGACGGGCGTTGAGTGCGGGAAACGAGCCGACGACGCCCGCTTTGCACTGCGCGATCACCAGCTCCGGGCCGGAAACGATGAAGAGGGGTGAGCCGACGACGGGCAGCTCCAGGGAATTCCTGAGCAAGGCGGGCAGTGCCATCCGATCCTCCTGACAACGCGCATCGGCGGCCTGCCGGCCGATGATCGAGCGCTTCCATGTCGATTGTCGCGCCGGCGGGTGTCCGCCTGCGGTTTGATCTCACTATAGGGTTGGACGGCGGCCGGGGTATCGTTCAATATTGAACATGTAGCTCTTCAGCTTTGAACGAGGACGCCGGTGGATTGGGATCTCTGCAAGACCTTCGTCGCGGTCGCCGATAGCGGCAGCTTCACCGCGGCGGCGCGGCGGCTGCACAGCAGCCATCCGACCGTGAGCCGCAAGATCACGGCGCTGGAAGCCCAGCTCGGCACCAAACTGTTCGCGCGCGCCGCCGACGGCTTCGTGCTCACCGCCGACGGCCGCACTTTGCGCGAGCATGCCGAGGCGATGGCCTCCGCCGCGCTGCGGGCCGAGGCCGCCGTTGGCGCCGGCGGGCGCAAGGCGCGCGGCACGGTCAAGCTGTCGATCGGGGCAACACTGGCCTCGCATTGGCTGATGCCGCGGCTGCGATCCTTCCTCGATGCGCACCATCACATCCGGCTCGAGATCATCACGCATCCGTTTCCGGCCAGCGTGTGGCGCCGCGAAGCCGACGTGGTGCTGCGTCCGGTCGACAGCGGCGAGGAGAACCTGGTCGGCCGCAAGATCGGCCGTCTCGGCACCGGCTTCTATGCCTCGCGCGACTATGCGGCGGGCCGGTCCTTGCCGGAACGCAGCGGCGAGTGGAAGGGCCATAGCATCATCGGCTTTGCAGATCAGGACTCCAACGCGCAACTGGCGCGGTGGAGCGATGCGATCACGCGCCAGGGCACAATGGTGATGCGCTGCTCGTCGCAGGGCGACATGCTGGCGGCGGTGCGCGCGGGGATCGGAATCTCCGCGTTGTCCTGCTTCGTCGCGGAGAGCTATCCGGACCTCGTGCGCGTCGCGCCGCAAAAGCTCGTCAGCGTCGCCGATCTCTGGCTGCTCGCCCACCCCGATCTGGTCGAACTGTCCGCGGTGCGGGCCGTGGTCGACTTCGTGGCCGAATGCGCCCGCGCCGATCGCGAGCGGCTGCGGGGCTAAAGCATGATCCGGAAAAGTGCGCAGCGGTTTTCCGAAGAGATCATGCTTGAACAACAAGCTAAAGCGCGATGACGTTCCATCCTAATCGCATCGCGCTTTAGTTTGAGCCCGCGAGCACGCCCTCGCGCTTCTTCACGGCGCGATAATAGCTCCACCACAAATGCGCGGCGGCGCCGCGAAAGGGACGCCAGGGTTCGGCGAGCGGCGCCATCTGCTTTTCCGTCGGCCGCGCCTTCAGGCCGAGGCCGATCCTGATGCCCTCCTGCACGGCGAGGTCGCCGGCCGGCCAGGCATCGCCATGACCGAGGCAGAACAGCAGATAGACGTCCGCGGTCCAGGGCCCGATGCCGGGCAGCGCGATCAGCGTGTGATGCGCGGCATCGGCGTCTTCCTCGGCCAGCACGTCGAGGTTCAGCCGCTGGGCGCCGATCTCGCGCGCAAGATGCTTCAGCGTCTTGATCTTGGCGGCCGAGAGGCCGAGCCGTCCCAGCCGGTCGGCGCGGGCGCGGCGCACCGCATCATGGTCGAACGGATCGAAGGCCGCCGCCAGCCGACCCCAGATCGCCGCGGCGCTCGCGGTCGAGAGCTGCTGCCCGCAGACGATATGGGCAAGCCCCGCAAAACCCGGCTCCCGCCGCCGCAACGCCGGCATGCCCGCGATCTCGAGCACCGGTTTCAGACGCGGATCGCGCTTGATCAGCGCGTCGACGGCCTCTTCGAGATCGGACTGGGATTCGAGATGGATGGTCATGACATCACCGGCTCGCCGCGATGCGGGTTGGGCGTCCTGTGGACGGCTTGGGACGATAAGATTAAGACCATACTATCGAAATCCCGGAAGCGTTCGATGACTTTGAGAAGTATTCCTGTCGAGATGGACGGCGAGAAAGTCGGCTTGATCGATGCCATGCTGGACCGCGTCGTCGACGAGCACCGCGTCTTCCTGCCGCTGGCCATCGAGAGCGGAAGTCGGGCCTGGGGTTTCGCGTCTCCTGACAGCGACTACGACTGTCGTTTCGTCTATGTGCGTCGTGCGGTCGATCACATTACGCCGTGGGTCAGCCGTGACGTCATCGAGCTGCCGTTTGAGGGGGATCTCGACGCGAACGGTTGGGATTTGCGCAAGGCGCTGCAGCTTCTGTTGAAGGGCAATGCGGTGATCGTGGAATGGCTGTGCTCGCCCGTCGTTTACAGGGGGCAGGCATGGTTTCGCGACGAATTTCTGGCGTTTGCCCGAGAGGCGGCAAGTCGTGAGGCCATCTGCCGCCATTATCTTCATCTCGGTGAGCGGCAGCGACGGGTCTATTTCGGCGACGGGACAAGCGTTGCGCAAAAGAAAATCTTCTATGCACTTCGACCGGCCGCCGCGTTGCGATGGCTGCGCCTGCATCCGACCGAAGCCGTGGCGCCGATGCATTTTCCCACCCTCATGGAGGAGTGCGACCCGCCGGGAGAACTGAAGTTGGAGGTCATCGATCTCATGGCCCGAAAGGCGATCACACACGAACTCGGTTCGGCGCCTCTGCCGCGAACCGTGTCCAGCTTCCTCGATACGGAGTTCGAGCTTGCCCGTGGTCTCTTCGAAGGAAGTGGAGCAAGCGCATCGGAAGAGATGATCATTCGGGCACAACAGTTTTACCGCGGCGTGGTGGAGCGCCTCGAACGCGAAAGCGGTGCTGTTCTTCCGTTCCGGCTCGCCTGATGCCACCCGTTTTCCGATTCGCCCCGAGCCCCAACGGCTTCCTGCATCTCGGCCACGCTTTTTCCGCGCTGCTGAATTTCGAGCGCGCCCGCAAGACCGGCGGGCGGCTGCTGTTGCGGATCGAGGACATCGACGCGACGCGCTGCCGGCCGGAATACGAGGCGGCGACCTACGAGGATCTTGCCTGGCTCGGAATTGACTGGGAGACGCCGGTGCGGCGGCAGTCGGAGCATCTCGCCGATTATCGTGCCGCGCTGGACAGGCTGTCGGCGCTTGGTCTCGTCTATCCCGCCTTCGAGAGCCGGGCAGAGATCGCAAGGCTCGTTGCCGTGCGCGAGGCGAATGGGCCATGGCCGCGCGATCCCGATGGCGCGCCGCTTTATCCCGGCGAGGCGAAGTCGCTCCCAGCGCCCGAGCGTGACCGTCTCCTCGCATCGGGCAGGCCTTACGCGCTGCGGCTCGACATGATTGCGGCCTGCCGGCACGTCACCGGCCTGACCTGGAATGAGCTGGGCGAGGGGCCTGATGGCGAGCGCGGCACCGTCCCGGCGCGACCGCAGGCCTGGGGCGACGTGATCCTGGCCCGCAAGGAGACGCCGACCAGCTATCATCTGTCCGTCGTCGTCGACGACGCGATCCAGGGCGTCAGCGAGATCGTGCGCGGCCAGGATTTGTTTCATGCGACGGCGGTCCATCGCCTGCTCCAGGTCCTGCTCGGCCTGCCCGAACCCGCCTACCGCCATCACCGGCTGATTTGCGACGATGAGGGGCGCAAGCTGTCGAAATCGAGCCGCTCGACCGGTTTGCGCGCCTTGCGTGCGGCCGGCATCACGCCTGCCCGCATCCGCCAGCTGGTGGGATTAGGTTAAGTTTCTCTGGGGGTTAGCGAAACGTCGCCGTGACTCCGGGTGTTTCGCCGTGCCATGCTCGGCAAACAGCCCGGGGGCTCGAAGGGGATACTTCGAAGGGGATTCATGGCGGCGAAGAAGCGCCCAGCGCGCACCACGAAGACGTCCAGCCGACCGCCTCGGAAGCGGTCCGGGGCGACTGGGCAGGTGCGCAAGCGCAGTCCCAAGACGGTCGCGCCTGATGTGGTCCAGGCGGCGCTCGCCGCCTTTGCCCATGAGGTTCGCACCCCCCTGACCGGCATTCTGGCGATCAGCGACCTGCTCGCGACCTCCGATCTCGGCGAACGGGAGCGGCGCTGGGCCGACACCATCAAGGCCGGTGCCGAGCATCTGGCGAGCCTTGCCACGCTGTTCGTGGATGCCGCCAGAAGCGGCAAGGGGACCGGGAAGGGCGGCAGCACGCTGCGGCAGGATCTGTTCGATCTGCGCACGCTTGCCCGCAGCGCCGGCGATTCGCTTGCGGGGCGCGCCGCGGCCAAGGGTCTCCAGGCCCAGGTCGAGATCTCCGACAAGCTCCCCGGCCTCGTGGTCGGCGATTCCGTCCGCCTGCGCGCGGCGCTCGAGAACCTGATCGACAATGCCGTGAAATTCACGGACCAGGGCGGCGTGGCGCTCGCGGTCGCTCCCACCAAGGGCAAAGAGAAGGGTAGAGCCAAAGGCAAAGACAGGGTCGGCGTTGCCTTCGCGGTGTCCGACAGCGGCATCGGCCTCACCATGGGCGAGATCAAGCGGCTGTTCCGCCCGTTCACCCAGGCCAACGTCACCATCGCCTCGCGCTTCGGCGGCGCTGGCCTCGGCCTCTCCTCGGTCAAGCAATTGGCGCGGGCGATGGGCGGCGACATCACCGTCGCACCGCGGCGCGGCGGCGGCGCCACCTTCACCCTGACGGTATCGCTGGATGCCACCGGACCGGGCAAATCCAGCAAGGCGAAGGACGAAGCCGGGACTGATGCGGTCGCGGCGCTGCGCGTCCTCAGCGTCGAGGACAATCCGTTCGGCCGTGTCGTGCTCAACACGATCTTGACCGAGCTCGGCCATCATGCCGAGTTCATCGGGCGCGGCGAGGACGCGGTCGGCCGGCTGGCGCAAGGCGGGTTCGATGCGGTGCTGATGGACATGGTGCTGCCAGGCATCGACGGCGTCGAGGCCATCAGGCGGATCCGCACCATGGACGCGCCGTTGGCTCAGATCCCGATCATCGGCGTGTCCGGCCGCGGCGAGGACGAAGCGGCCTCGCGCGAGGCCGGCGCAGACGCCTTCCTGGTCAAGCCCGTGTCTCCGCGTGCTTTAGCGACTGCGCTGCTTGAAGCGACACGCCGTGAGGAAGCCGCGACTTGATGATCGCGGCGTTGAGCTCGCCGCCGTAAACGAAGATCGCGGCGATGAAGTACAGAAACACAAGCGCGATGATCACCGAGGCGAGGCCCGCATACATCGTCACGTAGTTGTTGGCGAAGCGGGCCAGATATTGGCCGAACACGATGCTCGAGATCAGCGACGCCACAATGGTGAAGACGATGCCGGGCAATATCTGCAGGAAGCTGCGCCGTCCCGCCGGCAGCCAGGCGTGCAGGATGATTAGAGCCACCACCAGCGCGCCGATGGAGATGCCGTAGCGCACCCAGGTGAGGATGCTTTCGTTGGATTCGACGAACAGCGGAATGTGGCGCCGCGCCGCCTCGATGATGAGCGGGCCGAGCACGATCAGGAACGCCATGGCGAGGGCAGTGAAGGCCGCGATGATCGTATAGGCGATCGATTCCAGCCGGAGCCAGTACCAGCTCCGCATCTCGACCACCGCATAGGCGCGGTTGAGTGCGATCCGCAGCGCCTCGACACCGTTGGAGGCGAAATAGAGCGACAGCGCCGCGCCGATGGTCAGCAGTCCGGTCCGGGTCGTGGTGAGCACGTCGTGGACCTCGCCCGAGATCGAATCGGCGACCTGCTTGGGCCAGACCTGAAGCATCAGGCTGGCGGCCTGGTCGGCAAGTTCCTTGGAGCCGAAGAAGCCCGCGAGCGAGGTCAGCACGATCAGGAACGGGAACAGCGCCATCAGCGTCGACAGCGCGATGTGGCTCGCGATCGCCCAGCCGTCATCGGCAAGGAACGTGTAGAAGGCATCCATCACCACGACGTAGATGTAGCGGATCGATTTCACTGTATGCCCTGTACTGCTCCCGCGCCCCGCAGGCGGGGAGAGGGGAAGACGGCCGATGCCGGATGCAAATCGGAAATCATTCAGCCAGCTTCTGACATTATTGGCTTAAAAGCCAGATCGCGAAGCGCCGCGCCTCGCTTCGCTCGGCCCCGGCGCATCGCCCCGGAATGACGAAACTGAGGAGATGGCGGACCGGCGCGCACGGTGTTATCACCCCTCAATGGCATCCCTCTTGACGACTTTCATCCTGCCGGCGGCGGCCGGCGCCGTGGCCCTGGTGCTGCTGCTCGGGCTGATCAACATGATGCGCGGCGGCTCGCCCAACACCTCGCAGAAGCTGATGCGCTGGCGCGTGCTGCTTCAGTTCGTGGCGATCATCATTGCGATGCTCGCGGTCTGGGCGATGGGGCGCTGAAAATGGTCGTATTGAATCGCATCTACACGAAAACCGGTGACGACGGCACGACCGCGCTCGGAACCGGCGAGCGACGTCCGAAATACGATCTGCGCATCGAGGCCTACGGCACCGTCGACGAGACCAACGCTGCGATCGGCGTGGTCAGGCTCCACACGCAAGACCTGCCAGAGCTCGACGCGATGCTCGGCCGCATCCAGAACGATCTGTTCGACCTCGGCGCCGATCTCGCGGTGCCCGAGCGTGAAGGCAAGGCGGAGCGGCTGCGGGTGGTGGCGAGCCAGGTCGAGCGGCTCGAGCGCGACATCGACGCGCTCAACGACAAGCTTGCCCCGCTCACCTCGTTCGTGCTTCCCGGCGGCACGCCGGCCGCGGCCCATCTCCACGTGGCGCGCACGATATGCCGCAGGGCGGAACGGGTCATCGTGGAACTGGCGGCCCGGCCTGGCGAGCCGGTCAGCGCGGCTGGCATCCAATATATGAACCGACTCTCGGACTTCCTGTTCGTGGCCAGCCGCGCCGCCAACGGCAATGGTGCCGGTGACGTGCTTTGGGTTCCAGGTCAGAACCGTTGACCATCACGCCTCCCGCATTTCGGGAAGCCAAATTTAGGCTCGTTGGCGCGTTGACCGGGGCAGATCAGGCCTTTAGGTTCCGCGCCAGTTGATAACCCCCTTCCCAAATTGAGTGAAAGAGGATCGATGAAGGTCTTAGTGCCGGTAAAGCGGGTGGTCGATTACAACGTCAAGGTCCGCGTCAAGGGCGATGGATCGGGCGTTGAACTCGCCAACGTCAAGATGTCGATGAACCCGTTCGACGAAATCGCGGTCGAGGAAGCGCTGCGCCTGAAGGAAGCCGGCAAGGCGACCGAAGTCGTGGTGGTCTCCATTGGGCCGGCGCAGGCGTCGGAGACGATCCGCACGGGTCTTGCCATGGGCGCCGATCGCGGCATCCTGGTGAAAGCGGAAGGCGCAGTCGAGCCGCTCGCGGTCGCCAAGATCCTGAAGAAAATCGCGGAGGAAGAGCAGCCGGGCCTGATCATTCTCGGCAAGCAGGCGATCGACGACGATTCCAATCAGACCGGCCAGATGCTGGCTGCGCTGCTCGGCTGGTCGCAGGCGACGTTCGCTTCCAAGCTCGAGGTCGAAGGCTCTGACTTCAAGGTCACCCGCGAAGTCGATGGCGGATTGCAGACCGTGAAGTTGAAGGGACCGGCGATCGTCACCACGGATCTCCGTCTCAACGAGCCGCGCTACGCCTCGCTGCCCAACATCATGAAGGCGAAGAAGAAGCCGATCGCGGAGAAGACCGTCGCCGATTACGGCGTCGACGTCGCCGCGCGTCTCGAGGTTCTCAAGACGACCGAGCCGGCGGGCCGCAAGGCAGGCGTCAAGGTCAAGGACGTCGCCGAGCTGGTGTCGAAACTCAAGAACGAAGCCGGGGTGCTCTGATGACGACGCTTCTGATTGCCGAACACGACAATGCGTCGCTCAAGGATGCGACCAACAAGGCCCTGACCGCGGCTGCCGCGCTCGGCGCGGATGTCGAGGTTCTCGTTGCCGGCCAGAACGCCAAGGCCGCAGCCGATGCCGCCGCCAAGCTCGCCGGTGTGACGAAGGTGCGGCTCGCCGACGGCGACCTCTATGCGCACGATCTTGCCGAGCCGCTGGCCGCGCTGATCGTCTCGCTGGCGCCCGGCTATGACGCCATCGTCGCGCCCGCGACCTCGCGCTTCAAGAACGTGATGCCGCGGGTCGCCGCCCTGCTCGACGTCATGCAGGTCTCGGAGATCATCAAGGTCGTCGCCCCTGATACGTTCGAGCGCCCGATCTATGCCGGCAACGCGATCCAGACGGTGAAGTCCAAGGACGCCAAGAAGGTCATCACGGTGCGGACCTCGACCTTCGCTGCTGCGGGCGAGGGCGGCAGCGCGCCGGTCGAGGCCGTTCAGGCGGCGGCCGATCCGGGTCTGTCGACCTTCGTCGGCGAGGAGGTCGCCAAGAGCGACCGTCCCGAGCTGACCTCGGCCAAGATCATCGTCTCCGGCGGCCGCGCCATGCAGAGCCGCGAGAACTTTGCCAAGTACATCGAGCCGCTCGCCGACAAACTGGGCGCCGGTGTCGGTGCCTCACGCGCGGCGGTCGACGCCGGCTATGCGCCGAACGACTGGCAGGTCGGCCAGACCGGCAAGGTGGTGGCGCCCGAGCTCTATGTCGCCATCGGCATTTCCGGCGCGATCCAGCATCTGGCCGGCATGAAGGACTCCAAGGTGATCGTCGCGATCAACAAGGACGAGGACGCGCCGATCTTCCAGGTTGCCGATTACGGCCTGGTCGCCGATCTCTACCAGGCGGTTCCGGAGCTGACGGCCGAACTCGGCAAGCTCGGCAAGTAAAAGACGTCGAAAACACCGGCCGGAGGTATAAACTCCGGCCGGTGTTGCTTTTTTGAGCCGTTTTCTTGGCGTGGGGCACGCCTTCGACGCGATCAAATCTAGGTTTCGAGCCAAGGTTCTGATTAAATCGGACCTCCCGGCTCAAGGGGTAGTGGCAGGGCGCGCTCGTCGCGCGCCGTTCCGGTGGATGGCAATATGGCGGCAGTGATCAAGAAGGTCGGTGTGATCGGCGCGGGTCAGATGGGCAACGGCATCGCGCATGTCGCGGCGCTCGCCGGCTTCGACGTGGTGCTCAACGACATCTCGGCCGATCGCCTCAAGTCGGGCATGGCCACCATCAACGGCAATCTGGCGCGCCAGGTCTCCAAGAAGGCTGTTACCGAGGACGACAAGGCCAAGGCCATGGCGCGCATCACGCCGGCCGAAAAGCTCGACGACCTCGCCGATTGCGACCTCGTGATCGAGACCGCGGTCGAGAAGGAAGAGGTCAAGCGCAAGATCTTCCACGAGCTCTGCGCCGTGCTGAAGCCGGAGGCGATCGTCGCCTCCGATACGTCCTCGATCTCCATCACGCGGCTCGCCGCCGCCACCGACCGGCCCGAGCGCTTCATCGGCATTCACTTCATGAATCCGGTTCCGCTGATGGAGCTGGTGGAGCTGATCCGCGGCATCGCCACCGACGATGCGACCTTCGAGGCGTCCAAGGAATTCGTCGCCAAGCTCGGCAAGCAGGTCGCGGTCTCCGAGGATTTCCCGGCCTTCATCGTCAACCGCATCCTGTTGCCGATGATCAACGAGGCGATCTACACGCTGTATGAGGGCGTCGGCAATGTCGAGGCGATCGACGCGGCGATGAAGCTCGGGGCGCACCATCCGATGGGCCCGCTCGAGCTCGCCGATTTCATCGGCCTCGATACCTGCCTCTCGATCATGCAGGTGCTGCACGAGGGCCTCGCCGATTCCAAATACCGCCCGTGCCCGCTGCTGGTGAAATACGTCGAGGCCGGCTGGCTCGGCCGCAAGACCCAGCGCGGCTTCTACGATTACCGCGGCGCCAAACCGGTTCCGACGCGGTAGGACGGCGGCGCCGTTGGGTGGATTGGTGCCGTAGGGTGGGCAAAGGCGCATTTGCGCCGTGCCCACCATCTCACCATTGCAGCCAAAAATGCGTGGGCACGCTTCCGCCGTCGCTCTTCGAGCTATGGCGGACAAGTCGCTTTGCCCACCCTACGGCACCTCGGCCGTGGCTCCCTGTGTGACATTTCATGTCGCGTTAACCTCTCCCGCCTAGGTTACGGCCGGTACGAGGGTTCGCGTAATGGATATGATGGCAATGGTCAGCACCATGCTGGCCGCTCAGCAAGGCGCGCTGCAGTCGAATATCGCGGCGACGCTGACCAAGCAGAACGCGGATATGGAGAAATCCACCGTCCTGACGCTGCTCGGCGCCGGCCAGCCCTCGCTCGCCAATGTCGGCCCGGGCGTCGGCGGCAATCTCAACGTCACCGCCTGAAAATATCTAGAGCCCTGCGGCGGCCTTGCCCGTTGCCGCCCGGATCAGCTTGAGCGCGTCCTCGCTCGCCCATTCCGCCGGCCCCGCGATCGCCGCAATCTCACAGCCGTGCGGATCGACCAGCACCGAGGTCGGCATGCCCAGGGCCCGGCCGATGGCCTTAAGATCCTGAAAAACCTTGGCTTTCTGATCGCTGAAGTAGCTCAGCCTGACAAGATTGGCCTCTTTCAGGAAGTTTTTCGGCTTCTCGGGGTCGCGGGTGTCGATATTGATCGCCACCACTTCGAAATTCGGGCCCGACAGCTTGCCCTGGAGCTCGTCCAGCGCCGGCATCTCCTTCCGGCACGGCACGCACCAGGTCGCCCAGAGGTTCACCAGCAGCGTCTTGCCGCGGAAATCGGACAGCTTCTTCGGCTTGCCGTCGGCATCCTCGAAAGCGAGGTCGGGCAGCTTGAGCGGGGCGCTCGCCATGGTCAGCGCCGCCACCTCGCCATGCGCGAGCGGGGCGATTTTTTGCGCCGTGGCCACCGCCGGCCGACACGTCGAATCGCCTGAGGGCGACCGGCCGAGGCCCAGCCCGTACAGCGCGGCAAAGCCGGCCAGGCCGCCGATCGCCACGATGGCGATCACGAGGGGGACCCGGCGCGTGGCGGAGGGCTTCTGGTCGAGCATATCGTTTGTCATCCGGTCGCAGATATGGCTATCAGGGGCCTCTTAATACGGCTGGCGGCGGCCAGCAAACGCGCGGCAAATCAAGGCGTGAGCAGGGGATCATGAGCAACAAGATGTGGGGCGGCCGGTTTTCGGAACGTCCCGATGAGATCATGGAGGAGATCAACGTCTCTATCGACGTCGATCGTCACCTCTTCGCCCAGGACATTGCCGCGTCCAAGGCCCACGCTGCGATGCTCGCCAGCCAAGGCATCATCACGGGATCTGATGCGAAAAATATCGCCAAGGGTCTAGACACGATTTTGTCAGAGATCGGCAAGGGCGGCTTCGAGTTCAAGCGCGCGCTCGAGGACATCCATATGAATGTCGAGAGCCGCCTGTCCGAGCTGATCGGCCCCGCCGCCGGCCGCCTGCACACCGCGCGCTCGCGCAACGACCAGGTCGCGACCGACTTTCGGCTCTATGTCCGTGACATCGTCGATGAGCTGGATGCGGGGCTCGCGGCGTTCCAGCAGGCGCTGGTCGAGCGTGCACTGGAGCACGCTGCAACCGTGATGCCCGGCTTCACGCATCTGCAGACCGCACAGCCGGTGACGTTCGGCCATCATCTGCTCGCCTATGTCGAGATGGCCGCGCGCGATCGCGGCCGGTTCCAGGACGCGCGCAAGCGGCTGAACGAATCCCCGCTCGGCGCCGCCGCGCTGGCCGGCACCTCGTTCCCGATCGACCGCCACGCCACCGCGAAGGCGCTTCTGTTCGATCGTCCGATGGCGAACTCGCTCGATGCCGTCTCCGACCGCGACTTCGTGCTGGAGACGCTGTCGGCGGCCTCGATCTGCGCGGTGCACATGTCGCGCTTTGCCGAGGAGATCGTGATCTGGACCTCGCCGCTGGTCGGCATGATTCGGCTCAGCGACAAGTTCACCACCGGCTCCTCGATCATGCCGCAGAAGCGCAATCCGGATGCCGCCGAGCTGGTGCGCGCCAAGACCGGCCGCGTCATCGGCGCACTCAACGGCCTGTTGATCGTGATGAAGGGCCTGCCGCTCGCCTATCAAAAGGACATGCAGGAGGACAAGCAGGGCGCCATGGAGGGATTTGCCGCGCTGTCGCTCGCGATCCGCGCCATGACCGGCATGGTCCGCGACCTTGTCCCCGACGAAGCCAGGATGAAGACCGCTGCGGGCGAGGGCTATGCCACCGCGACCGATCTCGCCGACTGGCTGGTGCGGACGCTGAAGATGCCGTTCCGCGAGGCCCATCATGTCACCGGCCGCATCGTCGCCAAGGCGGCCGAGGGCGGCGTGGCGCTGCACGAGCTGCCGCTCGAGGAGATGCAGGCGATCGAGCCCAAAATCACCAAGGACGTGTTCGGCGTGCTCTCGGTCGAATCGTCGGTGAAGAGCCGCACCAGCTTCGGCGGCACCGCGCCGAAGAACGTGGCGTCCCAGGCCAAGGCGTGGGCGAAGCGGCTGGAAAAGGAGCGAAAATTGGGCTGAGGGTAAAATTTCGGAGATGTTTCATGGTCATCCGGCTCTCGCCAGAGTGCGCCAATCTCTGTATGGTGCGGCCCGCGTAGTGGGGATTTCGTCGTGACGTCAAAGTTTCGCCCGGCCGGTTCGGGGTGGGCCATCATTGTCTTGAGCCTGACGGCGCTTGCGCTTGCCGGCTGCGGCCGCAAGGGTCCGCTCGATCTGCCGCCGACCGCCAATGCGTCCACGGCCAACGGTGCCGCGCCTGTCGATACCGAGACCGAAGCCCAGAGGACGCCGAGCGTGTTCAACCCCACCTATGGTGCGGATGCCGCGCCCGCGGCGGCCAAGGGCCGGAAGAAATCGTTTATTCTCGACCCGCTCCTGGACGAACCTCCCGCCAAGAAATAAGCCGGGACAACCGAGCCTAAGCCATGAACCATTTCGACTACCGCAACGGCGTGCTGCACGCCGAGGCGGTGAACCTGTCCGAGCTGGCCGCGACCGTCGGCACGCCGTTCTATTGCTATTCGACCGCAACCCTGGAGCGGCACTATCGCGTCTTCACCGATGCCTTCGCCGGCGAGAAGGTGCTGGTCTGCTACGCCATGAAGGCGAACTCCAACCAGTCGGTGCTGCGCACGCTGGCCAAGCTGGGCGCCGGCGCCGACGTGGTCTCGGGCGGCGAGTTGAAGCGCGCGCTGGCCGCCGGCATTCCGCCGAACAAGATCCTGTTCTCCGGTGTCGGCAAGACCGAGACGGAGCTCCGCGCCGCGCTCGCCGCCGACATCCTCTGCCTCAACGTCGAATCCGAGCCCGAGCTGGAGCTGCTGTCGCGCTTGGCGACCGAGATGGGCAAGACCGCGCGCATCTCGCTCCGCGTCAACCCCGATGTCGATGCCGGCACCCACGCCAAGATCTCCACCGGCAAGTCCGAGAACAAGTTCGGCATCCCGATCGTGCATGCCCGCGAGGTCTACGCCCGCGCCGCCAAGCTGCCCGGCATCGAGGTGACCGGCACCGACGTGCATATCGGCAGCCAGATCACCGAACTCTCCGGCATGGAGACCGCGTTCCGCATCCTCTCCGAATTCGTGCAGACGCTGCGCGCCGACGGCCACAACATCTCCCATGTCGATTTCGGCGGCGGCCTCGGCATTCCCTATGACATGAACCGTGAGGCGCCGCCGGAGCCGGCGGCCTATGCCGCCATGGTCAAGCGCGTCAGCCACAATCTCGGCTGCACGCTGATGTTCGAGCCGGGCCGCATGATCGTCGGCAATGCCGGCATCCTGGTCGCCAAGGTGATCTATGTGAAGCACGGCGACGGCAAGAATTTCGTCATCATCGACGCTGCGATGAACGACCTCATTCGCCCGACGCTGTACGAGGCGCATCACGACATCCTGCCGGTGAAGCAGCCCGCCAGCGGCGCCGCCACCATCATGGCCGATGTCGTCGGCCCGGTCTGCGAGACCGGCGACTACCTCGCGCTCGACCGCACGCTGCCGACGCCCGCGCCCGGCGATCTCCTCGCCATCATGACCGCCGGTGCCTATGGCGCGGTGCAGGCGGGCACCTACAACACCCGGCCGCTGGTGCCCGAGGTGTTGGTGAAGGACGATCAGTACGCCGTGGTGCGCCCGCGCATCGAGGTCGAGCAGTTGATCGCGATGGACACGCCGGCGCCGTGGCTGTGATTGTATCGTAGTCTGATCGTGAGATGCGACGCTAGCTGAACAAATTCGGTGTCGTCCCCGCGAAAGCGGCGAAAGCGGGGACCCATAACCACAGGGCGGAGTTGTTCGGCTAAGCTGTAACTCCGAATCCTCGCCAAACCTTGTCCTGTGATTATTATGGGTCCAGGATCTGCGCTTCGCTTGTCTGGGACGACAGCGGAGAATGTCGCGCTACTTCCCCGCCAATCCTCCCTTGCCACCAACGATAACCCCCGCCTTCTTCTCGATCGGCTTGATCGCGGCGGTGAAATCGGACTCGGCGCCTTCCGCGGCTATCACGGTCTCCCACAACCGCCCGACCGCGTCGGCGACCTCCATCGACAGGCCGAGCTGCTTCATCTCCTCCAGCGCCAGCCGCACGTCCTTCACCATTAGTCCCGTGGCGAAGCCGAAATCGAAGCTGCGCGGCAGCACCGAGCGCGGAAACTTGTCGCGGCTCGCCGTGTTCATGCCCGAGCCGGCATTGATGACGTCGATCATCACGGCGGGGTCGAGCCCGGCCTTGACGCCCATCACCACGGCCTCCGACGTCGCCACGATCGCGGTGGCCGACAGGAAATTGTTGGCGAGCTTCATGGTCTGTGCCGACCCGGGCTTCTCGCCGATGAAGAACACTTTTCCGATCACGTCGAGGACGGGCTTGAGCAGATCGAACTCCGTCTTCGGGCCGGAGACCATGACCGCCAGCGTGCCCTTCTCGGCGCCGCCGACGCCGCCGGAGACGGGGCAGTCGATCTGCACGATGTCGCGTTTGGCGAGGAGGCCGTGAATTTTCGCGGCCATCGCCGAGCCGACGGTGGAGAGGTCGATGAAGCGTTTTGCCCGGCTGCCCTCGATCACGCCGTTGGCCCCGGTTGCAACCTCGAGCGAAGCCTGCAGCGAGGGCAGGCTTGCCATCACCGTCTCGACCTGGTCGGCGACGTCCTTCGGCGATGTCGCGGCCGTCGCGCCGAGCGCCACGAGCTTGCCTGTGACCTCGTTGCGCGTGTCGAACACGACGAGCCTGTGCCCCGCCTCGATCAGCCGCCGCGCCATCGGCAATCCCATGTTTCCGAGGCCGATGAATCCGATGTCCATGGTGTTTCCTTGTTTCTTTCTTTTTCGTTGTCGGGAAAGTGCTTGCTCCATCCCCGCTGTCGTCCCGGACAAGCGCGCCCTCAGCGCGCGCAGATCCGGGACCCATAATCCGAGGGAGGAGTCGTTCCGCGAAAGCGGTCACTCCGAGTCCCCGTAACCACATCTCCCTGTTGTTATGGATCCCGGGTTCGCGCTCCGCGCGCCTCGGGACGACAGCGGAGATTGGCGCTGCATCTCACGCCTTGCCGTCGATCTCCGCGAACACCTCGCGCGCGATGCGGAAGCTGTCGACCGCGGCGGGCATGCCGCCATAGATCGCGACCTGCATCAGGATCTCGCGGATTTCGTCGCGGGTGACGCCGTTGGTCAGCGCGCCCTTCAGATGTGCGCGGAATTCGTGCTGGCGGTTGAGGATCGCAATCATGGCGATGTTGAGCATGCTGCGGGTCTTGCGCGGCAGTTCCTCGCGGCCCCACACCGTGCCCCAGCAATATTCGTTCAGCATCTCCTGGAACGGACGGTTGAAGTCGTCGACGTTCTTCAGGGCGTTGTTGACATAGGCCTCGCCCAGCACCGCTTTGCGGACTTCCAGGCCCTTGTCGTGCATCTTCTTGTCCATGGCGTTCCCTTGCTTCCCTGCGTTTCCCGGTGGTGGCGCGCGGAAATTACGGGGTTGGGCCGGGCCAGTCACGTCCTCGTGTTATGCGGGAAAAGGGGTATCTCCCGTACCGGAACGGATGCCTCAGTGCTGCCGTTGTGATAGGCTCCTCTCTACCGGGCAACCTGGAGAGTTGATGAACGGCGTCCCCGACCCGTCAGACCCGATCCGCAACAGTGATGATCTGTCGCGGCTGAAGCTGGCGCAGGCCCTCGACCGGGCCCTCTATGCCATCGCGTGGGAGCGTGCCTGGCCGCATCTGGCGCGGCTTCTGACTGTCGTCGGCCTGTTCCTGGTGGTGTCCTGGGCCGGCCTGTGGCTGGCGTTGCCTTTCATGGCCCGTGCCATCGGTCTCGTCGTTTTCGCCGGCGTTGCGATTGCGGTGCTGTTGCCCCTGATTCGCTTCCGCTGGCCGAGCCGCGAAGAGGCACTGAGCCGGCTCGATCGTGGCTCCGGCATCCGTCACCGCCCGGCCACGACGCTGACGGACACGCTGTCCTCGCAGGATCCGGTCGCACAGGCGCTGTGGCAGGCGCAGCGCGAACGGACGCTGGCCTCGATCAGGCGCATCCGCGCCGGCCTGCCGCATCCGCGGCTCGCGCTGCATGATCCCTGGGCGCTGCGCGCGCTGGTCATGGTGATGCTGGTCGCGACCTTCTTCGCCGCCGGCGACGAGCGCGCGATGCGGCTCGGGGCCGCCTTCGACTGGAATGGCGTGCTGGCGCCCGCCAATGTTCGCGTCGACGCCTGGGTGACCCCGCCGCTCTACACCGGCAAGCCGCCGGTCATTCTGTCGGCCGCCAACAAGGAGGCCGCGGCGCTGCCCGCCTCCGGCCCGCTTGCCGTTCCCGCCGGCTCGACCCTGATCGTGCGCTCCTCCGGCGGCAGCCTCGACGTCACCGTCTCCGGCGGCCTCAAGGAGGCCGCGCCCACGGAAGCCGCGCCCAAGGGAACCAACGAGAAGCATTTCACCATCAGCGCTGACGGCACCGCGCATGTGCGCGCGCCCTCCGGCCAGCCGCAATGGGCGTTTGCGGCCACGCCGGACCGTGCGCCGACGATCGTGCTCGCCAAGGATCCCGAGCGCCAGGCGCGCGGCGGGCTCCAGCTCTCCTACAAGATCGAGGACGATTACGGCGTGACCGGCGCGGAGGCGCAGATCGGCTTGCGCCCCGACGACGCCAAAAATGCCGTCAAGGATGGCAGCAAGGATTCCGACAGCAAGGCCGCGCCGCGGCCGCTGTTCCAGCCGCCGCAATTCCCGCTCGTGCTGCCGAACGCGCGCACCCGCAACGGCGTCGGCCAGACGGTGAAGGATCTCAGCGAGGATCCCTATGCCGGCGCCGACGTCACGCTGACGCTCACCGCCAAGGACGAGGCCGGCAACGAGGCCAGAAGCGAACCCTTCAACATGCGGCTGCCCGAGCGTCTCTTCACCAACTCGCTGGCGCGCGCGCTGATCGAGCAGCGCCGCATCCTCGCGCTCGATGCCAACAGGAATTCGGACGTCTACACCGCGCTCGACGCCCTGATGATCGCACCCGAATTGTTCACGCCGGACGCCGGCTGCTATCTCGGCCTCCGCAGCCTCGCGACCCAGCTCGAGGCCGCCCGCACCGACGATGCCCTGCGCAACGTGGTGGCGAGCATGTGGGCCTTCGCGGTCACCATCGAGGACGATGGCGTCGCCGGCAGCGTCAACGCCGCGCTGCGCTCGGCGCAGGATGCGCTCAAGGCGGCGCTGGACCGCGGTGCCAGCGAGGACGAGATCAGGGTGCTGACGCAGAAGCTTCGCGAGGCCATGGCCGGCAAGGTGCGCGATCTCGCACGGCGCGCCGAACAGAATCCGCTCGGTGCGCGGCAGCCATTCCCCGCCGAGGTCCAGCTCATTCTCGACAAGGCGATCGAGCTGCGACAAAAGACTCAGCATGCGACGCCCGAGCAGCTTGCGGAACTGGCGCAGCAGCAGGACACCTTGCGCGAGCAGCTTCAGGCCTATCGGAAGTCGGCGAACAGCCGTGCCAACAAGGCGGGGGACGACAGGACCAACCAGTTTACGCGGGACCGGAAATGCGGAAGCTAGCACGCGTGCCAGTCTTGAAGGCGATGTCGATCGCCTGCCTCGCCTTCCTGTTGGGAGGCGTTAGCCCCGTCGTGGCCCAGCAGGACCAGGATCCCGATGCTCTGCTCGACAGCGCGGAAAAGGCGATGCAGGAGTCCGGCGACAGCCTCAGGCAGAAGGAATCCGGCAAGAGCCTGAGCAACCAGTCCGACGCCATTCAGAAGCTCGAGGAATACAAGCGGGCCACGGAAAGGAGCCAATCCTCCAGTCGCGATCGTTCCGTCATCACGCAACGGGATCTGGACGACCTCCTGCGGCAGATCGAGAAGGCGGCGCGCGAGGGCAATCGCGAGGCGGCCCAGCGCATGCTCGAGCAGCTCGCGCAGATCATGGAAAGTCTCCAGATGGCGCAGCCCGGGCAATCCGGCGAGAGCGAGATGGAGCAGGCGCTCAACGAGCTCAGCGACATGATCCGCAAGCAGCAGCAATTGCGCGACAAGACCTTCAAGCAGGGCCAGGATTCGCGGCGTGACCGCTCGCGCGGCAAGCAGCAGGGCGATCAGTCGATGTCGGACCTCCAGCAGGATCAGCAGTCGCTGCGCGACCGCCTGAAGAAGCTGCAGGATGAGCTCGCCAAGCGCGGTCTCGCCCAGAAGGGACAAAAGGGCCAGAAGGGGCAGCAGGGTCAGAAAGGCCAGCAGGGCGACCCCGGTCAGAGCGGCGATCAGGACGGCGACCAGGGCGATGACGACGGCAGCCTCGACGCCGCCGACGGCGCCATGGGCGATGCGGGCTCGAAGCTCGGCGAGGGCAATGCCGACGGTGCCGTCGACTCGCAGGGCAAGGCTCTCGAGGCGATGCGCAAGGGCGCGCAGAAGATGGCCGAAGCGATGCAGCAGGGCGACGGCGACGGGCAGGGCGATGGTCCCGGCAATCGGGCCGGCCGTCAGCAGAGCGGCGGCAATCAGACTGATCCGCTGGGACGCCCGCTTCACGGCCGCGATCTCAGCGACGACTACACCGTCAAGATCCCCGGCGAGATCGACGCCCAGCGCGTCCGGCGCATCCTCGAAGAGCTCCGCCGCCGCCTCGGCGACAGCTCGCGCCCGCAGATCGAGCTCGATTACATCGAGCGCCTGCTGAAGGATTTTTGAGCGGGCTCAGCGCGCGCAACCCATCACCGTCACCCTGAGGTGCTCGCCTCTTCGGCGAGCCTCGAAGGGCGACGGCCCGGCTGGCAGCTCGGCCGTACATCCTTCGAGGCTCCCGGCGCGATGCTGGGCATCGCGCCGCTCGCACCTCAGGATGACGGATCAAGTGCAGCTGTAACGAGGCCTCACCCCTTCTTCGCCGCCAGCGCGTCCGCTACCGCGGTGCGGATGTCGGCGACCGAGAACGGCTTTGTCACGACGTCGTGCACGAGCGCCTTGAGGTTCGAGGCGCGCTCGCGCTGGTCGGCAAAGCCGGTCATCAGCAAGATGGTCAGATCGGGAAAGTCGCGCGCGGCGGAGAGCGCCAGCGCGATGCCGTCCATGACGGGCATCTGGATGTCGGTGAGCAACAGGTCGAAGGCGCCGTCCTCGCGGCTCAGGATCTCCAGCGCCTCGGCGCCGTCTTGCGCGGTGACGGTCTCGTGGCCGTCCATGGCGATGGCGCGCGCCACCAGCGTGCGCATCGAATCCTCGTCGTCGGCAATCAGGATTTTCGGCATGGGACGAACCTTGGGATCAGCTCCGCGCGGGCCTTGCGAGCCCGATTATACGCTGCCGCCGGCAATGTCGCGCCGGTTGAAGAAGCGAACGTCGATATTGCGGCCCTCCGGCGGCGGCGAGGCGAGACGCGAGCGGAAGAAGGCGCGCTCGCCGGGCCGCAGCACGGTCTGCTCCAGCACCGCATTCCAGGCGTAGATCTCCGCTCCTTGCGCGTCGCGCACGGCAAAGCGCAGCCGCGGGATGTCGAGCGGCTTCTTGCCCTCGCCGACGATCACGCCCTCGATCACCAACACCTGCTTACCGTCCACGGTCTCGCTGGACAGCTTCACGTCCTTGAAGGCGAGGCCCCGCAGGTTCACCTCGAGCCCGACCAGCTTGTAGAATGCCGCCGTCTGCGGCAGCAGCCGCACCATGTCGCCGCGCCAGATCACCAGCGCCAGCACCAGCGCGCCCATGGCGGCACAGGCGGTCGGCAGGCCGAAATAGGATTTTCGCGGAGCAGCAGTGGCCGCCGGGCGGCTGACCCGCGCACCGCGGCGGCGGAACAGGCCGCGGAACCAGGATTGGTGCTGCACGCCGGCGACCTCCGCCTCGGCCTCCCGGGCCGCCGCCGACCACTCGTCCTCGGTTTCCTTGGCTTCTTCCTCGGGCCAGTCACTGGCGATCGAGGGGCTGTCGACGACAGGCGCATCGGTGGCCCTGTCCGTGGCATAGGAATTCCACTGCTCGGCGAGGTCGGACTGGTCGTCAGCCTGGCTGGCTGCAGCCATGGCCGGGACGGACGCCTCCTCGATGGCATCCTCGGCATGGGCGATCCAGGTCTCCTTGCAGCGGGAACAGCGAACCGCCCGTCCGTTCGCCCCAAGGCTCGCGAGCTTGATGGCGTAGGATGTCATACAATGGGGGCAGACGATATGCATGGACGAGCCTTGATGCATGAACCAGGACTTGAACGAGGTCTTGACCATGACCCCGCCGGGAAGGACCGGGCGGCCACGATGCTACCCATATGCTACAGGCCGACCGTTAACGAACCGGAAACCATAACGGCGGCAAAACCCGTTGATCGCGCCTGGCGGAGCGCAGCCACGCGACCCGCGCCCCCTCTCGAACGGAGCTGAACTTGGTTCGGTTCGAAAATGTCGGATTGCGTTACGGTCTGGGGCCGGAGATCCTGCGCGACCTCAGCTTCCAGATCCCGGCGCATTCGTTCCAGTTCCTCACCGGCCCGTCTGGTGCCGGCAAGACCTCGTTGCTGCGCCTGTTGTTCCTGTCTCATCGACCAACGCGGGGCCTCGTCAATCTGTTCGGCCACGACATCTCGCAGCTCGGCAAGGACGAGATCGCCGATCTGCGCAAGCGCATCGGCATCGTGCTCCAGGATTTCCGCCTGCTCGACCACATGACCACCTATGAGAACGTCGCGCTGCCGTTCCGCGTCATGGGCCGCAGCGAGTCGAGCTACCGCAAGGAGGTGATCGATCTGTTGCGCTGGGTCGGGCTTGGCGATCGCATGGACGCGCTGCCGCCGATCCTGTCGGGCGGCGAGAAGCAGCGCGCGGCGATCGCGCGCGCCGTGATCTCGCGGCCGCAGCTGCTGCTCGCGGACGAGCCGACCGGCAGCGTCGATCCGACGCTCGGACGCCGCCTGCTGCGGCTCTTCATCGAGCTCAACAAATCGGGCACCGCCGTCATCATCGCGACCCACGACATCGGCCTGATGGACCAGTATGAGGCGCGGCGGCTGGTGCTGCACCAGGGACGGTTGCACATCTATGAGTAGGATCGACGAGCGCGGCGTGCTGGTCGACCTCGGGCAGGAGCGTCCGCAGCTGCCGGCCAAGGCGCGCAACATGTCGCCGATCGTGCCGCGCGCCTCGATCCAGGGCCGGGCGCTGGTCGCCGTCGTCGCCATCATGACCTTCCTCGCGTCGATGGCTACGGGCACCGTGCTGCTGGTCAGCGCCTCCGCCGCCGAATGGCAGTCGGACGTCGCGAGCGAGATCACCATCCAGGTTCGTCCGCAAACGGGGCGCGATCTCGAACGCGACACCGCAGCGGTGACGGAGGCGATGCGCGCGCAAGCCGGCGTCGTCGAGGTCAAGCCGTTCAGCAAGGAGGAGAGCGGCAAGCTGCTCGAACCCTGGCTCGGCACCGGGCTGTCGATGGACGATCTGCCGGTGCCGCGCATGATCATCGCGCGCGTGCAACCCGGCACGCCGCTCGATCTCGACGCCTTGCGCGCACGGGTGAACCAGGTCGCGCCGGGCGCCAGCGTCGACGATCATCGCGCCTGGATCGAGCGGATGCGCTCGATGACCAACGCCACCGTGCTCGCCGGCCTCGGCATCCTCGCGCTCGTGATCGTCGCCACGATCATCTCCGTCTCGTTCGCGACCCGCGGCGCCATGGCGGCGAACCGCCCGATCGTCGAGGTGCTGCATTTCGTCGGCGCCGGCGACCGCTACATCGCCAATCACTTCCTGCGTCATTTCCTCAGGCTGGGCCTCGAGGGCGGCGTGATCGGCGGCGGCGCCGCCATGCTGGTGTTCGGCTTCTCCGAGTCGATCGCCGGATGGTTTTCCGGTACCCCCGTCGGCGACCAGTTCGCCGCGCTGCTCGGCACCTTCTCGCTGCGGCCGTCCGGCTACATCGTGCTTGCGGTCCAGGCCGTGCTGATCGGCGCCATCACCGCGGTGGCCTCGCGCCAGACGTTGTTCGCGACCTTGAATGATGTGGATTGAGATTGTCCCTTCTCTCCTTGCGGGAGAAGGAGGCGCGAAGCGCCGGATGAGGGGAGAGGAAAGAAACCGGACTCCACTTCGCCTCAAAACGTCATAAAATCGCTTCAGGGAAGGGATTACCGGCATCACATGACCTCGCCGACCGACGATCGATCGCCGAAACTGCCGCGCGGCTGGCTGCGCGCGGCAATCGTGTCGACGATCGCGCTCGCCTTCGTCGGCGCCGCGGCGGGCTTCGTCGCGTTCCTGTCGCAATTGCGCGGCGCCGAGATCGCACCGAGCCGCAAGGCTGACGGCATCGTGGTGCTGACCGGCGGCTCCTCGCGGGTGTCGGATGCGATGGAGCTGCTCGCTGCCGGCTACGGCAGGCGGCTATTGATCTCCGGCGTGCACCCAACCTCGACGGCGAGCGACATCTCCAGGACGCTGCCGGAGAACCAGTCCTTCATGACCTGTTGCGTCGATCTCGACCGCACCGCGCTCTCGACCCGCGGCAACGCGGCGGAGGCACGGCGCTGGGCCGAGGGGCGCCGCTTCAAGTCGCTGATCGTGGTCA
>NZ_SPQS01000020.1 GCF_004570865.1 Bradyrhizobium frederickii
TACGCATTCAAAACGCCGTCGCCGTGTCGAGTTTCTCGATTTCATGAACAGCCTCACCGCGGCCTTTCCGGGCCGGAAGCTTCACGTCATCCTCGACAACCTCAACACCCACAAGAAGAATGAGAACTGGCTCAAGGCCCATCCCAATGTGCAATTCCATTTCACGCCGACCAGTGCGTCGTGGCTCAATCAGGTCGAGGTATGGTTCTCAATCTTGCAGGGACAATCGCTCAGCGGCACCTCCTTCACAAGCCTCAAGCAGCTTCAGGAACACATCGATGCCTACGTCAACGCGTACAACGACAAAGCCGAGCCCTTCGTCTGGACCAAGAAAAAGGTCCGTCAACGCCGTTTCAAAGGCCGCCGTCTCACTCAGCTCTGATTCCGGGTACTAGGGTAGCGGTAACTGGGATTTCAGGGCTCAGTTTGAGAATGAAACGCTGCCGGGGCATGTATTTCGAGCCCGGCTGCGCGGCGGCGATCAAGGTGACGCGCTCTCATCCTGATTGTCGCGCCATACCCGGCAGCGTTCTATTTCGAGAAACTGGAGGCACAGCCGCCCGCGCCCTCAAGCTTATCTCGCAAGGCCGTGATCACGCGATGGACAATCCGTATATCCTTGACCGACAGCCCTTCTGAAAGATCGTTGATCCAGGGAGCCTGCATTCCATTGCGGCTTCGAAGGCGCGCTGTCCATTCTCAGTGAGCACGACGAGCTGCGCCCGTCGGTGATGCGGGTTGACCTCAAAAGATACGAGGCCCTCTCTGTGCAGATCATTGATAACGTTTTGACGATTGCCGCCGAGGTCACGTGCGAGCCAAGCGACCGGTTGGGGACGTTCGGCGGACACAATGGCGCCAAGCACCTGCCAGCGTGCGCTTGTTAGGCCAAGCGGGGCGACCAGACGGTCGCCGGCCGTCAGAAGTAGGCTGTGGAGCCTGAATAGATCGAAAACAAGGTCGGTCAGGGCGTCACTCTCGGGGGTTCGCTCGGCTTTTTTCATTTGTCACCATTGCTTTAATTGACATCATAATGGCGATCTGTTATGTAATCATAATACCAATTAGGCATCACATATTAAATAGCGATGGAGGCACTCATGTCGTTAATACGCCCACTGGACCCTTCCTTTCCGATCGACCGCCAGATTGCTATCGAGGCAAATTCGGTCGTCCTGGTGAACTTATTCACTCTCGACAAAGCCGATGAGGCGGCTTTTCTCAAAACCTGGCAGGACGACGCAGCGTTCATGAAGCGACAGCCGGGCTTCATTTCCACTCAGCTGCACAGAGCTCTCGGCGACAGCTCGACCTATCTGAACTACGCCGTCTGGGAATCCACCGCACACTTCCGCGCGGCCTTCACCCATCCTGACTTTCTAGCAAAAATCGCCACCTATCCGGCCTCGGCGATAGCTTCCCCTCATCTGTTCCAGAAAGTTGCCGTGCCCGGCATCTGCGTTGCCTAGCCCTGCTGTTTTTAGGAAGGGAAGATACTCATGATCAAGTTGATCCATCCTGTCGCTGGCGCCTTGGCTATCGCAACGATCGGCACTTTCGACGGTACTCAGCGAGCTGTTCGCGTCCCATCGACGTTGAAACGGTTCCCCCGGCCGACAGCGCCGAGGCGTTCTCATGATCCAATAGAGGAGCGCGCTATGTCCTGGAAGTGGAAGCCGAGTTGGTACATCTTGGGCGGCAAGGCCAGCATCGTGCAACCGGCCCTTCAATGTCTTGTCACAAAACGCTCGACTGTCCTTAAGATCGACGGCCGCCGCGCCCCCAAGCGGGCCCAGCCCGACCTGGTACTCGATCTGATCCGCAAGGCTGCAAACGCCCTTCTGCACCTAAGGCCGCGCAAGGTGCATCGCAGCCGGTTCAGCGAACCAAAAGGAAATCCGCGCAAGGCGAAGGGCGAAGCGCCATTGCAGACGTCAGCAGAGGTTGTGCGCACCTATAGTGCTGTCGTCGACGCGCTCACAGCCGCGATTCTCAATGCAGAGGCCGCCTTAAACTGGTTGGGCACTCAACCGCCAGATCTGGAAGAAGCCCGGCGAGCACTTAGTACTATCGCTAAGGACGGTAAGCGAGCAGGCGAAATTATCGCTCGACTTCGAGCGCCGAGAGCTATCGCTGAAAGTTGGTGACGGCGGGAATCGGAAAGGCGGCATATCGTGGGGGTGCTTGACGCCTCCACTTCTCCACCGAAGGAACGATATGCCGTGTCCAACGATAGCGTCATCCAGCTGATTCAGCCAGGAATCTTCGACGATCAACTCACAGAAGTCTTGCGCAACGGGGCACGTGCCCTTCTCGCCAAGGCGGTCGAGGCCGAAGTCGCAGACTTTCTCGGCCAGCATGCCGATTTGAAGACCGCGGACGGCCACCAGCGCGTCGTGCGCCACGGTCAAAGGTCTCCACCGGATCGAAGTCCAGGATAGCAAGGGCAATCCAGACCAGGCTGTCCTTGAAATCCGGTATCGTAAAATCCGTATTCTGCCACCGATAGGTAAGCAGTCGCGGTATCCAGCTTTGACTTTGACCGTGATCCACGCTGATGAAAGAGGAGCGCCAAAGAACAGAAAGAAGATTGAATGGAAACTCCTGACCGATCTTCCAGTGCAATCGCACGGGGATGCGATCGAGAAACTCGAATGGTATTCCTTGCGATGGAAGATCGAGGTCTTCCACAAGATACTCAAATCCGGCTGTAGGGCAGAGGACTCGCAACTGCGGACCGCTCAGCGATTGACGAATCTGATCTCGGTATTCTGCATTGTGAGCTGGCGCATTTTTTGGATGACGATGCTTAACCGTTCAGCACCAAATGCCTCACCGGAGTTTGTGCTGACCAAAGGTGAGATCCAATTGCTTGATCGGCTCGTCAAAGACAAGAATCCAGTCAGCACACAACGAAAGACATTGTCGCATTATCTCATCAAGATCGCCAGGCTCGGCGGCTATCTCGCCCGTGCCAACGATCCGCCACCAGGGAATCTGATCATGTGGCGCGGATGTCGCGATTCATCGATATCGCAACGGGAGCGACACTCTGACTCAAAAATGTGGGTAATCGTAAGCTTCATCGTATGCGTACCGTGCTTGCGCTTGAGCTCGCGGTGCACGGTCGTCCAATCAGGTTCGGCGATGCGGCGGTGACCCTGCCGGTTGCCATTGCCGGTCTTGGCGAACAGGCAAAGTTCCAGGGCCGCGTCCGTGAGCTCGTCGGGCAACGGCCAGGTCAGACCCGCGGCCTCGAACCGCCGGATCGCCAGCCGCACCGTCGAGGGCGCAGCTCCTACCCGTCGCGCAATCTCGCGGCTCGGCAGCCCGGCCGCCTTCATCCTGATCACATCGCGCACACGGCGCATCGCAAGCCTCTCCGTCGGCATCCAGGGTCCCCCTTCGCAAAGCCGAAAGGGTTGACCTATGGGAGCCAGAAGAGGCCTCGTCACCCGGGCGACATCATCTCGGAATGGGTGGGCGACTTCAAATCGGAATGCTGGGCGACATCGAGCGGAATCCACACGCGGTTTGCTCATCGCCTTCCCCAATGCCGACGACCCGCCGTCAGGGAATCACGAATCGCTCAAAAGCAAAATCCCAAAACGCAAGAAAGCATGGCCCAACACCCAGCTTTCCTGCAAAATCGAATACTTTATCGTGACAACTTCTGCCTATCTCTCAGGTCAATCCGCATTCTTCACGGACGACCCTTTAGCACTTGTTCTGCTGGCGCTTTGCCCGGTCCGGATTTGGCTTCAACTTCGCTCCTGGTGGCTACCATGAACCAGAAATCCTCCCTCCGCAAAACCATTCAATTTGTCTCACAGAGACCTGACGGCGAACAGCCGTGTGGTCAATCTCGAATCACGGCTTGAATGTCGTTTTTGCTGCTGCGGTTGCTGGCGCTGTCCAGAATCCGCAGTAGACCGCTCGTCTCAGAAGGCCCACAATAGGACGCTGGGTTCGATCAGTATCGTCCCTTCATCAAATAGGCGAGCATCTCACCCTTTCCTTTCAGTTCGACTGCGCCGCGTTCGACGAACAGGAACTGGTCTTTCAGCAATTTTCTGACATGGGCGGATACTTGGATCTCGCCGGGGAGGCCGCGTGACTCCTTGCGCATGATGGGAAGTCACCGTGAAGGCCATGAGCTGCTCGAGCGACATGCCGTCCTCGGCATAGATCTCGAGCAACGCGGGCGAGACCGCGGCGAGGCGCAGGCGCTGCTTCACCACGTTGACCGAGGTGAAGAAGGCGGCGGCGATGTCCTCCTCGGTCTGGCCCCTCTCGCGCAGAGCCTGGAAGGCACGGAATTGGTCGAGCGGGTGAAGCGGTGCGCGCTGGATGTTCTCGGCGAGCGAGTCGTCCTCGGCGAGAATGTCGGTCGCGGGATCGCGCACGACGCAAGGCACCAATGCGGGTCTTGGCGAGGCGCTTCTGCTTTACGAGAGCTCCAGCGCGCGGTACCGGCGCCCGCCGGCCGGTATCTCAAAAATGCCAGTCTCAGTGCCTTCGGAGTCGAGGACCGGCCGCACGTTGATGCTTTGGAGCAAGGTACGCCGAGCGATGTCCTCGGCCAACTCCTCGATGGAAATGCCGGCCTTTACGCGCCGGTCGTTTGACTGGCTGAGCACGAGCTTATTGAAGGGAATGTCGAGCGAGGACGAGAGGGTGATCTTCTGAACGGTATTCGCCATGGGTGATACTCCGCGACGGGCGGCCCAAAGACTCTCCTCTGGGCCTCCAACCCGTCACGAAGCGCAGCACCGCCCTCTTCCTCTGAGGGCAGCACCGGCCAACCGACGATCAGGAAAAACGGAAAGGCACGAAGCCGGAGACACGCCGTTCCGCATCTCAGGCTTTCCGGGTATCAGGCTGCGCGGTCGAGCAGCTTTTTCGCGCGCGCCTCCAGATCGAGACGTGCGTCCTGATGGGTCTTGCCCCGCGCAACCGCTGTGATGCCTTGCACGAAATCGAAGACGCTCTCGGGCTTGCGTCCTTCCTCGGACAGCACCGTTTCGATGAACTTCGCTGTCTCAGTCTTCGAGAAGCCGCGCTTGCGCAGGAACTCGCTACGGTCGTCGTCGGTGCGGGCGACGATCATTTCTCGCGCGGCCCTGATGCCATTGACGAAGGGGCATTGATTGGGAATTGGCAAAGCTCGTCAGCGCCGGCACCGCCTCGTGCGCGAAGCGTGAGGCGGCGTATTTGGAGTGGCGGATGGTGATCTCCTCGAAATCCTCTACACCCCAGAGATTGCTGTTCTGGCAGACGGCGCGGAGATAGAAGCTCGCCATCCCGAGTGTCTTGGCACCCACCTCGGAATTCCAGCAGTAGAAGCCACGGCGAGCCATCACGCAGCCGGCCGGCCTCGATCGGGTTGAGGTCGTCGACCAGGAACAGGAAGACGTCGCGGTTCGACGCGTAGAGAGTCGTCGTATCCTCGCTGATGTCGACATGCGGATTATAGACGCCGGTCGACCAGTCGAGCACGCCCGGGACTTTCCAGCGCGTGTCGCCCGAGCCATTGCCGGCGATGCGCTGAACGGCCGCCACGAGTTCGTGGTCAAAAATGCGCCCGTATTCGGGCCCCGTAACCGCGCGAAGATCGACGCGACCGTCTTCGATCTCGAGCGTCTTGACCTGCTCGCCTCGATGAGAGCTGAGGCCAAATTGGAGATTGATGCCAGCGAGCGGCGCCGGAAGCTGCCGGAGGTAGGCGGCCGGCGCGCCGACCAGGCTCGCGAGTTGGCCGAAGCTCCAGTGGGTCGGTGCGATAGGCGTATCGGAGCCGGGCAACGTTAGCACCAGCCGTTCCGCGTCGTTACGATCCGCCTCGACGCGGATCGCTGCGCTCTCCACCGTCCGGGTCCGGCTATGCGGGTCCGTCCGCGCACGGCGGCATAAAGGTCCGACAGGGACAGATAGCGCTCGTCCGCCGGCCGCGAGAACCACTCCGAGGATACGCGGCCAACGCTCACCGCGGGTCAGGTCCACCTTGTAGCCGCCGATGCGGTCGCGGCCCGTGCTAAGAACTTCGACTTGGGTCATGGGTCGTCTCCATGACGGGCGCCGGAGGCCTCTTCTCCAGCCCTCAACCCGTCCCGGAAAACCCGGTCAGCGCCCTCACTCTTTCGGGAGCATTGCGGGAACTCGGATGCCAGGGGAAGGCGTTCCCCCTCAAGTGACCTAGATTGTCCGAAATTTGTATACCTATTTCGGACAAGAAACTTGCCCTGTGTCCGAAAAAGAGCTGCAATTTTCGGACATGAACAGCCACCCGCCCGACCTCAAGACCGTCATGCTTGACCGCATCCGTGAGGACGCGCCGCGGAAGGTCTGGACGCCCAGTGACTTCGTCGACCTCTCCTCGCGGGACGCCGTTGATAAGACGCTGCAGCGGCTAGCGAATGCCGGAACCCTGAGGCGGATCGATCGCGGGCTCTACGATCAGCCTGGCTTCAACAGGCTCACCCAAAAACCTAACCCTCCCGATCCGCGCTCGGTCATCGACGCAGTCGGAAGACGCGACCGAACGCGGATGCTTGTCGACGGCATAACCGCGGCGAACGATTTGGGTTTGACTGACGCCGTCCCGGCCAAAATCGTGGTGCACACCGAGGCGTGTCGTCGCGCGATAAAGCTTGGTAACGTGACGATCACCTTTCGTCCGACCGCAGCCAGCAAGCTATTCTGGGCCGGGCGACCGGCCATGCGCGTTGTCCAAGCGCTTCATTGGCTGCGGGATCTCTTAACACGAGAGGGCGAGAACGATCAGGTCGAGCGCAAGCTCGCCAGGCTTTTCGAGGGTCCGACAGCGGGGCCGCTGCTCAAAGCCGATCTCACCGCCGGCATGTCGGCTCTTCCGACATGGATGCGGGTGTTTCTCAAACCGCTCATCGAAACCGATGCTGGCCTTGGTCGCCGGCATAACGATGATGATCGTGATGATGCTAATCATGCTGGCGGTGATCATGATCGTCATCGACAAGGAAGAGGCGACGGTGATGATGGTCAGCGTCACCCTGCCGTCGCACGTCCGAAGCCGAAACCACGCTCCACGCGGAAGAAGCCAACCGCCAATCGCGCGGCACAACTCGGAGGGTGTAGGCATGAACCCGGCTTTCGATGAGGTTCTCGTGGCCGGGTCGGGGCTGCGCCTCGGTACGGCATCCCAGAATATCGAGAAGGACTTTTGGGTCTGCTGGACGCTGGATGCCTTATTCCATGGCCTGAAGACGGGAGGACCGCGCCTCCTTTTCAAAGGCGGAACATCCTTGTCTAAAGGGTTCGGTCTGATCAATCGTTTCTCCGAAGATATAGACGTAACGGTGTTTCGGGATGATATCGGCGAGCCGGCGACCATCGAGGAGCTTGACGCGCTCAGCGGCAAGAAACGTCGGGAGCGGCTTGATGCAATCAAGGACGCCTGCAAAGCTTACATTAATGGCTCGCTGCGCGCTGAGTTGACGCGGATCCTCCAGCATCGGCTTCAGGCTGCCGGCCTCGATGCCGGTGCAGCACGCGTGGAAGCCGACGAGGCCGATCCCGACGGGCAGACGCTGTTGATCTGGTATCCCGCGGCGACACCGCGGTCGGATTATGTGCGGGCGGCGATCAAGATCGAGTCAGGCGCAAAATCCGCGCTCGACCCAAATAGCGATGTGCCGATAACGCACCTTCTGGGACAAGGTCGTCATCCTCCATGGGTTGCGCCGCTGGTTCGACCAGCGCGGCGAGCTGCGCGGCGGCGGTCAACGCGTGTCCCGTCACTACTACGACCTGCACCAGCTAGTTCGGGACCCGATCGGAGAAGCCGCTATGGCTGACACAGAGCTCGGCGCGGACTGCGTCGGCGCATGCCCGCATGTTCTTCAATCGACCGGACTTTGATCTTGCGAGTGCGGCGCCCGGTTCGTTCGCGCTGGCCCCACATGACGCGATGATCGACCAGTTGCGCGTCGATTACAGAGCCATGAAAGGCATGATCTTCGGCGAACCGCCAAACTTTGAAGCTGTGCTCGCCAGCATCAGTTCGCTCGAAGCTCGCCTGAATCAGAACGGAGGGGGCCAACGAGAGGCGCGATGAAGCCATAAGCGTCCACTCCGACGAATTGCGCCCGCTTTTCCTGAGGCGCGCGCCGCGCCGATAAATGACGCTCGGTATCAAGGGAAGTACTAAGAAATTAGCCCGAACCGATGCTCCCTTTGTCTGACTGCCCGCGAGGCTAATGCGAGCGGGTCGCCGAGCGCAGCGGAAGCCTCCCTGCCCATCAACTCGTCGCCGTCACGCGCAAGTATTTTTACTCCGCTCTGCTTAGCAGATCTGCTCCCGCCCACGACCACCATCGCGGGAGTGCGCTAACGCTCGATCCCCGGCATTGATGTATCTGAAGAATCTCATTTTCATTTGCCGCTGCAGCGGCCAACATGAATTGGCTCACAGCCCGCAGATCGAGATTTAAGCGAGCGCTTCAAAAAGGGCAAAATTCATGCGCCATCCTGATCCTGCAATGATCCCGGTCGGGTTGTGGCCACAGCCAACGGAAGCTGTGGCCAAAGGACGATCTAGATCGGATTGTCGCGCCGGCGAAGGTCATGAAACCACGGAAAAGGGACGGGAGGGATCGAGCCTGGAATCAAGCGCTGCAAATGATTGCCGCCCGGCTGTCGCGCGGGCCGGCACTTTACGTTAACATCCGCTGGCCAGCTTGTAATGCGCACCCGAATCCGATCGCCTCGGGAGCAAAGGGCGATCATCCGACCGCTTGACCCTTCCCACCCTCAGAGCTGGGACAATCCCGATAATGAGGAAATTTGGCTTGAGCTGGCGCGCGCCATTGGGCGACAGATTGCACGGGACGAAAAGGATGTCACGGGCAGCCGATAGGGGAACGGCATGACGGCAGGGTCACCCAAAATGAGAGCCGTACTATACGCCCGCTATTCCAGCGACATGCAAAAGGCGACCTCGATTGACGGTCAGCTATTGCTCTGCCGAAAGGTCGCCGAACGCAATAACCTAGATGTCATCGATGAATTCGTCGATGCCGCAAAGTCTGGTCTTACCGAAGATGCGCGGGACGGCTATCAACGATTGCTAAACGGTGTTCGAAACCATGACTTTGACGTGGTCATCGTTGAGCATTTCGACCGCTTGTCGCGCGATCCCGCAACGATCCAGCGCCTAAAGCAGGTTTTCGAGTTCAACGGCGTTGAGCTGATGGATCAGAAAGGCATTTACGCCACCGCTACCGATATCAGCATCGCAAGTCTCTATAACACGATTTACAAACCGCAGCTTGCCGACAAGGTTCGGCGCGGCCATGACAACGCTGTCGCTAACGGAAAAATTCCGGGCTCATACGCGTATGGCTATCGGCCGAGGCCTGGTGCGCCCGGCGAGCGCCTGATCGATAAGAACGAAGCAAAGATCGTACTCCGCATCTTCAAGGAATATGCTTCGGGCCGTTCAACCCGAAATATTGCAGCTGACCTCTCCCACGAAGGTGTGCCCTCGCCTGGCGCCACCCGTCACAAGGACAAGGCCGGTCGCACCACTTGGAATCATCAGTGCATCACTGGCGGTCGTCATGGTCGCGGCATTATCGGCAACGAGTTGTATATCGGCGAGATACATTGGAACGTTCGCTCGACAATTCTCAACCCGGAAACGCAGAAGAAACAGAAGCGCCGCAATCCGGAAGAACGGCACATCATCGTCAAGAATCCCGAGCTACGGATCATTCCGCAAGCACTCTGGGATACGGTGCAGAAGGTTCGCAGCGCGCGCGCTGTCCATATGTTCGGGCCGACCGGCAAGCCGCAGCGCCGCTCAATGATTCCGCGCAACAATGAGCACCCGCTTGCCGGTGTCCTCCGGTGCGGCGTTTGCAACGGCCCTATGCGAATTGCGCAATCGTCCCGGAATGGCGCGCCGCGCGCCGCATGCGCCAACGCGCATCAGCGAGGCACCTGCGAGCACACCCGTAGCTTTGACATGGACGTTCTACTTGAGGATGTTTCCGTCAAGATTGACGTGAAATTGCTTTCGCCAAAAGCCATTGAAGAGGCGATGAGTGCTTGGCAGGAGGAACGCAAGAAAGATCGAAAAAAAGTTAGCGAACGCACCAATCTCGAGCGTCGACGCCGTACGCTAACTGCCGAGATAGAGCGCCTATCATATGCCATCGCAAACAGCCGTCGTAAACCCGATGAGCTGCTCAAGCGGATCGATGAGTGCGATATGGAGCGCGAAAACGTTGATGCGCGCTTGCGGCTGCTGGGCAACGGCAGCGAGAACGTGAGCCCGTTTGACCACCCGAAGTTCGGCGAGCTTTACCGTTCGGAAGTTAAAAAATTGCTCACCGCGCTCAAGATAAATTCGAAAGCGATCGAAACCCGCGTCGCCTTCCGTAACTTGATTGACTGCATTTTGGTGCATCCAGTTCGCAAGCGGATGCCCTACGAATATACGCCCTACCTGAAAAGTGCCGCCCTTTGCGGCATGAAGCTTTTCCCGGAAAACCGACGCAAGGGAGAAAAAATCGACATGTTGGCCTACTACGATAACGGCAAATCAGGGAAGTCCGTGTCCTCGTAATAGACGCGGACCTGCATGTGATGGCGGCCGTCGCGGATCTCGCCGTCGAGATGAGCTGTCACGTCGCGAGCCTCTTCGCTTGTCGCTAACCGGCCCGTTTTTGCGCAAAAACAGCCGGCGGCGCAAGCGGGGCTAGGACACAGCCGGCCCTGTCCTTCCCAGCGTCACCTCGACGATCTCGGGCGGCACGCCGAATCGGACCGGCATGATGCTGCAACCGAGGCCGCCGGAGACAATGAGATCGCATTTCAGCCTGATATGGCCATAGGCGAGCCGGATGCCCTGCTGCTTTGCGACGGCGGGGGACCAGCCGAGCAGGCGGACCTGGCCGCCATGGGTATGGCCGGATAGTTGCAGCGCGACGCGCGCGGGCACGCGCGGCGCGATATTGGGCTCATGCGCCAGCAGGATCACAGGCGCATCGTCGGTGACCTTGGCGAGCGTGGCGTTGAGATCGTCGGCGCCGAAGTGCGCCATGCTGCGCAAGCGCCGCGCCGGCAGGAAGGCCAGCTGATCACCTAAGCCGGCGAGCCAGAATGGGCGGCCATCCTTGGTGAGGCGGACCGCGTCGTTCTCGTAGACAGGAATGCCGGCTGCTTCGAGCGCACGATGCGCCATCGTCGGCCCGCGCCCCGTGCGCTGCACGGTCTTGTCGTCCCAATAATCGTGATTGCCCATGACGGCATGGACGCCGAGCGGCGCCTTGAGGCCGGCGAGCACCCTCGCCCATTCCCTCGACGGAATGAAGCGCGTGACATGATGGAGACCGGCGACATAATCGCCGAGCAGCACGACGAGGTCGGCGTTCAGCGCATTGGTGCGCTCGACGATGCCCTCGATCCGCTCCAGCGACATCCAGGGATCGCAGGCATGGATATCGGCGATGGCGGCGATCTTCAGCGGCAGATCCGCCGGCCATTGCCGCGGCTTCGGATGATAGCGGGTGACGCGGAGCCGCAGCACCGGCTCGACGCCGACGCCATAGGCGGCGGTCGAGACACCGAGGACGGACAGGCCGCCGATGGAACGAATGAAATGACGACGCGTGATCATGAAAATCCGATCGAGATGCGCCTTCTTGATGGGGTCCGATTGGAGCGGAATTGGGGTGCGCTCGTGCAGATCGTCTGCACGAGATGACCGGAAATTGATGACAGAAGGCTGGATTAGCGCAGATCAGTCGTCGCTCTCGTCCGTCCCGAACAGGCCGAACTGTGCCGCAGCATCGCGCGAGGGCTCGGCGATGCCGAGATGGCGGAAGGCATGCGAGGTGAGCAGGCGGCCGCGCGGAGTGCGCTGGAGGTAGCCGCACTGGATGAGGTAAGGCTCGATGATGTCCTCGATCGCATCGCGCGGCTCGGACAAGGCGGCGGCCATGGTCTCGACGCCGACCGGGCCGCCGCCATAGTTTGTCGCGATGGTCGAGAGATAGCGGCGATCCATGGCATCTAGCCCAGCGGCGTCGACCTCGAGCGCGCTCAGCGCGTGGTCGGCGATCTTGCGATCGATCTTGTCGGCATCGGCTGCGGAGGCAAAATCGCGCACGCGCCTGAGCAACCGCCCGGCGATGCGCGGCGTGCCGCGGGCGCGGCGCGCGATCTCGTTGGCGCCGTCAGAGGTCATGCCGACATTGAGCACGCGCGCGCCGCGGCTGACGATGCTCTCCAGTTCCTCGATGGTGTAGAAATTCAGCCGCACCGGAATGCCGAAGCGGTCGCGCAACGGATTGGTGAGCAGGCCCGCGCGCGTGGTGGCGCCGACGAGCGTGAATTTCGACAGCTCGATCTTGACCGAGCGCGCCGCCGGACCCTCGCCGATGATGAGGTCGAGCTGAAAATCCTCCATCGCGGGATAGAGCACCTCTTCCACCGCCGGGCTCAGGCGATGGATCTCGTCGATGAAGAGCACGTCGCGCTCTTCGAGATTGGTGAGGAGCGCGGCGAGATCGCCCGCCTTGGCGATGACAGGGCCCGAGGTGGCACGGAAGCCGACGCCGAGTTCCTTCGCGACGATCTGCGCCAGCGTGGTCTTGCCGAGGCCCGGGGGGCCTACGAACAGCACGTGATCCAGCGCCTCGCCGCGCTTGCGCGCCGCCTCGATGAAGATCGAGAGGTTCTTGCGCGCCTGCTGCTGGCCGACGAAATCCGACAGCGATTGCGGACGCAGCGCGGTGTCACCGACATCGTCGCTGCGGCGCTCGGGCGAGACCATGCGGTTGGCCTTGGGGTCGCTCACTCAGCGAACTCCTCGTAGGGTGGGCAAAGGCGCGCTTCGCGCCGTGCCCACCATGTCTCCAGTCGGTTGAAAGATGGGGGGCACGCTTCCGCCTTCGCTCTTCGAGCTACGGCGGACAAGTCGCTTTGCCCACCCTACGAGACTGACCATTGCCGCGCTCACTTCGCCAATTCCTTCAGGCCGAGCCGGATGAGCTGCGCCGTCCCGGCGCCTTCACCCGCGCTGCGCGAGGCCGATGCAATCGCAGCAGCCGCCTGCGGCTGGCCGTAGCCGAGATTGACCAGCGCGGAGATCGCATCGGCAACCGGACGTGGTGCGCGCTGATCGTCGACGGCACCGGCAAGATGCACGACGGCGGGATCGACATTGGCGAAGGCCGGCGCCTTGTCCTTCAGTTCCGTGACGATGCGCTCGGCGACCTTGGGGCCGACGCCGGGCGTGCGCGCCACCGCCGCCTTGTCGCGCAGCGCAATCGCATTGGCGAGATCGGCCGGCACCAGCGTGCCGAGCACGGCGAGCGCGACCTTGGCGCCCACGCCCTGCACGGTCTGGAGCAGGCGAAACCATTCGCGCTCCTGGTCGGTGCGGAAGCCGAACAGTTTTATTTGATCCTCGCGGACATAGGTCTCGATCGACAGCACGGCGGCCTCGCCCGGCGAGGGCAGATGCTGCAGCGTGCGCGAGGAGCAGTGCACCTGATAGCCGACGCCGCCGACGTCGAGGATGACGAAATCCTCGCCGTAGGAATCGATCAGGCCCTTGAGCTTGCCGATCATCGCTGCGCACCCATCGCTTGAAGGACGCTCGGCATCGTCTGTCCGTTCCCTCCCCCCTTGTGGGGGAGGGTTAGGGAGGGGGGTGCCACACGGGGATTGTCTCGAAGGCGTGAGGAATGCGCGCCAGGCTTGACGGCGGCACCGCCGCTGCGGCTACCCCTCTCCCCGACCCTCCCCCACAAGGGGGGAGGGAGCACACCGTCCACGCGGCTCATCTGTGCCTCACAACGCGCATTAGAGACCCGCCACCTTCAGCCTAAGCGCGGTGCTCTGGCGGTGATGGGCGTGGGTGATGGCGATGGCGAGCGCGTCGGCGGCGTCGGCTGACGGCGGCTCGGCTTTCGGCAGCAGAATCTTCAGCATCATCGCGATCTGGGCCTTCTCGGCGTGACCGGCGCCGACGACGGTTTTCTTGACCTGATTGGGCGCGTATTCGGCGACCGGGATGCCGAACATTGCGGGCGCCAGCATGGCGACGCCGCGGGCCTGACCGAGCTTCAGCGTCGCGACGCCGTCCTTGTTGACGAAGGTCTGCTCGACCGCGGCTTCGATCGGCTGATGGTTCGAGAGCACGGCCGCGAGCCCTTCATGGATCGCGAGCAGCCGGCTCGCCAGCGGCAGGTCGTTCGCCGGTTCCACCGAGCCGCAGGCCACGTAGATCAGGCGGTTGCCGTCAGCCTCGATCACGCCCCAGCCGGTGCGGCGCAGGCCGGGGTCGATGCCGATGATGCGAACGGGGCCACGAATCGGGAGCGCAGTCATGGGCCAGTGATAGCGGCTGGCCGGGCGCAGGGAAACAGAAACAGAACGGAAGTAACAGGGGAAGTGGGGCCCTCGCCGAAGAGTGCCGCGCTGTCCATCATGCACTCCAGTGTCATACCCCGCGAAAGCGGGGTATCCAGTACGCTGCGGCTTCTCCGTACCTTACTGGCTTCTCTGGAATGCTGGGTCGCCCGGTCAAGCCGGGCGACGACAGCGGAATTCGGTGCTGGCGATCAGCCGCCCATCTTCGCCATCAGCGCGTCCGACACCTCGAAATTGGCGTAGACGTTCTGGACATCGTCGTGCTCGTTGAGCAAATCCATCAGCTTGAGCAGCTTCTCGCCGGTCTCGTCGTCGACGGCGACCGTGTTCTGCGGCTTCCAGATCAGCGCGGCCTTGCGCGGCTCGCCGAACTTGGCTTCCAGCGCCTTGGCGACGTCGCGATAGCCTTCGGTCGAGGCGTAGATCTCGTGACCGCCTTCGCCGGAGACGACGTCGTCGGCGCCGGCCTCGATCGCGGCATCGAGCACGGCGTCGTCGGAAGCGACGCTGCGGTCGTATTCGATGATGCCGGTGCGGTCGAACATGAAGGAGACCGAGCCGGTTTCGCCGAGATTGCCGCCGGACTTGGTGAAGAAGGAGCGGATGTCGGAGGCGGCGCGGTTGCGGTTGTCGGTCAGCGCTTCGACGATGACGGCGACGCCGCCGGGGCCGTAACCCTCGTAGCGGATCTCGTCATAGTTCTCGCCGTCGCTGCCGAGCGCCTTCTTGATGGCGCGCTCGATGTTGTCCTTCGGCATGTTCTCCTGCCGCGCCGCGATCACGGCGGCGCGCAGACGGGGGTTCATGGCGGGGTCGGGCGTACCGAGCTTGGCGGCGACCGTGATTTCCCGCGCCAGCTTGCCGAACAGCTTCGACTTCTGGGCATCCTGCCGCCCCTTGCGGTGCATGATGTTCTTGAATTGGGAATGTCCGGCCATGCGTGGTCTCTTGGGAAATCGTCAGCCAAAGGTGAGCGTGGGAAGCGCGGCCTTATAGGCCGCCACCCCACCGGAATCAAAGGGATCTGCTGCTCCAAGGTAGCACTGTAAAGATAGCCGCCGTAATGGCCGGCGCCTAGAGATCGGGCATTGTTAACCCTGATTTCATTCCAGCCTGCGAAAATAGCGCCCGACCGTTCCCCGACAAGAGAGAGCTGATGGCGTTCGGACTATTTCGGAAGCGTCTGCCGGACCGGGCTGCGCCCGCGACCGCCCCGGCGGCTCCGCAGCCGGCGGCCCATTCCGAGCCCACTCCCGCGGCCGAGACTGATTCGGCGCGGGAAATCCTGGAGCTGTTGGAACTCGAGCTGGGCGCCATGATCCGCCAGCTCGAACGCGCCGCCAATTCGGTGGCCGGCGGCGCTGAGGCGACCGCGGCGACGCTTGCCGCCATCCGCGACCGCACCGATGCCCTGACCGGCCGGACCAATGCCGCGCAATCGACCGCCTCCACCTTCGCCCATGCCGCCGACAAGTTCACCCAGTCCGCGCTGGGAATCGGGGCTCAGGTTCGCGAGGCCGGCAAGCTCGCCGACGAGGCCAGCGCCGCGGCGCAGGAAGCCCGCGCCAATGTCGACCGCTTGCGCGAATCCTCTGCCGCCATCGGCAACGTCGTCAATCTGATCGCGCAGATCGCGCGGCAGACGACGCTGCTCGCCCTCAATTCGACGATCGAGGCCGCACGCGCGGGTGCTGCGGGAAGAGGCTTTGCGGTCGTCGCAACCGAGGTCAAGGCGCTCGCCGTGCAGACGCAAAGCGCGACCGAAGAGATCACAAAGAAGATCGACGCGCTCCAGCGCGACGCCGCCGGCTCCGCGGATGCCGTGCACCGCATCTCGCAGGCGATCGAGGCGATCCGCCCGGTCTTCGAGACCGTCAACGGGGCGGTTGCCGAACAGAACGCCACCACCAGCGAAGTCTCCGGCAATGCCGCGAGCGCCTCGGAGTTCATCGTCTCGGTCGGCGAGAGCGCGGCCGAGATCGATGCCGCGACCAAGGCGGCCGAGAGCCACGGCGAGAACGTCGCCAGTGCCGGCAAGGCCGTCACCACCTTCGCACAAAAGCTGAAGTCGCGTTGCGCCGTGCTGCTCCGCCAGAGCGAGCATGACGATCGCCGCAAGACCGAGCGGCTGCCCTGCCATCTCAAGTTCGAGAGCACGCGCGGCGTGATGCCGGTCTATGAAATCTCGATGGACGGCGTGCTGATCGGCGGCGCGGACGTCAGCCGTCTCGCACCGCAAGCTATGATCGAGGGCACCCTCGAAGACGTCGGTGCCTGTCGCCTGCGCGTGATCGAGCAGTCCAAGGCCGGCGCCCGCGCGCAGTTCGCCGGCCCCAATGCCGAGCTCCGCGAAAAGATCGAGGACAAGCTCTGGTCGATCCACGAGGAGAACACCGAGTTCGTCACCCGCGCGATGGAGGCGGGCAACGCGCTGACCAGGATCTTCGAGCAGGCGGTTGCGCGCGGCGAAGTCAGGATCGACGATCTCTTCGACACCGACTATGCCGAGATCGCCGGAACCAATCCGCAGCAATACCGCACGAAATATCTCGGCTGGGCCGACCGGGCCCTGCCGCCGTTCCAGGAAGCCTTTCTGGCGAAGGACCAGCGCATGGCGTTCTGCGCCATGGTCGACCGCAACGGCTTCCTCCCGGTGCACAACAAGATCTATTCGCATCCGCAGCGGCCGGGCGACGTCGCCTGGAATACGGCCAACAGCCGCAACCGGCGGATATTCAACGATCCGGCGGGGCTCGCCGCCGCGCGCAACCTGCGATCGTACCTGGTCCAAACCTATGCGCGCGACATGGGCAATGGCACCACCGTGATGATGCGCGAGATCGACGTCCCGATCCGCGTGCAGGGCCGGCACTGGGGCGGATTCCGCACCGCCTACAAACTCTAGTGCACGCTCAGGCAAGACGCCGCCCCCGAATCATCCTCTAAGTCGCCGCTGGAATCGGAATGCCGCGGGAGGGCCGGCGAACGGCTCTGATTGGAGGAAGCCCAGGACATGTCCGCCGCACAACTTGCAGTATTGGACACCGCATCCAACCGCACGCTCGCCGAACGGCTGATTGATCAGCTCGCCGACCGCATCGGCGGCCTCGGCGTGGAGCTCGCCGATATCGCCGGCAACGTCCAGGAAGTCGCAAACCGCGTCGCCAACCAGTCGGAACGGTTCCATCATCTTCAGAAGACGGCCGAGACGATGGTCTCGGCCAACCACGACATCGCCAATGCATCGCAGGCCGTGCAGACCACCACGTCAGCGGCGGTCGGCGAGATCGCGCAGTCGCGCGGCGCCGTCGACACCGCGGTCAGCCACATCTCCGAGCTCGTCGCCGCGGTGGAGCGGATCGAGGCGCGCCTCAGCGCGGTCGGCTCGGCGCTGGCGCAGGTCGCCAAAGTGTCCGGCTCGATCGAGGCGATCGCCAAGCAGACCAATCTGCTCGCGCTGAACGCGACCATCGAAGCCGCCCGCGCCGGCAATGCCGGCCGCGGCTTCGCGGTGGTCGCAAGCGAAGTGAAGAACCTCGCGGAAGCCACCCGCCAGGCCACGCATCAGATCTCCGACACCGTGCGCGATCTCGACGGCCAGATCGAAGGCCTGATCGGCGAGAGCAGCGACGCCTCCCAGCGCGCCAAGACCGCGGGCGAAGGCGCCCAGCAGATCTCCGGCATCATCTCGCGCGTTCAGCAGGGATTCGCATCCGTGGAAGCGGAGATCGGCAGCGTCACGCGCGCGGCGACCTCCAATCTCGGACATTGCGACACCGTCATCAGCGAGCTCAACGAGCTCGCCAGGGGCGTCGACCTGTCCTCGCGCGATCTCAAGAACGCAGACGAGCGGGTGGCCAAGCTGCTCGACACGTCCGAAGGCCTGATCGCGCTGATCGCCGACAGCGGCGTCGAGACCTCGGACACGCCGCTGATCCGAATCGTGGTCGACACCGCGAGGCGGATCTCGGCCGAGTTCGAAGCCGCCATCGATCGCGGCGACATCACGCTCGACCAGCTGCTCGACGAGACCTATCGCGAAATTCCCGGCACCGATCCGAAGCAGTACCTCACCAACTACGTCGAATTCACCGACCGCGTGCTGCCCGCGATCCAGGACCCGATCCAGAAATCGGATCCGCGCATCGTCTATTGCGTCGCCTGGGCGCGGAGCGGCTATCTGCCGACCCACAATCCGAACTACCGCCTGCCGCAGGGCAAGGACCCCGTCTGGAATAACGCCAATTGCCGCAACCGCCGCCTGTTCAACGACCGCACGGTGAAGAAGGTCGCAGGCAACACCAAGCCGTTCCTGCTCCAGACCTACCGCCGCGACATGGGCGGCGGACAGTTCGTGTTGATGAAGGATCTGTCCTCGCCGATCGTGGTCCGCGGCAAACATTGGGGCGCCTTCCGGATGGGCTTTCGGCAGAGCTGACGGCTCTCGCGACGGCGCTCTGGCCTCCCCAAGACAAAAAGTTCGAAAACAACCCCATGCACAGTAGACGGGGCGTGCGGAATCAATGGCTTAGGCGGGCACCAGGAGGGCGATGAAATCAGACCCGGTCGCGGTTCGCCTCTTCCCGACGTGGAGGCGGTTCGAGTGCTGAGATGCGCCCCACACTTGACCCGTCAGGCAAAACAGGGGCATATTGCGACTATTCCGAAATTACCCCCCTCTTCCCTCTCCCCTTGTGGGCGAAGGTGGCGCGAAGCGCCGGATGAGGGGTCTGTCTCCGCGGGCAGAACTGCTCGATAATGACGAGGGTCATACGCGGATAGAGACCCCTCACCCCAAACGTATTCGAGTTGACTGACGTCGCCGCCCTCTCCCACAAGGGGAGAGGGCACAACAATGTCGGCCGTTCCCCGCCGCCCCACTTTCCCAATCGCACGAGTTTCGTCTTTGCATGATTTTGCGCGTTCGCACGATCATCTGCGGTGGTCGATCCCGCACGCGACGAAAATGGGTCAAAACATGACGATTATCATATCAATTAGCCCAAAACCTTTGCAGCGATCGCCGCACAAATTCGTGAACGTCATGGCCTCACGCCTCGTTCGCGCAAATATGCATTGTCGGAAATTTCGACGCTTCATCGTTTCGCATCGATATGATTATGGTCGCGCAAAATTCGTCGACGTGATCGCCGCACGCGATCGCCGAGCAAGGGAATGCATATGGCAACGACACTCACCATCAATGGCGAAACGAAATCCTTCGACGCGCCACCTGAAATGCCGCTGCTCTGGGTGCTGCGCGACATCCTCGGAATGACCGGCACCAAGTTCGGCTGCGGCATCGCGCAGTGCGGCGCATGCACGGTGCATGTCGACGGCAAGGCGGTACGCTCCTGCGTGCTGCCGGTCAGCGCGGTCGAGAACCGCGCCATCACCACCATCGAGGCGGTCGGCAATACGCCGTCGGGCGCGAAGGTGCAGAAGGCCTGGTTGGAGGCCGAAGTGATCCAGTGCGGCTACTGCCAGTCCGGCCAGATCATGTCCGCCGCAGCACTGCTGGCGTCAACGCCGAAGCCTGACGATTCCGACATCGACGCCGCCATGGCCGGCAACATCTGCCGCTGCGGCACCTATGTGCGCATCCGCGAGGCCATCAAGCAGGCCGCCAACGGCCGTCAGTCGTGAGGTCCGCCATGAACGCACATAACAACGTCTCCCGCCGCGCGCTTCTGACCGGCGGCCTCGCCACCGGCTTCCTGCTCGCCTTCCACCTGCCGCTGCGCGCCGCCGTCAACGAGCCGGTGCAGCCGGAGGACAAGACCGACGGCAAGTTCGCGCCGAATGCCTTCATCCGCATCGACCCGGAAGGTGCGACGACGCTGGTGATGCCGCAAGTCGAGATGGGACAAGGAATCTATACCGCGATCTCGATGATCCTGGCAGAGGAGCTCGACGCCGACTGGTCAAAGGTCCAATTGCTGCACGCACCCGCCAACGAGAAACTGTACGGCAATCCCATTTTCATCATTCAGGCGACCGGAGGCTCGACATCGGTCAGGGCGTTCTGGAAGCCGCTACGTGAAGCCGGCGCCAGCGCACGCGCCATGCTGGTGCAGGCCGCGGCTGCACAATGGGGCGTCGATCCCGCCAGTTGCACGACATCGAAAGGCGAGGTGACCCACAAGGCGAGCGGTCGGACCGTCTCCTACGGTGCGCTGGCCGCCGCAGCAGCAGGCCAGACGCCGCCCAAGACTCCCGCGCTCAAGGACCCCAAGGATTTCGTTTATATCGGCCAGCCGTTCAAGCGGCTCGACACCCCCGACAAGGTCAACGGCAAGGCCGTCTACGGCATCGACGCCATCGTCCCAGACATGAAATTCGCGACGCTGGCGCAGTGCCCGGTGTTCGGCGGCAAGGTCGGCAAGGTCGATGACCGTGCCGCGAAGAAGATTCCGGGCGTGCGAAAGATCGTCGTGCTCGACGATCTCGTCGCCGTCGTCGGCGATCACATGTGGGCGGCGAAAAAAGGCTTGGACGCGCTCGACATCGAGTGGAACGAGGGACCGAACGCAAAGATCAATTCGAAAGCGATCTGGGACGATTTGCGCGCCGCCAGCGCAAAGGACGGCGTGGTCGCCAAATCAACCGGCGACATCGCCAAGGGTCTCGCGAGCGGCGAGAACTTCGAAGCTTCGTTCGAGCTGCCTTTTCTCGCCCACGCAACGATGGAGCCGTTGAACGCCACGGTGCATTGCAAGCCCGATTCATGCGAGATCTGGACCGGAACGCAGATCATGGCGCGTGTGCAGTCCGAGGCGGCCAAGGCCGCCGGGCTTCCGGTCGAGAAGGTGATCGTCAACAACCACCTGCTGGGCGGCGGCTTCGGCCGCAAGCTCGAGCCCGACATGGTGGTCGCGGCGGTTCGCATCGCCAAACAGGTCGACGGGCCGGTCAAGGTGGTGTGGACCCGCGAGGAAGACATTCAGCACGACGTCTATCGGCCGGTGTATCGCGACACGATCGCAGCGAGCCTGTCCGGCGGCAAGATCGTCGGCTGGAAATACAAGATCACCGGCGCTGCGATCATCGCGCGCTGGCTGCCGCCGGCGTTCCAGAAGGGCATCGATATCGATGCGATCGATAGCGCCACCGACGTGCCCTACGAGATCCCGAATGTCCACGTCGAATACGTGCGGGCCGAACCGCCGGCGATACCAACGGGGTTCTGGCGCGGGGTCGGCCCCAACAACAACGTGTTTGCGGTCGAATGCTTCATCGACGAACTGGCGCGCAAGGCGGGCAAGGACCCGGTCGAGTTTCGCCGTGGCATGCTGGCCAATCAGCCGCGTTTCCTGTCCGTCCTCAATCTCGCGGCAGAAAAAGCCAATTGGGGTCAACCCTTGCCCGCGCGCGTCGGACGCGGGGTGTGCTTGCAGCCGTCGTTCGGGAGTTTCATTGCAACCGTCGTGGAGGCTGAGGTCGACGAGCAAGGCGAGATCAATCTGCGCCGTGCGACCTCGGTGGTGGATACCGGCATCGCCGTCAATCCGGATACCATCGTGGCTCAGGTCGAGGGCGGGCTGATCTTCGGCCTGACCGCCGCGCTCTATGGCGAGATCACCATCGAGAAGGGGCGCGTCCAGCAATCCAACTTCAATGACTACCGGATGTTGCGGATCAACCAGACGCCGAAGATCGAGGTTCACGTCGTCAAGAGCGGCGAGGCACCCGGCGGAATTGGCGAGACCGGCACGACGGCCGGACCGCCGGCGCTGCGCAACGCGATTTACGCCGCAACCGGCGTGGCGCTGCGGCGCCTGCCGATCGATCGGAAACTGCTGGCTGCGGGGAGAAAGGCATGAGCGGCAAGATGCGTATCCTCACAAGCGTCGTCGCGATCGCCATCGTCGCGGCAGCGGTCGGCGTCTTCATCATCCGCGGGCCCGGCCCGCTCGACTTCGCCGGCGGCACGAAAGTGGCGCTGGCGGATTACCGCGCCGGCAAGCCGACCGGCGTGCCGGCCAAGCTCGAGAAGGCTAGCATCGTCGAGCGCGGCGAATATCTCACCAAGGCCGCCGACTGCATGGTCTGCCACACCAAGCCGGGCGAGAAGGACTATTCCGGCGGGCTCGCCTTCAAGCTGCCGTTCGGCACGCTCTATTCCACCAACATCACGCCGGACAAGGACACCGGCATCGGCAATTACAGCGACCAGGATTTCCTGAACGCGGTCCAGCACGGCAAGCGCCGTGACGGCGCGCGGCTCTATCCGGCGATGCCCTACACGTCCTACACCTTCATGACCGACGAGGACGTGCTGGCGGTGAAGGCCTATCTGTTCAGCCTGCCGGCGGTGCGCGCCAAGGCGCCCGACAACACGCTGTCGTTCCCGTTCAACCAGCGCTGGACGATGATTGTCTGGTCGGCCGTGTTCAATCCGGACACGCGCTTTGCGCCCGACACATCGAAGAGCCCGGAATGGAACAGGGGCGCGTATCTCGCGGAGGCGCTGGCGCATTGCGGCGAGTGCCACACGCCGCGCAATCTCGGCTTCGCGCTGGACAACCGCAGGAAGTTCGCCGGCGCCATCACGGCGGGCTGGCGCGCCTTCAACATCTCCTCGGACAAGGCGACAGGTCTCGGCAACTGGAGCGACCAGGATCTGATCTCGTATCTGTCGCTCGGCCATGCGCCGGGTCATGGCTCGGCCTCGGGCCCGATGGGTGAGGCGGTCGACCACAGCTTGAGCAAGCTTGCCCCCGAAGACATCAGCAGCATCGTTGCTTACCTGCGCAGCGTGCCGCCGCAGCCCTCGCCCGACCTGCCCGCCACCACGGCACCGGTCGCCCCCGCCTCGCACCGCGACGGCGTCACGGCGAACGCCCGCGGCAAGCAGGTGTTCGCCAGCGCCTGCGCCAGCTGCCACGGCTGGAGCGGCGAGAGCCCGGTCTCGCCGGTGGCGACACTGACCGGCACCTGGGCCGTCAACGACCCCGCCGCCACCAACGTCGCGCAGATCGTGCTCTCGGGCACCAAGCGCCACACGCCAGACGGCGCGCTGTCGATGCCCGCGTTCGGCAAGGCGTATACCGACGACGAGATCGCGGCGGTGGCGAACTATGTCACGGCGCGGTTCGGTGCAAAGGGCTCGAAGCTGACGGCGAAGGACGTGGCGGAGCTGAGGGAGCAGACGGCGGAGTAGCGTCTGGCGAGATTGATGCGTGATCGCGCGTCAATTTCCGTTGTCGTCCCGGACAAGCGTAGCGAAGCGGAGCGCAGATCCGGGATCCATAACCACAGGATTGGGTTTGGCGAAGGCCCGTAGTTACCAGCTTCGCGCAACAACTTCTCCCTGGGGTTATGGGTCCCCGCCTTCGCGGGGACGACACCTAGGGTGGAGCGTGGTTCTTCAGCTCAACCAGAACTTCGGCGTTGCCGGCTCCAGCCGGCCGCCCATGCGCACTGGTGCAATCTTGAGCGCGAGTCCCGTCGCATCATCCGTTTCCACCGCAACACCGCTCAGCGTCGCAGCGCCCGCGGCTGGCTCGAAACGGCCCGACGGAATGCCCGACGTGAACCTCCGCAGCGGCTCTTCCTTCTGCATGCCGATGATGGAATCGTAGTCGCCGGTCATGCCGGCATCGGTCATGTAGGCGGTGCCGCCCGACAGGATCTGGTGGTCGGCGGTCGGGACATGAGTGTGCGTGCCGACGACGAGGCTGGCGCGACCGTCGCAGAAGAAGCCGATGCCCTGTTTCTCGCTCGAGGCCTCGCAATGGAAATCGACGACGATGGCGTCGGCAGCAACGCCGAGCGGGCAGGCGCCGAGCTCACGCTCCAGCGCGGCGAAGGGATCGTCGAACGGGGTCATGAAGACGCGGCCGAGCGCGTTGACGACGAGCGCATGCTTGCCGTTCTTGGTCTCGACCAAAGCGGCACCGCGGCCGGGCGTTCCGCGCGGATAGTTGGCCGGACGCACCAGGCGCTCGGCCCGCTCGATGAACACCAAGGCTTCGCGCTGGTCCCAGGAATGGTTGCCGAGCGTCACCGCGTCGGCGCCGGCATCGAGAAACTCCTGATAGATCGCCTCCGTGATGCCGAAGCCGCCGGCGGAATTCTCGCCGTTGACGACGACGAAATCGAGCGACCAGTCCCTGACCATCCCGGGCAGATATTCGGCGATGGCACTCCGCCCGCTACGGCCAACGACATCACCCACGAAGAGAATGCGCAACTTCAGAACTCCGGAAATCGAACACGTCCGATTCCGTTAGCACATAATCCAGCGCCACGTCGTGCGATAGTGCCGGAACTGCCTTGATCTCCTGCGCTGCAAAAGCCAGCCCGATGCCGACGATCTGCTTGGCTTTGCGCAAATGCGCGAAGGTGAAATCGTAATGCCCCGCACCGTAGCCGATGCGATGGCCGAGACGATCGAATGCCGCCAGCGGCGTCAGCATGACGTCCGGAATGACTTCAGCGGCCGCCGGCGACGGCTCGGGAATGCCGAGCGGGCCGAGCATCAGGCGATCGTTCGGATGGAAGATGCGAAAGATCAGCGCTTGGCCGCGCGCGGTGACGCAAGGCAGCGCCAGCTTCGCGCCCTGCTCCGCAAGCGCCTTCATCAGCGGCATCGGATCGATCTCGCTGCGGATCGGCGAATAGCCTGACACGATGCTGCCGGGCAGCAGCTCGAACGGCAGCCCGCGCTTGGCGAGCTTTGCGGCGGCGGCAGCGCGCTTCTTCTCGCTCAGCGCGTCGCGCGCCGCCAGGGCTTTGGCGCGGAGTTCGGCTTTGGTGTTCGACATGTGCGCTTGCTCCGAACGCGGAGCCTTGCTCCGCTGTCATCGTCCGCGCATGCGGACGATCCAGTATCCCAGAGGCGGTGGTGAATCACACAAAGGCCGCGGCGTACTGGATTCCCCGGTCAAGCCGAGGCATGACACCTACTGAACTTGCCGCAGTCTTTTCGACAGACACGGACCGAAAAGCAAACAGTGCGAAGCCGCGTACGCCGTTGAAGCACTCGATCCCGGAGTTCCCTACGAAAGTAGGTGGGCACCATATGTCCGGGCCCACGGGCCCGGCCAGGGACAGTTCCCTAAAGGATCGATAAGGCCCCGGGGATATATGGCTCCTGACGCGCGTCGCAGCCTCGCTCGGACAATGTAACAACGATACTGACGAATCGCTAGCCCGGCGAGAGCGCGGAGCTTCGGCGTAATGACGCGAGCTGCCAGCCACGGCGGAAGTGCGCTCCCTCCCCCGCTTGCGGGGGAGGGTTGGGGAGAGGGTGTCTCCGCAGGCGAGAACCCCCAAGAGGTGAGAGCCCTCACCCGCGCCTTCGGCGCGACCTCTCCCGCAGGCGGGAGAGGTCGAGCCCGTCGCCACATCGAGGACGATAACTCAGAGCCTCTTCCGCGGCCTACCCGATCGCAATCCCATTGCCCACCGTCCGATTCAGGACCTGGGTCGATTTCTCGATGCGCTCGGCTGCCGCGTTCAGCGCGTTGACCACGGCGGTCTGCGTCAGCCGCGCCCGCTCGACGGCGGCGTTGCGGAAATCCCGGAGCTCGGTCAGTTCCTGCTCCATGGTGCGAACACGGTTGCCGGCGTCGACCAGCTCGTCGCAGACGGTGAGCGCGGCCATCACGGTGAGGCGGGCATCGCCGATCTCGCCGAATTTTCCGCGCAGCGACTGGATCCGCGTCTCCAGGCTCTCGGCGAGCTTGAGCAACCGCACCTCCTGGCCCTCCTCGCAGGCCATGCGGTATTGCCGGCCATTGATGGTGACGTTGATGTGGCTCATCCATCCTCTCCGGTATCGAGCACCGAGCGTATCGTGACGATCGCGGAATCCAGCCGGTCGGAGATCTCGCGGTTGGTGCGCTCGAGCTTGCGCGCCTTCACCAGCGCGCCATCGAGCTCGTCGGCAAGCCGCGAACGGTCCGCACCCAGCGCCTGAATGCGCGCCGCGAGCTCGTTCTCGTCGCGATCGGCATCGCGCCGCCGCTCCACCGCGCTTTCGAGCGCGTCGAGCGCCGCCATCAGCCTGCGGGTCGCGATCTCGATCTCGACCGCGGAGGACTCCGTCATGGCGGCACTGTTGGACACGCGATCGTTCATGTAGTCAGCGGCGGAACCTGGCGGCCTTTGCCCAGTGGCCTTTTCCTGGGGCTTGCCGCCCGGCAAAAGACTCGGTTCGGCAAGCGGTTAGAAGCAGAAATTTACGTGGCAAGCTAGCCAAGCGCAACGCCGCCGCGAAACTATGCACCGATCAATCGGACCGACGTCATCCCGATTCGTCAGTTCCGCCGCGCACGCGCCTCGCGGAAAGCCGATCTCCACAGAGGCAACTTTTGCGGCCAAATCAGCGTTTGACTGCCTTGGACTCCCGGAACCGAGGTGCTATCCCAGCCCCGACCTTCAGTGGCCGCCAGGCTCCTCCCCGCGCGGGCGTACATCGCCTCCAAGCGCCTCATTTCAGACGGACTTCAGACATGACGCAGGTCGATCACACCCGTATGGCCAACGCGATCCGCGGCCTTTCGATGGACGCTGTTGAGAAGGCCAAATCGGGTCATCCCGGCCTGCCGATGGGTGCCGCCGACATCGCCACGGTGCTGTTCACGCAATTCCTGAAATTCGACGCCACAGCGCCCGCCTGGCCGGACCGCGACCGCTTCGTGCTCTCGGCCGGCCACGGCTCGATGCTGCTCTATTCGCTGCTGTATTTGACCGGCAATGCCGAGATGACGCTGGACCAGATCAAGCAGTTCCGCCAGGTCGACTCGCTCACCCCCGGGCATCCCGAGAATTTCCGCACCAAGGGCATTGAGACCACGACCGGTCCGCTCGGCCAGGGCATCTCGACCGCGGTCGGCATGGCGCTCGCCGAGAAGATGCTCGCTGCCGAGTTCGGCAAGAAGATCGTCGATCACCACACCTACGTGCTCGCCTCCGACGGCGACCTGATGGAAGGCGTGTCGCAGGAAGCGATCGCGATGGCGGGGCACTGGAAGCTCAACAAGCTGATCGTGCTTTACGACGACAACGGCATCTCGATCGACGGCCCCACCTCGCTCGCCGATTCCGTCGACCAGGTGAAGCGCTTCAAGTCGGCGGGCTGGGCCGCCGAGAAGATCGACGGCCAGGATCAGGCCGCGATCGCCGACGCCATCACGCGCGCGAAAAAATCCAACAAGCCGACGCTGATCGCCTGCCGCACCACCATCGGCTTCGGCGCGCCGAACAAGGCCGGCACCTCGAAGGTGCATGGCGAGGCGCTGGGCGCCGACGAGCTCAAGGCCGCCAAGGAGAAACTCGGCCTCTCGCTCGAGCCGTTCGCGGTCGCCGAGGACGTGCTGAAGGCGTGGCGCGCGGCCGGCAGCCGCGGCGCCGCGGCGCGGCAGGAATGGGAAGCACGGCTCGGTGAGCTCGGCAGCCGCAAGCGCGCCGAGTTCGAGCGTCGTCTGCGCCATGAGCGTCCGGCCTCGCTGGCCAAGGCGCTGCGCGCGCACAAGAAGGAGCTGCTCGAGAAGCCACTGACGGCGGCCACGCGCAAATCGTCGGAGGCGGCGATCGAGGCGATCGCGGCCGCCATGCCGATGGAATTCCTGGCCGGCTCGGCCGACCTCACCGGCTCCAACAACAACAAGGCGAAGTCGGCGACCGCCTTCTCCGCCAAGACGCCGAAGGGCCGTTTCATCCATTACGGCATCCGCGAGCACGGCATGGCCGCCGCGATGAACGGCATTTTCCTGCACGGCGGCTTTGCGCCGAACGGCGCGACCTTCCTGGTGTTCACCGACTATGCACGGCCTGCGATGCGCCTTGCCGCTTTGATGGGCTCCGGCGTCGTTTACGTTATGACCCATGACTCGATCGGGCTGGGCGAAGACGGCCCGACCCATCAGCCGGTCGAGCATCTCGCCGCGCTGCGCGCCATTCCGAACATGCGCGTGTTCCGTCCGTGCGATTCCATCGAGGTCGCCGAGTGCTGGGAGCTCGCGCTCAATCGCGTGGACGGACCGACCGTGCTGGCGCTGACGCGGCAGAATCTGCCGCAGCTGCGCACCACCGCACCGAACGACAATCCCTGCGCGGCCGGCGCCTACGAGCTGGTCGCCGCCCAGGGCGAAGCCAAGGCGACGCTGTTCGCCTCCGGCTCCGAGGTCGAGATCGCGGTCGCCGCCCAGAAGCAGCTCGCCGAACGCGGCATCGCCTCACGGGTGGTCTCTGTTCCCTCGCTCGAGCTGTTGTTAGCGCAACCAGAGGCCAAGCGCGCGGCCATCATCGGAAATGCGCCGGTGAAGGTGGCGATCGAGGCTGCCGTGCGCTGGGGCTGGGATGCCGTGATCGGCCAGGATGGCGAATTTATCGGCATGCATTCCTTCGGCGAAAGCGGCCCTGCAAAGGAGCTTTACAAGCACTTCGGCATTACCGCCGAGGCTGCGGTTAACGCTGTGCTGAAGCGCGTTTCCTGAGAGTTGAGCTTGCCGCAAAAAAGGACTACGTAATCCCTCATATGATCAAGCACCGCCCGGCCGAACCGGGCGCCCGCCCCTAAAAAACCCTCGCAGGCGCGCATAGCGCGTTGTGCGGGATGACAACGGTCATTGAAGGAGACGAAACATGGCAGTCCGCGTCGGAATTAACGGTTTTGGCCGCATCGGTCGCAACATCCTGCGGGCTATCGCCGAGTCCGGCCGCAAGGACATCGAGGTCGTCGGCATCAACGACCTCGGTCCGGTCGAGACCAACGCCCATCTGCTCCGTTTCGACAGCGTCCATGGCCGCTTCCCCGGCACCGTCACCGTCGACGGCGACTCGATCAACCTCGGAGGCGGCAAGATCAAGGTGACCGCCGAGCGCGATCCCTCGAAGCTGCCCTGGAAGGATCTCGGCGTCGACATCGCGATGGAATGCACCGGCATCTTCACCTCGAAGGACAAGGCATCCGCGCATCTGACCGCCGGCGCCAAGCGCGTGCTGGTCTCCGCGCCCGCCGACGGCGCCGACGCCACCATCGTCTACGGCGTCAACCACGAGACGCTGACGAGGGATCATCTGGTCGTCTCCAACGGAAGCTGCACCACCAACTGCCTGGCGCCGATTGCCAAGGTGCTGAACGACCTCGTCGGCATCGAGACCGGCTTCATGACCACGATCCACGCCTATACCGGCGACCAGCCGACGCTCGATACGATGCACAAGGATCTCTACCGCGGCCGCGCGGCGGCGATGTCGATGATCCCGACCTCGACCGGTGCGGCGAAGGCGATCGGCCTCGTGCTGCCCGAGCTGAAGGGCAAGCTCGACGGCGTCGCGATCCGCGTGCCGACCCCGAACGTCTCGGTGGTCGACCTCAAGATCGTCGCCAAGCGCGCCACCGACGCCAAGGAGATCAACGCGGCGATGAAGCGCGCCAGCGAGCAGCAGCTCAAGGGCATCCTCGGCTACACCAATGCGCCGAACGTCTCGATCGACTTCAACCACGACCCGCACTCCTCGACCTTCCACGAGGACCAGACCAAGGTGCAGAACGGCACGCTGGTGCGCGTGATGTCCTGGTACGACAACGAGTGGGGCTTCTCGAATCGCATGGCGGACACCGCCGCCGCGATGGCGAAGGTGATCTAACTCCGCTCTCGTGTCCCGGACGCGATGCAGCGTGAAACGCTGCTTCGCAGATCCGGGACCCATCTCAACCGTGGGACTCGCCGCAACATGGGTCCCGGTTCTGCACGGCGGCACTTCGCGCCGCGATGCGTCCAGGACAAGGGCTCTCCGATGACCAACAAATTCCGCACCCTCGACGACGTCGACGTGAAGGGCAAGCGCGTGCTGCTGCGCGTCGATCTCAACGTGCCCATGGACAATGGCCGCGTCAGCGACGCGACCCGGCTCGAGCGCGTCGCGCCGACCATCACCGAAATCTCGGACAAGGGCGGCAAGGTCATCCTGCTCGCGCATTTCGGTCGGCCGAAGGGGCGCGATGCCAAGGACTCGCTCAAGCCCGTTGCCGAGGCGCTGTCGAAGGTGGTGAAGAAGCCGGTTGCCTTCGCCGACGATTGCATCGGCGAGCCCGCGGCCAAGGCTGTCGCCGGTCTGAAGGATGGCGACATTCTCTGCCTCGAAAACACCCGCTTCCACAAGGAAGAGGAAAAGAACGATCCGGCCTTCGTTGCGGAATTGGCGAAGCTCGGCGACATCTGGGTCAATGACGCGTTCTCGGCCGCGCACCGCGCCCACGCCTCGACCGAAGGCCTCGGCCACAAGCTGCCGGCCTATGCCGGCCGCACCATGCAGGCCGAGCTCGACGCGCTGGAGAAGGCGCTGGGCTCGCCGACCAAGCCTGTTATCGCCATCATCGGCGGCGCCAAGGTCTCGACCAAGATCGACCTGCTCGAAAACCTCGTGACCAAGGTCGACGCGCTGGTGATCGGCGGCGGCATGGCCAACACCTTCCTGCACGCGCAAGGCGTTGCGGTCGGCAAGTCGCTGGCCGAGAAGGATCTTAGCGCCACCGCGCTGCGCATCATGGAGAAGGCGGACGCCGCCAATTGCGCCATCATCCTCCCCGTGGACGCCACCGTTGCCTATCACTTCGCCGCCAACGCGCCCTCGCACGCCTATGGGCTCGACGCGATCCCGGCCGACGGCATGATCCTCGACGTCGGCCCGCAATCGGTCGCCCGCGTCCACGCCGCGATCGACGACGCGGCGACGCTGGTCTGGAACGGCCCCCTGGGCGCGTTCGAGATGCAGCCGTTCGACCGCGGCACGGTCGCGGCCGCCAAGCACGCTGCCGAGCGCACCAAGGCCAAGAAGCTGATCTCGATCGCGGGCGGCGGCGACACCGTCGCGGCGCTCAACCAGGCCCATGTGGCCGGTGACTTCACCTATGTCTCGACCGCCGGTGGCGCGTTCCTCGAGTGGATGGAAGGCAAGCCCCTGCCCGGCGTCGAGGTGCTGCGCGTCAAGTAACTCAAGTCGGCAAACATCGCGGCCTTGAAAGGCCCCAACGGGAGAAAAAGACAGATGGCTCGGATCACGTTACGTCAACTGCTCGACCACGCGGCGGAGAACGATTACGGCGTACCGGCCTTCAACATCAATAATATGGAACAGGCGCTGGCGATCATGGACGCGGCCAACCAGGTCGACGCGCCCGTCATCATCCAGGCCTCGCGCGGCGCGCGCTCCTACGCCAACGACGTCATGCTCAAGCACATGATGGACGCGGTGACCGAGATCTATCCGCACATTCCAGTCTGCGTGCATCTCGACCACGGCAACGAGCCGGCGACCTGCATGACCGCGATCCAGGCCGGTTTCACCTCGGTCATGATGGACGGCTCGCTGAAGGCCGACGGCAAGACGCCCGGCGACTGGGCCTACAATGTCGGCGTCACCAAGACCGTGACCGACATGGCCCATCTCGGCGGCATCTCGGTTGAGGGCGAGCTCGGCGTGCTCGGCTCGCTCGAGACCGGCATGGGCGACAAGGAAGACGGCCACGGCGCCGAAGGCAAGCTCAGCCACGACCAGCTCCTGACCAATCCGGACGAGGCCGTGAAGTTCGTCAAGGAAACCAGGGTCGACGCGCTCGCGATCGCGATGGGGACGTCCCACGGCGCCTACAAGTTCACCCGCAAGCCCGACGGCGACATCCTCGCCATGAACGTGATCGAGGAGATCCACCGCAAGCTGCCGAACACGCATCTCGTGATGCACGGTTCGTCCTCGGTGCCGCAGGAGCTGCAGGACATCATCAACGCCTATGGCGGCAAGATGAAGCCGACCTGGGGCGTGCCCGTGAGCGAGATCCAGCGCGGCATCAAGAACGGCGTGCGCAAGATCAACATCGACACCGACAACCGCATGGCGATGACCGGCCAGATCCGCAAGGTGCTCAAGGACAGCCCGGAAGAGTTCGATCCGCGCAAGTACCTGAAGCCGGCGATGGAGGCCATGACCAAGCTGTGCAAGCAGCGCCTGCAGGAGTTCAACACCGCGGGGCAAGCTTCCAAGATCAAGAAGGTGCTGACCACCGCCGAGATGGCCAAGCGCTACGCCAAGGGCGAGCTGGATCCCCGCGTCGCGTAAGCGATCGCGAAGGTGGCGTGATGTATCCCTCCCTCTCCCCGTTCTTACGGGGAGAGGGTCGGGGTGAGGGGCTCTCTCCGCGAGTTGTGGCCTACCGACAGACCTGTACCCCCTCACCCGGATCGCTCCGCGATCCGACCTCTCCCCGCAAGCGGGGCGAGGTGAAGGGTCGCCCAGCCCGGCCAGTCATTTTACCCGACGCCCCCCCTTTACCCTGCGACGAACGTTAGCTCGGCAATTGCCCGAGAACGGTCTATTTTCACGGGCAAGGGCAGAATCGTTTTGGGAGGACCTCTCGATGAATCTGACTGAGCTCAACAGGATCGCGACCGCCATGGTGGCACCCGGCAAGGGTATCCTCGCCGCCGACGAATCCTCCGGCACCATCAAGAAACGCTTTGACGCAATCGGCGTGGAATCGACCGAAGAGAACCGCCGCGACTATCGCGAGATGCTGTTCCGCGCCAAGGACGCCATGAGCCAGTACATCTCCGGCGTGATCCTCTATGACGAGACGATCTGGCAGGACGCCAAGGACGGCACGCCGCTGATCAAGCTGATCGAACAGAGCGGTGCCATTCCCGGCATCAAGGTCGACGAGGGCACGCAGGCCCTGCCGATGTGTCCGGGAGAGCTCGTCACAGTCGGGCTCGACAAGCTTGCCGAGCGGCTGAAGAAATATTACGAGCGCGGCGCGCGCTTCGCCAAATGGCGTGCGGTGATCGACATCGGCAGCGGCATCCCCTCTATGACCGCGATCAGCGTCAACGCCCACGCGCTGGCGCGCTATGCCGCGCTGTGCCAGGCCGCGCAGATCGTGCCGATCGTCGAGCCTGAGGTGCTGATGGACGGCGACCACGACATCGATCGCTGCTATGAGGTCACGGGGCGCGTGCTCAACAAGACGTTCCAGGAATTGAGGGTCCAGCGCGTCGTGCTCGAAGGCATGGTGCTGAAGCCCAACATGGCGATCTCAGGCAAGAAGTGCGCAAAGCAGGCTTCCGTCGAGGAAGTCGCCGAGAAGACGATCCGGCTGCTGAAGGCCTGCGTGCCCGCGGCGGTGCCCGGTATCGCCTTCCTCTCCGGCGGCCAGTCGGATGAAGAGGCAACCGCGCATCTCAACGCCATGCACAAGCTCGGCCCGCTGCCCTGGGGCCTGACCTTCTCCTACGGCCGCGCGCTGCAAGCGGCGCCGCAGAAGGCCTGGTCCGGCAAGGCCGAGAACGTCGCGGCCGGCCAGCGCGCCTTCAGCCATCGCGCGCGAATGAACGGCCTCGCAGCCAAGGGTGAGTGGCAAAGCAGCCTGGAACAGAAGGCAGCCTAGATCTTGTCGAACAAACCGCCTCCGCCGCGACCGGCGCCGCGCCTTTACCTTGCGACGCCTGTCGTCGATGATCCCGCTGCGCTTCTCGCCGAGCTGCCGGGCCTGCTCGGCTCTGCCGACATCGCGGCCGTGCTGCTGCGGCTGAAGGAGACCGACCACCGCAGCATGATCTCGCGCATCAAGGCGCTGGCGCCTCCGGTGCAGAAGGCGGGCGCCGCGCTGCTGGTCGAGGGCCATGCCGAGCTGGTCGCGCGCGGCGGCGCGGACGGCGCGCACCTGCCCGGCATCGCGGCGCTGAAGGAGGCGCTGCCGTCGCTCAAGCCCGATCGCATCGCCGGCGTCGGCGGGCTGACGACGCGGCACCATTCCATGGATGCGGGCGAGATGGGCGCGGATTACGTGCTGTTCGGCGAGCCCGATGCGAAAGGCCAGCGTCCCTCGGCGCAAGCGATCGCCGAGCGGCTGGACTGGTGGGCCGAGCTGTTCGAGCCGCCCTGCGTCGGCTTTGCCATGTCGCCCGAAGAAGCCCACGACTTCGCCCTCAGCGGCGCCGATTTCGTGCTGGTCGGCGACTTCATCTGGTCCGATCCGCGCGGGCCCAAGGCCGCGCTGATCGAGGCGGACGCCGCGATCAAGAAGGCGCACGCGACGGCGACGGCGAGCCAGAATCCTGCCGGCGGCGAGCACGGCTAGCGCCCGATATGAAGCTCCCCTGCATCACCATGCTGGCTACGTTGCTGCTCACGGTACCGGCGGCCGCGCAGCTCCAGATCACCCCGCCGGCCACCGTACCGAGCGCTGCGCCTGAGAAGCAGAAGCCCAAGCCGCCCGCGCCCGCCAAGAAGAAGGAGGCTGCGCCGAAGCCTTCGGCCTCGCCCAAGCCGGCCCCCTCCTCCAAGCCGACGCCGACCCCGACGGTGATCCCGGCGCCGCCGACCGATAATTCCAGCGCCGATCTGGTGTACGGCGCCTATCAGCGCGGCCAGTACAAGACGGCGTTCGAGCTCGCCACCGCCCGCGCGCAGGCCGGCGATCCCAAGGCGATGACCATGCTGGGCGAGCTCTATTCCAACGCCATGGGCATTCGCCGCGACTATGCCAAGGCGGCCGAATGGTACAAGCGCGCCGCGGACGCCGGCGACCGCGAGGCGATGTTCGCGCTCGCGATGCTGCGCATTTCAGGCCGCGGCGGCCCGGTCGACAAGGGCGAGGCGGTCAAGCTGATGGCGTCCGCCGCCAAGCTCGGCGAGCCCAAGGCGGCCTATAACCTCGCTCTGCTCTATCTGGATGGCCAGACCCTGCCGCAGGACGTCAAGCGCTCGGCCGAGCTGCTGCGCCAGGCCGCCGATGCCGGCCTGGCCGAGGCGCAATACGCGCTCGCGACCTTCTACAAGGAAGGCACCGGCGTTCCGAAGGACCCGGAACGCGCGGTGCGGCTGCTCCAGGCCGCCTCGCTCGCCGACAATGTCGACGCCGAGGTCGAATATGCCATCGCCATGTTCAACGGCAGCGGCACGCCGAAGAACCAGCCGGCCGCCGTCGCCCTGCTCCGCAAGGCTTCCCGCCAGGGCAGCGCGATCGCACAGAACCGGCTGGCGTGGGTGCTGATCAACGGCGTTGGCACGACCATGGACAAGGTCGAGGGCTTCAAATGGCACCTGGTGGCCAAGACCGCCGGCAAGGGCGACCCGGAGCTCGACAAGCAATTGTCCGACCTGCCGGCCGAGGACCGCGCCAAGGTGGAGGCCGCCGCCAAGAAATGGCTCGGAAACAAATGACTTGACCCAATGACTTGACGCCAGCGCCCCTGCAGGGCACCCAAGGCGTCAAACAGGCGCGATGTCCCGCCCTTTTCCCCCGATCAAGACCGAAAGCTCATGCTGTATTCCGCCACTATCAACGTCATGGTCAAGGCTGCGCGCCGTGCCGGCCGCAGTCTCAAGCGCGATCTCGGCGAGATCGAGCATCTCCAGGTCTCGCTGAAGGGGCCGGCGAATTTCGTCTCGCTTGCCGACAAGCGCGCCGAGGAGATGCTCTATCAGGACCTCGCCAAGGCCCGCCCCGGCTACGGCTTCATCGGCGAGGAAGGCGGCACGCGGGAAGGCAGCGACAAGAGCCATACCTGGATCGTCGACCCGCTCGACGGCACCACCAACTTCCTGCACGGCATCCCGCAATTTGCGATCTCGATCGGGCTGTCGCGCGAGGGCACGATCATCGCCGGTGTGATCTACAACCCCGCCAATGACGAGCTCTACATCGCCGAGCGCGGCAAGGGCGCCTTCCTCAACGACCAGCGCCTGCGCGTCGCCGGCCGCCGCCAGCTGAGCGAATGCGTGGTGGCCTGCGGCCTGCCCCATATCGGCCGCGGCGACCACGAGGAATTCCGCCGCCAGATGACGGCGATCCAGGACCGCGTCGCAGGGCTTCGCCGCTTCGGCGCGGCCTCGCTCGACCTCGCCTTCGTCGCCGCCGGCCGCCTCGACGGCTATTGGGAACGCAATCTGCAATCCTGGGACATCGCCGCCGGCATGCTGATGGTGCGCGAAGCCGGCGGCACCGTCAGCGACATCAACACGCCCGGCGATGCGCTGGTGACCGGGGACGTCGTGTGCGGCAACGAGTTCGTGCATGGCGAACTGGTGAGGATTTTGCGGAAGGCAGCGTAAGGCGGGAGCCCGCGCTCCACATTCCGCAGTCATTCCGGCTTGCGCTGCGCGCGCCCCGGAATGACGGAAGAGCGCCTCAATGGCCCGTGTGTGCCCGCGCCGGCGGGCCGTGGGGCTCGCGTTCCTTCGCCGCGACCGGCTCCCTGTCCCCCGCCAGCACGCGCTGCACGGAGACGAAGAACACCGGCACCATCAACAGCGCCAGGATCACCACGGCGATCATGCCGCCCATCACGACTGAGCCGAGCGCCTGCTGGCTGGCGCCGCCGGCGCCATGGGCGATCGCCATCGGCAGCACGCCGCAGATGAAGGCAAGGCCGGTCATCAGGATCGGGCGGAAGCGCAGGCGGCAGGCCTCGATGGTGGCGTCCACCAGCGGCTTGCCCTCTTTCCGCAGGTCCTTGGCGAACTCGATGATCAGGATCGCGTCCTTGGCGGCAAGGCCGATGATGGTGATCAGGCCGACGGTGAAATAGACGTCGTTGGGCAGGCCGCGCAGCATCGCCGCGGTCACGGCGCCGACGATGCCGAGCGGCACGGTGAGCAGCACCGCGAGCGGAATGGTCCAGCTCTCGTAGAGCGCGGCCAGACACAGGAACACCACGAACACCGACAGCGCCAGCAGGAACGGCGCCTGCGAGCCGGACAATTTCTCCTGCAGCGACTGCCCGGTCCATTCATAGCCGAAGCCGCGCGGCAATCTTCCTGCGAGCCGCTCCATCTCGGCGATGGCGTCGCCCGAGGTGAAGCCGGGCCTGGCTTCGCCGGAGATGCGCACCGCCGGATAATAGTTGAAGCCGGCGATCTGCGTCGGGCCGCGCGCCCATTCGACCGTGGCGAAGGAGGAGAACGGCACCAGCTGGCCGCGGCTGTTCTTGACGTTGTAGTTGAGGATGTCCTCGGTCCGCATGCGGTCGCGAGCGCCCGCCTGCACCACGACGCGCTGCATGCGGCCGCGGTTCGGGAAGTCGTTGATGTAGTTCGAGCCGAGATTGGTCGAGATCGTGTTGTTGATGTCCTCGAAGGTGACGCCGAACGCGCCGGCCTTCTCGCGGTCGATCACGAGATTGACCACCCCCGCCTCGGGCAGGCCTTCGACATAGACCTTCTGCAGCACCGGGCTCGCATTGGCCTCGGCGATTAACTGGTCGGCCGCGCGCATCAATTGCTGATAACCCTTCTGGCCGCGGTCCTGGAGGCGGAACGAGAAGCCCGAGGAGTTGCCGAGATTGTCGATCGGCGGCGGCTGCAGCGCCGAGATCTTCGCGTCGCGGATCGACGAGAGATCGCGGTTGATGTCGTTGACGATCGCTGCGGCGGAATCCTTCGGCCCGCGCTCCGACCAGTCCTTCAGGGTGATGAAGGCCTGCGCGGTGTTCATGCCCTGGCCGGAGAAGCTGAAGCCGGTGAGGAAGGTGACGTTGTCGACGCCGGGCCGCGCGGCAAGATATTTCTCGACCTTCTCGATCACGGCCTCGGTGCGGCCGTAGGACGAATCCGACGGCGTCTGCACGTCGGTGGTGACGAAGCCCTGGTCGTCGACGGGCAGGAAGCCGCCGGGCAGATTGACGAAGGCCCAGGACAGGCCGACCAGCAGCGCGGCATAGACCAGCATCAGGCGGCCGGTGCGCTTCAGCGAGAAGCCGACGGTGCTCGCGTAGCGAAACCGGCAGGCCTCGAGCAGATGATTGAACCGGCTGAACACGAAGTTGGTCGAATGGCCGTGCCCCTTGGAGATCGGCTTGAGCAGCGTCGCGCAAAGTGCCGGCGTCAGCGACAGCGCCAGGAAGGCGGAGAAGCCGATCGCGGCCACCATGGTCACCGAGAACTGGCGGTAGATGATGCCGACCGAGCCCGGGAAGAATGCCATCGGCACGAACACCGCCATCAGCACCAGCGTGATGCCGATGATGGCGCCGGTGATCTGCGACATGGCCTTTCGCGTCGCCTCCTTCGGCGACAGGCCTTCCTCGGCCATGATGCGCTCGACGTTCTCGACCACGACGATGGCGTCGTCGACGAGGATGCCGACCGCGAGCACCATGCCGAACATCGAGAGCATGTTGATGGAATAGCCGGCGAGCAGCAGCGTGGTGCAGGCGCCCAGAAGCGCCACGGGCACCACGATGGTGGGAATGATGGTGTAGCGGATGTTCTGGAGAAACAAGAACATCACCACGAACACCAGCACCACGGCTTCGACGAGTGTCGTCAGCACCTTCTTGATCGAAGCCTCGACCACGGGCGTGATGTTGTAGGGAATCTCGTAGGTGATGTTGGCCGGGAAGAAGCGCGACAGCTCCTTCATCTTCTCTTCGACCGCGCTCGCGGTCGCCAGCGCGTTGCCGGTCGGCGACATCAGGACGGAGAGACCGGCGGTCGGCTTGCCGTCCAGCCGTGTATTGAACTGGTAGCTGAGACCGCCGATCTCGATGCGCGCGACGTCGCGCAGGCGCACGGTCGAGCCGTCGGCATTGGCGCGCAGGATGATGGAACCGAACTCTTCCGGCGAGGAGAGCTGGCCCTTGACCAGCACCAGCGCGGAGGTGCGCTGGTTCGACGTCGAGGGCTCGGCGCCGATGCTGCCCGAGGCGACCTGCGCGTTCTGCGCGGCAATGGCCTTGTTGACGTCGTCGGCGGTGAGCCCATAGCCGACCAGCTTGGCCGGATCGACCCAGACGCGCAGACTGCGCTCGGTAGAGTACAGCGTGGCACGGCCGACGCCGGGAATGCGCCGGATCTCGCCCAGCACGTTGCGGATCATGAAGTCGCCAAGCCCGACCTCATCCAGGCTGCCATCGGTCGAGTTCAGCGTGATGATCTGCAACACCGCGCTGGAGGCTTCCTCGATCAGGATGCCCTGCTGCATCACCGCGCGCGGCAGGCGCGCCTCGACGCGCTTGATGCGGTTCTGCACCTCGACCGAGGCGGCGCTGGTATCGGTGCCCGGCTGGAAGTTGGCGATGATCTCGACCTGGCCGAGCGAATCGCTGGTCGATTCGAAATTGAGGATGTTGGCGGCGCCGTTGAGCTCCTCCTCGATCAGCCGCGTGACGCTGTTGTAGAGGTTCTCCGGCGAGGCGCCGGGATAGCTGGTCGAGATCGAGATCGAGGGCGGCGCGATGATCGGATATTGCGCGATCGGCAGCAGCGGCACGGCGATCGCACCGATCAAGCAGATGAACAGCGCGACCACCCAGGCAAAGATTGGCCTGTCGATGAAGAAACTCGCCATGGCGCGTTACCGCGTGAGCTGCTGGGCGTGCCGATTGTCCGCGGTCGCGTCCGCTTCCGACCAGGATTGCGGCTTGACCTTGTCGCCGGCCGCGAACTTCTGGAACCCTTCGACCACGACCTTGTCGCCGGCCTTCAGGCCTTCGGTGACGAACCAGAGTCCGTCCTGCACCGATCCGGTGCGCACCGCCTGCACCGCGATGTGGTTGTCGTCCTTGACGACGAACACCTCGCTGCCGCCGCCGCCATTGCGCTGGATCGCCTGCTGCGGCACCGCGATCGCATCGGAATCGAGACCCTGGTCGATACGAACGCGGACATACATGCCCGGCAGCAGCTCGCGCTTGGGATTGGGGAACTCGCCGCGCAACGTCACCTGCCCGGTCTGGGCATCGACCTTGGCGTCAGAGAACAGCAGCTTGCCGTCGAGCGAATAAAGCGTGTTGTCGTCGAGCACCAGATGCACCTTGGCGGCATCGGAGGCGATGCGCTCGAGGTCGCCGGTTTCGAAGGCACGGCGGAGCTGGTTGAGCTCGGTCACCGACTGGGTGAAGTCGGCATAGATCGGGTCGAGCTGCTGGATGGTGGCGAGATTGGTCTCATTCTGCACCGCGAGGGCGCCCTCGCTGACAAGGGCCGCGCCGACCACGCCGTCGATCGGCGCGCGCACGGTGGCGTAGTCGAGATTGAGTTTGGCCCGCGCAAGGTCGGCCTTGCGGCCTTCGACCTCGGCATGGGCCTGGCGTTCGGCCGCAATCGCCTTCTCGTTCTCGGCTTCCGGGGCGGCGCGATCCTTGGTGAGGGTGGCGATACGGTGCGCCTGCTGCCTCGCCTGCATCAACGCGGCCTCCGCCTTGGCAAGCGCGGCTTCGTTGGCCATCACCTCGACCTCGAACGGGCGCGGATCGATGCGGTAGAGCGCATCGCCCGCCTTGACCTCGCTGCCCTGGCGGAACAGGCGCTCGACCACGATGCCGGACACGCGCGGCCGCACGTCGGAGACACGCGTCGGCGCGATGCGGCCGGGTAGCTCGCGCACCACGGCGCGCGGCTGCGGCTTGACGATGACGATGCTGACGTCAGGGTGGGCCGGCGGAGCGGCAGACACCGCCGAGCTGGATTCCTCGCAAGCGCCCAACAGCGGCGCTAAGGCCGCGAGCATCATTGCAACGCATGCCGATCGCGCACGAAGTCCTGACATGAAGTGGGGTGCCCCGATATTGTTGAAACTGATCACGCTCCGCGCGGGGCCCGTTCTGGACCGTTTCGCACGCGGCTGATGCCGACAAAATAGAAGGCCGCTGCTGCGATGCAACGCACGGCACAGGCGGCTCATTGTCACACAGTGTATGATATTGAGTTCAGACGACTTTTCCCGTGTCACTTGATTGTGAGTCGCGTTCCATCAGCGCGTGCTGCGACGGAACGGCGCAATCACTCGGCGGCTTTCATCCGGTAGTGGCTGACGCCCCATTCGGTTCCACGGGCGTAGCCGAACAGGCACGACGTCGCGAGCAGGAACCAGCGCCAGCGCCGCAGCCAAAGCGCGGTCTCCTCGCCATAGACCTTGCGCAGCGACGCCTCGATCGCGTCGCGATGCGTATCGAAATTGGCGAGCCAGTCGTTCGCGGTGCGCTGATAATGCGTGCCGCTCCAGCACCATTCCTTCTCGACCGTGAAGATGTCGTCGAATTGCCTGACGAGGTGATGGCTTGGCATCAGCCCGCCCGTGAAGACGTGCTGCGCAATCCAGTCGTCACGATCGAGCCGGTCGAACAGATGCGAGCCGGAGCGATGGGTGACGATTTGCATGAAGAACCGCCCCTCGGGGGCGAGCCATGACCGCAGACGCGTCATCAGCTTGCGCCAGTTCATCATCTGCTCGAACATCTCGACCGAGACGATGCGGTCGAACTGGCCGTCGGGGGCGAACACGTTCATGTCCGCGGTGACCACGCGCAGGTTCAGCAGGCCGCGCCGCTGCGCCTGTTCCTCGACATAAGCGCGCTGCGCCTGCGAGGTCGACACCGCCGTCACCTTGGCGTGCGGAAATTGCCGCGCCATCCACAGCGACAGCGAGCCCCAGCCGCAGCCAAGCTCGAGGATGGTCTGGCCATCGGCAAGTCCGGCATGCTCGACGGTCTGGCGCAGCGCCTCCTCCTCCGCCTCCTGCAAGGTGGTCGCGTCGGTCTTGTAGAAGCAGCAGGAATATTTGCGGCTGGGGCCGAGCACGGCGGCGAAGAACGCAGCGGGCACCTCGTCACGCCCGGCCGCGGCGCCCTCGGCGATCGGCCGCAGCATCATCCGGCCGGCGAAGGCGGCATCGGCGGCTGCGTCATGGCCGGCGAGGCGCGTTGCGGTGCGGGAGCACAGGCGCTGGATCGCGGCGCGGATCACGACGTCCGGCAGCGGCACGCGTTCGGCAGTCCCGATAATCGCGGAAACGACGCTCATGCGCCCCCCGAATAGCGAACTTCTGCAGATACCCGCTTATCAAAGCGCCGCTTCCGGTCCGGGTTCCCGAACCGTCCCCGAAATCAGCGTATCCGGCGCTTTTTTTGGGCTGGCGCTGTGCCATAGTGCGCACCGCAACCAAGCTTCGTAATGGATGATACCGGCCATGCCGCCAGGCACTTCGCCCCGCTCCACCATGGATATCGAGTATACCAAACTGTCCTCGCCCAGCGTTTTCCTGGTCCGGATGCTGGTCTTCCTGGTGCTGTGCACGCTGGTGGGCGTGGTGCTCTACAAGCAGATCATCCAGGCCTTCTTCGCCAATCCCGGGCTCAATGCCCTGATCGGAGGGGTGCTGTTCATCGGCATCATCCTCGCCTTCCGGCAGGTCATCCGGCTCTATCCCGAAGTGTCCTGGGTCAACAATTTCCGGATCGCCGATCCCGGCCTGGCGCCGGCCCGGCACCCGAAGCTGCTGGCGCCGATGGCGGCGATCCTCGGCGGCGAGCGCTCCGGGCGGATGACCATCACCCAGACCACCATGCGGCATTTGCTCGATTCGATCGCGACCCGCCTGGACGAAGCCCGCGACATCTCGCGCTACATGACCGGCCTTTTGGTCTTCCTCGGCCTGCTCGGCACCTTCTGGGGCCTGATCGAGACGGTCGGCTCGGTCGGCAAGGTGATCGACGGGCTCAAGGTCGGCGGCGATTCCGGGGCGCTGTTCGACACGCTGAAGGAGGGTCTCGCCGCCCCGCTCGGCGGCATGGGCATCTCGTTCTCCAGCTCGCTGTTCGGCCTCGCCGGCTCGCTGATCCTCGGCTTCCTCGACCTGCAATCGAGCCAGGCGCAGAACCGCTTCTACACCGACCTGGAAGACTGGCTGGCCACCACGGTGCGCGAATATGGCAGCGGCGAGGTGGCGGTTGCGGCGGGCGGCGGGGCCGCCGGCGGCGAGCTGCAGGCCGCGGTCGAACGGCTGCGCTCCGTGCTCGAGGAGGGCGGCACCAGCCGCGGCACCACGGCAGCGATGGCGAGCCTGGCCGAAGCGATCCAGGCGCTGGTCTCGCACATGCGCACCGAGCAGCAGATGATCCGGGAATGGGCCGACGGCCAGGGCGAGCAGAACCGCGAGATCCGGCGCCTGCTGGAGCGCCTCGCCCGGCAGCCGGAGAAGAGTTGAGAAGAAAGTGGAGGGTCTCGTGCCCCGGACGCGGCGCAGCACGCAGTGATGCGCCGCTGAGCCGGGGCCCAGAATCCTCTGAACGATAGTGGGTCCCGGCTCAGCGCAGCAGCGTTGCACGCTGCAGCGCGTCCGGGACACGAGAGTGGAGATCGACGGACATGGCTCTAGCGCGCGGCCGCCGCAGCGACGGCGCCTTCAACTACTGGCCCGGCTTCGTCGACGCGCTGTCGACGCTGGTGCTGTCGATCGTGTTCCTGCTGTCGGTGTTCCTGGTGGTGCAGTTCTTCCTGTCGCAGGAGGTCACCGGCAAGGACAAGGCGCTGGAGCAGCTCAACGCCAAGATCGCGCAGCTCAACGAGCTGTTGTCGCTGGAGAAGCTCGGCAAGCTCACGCTCGACGACCAGGTCTCGCAACTCAAGGCCGGGCTCGCCTCGGCCGAGAGCGAGCGCGACCGCATCAAGGGCCTCTATGACGGCCTGGCGGCCGCCGGCAATGACGCGCAAGGCAAGACCTCCGAGCTCGGCAAGGCGCTGGATTCGGAGAAGGCGGTCTCGGCGCGGGCGCTGGCGCAGATCGAGGTGCTGAACCAGCAGATCAGCGCGCTCAGGCGGCAATTGGCGGCGCTGGAAGAGGCGCTCGACGCGAGCGAGAAGCGCGACAAGGAATCGCAGAACCGCATTGCGGATCTGGGGTCTCGCTTGAATGTCGCCCTGGCGCAGCGGGTGCAGGAATTGTCGCGCTACCGCTCCGAATTCTTCGGCCGCCTGCGCGCCATCCTCGGCAACCGGCCCGACATCCGCATCGTCGGCGACCGCTTCGTATTCCAGTCCGAAGTGTTCTTCGACACCGGACAGGCGATGCTGCTGCCCGAGGGCCGCGCCGAGCTCGACACGCTCGCGACCGCGCTGATCGAGCTCGACAAGAAGATCCCAAGCGAGATCCCCTGGGTGCTGCGTGTCGACGGCCATACCGACGTGCGCCCGGTCAACGGCCCGAACTTCAAATCGAACTGGGACCTGTCGGCGGCACGCTCGATCTCGGTGGTGCAATATCTGATCTCGCTCGGCGTGCCCGCGCAGCGGCTGGTCGCGGCCGGCTTCGGCGAGTTCCAGCCGCTCGATCCCGGCAACACGGAGGAAGCCTACAAGCGCAACCGCCGCATCGAGCTGAAGCTGACGGAGCGGTAGCGGTGAGGGCCGCGCGATACTTACCACACCGTCATGGCCGGGCTTGTCCCGGCCATCCACGTATTTGCTTCCGCGTGCGCCGCTGCTCGTGGATGCCCGGGACAAGCCCGGGCATGACGACCACATGATCCACCTCCGCCCCTATCGCCCCGAGGACGAAGCCGCCGCGATCGAGCTCTGGCATCGCACCTGGCAAGAGGCCTATCCGCAGATCGACTTCGCGGCCCGTCTGGAATGGTGGCGCGAGCGCTGGCGCAAGGATCTGGTGCCCAAGGCCTCGATCGTGGTGGCGGAACAGGACGGCGTGCTGACCGGCTTCGTCACCATCGACGGCCAGGGCTATCTCGACCAGCTCGTGGTCGATCCCGCGCATTGGGGCTCGGACGCGGCGCGGTTGCTCGTCGATGAAGCCAAGCGCTTGTCGCCCTCGGGCGTGACGCTGCTCGTCAACAAGGACAATGCCCGCGCCATCCGCTTCTACGAGCGCAACGGCTTTGCCCATGCCGGCGACGATGTGAACCCGACCTCCGGACGGCCGGTGCTGAAGATGGTGTGGCGGGCGTGAGGCCCGTCACGGTGGGATCCCGCGACGTCCGTTAATCGTTGCAGCGAAGCAGCGAAGACAAGTGGGACGGAGACGGTCGATGAATCTGCGCGATCTCGCAAAGGGCTCCTCAGTCTTCCTGGGCGTCATCGTCGCCGGCTATCTGTCGACGAGCTATGTCGACCGGCGCTTTGCCTCGCAGCTCGATACGAGTGGCCTTGCCGCGCCGGCTTGCGTCGGCGAGGACGGCAGCTGGAAGAACTGGCTGTGGCCGAATGTGCCGGCGCTGTCGCCGAAGTGCCCCTGACCGGCGGCAGGCTCCGCCCAAAATATCGAAAACAACCCCATGCACAGTAGACGGCGCAAGCAAAATCAATAGCTTACGTACCGCCCCCGGAGCGCCTTCAAGCGCCCTCGAACTGCAGCCGGGCCAGCCGCGCATAAAGTCCGTTCGCGGCGACGAGCTCGGCATGCGTGCCCTGCTCGACGATCCTGCCCTGGTCCATCACCAGGATGCGGTCGCAGGACAGCACGGTGGCGAGGCGGTGCGCGATCACCAGCGTGGTGCGGTGGCGCATCAGCTCTTCCAGCGCGGTCTGCACCAGCGTCTCGCTCTCGGCATCGAGGGCGGAGGTGGCCTCATCGAGCAGCAGCAGCGGCGCATCGCGCAGGATGGCGCGTGCGATCGCGATGCGCTGGCGCTGGCCGCCGGACAGCGTCACGCCGCGCTCGCCCAGCGGGGTGTCGAAACCTTCGGGCAGGCGGCGGATGAATTCGGCGGCATGGGCGAGCTCGGCGGCGCGTTCGACCTCGGCATCGGTCGCATCGGGCCGGCCGAAGCGGATGTTCTCGCGGGCGCTCGCGGCGAACACCACGGATTCCTGCGGCACCAGTGCGATGCGCGCGCGGAAATCCCGGGGATCGGCGGATTTGACCGGCACGCCGTCGAGCGAGATCGTGCCGCTGCGCGGGTCGTAGAAGCGTAGCAAGAGGTGAAAGATCGTGCTCTTGCCGGCGCCGGATGGACCGACGATCGCGACCTTCTCGCCGGGGCGCACGGTGAATGACACGGCATCGAGCACATTGGTGTCGCGCCGCGCCGGATAGGCAAAGCTGACCTGATCGAAGCCGACCTCGCCGCGTGCCGGCACCGGCAGCGTGCGCACTGAGGCGGGCGCGGTGATGTCGGGCTGCACATGCAGGATCTCGAACAGGCGCTCGGCCGCGCCGGATGCCGCCGAGACCTCGCCCCAGACCTCGCTGAGCTGGCCGAGGCCCGCCGCGGCGAACACCGCATACAGCACGAACTGACCGAGCCGGCCCGGCGAAATCGCGCCGGTGAGGACGTCATGCGAGCCGATCCAGAGGATCGCGACCACGCTGGCGAACACGATGAAGATGATGATGGCCGTGAGCACGGCGCGCGCCTGGGTCGAGGTGCGCGCGGCCTCATAGGCCTGCTCGACCTCGCCACCGAAACGCTTCTCGGCGAACCCTTCGCTGGTATAGGCCTGCACGGTGCGGATCGAGCCGACCAGCTCGCCCGCATAGGCCGAGGCCTCGGCGAGCGTGTCCTGCGCATTGCGCGACAGCCGCCGCACCCAGCGCCCGAACGCGACCAGCGGCAGCACGATCAAGGGGATGGCCAGCAGCACGAAGCCCGACAGCTTCGGGCTCGTGATCACCATCATCGCCGCGGCGCCCAGGAACATCATCAGATTGCGCAGCGCGATCGAGACGGAGGCGCCGACGGCCGATTTGAGCTGGGTGGTGTCGGCGGTGAGCCGCGAGATCAATTCGCCGCTACGCGCGGAATCGAAGAAGGCGGGGGAGAGCGAGAGCAGATGAGCGAAGACGTCGCGCCTGAGGTCGGCGACGATGCGCTCGCCGATCGTCATCACGAGGTAGTAGCGCGCGGCGCTGGCGAGCGCGAGCACGCCGACCACCGCGAGCATCACCGAGAAGTAGCTGTTGATCAGCTCGATGCCCTCGGGCGTCAGGCCGAAATCGATCATCCGGCGCACCGCGATGGGCACCAGCAGCGTGGTCAGGGCCGCGACCGTGAGTGCGACGAAGGCCAGCGCCGCCCGGCCGCGATAGCGGCTGACATAGGGCGCCAGCGCGAGCAGCGGCCGCAGCTTGGCGCGGCCCTTGGCCGGCTCTTCGAGCAGCTCGGCTTCGATCGAGGGGGTGTCCGCGGCGTTCATTCCGGGCTGATCGACATATTGGTCATCAAGCCGTTCCACTGCGCTCATGAGATCTGGCCCATTGCATTCGTTTGCTCCCAATAGGCCGGTGCAAGAGTAGTGGCAAATCCGGGATGTCCCTTAGGGGCAAACCCGGTTCACCCCTGCAGCATGGCTTGTTTTGCCTGATATCGTGAGGTATAGAGCCGGCCAAATCCGTCATTCGCGAGCCACCAGAACAGGCGCCGGGCGCCGAGGAATTTGCCATGAAAGCCGAAATTCATCCGGATTATCATACGATTAAGGTCGTGATGACCGACGGGACCGAGTACCTGACCCGCTCGACCTGGGGCAAGGAAGGCGACACGCTGAACCTCGACATCGACCCGAAGTCGCACCCGGCCTGGACCGGCGGCAACGCTCAGATCATGGACCGCGGCGGCCGCGTCTCGCGCTTCCAGAAGAAGTTTTCGGGCTTCCTGAAAAAGGATTGATCCGGCCCGCAAGGCTGGAGACGAAAAACGCCCCCGGGAAACCGGGGGCATTTTTGTTTTTGGGGGGCACCGTCGCGCTGCTACCAGACCCGTCATCCTGAGGCGCCGGAGCGAAGCGGAGGCCTCGAAGGATGAACGGCCGAGATGCAGCCGGGCCGTCGCCCTTCGAGGCTCGCCGAAGAGGCGAGCACCTCAGGGTGACGGTTCAACGTCCAATACATGGACGGTTTCGTAGGGTGGGCAAAGCGACTTGTCCGCCATAGCTCGAAGAGCGACGGCGGAAGCGTGCCCACGAAACCGTTGTTTGGTCCCAAGCGAGGCATGGTGGGCACGGCGCTGTGCGCCTTTGCCCACCCTACGGCAGCGTGCCCCTACGGCACCTTGGCCTACCGTTCGAACGCGGCCTTCAGCGCGTTGAGGTGCGGCACCAGCGGATTGCCGATTGCGACGTGCTCGGCCGGCGGCGTGTGGATGGTGGTGTCGAGGCGGCGCACCCGGGTCTGCAGGCTCATCGAGCGATGGATCAGGTCCTGGAGCTGCGGGGGCAGCTTCTCGATGGTGTCGGCGGGGCCGGGATCGGCGGCGCTGAGCTTGACCTTGGTCTTCTCGCGATTGGCTTGGCTCAGCGTCATCTCGCCTTCCTTCACCGCGCGGTGCAGCAGCAGCCACGAGGCGAGCTGCATCAGGCGGGTGGTGAGGCGCATGCTCTCGGTCGCGTAGGTGAGGCTGACGGCACGGTCGAGCGCCTTGGCCTCGGTGCGGCCGGCACCGTCGAGATAGGCCGCGGTCTCTTCGACCAGATCCATGCCCTCGCGGAACAGGACGCCGAACGCCGCAGAATTGGTGAACCTCTCGCTGAGTTGAACGAGAGCGCCGTCGGCCTGCAAACGTTCCATGGTTAACGCCTCTTACGCAACTGTTTGACTGTCCGGCTTTGGCGCCGGCTTATGATGAACAAATCATTGCGCGGGCGAGACGCGGAGTCCAGCGACAAGCGCGGATATGGTTTCCGCGGGTCATTCCCGGGAATTCAACCGCAACGCGATGCAAAACAGCAAAAAAAAGAGCCGCCGGAGACCGGCGGCTTTGAAAGTTGATAACAGGGAGGCGTCAAACAGAGTGGACAGGAGCCACTCGGTGTCCAAACGAGGACAGTTCCAGTCATAAACGCGAAAGCTTAATCTGGAGTAAACGAGCGATTTTTTTGAGGGTTCGTTAGCCATATCGGCCAGTGGCCGAGTGGGATGCGGAACAAAGTCCTTTGTCATTCCGGGGCGCGACGAAGTCGCGAGCCCGGAATCCATACCCCCAGGAAGACGGAGTGGCCCGCCTGCCAGTTTCAGCGGCTTGTGGTTATGGATTCCGGGCTCGGCGCGTCGCGCCGCCCCGGAATGACGAGACGAGATAATCGACGAGGAGTAAGTCCCGGATCTGCGCGCGCTTGAGGCGCGCTTGTCCGGGACGACCGCTGTTGATGTGGCGGCCTACTTCTTGAAAAAATGATCCGCCGCATCGCGCGAGGCGCGCTTTTTGGTGGCGGCTTCTTCCAATCTTGCGATCTCGGTCTTGAGCAGGACGACGCGCTCGGTCAGTTCCTCGACCGACAACAGTGAGAGATCCTGTCCGATCTCATGTGTGATCTTCTTGCGCGGGCGGTCGTCGTCTTCCGTCGCCATTCTCGTACCTCCCAAAGTTCACGCCGGCCCACAACGCTGAGGCGGTTGCCAGCCCGGATCGCGCTGGCTAAGCAAGGGCCTGGTTCATCCCCGCACCTTTGCTCAAGGACACATCATGGACAAGCTGCCCGCGCAAATGACCGTGGTCGCCATCTCCAAGCCTGGCGGACCGGAGGTGCTGATCCCGGAACAGCGCAGCCTTCCGCAGCCCGGCCCGGACGAGATCCTGGTCAAGGTGATGGCCGCCGGGGTCAACCGGCCCGACGTCGCACAGCGCTCCGGCGCCTATCCGCCGCCGCCCGGCGCCAGCGACCTGCCCGGCCTCGAGATCGCCGGTGAAGTCGTGGCTGTCGGCAGCAACGCCAAGCGGCACAAGATCGGCGACAAGGTGATGTCGCTGGTCGCCGGTGGCGGCTATGCGCAGTACTGCATCGCCCAGGACGCCCAGGCCATGAGCGTGCCGCCGGCACTGTCGATCAAGGAAGCCGGCGCGCTGCCGGAGACCCTGATGACGGTCTGGCACAATGTGTTCGAGCGTGGTGGCCTCAAGGCCGGCGAGACGCTGCTGATCCATGGCGGCTCCTCCGGCATCGGCACCATGGCGATCCAGCTGGCGAAGGCGTTCGGCGCCAAGGTGTTCGTCACCGTGGGATCGCAGGACAAGATCGACGCCTGCCTCAAATTAGGCGCCGACCGCGCCATCAACTACAAGACCGAGGACTTCGTCGCCGTGGTCAAGGAAGAGACCAACAAGGAAGGCGTCAACCTGATCCTCGACATGGTCGCCGGCGACTATGTCGACCGCAACTATGATGCCGCCGCGGTCGACGGCCGGATCGTGCAGATCGCAACCCTCAACGGGCCCAAGGTCAGCGTCAACATCGCCAAGGTGATGGTCAAACGCCTCACCCATACCGGCTCGACCCTGCGCCCCCGTACGAATGCGGATAAGGCGGCGATGGTGGCCGCAATCGAGCAGAAAGTGATGCCGCTTTTGCGCGAAGGCCGCGTCAAACCGCTGATGGACAGCACTTTCCCGCTGGAAAAGGCCGCCGACGCCCATCGGCGCATGGAGACGAGCGCACATATTGGCAAAATTGTGTTGGAGGTCTAGGCCGCTGACCCACTGGGCGAGCCGGAAACCCTTTGATTTTCCTCGCTTTCGTGGCATCTATCGCGACGCACCGAACCCCTTCGGTCCGGTCTGAAATCATCTTCTACTCAGAGTTTGCGTCGAACGCGGAGAACCGACCTTGCGTCTGATCAGGTGCCTCGCGCCCATCGCGCTGGGCCTCATGATGCTCGTTGCCGCGTCCCCTGCACGCGCGCTCGACGCTGTCAGCGTGCGTAGTGACGCGCCTGCGATCGACCTCACCGGCGTGCTCGAGCACCAGCGCAGCGATGCCGATCGCATCCAGGTCTCCACCGCGCCGGGCACCGACGGCATCGTCCGCCGCATCGAGGTGCGCGCCCGCGAAGGCGGCCAGAACTGGGTGGTGTTCGCGCTCGCCAACAACACCGACGACCAGCTCGACCGCCTGATCGTCGCCCCGCATTACCGCATCGTCTCCTCAGGGCTCTTGTGGCCGGATCTCGGTCTGTCGCGCATCGCCACCATCACGCCCTCGACCGGCGACCGGCCGGAGCGGCAGGAAAGCCCGACCGCCGACGTGTTCCGCGTCACGCTCGACCCCGGCGCCGTCATCACCTTCGTCGCGGAGCTGCGCACCGACAAGCTGCCGCAGCTCTATCTGTGGGAGCCGGAAGCCTACAAGGACAAGGTCAACTCGTTCACGCTGTACCAGGGCATCGTGATCGGCATCTCCGGCTTGCTCGCGCTGGTGCTGACCATTCTGTTCGTGGTCAAAGGCAGCATCATGTTCCCGGCCGCCGCGGCGCTGGCCTGGGCGGTGCTGGTCTATATCGGCGTCGACTTCGGCTTCTGGGGCAAGGTGCTCGACATGTCGAACAACGCCGAGCGCATCTGGCGCGCGGCGGGTGAGGCGATTTTGGCCGCCACGCTCCTGGTGTTCCTGTTCGCCTATCTCAACCTCAGTCGATGGCATGTGCGCTATTCGCACATCACGGTGGGCTGGCTCGCCTTCCTGGGATCGCTGGTCGCGCTTGCCTTGTTCGATCCGGCGGTGGCCTCCGGCATCGCGCGCATCTCGCTGGTGCTGATCGCCTTCGCCGGCTTCGCGCTGATCGTCTATCTCTCCACCCACGGCTTCGACCGCGCCGTGCTCCTGATCCCGACCTGGTTCCTCCTTGTCGTCTGGGTGATCGCGGCCGGCATGACGGTTGCGGGCTCCGTGACCAACGACATCGTCGGCCCGGCCCTGCTCGGCGGCCTCGTGCTGATCGTGATGCTGATCGGCTTCACGGTGATGCAGCACGCCTTCGCCGGCGGCGGCGCCACCACCGGCGTCGTCTCCGACATCGAGCGGCGCGCGCTGGCGCTGGCCGGTTCTGGCGACCTGATCTGGGACTGGGACGTCTCCGCCGACAAGGTTTTCACCAGCCCCGAGACCGAGGCCCTGCTCGGCCTCAAGCGCGGCACGCTGGAAGGGCCCGCGGCCTCGTGGCTCGAAGTGCTGCATCCGCTCGACCAGGACCGCTTCCGCGCCGCGCTCGACAGCGTGCTCGACCAGCGCCGCGGCCGCCTGGTGCAGGATTTCCGCCTGCGCACCCCGGACGGCCATTTCATGTGGTTCGCGCTGAAGGCGCGCCCGGTGGTCGGCTCGGACGGCGAGGTCTCGCGCGTCGTCGGCACGCTCACCGACGTCACCGAGCTGCGCAATGCCGAGGAACGCCTGCTGCACGATTCCGTGCATGACAACCTCACCGGCCTGCCCAACCGCAAGCTGTTCATGGACCGGCTGGGCGCCGTCGCGAATTTCGCCAAGACCATGCCGACGCTGCGGCCGACGCTGATGGTGATCGACCTCGACCGCTTCAAGCAGGTCAACGATTCCGTCGGCATCGCGGTCGGCGATTCCATCCTGCTCACCCTCGCCCGCCGCCTCACCCGCATCCTGAAGCCGCAGGACACGCTGGCCCGCATGGCCGGCGATCAGTTCGGCCTGATCCTGCTGTCGGAGCAGGACCCGGCCCGCATCACCGCCTTCGCCGAGACCATCCGCAAGACCATCCGCGCGCCGATCGCCTTCAACGACCGCGAGATCTTCCTCACGGCGTCGATCGGCCTTGCGCTCTCCGATCCGCAAACCCAGCTCACCGACGAGATCATCAAGGACGCCGAGCTTGCGATGTATCATTCCAAGCGCATCGGCGGCGACCGCATCGACGTCTACAAGCCGGCGATGCGGGCGCGGAAGACCGATCGCCTGACGCTGGAGAGCGAGCTGCGCCGCGCCATCGAGCGCCAGGAGCTGACGATTCTGTACCAGCCGATCGTGCGGCTGGAGGATCGCTCCGTCGCCGGCTTCGAAGCGCTGGTGCGCTGGGATCACCCGAAGCTCGGACGCATGGCGCCGTCGGAATTCATCTCCATCGCGGAAGAGACCGGCCTGATCGTCGACCTCGGCATGTTCGTGCTCGACCAGACCGCCAAGCAGCTATCGGTGTGGCAGCGCGCGATGCGCTCGCGCGAGCCGATCTTCGCCTCCGTCAACGTCTCGTCACGGCAATTGCTGCGCCATGATCTGATCCACGACATCCGCACCGTGCTGTCGCGCTCCTCGGTGGCGCGCGGTACGCTCAAGCTCGAGTTGACGGAATCGCTGGTGATGGAGAACCCGGAGCACGCCGCACAGATGCTAACGCGGATCCGCGAGCTCGGCACCGGGCTCTCGCTCGACGATTTCGGCACCGGCCATTCCTCGCTGGCCTATCTCCAGCGCTTCCCGTTCGACACCATCAAGATCGACCAGTCCTTCGTGCGCACCACCAACCGCGGCACCCGACCGGTGATCCTGAAGTCGATCATCGCGCTCGCGCACGACCTCGGCATGGACGTGGTGGCCGAGGGTGCCGAGACCGATTCGGACGCGGTCGAGCTCTACCAGATGGGCTGCGAATACGCCCAAGGCTTCGCCTTCGGCGAGCCGATGGACGCCGATGCCGCGATGCGGCTGCTGACGGAAGTGCGGCTCGAAGCGGCGAGCTGACGGCTCTTTACCCTCCCCTGAAGGCAGATCCCGTAGGGTGGGCAAAGGCGCTCTTGCGCCGTGCCCACCATTCAGAGGTTGTGGGCACGCTTTCGCTTTGCCCACCCTACGATACTGTTGGATGTGGAGAGACCTGCACCCGCCTCACCGCGTGCCGCTGGGCTACCGCCGTCGATCGCTTTTCTGCTTCCTGAACCGCACGCTCGCACCATCAGGCATCCGTGTCGCGACGAAGCCCGCGGCGAGGCAGGCTTCGCGCTGCGGCATCTGGATGTCGGGGCTGCGCAGGCTGTCCCACCACGAGGCACGATTGGCCGCGCGCGGCAGGGCCGCGCCGATGATCTCCTCGATCTGCTCGAAGCTCAGCACCAGCTCGTCCTGCTTCTGCCGCATCAGATAGTCGCGCAACGCGTCGTAGTCGTTCACAATTGTCCTCTCGTCCCAAAGCGGGTCCGCTCACACGGGGTCAGCACAAAACCGTGAGCTGCGTAAACCGATTCTTAACTCACTACGGCAGCGCCGTCCCGCTTTAAACATCGCGCAAGCTTTCGGGCGCATCCAATTATGTCGGGAGCAAGCGATGCTATCTGGATGGCGCGACGCCATGGGCCGCCGGCCGTGGCGGATTTCGGCGAAACTGCTGATCATCTCGTCCGTAGTGACGGTGATCGGCTTTTCCGCCATTTGCGTCAACGTGATGCTCGACATGCGCCGGGGCGAGGAGGCGCTCGCCCGCCAGACGCTGGAGAACCTCGCGACCACCATCCAGTCCGACGTCAGCCGCAACGTCGAGATCTACGATTTGTCGCTGAAGGCGGTCGCCAGCAACATGCTGCTGCCCGAGCTCGCGACGGTGTCGACGCCGATCCGTCACCTGATCCTGTTCGACCACGCGACGACGGCCAGGCATTTCGGCGCCATCCAGGTGTTCGATGCCGAGGGCCGGCTGACCATCGACGCCTCCACGCTCGATCCCCTTCCCGAGAACCGGAGCGAGGAGGATTACTTCAGGGTTCATCGCGACAATCCCGGCATCGGGCTTTTCATCAGCCGTCCCATGCTGTTTCGCGGCGCTTACGCGATCGTGCTGAGCCGGCGCATCAGCGACACCGACGGCGGGTTCCTCGGCGTCGTCGCCGGCTCGATCCGCTTCAGCTATTTCCACGAATTCTTCGAGCAGCTGAAACTCGATTCCGAAGACACCATCACCATCCTCAAGCGCGACCGCACCATCATGATGCGGCGGCCGTTCGATCTCGACATCATCGGCACCAACCTGAACGATCGCCGGAGCTGGAAGGCCGACAATCTCCAAATCGGCGCCGCCTATTCGGGACAGGGCCCGGTCGACCCGACGCCGCGGCTCTATGTCCGCAGCGGCGACAGCGGACCGCTGTTCGTGGTGGCGGGCAAACCCCTGGCGGCCGTATTCGCGCTCTGGCAGAAGGAGGCGTTCCGCATCGGCGCCGTGGTGCTGGCGCTCGCGCTGTTCGTGCTGGGATCGACGCTCGTGCTGGCGCGCGAGATCGTCCGGCGCGCCGAGGCCGAGGGCAAGCTGGAGGAGATGGCGACGACCGACGCGCTCACCGGCCTGAAGAACCGCCGCAAGTTCGATTCCGTCATCGACGTCGAATGGCGGCGCGCCATGCGCCAGAAGACGCAGATCGCGCTGGTGATGATCGATGCCGATCACTTCAAGGCCTACAACGACACGTTCGGTCATCAGGCAGGGGACCAGGTGCTGGTCGGCATCGCCATTTGCATTTCCGATTCGGTGAGCCGGGCCGGCGACTGCGCCGCGCGCTACGGCGGCGAGGAATTCGCCGTGCTGCTGCCGAACACATCGGCCACCGACGCCTTCAAGGTCGCCGAGGCGATCCGGACCAAGGTGCAGGGCTGGTCCGATGAGCAGGTGATTTTGACAGCGTCCTGCGGCGTCGCCAGCCTGGTTCCCACCGCCGGCATGGACTGGTCGATCCTGGTCGCCGCCGCCGACAAGGCGCTCTACGCCGCGAAAGCTGGCGGCCGCAACCAGTCGGTCATTGCGAGCCTGCCGCAGCTGTCGCTGGTGGCGTGAGGCTTGGCCCGGTGTGACGGCGTGACACGCGTTACACCACAGCTGTCGTCCCTGCGAACGCAGGGACCCATAACCACAGGGAAAAGTTTGGCGAAGACGCGTCGTTCGGTACTACGGCCGAACGCGATCGATGGTTCACGCGGTATGGGTCCCTGCGTTCGCAGGGACGACACCGAATATGTGGAGCGCTACTGCCCCAGATACTTCTTCATCTCCGCGATCAAGCCGTCACGCAGCTCCGGGCGCTTCAGGCCGTAGGCGATGTTGGCGCGCAGGAAGCCGGGCTTGGAGCCGCAATCGTGGCGCTCGCCCTCGAACTCGACGCCGTAGAACTTCTGCGATCTGGCAAGGCCGATCATGGCGTCGGTGAGCTGGATCTCGCCGCCGGCGCCGCGCTCCTGCGTCTCCAGAATCTTGAAGATCTCCGGCTGCAGGATGTAGCGGCCGGTGATGGAGAGGTTGGAGGGCGCAGTGCCCTTGGCCGGCTTCTCGACCATGCCGTCGACCTCGAACATCTTGCCGTTGCGTTTTCCCACGCCGCAGATGCCGTATTGATGCGTGAGATGGTCCGGCACCGCCTCGACCGCGACCAGATTGGATTTCTCGCCGAGCGATGATGCCATCTCGATCATCTGCTTGAGGCAGCCGGGCGTGTTGAGCACGAGCTCGTCGGGCAGCACGACGGCGAACGGCTCGTTGCCGACGATGTCGCGTGCGCACCAGACCGCGTGACCGAGGCCAAGCGGCGCCTGCTGGCGCGTGAAGCTGACGGCGCCCGCTTCGGGCTGGTTCTGCGCCAGGATGTCCTGCTCGGTCTTCTTGCCGCGCGCCGCAAGCGTCGCGTCGAGCTCGTACATCCGGTCGAAATGATCTTCGATGACGTTCTTGTTGCGGCCGGTAACGAAGACGAAGTGCTCGATGCCGGCCTCCCTCGCCTCGTCATAGACGTACTGGATCAGCGGCTTGTCGACGATGGTCAGCATTTCCTTCGGCATCGCCTTGGTGGCGGGCAGGACACGGGTGCCGAGGCCGGCGACGGGGAATACGGCTTTGCGGATTTTCATGTGATTGATCGAATACCTGAGAGCACATGGGAACGGCGCTGGGAACGCAGCAATGGCATCTTGCTAACCTGTTTGCAGCCGGCAACAAAGGCGGATGTGGGGCCTCACCCGCGCAGAGTTAAGAAAAAGGCCGCCACCAAAATTTCACCTTTGTTAAGCTATTGGCAACCGTAACCAGGCCTCCTGATGGCGGATTTTTGAAAGCCCGACGGGTGGGACATGATGCGATCGGTGGCAGGGCAGGCAAGACGGACGGTATCCGCGACCGGCGCGATGATGGTTGCGGCCGCTTTGCTGCTGCCTGCCGGCGCGCACGCTCAGGCGCAGAACGGCCTCTCCAACCTGTTCGGCGGCATCTTCTCCGGCCCCAACGCGGCGCCATCGCAAGCCCCGCCGGGACCCGGCGGCGGGCAAACGGGAGCATTGCCCTGGAGCGGCGAGGACGGCGCCTCCGGCCATCCCTTGATGACCGCCGCGGCGATCCGCGAGGCCGCCGGCAATTTCAACAATTGCGTCGCCGGCATGTGGCCCGATGCCGCACGGCGCGGCGTGACGCAGGAAAACTTCGAGCGCTTCACGGCCGGCCTCAGCCCCGATCTGCGCATCATGGACCTCATGGATTCGCAGCCCGAGTTCACCAAGTCGATCTGGGACTATCTCGACATCCTCGTGAACGACAACCGCCTTGCCAAGGGCCGCGAGATCCTCGCCAAATACAAGGCGCAGTTCGACGCCACCGAGAAGGCGACCGGCGTCGATCGCTACATCATCGCCTCGATCTGGGGCATCGAGTCCAACTACTCGACGCAGATGGGCGACCGCAGCGTGCTGCAATCGACCGCGACGCTCGCCTGCATCGGCCGCCGCCAGGCCTATTTCAAGGACGAGTTCCTGTCGGCGCTGGAGATCGTCAACCGCGGCGATCTCAGGCCGGAGCAGATGCGCGGCTCCTGGGCCGGCGCCTTCGGTCCGACGCAGTTCATGCCGACCGCGTTCAAGCGCTTTGCCGTCGATGGCGACGGCGACGGACGGCGCGATGTCGTCGACAATCCCACCGATCTGATCGCCTCGACCGCCAACAATCTGAAGAAGGACGGCTGGCAGGCCGGCCAGACCTGGGGCTTCGAGGTCGTGGTGCCCCAAGGCTTCAACTACATGCTGGCCGACCGCGCCAAGGCGATGCCGATCGCGCAATGGGAGAAGCTCGGGCTGAAGCGGGCGACGGGCCAGCCGTTCCCGCATCCGGGCGAGAAGGCCTATCTGCTGGCGCCGGCGGGCGCGCAGGGGCCCGGCTTCCTGATGCTGCAGAACTATCGCGTCATCATGAAGTACAACCCGGCCGAGGCCTATGCGCTGGCGATCGGCCATTTCGCCGACCGCCTGCGCGGCGGGCAGCCCTTCGTGCAGCCCTGGCCGCGCCAGGAGCGCGAGCTGTCGCGCACCGAGCGGCTGGAGCTGCAGCAGCTGCTGGCCCAGCGTGGCTTCTACAAGGGCACTCCGGACGGCCAGTTCGGCGGCCAGACCAGGGAGGCGCTGCGCAACTTCCAGGCCTCGGTCGGCGTGCCCGCCGACGGATTTGCCTCCTCCGACGTGCTGGATCGGCTGCGCGGACGGTAAAATCGGCCCGAAAGTAACCCTGAACAGGGATTTCGCCCGCCGAGCTTGACGGAGACGGCTGTTCCCCGATGTATGGGGCAAGAATCTGCAACGGAATTTGCCCGTTTGGCGCCCGATTCCGTTACTATATTAAATCACTCCCGATCCCCGTTGCGCGTGCCCGAGATCGCATGTCGAAGAAGTCCCTGTTCAAGGCACTGACCGAGACCGGCCCGTTGATCGCGCTGGGGACGGCGCTTGCGATCCTGGTGTCGGTCGCGGGGCCTGCCTCGGCGCAGTTCTTCAACTTCCCCGGCTTCGGCGGCCCGCCGCAGCGCTCGGCGCCGCCACCACAACGGGGTGGAGGCGGCGGCTGGTTCGGCGGCGACTTCTTTACACCGTTCCAGCAGCAACAGCAGCAGGCGCCGCGGCAGGATTTTTCGCGCGCCCCGGCGCCGGCCAAGCGCGACACCATTCCCGAGAAGAACGTGCTGGTGCTCGGCGATGCCATGGCCGATTGGCTCGCTTACGGCCTGGAAGATGCCTATGCCGAGCAGCCCGACATGGGCGTGATCCGCAAGCACAAGACCGTTTCCGGACTGATCAAGTACCAGCCGAAGGGTGAGCCCTCGGACTGGGCGGCGGCGGCAAGGGGCATCCTCGAGACCGAAAAGCCCGATGTCATCGTCGTCATGCTCGGTCTCAACGACCGCGCCGCGATCCGCGAACCTGTGGCGGAGAAGGCTACCGATAAGGACAAGGATAAGGACAAGAAGAACGACAAGGGCGCGCGCGGCAAGCCGCCGGCAAAGCCCGGCGAGACCAAGCCCGGCAGCGACACGGCTGCCAAACCCGACGACAAGCCTGCCGATGCCGACCTGCCGCAGGACGACGCCGACAACGCCGACACGCCTGCGACCGCGCCGGAAAAGACGGCGCGCAATCCGAACGGCCTCTACGAATTCCGCGACGAGCGCTGGATCGAGCTCTACGGCAAGAAGATCGAGGAGCTCGCGGGCGTCCTCAAATCCAAGGGCGTGCCGGTGCTGTGGGTCGGCCTGCCGGCGGTTCGCGGACCCAAGGGCACCGCGGATACGCTGTTCCTGGACTCGCTCTATCGCGAGGGCGCGGCCAAGGCCGGCATCACCTATGTCGACGTCTGGGACGGTTTCGTCGACGAAGCCGGCCGCTTCCTGCAGAAGGGCCCGGACTTCGAAGGCCAGATCCGCCAGCTGCGCAGCTCTGACGGCGTCTATTTCACCAAGGCCGGCGCGCGCAAGCTCGCGCATTATGTCGAGCGCGAGATCACGCGCCTGTTGGCAGGACGCTCCGGCCCGATCGCGCTGCCGAGCGAGCCGGCGACCCCCGACACCAGCGCCGAGCCCGGCAAGCCCGCGCCGCGGCCGCTGGCCGGGCCGATCGTGCCGCTGGTCGCGGCCTCGATCTCGACCGATCAATTGCTGGGCGGCCCGGGCTCGCGTCCCGCTGCCGTCGATGCGCTGGCTGCCAGGACGATGGTGAAGGGCGAGCCGCTGGCGGCGCCGGCCGGCCGCGCCGACGATTATGCCTGGCCGCGACGCGAAGTCGGCCGCGAGCAGGCCAAGGGCGATACGCCGATGGCCGCGACGACGCCTGAGGGCAACGCCGCCAGTCCCAGCGCGCCGGGAGCCGCCGCCGCGATCGCGCCGCCGAAGCTGGCTCCGAAGAAGCCGCCGGTGCCATCGCAGCAGCCGGCACAGGCAACGCCCGCGTTCCGCGATTTCTTCGGCTTCGGCTCGCCGCAGCCAGCGCCGCCGCGTCAACTGGCGCCGGCGCCCGGGCCGCGCAATCCGAATCCCAATCCGGGGATCCCGCGTCCGCCGGGCAACGTCGGTCGCTCCGCCGAGATGTTCCGGTAATTACTGTCGTGTCCCGGACGCGGCGCAGCACCCCCTGGTGATGCGACGCAGAGCCGGGACCCAGCCCGGCGGCATTCACAAAGAATGGGCCCCGGCTCAGCAGCGCAACACTACGTGCTGCGCTGCGTCCGGGGCGCGGGGGCGTGTTTGTGCTCAGCCGTTAATAGCGCCAGCGCGGCGGCGGACGGCGGGCGGGGCGCGACATCAGCAGCGCGAGCGCAAAGCCGATGCCGCCGGCCACCATCAGGGCGCCGAGCGGATTGTCCTGCACCTTCTTCGACAGCGCCTGCGTGCCGTCGCGGAAGGTGTCGCCGCTGTTCTCATAGGCGTCCTTGGCGTAACTCGTCGCGGTGTCCGCGGCATCGCGCACGGCATCCTTGGCCTGGCCGTAGAGATTCTGCACGGTGCCCGCAGCCTCGCGCGCCTTGCCCGATGCCTGTGTCTTGGCATCGCCTGCCATGTCTCCGATCGCGCCTTCCGCGCGTCCGGCATATTCCTTGGCCGATCCAACAATCCGATCCGTGTCCATGATGCTCCTCCTCGGGGGTCAGCCCAAGTAACCGATCAGGAGCAGCGCAGTTCCAAGCGATGACGAAAGTGTTGCCCGGACGGCTATAAAATCAACCCGCCATCGACGACCAAAGTCTGGCCGATGATGTAGGACGACAATGGCGAGGCCAGGAACAGCGCCGCGCCGGCCATATCGGCCGGCGTGCCCAATCGCCGCAGCGGGATGCGCGCGAGCGCGCCTTCGAGCCGCTTGGGATTGTCGATCGTCACCTTCGTCATCTTGGTGTCGACGAGCCCGGGAGCGATGCCGTTGACGCGGATGCCGTCTTCGGCCCAGGCCTCGCCCAGCGTTCGCGTCAATCCGACCGCGCCGGTCTTCGACGCGTTATAGGCGGGATTGCCCATGGTGGAATGATAGGCCGCGGTCGATGACACCATGATCAGCGTGCCCTTGGCATCCCGCAACATGGAATGAAACCGCGTCGCACAGGCCATCAGGCTCATCAGATTGACTTCGACCACCTTGCGGAAGCCGCTCATCTCGAATTCGCCGCGGCGATAGAGCACCGCGCCTTGCGCCAGCACGAGCACGTCGAGCCGGTCGAAGGACGGCTTGAACGCCTCGATCGCACCGGGGTTGCTGACGTCGAGCTGCGCGTAGGAAAGACGCGTGAGATCGGAGCCTTCTTCGGCTGAATATTCCGTCGCACGAGCCCGCGTGCCGCACACCGCGACCTGCGCGCCCCGCGTGCGAAAAGCCTGCGCGATGCCGTTGCCGATCCCGCTCGAGCCGCCGACGACCAGCACCTGCTTGCCTGAGAAATCGAGTTCGTTCGCCATCGCGGCCTCCCTTTCGTCTTGCTTGTTTGACCTGTCTGCGGATCGATGCCAGCCTTGTCAATCATAACAAGAACAAGCAGCGTTCCGAGGAAACAAACATGTCCGGGTTCAAGGAGCTCAGCCGGTCCGTCAAGGGCCTGACCGTTCTCGTCACCGGCGCGGCCAGCGGCATGGGGCGCGCCACCGCGCACGTGTTCGCAAGCGAGGGCGCCAACGTCGCCGTCACCGATTACGACGCGCAGGGCGCGCAGGCGGTGGCCGAGGAGATCGCCGCGAGCGGTGGCGCAGGAAAAGCGTGGAAGCTCGACGTTGCCGACGGTGGCGAGATCAAGCGTGTGGTGAATGAGGTCGCGGCGCATTTCGGCGGGCTCGACATCATCGTCAACAACGCCGGCATCTCCGTGCGCGTTGCGATCGACGACGAGAGCTATGAGGACGCCTGGGCCAAGGGCATTGCCGTGATGCTGACGGCGCATCCGCGCATCATCCGCGCCGCGCTGCCGCATTTGCGCAAGTCGAGGTGCCCGCGCATCGTCAACATCGCCTCGACCGAGGCGCTCGGCGCCACCGCATTGCACAGCCCCTATTCGGCGGCGAAGGGCGGCGTCGCCAGCCTGACCCGCTCGCTCGCCGTGGAGCTCGGCCGCGAGGGCATCACCGTCAACTGCATCTGCCCGGGCCCGATCCGCACTGGGATTACCGACCGCATCTCGGAGGAGCACAAGACGATCTACGCCAGGCGCCGCACCGCACTCGGCCGTTACGGCGATCCCGAGGAGGTCGCGCATATGACCTTGAGCCTGTGCCTGCCGGCGGCGTCCTTCCTCACCGGCGCGGTGATCCCGGTCGACGGCGGGCTGATGGCACGGAACGCGTGAGAGGCATGCGCGCCGCGCGTTGACAAGTGCGAGCGCGGGAGTAGCTTTTTCGTCGACAGAGCGGGACCAACCGCTCGCGACACGCGGGAGAGAACGTCATGACGATCGCCATCCGGCAGCTTCAGAAGCATTTTGTCGGCGAGGTGTCCGGCCTCGATCTGCGCAAGCCGCTCACACCGGATGAGGCGCGCGACGTCGAGGCCGCCATGGACAAATACGCGGTGCTGGTGTTCCACGACCAGGACATCACCGACGAGCAGCAGATGGCCTTCGCCCTGAACTTCGGTCAGCGCGAGGACGCCCGCGGCGGCAACATCACCAAGGCCGATGAATACCGCCTCACCTCGGGCCTGAACGACGTGTCCAACCTCGGCAAGGACGGCAAGCCGCTCGCCCGGGACAGCCGCGCCAATCTGTTCAATCTCGGCAACTGCCTGTGGCACTCCGACAGCTCGTTCCGCCCGATCCCGGCAAAGTTTTCGCTGCTGTCGGCGCGCGTGGTGAACCCGAAGGGCGGCAACACCGAGTTCGCCGACATGCGCGCCGCCTATGACGCGCTCGACGACGAGACCAAGGCGGAGATCGAGGACCTCGTCTGCGAGCATTCGCTGATGTATTCGCGGGGATCGCTCGGCTTCACCGAATACACCGACGAGGAGAAGGAGATGTTCAAGCCGGTGCTGCAGCGGCTGGTGCGGACCCATCCCGTGCATCGGCGCAAGTCGCTGTATCTGTCCTCGCACGCCGGCAAGATCGTCGGCATGAGCGTGCCTGAAGGCCGCTTGCTGCTGCGCGATCTCAACGAGCACGCGACGCAAGCAGAATTCGTCTACGTCCACAAATGGAAGTTGCACGACCTCGTGATGTGGGACAACCGCCAGACCATGCATCGGGTCCGCCGCTACGACCAGTCGCAGCCCCGCGACATGCGCCGTGCGACGGTGGCGGGGACGGAGCCGACGGTGCAGCAGCAGGCGGCGGAGTAATGTACTCCGCAACCGGTGTCATCGCCCGCGAAGGCGGGCGATCCAGTATTCCAGAGGCCTGCGTTGGAGGAATCGTTCTCACCACATCCGCTACGGCGTACTGGGTCGCCCGGTCAAGCCGGGCGACGACAGCGGTAAGTGGAGCGCATACAGCCGAGCCTGATGCTACGCGTGTCCCGCTTCGTTCGAGAGCATGCCGGGATCGATGCCGATCTTCTGCAAAGCGCGGTTGTATTTGTCGTCGACGTCGTCGCCGAAGATCAAATCCGCATCCGCGTCGCAATGCAGCCAGCCGTTGCTCTGGATCTCGGTCTCGAGCTGGCCCGGCGCCCAGCCGGCATAGCCGAGCGCGAGAATGGCATGCTTGGGGCCGGAGCCGCTGGCGATGGCGCGCAGGATGTCGACGGTCGCCGTGAGGCAGACCCCGTCGTCGATCCGCAGCGTCGCGTTCTCGATGTAGAAGTCGCTGGAATGCAGCACGAAGCCGCGGCCGGTATCGACCGGGCCGCCACGCAGCACCTTCATGCTTTCGGCATTCTCCGGCAGCTTGATGTGCTCGCCCTTCTTGATGATGCCGAGCTGCTGCAAAAGCTCGGGGAAGTCGATGCTGCCGGCCGGGTGGTTCACGATGATGCCCATCGCCCCCTCCGCCGAATGGGCGCAGAGATAGATCACCGAGCGCTCGAAACGGGAATCGCCCATCACGGGCATCGCGATCAGCAGCCGGCCGTCGAGATAACCGGCCGAATTGGGAAGCGCCGGGCCCGCGCTGCGGGTGCTTTCGCCCGTTCTCTTTCCTGTGGGAGCCATCGGTGAAGCACTCCGGTTTCAATTCCTATCCTGATGTCGGCCCGGGCCGCTGTCAAATCAAGGCTTGCAGAGGCGCGATCCAGATGCATCCATCACAAGCAATTCAATGGTTTGCCCCGGGGCGACCCTGTAAAGACGTGCCATGCTCACAAGAGTTCCCCTGCGTGCGGCGATTGGCGTCGTGACAACCCTGCTTGCGTCGTCGCTGGCCATCGCAGCACGCGCCGATGACGCTTCGCCGTGGCAGCGCGACGGACATTCCGCGGTGCGGCTGTTGGCGGGATCGCGCAGCGGCGCCGTCCTGCTCGGCGGTATCGCCTTCCAGCTCCAGCATGGGTGGAAGACCTACTGGCGTACCCCCGGCGATTCCGGCGTGCCGCCGCGGTTCGACTTCTCGAAATCGGACAATGTCGAGGCGGTGACAGTGATGTGGCCGGCACCGCTGAAATTCGACGACGGCGCCGGCGGCCATTCGATCGGCTATCACGATCAGATCGTGCTGCCCTTGCGCATCGTCGCCAAGGCGGCGGACAAGCCCGTGACCTTGCGTGCCGAGATCAATTACGCGGTGTGCGAGAAGCTCTGCATTCCGGTCGAGGCCAAGGCCGAGCTCGGCTTCAACAGCGTCGCCTCGACCGAGGATGCCAATTTGCGTGCCGCGCTCGACACTGTGCCCAAGCCCGCCAATATCGGTGATCCCAATCCGCTCACCATCCGCGACGTCAAGCGCGACGGGCCCAAGAACGTGGTCGTCGACGTGGTCACGCCTGACAGCCGCAACGTCAATCTGTTCGTGGAAGGCCCGACACCCGATTGGGCGCTGCCGATTCCGGCCCCGGTGCAGCACAGCCCGCCCGGGGTGATGCGGTTTTCCTTCGAGCTCGACGGCCTGCCGCCGGGCGCCAAGCCGGAGGGTGCGGCGCTGAAATTCACGCTGGTCGGGCCGGAGAAATCGTACGAGTTCAATACGAACTTGGAGTGAGTTGCGCTGCCGACGCTCCACATTCAGCTGTCGTCCCGGACAAGCGAAGCGCAGATCCGGGATCCGTAGCCCCAGGGAGTGGTTGGGCGAGGACTCGTGGTTGCCAGCGCGTCGAAACTTCTCCCTGGGATTATGGATCCCGGATCTGCGCACGCTTGAGGCGCGCTTGTCCAGGATGACACCGAGGATGGAACGCCACCCAACCCAATCTTAACGAATGGTTGCTAATCCCTCACCTGCCACAGCATGCCGGGCGACCTGAGGGATCTTCGAATTGGCCGTGATGGATGCAGAACCCGCAACGACCGGACCGGCCGGGCTGATCGCGCGACTGCGGGCCAAGCTGACGGGCGGGCCCAGCGAGGCCTCGCTGACGCGGCGGCTCGCCGGCACCATCTTCGTCATCCGCGTCATCAGCGCCGGGCTCGCTTATGTCTCGCAGGTGCTGCTGGCGCGCTGGATGGGCACATCCGATTACGGCGTCTATGTCTATGTCTGGACCTGGGTGCTGCTGCTCGGCAGCATGATGGATTTCGGCATCTCGGCCTCGGCACAGAAGATCATTCCGGAATATCGCGCCAGCGGTGAGCAGGCGCTGCTCCGCGGCTTTCTCTCCGGCAGTCGCTGGCTGACTTTTGCCGTGTCGACGCTGGTGTCGCTCGGCCTCGCCGGCATCGTCAGGCTGCTGTCGCCCTGGATCGAGCCGGCGGAGGAGCTGCCGCTCTATATCGGCTGCATGACGCTCCCCGCCTTCGTGGTCGCCAACACCCAGGACGGCATCGCGCGCTCGCATGACTGGATGCAGCTCGGCCTGATGCCGCAATTCATCATCCGCCAGGCGCTGATCATCGGCTTCACGGGCGCGGCCTTCCTGCTCGGCTACCATCTCGGCGCCGTCGCCGCGATGGCCGCAAGCGCAGGGGCGGTGTGGATCGCGATGACCGGACAGATGGTGGTGCTGAACCGCAAGCTCGCCGATCACATCGAGCCCGGTCCCAGCGCTTACGACATCCGCGGCTGGCTCGCCGTCTCGTTGCCGATCCTCCTGGTCGAGAGCTTCTATTTGCTGCTGTCCTATACCGACGTGCTGGTGCTGCAGCAGTTCCGTCCCTCCGACGAGGTCGGCGTCTACTTTGCGGTGGTGAAGACGCTGGCGCTGGTCTCGTTCATCCACTACGCGATGTCGGCGACGACGGCGCATCGCTTCGCCGAATACAACGCAAGCGGCGACAAGGCGCGGCTGTCGGCCTATGTGGCGCATGCGATCAACTGGACGTTCTGGCCGTCGCTGGCGGCGACCATCGTGCTGCTCGCGCTCGGCAAGCCGCTGCTCTGGTTGTTCGGGCCGCAATTCGTGGTCGGCTACGACATCATGTTCGTCGCCGCGATCGGGCTCGTGGTGCGCGCCGCGATCGGGCCGGTCGAGCGGCTGCTCAACATGCTCGGTCAGCAGAAGATCTGCGCTCTCGCTTACGCGCTGGCCTTCGTGATGAACGTCGTGCTCTGCATCGCGCTGGTACCGCGCTATGGCGGCCACGGCGCCGCCGCCGCGACCTCGATCTCCCTCACCTTCGAGACGGTGCTGTTGTTCTGGATCGTACGGCAACGCCTTGGCCTGCACGTGCTGGCGTTCGGCAAATAGGCGCTGCGCGCCTCGATGCTCAGTGCTTTCGGGGGAACGGCACTGTCAGCGCACGCGCGGGAACGAGGCAAAACGCCTCCGCTTCTTCAACCTGACGCAAAATTCTTCTTATTCTGCCCAGACGGTTGCGCGTTGGGGAAACTTTATTCTACGTCGTATTGCCTAGCCGACGAGATCAACCTAAGATTCCCCTGACATGTTCGATCCACTCTACGTCGCCTCTGGATTCGGCGTCGGCCTGCTTGTCGGGATGACCGGCGTCGGCGGCGGCTCGTTGATGACGCCGCTCTTGATCCTGCTGTTCGGTGTTCATCCCGCCACGGCGGTCGGAACCGACCTGCTCTATGCCGCCGCGACCAAGACCGGCGGCAGCGTGGTGCATGGCTGGTCGCGCAGCGTGCATTGGCCGGCGGTGCTGCGGCTCGCCTGCGGCAGCATTCCAGCGAGCGCGCTCACGCTGCTCGTGCTGTGGAAGCTCGACCTCAAAAGCGATTCCGAGCGCAGCCTCGTCAATCTGGTGCTGTGCTTCGCGCTGGTGCTGACCGCGACCTCGCTGATCTTCCGCAAGTCGATCATGGAGCGCTATCGCAGCCGGCTAGAGGGCGTCGACGATCGCACCACCGCGATTGCGACCGTCGTGACCGGCATCGTCCTCGGCGTGCTGGTTTCGATCTCGTCAGTCGGCGCGGGTGCGGTCGGCGTCACCGTGCTGCTGCTGCTTTATCCGCGCCTGCCGATGGTGACCATCGTCGGCTCCGATATCGCCCATGCGGTGCCGCTGACGCTGGTCGCCGGCATGGGGCACTGGGCGCTCGGCGACGTGGATTGGGCCTTGATGGGCGTGCTGCTGGTGGGCTCGCTGCCCGGCATCATCGTCGGCAGCTACAGTGCAACGCGCGTGCCCGAGACCGTGTTGCGGCTGACGCTTGCCTGCGTGCTGTTCGTCGTCGCCGGCAAGATCATGTTTGCGGAGCTGCACCTGTCCTCGGCGTTCGTGACGGCGTTGGCGTGGACGCATTAGGCCCGGCCGAACGACGGAATCGTAGGGTGGGCAAAGCGATAGCGTGCCCACCACCTGTCTCAATCACAGAAGATGGTGGGCACGGCGCTGACGCGCCTTTGCCCACCCTACGGCTCCGCGTTGCGGATGCTTACGCCGCCGTCCAGCCGCCGTCGATCGAGAGATTGGTGCCGGTGATCTGGGCGGCATCGTCGCTGCACAGGAACAGCGCGAGCGCGGCGACCTGCTCGGACGTGACGAACTCCTTGGTCGGCTGCGCGTCGAGCAGCACGTCGTTGATGACCTGCTCGCGCGTCAAATTGCGCGCCTTCATTGTGTCGGGGATCTGCTTCTCGACCAGCGGCGTCCAGACGTAGCCGGGGCTGATGCAGTTGCAGGTGATCTTGTGGGTCGCAACCTCCAGCGCCACGGTCTTGGTGAGACCGGCGATGCCGTGCTTGGCCGAGACGTAGGCCGACTTGAAGGGCGAAGCCACCAGCGAATGCGCGGACGCCGTGTTGATGATGCGGCCCCAGCCCTTCTTCTTCATGCCGGGGACGGCGGCACGGATGGCATGGAAGGCCGAGGATAGGTTGATCGCGATGATCTGGTCCCACTTCTCGATCGGAAACTCCTCGATCGGCGAGACGAACTGAATGCCGGCATTGTTGACCAGAATGTCGACCGAGCCGAAGGTTGTCTCGCCGAGCGCGATCATGCCGGCGATCTCGGCGGGCTTGGTCATGTCGGCCGGCGAGTAGATCGCCTTGACCTTGAACTCCTGCTCGATCTTGGCGCGCTCTTTCTCGATGTCTTCCGGCGTGCCGAAGCCGTTGATGACGACATTGGCGCCGGCGGCGGCGAAGGCGCGCGCATAAGCGAGCCCGATGCCGCTGGTGGACCCGGTCACGACGGCGTTCTTGCCTGACAGACTACCCATTTGATTCGCTCCTTTTTGCCGGGGGCGCGGAGACGTCCCCCGTGAGATCGTAGGTCACCATGGTCTCGTCGGACTGCGGCCGCTCGAGCCAGTCCCTGTGGCGCATCGACAGATGCACGTCGCGAACGCCGGCTTCCCAATGCTCGACCATGGCGACATGCGAGAAGTCGTAATCCTTTGACGAGGATTCGTAGTTCTTGCTGCGGTAGATCAGATGCACCACGGTGACGGTGCTTTCGCGCGACACTTTCGCCAGGAATTCGGCGGAAGGATCGTTCTTCAGATAGTCCGGCAATTTGCCGATCAGGTCGCGCACGGCCTTGCGGGCGTTGTGCAGCTGCTTGTTCTTGTCGGTGTTCATCCGCGTACGGCTGGAATAGCGGATGTCCTTCTCGCGCTCGGCGGCCTCCAGCAGCGAGGTCGGCAGATCGCCGCGCGCGGAAAACAAGTCGACCTGGAAGATCAGCATGTCGCGCTCGACCTCGGCGTCGAGCACGTAGTCGAGCGGGGTGTTGGAAGCGATGCCGCCGTCCCAATAATGCTCGCCGTCGATGATCACGGAGGGAAAGCCGGGCGGCAGCGCGCCGGAGGCCATGATGTGCTCCGGGCCGATTCTCTTGCCGAGCTTCTTCAACTCGTAATTGTCGAAATATTTGAAGTTGCCGGAGGTGACGCCGACCGCGCCGACCGACAGACGGGTCTTCAGGTCGTTGATGCGGTCGAAATCGACAAGACGCTCCAGCGTCTTCTTCAGCGGCGATGTGTCGTAATAGCTCTCGGCTTCGGGATGCCCCGGCGGCCACAGCGGCGCCGGCGGGACGCGCGGGACGAAGAAGCCGGGCACGCCGAAGGTGGCGATCAGCGCGGCACTGGTCGAGTTGAACAGCTCGCGGCTGTGGTCGCTCTTGCCGATCGGCTTCCACGGCACCGGCGCGGAAACCATCTCCCAGAATTCCTTGAGCCGCTTGACGCGGGTCTGCCCCTCGTTGCCGGCGATGATGGCGGCGTTGATGGCGCCGATCGAGATGCCGGCGACCCATTCCGGCTCGAAGCCGGAGCCGCACAGCGCCTGATAGGCACCGGCCTGGTAGGAGCCGAGCGCGCCGCCGCCCTGCAGAACCAGGACACGTTGCGCATTCGCGGGGATGCAGGTGGATTCCGGGCTACGATCTGTCATGGGGGAACAATAGCAATGGCGCGCCACCGTGGCGACACTCCACGACGGCGTCAATGCATGCCGGGATCAAGTCTGGCTTATCGCTCCGTCGAGGCCAGGATCATGGTCCAGAACACCTTGTACTTGGTGCCGGGAGCATAGCTCGCCGCGATGCCCAATTTTGTGACACCGCTCTTGAGCATGTTGGCGCGGTGCGGAGGCGAGTCGCGCCAGCCGGAAAAGGCTTCCGCCAGCGTGTGATAGCCGGCCGAGACGTTCTCGACGGCCGCGGTCGCGGGATAGCCGCCGGCGGCGAGGCGCTTGGCCAAGGGCGCGCGGACGTCATGGTCCATCTTGTTGGCGGCGGCCATGGCCTGGGATTGGGATTCCGCAAGCCGCATCAGATCGGGGTCGACCACGACCGTGCCGAGCATGTTGTTCTGGCGGTATTGCGAGATCATGATCGCGGCCGCCTGCGCATCGAGCTTGGAGCCCGGGACCGCCATGTCGGCATACATCGACGGCTGCTGGACCGGTGCCTCGTTGCCGGCACAGCCGGCGAGCAGCAAAGTGATAAGAATTGCGGCCGCAGCGCGCATGGAGTGCCCCCGAATGAGGGGCCGTTGTTGCATATCAACAATGGCTGAAAGGTGAATTTTGAGGAAAATTTGAGCCGCCGTTCCGGGGCAGGTACGCAGCACGACCCCGGAATCTCGCGCGACAAGCTCGGGATTCCGGGTCCGATACTCCGCATCGCCCCGGAATGAGGCGGCTTCAGCCCGCAAATATCCGGTAACGGCGTGGCTCGAGGCCGATCGTATCGCCGGCGCGCAGTTCCTTGTCGCGGGGGGCGTCGATCTCGATGGTCTTGCCGCCTGACAATGCGACCTCGGCCCTCTGCACGGGGCCGAAATTGCGGACATGCTGCACGGCGCCCTCGAAGGCGCCGCTGCCGGGCGGGCCGACCAGCATGTCATGTCGCCGCACGAACAGTCTTGACGCGCCAGGCGCGAGCCCGTCCGCCGCAAGGGCGAGCGGCCGATCGCCGAGCCTGACGATGCCACCCTCGACCTGAACCGGGAGTTCGATGGATTCGCCGATGAAACCGTGAACGAAGGCGCTTGCCGGGCTTTCATAGACGTCGTCGGGCGAGCCGATCTGCTCGATCCTGCCCTTGTCCATCACAACGACGCGGTTGGCGACTTCCAGCGCCTCCTCCTGGTCGTGGGTGACGAAGATCGAGGTGACGTGGATCTCGTGGTGCAGCGAGCGCAGCCACCTGCGCAGCTCCTTGCGCACCTTGGCATCGAGCGCGCCGAACGGCTCGTCGAGCAGCAGGATCCGCGGCTCGATCGCGAGCGCGCGGGCGAGCGCGATGCGCTGGCGCTGGCCGCCGGAGAGCTGGCTCGGATAGCGGCCGGAAAGCCAGTCGAGCTGCACGAGATCCAGCAGCTCCTTGACGCGCGCGCGAATGGTCGCTTCGTCCTTACGGATTGCGCGCGGCTGCACGCGCAGGCCGAAGGCGACGTTCTCGAACACCGTCATGTGGCGGAACAGCGCGTAATGCTGGAACACGAAGCCGACATGCCGCTCGCGCGCGCCCTGCGCCAACGCATCCTCGCCGTTGAACAAGAGCTCGCCCGAGTCCGGCCAGTCGAGCCCGGCGATGATCCGCAGCAGCGTGGTCTTGCCGGATCCGGATGGGCCGAGCAGCGCCAGCAGCTCGCCGTCATTGACTTTGAGGTCGACGCCGTCGAGGGCCTTGAAGCTGCCAAACGTCTTGACGAGATTCCTGACTTCAATGGTCACTTGGGTCTTGTCCTTCGTGCAGATGGCGTTCGAGAACGGTCTTCGCGATCAGCGTGATCAGCGCCAGCATCGCGAGCAGCGAGGCAATCGCGAAGGCGGCGACGAACTGGTATTCGTTGTAGAGGATCTCGACCAACAGCGGCATCGTGTTGGTCTCGCCGCGGATATGGCCGGAGACGACCGAGACCGCGCCGAACTCGCCCATCGCGCGCGCGTTGCAGAGCAGGACGCCGTAGAGCACGCCCCATTTGATGTTGGGCAGCGTGACGCGGAAGAAGGTCTGCAGGCCCGAGGCGCCGAGCGAGATCGCGGCCTCCTCCTCCTGCGTGCCCTGCTCCTGCATCAGGGGGATCAGCGCGCGCGCCACGAACGGGAAGGTCACGAAGGTGGTGGCGAGCGCGATGCCGGGCACCGCGAACAGGATCTGGATGTCGTGATCCCTCAGCCAGCTGCCGAAATAGCCCTGCGCGCCGAACAGCAGCACGAAGACGAGGCCGGAGATCACCGGGCTCACCGAGAACGGCAGGTCGATCAGCGTGATCAGGAAGATCTTGCCGGGGAAATCGAACTTTGCAATCGCCCAGGCCGCGACGAGACCGAAGACGAGGTTGAGGCCGACCGAGATCGCCGCGACGATCAACGTCAGCTTGATGGCGGCCAGCGCTTCCGGCTCGGCGAGTGCGGCGAAATAGGCGAGAATCCCCTTGGAGAAGGCCTGCGCGAACACGACCACCAGCGGCAGCACGACGAAGATTGAAAGAAAGATCATCGCCAGCGCGATGATGATGATGCGCACCGGTCGCGGTTCGGTGCGCAGGTTGTCCCGCGCGGCTTCCGCATGCGCCCGTGCCTTTGCCCGGGCCTCGGCGTCGGGGGCCGCGAGCGAAACGGAATCTGCCATCTGCATCGTCATGAGTCCGTCCTCAACGCGCCGGCATCCGGCTCTGCGCCCAGCGCTGGAGCCGGTTGACTGTCAAGATGACGACAAAGGACACCACGAGCATGACCACCGCGATGGCGGTCGCGTCGGCATAGCGGTACTCGGAGAGCCGGATCACGATCAAGAGCGGCGCGATCTCGGACACGTTGGGCAGATTGCCGGCGATGAAGATCACCGAGCCGTATTCGCCGACGGCGCGGGCGAAGGCGAGCGCAAGCCCGGTGAGCAGAGCCGGCGCAAGCGAGGGCAGGATCACGCGGATGATGGTCTGCCAGCGGTTGGCCCCCAGGCTGCCCGCGGCTTCCTCGATCTCGGGATCGAGATCCTGCAGCACCGGCTGCACCGTGCGCACCACGAATGGAATACCGATGAAGATCATGGCGACGAAGATGCCGACCGGCGTGAACGCCACCTTGATGCCGAGCGCCGCGAGCGGCGCTCCCAGCCAGCCCTTCTCGGCGAACAGCGCTGTCAGCGCGACGCCCGCGACCGCGGTCGGCAGCGCGAAGGGCACGTCGACGATGGCGTCGAACAGCCGGCGGCCGGGAAAGCGGTAGCGCACCAGCGCCCAGACGATGATGCTGCCCATGACGAGATTGACGCAGGCCGCCGCGAAGGCGAGGCCGAAGGAGACGCGCAGGGCATTCAGGGTGCGGCGGCTGGAGAGGATATTCCAGAACTGCTCGGGACTGAGCTCGAGCGACTTCAGGAACAGCCCGGCGAGCGGAATGAGGATAATGACGGACAGCCAGGACAGCGTCAGTCCCATCGTGAGACCGAAGCCCGGCAATGTCCGGCGTCGTGCTGCGATTGCGCTCACCAGGCCCCCTGCTAAAGCGTCTTAAGACAGCGTCCGATCAGTTCTTGTAGATCTGGTCAAAGATGCCGCCGTCGGCGAAATGTTCCTTCTGCGCCTTGGTCCAACCACTAAAAACGTCGTCGATCGTAAATAGTTCGACCTTGGCGAAAGCGTTTTCGTATTTTTTGGCGATCTCGGCATCGCGTGGACGGTAGAAGTTGCGCGCCGCGATCTCCTGCCCCTCCTTGGTGTACCAGTACTGGAGATAGGCGTCGGCGGCGTTGCGGGTGCCTTTTTTGTCGGCAACCTTGTCGACGATGGCGACCGGCGGCTCGGCCAGGATCGACTGCGGGGGCGCCACGATCTCGAACTTGTTCGCGCCGAACTCCTTCAGCGCGAGGAACGCCTCGTTCTCCCAGGCGAGCAGCACGTCGCCGACGCCGCGCTCGACGAAGGTCACGGTGGCGCCGCGCGCGCCGGTATCGAGCACCGGCACCTGCTGGTAGAGCTTTCCGATGAAATCCTTGGCCTTGTCGGCCGAGCCGTATTTCTTCTGCGCAAAACCCCAGGCCGCGAGATAATTCCAGCGCGCACCGCCCGATGTCTTCGGGTTCGGCGTGATCACGGCGACGCCCGGCTTGACCAGATCGTCCCAGTCCTTGACGGCCTTGGGATTGCCCTTGCGCACCAGGAACACGATGGTCGAGGTATACGGTGATGAATTCTGCGGCAGCCGCTTCTGCCAGTCGGCCGCGGTAAGGCCTTTGGCCGCGATCGCATCAATGTCGTAGGCGAGTGCGAGCGTCACCACGTCGGCCTGCAAGCCGTCGATCACGGCGCGGGCCTGCGAGCCGCTGCCGCCATGCGACTGCTTGATCTCGACGCTCTTGCCGGTCTCCTTCTGATAGGCATTCGCAAATGCCTTGTTGAACTCGGCATAGAGCTCGCGCGTCGGATCGTACGACACGTTCAACAGGTTGATGTCAGCGGCGAGAGCCGAGCTTGCCAAGAAACCGGTCAAGACGAGGCCTGCAGCGAGCGGAACGATACGGCGCATCATGTCCATCTCCATTCACTTCACTGACGTCGGTGTCGGCGAAGGCAGGCGAAACTCGCGGCGAAACGCGCTTAAGTCAACGAAACCGGATTTTCTTGTTCGCAGCGTGGCGACGTGGCTGTGCTACGAAGTCTTCATCGTGTGGATGCCGCATTCTGTCTTGGCTCGGCCGCGCCAGCGACCGGCGCGTTCATCCTCGTCTTCGGCCGTTCTGCTCGTGCAAGGCATACACCCAACCGACCGGAAACCGGAGGCGACCAGGGGATGACGCGGCAATTTGGCGCGGACGAAAATCGCCTCGAGTTCCTCGCGCGAGACGTTGGCGAACGGATTGAACTTCAACCGCACACCATCGTCCTCGACGACCGGAATGTCGGTGCGCGCATTGCCCTGGAAGCGTTTGCGGCCGTTGAGCCAGGCATCAAAGGGCTTCAGCGCACGCGCCAGCGGCTCGACCTTGCGGATGCGGCAGCAGGCGTCCGGATCGGAGAACCAGAGGTCGCGGTCGGGATCCTCGCGCGACAGGCTCTCCGCGGCCGGCTTGATCGAGCGGACATCCTTCAGACCCAGCGTCGCGATCAGCGTGTCGCGATAGGCCAGCGTCTCCTCGAACAGCCAGCCGGTGTCGAGGAAGATCACGGGGATCGCCGGGTCGACATCCGCCATGACCTTCAGCAGCGTCGCCGATTCCGTGCCGAAGGACGACACCAGCGCCAGCTTCTCGCGCCCGACCGTCTTCAGCGCCGCAGCGACGATCTCCGCGGGCGAGGCATCGCGCAGGGCACGATCGAGCTCCTCCGCGGAAGGCCGCGCAGAAACGGAGGCCCGAGCGAGCTGGGACGCAACGACGTTCACGTGCCGACCCCCTCGGAGTGACGCAGCTGCATGCGGCGGTGCAGCGCGGTGATACGGCCATCGCCGGTCGGCTGGTAGAACACCGAATAGCGCTTGGCGGTCTGCATGAAGGCTTCCGCGTCGGCCTGCTTCTTGACCTCGAAGGCATCGAAGCCGGCGCGCAGCATGAACACGAACTGGTCGCGCAGCACCTGGCCGGTGGCACGCAGTTCGCCGCGGTAGTCGTAGCGCTCGCGCAGCAGGCGCGCCTGGCTGTAGGCGCGTCCGTCCCGGAAGGTCGGGAACACCAGCGCGACGGCGGCAATCTTGCCGAGATAGGGCACGAGCTCGCTGATGTCGCGGTTGTTGGGCCAGATCACGCCGACCTTGCCCGAACGATTGAGCAGGCTGTCGGCCTCGCCCAGGAAGCGCTCGGCCGGCACCAGGATGTCGCCGCCCTCGGGCAGCGGCGTGTCGACGGCGAGCTTGACGAAGCTGTCGGCCGTGATCTTTCCGCCTTTAACGAGTGGCATAGACGCGCTCCTTGAAGGGTTCGACGCCGAGGCGCTTCACGGTGTCCATGAACAGCTCTTCGGGCCGCTCGCGCAGCGCCAGATAGGCTTCCACGATGTCCTCGACGACGTCGGCGACCTCATCGAACTTGACGCCCGGCCCGATCAAAGTGCCGAGCGCGGCGTTCTCGTCGGCACGGCCGCCGATGGTGATCTGGTAGACTTCCTCGCCGTTCTTCTCGACGCCGAGAATGCCGATATGGCCGACATGGTGATGGCCGCAGGCATTGATGCAGCCGGAGATGTTGATGTGGAGCCGGCCGATCAGATTGGCGAGCTCGTGATTGGCGAAGCGCCGGGTCAATTCCTGCGCGATCGGGATCGAGCGCGCATTCGCCAGCGAGCAATAATCGAGCCCGGGGCAGGCGATGATGTCGGTGATCAGGTTGACGTTGGGCGTTGCGAGCCCGAGCTTGTCGAGCGCCTTCCACAGCGCCGGCAGGTCGCGCTTGGCGACATGCGGCAGCGCCAGGTTCTGCTCATGGCCGACGCGGATCTCGCCGAAGGAATATTTGTCGGCGAGATCGGCCAGCGCGTCCATCTGCTCGGCGGTGGCATCGCCCGGAGGCCCACCGGTTGGCTTCAGCGAGATCGTGACGATGGAATAGCCCTGCACCTTGTGCGGCGCCACCGAGTTCTTGCGCCACGCCTCGAAATCAGGATCGGCCGCGGCCTGGCGCAGCTCGTCCGGCATGTGCGGCAGCTTCTCGTACGCCGGATAGGTGAAGCGGGAGCGGATGTCCTCGATCACCTCGTCGTCGATCTGGAGCGAGGAATTGCGGATGTGCTGCCACTCGTCCTCGACCTCGCGCGAGAACTTCTCGATGCCGAGCTCGTGCACCAGGATCTTGATGCGCGCCTTGTAGATGTTGTCGCGGCGGCCGTACTGATTGTAGACGCGCAGGATGGCCTCGATGTAGCTGAGGATGTCGCGGCCGTGCACGAAGTGCTTGATGGTCTTGGCGATGAACGGCGTGCGGCCGAGACCGCCGCCGACCAGCACCTCGAAGCCGGTCTCGCCCTTCTCGTTCTTGATCAGGCGCAGTCCGATGTCGTGGATCTTGATCGCGGCGCGGTCGTGGTCCGAGGCGGTGATCGCGATCTTGAACTTGCGCGGCAGGAACGAGAATTCCGGATGCAGCGTGGTGTGCTGGCGGATCAATTCCGACCAGATGCGGGGATCCTCGATCTCGCTGGGCGCGACGCCGGCCCATTGGTCGGAGGTGACGTTGCGCATGTTGTTGCCGGAGGTCTGCATCGCATGGATGCCGACCTTGGCGAGATCTTCCAGCGCGTCCGGCAATTCGGCGAGCTTGATCCAGTTGAACTGGATGTTCTGCCGCGTCGTGAAATGGCCATAGCCGCGGTCGTATTTCCGCGCGACATGCGCCAGCGCCCGCAGCTGGTTGGTCGCCAGCGTGCCGTAGGGGATCGCGACGCGGAACATGTAGGCGTGCAGTTGCAGATAGACGCCGTTCTGAAGCCGCAGGATCTTGAACTCGTCCTCGGTGAGCTCGCCGGAGAGGCGCCGCTTCACCTGGTCGCGGAACTCCGAGACGCGCTCGTTGACGAGCGTGCGGTCGATTTCGTCGTAAGCATACATAAGAAGATGCCTTAAGCCTGGGCCGACTGTCCGATGGTCACACCGGTGCGGCGAATCTGTTCGCGCAGATTGCCGGGTTCGATCTTGCCGTCCGCGCCGACCTGCACCGGGGCGATATAGGGGCCGATCGCGCCGACGTCATCGGCGACGGACTCCGCAAGCAACGCCTTGGCCTCGTCGGAGTTGCGCACGATCGCGGCTTCCGAGAGGTCCGCGGACCAGCTCTTGGCGGCGGTGCGGTAGACCACGATGCCGTCCCAGGTGCGGTTGGCGGTCACGATCGAGGGGCCGGCGATCTTGATCTTCTTCTGTTCGAGTGGGGAGGTCATTCGGCTGCATCCAATAGGTCAGAGATGATTTGGTTGGGTGTCTGGCGGCGAAGCGAACCGGCATGCCGGACCACCTCGCCGATGATGAGAATGGCAGGACCGCCATTGGCCCGCCGTGCGAGCTCGGGAAGTTCGCGAAGCGTGCCGATCGCGCCTTGCGCATCGGGGCGCGTGACGCGGGCGAACACACCGACCGGCGTCTCCGGCGAACGGCCCGCACCGAGCAGGCCCGCGCGCACGGCGGGTGCCGCGGACGCGCCCATGTAGACGACGACGGTCATCCTGGTGTCGGTCAGCGTCGACCAGTCCACGGCTTCCGCGTCGCGCGCCTTGTGCGCGGTGAGGAAGGTGATGCGGGTCGCCTCGTGGCGGTAGGTGAGCGGCACCTCGAAATCGGCGGCGCCGCCGAGGCCTGCGGTGATGCCGGGAACGATCGAATAGGGAACACCTGCAGCGCGCAGCGCTTCGATCTCTTCGCCGCCGCGCCCGAACACGAAGGGATCGCCGCCCTTCAGCCGCACCACCCGCTGGCCGGCTTGCGCGGCCTCGATCATGCGCTGGTTGATGGCATCCTGGCCGATGCCGGGCTTGCCGACGCGGCGGCCAACGGCAACGCGCGTGGTGTCGCGGCGGATGCGGTCGAGAATTTCGGCCGAGACCAGCTCGTCATGGAAGACGATGTCGGCGTCCTGCAACGCGCGCAGCGCCTTGATGGTGAGAAGATCGGGATCGCCGGGACCGGCGCCAACCAGCGCCACCGAGCCTTGCGGCTTGTCCGCGCGGGCGAATTCGGAGGGATCGGAAATGGCATTGAGGGCGGCGTCAGCTTCGATCTTGCGGCCGGTGAGCACGGCGGCACCGATCGGACCGTCGATCACCCGCTCCCAGAAGCGGCGACGCAGTGGAAACTCGGCGATACGTTCGTTGATGGATTTGCGGAAGCTGCCGATGAACTCGGCGAGTTCGCCGATGCGCGCCGGAAGCAGCGCCTCGATCTTCTCGCGCACGCGCCGCGCCACCACCGGCGAGGTGCCGCCGGTGCCGACCGCGACCACGACATCACCGCGATCGACGATCGCCGGAAAGATGAAGCTCGAATGTTCGAGATCGTCCATGACGTTGACAGGCAGGCCGAGCGTCTTGGCGCGAACCGACATCGCCACGCCGACATCGCCGGCGCCCGCGCAGACGACGGCGATGACACCCGAGAGATCGGCGGTGAGCGGATCGCCCGTCAGGATTTCGATACGCGCCGCATCTTCCGCGCCGAGGCCGAGGTCCTGATTGCCGTCGATCGCGTGCACGCGGATGCGCGCGCCGGCGGCGGTGAGCACGCGCAGCTTGGCGCGCAAAAGCTCGCCCGCGCCGATGAGAACCACCGGACCGGCCTTGAGATCGAGGAATACCGGCAAGAACCGCATACGATACCCGCTTCCCCCACATCCGGGGTTGACTGGAATTATTTTCTATATATGTGTCGTTTCGAGCGCGCAAAGAGAAAATTTTTTCTTCTCTTCTGCATCGCAACTATAGAATTTTCGCCTCCAAACGCAAAGTGGCAGAGATGCATCTTCTCAAGGACGATTCCGCTTCTGTCGGAATGAGCAGCAAAGCCCCCCTCGCACGCGCGGGCTCGCAAAAATTTTCTGCCGATGTTGCGCCGAGCATGGACCATCTCGACCAGCTCGAGGCGCAGAGCATCTACATCTTCCGCGAGGCCTTCGCCCGGCTGAAGAAGATCGCGCTGCTGTGGTCGCTCGGCAAGGACTCCAACGTCATGATCTGGTTGGCGCGGAAGGCGTTCTTCGGCAAGATGCCGTTCCCGGCCCTTCATGTCGACACCGGCAAGAAGTTTCCGGAGATGTACCGCTTCCGCGATCATTACGGCAAAGAGTGGGATCTCGATCTGCGCGTCGAGCCCTGCCCGCCCATCGATGCCGTCGATCCGACATTGCCGCCGGCCGCCCGCTCCGCCGCGCGCAAGACCGAAGGCCTCAAGATGGCGCTCGCCAAGTATGGCTTCGACGGCCTAATCGCCGGCATCCGCCGCGACGAGGAAGCGACCCGCGCCAAGGAGCGCGTGTTCTCGCCGCGCGGCCTCGAAGGCAATTGGGACGTGCGCGACCAGCCGCCGGAGTTCTGGGATCATTTCAACGCCTCGCCGCCGCAAGGCGCGCATTTGCGCATCCATCCGATCCTGCATTGGACCGAGGCCGATATCTGGGCCTACACCAAGCGTGAGAACATCCCGATCATCCCGCTCTATCTGTCGAAAGACGGCAAGCGCTACCGCTCGCTGGGCGATCAGGACATCACCAACCCCGTGAACTCGACCGCGTCGACCATCGACGAGATCCTGATCGAGCTCGAGCAGACCAAGGTCCCGGAGCGCTCGGGGCGCGCGCTCGACCACGAGACCGAGGATGCCTTCGAGCGCCTTCGTGTCGCCGGCTATCTCTGACCTCAAGGACGCATCGCGGTCATGAACATGCTCGTCACTCCCGCTTCGCCTGCGACCCCGAACGGCACCACCCGTCCGCAAGTGCGCATCGTCATCGTCGGCCATGTCGACCACGGCAAGTCGACGCTGGTCGGCCGCCTCTTGCACGAGACCGGCAGCCTGCCCGACGGCAAGCTGGACATGCTGAAAGCCGTCAGCGCGCGGCGCGGCATGCCGTTCGAATGGTCGTTCCTGCTCGATGCGCTGCAGACGGAGCGCGACCAGGGCATCACCATCGACACCACGCAGATTCGCTTCCGCACCAATTCGCGCGACATCGTGCTGATCGACGCGCCCGGCCACGCCGAATTCCTGCGCAACATGATCACCGGCGCCTCGCAGGCCGACGGCGCGGTGCTGATCATCGACGCGCTGGAAGGCGTACGCGACCAGACGCGACGGCACGGTTATCTGCTGCATCTGCTCGGCGTGAAGCAGGTCGCGATCGTCGTCAACAAGATGGACCGCGTCGACTTTTCCGCCGATCGCTTCAAGGAGATCAGCGACGAGATTTCCGCGCATCTGAGCGGCCTCGGCGTGACGCCCACCGCGGTGATTCCGATTTCCGCCCGCGACGGCGACGGCGTCGCTGAGCGGACCGACCGGATCGGCTGGTACAAGGGCCCGACCGTGGTCGAGGCGCTTGACAGGCTCGAGCCGGCGCGGGCGCTGGAAGCGCTGGCGCTGCGCCTGCCGGTGCAGGCGATCTACAAGTTCGACGACCGCCGCATCGTGGCGGGCCGCATCGAGTCCGGCAGCCTCAAGGCCGGCGACGAGATCGTGATCATGCCGGCCGGCAAGATCGCCAAGATCAGGACGGTCGAGAGCTGGCCGGTGACGCCGGTCACCGGCCGGCAAGGCGCCGGCCGTTCGGTCGGCATCACGCTCGACCGCGAATTGTTCATCGAGCGCGGCGACATCGTCGCGCATGCCGGCAGCGCCCCGCGCGAGACGCGGCGGCTGCGCGCGCGCATCTTCTGGCTGCACGACAAGCCGCTCGCCAAGGGCGACCAGCTGCTGGTTCGCTGCGGGCCGAAGGAAAGCCGCGCCACCGTGGTGGCGATCGAGAAGGCGGTCGATCCGGGCGAGCTGTCGAGCACCGAGAACAAGGCGATCGGTCGCAACCATGTCGGCGAGATCGATATTTCTCTTTCGAATCCGATTGCCACCGATCCCTACACCGAGAACCCGCGCACCGGCCGGCTCGTGATCGAGATCTCCGGCCGCATCGCCGGCGGCGGCCTGGTGCTGTCGGTCGACGCCGGACAGCGCGCCGTGCCCGTCGACATCGTGCCGGTGGAATCGGCCCTGCGTCCCGACGAACGCTCCGCGCGCTATCAGCACAATGGTGCCGTGGTCTGGCTCACCGGCCTGCCCGCTTCCGGCAAGTCGACACTCGCCAAGGCACTGGAGCGGCGGCTGTTCAGCAATGGCGGCTCGCCGATCCTGCTCGACGGCGACACGCTGCGCGCCGGCCTCAACAGCGATCTCGGCTTCTCTGCCGCGGACCGCAGCGAGAACATCCGCCGCCTCGCGGAAGTCGCGACGCATCTGGCGCGTAACGGCCACATCGCCATCGTCGCCGCGGTCTCGCCGGCCCGCGAGGACCGCGCGACCGCGCGCCGCATCGCCGACACCGTCTTCCGCGAGATCCACGTCGCAACGCCTGCCGAAGTGTGCGAGGAGCGCGATCCCAAGGGCCATTACAAGAAGGCGCGCGCCGGCGCGCTGGTCTCGTTCACCGGCATCGGCAACGATTACGAGGTGCCGCAAGCGGCCGAGCTGGTGATCGACACCTCGAAGCGGACGGTTGCGGAAGCAGCGGATGAGATCGAGCAGATGCTGAAAAGGACAGGCGTGCTGTTCGACGAGGCCGTAGACCTCGCCGCGAATATTTGAAGCCTACGCTGTTTGTTGGCGCGCTCACTGTCACCACGCCGACAGTGCGTTCCCTCCTTGTGGGGAGGGTTAGAGAGAGGGGTTCACACGGGGACTCTCCATCAGCGTGAGCCGATTTCCTCGTCAATTCCGACGCACCTTTTGCTTGGCTACCCCTCTCCCCCGCCCTCCCCCGCAAGGGGGGAGGGAGCGCAGTTGTGCGCGCGGCGCCAAGCTGGCTCAATCAGTGTAGAACCAGCAACTCGCTGACCTCGTCTTGACATTTTGACAAGCTCCTGGGGGTCTTCTCACCGCCCCGGTTTTGGGGCTAATAGGACCCCGAAAGCCGCCCCTGGTGGGCGCATTTTGCTGCTGTCGGGTCAAAAGCAGCCAAAAACAGCCATTTCCAACAAGAAAGCCCATCATGAAACGCGTCGACGCCCACGGATTGAAGATCGCCCCTGTTCTGTTTGATTTCATCGCGAAGGAAGCGGCCCCGAAAACGGGGATCGCACCGGATGCGTTCTGGGCCGGACTTGCCGCCATCGTCAGGGATCTGGGGCCGAAGAACCGTGCGCTGCTCGCGGTCCGCGACACGCTGCAGGCCAAGATCGACGACTGGCACCGCGCCAACAAGGGCAAGGCTTTCGACCCCAACGCCTACACCGCCTTCCTGAAGGAGATCGGCTATCTCGTCCCGGAGCCGGCGACCCAGACGGTCGAGACCGCCAATGTCGACGAGGAGATCGGCAAGATCTGCGGTCCGCAGCTTGTCGTCCCCCTCACCAATGCGCGCTACGCGCTGAACGCGGCGAACGCGCGCTGGGGCTCGCTCTATGACGCGTTCTACGGCACCGACGCGATTCCGCACGACGCTGCCGAGAGCGGCAAGGGCTACAACAAGGCGCGCGGCGACAAGGTGATCGCCAAGGCCAAGGCGTTCCTCGACGCCGCCGTGCCGCTCGCGACCGGCAGCCACACCGACGTCACCGCCTACAGCGTCGTCGCGGGCCAGCTTGCGGTGAAGCTGAAGAGCGGCAATGCCACCGCGCTGAAGAACGCGGCACAGTTCGCCGGCTTCCAGGGCGATGCGGCTTCCCCGAGCGCGGTGCTGCTCGTCAACAACGGCCTGCATGTCGAGGTCAAGATCGACCGCAGCAGCGCGATCGGCAAGGACGATCCGGCCGGCGTCGCCGACATGATCATGGAGGCCGCGGTCTCCACCATCCTCGACATGGAGGACTCAGTTGCCGCTGTCGATGCCGAGGACAAGGTGCTGGTCTATCGCAATACGCTGGGCCTGATGAACGGCACGCTGTCGGCCGACTTCGAGAAGGGCGGCAAGACGCTGACGCGCTCGCTCAACGCCGACCGCCTGTACAAGACGCCCGACGGCAAGGGTGAGCTCAAGCTGCACGGCCGCAGCCTGCTGTTGATGCGCAATTGCGGTCACCACATGTTCACCGACGCGGTGCTGGACGAGAACGGCGAGGAGATTCCGGAAGGCCTGCTCGATGCCGCCGTCTCCGGCCTGCTCGCCATCCACGACCTCAAGGGCAATTCCAAGGTCAAGAACAGCCGCACCGGCTCGGCCTATATCGTCAAGCCGAAGATGCACGGCCCGGACGAGGTGTCGCTGACCTGCGAGATCTTCGACCGCGTCGAGAAGATGCTGGGCCTCCCCGAGAACACGCTCAAGGTCGGCATCATGGACGAGGAGCGGCGCACCACCGTCAACCTCAAGGCCTGCATCCAGAGCGCCTCCAAGCGCATCATGTTCATCAACACCGGCTTCCTCGACCGGACCGGCGACGAGATCCACACCTCGATGGAAGCGGGCCCGATGATCCGCAAGAACGAGATGAAGGCGCAGGCCTGGATCAAGGCCTATGAGGACTGGAACGTCGACATGGGCCTGACCTGTGGCCTGCCCGGCCACGCCCAGATCGGCAAGGGCATGTGGGCCGCGCCCGACAAGATGGCGGACATGCTGGCGCAGAAGCTTGGCCATCCGCAGGCCGGCGCCACCACCGCCTGGGTACCCTCGCCGACCGCTGCGACGCTGCACGCGCTGCACTACCACCAGGTCAACGTGACCGCGCGGCAGGAGGAACTCACCAAGGGCGGGCCGCGCGCAAAGCTCTCGGACATCCTCACCATTCCGGTGTCGAAGTCGAACTGGGCACCCGACGACGTCAAGCAGGAGATCGACAACAACTGCCAGGGCATTCTCGGTTATGTCGTGCGCTGGATCGATCAAGGCGTCGGCTGCTCCAAGGTCCCCGACATCCACGATGTCGGGCTGATGGAGGACCGCGCCACCTTGCGCATCTCCAGCCAGCATCTCGCCAACTGGCTGCACCAGGGCGTGATCACCGAGGCGCAGGTGATGGAATCGCTGAAGCGCATGGCAGTCGTCGTCGACAAGCAGAACGCCGGCGATCCGATCTACAGGCCGATGGCGCCCGCCTTCGACGGCGTCGCCTTCAAAGCCGCATGCGACCTGATCTTCAAGGGGCGCGAGCAGCCGAACGGCTACACCGAATACATCCTCACCGCGCGCCGCCGCGAGGCCAAGGCTCTTGGATAAAAAGCTCGGCTGAGCGAAGTCACAGAAGCGTCAAAAGCCCCGGCCTCGCCGGGGCTTTTTTGTCGGGCGAAACGTCGCGGCGGGCCGCGGAACAGGCCGCGCGGCGCTCGCGTTGTCAGGCCATCAACCCCACGGGAGATGGTCATGGACTGGAATCGGATCGAAGGAAACTGGAAGCAGTTCAAGGGCTCGGCCAAGGAGAAATGGGGCAAGCTCACTGACGATGATCTCAGCTTGATCGAGGGCCGCCGCGAGCAGCTCGAGGGCCGGCTCCAGGAACGCTACGGCAAGGCCAAGGACCAGGTTCGGCAGGACGTCGACGACTGGCTCAAATCGCTGCACTGAAGCGGACGCAAACGAAGCCCCGGCTCACGCCGGGGCTTCTTGTTGCACGCATACCCCGTACCGTCGCTAAAGCATGATCCGGAAAAGTGCGCAGCGGTTTTCCGAAAAGATCATGCTTAAACAACAACCTAAAGCGCGATGACGATTCATCCTAATCGCATCGCGCTTTAGAACACCGCGAGATATTTCAACAAGGACACGATCCCGATGATGATGACGACCACGCGCGCGATCTGCTTGGCGCGACCATCCATCGGCAGCATGTTGATGAGATAAAGGACGAGAATGACGACGAGAAAAGTGACGAGCACGCCCACCAGCATCGCGAGACCCCCTTCAGGCAAATTGCGACCAGTATCCTAACGCCTGTCGCCTGCGCTGGTTCCATCGCTGCAACCCATTGTAATTTCTAGAAAAATATGCACCTCTCCGATTAGCTTCGGCCCCGATCCACCAGATCATCGGCAAGGTCAACGAAATCGCCGCCGTCAGGAACGGCGCCAGGCTTCGGCGCGCCACGGTCCCGCCTACTCCTTCGCCACAACCGGCACCTGGCGGAATCTGGCGCGCACCGAGTCCGGCAGCGGCGAGAAGTTCATCGCGACGCCGCGGCGGTCGTTGGCGTTGCGGCTGGCGACCACGAGACCATCGGCGCCGGCGACGATGTCGCCCTTGCGCAGCGTCGGATCGTCCTCGACCTTGACCTGCGCCAGCCCGACAGAATCCTTGCCGTTGCAGGTGCAGCCGGAGACGATCTCGTTGCGATAGCGGTACGCATTGGGCAATTCGGAATAGGATTTTCCCTTGTCGGTGGTGGCGTCGTCGATGTTGCTGCCATAGACCAGCGAGGTCTCTGACGCCGGACAGAAGCTCTTGCAGGATTGCGCCTTGCTCTCGGCATCATTGCCTTGCGCCGGGAAGTAGCGACCATCGCAACCGCGCACGCAATAGGCTGTGCCGCCACCATAGAAGGCGCGCTGGCGCGGTGCGTCGTAGCGTGGCATGTCGTCGTTCGGGAACGGCATCCGGATCTCGGGCGGCGGCCGCATCCGGAAGCCGCCGAACAGGGCCGAGAAGAAATCCTCCGCTTGCGCCGACGGTGTCTGAGCCACGCCGGCGGCAGCAATCACCAGGATTGCCAGACCGGCAGCCAGCTTGCCGTTCATACCTCTGCTCATGTCACCTCGCTCAAGCCCTAGTTCACCGCCGAGGACGCCGAGATATTCAGCGCGTGCCTGCCCGAAGGCAGCGTCGTCACGGCCGGACGCTTGCGCACGGTGTCGCCGCCCCGGGCCATCAGCGGCGCATTCTTCGGCAGCACCACGACCCTGGCGCCGACATTGACGCGGCCGAACAGGTCGATGACGTCCTCGTTGGTCATGCGGATGCAGCCGGAGGAGACGAACTTGCCGATCGTGGAGGGATCGTTGGTGCCGTGGATGCGGTATTGGCTGGAGCCGAGATACATCGCACGTGCCCCGAGCGGGTTGCCGGGGCCGCCGGCGACGAAGCGCGGCAGATAGGGCTGACGCGCGATCATCTCGGCCGGCGGATGCCAGTCCGGCCACTCCGCCTTGCGGCTGACGCTCTGCACACCGGACCAGGTAAAGCCTTCGCGGCCGACGCCGACGCCATAGCGAATGGCGCGGCCGTTGCCGAGCACGTAGTAGAGATAGGTATTATTGGTGTCGATCACGATGGTGCCGGCCGGCTCGCTGCGGTCGAAGCCGACGATCTGCTTGCGCAGGCGATCGGGGAGCTGGGCATCTTCGTCGTCGGCCGCCTGCGGCGCCCCGTTGACGTAACCCTGCGAGTAGCCTTGATCCTGCGGGTACGATTGCAGCTGCATCGGGCTATAACCGAACGTCTGTGCGCTCGCGCCGCCGAACGGCACTCCGAGCAGAACGGTTGCGATGGCGAATGCGGTGACGACGCGCGGCGAAGAGCTGCGACGGACTGCAGAGAACTTTGTCATGTGCTGCCCCGTGGGATGTGTGCACCAGGGTGATGCGCCTTCCCATGAACTCCGCGGGGGCGGCCCAAGTTCCAGCGCGGCGCGCGGCATCCTTGTCACAGTCAAGAGAGCACCGCTTCACGAAGCCGCGATGGAACCGGCGTACGGCTCGCGCATTATCCGTCACCAATGGGCGCGCGGTGCGAGGCTTCCGTGCGGGAGAGAGATTGTGCGCGTCCTTCCGAGTGAAAGTTTGATTCCCGGCAACAGCGCAGGCGACCCGCTTCCCGACAGCCGTGTCGAGCTGCCGCCGGTGATCCGGCGCACCGAGTTCGTCGCCTTTGCGCTCGCAGGTCTGTTGCTGATTGCCGTCGTCACCGTGCTCTACGTCGGAAGGGCGTTCTTCCTGCCTGTGGTGATGGCGTTCGTCACCGGCACCATGCTGTCGCCCGCGGCGGGCTTCCTGGAGCGGTACAAGGTCCCGCGCGCGGTCGGTGCCGTTCTGATCGTGGTCGTCGGGACCGCAGTGGTCGCCTTCGTCGTGGCGCTGATCGCCTCGCCGGTATTCGAGTGGAGCACGCGCCTGCCGGAGCTCGGCGCGCGATTAAAGGACAAATTGCACGTGTTCGACCGGCCGCTTTCGCTGTGGCGAGAGACGCAAGCCATGCTCGGCGGCTCCGAAGGGTTGCCGAGCTTCCATATGCCGAAGGTCGAGTGGGTGCAGCCGACGCTGGAATTCCTGTCACCGACCTTCACCGAATTCCTGCTGTTCTTCGTCACCCTGATCCTGTTCATCGCCAGCTGGCGCGACTTGCGGCGCGCCATGATCATGAACTTCGGCGATCGTGACGCGCGGCTTCGCACGCTCCGGATTCTCAACGAGATCGAGGAGCATCTCGGCAATTATCTCCTGACCGTGACCCTCATCAACGTCGGCGTCGGCGTCGCCACCGGTCTCATCTGCGCGCTCACCGGCATGCCCAATCCCGCCGGGCTCGGCGCGCTCGCAGCAACGCTCAACTTCATCCCGATCATCGGGCCGGTCGCGATGTTCGTGGTGCTGGTCCTGGTCGGGTTGGTTGCCTTCCCGACCATCGGCGGCGGCCTGATGGCGGCACTGGCCTTCGGCGGGCTTACCTTTCTGGAAGGGCACTTCATCACCCCGACCATCATCGGCAGGCGGCTCGCGCTGAATGCACTTGCAGTCCTGCTCGCGCTGGCATTCTGGACCTGGATGTGGGGCCCGATGGGCGCGTTCCTGTCGTCGCCGCTCCTGATCGTCGCGCTGATCCTCAAGGAGCACCTGTTGCCGGCGGATTCGCCGCAGCTGCCGCAGGACTGACCGGTTTCCGCGAACGGAACTTCCCCGGTGACGAAACGTTTTCCGGCTATCGCAGCCGTCAACAGTTCGGAGCTCCCGATGTCCACGACCAGTGCCGAAGCCGGGATGAAAGACTGGACCGACAAAGCCACCAGAGAACGCCTCGAAAAGGATGTAGCAGCCGTGAAAAGCGATATCGCCGCCCTTACCGACCAGATCACCGACGCGCTCAACACCTTTGCCAATTCCACCAGCAAGCAGGCCCGCCGCGGCTACCGCCAGGCGCGCGAGAATGTCGACACCGCGATGGACGACATGTCGGAGCGCGGCAGTGCAATGATGGACGCGGCCCAGGAGGCCTATGGATCGATCGAGGAGACGCTCGAAGACGCGATCACGCAGCGGCCGCTCGTGACCGTCGGACTTGCGCTCGGGATCGGCTTCCTGATCGGCGCCGCCTGGCGCCGGTAGAATGCGCGAGGGGGCTTTGGAACGGCGGCGCGACCGCGCCGCCGATGCCGGCTTGTGGACGGATAGGCTTGTGGGGATTTGAGGAGCAAGGGCCATGTTTCAGCGCATCATCGACGGGATCAGCGCATCCACGGGCACGACTGTGCGGCTGACCTCCCTGGCCGCAGGCGCGGCGTTCGCGCTGTTCATCACCACGTGCTTCCTGTGCGCGGCGGCATTCATCTCCGTGCTCAATACATATGGTCCGGTGCAAGCCTGCCTCGCGGGTGCCGGCGTTTTCTTCCTCCTGACCCTGGCCGCGGCAGTGAGCTACTGGGCCTACAAGCGCGAGCTGCGCAAGCAAGCCCAGATCGCGGCCGAGCGCGCCGCGAAGTCGGCGGCCTCGAGCATGCTCGCGGACCCCATGCTGCTCGCCACCGGGCTCCAGATCGTTCGCGCCATCGGCGTCAAGCGGCTGTTGCCGATCCTGGCGATCGGCGGTGTCGCCCTCGGCATCCTCGCGAGCCGCGCCGGCATGCCCGACGAAGTATCGGCCGAACCGGCCGAGTAAGCACGGGATTACGTCAAGAATATTTCGTCGCAAGACGCGCGCGGGCCCGCGGCGGTATTTATTTGCCCGATTTTGCATGATTTTGAGCGCCCGACCATCACTCACGCAAACGCTACTCGGATGGGCAGCCGGTTGCCGCTAAAAGCGTCAACCTGATTCTCAAAGCTAATTTACTCAATGAAACCGTCCGTCCAGGCAAACCTTGCCGCATTCCGTCATGACGCCAGGCTGTATTTGACGCTCGGCATCGCCAACTGGTCGATCTTCGTCGACCACATCCCGAACAACATCGTCAACCTGCTGACGCTGCGCAACTTCGGCTTCAGCGGCGCCGCCGACCTGTTCGTATTCGTGGTCGGTTATGGCGTCGCGGTCATCCACGGCCGAATGGCGCTGGAGCGCGGCTATCTCGTCGCCGCAACGCGCATCTTCCATCGCGTCTGGCGGCTCTATGCCGCCTATGTCGTGCTGTTCGTGATTTACATCGATACCATCGCCTACGTCGCCTCGCAGTCGATGGCGCCGGAAATCATCCACGAATACAACATCTCGGGGATCCTCGATCACCCGCTGCGCATCCTGGTCCGCGGCCTCGTGCTCCTGGAGGAGCCGCTTAACCTCGACCTCCTGCAATTGATGATCCCGCTGATGGCCTTCTTTCCCTTCGCCCTGTGGGGCCTGTTGCGGCGGCCGAACGTGACGCTGGCGGCATCGGTCGCGCTGTATCTTGCCGCGCGCTGGTTCGACTGGAATTTTCGGGTCTATCCGGATCAGGAATGGACCTTCAATCCGCTCTGCTGGCAGATGCTGATGGTGCTCGGAGGCTGGTTCGCCGTGACAGGCGCATCGGGGCGCGCGCTACGCGACATGCCGTGGCTACGGATACTCGCCGGGACCTATCTGGTATTCGCGATGGCCGTCACCTTGCTGCGCCATTCGCCGCAATTGTCCCATTACCTGCCGGACCTTCTCCTCGACAGCATCGCACCGACCGACAAGGAAAACCTCGCGCCCTATCGCGTGGTTCACTTCCTCGCACTCGCCTTCCTCGCGACTCATCTCGTTCCGGCCGATCACCCCGGCCTGAGTTTGAAGCCGCTCCAGGCGGTCATCAGATGCGGCGAGGAATGGCTTGCCGTGTTCTGCGTTGGAGTGTTCCTGTCCTTTGCCGGACATCTCATCCTGATCACCAGCGCCAATCTGGTCGCGATGCAGATCGTGGTGAGCCTCGCCGGATTCGCCGCGATGACCGCGGTGGCCTATTATGTCGCCTGGTCGAAGTGGCAGGATCTGCCCAAGGCCTTGCGGCAGCAGGCCTAGCGCGACGCGATTTTCCTAGGCCGGCCGCCGCGGCTGCGCTATCCCGAAGCTGGAGCGGGTGCGCGAGGAGACCGGGCGTGGTGACGGTGAATGGCGGGGGTGACGGGGCCGACAGCGCCCCCCGGCGCGGCCGACCGCGATCGATCGAGACCAGCAACGCCATTCTCGAAAGCGCCTATGCGCTGATGGCGTCCACCGGCCTTGCGGCCACCACCATCGACGCCGTCGCCCGCCACTCCGGCGTCTCCAAGATGACGATCTACAAATGGTGGCCGTCGCGCGAGGCGCTCTTGATCGACGCCTTTCTTCGACATGCCGCGCAGATGCTGCCGCTGCCCCCGGCGAGCTCCGGCAGCCCGGCGGCGCGCGCGCGCCGTCATGCCGTGGCCTATGCCGAGGCGCTCCAGGGCGAGTTCGGCAAGGTGCAACTCGCCGTCATCTCCGAATGCATTTCCAAGACCGGCTCCGCCGAACTGTTCTACGCCCGCTATCTGCAATTCCGTCGCGACGCGCTGGTGGAGATGATCGCGGCGGGCCAGAACGACGGCAGCATCCTGGCCGAAGGCCCGGCCGAGGATCTCTACGATGCGATCTACGGCAGCCTGTTCTACCGCTACGTCTTCGGCATCGCGCCGATCACGCCTGGCTACGCGCGCAATCTGGTCGATCTGATCTTGCGGCCGAAAGATTAAAGCGCGATGCGACTAGGATGAATCGTCATCGCGCTTTAGGTTGTTGTTTAAGCATGATCTTTTCGGAAAACCGCTGCGCACTTTTCCGGATCATGCTTTAGCCGCGGGCAGGCCGCACCGGAGCCGAGATCTTGTCCGTGCGATCGCGTTCGGACATGTCGACCACCGTCTCCATCGGCGCGGTCAGCTCATAGACGTAGGAGACGTCGGTGAAATAGCGCTTGGCGGTGCCGCCGAGCGCCTCAGGGGCGACACGGTCGAGCAGGATCAGGCCGAAATCGGAATCGGGGCGGCGAGTCGCCTCGCTGGTGTTGAACTCCTCCCAGCGAAAATTGAAGATCTCCTCGCTCCCCTCGCCCGTCACCGTCCAGTTCGCAGTGATGTGCGGATGCTTTCCGACCAGCGACAGGCCTTCGTCGGAATGCGAGGCGAGCTCGAAGAACAGCAGCGACAGGCTCTGCGCCGCGCGCGCGCTGACCGCGATATCGGGACCGGTGACGGCGATGCGGTCGGCATGCGGGATGGCACGCGCCTCGAACAGGCCCTTCAGCTTCACGCCCTGCCACTGGCTCTCGCTGAGCAGCGAGACCACGTTGGACATGGCGTGGATGCGCCCGATCAGGAGCTCGCGGGCGACGTCGATGTCCGCGCCATGGCGCAAGGTGCGCGTCACGATCGACTGGATCACGGCCAGGATATTCTTGACCCGGTGGTTGAGCTCGTCGATCACCGCGGTCAGCCGGCGCTCGAAGCCGATTCTGACCTGGATTTCCCGACTGAGCCGCAGATTGTTGTAGGCAACATAGCCGAACAGACCGCACACCATCGCAGTGATCGCAAAGCCGATGGCCGCCACGATGATCGCGGTCTGCTCGGCACGGCGCACCGAGTTGGTCTTGGCGTAATAGCCGAGCTGCCAATCGCGGCCTCCGAAGCTCACCGTGCGCATCGCCGACGGCGCCGGTCCGTCCGCCGCCGCACTGCGCGTCGAGACCACGCCTTGGTCGTTGGCGATCAGCTCGCCGCCTTCCTTGCGCGGATCCCTGAGCGCGACCGAGAACAACGACATGTCGTCATTGGTCAGCATCAGCGAGGCCAGCTCGTAGGAGAACGTGATGAAACCGGCCGGCTCGGTCGCCCCTTCGGGAATGACGGGCGCAGCCACGATGACGCCGACGGGCCCGTTCCCGTGCAGCAGCGGAAGCGGGTCCGAAGCCACCGACTTTTTCTCGGTCCGGGCGCGTGTCAGCATGGCGCTGAGAACCGGGTCCTGGTCGTAACTGCGGCCCGGCAGAGCCTTGGTCTCGTCACTGCGCGGCTCGAGATCCAGCAGCACGTCGATCGGCGCGGTGATCTCGGCCGGATTGATCGGCTTGTCGTCATAGCTGCGGATTTTCGGATTCGGGAAGCCGGCGCCCTCAATGGCCTCCTGCGCCGCGGTCAGCTCGTCCGGCTTCAGCCGGGCGATCCAGCCGGCCACCACGAAATCCGTCTTGAAGGCGTAGATGGCCGAGCGCAGCGGCTCCAACATGTTCGGCTTGATCACGGACGGCCTGCGGAACAGGCCCGAGGCGACGCGCGCGAGCAGTTCGCGCTCGGTGAGCCGGTCCTGGACCAGGCTGGCATGAACGTCGATCGCGCGCGCGAGCGCGATCCGGTCCAGCGCCAGTTCCTGGTCGTGGACGCGATAGGCTGCAAGCCCGGAGAGCAGGGCTCCAAGCAGTGCGATGAAACCGATGATGAAACCCAGCCGGACCACGCGACTACTCAGGCCAAAGCGGGAGGTCGGCAACGAACAGGGAGCATATGAACGCCGCTCGAACGGCCATGTGCCGAAACAGGGTGGACCCCAGTGGCAGAGATAATGAAGGAGGAGACATCGGTACGCAACGTAGGTCGCCTGACAAGCTTAATCGGCCCGGCCGATGGTCCGGCCAGGATGGATTGCCCGGGGCGCCGGAGGTAACCAATCGCCGTGTCCGAAATTTGTTCCGTAGTTGCGGCTCGACCCCAAGGTTAACGGCGAAAAACGCGTGCGCCAAGTGGTCGCGCCGTCAGCCAGCCCGGTTCAAGCCGCCCTTGGCTTCAATGAAGTCGACGATGCGCTCGAGCCCCTGGCTCTTCTTCAGGTTGGTCATGACGAAAGGACGCTCGCCGCGCATGCGCCTGGCGTCCGTGTCCATCTTCTCCAGGGAGGCGCCGACATGGGGGGCGAGGTCGATCTTGTTGATGACCAGAAGATCGGACCGGGTGATGCCGGGGCCGCCCTTGGAGGGGATCTTGTCCCCGGCGGCGACGTCGATCACATAAATGGTGAGGTCGGCCAGCTCCGGGGAAAAAGTGGCAGCGAGATTGTCGCCGCCGGACTCGATCAGCACGAGATCGAGCCCGGGAAATTTGGCGCGCATGTCCGCGACAGCAGCCAGATTCATCGAGGCATCTTCGCGAATCGCGGTGTGCGGACAGCCGCCGGTCTCGACACCGGCGATGCGGTCCGGCGTCAGCGAGCCCGAACGCACCAGGAATTCCGCATCCCATTTGGTGTAGATGTCGTTGGTGATCGCGGCGATGTCATAGCGCTCGCGCATGGCCTTGCAGAGCAGGTCCATCAGCTGGGTCTTGCCCGATCCGACCGGACCGCCGACGCCGACACGCAAGGGGCCGTGAGATTTCGACATGCAACTCGCTCTCTCTCGATGGGGGTTAAAGACGCCGCGCTCTCACGACCGGAACAGCCGCGTATATTGTGTCTCGTGGCGCAGGCTGGCGAGATCGGCGCGGAAGGTCGCGCTGCCAAGATCGTCCAATGTCGCGTTCAGCGCGCGATCGGCAGTCGCGGTCACGGCGGCTTCCAGCCTCACCAGCACGCGCTGGCTGTCGGTCTGGCCGAGCGGAATGAGCCGGCTGGCCGCAGAAATCCAGTTCGAGACCAGCGCATGCAGGAACGCGTGCAGCGTCGGCGCCAGCGGAACGCCGTGCTGAGCTGCGACGACGCCGACGGCGACAGGATAGACCATCGGCGTGCGGCATGCTGCAACCATGGCATCCAGCCCGTCGGCATTCCACGCGGCACGGGTGATGTCGATGAAGGCACGGCCTTGCGAGCTCGTCTCCAGCTGCCGCTCACGCGAGGGCACGAAGGCCGCGGCAAGCTCGGCGATATCGTTCAAAACGGCCTGGTCGCCCGCCTCCGCCGCGCGATAGGCGTGGACCAGAAACGTCGCGTCGCAAAAGCCGGAACCGTCACCGAGCATCGCGTCGAGCCAGTCGGCCAGCGTTGCAATATCGACGATATCGCCCGCCTCCACCGCCCATTCGATGCCGCTGGAATAGGAAAAGCCGCCGACCGGGAATGCCGGCGACAGCCAGGTCATCAGCCGATACAGCGCCGCCGCCTCGCCCTCGTCGAGGCCACCGGCGCTGATCGGCTCATTTGTGGTCATGAGCATGCTTGTGGCCATGATGATGATCGGGGTGGTCGCAATGCTCGTCATGGTGATGATCGTGACCGTGGTCATGTGCGGCATGACCATGATGGTCGTGGTGATCATGGCCGTGGTGATCATGGTGATCGTGGCCATGATCATGACGGTGCCCGTGATCGTGATGCGCGTGGTCGTCGTGTCCATGCGCATGACCGGCATCTGCATAGGCGCCGCCTTCGGGATCGAACGGGGCTTCGATCTCGATCACGCGCGCGCCGAGGCCCTTCACCATGGCCTCGATGACGTGATCGCGGCGAATGCGCAAGGCTTTCGCCATGATCTGCGTCGGCAGATGGCGATTGCCGAGATGCCAGCCGACCCGAATGAGGTGATGCGGATCGCGGCCGCGGATTTCCAGCAGCGGCTCGGGCGCCGCGACCACTTCGACCAACCGGCCGTCATCGAGCACCAGCGCGTCGCCGCCGCGCAGCGCCGTGGCGTGCTCGAGGTCGAGCAGGAATTCGAGCCCCCGCGTGCCCGTCATCGCCATGCGGCGGCGGTGCCGATCGTCGAAATCGAGCACGACCGTGTCCGCCGGCGCTTCCGTGAAGCGGTGCTGCCCCTTTACCTGCGTCGCCCGGATCATGCTCTACCTCGTTACCGTGTCTCGACCTTCTCGGGCGTGATCACCTCGATCTTCGGCGGCGCCGTGAAGCACTTCACCGCGACGCGGCCGAACGTCTTCATATGCTCCATGCCACGATGCGGCACCAGCGCCTCGGCGTTCTCCCACTGCTCGACGAACACCATCTTGGCAGGATCGGTGACGCTCTCGTGCAGATCGTAGGCGATATTGCCGGGCTCCTTCCGCGTCTCCTTGATGCAGGCGGTGGCGGCTGCAATGAATTCGGCGCGCGTTTCGGGCTTGATGGTCAAGGTGGCAACGACGTAGATCACGAGGAATCCTCCCGGCTTTTCTTCTAGGGTTCAATACCGGGCGGACATTAGACCAGGCGGGATCGAACGCAAAACGGCAAAAGCCGTCCCCGGACGTCCGCCGGGGACATGCGTTGAGGCGCTATTTCAGTACATGAAATAACGCTGTGCCATGGGCAGCACCTCGGCGGGTGCACAGGTGAGCAGCTCGCCGTCGGCACGCACCTCGTAGGTCTCCGGATCGACCTCGATGTCGGGCGTGGCGTCGTTGTGGATCATGCTCTTTTTCGAGATCTTGCCGCGGGTGTTCTGGACTGGATAGAGCTTCTTTTCGATGCCGAGCCTTCGCGCCAGACCACCGGTGATCGCGGCTTTGGAGGTGAACACCACGGAGGACGCCGTGCGCGCCTTGCCGAAGGCGCCGAACATCGGCTGGTAGTGCACCGGCTGCGGCGTCGGGATCGATGCGTTGGGATCGCCCATGGGAGCCGCGACGATCGTGCCGCCCTTGACGATGCAGTCCGGCTTGACGCCGAAGAAGGCCGGCGACCACAGCACGAGGTCGGCCAGCTTGCCCTTCTCCACCGAGCCGATCAGCTTCGACACGCCGTGGGCGATGGCGGGATTGATCGTGTACTTGGCGATGTAGCGCTTGACGCGGAAATTGTCGTTGTCCTTGCCCTTGTCCTGCGGCAGGGAGCCACGCTGCTTCTTCATCTTGTCGGCGGTCTGCCAGGTCCGGATGATGACCTCGCCGAGACGGCCCATCGCCTGCGAGTCCGAGGACATCATCGAGAGCGCGCCGAGATCGTGCAGGATGTCCTCCGCGGCGATGGTTTCCTTGCGGATGCGGCTTTCGGCAAATGCCAGGTCTTCGGCGATCGAGGGATCGAGATGGTGGCACACCATCAGCATGTCGAGATGCTCATCGATGGTGTTGCGGGTGAAGGGGCGCGTCGGGTTGGTCGAGGACGGCAGCACGTTCTTCAGGCCGGCGACCTTGATGATATCGGGGGCATGACCGCCGCCGGCGCCTTCGGTGTGGAAGGCATGGATGGTGCGGCCCTTGAACGCCTTGATGGTGTCCTCGACGAAGCCGGACTCGTTCAGCGTGTCGGTGTGGATCATCACCTGGATGTCGTGAGCGTCGGCGACCGACAGGCAATTGTCGATCGCAGCCGGCGTCGTGCCCCAGTCCTCGTGCAGCTTCAGCGCGCATGCGCCGGCCTTGATCATCTCGACCAGCGCTGCGGGCCGCGAGGCGTTACCCTTGCCGGAAATGCCGAGATTGACCGGGAAGGCGTCGAACGACTGGATCATCCGCGCGATGTGCCAGGGCCCCGGCGTGCAGGTGGTGGCGAAGGTGCCGTGCGAGGGACCGGTGCCGCCGCCCAGCATCGAGGTGACGCCCGACATCAGCGCGTGCTCGATCTGCTGCGGGCAAATGAAATGGATGTGGCTGTCGAAGCCGCCGGCCGTGAGGATCTTGCCTTCACCCGCGATCACGTCGGTCCCGGGACCAATGATGATGGTGACGCCCGGCTGAATGTCGGGATTGCCGGCCTTGCCGATGCCTGCGATCATGCCGTCCTTGATCGCGACATCGGCCTTCACGATGCCCCAATGGTCGACGATCAGCGCATTGGTGATGACGGTATCGGCCGCACCCTGCTTGTTGGTCACCTGCGACTGGCCCATGCCGTCGCGGATCACCTTGCCGCCGCCGAATTTCACCTCCTCGCCATACGTGGTGAAATCCTTCTCGACCTCGATGATGAGGTCGGTGTCGGCCAGCCGCACCCTGTCGCCGGTGGTCGGGCCGAACATGTCGGCATAGACGGAACGCTTTATTTTGACGGACATCACGAGCCCCGCTTGCGTTGGAATGTCTGGTGGGTCATAGCAGCGCCCTCGCTGCCTTCACGGCATCATCGAATCTTTCGTCGAGCCACGCATTGCCGCCGCGGCAACCCGCCACGACCTGCGTGGCCCACCCGACGTAGTCGGCGAGATCGTCGCGCTCCTCGGCACTCGGATCGGTTTGAATCCGCGCCCCGGTATTGCTGATCTTGTCGGCGATCTTGATCAGCTTTGCGCCGGGAGATTTGTGCGGAGCGTCTTCAATCTGCTTCCGCCGCCGCTCGGCCTTCGGCAGGCTCATGTCGTCGGTGCATTCGACGACGAGGGAAGCCACTCGCTCCGAGAATATCTGCGCAAGCTCCTTGCACGTGGTGTCGGTGTCTTCGATTGTATCGTGCAGCCACCCGGCTGCGACCAATTCGGCATCGGCGCCATCAGTCGCGGTCGCAAGCAGATTCGCGACCTCGGCGAGGTGATTGATGTAAGGTTCGTTCCCGCGCCCTTTCCGCGCCATGCCGTTGTGCCGGCGCGCGGCGAGGTCAGCAGCTTCGGAGATGAGGCGGATGGGGGACAGCATGATCATGCCTCCTCGACACCGGGAGACGCGCCACTTTTGTCGTCAGTCAGGGACGCATCGCTGGACGGGTTCCCTTCCCCCTTGCGGGGGAGGGTTAGGGAGAGGGGTGCCGCTTGCTCCGCTGCTTCGAGGATGGAAAGAACAACGCCCTCCAGGTTCTTCATCACGTCGTCATTGGTGAAGCGAAGCACCCGATAGCCGCGGGATCCGAACCACGCGTCGCGCCGTTCGTCATGCTGGATACGTTCTTCGAAGTCGTGGCTTTCACCATCGAGTTCAACGATGAGCTTGCAGGAATGCGCGACGAAATCGGCGATGTAATTGCCCATGGGAGTCTGGCGACGAAAGGCCGAGCCCGCGAGTCGATCCGCCTTGAGGTAGCGCAACAGCAACGTCTCGGCGCGAGTCATCTCGCGCCTCAGTCGTTTGGCGCGGGTTCTTTGGAACTGAGGGACCTCGTCGTGTGGCATACCCCTCTCCCCAACCCTCCCCCGCAAGGGGGGAGGGAGCCTGACCGGCGTGCTCACCTCACTGTCGATCACTGCACTCGCCTCAACCGTGCCGCGCCGCGCTCGTTCCTCGGGATGTCACAGCTTCCCCATGACGTCGCCGCGGAAACCGTAGATCGTCTTCTTGCCGGCCAAGGCCACGAGTTGCACGTCGCGGGTCTGGCCGGGCTCGAAGCGGACGGCGGTGCCGGCGGCAATGTCGAGGCGCATGCCGCGGGCCTTCTTGCGGTCGAATTTCAGCGCCGGGTTGGTCTCGAAGAAATGGTAGTGCGAGCCGACCTGGATCGGACGGTCGCCGGTATTGGCCACCGTCAGCGTGAATGTCTTGCGGCCGGCATTGAGCTCGATCTCGCCGTCCTGGATGAAGAGTTCGCCGGGAATCATGTGCTACCTCGTCTTGCTCCGCTGCGTCATGGCCGGGCTCGTCCCGGCCATCCACGTGGGGCCGCTTGGTTGAAAGTCGTGGATGCCCGGGACAAGCCCGGGCATGACGATGCTGATACAGTTTCGCGCTTCAACGGATCGGCTCGTGCACGGTGACGAGCTTGGTGCCGTCAGGAAACGTCGCCTCGACCTGGATGTCGTGAATCATCTCGGGGATTCCCGGCATCACCTGGTCGCGGGTCAAAACCTGCGCGCCGGATTGCATCAGCTCGGCCACGGTGCGGCCGTCGCGCGCGCCCTCGAGGATGAAATCGGAGATGATGGCGATCGCCTCGGGATGGTTGAGCTTGACGCCGCGATCCAGCCTGCGGCGCGCCACGATGGCCGCCATCGAGATCAGAAGCTTGTCCTTTTCGCGGGGAGACAGGTTCATGCAGAATCTCTTCCGTTCAATTCGTCAATTCGGCCAGTCAATTCAGCCAGAGCCGCGGCAGGGCCGCGCCGGTGCGCGCCAGCACGGCCATCATGTCGGCGCGCAAACGCGCCGCATCTTGGGCACAGAACCGCGCCATTGCAACGCCATTCCAGGCCGAGATTCCGACCTCGCCGGCGAAAGATTCCGACGCTTCGCGAATGCGCTCGACCAAGGCCTCGTCGCCGGGCACGATCAGGGCCGTACCGATCGCGGCGCCGCCTTTGGCAATGGCCGATCGCGCGAGCTTTGCGCCGATGTCGCCGTCGAGCCGAACCGTCTCGGCGAACACCAGCCGGCCGCCACGCCTCAGCCGCCAGCGGTCGACGAACTCGCCCTGCTCCATCCGCTCGCCCATGGCGGTGCGGCCGAACACGACGATCTCGCAGAGCAGGAGCGAGGCGGTCTCGTCGAGCGCGATGTCGAAACGGCGCTGCACCCGGGCCCGGTCGAACAGGATGGTTTCCTGCGGCAGCCAGGACAAATGCGCCTCCGCACCGACCTGCAAAGCGATGTTGAGCTGCGCCGCCGGGCCCGGTGCGCGATAGACCTTTTCGGCGGCCGCGGTGGTCAAGGTCAGGCGCGAGCCCTCGCCCGCCGTGACGTCGATATCGAAACTGTCGCCGCCGGCAACGCCGCCGGCCGTGTTGACGAACACGCCGGACAGGCCCTGATCTTCCGGCGAGGGAAAGCGGACACGGAGCGAGCCGGATTCATGCAAGGCGCCGCGCCGCGTCGCGCCCTCACGGGCGTGTACCTCGAAGCGCACGGCACCGCGGGCGCGGTTGGCCTCGAACACAGAAGATGTCGCCAAAGCGTCGCTGCGCATCCGTCTCCCCAGCCGGTCGCGGCAGGTTGGTCTACAGCGCCATCTGGCGGCTGATCTCGCTCGCGTCGAGGTTGGCGCGGTCGCAGGTGAATTTCACCGCGCCGCGATCCATCACCGCGAAACTGTCGCCGAGTTCGCAGGCAAAGTCGAGATATTGTTCGACGAGCACGATGGCGATGTTGCCGAGGTTGCGCAGGTAAGAGATGGCGCGGCCGATATCCTTGATGATCGAGGGCTGGATGCCCTCGGTCGGCTCGTCGAGCAGCAGCAGTTTTGGCCGCATCACCAGCGCACGGCCGATCGCGAGCTGCTGCTGCTGGCCGCCGGAGAGATCGCCGCCGCGCCGGCCCAGCATCGATTGCAGCACCGGGAACAGCGAGAACACGTCGTCCGGAATGTGCTTGTCCTCGCGCTTGAGCGGGCCGAAGCCGGTCTTGAGGTTTTCCTCGACCGTCAGCAGCGGAAAGATCTCGCGGCCCTGCGGCACGAAACCGATGCCCTTGCGGGCGCGCTCATAGGGTTTCAGACCCGTGATGTCGCTGCCGTCAAACACGATCGCACCCGAGGAGATCGGATATTGCCCGACCATGGCGCGCAGCAGCGAGGTCTTGCCGACGCCGTTGCGCCCGAGCACGCAGGTCACCTTGCCCGGCTCGGCCGAGATGGAGACGCCGCGCAGCGCCTGCGCGGCGCCGTAGAACAGGTTGATGTCCTTGACCTCAAGCATCGCTCAGCGTCCCAGATAGACTTCGATGACCCGCTCGTTGGACGAAACCTGGTCGATGGTTCCCTCCGCCAGCACGGTGCCTTCATGCAGGCAGGTGACCTTGACGCCGAGCTCGCGCACGAACGTCATGTCGTGCTCGACGACCATCACGGTATGGGTCTTGTTGATCTCTTTCAGCAGCTCGGCGGTCAGATGCGTCTCGACGTCGGTCATCCCCGCGACGGGCTCGTCGACGAGAAGCAGCTTCGGATCCTGCGCCAGCAGCATGCCGATCTCCAGCCATTGCTTCTGGCCGTGGCTGAGGCTGCCGGCAAGGCGGTTGCGGGCGTCGGTGAGGCGGATCGTCTCCAGAACCTTGTCGATGCGCTCGGACTCGGCTTTGCTGCCGCGCCAGAACAGCGTGCCCTTGACGCTGTGGTCGACGTTGAGCGCCAGCAGGAGGTTGTCCTGCACGGTCTGGCTCTCGAACACGGTCGGTTTCTGGAATTTACGGCCGATGCCGAGCTCGGCGATGCGGGTCTCGTCGAGCCGCGTCAAATCGGTGACGCCGTCGAACAGCACGGTGCCCTCGTCCGGCTTGGTCTTGCCGGTGATGATGTCCATCATCGTGGTCTTGCCGGCGCCGTTCGGGCCGATGATGGCGCGCATCTCGCCGGGCTCGAGCGTCAGCGACAGATTGTTGATGGCGTGGAAGCCGTCGAACGAGACGTGCACGCCGTCGAGATAGAGCATCGCGGACGTTGCGCGGTTGTCCATGACGTTCATCGCGCTACTCCGCCATCTTGGGTTCGGTGACGCCGTCCTCGGCCGCAGCACTTGCCATGGTCGCGGCGTTGCGCTTTTCCTTCGACTGGGCCCACCAGGCGTTGAAGGTGCCGACAATGCCCTTCGGCAGCAGCAGCGTCACCAGGATGAACAACGCACCCAGCATGAACAGCCAGTACGGCGCCAGCACCCCCGAGGTGAAGAACGTCTTGGCATAGTTGACGACGACGGCGCCGAGCGCAGCGCCGACCAGCGTGCCGCGGCCGCCGACCGCGACCCAGATCACCGCCTCGATCGAATTGCCCGGCGCGAACTCGGACGGATTGATGATGCCGACCTGCGGCACGTAGAGCGCGCCGGCGACGCCGGCCATGCAGGCCGACACCGTGAACACGAACAGCTTGTAGGATTCGACCCGGTAGCCGAGGAAGCGCGTGCGCGATTCCGCATCGCGCACCGCGATCAGCACCTTGCCGAGCTTCGACGAGACGATGGCGCGGCAGATCAGGAAGCCGGCGATCAGCGCCAGGCAGCTCAAGGCAAACAAGGCAGCGCGCGTCCCTTCGGCCTGCACGTTGAAGCCGAGGATGTCCTTGAAATCGGTCAGGCCGTTATTGCCGCCGAAGCCGAAATCGTTGCGGAAGAAGGCGAGCAGCAGCGCATAGGTCATCGCCTGCGTGATGATCGACAGGTACACGCCGGTGACGCGGGAGCGGAAGGCGAGCCAGCCGAAGCAGAAGGCGAGCAGCCCCGGCACGACCAGCACCATCAGCGCCGCGAACCAGAACATGTCGAAGCCGTACCAGTACCAGGGCAGCTTCGAATAGTTCAGGAACACCATGAAATCGGGCAGGATCGGATTGCCGTAGACGCCGCGGGTGCCGATCTGCCGCATCAGGTACATGCCCATCGCATAGCCGCCGAGCGCGAAGAACGCGCCGTGGCCGAGCGAGAGAATGCCGCAATAGCCCCAGATCAGATCGATCGCGAGCGCCAGGATGGCGTAGCAGACATATTTTCCCCAGAGCGCGACGAGATAGGTCGGCACCTGCAGGAACGAGCCCGCGGGCAGCAGCAGATTGGAGAGCGGGATGAGGATGCCGCAGGCCGCGACGACGGCAAGGAAGATCGTCGCGCCGCGGTCGAGCGATCGCGTCAGCATGTGAGGGGTCATGCTTCCACCGCACGGCCCTTGAGCGCGAACAAGCCGCGCGGGCGCTTTTGAATGAACAGGATGATCAGAACCAGGATGGCGATCTTGCCGAGCACGGCGCCGGCGACCGGCTCCAGGAACTTGTTGGCGATGCCGAGCGTGAAGGCGCCGACCAGCGTGCCCCAGAGATTGCCGACCCCGCCGAACACCACGACCATGAAGCTGTCGATGATGTAGCTCTGGCCGAGGTTGGGGCTGACATTGTCGATCTGCGACAGCGCCACCCCGGCGATACCGGCAATGCCCGAACCGAGACCGAAAGTCAGCGCGTCGACGCGCGAGGTGGCGATGCCCATCGAGGCCGCCATGCGGCGGTTCTGCGTCACCGCGCGCATCTCGAGGCCCAGCGCGGTGTAACGCAGCATCGCGAGCAGGATCGCGAACACGGCAAGCGTGAAGAGCAGGATCCAGAGCCGGTTATAGGTGATGGTGATCTGGCCGAGCTCGAACGCCCCGCTCATCCAGGAGGGATTGCCAACCTCGCGGTTGGTCGGGCCGAACATGGTGCGCACCGCCTGCTGCAGCACCAGCGAGAGGCCCCAGGTCGCAAGCAGCGTCTCCAGCGGACGGCCGTAGAGGAAGCGGATGATGCTGCGCTCGATCAGGACGCCGATCGCGCCGGCGACGAGGAAGGCGAGCGGCACGGCGATCAGCAGCGAATAGTCGAACAGGCCGGGATAGCGGGTGCGGATCACCTCCTGCACCACGAAAGTGGTGTAGGCCCCGAGCATCACCATCTCGCCATGCGCCATGTTGATCACGCCCATCACGCCGAACGTGATGGCGAGTCCGATCGCGGCGAGCAGCAACACCGAGCCGAGCGAGAGGCCGTACCAGGCGTTTTGCACCATGGACCAGACCGCGAGCGAATTCTGGATCGAGCCGATCGCGCCCGCGGCGGCCTTGGTCACCGAGGCCGGCTGGTCGCCCATGCCGGTGAGCAGCGCCAGCGCTTCCTGGTCGCCGCGTGCCTTGAGCGTGGCCACGGCCTCGAGCTTCTCGACCTCGGTCGCATCGGACTTGAACAGCAGGATGGCCGCGCGAGCCTCGCCGAGGGCCGTCTTGACGGCTCTGTTGCTTTCCTTGGCGAGCGCGGCATCGACCGCATCGAGCGCCGTCTCCTCATGCGACTTGAAGACCGATTGCGCGGCCTGCAGGCGCGTTCCGACATCCGGCGACTGCAGCGTCAGGCCGCCGAGCGCGGCATCGACGCTGCGGCGCAGACGGTTGTTGAGGCGCACCGCGCTCGCACTATCGGGAACGCTGGCCACCGCCTCGCCGGTCGCGGCGTCGATCGACTTGCCGTCGGTGCCGGTGACGTAAACCTTCTTGCTGTCCGGATCGGCCATCAACCGGCCGTCCTGGAGCGCGCTGATGATGGGAAAGGCCAGCTTGTTGCCGCTGCTCGCGACTGCGCCGATCGCCTCTTCGGTGTCGGAGAAATCGTCATTGGCGAATTTGGCGACTCCGTCCTCGAACGGACCGGCGAAGGCCGGCAGCGCAAACGCGATCAGTAACAATGAGAGCGCAAGCGAGCAGAGGCGCGCGGACAAATAGGCTGGCACTGTGAATGACCCCGGCAGAAATGGGTGGAGAAGGCGGCGGGATCGCCGCCTTCTCCGCTCGTGCAATGCAGTGTCAGATCCGGATCAGGAGCCGGAACCGAGGCACTTGTTGGTCTTGGTGTTGAAGTTGCCGCACTTCTTGCCGACCCAGTCGCCGATCAGGTCCTTGGAGCCGTCGAGCTCCTTCGACCAGGCATCGCCCGCGACGAGGCTCGGCGTCTTCCAGACCACGTCGAACTGGCCGTTACCCTTGATCTCGCCGATGAACACCGGCTTGGTGATATGGTGGTTCGGGAGCATCTTGGAGGTGCCGCCGGTCAGGTTCTTGGCTTCGATGCCTGGGAGAGCGTCGATCACCTTGTCGGGATCGGTCGACTTCGCCTTCTCGACCGCCTTGACCCACATGTCGAAGCCGATCACGTGCGCTTCCATCGGATCGTTGGTCACGCGCTTCGGATTCTTGGTGTAGGCCTGCCACGCCTTGATGAACTTCTCGTTCTCCGGCGACTTGATCGACTGGAAGTAATTCCAGGCGGCGAGATGACCGACCAGCGGCTTGGTGTCGATGCCGGCGAGCTCTTCCTCACCGACCGAGAACGCCACCACCGGAATGTCCTTGGCCTTGATGCCCTGGTTGCCGAGCTCCTTGTAGAAGGGAACGTTGGCGTCGCCGTTGATGGTCGAGACCACCGCGGTCTTCTTGCCGGCCGAGCCGAACTTCTTGATGTCGGCCACGATCGTCTGCCAGTCGGAGTGACCGAACGGCGTATAGTTGATCATGATGTCTTCCTGGGCGACACCCTTCGACTTCAGATAGGCTTCCAGGATCTTGTTGGTGGTGCGCGGATAGACGTAGTCGGTGCCCGCGAGCACCCAGCGCTTCACCTTCTCCTCCTTCATGAGGTAGTCGACGGCGGGAATCGCCTGCTGGTTCGGCGCGGCCCCCGTGTAGAACACGTTACGCTCGCTCTCCTCACCCTCGTATTGCACGGGGTAGAACAGGATGCTGTTGAGCTCCTTGAACACCGGAAGCACCGACTTGCGCGACACCGAGGTCCAGCAGCCGAACACGACCGAGACCTTGTCCTTGGTGATCAGCTCGCGCGCCTTCTCGGCGAACAGCGGCCAGTTCGACGCGGGGTCGACGACGACGGCTTCGAGCTTCTTGCCGAGAACGCCGCCCTTCTTGTTCTGCTCGTCGATCAGGAAGAGGATGGTGTCCTTCAGCGTGGTTTCGCTGATGGCCATGGTGCCGGACAGAGAGTGCAGCACGCCGACCTTGATGGTGTCGTCCGCGGCCTTCGCGCCAGTCAATGAAGCCAGACCGAGCACCAGTCCGGCGGTCGCGGCGAGCACGCCGCGGCGGCTAAATGACGCCGCTATATCGTGAGTTGATTTGCTAAGCATGAGTGTCTCATCTCCCTGACGCAGACGTGAAAAACGCTGCGAAACGGCCCCACGGCCGCCTGCGATTAACGGATTCGCAAGAACCATGCCATGGGCTGAACACCAATCAACTTATTGATTTTCCTAAAATAATTGTCTGAAAACCAAGTCTCGCAACGAAGCAACCGCTCAAATCTTGAGCAATTCAAATGTATGCCAAAGCGGCAGGCTGATTATTTTATGAGCAAAATGCCAGCTCTGGCTAAATTTCCGGCACAACTATTTCTGCACTGCAATCGCCATTTCGCGCGAGCCTGCCTTGAAAGCGCCCCTTCGATGTTCCATATGAGCGGCCGAGACCTCTTTCGAATCAAGAGGTCGTTGCGAGCCGCGTGTTCTTAAGCCCCTCCGGGCCTCTGGCTTGCCCCATATCTCCCAAGCCATCCGACACCCTAAACACGCAGGTGTCTTCTCGACACCCTTTTGCGCGCGCCGCGCCGAATGCGCCGGGCGCCCGCTTTTGACATGGAAAGAACCCATCTTTTGACTTCGTTTCAGGATTTCGGCCTCGCCGAACCGATCGCGCGTGCTCTCGCCGAAGAGAACTACGTCACTCCCACCCCCATCCAGGCCCAGACCATCCCGATCGCGCTGACCGGGCGCGACGTCGTCGGCATCGCCCAGACCGGCACCGGCAAGACCGCGTCGTTCGCGCTGCCGATCCTGCACCGCCTGCTCGAGCATCGCATCAAGCCGCAGCCCAAGACCTGCCGGGTGTTGGTGCTGTCGCCCACCCGCGAGCTGTCCGGCCAGATCCTCGACAGCTTCAACGCCTATGGCCGCCACCTGCGCCTGGCCTCGACGCTGGCCATCGGCGGCGTGCCGATGGGCCGCCAGGTCCGCGCCCTGATGCAAGGCGTCGATGTGCTGGTCGCCACCCCCGGCCGCCTGCTCGACCTCGTGCAGAGCAACGGATTGAAGCTCTCGAGCGTCGAGTTCCTCGTGCTCGACGAGGCCGACCGCATGCTCGACATGGGCTTCATCAACGATATCCGCAAAATCGTCGCCAAGCTGCCGATCAAGCGGCAGACGCTGTTCTTCTCGGCCACCATGCCGAAGGACATCGCCGAGCTCGCCGACGCCATGCTGCGTGACCCCGCCCGCGTCGCGGTAACCCCGGTGTCCTCGACCGCCGAGCGGATTAACCAGCGCATCGTCCAGGTCGACTTCTCCGCCAAGCCGGCCTTCCTGACCAAGCTTCTGAAAGATGAGCCGGTCAACCGCGCACTGGTCTTCACCCGCACCAAGCACGGCGCCGACAAGGTGGTGAAGTCGCTCGAGAAGGCCGGCATCCCTGCCAGCGCCATTCACGGCAACAAGTCGCAGAACCATCGCGAGCGCACGCTGGCCCAGTTCCGCTCGGGCGAGATCCGCACCCTGGTCGCCACCGACATCGCCGCCCGCGGCATCGACGTCGACGGCATCAGCCACGTCATCAATTTCGACCTGCCCAACGTGCCGGAGACCTACGTCCACCGCATCGGCCGCACCGCGCGCGCCGGCGCCGAGGGCACCGCGATCTCGCTGGTGGCTGGCGGCGAGGAGCTCAGCTATCTCCGCGACATCGAGCGGCTGATCCGCGTGGCGCTGCCGCGCGAAGACCATCGCACCGATGCGGGCCGCCGCGACGCCGGTCCTCCCCCGGCACAGCAACGGCAGGGCCGACCGGGTGGCCGTCCGGGCCAGCGTCCGCAGGGCGCCCGGCACGGCGACGGACGGCGTGGCGACGAACGGCACGCTGACGGGCGTCATCACAGCGCCGGCAGGCCCGGCGACGGACGGCCCGGCGAAGGACGTCATAGCGAGGGCAGACCTGTTGATGGCAGGCCGGGAGAAGGCCACAAGGCCTCCAAGGGGTCTCGCCGCCGACGTGGTCTCGGTGGTAAGATGAACTCCTCACCAGCCGATCGGTCGGAACAGCGTCCCGCGCATAGCGCCGGCAAGCCTGATGGAATACAAGGCGTTGCCTTTCTGCGTCGCGAGAGTCGCCCGAACGGCCGACCGAACCGCAATCCTCATTCGAACTAACAGTCTACGACTGGAGACACCCACACATGGCTAAGGAAGAGCTGATCCAGTTCGAAGGACTGGTCACCGAAATCCTCCCCGACGCCCGCTACCGCGTGCAGCTCGATGCCGGACACGAGATCGTCGCCTATACCGCCGGCAAGATGAAGAAGAACCGCATCAAGACTCTGGCGGGCGACCGCGTGACGGTCGAGATGTCGCCCTATGACCTCGAGAAGGGCCGGCTGATTTTCCGCCACAAGGACGAGCGTCCCAGCACGGCCGGTGGACCTCCCCGTCCCGGACAGCGCGGCGGCCAGTTCCGCCGTCGCTAGTCGACGCCGGCGCGCGAGCGCGGCAGTAATTCCGACCTTTCTGTTGGTCCGCCGTGAACATCACGGCGGATCAAAAATCGTGCGCGACTGGATTGTTTTGACGCTGGAATTCCGATAAAATGAATTTATCGATTTTCGGCCGGACGACATTAGCATCCACCGGTACAGCCGGTTCAGACACGCTGACGACCCTTCCAAAAATTCGATCTAACTGGCCTGCGCGAGCAGGCTCTCACATTGTGTTATCTGAGAAGGGACTACCCCCGTGAGCATGGGAACCGTGAAGTGGTTTAACGCGACCAAAGGCTTCGGCTTCATTCAGCCGGACGACGGCGGCCAGGACGTGTTCGTCCACATCAGCGCTGTGGAACGTGCGGGCCTCGGCACGCTGCGTGAAGGTCAGAAGATCTCCTACGAGATCGTGGCCGACCGTCGTTCCGGCAAGTCGGCAGCAGACAACCTCCGCGCCGCAGGCTGAACCCGCCGGGCTTCGCCCGATCGGCTCGCAAGAAGCAAGAAGGCCGTGCTCTACGCACGGCCTTTTCATTTGCAGGCCCTGCTCGGGGACATCAGCACGACGACGGCACGTTGTTGTATAGAACGCAAGTCGCCTGGCGCGGCCGCGTGTAGGACAGATCTCTCAGCGGTATGCTCGACTTCAACACGTAGCCCACCGACGGTGTGTATGTGTAGCTCGCCTCGCTGAGGATGAGGTAGGTCGACGGAATCAGCAGCGTCGACGGAATCTCGTTGGTCACCTTGTCGCCAGCCTTCCGGCCCGAGGTCGCCAGCGTCGCTTGCGTCGCGCCGCTCGCGATGGTTCCGGCCTTGCTCCACTGGACCGTGGCAATGCTGTTCGCATCGATATAGATCTGGGAAATCGAGCCTTTCACGAGAGTAGCGTCGTAAGGCATGACGATCGAGATGCTCGCCGTGAACGTGTTCTGCATGTCGGCATCGGCAAGCGTCGTCGACTGCGACGTCAGATCGGACAGCGTCCGTGCAATCAACGTGACTTTGCGATCGATCGCCACCGCCGACGAGAATTCGACGGTCCCGAAGAACATCACCAGCATCAGCGGGACGATGACCGCGAATTCGGTCGCCGCGAGCGCGCGCGTGTCGGCGACGAAGTCACGCGCCGAGCAGCGGGCATTGTTGAAGAAGTTCGCCATCGCCTGCATTGGTCCGCCCAGATCCATCCGCCTCAGAAGGGTTCGTTCTTGAAGGCTGCGGTCGCCACCAGCAGCCGCTTATTGCTGCAGCCGATGTTGTAGCCGAGGCCGGTGACGAAGAGCGGCCATTGATAGAACAGCCGCACCACGACGACCTGGCTGGAGCTGCCGGGATTGTATTGCACACCGGCCGGATTGAAGGTGCAGGAATCGCCGTAATTGGTGAGGCTCAGCGCCGTGAAGGAGCTGGTGCTGACTACGTCGACGTAAAGCTTGCTGCAATCGAACAGCGCCGGGATCTGGCTGCAGACATAGGCCTTGAACGTGGTCTGATCGCACGCCGTGACCGCGTTGGGCACCGTTTGACAGGCCGCCACCGAGCCGCCCTGCGCTTGCGCCTGACCGGTCAGAATCGCACGCGCCGAATTCTGGGTGATGGTCTCGAGCACTTGCCCTGCGAAGAACACCAAGGCGGTCTCGATGATGGCGAACAGCAGCCCGAAGAAGATCGGAGCGACCAGCGCGAACTCGACCGCCGCGGAGCCGCGGCGGCTGCCACGAAACCGGCATAGCGCCTTCCGGAGCGTGAATCTCGTAGGCGGAAGCGATGGCATCGCGTCAAATTCCCCGGCAGCGGCGATCATCTGCTTCGTTCAATAGCTAAAACTGATTGTTTAAGTGTTGCAGGTGATTCACGCTGCGCGAACCGCTCGGTTAGGGATGCGTTAACCCGCACGGCGGCGGCGGCCAAGGACGGCGCGCGCGGAGGCACGTCGCCTGGCAGGCGATCCACTCCGGCGCGAAGCCGCCAATCGATCCGGCTAGTTGGACTTGGTGGCCGCGCCGGCGTTGCCGCTAGCACTGCTGCTCAGCGAGCCGGCCTGGCTCATGGTGTTGTTGAAGTAGGTGTCGCTGTCGCCGAGCGTCACCCGACGCTGGCAAATCGGCATGCAGCTGTAGGACTCGCGCTCGATCCCGCGATAGACGGTGACGAGCCGGTCGCTCGGGCCTTCGACCTGGATCTGGCGGTCGACCAGAATCTCGCCGTTCCGGTCGAGCGCAATGAAATTGGTGGCACCGTAGCCCTTGCCGGTCACGACGATCATGCCGCCGGGCTGGAGCGTGACGTCGGCGATCAGGGGATTGCCGACCACGATGGTCGCCACCTTGCCGGGCAGCCGCACCAGCTTGGCCTGGTCGACGTTGACGGCGATGGTGTCGGCGGTCGGTTCGGCGAGGCCGGCAGCCGGCGATGCCAGCAGTGCGGCAGCAACCAGAACACAGACCCGCGCATGACGGCGCAGCAATTCCTTACGCATACTCATACTCCCGGGACGTCACAAACCGGCAGAAGCGAACAGATAACAGCGGAGCCGGTGCCCGACCCGGCTAACCTGCCCTTAATTTGTGAACGTTCCGCAAACTCGGCGACGATTGTTTGAACGTCCTGGATGTTTAGGGCCGATGGTCCCGTCCTAGCGGCGGAACGGATAGGCCAATTGGCCCCCGATCTCCTTCGGTATGGCCGCTTCGTCCTTGCCGTAATCCTGCGGCAGCCGCCCCTCCGGCATGCGGAAAGTGCCGAACAGCACGTCCCAGACCGGGAACGTCCCGGCGAAGTTGGTGTTGCCGCCCTCTTCGAGCGAAGTGTGGTGCCAGCGGTGGAACACCGGCGTTGCCAGCAGATATTTGAACGGTCCGAAGGTCCAGTTCAGATTGGCGTGCACGAACGCCGAATGGAAGGTGGTGAACGGACCGACCCAGAGCATGATGTTCGGGGAAATGCCGGCCATCAGCAACACGACGTCGACGCTGATCGTCCCGAGCAAGAGATTGATGGGATGGAAGCGGGCCGCCGAAATCCATCCGATTTCCTCGGAGGAATGATGGATGGCGTGGTACTTCCAGAAGCCGCCGTCATGGAAGGTCCGGTGGATCCAATACAGCATGAAGTCGGACAGCACCAGGAACAGAAGGGCCTGCACCCACAGAGGCAGCTGCGCCAGCGGCCCATGGCCGTTGTCATAGAAGGCGATGAGCTCGTCGGCGTCGTGGATGTTGAAGACGGCGGCGGCGCCGACGATCAGAAGTCCGATCCGCATGGTGCGGGCGAACACCGGAACGAAGATCCAATAGCAGATGTCGGTGATGATCTCCCGCTTGCGCCACCACGGGGCGCCGGGGTTGCAGGCCCAGAAATGCTCGAGCACGGTGAAGACCGCCGCGAGCACGAAGGTGATGGGGAGCAACTTCGCGATGGTCTCGCCGAGCATCAGGGCGACTTGCATGGGCAGGCTCGACATCATCGCCTCTCTCCGCGAATTCCGGTCCTCTCTTACGCCTACTCCGTGAAATTTAAGGGAGGGTGAAGCGGGCCGCCGCGCCGGCGATGTATCTGGAACTGAAATTGAAGCCGCGGCTTTAAGGCGAAATTCACTCTGGACGAAAGCATCGCGCCGGACGCGGGTTTACGCGATCGGATTAACTCTACCGAAAGAGCTCGGCTCTCATGGTCATCGGGTCAACGACAGCGCCGAACGAGGCGATCCCACCCGAATGGAGTTTGTTCATGAAGAACTTGATTGCGCGTTTCGCGAAGGACGAATCCGGCGCGACCGCCATCGAATACGGTCTGATCGCCGCCGGCATCGCGCTGGCCATCATCACCGTCGTCAACAGCCTCGGCAGCACGCTGAACACCAAGTTCACCTCGATCAGCACCGGGCTGAAGTAAGCAACAGACCAACGACGGCAAAAGCCCCGGATCTCCGGGGCCTTTGTTTTTCTGAAGACGGCGAGTTCCAGTGGCGTTGCGTGAGTACAGAACCGGTGCCGCGGTCGCGGCGAACGAGGCAGCTGCGGCGCAGGCCGGCTCGCCGGTCTTTTGGGTCTGCCTTGCGCTGCTGCTTGCGACGGTCGCACTCGCCGCGCGCATTGCCAGCCTCTGGTAAAGCACGCGCTCCTCAGCTTCGGCCTTGCGTGACCCTCGCGGCCGTTGTCGGTTTGTTTAGCACTGCCGGCTAGAATTCGGCGACGCCAGCTTCCGCGGCAAATCCAGGCCTCAAGACGCACGCCATGATCCTCGACCTTGCGCGCCTTATGCTCTTCCCTGCCCTGATGGCGTTCGCCGCCGCGAGCGATCTGTTCACGATGACGATCTCGAATCGCGTGTCGCTGGCGCTGGTCGCAGGCTTCTTCGCGCTCGCCCTCGCCGGTGGCATGGCACCTTACGAGATGCTGAGCCATGTCGGCGCCGGCGCGCTTCTGCTCGTCGTGGCCTTCACCTGCTTTGCGATGGGCTGGGTCGGCGGCGGCGATGCCAAGGTCGCGGCCTCCGTCGCGCTCTGGTTCGGGTTCGCACAGCTGATGAACTTCCTGCTCTACGCCTCGCTGTTCGGCGGCGCGCTGACGCTGCTCCTGCTCCAATTCCGGCAATGGCCGCTGCCTTACGGGCTGGCGGGTCAGGCCTGGCTTGCACGGCTGCACGCCAAGGAGAGCGGCATCCCCTACGGCATCGCGCTCGCGCTGAGCGCGCTGATGGTCTACCCGGAGACCGAATGGGTGAAGGCGATCGACCTCGCTCACCTCGCGCTGCGCTGAACGCACCGGGTAAACCCGGCGTTAAGGCGATTTAGATACGCCTCATTAACCATGCTTTGACGAATAGCTGGTCAACTGCCGATTACGGCGGCGGCAGCGTCGCGGCGTCTTGTTGGAAAGTGAAGCGTATGAATAGGGCACGCATTGTCGTCCTGGCGGTCGCCATCAGCGCCGGCGGCGTCGCCGCGTACCTGGCGAGCGGCTCGGACCAATCTGCGCCGCCTCCCGCGGCTCCGGTCGCACAGCTTCCCACCGTCGACGTCCTCGTTGCCAAGAACGACATCGGCCTCGGCCAGACCGTGAAGCCGGAAGACGTGCAATGGCAGACCTGGCCGGCCGCGACCGCCAGCGCCACCTTCATCCGCCGCAACGAACGTCCCGAGGGCGCGACCCAGGTCACCGGTTCGATCGCGCGCGCCCCTTTCATTCAAGGTGAGCCGATCCGCGACCAGAAGCTGGTCAAGGCCGAAGGCTCCGGCTTCATGGCTGCAATCCTGCCCACCGGCATGCGGGCGATCTCGACCGAGATCTCGCCGGAGACCGGCGCAGGCGGCTTCATCCTGCCCAACGATCGCGTCGACGTCCTGCTGACCCGCCGGCTGAAGAATCCGGACCAGAACAACGGCGCGCCCGACATCATCACCTCCGAGATCATCCTGGCCAATATCCGGGTCCTCGCCATCGACCAGGCGCCAAAGGAAAAGGACGGCCAGAACGCGGTGATCGGCAAGACCGTCACCCTCGAGCTCAATCCCGCGCAGACCGCGACGCTCTCCGCAGCCCGCCAGAGCGGCACGCTGTCGCTGGCGCTGCGCAGCATCGTCGACGTCAAGATGAGCGAAATCACGCTCGATGATTCCGCGCAGAAGCGGGACGGCGTTTCGATCATTCGCTACGGCATTCCAAGTCAGACGGCGAAAGCACGATGAAGACAGTCGATATGAAACGCAGGGTGGATTTGGCGACGATGCGAACCTCGGTGGTTCGCGCCCTGTCGTTTTCGGCCGCTCTGGCGCTGGCGCTCAACCCGGTGCTGACCCCCGTGGTCGCCGCCGATTACCGTCCCGGGGCGACGGCCGCGGCGGATGGCCAGATGAACGCGCGCTTCCTCTCGCTCGGCGTCGGCAAATCCGTCGTGATCGACCTGCCGCGCGACATCAAGGACGTGCTGGTGGCCGATCCCAAGATCGCCAACGCTGTGGTCCGCTCGGCGCAGCGCGCCTATATCATCGGTGCCACGGTCGGCCAGACCAATATCGTGTTCTTCGATTCCGCCGGTCAGCAGATTGCGGCCTATGACATCGCGGTCAAGCGCGACCTCAACGGCGTGCGGGCCGCGCTGAAGCAGGTTCTGCCCAATTCGGACATTCAGATCGACGGACTCGGCGACGGCATTGTCCTGACCGGCACGGCGGCCAATCCGATGGAAGCGCAGCAGGCCAACGAGCTCGCCGCGCGCCTGGCCGGCGGCGCCGACAAGGTGGTGAACTCGATCGTGGTGCGCGGCCGCGACCAGGTCATGCTCAAGGTGACGGTGGCGGAGGTCCAGCGCACCATCGTCAAGCAGCTCGGCATCGACCTGACCGCCAGCCTCAATTACGGCACGTCGGTGGTGAGCTTCAGCAACTCCAATCCGTTCACGGCGCTCGGCAAGAACCTCGTGGACGGCAACAATTTGACGACGAAGTTCGGCGGCTCGTCGTCGGTGCAGGCCACCCTGCGCGCGATGGAAAACGCGGGCGTGATCCGCACGCTGGCCGAACCGAACCTGACCGCAATCTCCGGTGAATCGGCAACGTTCATCGCCGGCGGCGAATTCCCGGTCCCGGCTGGCTATGCGTGCGACCCCACCACCCACGTCTGCACCACCCAGATCAGCTTCAAGAAGTTCGGTATCTCGCTCAACTTCACCCCTGTGGTGCTGAGCGAAGGCAAGATCAGCCTGCGCGTGATGACCGAGGTCTCGGAGCTCTCGAACGAAAACGCGATCACGCTGTCGCAGGCCGTGACCTCGACCTCGGTGAACTCGCTGACGGTGCCCTCGATCAGGACCCGCCGCGCGGAGACCTCGCTGGAAATTCCCTCCGGCGGCGCGATGGCGATGGCCGGCCTGATCCAGCAGCAGACCAAGCAGGCGATCAGCGGACTGCCGGGGATCATGCAGCTCCCGATCCTCGGCACGCTGTTCCGCAGCCGGGACTTCGTCAACAACGCGACCGAGCTGGTCGTGATCGTGACGCCCTATGTCGTTCGCGCGGTGGCGCCAAAGGACCTGTCGCGGCCGGATGACGGCTTCACGCCGCCTGCGGATCCACAGGTCCAGCTGCTCGGCAGCATCAACCGCATCTATGGCGTGCCCGGCCGGACCGAACCGGCCAAGAACTACCGCGGCACCTACGGCTTCATTACCGACTGAGGCGGAACGGGGACTTCACGATGATCACAAGACCACCCCAGCTTCGCAAGCGCGCCATCCGTCTCGGTGGCGCGCTGGTCGCAATGGCGCTCGCGCTCGGCGGCTGCCAACACGACGAAGTGGTTACTGCCTCGATTCCCGACGACTACAAGCAGCGCCACCCGATCGCGATCGAGGAGCAGAATCGCTCGATCGTCGTCTTCGTCGGCCATGCCCGTGGCGGATTGACCGCTTCCCAGCGCGCCGACGTGATGGGCGTCGCATCGGCATGGCTGCACGAAGGCACGGGCGCCATCCGCATCGACGCACCGTCCGGCACGCCCAATGCGCGTCCGGTCGCGGACACGATGCGCGAAATCCAGGCGATGCTGGCGGCGGCAGGCGTTCCGCCGCGGGCCGTCAACGTTCGCCCCTACCAGCCCGAGGACAAGCGCTTCCTGCCGCCGATCCGTCTCACCTATTCCAAGATCGCAGCGATCGCAGGTCCCTGCGGCCTGTGGCCGGACGACATCGGCCCTTCGATGAAGAACAAGAGCTGGTTCGAGAACAAGGACTACTACAATTACGGTTGCGCCTATCAGCGCAACCTCGCGGCGATGGTCGACAATCCGTCGGACCTCGAGCAGCCGCGGCCTGAAACGCCGTCCTACACCCCCCGGCGCATCACCGGTCTCGAGAAGTACCGCAAGGGACTCACGAGCGCGACCACCTATCCCGAAGCCGACAAGGCCAAACTCAGCGACACCGGCAAATGATCAGCTACGCTCGCCAGACACACGAAGAGCAGCCGGAAGCGCCCCCTCCACCGGTCGAGGAGCATATTGCGCCGGCGCCGCGCGTCTCGGTCCAGGCCTTCTGCGAGACCGTCGAGACCGCTGCCGCGGTCCAGTCGGCCGGCGAGGACCGCCGCCTCGGCAAGGCCCATCTGAAGATCCAGATGGGCGGCATGGCGGCCGCGATCGAAGCCTACCGCTCGGCTCCCACGCCGAACGTGATCGTGCTCGAGAGCGACGGCCGCAACGACCTCCTGGGCGGGCTCGACCAGCTCGCCACCGTCTGCGACGCCGGCACCCGCGTAGTCGTGATCGGCCGCATCAACGACGTCACGCTCTACCGCGAGCTGGTGCGCCGCGGCGTCAGCGACTATGTGCTCGCGCCGGTCGGCGCGATCGACGTCGTACGCTCGATCTGCAACCTGTTCTCGGCGCCGGAAGCCAAGGCGGTCGGCCGCATCATCGCCGTGGTCGGCGCCAAGGGGGGCGTCGGGGCTTCCACCATCTCGCACAACGTCGCCTGGGCGATCGCGCGCGACCTCGCAATGGACGCCGTCGTCGCCGATCTCGACCTGGCCTTCGGTACTGCCGGGCTCGACTACAACCAGGATCCGCCGCAGGGCATTGCCGACGCCGTGTTCTCGCCCGATCGCGTCGACACCGCCTTCATCGACCGCCTGCTGTCGAAATGTACCGACCATCTCAGCCTGCTGGCGGCGCCGGCGACGCTCGACCGGGTCTATGATTTCGGCACCGACGCCTTCGATTCCGTGTTCGACACGCTGCGCTCCACCATGCCGTGCATCGTGCTCGACATTCCGCACCAATGGTCGGGCTGGACCAAGCGCGCCTTGATCGGAGCGGACGATATCTTGATCGTGGCCGCCCCTGACCTCGCCAATCTGCGCAATACCAAGAATTTGTTCGATCTGTTGAAGGCCGCGCGCCCCAACGATCGGCCGCCGCTCTACTGCCTGAATCAGGTCGGCGTGCCGAAACGGCCCGAAATCGCCGCCGCGGAGTTCGCCAAGGCGATCGAGAGCCAGCCGATCGTCTCGATCCCGTTCGAGCCGCAGATCTTCGGCTCGGCGGCCAACAACGGCCAGATGATCGCGGAGATCTCCGCCAACCACAAGTCGATCGAGATGTTCCTTCAGATCGCCCAGCGCCTGACCGGCCGCTCCGAAACCAAGAAACAAAAGTCGTCCCTGTTTTCACCCCTGATTGACAAGTTGCGGGGAAAATAAGCCGCCGCATGGAGTTGTTAAGTGTTCGGTAAGCGTAGCGGAACAGACACCGACCTTCGGGCGCCCAAGCCCGGCGCCGTGTCGCTCGAGCCTGCCCAGGCTCCGGCGCCGACGGTGTCGCGCGCCCCGCCTCCGCCGGCCGTTGTCTCGCCGCCGCTTGCTCCCGCCAAGGCCCCGCCGCCCCCGGCCATGGAGAGCCGGCGTTCGGACAATTACTACGAGGTCAAGGCGACCATCTTCGGCGCGCTGATCGAGGCGATCGACCTCGCCCAGCTGGCCAAGCTAGATTCGGAATCCGCCCGCGAGGAAATCCGCGACATCGTCAACGAGATCATCGCGATCAAGAACATCGTGATGTCGATCGCCGAGCAGGAGGAGCTGCTCGACGACATCTGCAACGACGTTCTCGGCTACGGTCCGCTCGAGCCGCTGCTGTCTCGCGACGATATCGCCGACATCATGGTCAACGGCGCCAACACCGTCTACATCGAGGTCGCCGGCAAGATCCAGCGCACCGGTATCCGCTTTCGCGACAACCAGCAGCTCCTCAACATCTGCCAGCGCATCGTCAGCCAGGTCGGCCGGCGCGTCGACGAATCCTCGCCGATCTGCGACGCGCGCCTCGCCGACGGCTCCCGCGTCAACGCCATCGTGCCGCCGCTGTCGATCGACGGCCCGACGCTCACCATCCGCAAGTTCAAGAAGGACAAGCTGACGCTGGATCAGCTCGTCAAGTTCGGCGCGATCTCGCCGGAAGGCGCCGAGATCCTCCAGATCATCGGTCGCGTCCGCTGCAACGTGCTGATCTCCGGCGGTACAGGCTCGGGCAAGACGACGCTGCTCAACTGTCTGACCAATTACATCGAGCACGACGAGCGCGTCATCACCTGCGAGGACGCTGCCGAGCTCCAGCTCCAGCAGCCCCATGTGGTGCGGCTGGAGACCCGTCCGCCCAACATCGAGGGGGAGGGCCAGGTCACCATGCGCGAGTTGGTGCGCAACTGCCTGCGTATGCGGCCCGAACGCATCATCGTCGGCGAAGTCCGCGGACCCGAGGCGTTCGACCTGCTCCAGGCCATGAACACCGGCCATGACGGGTCGATGGGCACGCTGCATGCCAACAACCCGCGCGAAGCGCTGTCGCGCTGCGAATCCATGATCACGATGGGCGGCTTTTCCCTGCCCTCGCGAACGATCCGCGAGATGATCTGCGCCTCGATCGACGTCATCGTCCAGGCCGCGCGACTGCGCGACGGCTCGCGCCGCATCACCCACATCACCGAGGTGATGGGCATGGAGGGCGACACCATCATCACCCAGGACATCTTCCTCTACGACATGATCGGCGAGGACGCTAACGGCAAGATCATCGGCCGGCACCGCTCGACCGGTATCGGCCGTCCGAAGTTCTGGGAACGCGCCCGCTATTACGGCGAGGAGAAGCGCCTTGCCGCCGCGCTCGACGCCGCGGAAGTGGCGCCGACGACGTGAGCAGGTCAGCGACGCCATGAACATACAGGTCCTCGCCCTCGCATTTCTCGCCACCGCAGCGGTCGGCGGCATCGCCTGGGTCTTCCTCTATCCGCTGCTCTCCGGGGAACGGAAGGCGGAAAGCCGGCGCGCCTCGATCTCGCGTGCCGACGCGCCGATGGCCAAGCAGAGCGAAAAGAGCCAGCGATCGCGCCGCGAGCAGGTCGAAACGTCGCTGAAGGACCTCGAGGCACGGCGTCAGCAGGAGAAGAGCGTTCCGCTCAACGTTCGCCTCTCCCAGGCCGGTCTGGACTGGACGCCGCAGAAATTCTGGATCGTGTCCGCCGTCGTGGCGGGCGTGCTGTTCGCGGCGGCCCTGTTCATCGGCGGCGGCCTGCTCGGCGCCGCTGGTCTCGCCTTTGCCGGAGGTTTTGGCCTGCCGCGCTGGGCCCTCGGCTTCCTGAAGAAGCGCCGGGAAGACAAGTTCCTGAAGGCACTGCCCGATGCGGTCGACGTCATCGTCCGCGGCATCAAGGCCGGCCTGCCGTTGTTCGAATCGATCAAGGTCGTCGCGGCCGATTCGCCCGAGCCGCTGCGCAGCGAATTCCTCGCCATCATCGAGACGCAGGCGATCGGTATGCCGCTGGGCGAGGCTTGCTCCCGGCTCTATGAGCGCATGCCGCTGCCCGAAGCCAACTTTTTCGGCATCGTCATCTCGATCCAGCAGAAATCGGGCGGCAACCTCTCCGAGGCGCTGGGCAACCTCTCCAAGGTGCTGCGCGACCGCAAGAAGATGAAAGAGAAGATCCAGGCGATGTCGATGGAAGCCAAGGCCTCGGCCGGCATCATCGGCTCGTTGCCGCCGATCGTGATGTTCCTCGTCTATCTCACGACGCCGCACTACATCTCGCTACTTTGGACTCATCCCACCGGCCAGCTGATGCTGGTCGGCTGCGTCGTCTGGATGTCGATCGGCATCATGGTGATGAAAAAGATGATCAATTTCGACTTCTGACGGTGCCGCATGGTCGAGTTCCTCGTTTCAAAACTGCATGACGTCCGTTTCATGACCATGTTGCTGGCGGCCGTCGCCGCCAGCGCCACCGTCTATACGCTGGTGATGCCGCTGTTCGCCGGCGAGGGACTCTCCAAGCGCATGAAGGCGGTCGCGAGCGAGCGTGAGCGCATTCGGCAGCGCGAGCGCGAGCGCCTTCACAAGAACGAAAAGGTCTCGCTGCGCCAGACGCCGAAGCAGCTCGTCTCCAAGGTCGTGGAGGACTTCAACCTCACCAAATGGCTCGCGCAGGAGGCGGCGCGGGACAAGCTCATCATGGCCGGCTACCGCGGCCAGGCGCCCTACATCACCTTCCTGTTTGCCCGCTTGGTCACCCCGATCGTGCTCTTCGTCGGCTCGCTCCTCTACGTTTTCGTGATCGCGCACATGGACAGGCCGATGCCGATCAAGATCGGCATCTGCATCGGCGCGGCCTATCTCGGTCTCCAGGCGCCGATGCTGTTCCTGAAGAATGCGATCTCCAAGCGCCAGCTCTCGATCAAGCGCGCCTTTCCCGATGCACTGGACCTGCTTCTGATCTGTATCGAATCCGGCATGTCGGTCGAAATGGCGTTCCGGAAGGTTGCCACCGAAATCGTGGGACAGTCGATTGCGCTGTCGGAGGAGTTCACGCTGACCACGGCCGAATTGTCCTACCTGCAGGACCGCAAGGTCGCCTATGAGAATTTGGCGCGACGCACCGGGCTCGAGGGCGTCAAGTCGGTCTGTCTCGCGCTTCAGCAGGCGGAGCGCTACGGCACCCCGCTCGGTCAATCCTTGCGCGTCATGGCACAGGAAAACCGCGACATGCGGATGACCGAGGCCGAGAAGAAGGCCGCCGCGTTGCCGCCGAAACTGACGGTGCCGATGATCCTGTTCTTCCTGCCGGTGCTGTTCGTCGTCATTCTCGGACCGACCGGCATCAAGCTCACCGAGATGCAGTGACACAAGCCCCCGACCGCGCGCGGTCCGCGGGACGGCTTCTTCTGAGGATCAGATCTTGATCAGTCGGGCTGGTTGAGCGAGGCGACCGGGGTCCGCTTCGGCCCGCCGCGATGATTGTCGCTGCGGCTCAGCATTTCCTTGAGATAAGTGACATTGGCCGCGGCCTGATCCGGCGGCAGATCCGCCTTCACGATGGTCTCGGCCTCCGCGAAGCGGCCCTGGAGACCGACGACGAGGCCGAGATTTTGCCGTACCCGGCTGCTGGCGCGCGGCGAGGCGTGGGCTTGCCGCAACGCCTCTTCGGCCTTGGGCAGATCCTTCGACAGCATGTAGGACAGGCCGAGATTGGAAAGCACGCCAGGATCACCCGGCGCGATCTTGAGCGCGCTCGTATAATAGGAGCGCGCCTCCTCGTGACGGCCCATCTGGTCCAGCGCGGTGCCCTGCACCGAGAGCAGGCGCCAGTCCGGATTATCAGGCGAATGCGCCTTCGACAGGACGTCGTAGGCCTGCTGGAAATTGCCGTTGTCGGCGAGCGCGCGGCCATACTGCGCGAGCAGCGCCTTGTTGCCGGGATTGGCGATGGTCGCCTGCTCGAGCACGGCGGCGGCCTGGGCGCGTTGGCCGTTGGCGCGCAAGGCCTGGCCATAGGCCAGCGCCGCCTCGGCATCCCTGGGATTGGCCCGGTAGCGCTCGCCATAGACCTCGACGGCGCGCGCGGGATCGGTGGGAGCCGCTTCTGCCCGTGGTCCGCCGACCGAGCCCGTCACGTCGGAGAGTTTCGACATGCCCGTGCAGCCGCCGAGGCCCATGGCGACCGCCGCGACCAGCGAGGTGGACGCAAGAAGCCGGGCGAGACTGAACCGTTGACGCATGACGCCTTGACTCTCGAGCCGATTGATCGAGCTGAACGCGCCAGCAATAGGCTGTTAACCCTAACGGCCGGTTAACGCCGCTTCCCGGCCCGCACCTCTCACGGCGACGTCTGCGGCGGCGTCTCCGCCGAGGTCGAGATCGGGGCCGAGCACCCTCATCTGCCCGTTAGATGCCTCAGCATTGCCGCCTCAATATTCGATCGCGAGCCGCTTGCGGATTTCGTCGATGCGCTTGTCGAGCGCATCGAAGCGCGCGTGGACCGAGCGGTCGTGGAGATAGAAGACGTAACCGCCGGCAAGGAGCGCGAAGATCCAGTGGTGGTGCTCGACATAGCCAAAGATCGCCTCGACGGCATGGCCGATGAACGTGACCACGCTCCACACAAATTCCATTGCATGTCCTCCCGGCGCGTTTGTCGTCGGCCGCCTGATCTCCAGCCCTGGCGACCATTGCCGGAACCTAGCATGGCCCCCTTGCCGCGAGTAGCGGCTCGCCGAAGCGGTGGCAGCAAAGCCGATTGCAGCCGCGGCGAAACTCTGCGAAGTCTCGTCCGTTCGCATGACCCGTTTGATCCGACGATCCGGACCCGCCAATGCCTGCTGTCTTCGAGACGTCATCCACCGCCATCCCGATCACGTTCGTCACAAAATCGAGCTGGGATCAGGTCGCCGAGGCGCTGCCGCCGGCGCAGCGCCAGTTCGCCACTTCATGCGCCTTTGCTGCCAAGCCCGGTGGTTATCTCGCGCTGCCCGCGCCCGATGGCGCGATCGCCCAGGTGCTGTTCGGCCTGGACGACGACACTGCACGATCGCGCGACCTGTTCCGGCCCGGCGCCCTGCCCGGCCTGCTGCCGCCGGGTACTTATCGCTTTGCCAATGCGCCGCACGATATACGGCTGGCGGCGCTCGCTTTCGCGCTCGGCACCTACCGCTTCGCGCGCTACCGCAAGGCTGACAGGCCCGAGGTCCGGCTGGTGCCGCCTGATGGCGTCGATCCTGCCGAGATCGAGCGGATCGCCAATGCGGCGATGCTGGCGCGCGACCTCATCAACACGCCCTCCAACGACATGGGGCCGGAAGAGCTCGCGGCCGCCGCGCAAGACCTCGCCGCGGAGTTCGGCGCAAGCTTTTCCTGCACCATCGGCGAGGAGCTGGAGAAGCACTTCCCGCTGATCCACGCCGTCGGCATGGCGTCGAGCCGCGCGCCTCGGCTGATCGACATCGGTTGGGGCGATCCCGATCATCCCAAGGTGACGCTGGTCGGCAAGGGCGTCTGCTTCGACACCGGCGGGCTCGACCTGAAACCGTCGAGTGGCATGCTGATCATGAAGAAGGACATGGGCGGCGCTGCCAACGTGCTGGCGCTGGCGCGCATGGTGATGGACGCGAAGCTGAAGGTGCGCCTGCGCGTGCTGATTCCGGCGGTGGAGAACGCCGTCGCCGGCAATGCCTTCCGCCCGCTCGACATCTTCACCTCGCGCAAGGGCATCACCGTCGAGATCGGCAACACCGACGCGGAAGGACGCCTGGTGCTCGCCGATGCGCTGGCGCTGGCCGACGAGGAGAAGCCCGACCTGCTGATCGACCTGGGCACGCTGACCGGCGCGGCGCGCGTCGCGCTGGGACCGGATCTGCCGCCCTTCTACACCAATGATGAGACCCTTGCCGCCGACCTTGCGCGTTGCGCGGTGAAGGAGAACGATCCGTTGTGGCGCATGCCGCTGTGGCCTCCTTACGACAAATGGCTGGACTCCAAGACGGCCACGATCACCAACGCGCCCTCCGGCGGTTTTGCCGGCTCGATCACCTGCGCGCTCTTCCTGCAGCGCTTCGTCGAGCACGCCGGGAGCTGGCTGCATGTCGACATCTACGGCTGGACGCCGTCGGCCAAGCCCGCACGCCCCGAAGGCGGCGAGTGCCAGGCCGCGCGCGCCATCTACACCTTGCTGAGCGAGCGCTATGCATGATCCGCGAATAACACCGGCGCGCGGCGACCTTGCCGCGAAATATCTCGAAGGCAAGGTGCAGGCGGATCGCTTCGTCGAGGGCCGGGAGTTCGAGGTGGTCGAGCCGGTCGCGCCGGTGCGCGAGCAACCGTCCTCGAGCGCAATGCTGATGACGGAGGCCCTGCGCGGCGAACGCGTCACGGTCTACGACCGCAACGGCGAGGGTTGGGCGTGGGGCCAGCTCAACGGCGATGGCTATGTCGGCTGGCTGCCGGATGCGGCGCTCGTGACGCCGTCGGCCGCCCCGACTCACGTGGTCAGCGCATTGCGGACGTTTGCCTTCCCCGGCCCGTCGATCAAGCTGCCGCCGGCCGAGACGCTCGTGATGGGATCCAGGCTCGCCGTGGCGCGCGAGGACGGCAGCTTCGCCGTGACGCACGACGGCAGATATCTGCCGAAAACGCATCTCGCTCCGCTCGATCATCGCGAACCGGACTTCGTCGCAATCGCCGAGCGCTTCGTCGGCACGCCCTATCTCTGGGGCGGCAAGAGCAGTCTTGGCATCGATTGCTCCGGCCTCGTCCAGGTCTCGCTGACGGCAGCAGGGATCGGCTGCCCGCGCGACAGCGACATGCAGCTGGCCGGTCTCGGCCGCGCACTGGAGCCGCATGAGCAAAGCAGCTTGCAGCGCGGCGATCTGATCTTCTGGAAGGGCCACGTCGCGATCGTCCGCGACGGCAGCACCATGGTTCACGCCAACGCGTATCATATGGCGACCGAGATCGAGCCGATCGAGCCGGCCATTGCGCGGATCAAGGCGGCCGGCAGCGAGGTCGCTGCGATCAAGCGGCTCTGACGGGGCTTACGTCTCCACCGAGCCGTTCCCCGCCGTCTCGAGCCGGAACGCCGCCGCGAACAGCGCACGCGTATAATCGCTCTTCGGATGCTTGAACAGCTCGGCGGCCTGGCCCTCTTCGACCACCTTGCCGCCGCGCATCACGATCAAATGGCTCGCGAGCGAGGCGACGACGCGTAAGTCGTGCGAGATGAACATGTAGGTGAGCTCGCGCTTGCGCTGCAGCTCGCGCAACAGATCGACCATCTGCGCCTGGAACAGCATGTCGAGCGCGCTGGTCGGCTCGTCCAGCACGACGAAGTCCGGCTCCAGCACCGCCGCGCGCGCGATGCTGATGCGCTGGCGCTGGCCGCCGGAGAATTCGTGGGGATAGCGGAAGCGGGTATCGGGCTTCAGCCCGACGTCTTCCAGCGCCTTGACGACGCGTTCCTCGCGTTCCTCGCGCGACAGCTTCGGCTGATGCACGGTGAGGCCTTCGGCGATGATATCGGCGATCGACATGCGCGGTGAGAGCGAGCCGAACGGGTCCTGGAACACGATCTGCATGTCGCGCCGGAACGGGCGCATCTCCTTGAAGCGCAGGCCCTGGATATCCTTGCCCAGGAACACGATGCGTCCGTTCGAGGAGATCAGGCGCAACAGTGCCAGCCCCAGCGTAGTCTTGCCCGAGCCGGATTCACCGACCACACCGAGCGTCTCGCCCTTGCGCACGGCGAGGCTGACCCCGTCGACCGCCTTGATGTGGCCGACCGTCTTGCGCATCAGGCCGCGCTTGATCGGAAACCACACTTTCAGATCGTTGGCCGACATCACCACCGGCGCGTCCGGCTGCGGCGGCGCCGGATCCGGCTTCGGCTCCGCCGCGAGCAGGTCGCGCGTATAGGGATGCTTCGGCGTCCTGAAGACCTGCTCGACCGGTCCCTGCTCGACGATCTCGCCGCTCTTCATGACACAGACGGTGTCGGCGATGCGGCGCACGATGCCGAGATCGTGGGTGATGAAGAGCAGGCTCATGCCGAGCCGCGAGCGGATCTCGGCGAGCAGCGCCAGGATCTGCGCCTGCACGGTGACGTCGAGCGCCGTGGTCGGCTCGTCCGCGATCAACAGATCCGGCTCGTTGGCGAGCGCCATCGCGATCATCACGCGCTGGCGCTGACCGCCGGAAAGCTGATGCGGATAGCTCCTCAGCCGCGTCTCGGGCTCGGGAATGCCGACCTGCGTCAGCAGTTCCAGCGTCCGTCTGCGCACCTCGGCATTGCCGGTCGGATTGTGCAGCTGGATGATCTCGCCGATCTGCGCCTCGATCGTGTGCAGCGGATTGAGCGAGGTCATCGGCTCCTGGAAGATGATGGAGATATCGCTGCCTCTGATCTCCCGCATCTTCTGCTCGGAGCGGTCGATCAGCTCCTGCCCCTTGAAGCGGATGCTGCCCGAGGGGTGTGAGGCGTTCGGATAGGGCAGCAGCTTGAGGATCGAGAGCGCGCTGACCGACTTGCCGGAGCCGGATTCGCCGACCAGCGCCAGGCATTCGCCGCGCTTGATCTGGAACGAGACCTTGTCGACCGCGAGCGTGGTGGCGCCGCCCTGGTGGAAAGCCACCGAGAGGTCGCGGACGGCAAGCAGGGGCTGGTTGATCGCGTCCATGACCTTACCTGAACGTCTTGCGCGGATCGAAGGCGTCGCGGACCGCTTCGCCGATGAAGATCAGCAGCGACAGCATGATCGCGACCGAGAAGAAGCCGGAGAAGCCGAGCCAGGGCGCCTGCACGTTGGATTTGGCCTGCGACAGCAATTCGCCCAGCGAAGGCGATCCCGGCGGCAGGCCGAAGCCCAGGAAATCGAGCGCCGTCAACGTCATCACCGAGCTCGACACGATGAAGGGCAGGAACGTCATGGTCGCCACCATCGCATTCGGCAGCAAATGGCGGAACATGATGACCGGGTTGGAGACGCCGAGCGCCCGCGCCGCCTGGATGTATTCGAAGTTGCGCCCGCGCAGGAATTCGGCCCGCACGAGACCGACCAGCGAGACCCAGGAGAACAGCAGCAGGATACCGAGCAGCACGAAGAAGCCGGGCACGAGCACCGAGGACAGGATCAGGAGAAGATAGAGCGAAGGAATCGCCGTCCAGATCTCGATGAAGCGCTGGAAGATCAAATCGACCCGACCGCCGAAATAGCCCTGCACCGCGCCCGCGGCGATGCCGATGACGGACGAGATGATGGTGAGGCAAAGGCCGAACAGCACCGAGATGCGGAAGCCGTAGATCAGCCGCGCGACGACGTCGCGGCCCTGATCGTCCGTGCCGAGCCAGTTGTATTCGAGGTCGCGGCAGCTCCTCAGCCCCTTCTTCTCAACCACCGGCTGGCACTGCTTTTCGGTCAGCATCCAGGTCGGCGGCGACGGCGCCGGCGTCGGCAGGTCGAGATTGTGGGTGTCGTAGGAATAGCGGATCAGCGGCCAGACGATGCTGCCGTTCTTGTCCTTGATCAGCTTCTGCAGGTACGGATCGCGATAGTCGGCCGCCGTCTCGAAATCGCCGCCGAAGGTGGTTTCGGAATAGGTCACGAAAGCGGGCCAATAGAGACGGCCGTCGAACTTGATCAGGAAGGGGCGGTCGTTGGCGATCAGCTCGGCGAACAGCGAGACCACGAACAGGGCGATGAAGATCCAGAACGACCAGTAGCCGCGGCGGTTGGCCTTGAAGTTCTGCCAGCGCCGCCTGTTGAGCGGCGAAGGCGCGAACGGCTTGCGCGTGATCGGAACGACCTCGCCGAGCGGGGACTGGGTCGTGGTCTCGATCGGCGTCGGCGCAGCAATCGTCATCAGACCTCCCGCGCCTCGAAATCGATCCGGGGGTCGATCCACATATAGGTCAGGTCGGAGACCAGGTTGATCACAAGGCCGACCAGCGAAAAGATGTAAAGCGTGCCGAACACCACGGGATAGTCGCGGTTGAGCACGCTCTCGAAGCTGAGCAGCCCCAGCCCGTCCAGCGAGAAGATGGTCTCGATCAGGAGCGAGCCCGAAAAGAAGGCGTGGATGAAGGTACCGGGGAAACCCGCGATCACGATCAGCATCGCGTTGCGGAAGACATGTCCGTAAAGCACCCGGCCCTCGCTACAGCCCTTGGCGCGCGCGGTCATGACGTATTGCTTGCGGATTTCGTCCAGGAACGAGTTCTTGGTCAGGAACGTCATGGTGGTGAACGCACCCAATCCCATGGCGATCAGCGGCAGCGTCAGATGCCAGAAATAATCGATGATCTTCCAGTACCAGGGAAACTGCGACCAGCCGTCCGAGGTCAGTCCGCGCAGCGGGAACCAGTTGAAGAAGGAGCCGCCGGCAAACAGGATGATGAGGAGGATCGCGAACAGAAAGCCGGGAATCGCATAGCCCAGCACGAGAATGGTCGACGTCCAGGTGTCGAAGCGCGTGCCGTCCTTCACCGCCTTGCGGATGCCGAGCGGGATCGAGATCAGATAGGTGATCAGTGTCAGCCAGATCCCCAGCGAGATCGAGACCGGCAGCTTTTCCTTGATGAGCTGCAGCACGCTGACGTCGCGGAAATAGCTCTTGCCGAAATCGAAGCGGGCGAAATTCCAAACCATCAGCGCGAAACGCTCCGGTGCCGGCTTGTCGAAGCCGAACTGTGCCTCGAGCTTCTTGATGAAATCAGGGTCGAGGCCCTGCGCGCCGCGGTATTTCGAGTTGATGGCATCGCCGCCGGCCCCGACCTGCCCCGGCGCGCGCTGTGCAAAGTCACTGCCGCCCGAAATGCGCGAGGTGCCGCCGGTATCGGCCCCCGAGAGTTGTGCGATCACGCGCTCGACCGGGCCGCCCGGCGCGAACTGCACGACGACGAAGGACACGAAGAGGATTCCGAGCAGGGTCGGAATCATCAGGAGGATACGGCGGGCGATATAGGCGCTCATGATTATTTCGCCTGCTCGAGCTTGGCGGCCTTGGCGGGTTCATACCACCAGATGTCGGGCGCGCCGACGCCATTGGCGTAACGCGGCAGCCTCGGTGGATGACCGAACTGGTCCCAATAGGCCAGCCGGTGCGTCTTGTTGTACCATTGCGGCACCCAATAGCGGCCGGCGCGGAACAGGCGATCGAATGCGCGGCAGGCGAAGGTCAGTTCCTCGCGGCTGTCGGCCGCCATGATCTTCTCGATCATGGCGTCGATGGCCGGGTTGGCGATGCCCGCGAGATTGTACGAGCCCTTGGTGTTCGCGACCTGCGAGGAGAAGAACGAGCGCATGGCGTCGCCCGGCGTCGCCGACATGCTGAAGCGCTGGATCGTCATGTCGAAGTCGAAGTCATCCTGGCGCGCCCTGTGCTGCACCGGATCGACGACGCGCACATTCGCTTCGATACCGAGCGTCGCGAGATTCTTGATGTAGGGCGCATGATGCGGCTGGAAGGAGGGCTCATCCAGCAGGAACTCGATTCTGAAGACTTCACCGTTCGGCAGGACGCGCTTGCCGTCCTTGATTGGCACGCCGGCTTCGGTCAGCAATTGCTGGGCCCTGCGCAACAAGCTGCGGTCTTGTCCGGAGCCGTCCGTGACCGGAGGCGTGAACGGAGCGGTGAAGACGTCGTCAGGAACCTGACCGCGGAATGGCTCGAGCAGCTTCAGCTCTTCCGGCGAAGGCGGCGCATTGCCCGCCATGAGGTCCGAGTTCTGGAACGGCGACACCGTACGGGCATAGGCGCCGTACATGATGGTCTTGTTGGTCCATTCGAAATCGAAGGCATCGATCAGGGCCTCGCGCACGCGCGGGTCTTTGAACTTGTCGCGCCGGGTATTGATGAACCAGCCTTGCGCACCGGAGGGCGTGTCGTCGGGCACGACCTCCATCTTGACACGACCGTCCTTGACGGCCGGGAAATCATAGCGCGTCGCCCAGATGCGCGAGGTGAATTCCTCTCGGTAGAGATAGTTCTTGCCGGTGAAACCCTCGAAGGCGACGTCGCGGTCGCGGTAGAATTCATAGCGCACGACGTCGAAATTGTAGCTGCCGCGGCAGGGCGGCAGATCGGCCGCCCACCAGTCCTTGACCCGCTCGAACTCGATGTAGCGATTGACCTCGAACCGGCCGACCTTGTACGGACCGGAGCCGAGCGGAATATCCAGCGTCGATTCATCGAACGCCCGCGACGTGTAATACGCTTTCGAAAAGATCGGCAGTCCGGCGACATAGAGCGGCACGTCGCGCGCGCGTCCCTTGGCAAAGGTGACGACGAGCGTCGCATCATCGATCGCTTCCACGCTCACCACGTCGCGCATCTGCACGGTGATCAGCGGGTGGCCCTTGGCCTTCAGCGTCGTCAGCGAGAACGCCGCGTCGTGCGCGGTGAGCTTGGTGCCGTCGTGGAATTTTGCCTCCGGCCGTATCGTGAAGCGATAGACCAGCCTGTCCGGCGATATCTGCACGGATTTGGCGGCAAGCCCGTACATCGCGTCCGGTTCGTCGTTCGCGCGGACCATCAGCGGCGAAAACGTCATGTCCATGCCTTGCGCGCCATCGCCCTTGAGAATGAAGGAGTTGAGCGAGTTGAAGGTCTGGTAGGACTGGTTGTGCGATTTTGTTGACGGGATGAGCGAGAACGTACCGCCCTTCGGCGCATCGACGTTGACGTAGTCGAAATGGTGGAAGTCGGCGGGATATTTGAGATCGCCGAAGGCCGAGATGCCGTGAGTTTCGACCCCGGCTTCCGATGCATGCGCGCCACGGATCGGCCGCGCACCCAGCGACACCCCGAGGGCGCCGCCGACACCAATTGTCAGCACATGGCGGCGTGACATCTGCGTCATGCGGGAAATATCCTTCACGACTTCTTTGCGATCCGTGCCGCCTTGTCTGCGTCGTACCACCAGATGAACGGGAAGCCGGACTGGCCGTATTGCGGCAATTCCGCCGGTCGGCCAAAGCGGTCCCAGCGCGCGGTGCGCACCTTGGTATAGGTCCACTGCGGCACGACGTAGTGATTCCACAGCAGCACGCGGTCGAGCGCCTTGGTCGCGGCGACGAGATCGTCGCGATCGGTGGCGTAGATGACCCGTTCGATCAGCTTGTCGATCGCGGGATTCTTGATGCCGGCGATGTTGCGCGACCCCGGGATATCAGCCGACTTGGATGACCAGAACTCGCGCTGCTCGTTGCCCGGCGACTGCGACTCGCCCCAGGAGTTGGTGACGATGTCGAAATCCCACTCGCGCGTCCGGTTCTCGTACTGGGTCGGATCGACGGTGCGCACGCTGACGGCGATGCCGAGCCGCTCCAGGGAGGGCTTATAGAACAGCGTGATCCGCTCGAAGCTCGGATCCGAGTTCAGCAATTCGAGGGTGAACTGGGCGCCGGTCTTGACGTCGACCAGCTTGCGGTCGCGCACCTCGTAGCCGGCCTCCTTGAACAGGCGCAGCGCCTCGCGCAGATTGTCGCGCACGGCTTCCGGATTGCCGCCGACCGGATTGGTGTAGGCCGTGGTGAAGACTTCGGGCGGGACCTGGGCGCGGACGGTTTCGAGGATATCGAGCTCCTTGCCCTGCGGCACGCCGGTTGCCATGAGCTCGTCGATACCATCGAAATAGCTGCTGACGCGCTTGTACTGGCCGAAGAATATCTGCTTGTTCATCTCCTCGAAGTCGAACGCGTAGTTGAGCGCACGCCGCACGCGCGGATCGCTGAACTTGGCGCGGCGCAGGTTCGGCACGAAGGCCTGCATCACGCCCGAGCTGCGATTGGCGAATTCTTCGAGGATCACGCGCTTTTCGGTCACGGCCGGGAAGTCGTAGGCGGTCGCCCAATTCTTCGCGCTGTTCTCGGTGCGCCAATCGACCTGGTCGGCCTTGAAAGCCTCGATCGCCACGGTGGCGTCGCGGAAATATTCGTAGCGCAGCTCGTCGAAATTGTTGCGGCCGACATTGGCAGGCAGGTCGCGGCCCCAGTACTCCTTGACCCGCTCCAGCGCGATCGACCGTCCTGCAACGAAGTCCTTGACCCTGTAGGGACCGGAGCCGAGCGGCACTTCGAGCGTGGTCGCCGAAACATCCCGCTTGCGGCCCTGCGCGTCCGTCCCCTCCCACCAATGCTTCGGCAGGACCGTGAGCTGACCCACGATCTGCGGCAGCTCGCGGTTGCCCGGCGCATCGAATACGAATTTCACCTCGCGTTCGCCAACCTTCTCAGCCCGGACCACATGGCTGTAATAGGCCGAGTACATCGGGTGGTGCTTCTTGAAGGAATCGAGCGAGAAGATCACGTCATCGGCGGTGACTGGCTTGCCGTCGTGCCATTTGGCCTCCGGCCGCAGGCGGTAGGTGACGAAGGAGAAATCATCGGGATGGCTGACGGCCTCGGCCAGCGCGCCGTACTCGGTCGAGACCTCGTCGAGCGAAGCCGTCATCAGGGATTCGTAGATGAATGCGACCGCGCCTGCGACCTGCCCCTTCACGCCCGACACGACGATGTTGAAATTGTCGAAGGTGCCGACGGCAATCTGGCGGGCGACGCCGCCCTTGGGCGCTTCCGGATTGACGTAGTCGAAGCGCTTGAAGTCGGCGGGGTACTTCACCTTTCCGAACAGGGATAGCGCATGGCGCCAGGGTAGCTCACCGGCGGATTGCGCCTGCGCTGAGCCGATAGCGGCAACGCCCGCCACGGAACCGAGGACGGGAAGCGCTGCGGCCGCAGTGCCGGTGAGCAGGAGATCGCGTCGGGTAATGGCCAAATCAACATCCCTGTCTTGAAGGAGGCTACTCCTTTAAGTTCCCAATATAGGCGAGGTTTCGACCGAATATGTTGCTTTTTCCTCATCTTGAAAGGCCGGACGGCCTGTCAGATGCGGCCAAACGCCCCGATAAATTCACCGGGAGGCCCGGATACGAAAACGGCCAGGCTTCTCAGCCTGGCCGCCTATTCCAAGACAGGTTGTTGAGGCCTTACTTCACTTCGACGCGGTCGGCAGCGGCTGCGGATGCTCCGACAGCGAATTCAGATAGGCGATGACATCGGCGCGCTCGGAATCCTTGGGAATACCGGCGAAGCCCATCGCGGTGCCCGGGATAAAGCCCTTCGGATTGGCGATGAACTTGTTGAGATCGTCGAAGGTCCAGGTGCCGCCCTTGGCCTTGATGGCGGCCGAGAAATTGAAGCCGCCGCGGCCCTCGCCTCGCTTCTCGCCGACGACGCCGTAGAGGTTCGGACCGACGCGATTCGGGCCGCCTTTCTCGAAAGTGTGACAGGCGCCGCACTTCTTGGCGGCCGCCGCGCCCTTCTCGACGGAGGCGGTCTGGAGCAGCTTTTCGATCGGCTCTGAGGAGGCAGCAGCAGCGGCGCCGCCTTCCTTGCCGTGGCCGGCGTCTTCTTTCACGGCGATCTCGAAGCCCGGCTTTTCCGGCATCTTGGGCGAAAACAGCGCATTCGCGGTGAAGCTCGTCACCAGCAGAAGGAGACAGGTGCCGAGCACGGCACCGAGAATTTTATTGAGTTCGAAAGAGTCCATTTCCGGCTAGGCCCCACACCGCAAGAAGGATCGAGCGGCCGGGCGGCCGCCAGGACGAGCCTCGGGAGAATCAACCGTTCCCTATCGTTTCCCCGAGTTTTGCCATTGAGATATCGGTTTGCCCGGGGTCTGGCAACCCGTATAAGCGAGCCGGCTTCAGGCCCGTCCCCACTCCCTTTCTCGGCGCGAAAAACGCCCCGTTTCCAGGCCCTTGACCCCAAGAACTTGAACCCATGATCGACCCTCGCATCCTGGTGCTGATCCCGGCCCGTATGGCCGCCACCCGCCTGCCCGGCAAGCCGCTCGCCGATATCGCGGGCCTGCCGATGATCGTCCACGTGCTGCGCCGCGCCGAGGCCGCCGCCATCGGCCGGGTCGCGGTTGCAACCGACACGCCGGAGATCGCCTCGGTCGTCACCGCCCATGGCGGCGAAGCCGTTATGACCCGCCCCGACCACCCATCCGGCTCCGACCGCATCCACGAAGCCATGCGGAAACTCGACCCCGAGGGCAAGGCCGAGATCGTGGTCAATCTCCAGGGGGATTTCCCAACCATCACGATCGACAACATCCGCGAGGTGCTGCCTCCCCTGCAAGACCCGGCCGTGGACATCGCGACCCTGGCCTCGCAGATTCACACCGAGGAAGAGGACCTCGCGCCGAGCGTGGTGAAGGCGATCGGAACCTCGCTTGGCGGCAGGCGGATGCGCGCGCTTTATTTTACCCGCGCGACCGCCCCTTACGGCGACGGACCGCGTTACCACCATATCGGGCTCTATGCCTACCGCCGCGCCGCGCTGGAGCGCTACGTCTCGCTTCCGCCGTCTCCGCTGGAATTGCAGGAGAAGCTCGAGCAGCTCCGCGCGCTGGAGGCCGGAATGCGCATCGACTTCACCATCGTGGATACAGTGCCCCGCGGAGTTGACACGCCGGCGGACCTGGAAACCGCCCGCAGCATCCTTTCCAAATCCTGAGCCGCTGTTACAAGGCCGATCATGAGCAAGATGAAGATCGCATTCCAGGGCGAACCCGGAGCCAATTCCCACATCGCCATCGTCGAGGCCTATCCCGAGGCCGAGCCGATGCCCTGCGCTACCTTCGAGGACGCCCTGTCGGCGATCTCGTCGGGCGAGGCCGATCTCGGCATGATCCCGATCGAGAATTCGGTGGCGGGCCGCGTCGCCGACATCCATCACCTCCTGCCGGCCTCCGGTCTCTTCATCATCGGCGAGTGGTTTCTCCCCGTTCGGCATCAGCTGATGGCGGTGAAGGGGACCAGGCTCGAAGACATCAGGAGCGTCGAGAGCCATGTGCATGCGCTCGGCCAGTGCCGCCGCATCATCCGCAAGCTCGGCATCAAGCCGATCGTGCACGCCGATACCGCCGGCAGCGCCCGCGACATCTCGGAACGCAAGGACAAGACCGTCGCGGCGATCGCCTCGCGCCTCGCCGCAAAGATCTATGGCCTCGACATACTCGCCGATGACATCGAGGACGAGGCTCACAACACCACGCGCTTCGTGGTGCTGGCACGCGAGCCGAGATGGGCCGCGCAGGGCTCCGGCCCGCTGGTCACGACGTTTGTTTTCCGGGTGCGCAATTTACCGGCCGCGCTCTACAAGGCGCTCGGCGGCTTTGCCACCAACGGCGTCAACATGACCAAGCTCGAAAGCTACATGATCGACGGCAATTTCTTCGCCACGCAGTTCTACGCCGACGTCGACGGCCACCCCGAGGACAAGGGCCTCGCTTTCGCCATCGAGGAGCTGAAATTCTTCTCGCGCGAATTCCGCATCGTGGGCGTATATCCGGGACATCCGTTCCGCGCGACGTTCAGCGAATCGCAGCAGGGTTAGTCTCGTGTCCCGGACGCGCGAAGCGCGAGCCGGGACCCAGGGCTGCAATACCCATAGGCGCGATGGGCCCCGGCTCAGCAGCGCACCGCCGAAGAGGCGCTGCGCTGCGTCAGGGGCACGAGAGCGGGTTACGCGACTTCTCTCTTCACCAACCCGAACGCCTCCGCCAGCAGCGAATAGGACTTCTTCCGCGCCTCGTGATCGTACACGGCGGTGATGACCATCAGTTCGTCCGGCTTGCTCGCGTCGATCAACGGCTGCAGCTTCCTCTGCACGGTCGCGGGGCTGCCGACGAACAGGCGGGAACGGTTGCGCAGGATCGAGGTGCGCTCGGCGTCGGAGTAGGGATAGGCCAGCGCCTCCTCCACGCTCGGCAACGGCAGATATTGGCCGCGGTCGCGGCGCAGCCGGTTGAGGTCGAACGAGCTGGCGAGCCGTTCGGCCTCCGCATCGGTATCGGCCGCGATGACGGCAACCGCGAGGATCGCATGCGGGTCCGCACGCCAGGCCGAGGGCTGGAAGCGGTTGCGGTAATGCACCATCGCATCGATCGCATCGTGGGACGCGAAGTGATGGGCGAAGGCGAAGCCCATGCCGATCTGCGCGGCCAGCTCCGAGGAATAATCGCTGGAGCCGAGCAGCCAGATCGGCGGCAGGGCCGTGTCGTCGGGCATGGCGACGACGTTGTTGTAGGGGTGTCCCGCAGGGAATTCGCGGGTCTGCCACAGAATCAACTCGTGCAGCCGCTCCAGGAAATCGTCGCCCTCGCGCCGATCGAGCCGGCTGCGCAGCGCGTAGGCCGTCGCACCGTCGGTGCCGGGCGCGCGACCGAGGCCAAGGTCAATGCGGCCGGGAAACAGCGCCTCCAGCATCTTGAAGCGCTCGGCCACCACCAGCGGGGCGTGGTTGGGCAGCATCACCCCGCCGGAGCCGACGCGGATGTGCTGCGTCACCGCTGCGATCTGGCCGATCATGACGTCGGGCGCAGGACTCGCGACGGAGGCAAGGTTGTGGTGCTCGGCGAGCCAATAGCGGACATAGCCGAGCCCATCGACATGGCGTGCCAGATCGATGCTGTTGCGCAGCGCCGCGGCGGGCTTGGTACCGGTGGTGACGACGGAGAGGTCGAGAACTGAGAGCGGGATCATGGTGCCTTAACCTAACGAAGGGCCGTGCGGCGGCAATGGCAGGCTGCGCAGGTCAGAGGGTACGGAGGGACGGGTCGTCGTGGAAAACGACGGTTGGGACAAATTACATCCGTAACATGCAAACTTCATCCTGCCCACCAACGAAACTGACCCTTGAGAAGGCGCCTGAATCAAATAACTCAATTATATTACAATATGTTATTCCAATTCATCCACCTTCCCACAACAAGGCCATTCAGCATCAAATTTCACGATATCCGCGCATTAGTGGGCTACTTCCCATCATCGATGGGCTGTCGACCAGACCGCCTTTGCCTTATCTTAGGCACTCCCAAGCTAGACCCCACGGCCGGCGGAAATTGGAGTGAGTGGTGCCATGACTGACGTAACGACGCCTGCGACAGCCGACGGGCACCTGAAGCAGCCTGCGATCTCGTTCGAGTTCTTTCCGCCCAAGACCGAGGAGATGGAGCGCAATCTCTGGGACACCATCAACCGGCTCGCCCCGCTGGAGCCGAAATTCGTCTCGGTGACCTACGGCGCCGGCGGCTCGACCCGCGAGCGCACCCATTCCACCATCGCCCGCATCCTCAAGGAGACCGCGCTGCTGCCCGCGGCGCATCTGACCTGCGTCGGCGCCTCGCGCGGCGAGATCGACGAGATCGTCGACCGCTATCACGAGGTCGGCGTCCGCCACATCGTGGCCTTGCGCGGCGATCCCGTCGGCGGCATCGGCACGCCATATGCGAGCCATCCCGACGGCTACCAGAACTCGGCCGACCTCGTCGCCGGAATCAAGAAGCGGCACGGCGACATCGAAGTCAGCGTGTCGGCCTATCCCGAGAAGCACCCCGAGGCGCGCGACTTCGACGCCGACATCGACACGCTGAAGGCCAAGGTCGATGCCGGGGCGACGCGCGCGATCACCCAGGTGTTCTTCGACAACGACCTCTACTTCCGCTATCGCGACCGCGTCCGCGCCCGCGGCATCAACATTCCGATCGTGCCGGGCATCATGCCCATGCACAATTTCAAGCAGGCCCGCAATTTCGTCACCCGCGCCGGCACCACGGTGCCGGACTGGTTCGCCGCGAAATTCGAGGGCCTCGACGAGGACGCCGAGACCCGCAAGCTGGTGGCCGCGACGGTGGCAGCCGGCCAGGTGCAGAAGCTCGCCAAGCACGGCGTCGACACCTTCCATTTCTACACCATGAACCGCGCCGATCTCGTGTTCGCGATCAGCCATTTGCTCGGCATCCGGGCCAAGAGCGTCCAGAAGGCTGCGTGAGAGAAGATGACCGTTCCCGTTTCCGCCAAGCGAACCGCCCTTCTCAACGCCGCGCGCGAGCGCATCCTGGTGCTCGACGGCGCCATGGGCACGATGATCCAGAATCTGCAGCTCGACGAGAAAGCCTTCCGCGGCGAGCGCTTCAAGAATTTTCACCGCGACCTGCGCGGTAACAACGACCTCTTGATCCTGACCCAGCCGCAGGCGATCGAGGACATCCACGCCGCATACTTGCGCGCCGGCGCCGACATCGTCGCGACCAATACCTTCTCCACCACCTCGATCGCGCAAGCCGATTACGACCTCACCGACATCGTCTACGAGATGGCGCGCGAAGGCGCCCGCCTCGCCGGCAACGCCGCACGGCGCGTCGCGGCCGAGGACGGCAAGCCGCGCTTCGTCGCGGGCGCCATCGGCCCGACCAACCGCACCGCCTCGATCTCGCCTGACGTTTCCAATCCCGGCTACCGCGCCGTCACCTTCGACGATTTGCGCAAATCCTATGGCGAGCAGATCCGCGGCATGCTCGACGGCGGCGTCGACCTCCTGCTGGTCGAGACCATCTTCGACACGCTGAACGCCAAGGCGGCGCTCTATGCCATCGCCGAGATCACCGAGGCGCGCGGCATCGACATGCCCGTGATGGTGTCGGGCACCATCACCGACAAGTCCGGCCGCCTGCTTTCGGGCCAGATGCCGGAGGCGTTCTGGAATTCGGTGCGGCACGCCAAGCCCGTCACCATCGGCTTCAACTGCGCGCTCGGCGCCGAAGATTTGCGCGCGCATATCGCGGACATCGGCCGCGTCGCCGATACGCTGGTCTGCGCCTATCCGAACGCCGGCCTGCCCAACGAGTTCGGCCAATATGACGAGAGCCCGGACTACATGGCGCGGCTGATCGGCGAGTTCGCCCGCGACGGCCTCGTCAACATCGTCGGCGGCTGCTGCGGCACGACGCCGGATCATATCGCGGCAATTGCGGCGGCCGTCGCCCCGCACAAGCCGCGGATCGTGCCCGAGATCGAACCGCGCCTGCGGCTGTCCGGCCTCGAGCCTTTCGTGCTGACGGACGCCATTCCCTTCGTCAATGTCGGCGAGCGCACCAACGTCACGGGATCGGCCCGCTTCCGCAAGCTGATCACCGCCGGCGACTACACCGCCGCGCTCCAGGTCGCGCGCGACCAGGTCGAAAACGGCGCCCAGATCATCGACGTCAACATGGACGAGGGGCTTCTGGACTCGGAAGCCGCGATGGTGACCTTCCTCAACCTCGTCGCCGCCGAGCCCGACATCGCCCGCGTCCCCGTGATGGTCGATTCCTCGAAATTCTCGGTGATCGAGGCCGGCCTGAAATGCGTGCAGGGCAAGCCGGTCGTCAACTCGATCTCGATGAAGGAGGGCGAGGAGAAGTTCATTCACGAAGCCAGGATCGCCCGTCGCCATGGCGCGGCCGTCGTGGTGATGGCGTTCGACGAGGTCGGCCAGGCCGACACGTTCGCGCGCAAGACCGAGATCTGCAAGCGCGCCTACGACATCCTGGTGAACAAGGTCGGCTTCCCGCCTGAGGACATCATCTTCGATCCGAACGTCTTCGCGATCGCGACCGGCATCGAGGAGCACAACAATTACGGCGTCGACTTCATCGAGGCGACGCGCTGGATCCGGCAGAACCTGCCGGGCGCGCATATCTCGGGCGGCGTCTCGAATCTCTCGTTCTCGTTCCGCGGCAACGAGCCGGTGCGCGAGGCCATGCACTCGGTGTTCCTGTATCACGCCATCAAGGCCGGCATGGACATGGGCATCGTCAATGCCGGGCAGATGATCGTCTATGACGACATCGATCCGGAGCTGCGCCAGACCTGCGAGGACGTCGTCCTCAACCGCGATCCGGGCGCGTCCGAGCGCCTGCTGGCGCTGGCCGAGAAATTCCGCGGCAAGAAGACGGAAAGCAAGGAGGCCGATCTCGCCTGGCGCGAATGGCCGGTGGAGAAGCGGCTGTCGCATTCGCTGGTGCACGGCATCACCGAATTCATCGAGCAGGACACCGAGGAAGCCCGCAAGAAGTCCTCGCGCCCGCTCGACGTGATCGAGGGGCCGCTGATGGCCGGCATGAACGTGGTCGGCGACCTCTTCGGCGACGGCAAGATGTTCCTGCCACAGGTCGTCAAGTCCGCGCGCGTGATGAAGCAGGCGGTGGCCTGGCTGATGCCGTTCATGGAGGAAGAGAAGGCCCGCAACCTCGCCAACGGTATCGGCACCGAGGGCTCCTCGTCCGCCGGCAAGATCGTGCTCGCGACCGTCAAGGGCGACGTCCACGACATCGGCAAGAACATCGTCGGCATCGTGCTCCAGTGCAACAATTTCGAGGTCATCGACCTCGGCGTGATGGTGCCCGCCGCCAGGATCGTCGAGACCGTGAAGGCCGAGAAGGCCGACATCGTCGGCCTCTCCGGCCTGATCACGCCCTCGCTCGACGAGATGGCGTTCTTCGCCAGCGAATTGCAGCGCGAAGGCCTCAAGCTGCCGCTCCTGATCGGCGGCGCCACCACCAGCCGCGTGCACACGGCGGTCAAGATCGACCCGAGCTATCGCGCAGGTCCGGTGGTCCATGTCAACGATGCCAGCCGCGCGGTCGGCGTCGCCTCCTCGCTGATCTCGCCCGAGAAGCGCGAGGCCTATGCCGCCGAGGTGCGCGCTGAATACGCAAAGATCTCGGAAGCACATCTGCGCGCGCAGGCCGACAAGAAGCGCCTGAAGCTGGCTGACGCCCGCGCCAACCGCGTGCCGGTTGATTTCGCTGCGAACAAGCCGGTGAAGCCGACGTTCCTCGGCATCCGCAGCTTCGACGAATACGATCTCGCCGAGCTCGTGCCTTACATCGACTGGACGCCGTTCTTCCAGACCTGGGAGCTCGCGGGACGCTTCCCCGCCATTCTCGACGATGCCAAGGTCGGCGAGGTCGCGCGCTCGCTCTATGACGACGCGCGCAAGATGCTCGACACCATCGTCAAGGAAAAATGGTTCCGGGCGCGCGCGACGATCGGCTTCTGGCCGGCGAACGCCGAAGGCGACGACATCGCGCTCTATGCCGACGAGAGCCGGACCAAGAAGATCGCGACGCTGCACACGCTGCGCCAGCAGCTCGAGAAGCGCGAGGGCCGTTTCAACGCCGCCCTCGCGGACTTCGTCGCGCCCGCGGGCGTGCCCGACTATGTCGGCGGCTTCGTGGTCACCGCCGGGATCGGCGAGGATGCGGTCGCCGACCGCTTCAAGATGGCGAACGACGATTATTCCTCGATCCTGTGCAAGGCGCTGGCCGACCGCCTCGCCGAGGCCTTCGCCGAGCGCATGCATGCCCGCGTGCGCCGCGAGTTCTGGGCTTATGCACCTAGCGAAGCGCTCTCGCCCGACGATCTGATCCTCGAGAAGTACCAGGGCATCCGCCCCGCGCCCGGCTATCCCGCGCAGCCCGACCACACCGAGAAGGCGACGCTGTTCGAGCTGCTCGACGCCGAGAACACGGCGGGCGTGAAGCTGACCGAGAGCTTTGCGATGTGGCCGGGCTCCAGCGTGTCCGGGCTCTATTTCGCAAATCCCGCGAGCTATTATTTCGGCGTCGGCAAGATCGAGCGCGACCAGGTCGAGGATTACGCCGCGCGCAAGGGCATGAGCGTGGCGGAGACCGAGCGCTGGCTCGCGCCGGTGCTGAACTACATCCCGTCGCAGCAGAGCGCGAGCGACAAGACTTTTGCGGCGACGCCCGCGAATGACGAGGCCCCCAAGGACCTTGCCTCGCACCCGCCGGGCTGCACCTGCGCGGTGCATCTGGTCTGGCAGAAGAAGCGCGCGGGCGCGGTGTAGTCGCGCCTCAAAACAAAAATTGCGAAAACAACCCCATGCACAGTAGCGATGGGGTTGAAATGCTTGAGAAATTTCGGCCTTGCCGAAGCGAGTTGCCGGCGTCGGGCAAAACAGCGGCAATATTCCATCGTCGGCTGCTGCGGCCGTTGCACGCTCCGGCCTTGATTGCCTTCGCCTGCAGCCCCCACGAGCGAAGCGAGGTGCGGGACCGGTCTATCGCATTCGAGAGCTTCTCCCTGCGGCCATCCTTCGAGACGCCGCGCGAAGAGCGCGGCTCCTCAGGATGAGGACGGAGTGTGCGGCAGCAGTTTCAGCGGGCATCGATGCCACTTAGCCTCATCCTGAGGAGACCGCCACCGGGTCCGCGCATAGCGCGCCCGATGACAGGCTCCGCGGTCGTTTCGAAGGACGAGGCGCTTGCTCAGGCCCTGCCAAGAACTCATATGCGATAACCCTGCCCTCCAGGGAGGGAAGGAAGCCCTACCCCTTCGGCGGCGCCAGCGGCTGCACGATCTCCTTGAACGGTGCCAAGGCCTCACAGCGCTCGGCATGAGCTGCCAGCGCCGGATAGCGCGAGGCGTCGAACAGCTGCGGATGCGCCTCGCGGGTGAAGCGGACGACGCAGGCCACCGCGACGTCGGCGTGGCCGATCCGATCGCCCAGCCAGTACGGCGTTGCCACCTTGGCCCGCTCGGCCTCGAGCACCTTGAGCACGTCGCCGATCTGCGCCTGGCAGCGCTCGACCCACAGCGCGAGTTGCTCCTTCCGCAGCACGCGCTCGTAGAGCAGGCTCACCGCCTTGTCGCCGAGGCCGGAGGCGAGCGCGCAGATGCGCAGATGCCCGCGCCGCTCAGGGCCGCTGCGCGGCAGCATCGCCTGCGCCTCGCCGACGCGCTCGTCGAGATAATCCAGGATGATCATGCTCTCGATCAGCGCCTCGCCGTCGTCCAGCACCAGGGTCGGCACGCGGCGCAGCGGGTTGTAGGGCGCGATCTTGTCGGCGTCGCCGAAGGTCGACCACGGCCTGTGCTCGAAGGGAAGGCCGTAAAGCTTCAGCGCAATCGCGACGCGGCGGACGAAGGGGGAATCATATTGGCCGATCAGGAACATGGTTCTCGCTCTTCTCAATCGTTGAACACGGCAGGGCCGACCAGTCTCCACGACCGGCTCGGTGCGGCGCAACAATTATCTCGGAAACGGAGCACGCCCGCAATGCCCTCACGCGCTACCCGTCAAAGCCCGTCCTGGATCGAGCGCTTGATCGCGGCGATGGCGGTCTCGTTGCGCTTGTACATCGTCCACTGCTTGATCCGCTTGGCGCGCACCAGCTTGGCTGATGTCAGCACCCGCATGTGCTCGCTCAATGTCGGCGCGCTGACGCCGAGCTTTTCGGCGATCAACAAGCCGCAGACGCCGTCCTCGACCAGGTCGCCATCGGCCTGCTCGCGAAAATGCTTCCGCGGATCGCGCAGCCATTCCAGGATCTGCAGGCGGCGTTCGTTGGCGAGCGCGCGCAAGGCGACAGCAAATTTCATTTAGCCATTTTGCTAATTACCTAATTGATGTCAACTCTCGGATGCGCTATTCTGGACGACATCATGACAGCGACAATGGACATCACGCGGGAGCGGATTGCGGCGACCGAGGCGGTCATCCGTCCGCATATCAGGCGCACGCCCCTGGTTCAGGCCGATCTCGCCGATTTCGGCCTGCCGGCCGCGCCGGTCACGTTCAAGCTCGAGATGCTGCAGCATTCAGGATCGTTCAAGGCGCGCGGCGCCTTCGCCAATCTGTTGCTGCGGCAGGTGCCGCAGGCCGGTGTCGTCGCCGCATCCGGCGGCAATCACGGCGCGGCGGTCGCCTATGCGGCGCAGCGGCTCGGCCGTCCCGCCACGATCTTCGTGCCCGACATCACCTCGCCGGCCAAGGCCGAGCGGATCAGGAATTATGGCGCCAAGCTCGTGATCGCGGGCAGCCGCTACGCCGATGCGCTCGCCGCAAGCGAGGCGCATGTCGCGCAGAGCGGCGCGCTGGCGGTCCATGCCTACGATCAGGCCGAAACCCTGCTTGGCCAGGGCAGCGTCGGACTGGAGCTGGAGCAGGATGCTCCCGGCATCGACACGCTGCTGGTGGCGGTCGGCGGCGGCGGACTGATCGGCGGCATTGCAGCCTGGTACGCCGGCAGGACGCGCATCATCGCGGTCGAGCCGGAACAATCGCCAACACTGCATAACGCGTTCGAGGCGGGCGCGCCGGTCGACGCGCCGGCTGGCGGCATCGCCGCCGACAGCCTGGCGCCGCGGCGCGTCGGCGAGTTGATGTTTCCGGTCGCGCGCGCCCATGTCGAGCGCGTCGTCCTGGTCAGCGACGATGCGATCCGGCAGGCCCAGGCCGAGCTGTGGTCGCACTTGCGCCTCGTCGCCGAGCCCGGCGGCGCAGCCGCCTTTGCCGCGGTGCTCTCCGGCCGCTATCGTCCGTCACCTGCCGAGCGCGTCGCCATTCTGGTCTGCGGCGCCAACACCAATGCGGTGAATTTCGATAGCTGAACGGGAATGACATGACGGGACCGCGCGGACTGATCCTGATATCGATCCTGCTGCCGATGATCGGTGCCGCCCATGCCCAGGACCGCCAGATCGACGACCGCCCGATCGGCTTTCTCACGCCGTCGCAGAACATCGCCTGCCAGTTCTTCACCGACAACGGTCAGGGCGTGCTCCGCTGCGACATCATGAACATGGAGAGCCGGCCGCGGCGGCCCGCCGATTGCGAGCTCGACTGGGGCCAAGCCTTCGAGATGAGCGCGAAGGGCGCCGCAAGCCGCATCTGCGCCGGCGACACCGTGATGGACCCCTCGCTGCCGGTGCTGGCCTATGGCGAGGTGTGGCAGCGCGGGGGATTTACCTGCCGGTCGGAGCAGACGGGGCTGACGCTTCAATGCGATGCAGCGGGGGTTTTCGCTAGCGCGGGGGAAGCAGGAGTTGTTTTGAGGCATGCTCCGCTCGCTTTTCATCGTTGGAATAGCCTCGATCACGATCGGGGCCGCATGGGGCCAGAACGACGTGCGTGCTGATATGTCTCCATCGCTCAATATATTGGGCGCCTACTCCTATAGCGCGGACAAGGTGGCCTATACCCGATTTATCCGGGAGCTGATCGATTTCCTAACTTCAGCGAAGAACTGAAAACCTTCCTGCGGAGCGTTGGCAGACGCAATGAAATCGTGCCCTTGACTGATGAGGATCGACAGGATTGGGAAGACGACCTCCGGCGCAACGATGCAGCAGTCTTCGAGGTGCAGGTCACAAACCCCGACGCACGAGCGCGGCAGCCCGCTCGCCGGCGGTCGCGGGTCAAACCAGAGCCATACTTCATGCGCTCACCGATTGGCGGGAAGCAGGAAAATTGCTGCGAGAGCGCCCAAGACTGCTGTTGACGCCGCGGTGGCAAAGATGGCCTCGAAGGCTTGCCCGCCACCAACTACTGCCAGCGCAGCGATCCCAAGCGCGAAGCCACCCTGCCGCGCCACGATCGTCATGGCAGAGGCCATGCCGGAACGGTCCGGCGGAGCGAGCGCAAGCAGGGCACCCGAAAGTTGCGGGTGAGCAAGCGCTGCGCCGCTGCCGATCACTACCATGCCCGCGAGCATGAGTCCGAGGGTCTCGGCCGTATCTGTACGCCAGAGGGATGCAAGTAAGAGGAGATTACCGACCGCGAGTATCGCGAGAGAATGCGCGAAGTGCCAGCGCCAACCGATGCGCATGACGAGGCGACCGCCAATTGGCGGCACGATTAGCATGGGCGCTGTTGCAGCGAGTAGCGCGAGGCCAGTACGATTGGTGTGCCACCCGAATGCGCTCTGCATCGCTGGCGGCAGATAGACAAGGATGGCCCAGTAGCTGACGGAGACCGCAATCAGCAGCAGGCCGACACCGATCATCGGGGGTGTACCGAACACGTTCGGGTCGAGGAGCGGCACAGCGCGCCGATGCTGTTGAAGGGCGAAGCCTGCCAACAGCAAAAGGGCCGCGCCGCCGAGGCTCGCGGCACCGATCATGTCGGCACGTACGCGCAACGTCGCCTCAATCAGCAGCGCGAGTGCCATCGTCAACAGGGCGACGCCGACAATATCGAGCGAGCGCTTCTCCGCGGCTTGGCTCTCGGCGACGAGCCGCGGCGCCGCAATGGTCAGAGCCACGCAGAACGGCACGTTGATGAAGAAGATCCAGCGCCACCCGGTCCAAGCCGTGATCACGCCACCGAGCGTCGGCCCCAGGGCCATCCCAACACCGGAGACCACGCCCATCAAGGCGAACACACGCGCTCTGGCGACGGCATCCGGGAACGCGCTGGCGACGAGCGCCAAGGCGCCTGTGACGACAAACGCTGCGCCAACGCCTTGCAGACCTCGGGCGAGCCACAACGACGGACCGTCCCAGGCAAGGCCGCAAGCAAGGGAAGCGACAAGGAAGATCGCATTGCCGGTCAGCAAAGCGCTGCGGCGACCGAAGCGATCGGCGATTGCCCCAGCCGCCAGCAGCATGCCCGTGAAAGCGAGAGAGTACGCATCAATCACCCACGCTGTCGCGGCCATGTCGAAGTTGAGGGTGCGCTCCATCGCTGGCAGCGCAACGACGACGGCGGTGACGTCGAGATTCGTGAAGAACGCACCGAGGCCGAGTGTCAGTGCAACGGAAAGATCACGAGCGGATAGCGAGGGTGCCGTCTTCACAAATCCTCTGCCGATAAGTGCCGCGCAGGAGCCCTGGATGCCCGCTAGTTATCATCGGTTTACGTTCTTGGCGTATGCCGAGTGTTCAATTCAGGATGAATCTCCTTCATAATGCCGACATGACCGCGCAACCTCCATTCGATGCCCTGATTGCCTTCGAAGCCGTGCACCGCCTCGGCAGCGTCACCGCCGCAGCAAGCGACCTCCGGGTGACGCAGAGCGCAGTGAGTCACCGGTTGCGCCGGCTGGAAGACTTTATGGGTTTGCCACTGCTGATGCGGACTTCGGGCGGCATGCGGCCGACGCCCGCCGGTGAAGCGCTTGCATCCGGCCTCGCGGAACTCCTCACCGGCCTAGGCGAGCTACGCGCGCGATGCCGCGCCGCCGCCAGCAATGGACCATTGCGCGTCGGCGTCAGTGCGGCGCTTGCGGACTATTGGCTCGTCGCACGCCTGCCGATGTTCAAGGCCTCATCGACGCCGGTCGAACTGATCATCGTCGAGAGCACGGCGCAAGCAATCCACCTCGATCTCGACATCACGATCCATTGGCTCCTCGAGGGCGAGGCACGCGAGACCTCGACGCAGCGCGTGTTGTTGCGCGAGCAGGTCTTCCCCGTTTGCCACGCGCAACTGTTGCCGTCCGCGCCGCTCGACGATCCGATGCGCATTGCCGCGCTGCCGCTGATCCATAAGGGGGTTGGCGCAGACGCGAACGCGGGAACGGAGTGGTCCTGGTCGACGTGGTTCGCGCGACTTGGCCTCAATGCGCCGCCGCCGGTTGGACTACGTTACGCCAACATGGCGACAGCGATCGGTGCCGCACTTCAAGGCAGCGGCGTCGTGCTGACGCGCTCACTCCTCGCGCGCGACGCGCTCATTGACGGTCGCCTTGTGCGCGTGCTGCCTGAGACCTGGGATATGCCGTCGACGAAGGTACACCTCGTGCGCTGGCCCGCGGTCCTGGCAAGTGATGCTCGGGTGAAGGCATTTGTTGCATGGCTTTTGGACGAAGCCAACGAATGCGTCCGATAGGAGACCGGCCGGCACCGCCGCACGTTGACGCGCTGACGGCAGCGTCGGCTCGCCCTCATTGCGAGCCAACGGGTCCGCGCATGGCGCGGCCCGATGACAGGCTCCGCGGAGCAATCCAGAATCTGTCCGCGGGGGCAGCCTTGATTGCTTCGCAAAGGGGCGGCGAGACAGACGCAGATCACTCAATGATCGGCACATGCTTCGCCGCATCGGGCGGCGCGGTGCCATCGAGCCGCGGGTCGTTGGCGATTTCGACCTGGCGGCGGAAGGGGCGGAAGCCGGAGCGTTGGTAGAACGCGACGGCGGAGGGATGGTCGAGCGTGCAGGTGTGGACCCAGACGCGGCCGACATCGTGCGACCACGCGAGCTCCAGCGCGCGGTTCATCAGGAAGCGGGCGGCGCCGGTGCCGATCAAGGGTGCGGTGACGCCGAAATAAGACAGCTCGCACTGGCCGGGCTCGCGGAAGTCGAGCTCGAGCAGGCCTTCGTCGCGGCCATCCGCGACCAATGCGTAGACCTCAATGCCCGGCGCGTGGAGGATCGCGGCAAGCTTGGTGTCGTTCATGCGTGGTCGCGAGAACCACAGCCAGTCCTCGCCGACGCGGCGGAAGAGATCGCGGTACCAGGGAAGCGCGGGGGCATCGACCTTGCGCAAGGTCCACGCGCCAGGGGGATCGGCGCGGCGCACGGGAGGTGCAGTCATTTCCAGATGGGTGACGACCGCGGCGATCTTGCCGGGGGGGACGTCGGAGTAGCCGTCGGGAAGGATCATGGGGCTTGCTCGTTCAGTTCAGGCCAAGCTGCGGCCATACAATCGGTGTCGTCCCGGCGAAGGCCGGGACCCATAACCACGAATGTGGATTGGTTTGCGGGCTGGAACGACGTGTCCCGTTCACAAGCTCTGCTGCGGAGTATGGGTCCCGGCCTTCGCCGGGACGACAGCTTGCCTGTTGATTCACCTCGTCACCTCAATCCCAGCGAGATGGACTTGGCGGTCGCGCCTACCCCTCCCCCTCGTCGCTCGCCAGCACGCCCTTCACCGCGCGCGCCCAGCCGGCGAGCTTTCGCTCGCGCGTCGCCTGGCTCATGTTCGGCTTGAAGCGGTGCTCCAATCGCCAATTGTCGGCGAACTTGGTCGGCTCGGGATAGACGCCGGCGTTGAGGCCGGCGAGGTAGGCGGCGCCCAGTGCCGTGGTTTCCTGGATCACCGGACGGTCTACTGGTGCATCGAGCAGATCGGAGAGGCGCTGCATGGTCCAGTCCGACGCCGTCATGCCGCCGTCGACGCGGAGCACGACGCTTGCGGTCTCCGAGCTCGGCCAGTCCGCGCGCATCGCGGCCCAGAGGTCGAAGGTCTGGTAGCAGACGCTTTCCAGCGCGGCGTGGGCGAGTTCGGCGGGGCCGGTGTTGCGGGTGAGGCCGAACAGCGCGCCGCGCACGCGCGGATTCCAGTAGGGCGCGCCCATGCCGACGAAGGCCGGGACGAGATAGACGCTCTGCATGGAGTCCGACTGATCGGCAAGAGGCCCGGTCTCGGCGGCGTGCTTGATGATGCCGAGGCCGTCGCGCAGCCATTGCACCGCGGAGCCGGCGACGAAGATCGAGCCTTCCAGCGCGTAGGTGCGCTTGCCGTCGAGCTGGTAGGCGACGGTGGTGAGCAGCTTGTTCTTGGAGACGACGGGCGTGGTGCCGGTGTTGAGCAGCGCGAAGCAGCCGGTGCCGTAGGTGGACTTCATCATGCCCGGGCGGAAGCAGGCCTGGCCGATGGTGGCGGCCTGCTGGTCGCCGGCGATGCCGGAGATCGCGATCGCGCCGCCGAACAGATCGGGCGTGCTCTCGCCGAAGCGGGCGGAAGAGTCCTTCACCTCGGGCAGCATCGAGCGCGGCACGCCGATGATCTCCAGCAGCTCGTCGTCCCACTGGCCGGTGTGGATGTTGAACAGCAGCGTGCGCGAGGCGTTGGTGGCGTCGGTGGCGTGCACCTTGCCGCCGGTGAGGCGCCAGAGCAGGTAGCAATCGACGGTGCCGAACATCAATTCGCCGCGGGCGGCGCGGGCGCGGGCGCCGGGGACGTGGTCGAGGATCCAGGCAACCTTGGTGCCGGAGAAATAGGGATCGATGATCAGGCCGGTCTTCCTGGAGATCACCGGCTCGCGGCCCTCTGCCTTGAGTTTCGCGCAGATGTCGGCGGTGCGCCGGTCCTGCCAGACGATGGCGCGATGCACGGCCTGGCCGGTGGCGCGGTCCCACACCACCGTGGTCTCGCGCTGGTTGGTGATGCCGATCGCGGCGATGTCCTTCGCGCTGATGCCGGCCTGCTCGATCGCCTCGCGGCAGACCATCACGGTCGAGGTCCAGATGTCCTCCGGCTCGTGCTCGACCCAGCCCGAGGCCGGGAAATGCTGCGGAAACTCCTGTTGCGCCTTGGCGGCGATGGAAATATCGCCGCGAAACACGATGGCGCGCGAGGAGGTGGTGCCCTGGTCGATGGCGAGGACGAAAGACATGGCGGCTTACCTTGGCGGTTTCCCTGGTGGGATCATTGTGTCGCGGCAAAGGGAGCGGATTGGAGGCGGAAGGTCAATATCCCTGAGCACGCCTCAGGCTCCGTCGTCGTCCCCGCGAACGCGGGGACCCATAACCCCAGGGAGAGATTGGAGCCCTGGCTGGTAGCCGCGAGTCTTCGCCAAACTTCTCCCTGTGGCTATGGGTCCCGGATCTACACCGCGGCTGTGGTCACGCCGCCGTCGATGACGATGGTCTGGCCGGTCAAGAAGCTCGATGCGTCCGAGGCGAGATAGGCGACGGCGCCGGCGATCTCGTCGGGCTCGCCGATGCGGCGGAGCGGAGTGGTGGCGGTGCGGCGCTTCAGATTGGCTTCGTCTTCCCACAGCGCGCGGGCGAAGTCGGTCTTGACCAGGCCGGGCGCGATGCAATTGACGCGAACGCCTTTCGGGCCCCATTCGCCGGCGAGCGAACGGCACAGCGCGAAATCGGCGGCCTTGGAGATGCCGTAGGCACCGATCACGGTGGAGCCGCGCAGGCCGCCGATCGAGGAGATGATGATCACGGAGCCGTTGCCGCGCTCCGCCATCTGCGGGATCGCGAGCGCGGAGAGCCAGATGTTGCTCTTGACGTTCGAGCCCATGATCTTGTCGAAGGCTTCGTCGGTGATGTCGAGCAGCGGGCCGTAATACGGATTCACCGCGGCGTTACAGACCAGGATGTCGATCTTGCCGTAATGTTTCGTCGCGCCCGCGATCAGCGCCTCGACCTCGGCCTTGCGGGCGATGTTGCAGGGAATGACGATGGCGTCACCGCCGGACGCGATGATGCCGTCGGCGACCTCCTTGCAGGCGTCGGCCTTGCGCGAAGACACCACGACCTTGGCCCCTAACTTTGCCAGCAATTCGGCGGAGGAGCGGCCGATGCCGCGGCTGGAGCCGGTGACGACCGCGACCTTGCCGGTGAGATCGAACGGGGTGTTTTTCATGGGGGCTCCCTCTCTCTTCGTCATTCCGGGGCGCGCCACCTGGCGCGAGCCCGGAATCCATTTCACCGCGCGTAATGCCACCCGATGGATCCCGGGTTCGCGCTACGCGCGCCCCGGGATGACAGTCGCGTGTGGTTCGGCTGAACTCAAACCAACCCGCCCGCGTCGGCGACGCGGCGCTGGTGGTAGTCGGTGTCGCCGAAGGTGTTCTCGATCATAGTGAGGCGCTTGAAGTAATGGCCGATCTTGGCCTCCATGGTCATGCCGATGCCGCCGTGAAGCTGGATCGACTGCTGGCCGACGAACTTCAGCGACTTGCCGATCTGCACCTTGGCCGCGGCGATGGCATTGCTGCGCTCCTTGGCGTTCTCGAAATCGTTCGCCATGGTGGCGAACATCGACATCGAGCGCGCCTGTTCAGTGGCGACGAACATGTCGGAGGCGCGGTGCTGCAGCGACTGGAACGAGCCGATCGCGACGCCGAACTGCTTGCGCGTCTTGATGTACTCGACCGTGGTCTTGAGCGATTCGTCCATCAGCCCGACCGCCTCGGCGCAGAGCGCGACGCGGGCCTCGTCCACCACGCGCTCGATCAGCGCCAGCGAATCCTCGGGATTGCCGAGCACGGCATCCGGGCCGACCTCGACACCGGTGAAGGTGATGTCGGCGGCGTGCAGGCCGTCCTGGGTCGGATAGCCCTTCCTGGCGACGCCCTTGGCATTCGCCGGCACCAGGAACACGCCGATGCCGGACGTGTCGCGGCGCTCGCCCTTGGTGCGCGCGGTGACGATGAGCGTGTCGGCATTCTCGCCGTTGAGCACGACGAACTTCTCGCCATCGATGACCCAACCATCGCCCTTCTTCTTCGCGGTCGTGGTGACGTCGAACAGATCGTAGCGCGAATTCTTCTCGAGCTGAGCAAACGCCAGCGTCCTGCTGCCGTCGATGATCGACGGGACATGCGCGGCCTTCTGCGCATCGGTGCCGGCATGGCGCAGGAAGCCGCCGCCGATCACCACGGTCGCCAGATACGGCTCGAGCACCAGCGCCTTGCCGAGCGCTTCCATCACGATCATGGTCTCGACGCCGCCGCCGCCGAAGCCGCCATCGGCCTCTGCGAAGGGCAGGCCGAGCAGGCCCTGCTCGGCGAGCTTGAGCCAGACCGTTTTGCTCCAGCCGCCCTTCTCCGCCATGTACTTCTTGCGCTGCTCGAAATCGTAGGAATCGGTCAGCAGGCCGTCGACGCTTTCCTTGAGAAGCCGCTGCTCCTCGTTCAGATCAAAATCCATGTCTCTCTCCAAATCGGCGGGAATTGCCCTGCCGTCGCCTCACCCTCAGATGTCATCCCCGCGAAGGCGGGGATCCAGTAAACGCAGGCGCTGGCGGGACTCACGATCGCCGCGGCGTACTGGGTCCCCCGCCTTCGCGGGGGACGACAGCGTTCTGCATTCAATCAATCACAGCCCCAGCACCGCCTTGGCGATGATGTTGCGCTGGATCTCGTTGGAGCCGCCGTAGATCGAAACCTTGCGATTGTTGAAGTAGCTCGGCGCGATCTGGGCGGTCCAGTCCATGGCTTCGTTCGAGCCGTCGTCGCCGTGCACGTCATAGGGCGCGGCGAACGGCCCGATCACTTCCATGAGCAGCTCGGTGGTGGTCTGCTGGATTTCGGAGCCCTTGATCTTCAGCACCGAGGAGGCCGGATTGGGCTTGCCCTTGCCGTGCTTGCCCTCGTCCGCGACGACGCGGAGCTGGGTCAGCTCGAGCGCCTTCAGCTCGATCTCGCACGCCGCCAGCTTCTCGCGGAACGCGGCGTCCTGGATGATCGGCTTGCCGCCGGATTCGACCTTCGAGGCGAGATCGCGGATGCGGCGCAGCCGCTCCTTGGAGACGCCGACGCGGGCGATGCCGGTGCGCTCGTTGCCGAGCAGGAACTTGGCGTAGTCCCAGCCCTTGTTCTCCTCGCCGATCAAATTCTCGACGGGCACCTCGACGTCGTCGAAGAACACCTCGTTCACCTCGGCACCGCCATCGATGGTCTGGATCGGGCGCACGGTGACGCCCTTCGACTTCATCGAGAACACGATGAAGGAGATGCCCATCTGCTTCTTGGCGTTGTTGTCGGTGCGGCAGAGGCAGAAGATCATGTCGGCGTGCTGGGCGAGCGTGGTCCAGGTCTTCTGGCCGTTGATGATCCACTTGTCGCCGCGGCGCTCAGCCTTGGTCTTGAGCGAGGCGAGGTCGGAGCCGGAGCCGGGCTCGGAGAAGCCCTGGCACCACCAATCGTCAACGTTCGCGATGCGCGGCAGATACTTCTTCTTCTGCTCCTCGTTGCCGAAGGTGTAGATGACGGGGCCGACCATGCTGACGCCGAAGGCGAGCGGCTGCGGCGCGGGATGCGCCTGCAGCTCCTCATTGAAGATATAATGCTGCACGGGCGTCCACCCGGTGCCGCCATATTCCTTCGGCCAGTGGCTGACGCCCCAGCCCTTCTTGTTGAGGATGCGCCACCACGTCACCATCTCGTCCTTCGAGAGATGACGGCCCTCGATCATCTTGCGCCGCGTATCCGGCGGCACGTTGTCGCGGAAGAACTGCCGCACTTCCTCGCGAAACGTCTGCTCTTCTTTCGTGAATGCGAGATCCATCGGATCCTCCTGTGAGCGATTTTTTTCTTACCAAACCCGCCGTCATTCCGGGATGCGCCGTAAGGCGCAGGCCCGGAATCCATATCCCCGACTGCTGGTTATGGATTCCGGGCTCGCCGCTTCGCGGCGCCCCGGAATGACAGAAACATTTACTGCAGCACCTCGAACAAGCCCGCCGCGCCCATGCCGCCGCCGACGCACATGGTGACGACGGCGTATTTCGCCTTGCGGCGGCGGCCTTCGATCAAGGCGTGACCGGTCAGGCGCGCGCCCGACATGCCGTAGGGATGGCCGACCGCGATCGCGCCGCCGTCGACGTTGATCTTGTCGGGGTCGATGCCGAGCTTGTCGCGGCAATACAGCACCTGCACCGCGAAGGCTTCGTTGAGCTCCCACAGGCCGATGTCGTCGACGGTGAGGCCGTGGCGCTTGAGCAGGCGCGGCACGGCGAAGACCGGGCCGATGCCCATCTCGTCCGGCTCGCAGCCGGCGGAGACGAAGCCGCGGAAGATGCCGAGCGGTTTGAGGCCGCGCTTGGAAGCTTCCTTGTCGCTCATGATCACCGAGGCGCTAGCGCCGTCGGAGAGCTGGCTGGCATTGCCGGCGGTGATCGAGAAACCCTCGCCGCGCACGGGCTTGAGGCCGGCAAGGCCTTCGAGCGTGGTTTCGGGACGCGGGCCCTCGTCCTGCGACAGCGTGACGTCCTTCATCGACACCGCGCCGGTCGCCTTGTCGGTGACCGCCATCTGCGTCGTGATCGGCGCAATCTCCTCCTTGAACTTGCCGCCCTGCTGGGCCGCCGCGGTGCGGCGCTGGCTCTCCAGCGAATACTCGTCCTGCTTCTCGCGCGAGATGCCGTAACGCTTGGCGACGACCTCCGCCGTGTCGATCATGGGCATGTAGACCTCGCCCTTGATCTTGAGCAGCGCCGGGTCCTGGGCGTGGAAGCCGTTCATCTTGTCGTTCTGCACGAGGCTGATCGACTCGCCGCCGCCGCCGACCGCGATCTCGACGCCGTCGAAGAGCACCGAGCGCGCGGCGAGCGCGATCGCCTGCAGGCCCGAGGCGCATTGCCGGTCGATGGTGGTGCCGGCGACGGTGACGGGAAGGCCGGCGCGCAGCAGCGCCTTGCGCGCGATGTTGCCGCCGGTCGCGCCTTGCTGCAGCGCGGCGCCCATCACGACGTCCTCGATCTCCTTCGGATCGACCTTGGCGCGCGCGACGGCTTCGCCAATGGCGTGGCCGAGCAGCGTGGCACCCTCGGTGGCGTTGAGCCCGCCGCGATAGGCCTTGCCGATCGGGGTGCGGGCGGTGGAAACGATGACGGCGTCGGTCAAGAACGACCTCCTGTTGCTGTTTTCGTGGATTGTGACGGTTTCTGCTGCTGGCGCAATTCGTGGCGCGACAATTTTCCGACCGGCGTGCGCGGCAGATCGTCGACGAAGTCGACCGCGGCCGGCAATTCGTGCTTGCCGAGCTTGCCAGTGAGCTGAGTGCGCAGCTCGTCGAGCGAGAACGGCTTTGCGCCCGGCTTCAGCTTGATGAAGGCTTTGGCGGCCTCGCCGCGGTAGGGGTCGGGGATGCCGAGCACGATGACCTCGTGCACGCCTGGAATGGTGTAGATCGCCTGCTCGATCATCTGCGGGTAGACGTTGAAGCCGCCGGAGATGATCATGTCCTTCTTGCGGTCGACCAGGAAGAAATAGCCGTCGGCATCGACATAGCCGATGTCGCCGGTGAGGAAACGGCCGTCGACGAAGGCGTCGGTGGATCCGTCCGGCTTGTTCCAATAGCCCCTGGTGACGTTCGGGCCCTTGATGCGGATCTCGCCGACCTCGCCGGGCGGAAGCACGCGCCTGGGATCGTCCAGCGCGACGACGTCGAGCTCGATGCCGGGCAGCATCAGGCCGATCGAGCCGGGCTTCTCCGGCCCCGTGGGCGGATGGCCGGTGCCGGGCGAGCAGGTCTCCGTCATGCCCCAGCCGCTCTTCAGCTTCTTGCCGACCTTGCGCTCGAAGAAGCTCGCGATCTCCACCGGCAGCGGCGCGCCGCCGGAGCCGATGGTGACGAGCGAGGAGAAGTCGCGCTTGTCGAGGTCGGGAAGCGCCGCGATCGCGATCCACATCGTCGGCACGCCCGGAAAGTACGTCGCGCGCTTGACCTCGATGTCGCGCATCACGGCTTCGACGTCGAATCGCTGATGCAGCGAGATCAGGTTGCCGCGGCTGAGCGAGGACAACAGCACCACGGTGAGCGCGTAGATGTGGAACAGCGGCAGCACGCAGATCACGCGCTCGATCACGTCGCCGCGCGCGGCGCGCCCCGGCTTACCCCAGACGTCGTAGATCGACACGGCGGAGGTGAGGTTGCCGTGGGTCAGCATGGCGCCCTTGGGCAGGCCGGTGGTGCCGCCGGTATATTGCAGCAGCGCGACGTCATCGGCCGTCACGGACGGCCATTGCGCGGGCGCTGTCGCGCCCTCGACAAAGGCCTTGAAGGTGACGATGCGGGGATCATCGGGGATCGCCGCCTGCGGCGTGCCGACCTTGCCCCAAGTGTCGTCCTCGCAGACGACCAGGCGGTCGATCAGTCCCTTCTCCAGGAATTTCAGCGCGGTCGGCAACAAGGCCTGGAGGTTCGAGGTGACGAGCAGACGCGAGCCGGAGTCGGAGACCTTGTGCGTCAGCGCGATCTCGCCGTCGAGCGGCGAGAGGTGCGCGACACGGGCACCCGCCTTCAGCGCACCGAAGAAATTGACGGGGTGGTCGGGCGAATTGCCGAGGAACAGCGCGACGGACGAGTTCCTGCCGCAGCCGGCGCGCAGGAACGCCGCTGCCGCGCGCTCGGCCTGAGCTGCGAGCCCGGTGTAGGTGATCGGACGGTCCCGGAACTCCAACGCGGTGCGCGGGCCGTAATCGGCGGCAGCCTTCGACAGCAGGTCGGGCAACGTGCCCTGGACGATCGGATCGTCCCACCGCACGCCCTCGGGGTAAAACTGTTCGCCGGGATGGGTCATAGGCGTTCGAGACTCTGCAAAGCGATAATGGCCGGGTCGCGTGAGGCGGGCACCGGCGGACGGGCTCCCCTCCCCCTTGCGGGGAGGGGTTGGGGAAGGGGGT
>NZ_SPQS01000003.1 GCF_004570865.1 Bradyrhizobium frederickii
CATCAGTATGGACGGCCGGGGCGCCTGGCGGGACAACGTGTTCGTTGAGCGGCTGTGGCGCAGCGTCAAATACGAGGAGGTGTATCTGCGGGCCTACGACAGCGTCAGCGACGCTCGCGCCTCGATTGGCCGCTATCTGGACTTCTACAATTGCCGCCGTCCACATTCGAGCCTTGACGGCAGCACACCGGATCAAGCCTACTTCACCCCGCTGCCGCTCCGCACGGCAGCCTAACCCCGGCAGAGGCTCCACTTATCGACGCGGATATTCTGTTCAGACAACCGGGGCCAGCTCATTGCGCTTGCGTCAGCCCCGCAGCTTTTCGTCGATCGCGAATGAGTGTCCGAAGCGCTTCATGCTTCGTGGATCGAATCGTTTTGGACACCGCCAACCCCGCTCTAGGCGAGCTGAAGAACAACCGCAGGGTAAGACGAAAGCGCATTTTGATACCGCCGAAACGGTAGTCGGCGACTCTTACGCCGACAGCCGCCTTTCGCCCGAAAGCATCCGAAAATCCGCTCAAAAGCGTAAGAGAAAACAAGCCTCCTCTCGGGGGGAATGGCGGTAGCGTCCCCCCGCTACCACATTCCCGGTCAATTCTTGAAAATCCCAGTCTCACCCGTTCGCTGTTGCGCGCGGAGGGAATGTATCAATGCTACGGGCGCGCGAACCTCTTTTGCGCTCGTCTCCTGGCAAGCGGTCCTCGACAAGTGCAGCCAACGCATCTCCGGCACCGCGTTGGATAGCGGCGGCATCGATCGGCGCTTCGGACGAAAGCGCGGGGCTCGGCTTGGGAACTTCGTGGGCGTGCTTTGCCAGTTTGACGCCATTGGGCCGGGGCCGGCGTCGTGCCGTTCGCGCTGCTCTCAGAATATCGGTTGGGCTCGGTCTTGTACGCCCCCTGCGGCGGCTTATGTGCTGATTGGCACTTGCTGGCCACGACTGCTATTTCATCCAAAGCAACAACAACGAGAAAACAGGAGGACAGCATGAAATTCCGTCCGCTTCACGACCGCGTCGTGGTCAAGCGCATCGAAGCCGAAGACAAGTCCACCGGCGGCATCATCATTCCGGACAGCGCCAAGGAAAAGCCCTCGCAGGGCGAGATCACGGCGGTTGGTCCAGGCGGCCGTGACGAAGCCGGCAAGCTGATTCCGATCGACCTCCAGATCGGCGACCGCGTGCTGTTCGGCAAGTGGTCCGGTACTGAGGTCAAGCTCGATGGTCAGGACCTGCTGATCATGAAGGAAGGCGACATTATGGGCGTTCTCGTCGATCGGCCCGTCGCCAAGAAGAAGGTCGCCTAAGCTCCAGTCAGTTTTCCTTGTCCTGAGCCGTCGGCGCAGCCGGCGTCTCGCAGGATGAGGCCCGCAAGTTCAATCCCGCTCCTTGAGAGCCCGCCCAGGCGCGCGATCCCCGGGAGATCCTTGGGATCTGACCAGTCGAAAACGGAGATCATGATGTCGGCCAAAGAAGTCAAATTCGGCGTAGATGCCCGCGACAAGATGTTGCGCGGTGTCGAAATTCTCAACAATGCGGTCAAGGTCACGCTCGGCCCCAAGGGCCGCAACGTCGTGCTCGACAAGTCGTTCGGTGCCCCTCGCATCACCAAGGACGGCGTCACCGTCGCCAAGGAGATCGAGCTCGAGGACAAGTTCGAGAACATGGGCGCCCAGATGGTGCGCGAAGTCGCCTCCAAGTCCGCCGACGCGGCCGGCGACGGCACCACCACCGCCACCGTGCTCGCGGCCGCGATCGTCCGTGAAGGCGCCAAGGCGGTTGCCGCCGGCATGAACCCGATGGACCTGAAGCGCGGCATCGACCTCGCCGTGGAAGCCGTCGTCGCGGACCTCGTCAAGAACTCCAAGAAGGTCACCTCGAACGACGAAATCGCCCAGGTCGGCACCATCTCGGCCAACGGCGACGCGGAAATTGGCAAGTTCCTCTCCGACGCCATGAAGAAGGTGGGCAACGAGGGCGTCATCACCGTCGAGGAAGCCAAGTCGCTCGAGACCGAGCTCGAGGTCGTCGAAGGCATGCAGTTCGACCGCGGCTATATCTCGCCCTACTTCGTCACCAACGCCGACAAGATGCGCGTTGAGATGGACGACGCCTACGTCCTCATCAATGAGAAGAAGCTGTCTCACTTGAATGAATTGCTTCCGCTGCTCGAAGCCGTGGTGCAGAGCGGCAAGCCGCTGGTGATTATCGCGGAAGATGTCGAAGGCGAAGCGCTCGCAACTCTCGTCGTCAACCGTCTGCGTGGCGGCCTGAAGGTTGCTGCCGTCAAAGCGCCGGGCTTCGGCGATCGCCGCAAGGCCATGCTGCAGGACATCGCGATCCTGACCGGCGGCCAGGCGATCTCGGAAGACCTCGGCATCAAGCTCGAGAACGTCACGCTCAACATGCTCGGTCGCGCCAAGAAGGTGATGATCGACAAGGAGAACACCACCATCGTCAGCGGCGCCGGCAAGAAGGCCGACATCGAGGCGCGCGTGGCCCAGATCAAGGCGCAGATCGAGGAAACCACCTCGGACTACGACCGTGAGAAGCTCCAGGAGCGTCTGGCCAAGCTCGCCGGCGGCGTCGCGGTGATCCGCGTCGGCGGAGCGACCGAGGTCGAGGTCAAGGAGCGCAAGGACCGCGTTGATGACGCGATGCATGCGACCCGTGCGGCCGTCGAGGAAGGCATCCTGCCGGGCGGCGGCGTCGCCCTGCTGCGTGCGTCCGAGCATCTCAAGGGGCTGCGCACCAAGAACGATGACCAGAAGACCGGCGTCGAGATCGTGCGCAAGGCGCTGTCCTATCCGGCGCGCCAGATCGCGATCAACGCCGGTGAAGACGGCTCGGTGATCGTCGGCAAGATCCTGGAGAAGGATCAGTACGGCTACGGCTTTGATTCCCAGTCCGGCGAATACGTCAACCTGGTCACCAAAGGCATCATCGACCCGACCAAGGTGGTTCGGGTGGCGATCCAGAACGCGGCCTCGGTCGCGGCTCTCTTGATCACCACCGAAGCCATGGTCGCCGAGGGGCCGAAGCGGAACGCAGGCAGCGGCGCGCCTGCGGGCGGCGGCGGCATGGGGGGCATGGGAGGTATGGATTTCTAAGCGAACCGGCTCACGACGCCGAACCGGCGCATCGGGCATCGCGCGCGTGTGCGCGCGCGATTGTGTGAGCAATTTGGTACAGACGCCGATCGCTCGACGTGTCTAGCCTCCCTAAAGCATGATCCGGAAAAGTGCGCAGCGGTTTTCCGAAAAGATCATGCTCAAACAACAACCTAAAGCGCGATGACGATTCATCCTAATCGCATCGCGCTTTGACGGGTGAAGCTCGACTTACCTCTAGGTCAGGGTGAAAGCGATGGAGATCTCCAGGGAGACCAAAGCTGCCGTGCGGTCGGCGCTGTGGGGCGCCGTGGCCGGAGCAATCGCTCTGGCAATCATGGGCTTCAGCTGGGGCGGCTGGGTGACAGGCGGGACCGCCGAGACGCTCGCGAGGAACAGCGCTGCGATGGCCGTCGTCGCAGCTCTCACACCGATCTGCGTTGAGAAATTTCGACAAGCCGCGGATGCACCTGCGAACCTGGTCGAGATGAAGAAGGCGACCTACGCCTGGGACCAGAGCAAATTCGTCGAAAAGGGCGGCTGGGCCACGATGCCGGGAAGCACCGAGCCAAACTCGGCCGTCGCAAAAGCTTGCGCCGAATCGCTTGATAGCAAGAAAGCTGTTGAGTTGCGCGGATAGGCGGATAGTCAGGCAAGTTCGCGCGGCGGAAACGCCGCAATTTAGCTGGTCAGGCCCAGCTTGCAAGACCAGCTCTGCAAGAGCAGGAGCGTTTCAAAAATTTGCGGCGACCAGATCGTAAGAGCCCCTGCTGCCGCGGCTGTAGACCTTGGCAGCGGCGGCACAGATCACGTCACGATTGGAATCAAACGCGCTGAGAAACCCCGCTTCATCGTAGCTGGCGCTTGGTTGAAGTCGCTTCAGCGCGCCTTCGTTTATGAAGAACGACGCCTCAATAGCGCTGTCGTGTCCCCAAAATCGCACGGCACGGCGCGTGCGATCATAAGAACGACTGTGATTTGGAAACTCAATCATGGTTGGGGCCGATCAGTTGCCGGTGTTCCGCGACGCCCACGTCGAGGTCGCGTGCAGGCTGTAGGCAGACAACTCGGACGTGGCCGAAGCTGGCGCGAAGCGAGGGATGCTGGAGCGATCCAGTTGCGCCAACCCTCAAATGGTCATGCTGGAAGCGTATTACAATGCCGCGCGATGCCGACGACGGCAGGAAAGTTGCGCTTGGCCTCGTTATTCCGCGAATGGGCACTATATCTTGGTCATCACCGCGCGCCCATCGGCTGTTATCGGTGACTGAGAGCAATGTGCTCCCGCCGCGACCAAGAGGCGGTCAAATGTCGAATATCTCCAACTTCAGTGTTCGCGAGTGGATGGTACCCCCCGTATTGCTGCCGATCTTTTTCGTGCTGCTGATCGCTGCTGCAGTGCTTATTCGGTGGTAGTTCCCTCCATTGGGTCTGGTGCATCCTGAGCGCAGGCCCGTAGCCGTGTTCAGTCCACGATTCCCATCGAGCACTGGCTTTGTGAACTGAGCAATATTGCTCAGCAAAACATCCGGCTGCGGTCCAAGATGCCGACTCAACAGGTCGTCCTTGATGAAGGGGCCAAAACCAAGTTCACGGGCGGTCGTGAGTCTGCCCGCGAGGATGCGTTGGCCCAGGCCGCATTGGCGCTCTTCCAGACAATTGCCTCGCTGGCGTTAACGCGCGTCCAACCACGATGCGCGATTTTTTCGCTGCTGGGATCGCCAGTTTCTACTTATGAGAGTTGTCTGCAGCATGTCTATCGATGAGGGTTCGCTAGAGACCAGAGGAAATCGGCGTCTCGCACAACCTCGCACGATTGTGTGACGCGCCGCCGCCACGATCGGAAAGCCGATGCTCAAGTTGCTGGCACGATGCGCGTTGATCTCTATGGTCTTGACGTCGGTGTCCGCCGCCGAACCGATCAAGCTCAAACTGGCCTTCCCCAGCTCCGACCGCTCGACGAGCTATCTCGCCGCGGTCAAGCCATTTGTCGACGCGGTCAACGCCGAGGCGAAAGGCCAGGTCGAAATCGAAACCCATTTCAGCGGCGCGCTTGGCAAGGATCCGGCTGAGCAGCCCCAGCTCGTGCTCGATGGTAAGGCCGACATTGCCTATGTGGTGACGGGGCTGACGCGCAACCGGTTCGCTGACAATGCGATCATGGAAATGCCCGGCCTGTTTGCGAGCATGCGCGAGTCTGTTGCGGTGTTCACCCGGCTGATGGCCGCCAACGCGCTGCAGGGATACGATGACTACACCGTGATCGGCGCTTACGTCACAGAGCCCGAGACGGTCCACAGCAATATCCCGATCACGTCGCTGCAAGATCTGAAGGGCAAGAGAATTCGCGTCAACAATCCTGGCGAAGCCGCAGCGCTCGAAAAGCTGGGGGCGCGGCCTGTGCTCCTGCCGGTCACCAAGATCTCCGAAGCCATCGGCAACGGCAGCATCGACGGCGCCCTCGTTAACCCTGCATCAGTGGTCGATTACGGCGTCAAACGCGTTGCGACCAATCATTACCTTCTTGGCATCAGCGGCGCGCCGCTGATGGTCTTGATGAACCGGAAGACATTCAACCGGCTACCGAAATCAGCGCAGGCGATCATCCTCAAATACAGTGGGGCGTGGTCTGCCGGGCGCTTCGTAGATACCTACGAAGCCGTGGAAAGCAGCATTGTGGCGGAGCTAAAGTCCGATCCCAAGCGTCACGTGATCATGCCCTCGCCGTCAGACCTGGATGCGGCAAATGCCGTGTTCGCGGCCATTGCCGATGATTGGGCCTCGAGAAGTCAGCACAATGCCGAGCTGCTGAATACGGTCCGGGCCGAGCTCACAAAAATGCGATCGACCCGGTAGCCACGGATGTCAGCATTCGCCAGCATCTGGCCTCAGCGAAACATCATCATCATCGTCGCCGCGCTTGCCATTCTGCTGCTGGGCACCGGGGCGACCTTGAAGATCACGACCGATCATCTTCTGCGTCAGGATGCGACGTCGACCGCTCGTAGCTGGGATCTCGAACAGATCGCCGGCGGCGAGCAGCCTTCCGCCGCAAGCATTGCGTTCTTCCTGTCGGCGCGAAATGCCGGCGAAGTGTTTCACTACGAGATCTTCAACCGCAATGGTTATTCGCAGCTCGTGTCGACCCGCGAGAAGATCGCGCTCGTCGACCTGTCCGAATACAGCCCCGATGCGGCGCGGTCAGTCGCCGACGGTCAACCGATCGTCGATGTCAGGGAGAGCAATTCGGTCGACCGACCGGCGTTCTTCGCGCGCGCCTATGTCCCGGTCCAGGCCGATGGTCGCCCCATTGCGGTCGTTGCGGCCTACGTGGATGAAACGGAGCAACGCAGGAGTTTTCACAATACGTTCCTGACCGCGGCCGCATTCCTTTGCCTGCTGTCGGGTCTCGCTTTCTCCATTCCCGCAGTTGCGTGGTATCGGGAAACAAAGGTGAAGCAGGCGGACCGACGCATCCGCTTTCTCGCCCACCATGACGCGCTGACCGGGCTGGCCAATCGTCTCCATCTGATCGAAAAACTGGAGAGAGCCCTCGCTCACCTGCCGATGCGCGGCGGCGGCCTCGCCGTGCATTTCATCGACGTCGACCGTTTCAAGGAGGTCAACGATACCCTTGGTCACGACGGCGGCGACTTTCTGCTCAAGTCCATCGCCGAGCGTCTGCGCGCCGCGGTCCGGAGTGACGACATGGTGGCCCGGCTCGGCGGCGACGAGTTCGTCGTCGTGCAGAATGACATCGCCGGCAGGAGGCAGGCCGAGACGTTTGCGCGCCATCTTGCCACCGCTCTCAATGCTTCGGTGAAGTTCAAGCAGCGCGAGATCCTCACCACCGCTAGCATCGGCGTGGCGCTGGCGATGGAGGAGGGCACCACCCCGGAGCGGCTGCTCAAGAGTGCCGACCTCGCGCTCTACGCGGCCAAGGCCGCCGGCCGCAACTGCATCCGGTTCTTCGTGCCCGAGATGGATACCGAGCTACAGGCGCGCATCGAGCTCGAGAGAGCCATTCGCGAGGCGGTACTGAATGATCGCTTCGAATTGCATTACCAGCCTCTCTTCGAGATACCTCAGCGCCGCCTCGCCGGCTTCGAAGCGCTGATCCGGATGCCCGCGGCGGACGGAACACTCATTCCGCCATTGGCCTTCATCCCGGTCGCCGAGGACTTGCGGCTCATCGACAAGATCGGGGCGTGGGTGTTGCGGCAGGCATGCCGCACCGCCGCGACCTGGCCGGCGCACCTGACCGTTGCCGTGAACCTGTCACCCCAGCAGTTCGTGGCGGGCACCATCGGCGACATCGTCGCTGTCGCACTGAAAGAGTCGGGACTCGCGCCGCACCGGCTCGAGCTGGAGATTACCGAAGGCTTGCTTCTTGGCAACACCGAAGCAATTGTGTCGCAGCTCCGGACCCTCAAGGCGATGGGCGTGGCCATCGTGATGGATGATTTCGGTGCCGGCTATTCGAGCCTCAACTACCTGTGGCGCTTTCCGTTCGACAAGATCAAGATCGATCGAGCCTTCATGCAGGGCCTCGACGGCCCCCATTGCCAGGTCGGAGCGGTCGTCAAAGCGATCATCGCGCTCGGACGCGAGCTGAATATGCGCGTAACGGTCGAAGGCGTCGAGACCGCCAGTCAGGCGGCGTTTCTCGATACAGCCGACGGTGATCAGGTCCAGGGGTTTTTCTTCGGCCGGCCAGTGCCGGCCTCGGAACTCGGCGCCAGCATTCTGGCGGGCTTCGCGAGGACAATGCCGTCGGCTTCGCCCGTGACCGAACTGCACGTCGTCAACGCCAGGGCCGAACGGTAGCACGAAACTGCGCGTTGTGGGGCGATGCGGCTCCGGCCGCCCGTTATGTAAATCATTCTCGCGTTTGATTTAGCGCTCTTCTTACCAAGATGGGCATTTTTTCGCGTGGCCTGCATCTCTCGCCGAGGTTGTGCGTTGATGGTCATGTCTACCATGAAAAATCAACCCCGTTACAACTCGGCATCCGAAAGCGGCGGTCCACACACCGCCGAACCTCTCACGGCATCGATCGACGCAGCAAATGGCGCGTCCGATCTGCAGCACGAGCTGGATGCCCGTCTCAATCCCGGCAAGACCGGGGCTTCGGAGACTGACGCTCCGACCGCGAAGGTGGCGCAATCCAGGCCTAGCCGGATACCGCTGCGATTTGTGAAGGCAGCCGCGGGCATTGCCATCGTCGCAGTCTTCGGCTGGCTTCCCCTGAGGGCGCTTCTCCAGACGTCAAGCGTCGAAGCCATCGTCAACTCGAGACTGGTGACATTGAGGTCGCCGATCGACGGCAAGATTTCATCCGGCGCCGGTCTGTCGGGCGATCCAGGCATCGTCGCCGAGGGCACGTTCATCCTTCGTGTCGTCGACACGCGCGGTGACCACGTTCGGCTCGATGATCTGCGCAGCCAGATGTCTCGGCTGGAAAACGAGCGGCCAAGCCTGGTTTCGAAGATTGCCTCGGCCCGCGCGGCGCAGAAGGATCTGGCGCGTCAGGCGGCCCTGTTCACGGAGGGGCGGATGCGTCAGCTCGAAGCGCGCATCGCCGAGATCCAAGCCTCGATCGAAGCGGCCGCGGCGCGTCGGGAAGAGGCGGCGGCTGCCGTGGAAAGAGCGTTGGCGCTCATCAAGTCAGGCAGCGTTTCCTCCGTCGAGCTACGGCGCTTGACGCGAGATCAAACCATAGCACTGCAGACCGAGATCGGCGCGCGACGCCGCCTGGATGCGACCCAGGTCGAGCTCACCGCCGCGCGCGACGGCACGTTTCTTGGCGACAGCTACAACGATCGCCCGAGCTCCGTGCAGCGTGAGGAGGAGATGCGGCAGCGGGCGGAAGGGCTCACAGCGGACTTGGCGCATGCGGAAGCGCAGATCGCGTGGCTTGCGGGTGAGATTGAATCCGAGCGATCTCGCTACGTCAGCCGCTCGGAGGCGGAGCTCAAATTTCCCGTCGCCGGCCGGGTCTGGGAGATCCTGACAGCACCAGGAGAGGACGTGCGGGCCGGCCAACCGCTCGTTCGTCTCCTCGATTGCTCCGGCGCGGTGGTGACGGCGAACGTCACGGAGAGTGTGTACAACAGCCTGCAACTGGGATCGGTTGCGCATTTCCGCCCGAGCGCCGGCGGGCCCGAGTTGGCCGGCACCGTCGTCAATCTCACCGGCTCTGCTGGAGCCCCGGCCAATCTCGCCATCAATCCTGATGCGCTGAGCAAGGAACCGTATCGTGCCACGATTTCGGTCCCCGCTCTCAACGATGGCTCCAACAATTGTCCGGTCGGGCGAACCGGACGCGTCATCTTCTCGGCAGATAGTGCGAAAAGGCCATGATCGCCGCGCTGACACCGGGCCTTATCGCGCTCGGGTTCTGCCTTGCCATCCTGCCCTGGCTCCGGCTTGGGAGCACTGCGGCGCGTTTGCTGATGATCGCAATCGTGTTGCTGCTCATGATCCGCTATTTTGGATGGCGCCTTGCGTTCACGGTCCCGCCCGTCGGTTGGACCGCCGATTTCGTCGTGGGAGCGCTGTTCCTCGTCGTCGAGGCTGCGGCACTCGCGGCGAGTGCACTCTCGCTGCTGTTCCTGAGCCGCACGACCGATCGAACGCCGCAAGTCGAAGCCAACAGGCTATGGCTTGCCGAACAGGACGCTCCTCTGGTCGACGTGTTCATTTGCACCTACAACGAGGAAGTTTCGATTCTCGAGCGCACGATCGTCGGCGCAACTGGAATGAACTATCCTAATTATCGAGTTTGGGTGCTGGACGACGGGCGGCGCCGCTGGCTCGAAGAGCTTGCAGGCGACCTCGGCTGCCGCTATCTGGCACGGCCCGACAACAAGGACGCCAAGGCCGGCAACATCAACCATGCGCTGCGGCACGTGACGGGGCTCGTCGATCCCCCCGACTTCATTTCGATCCTCGATGCCGATTTCGTCCCCATGCCCGAATTTCTCGCCCGCGCGATGTGCCTGCTCCGCGACCCTGGCGTGGGCGTGGTGCAAACGCCTCAGCATTTCATCAATGCGGATCCGATCCAGACCAACCTCGCCGCGGCCAAGGTCTGGCCGGACGAGCAGCGCTTCTTCTTCGATATTCTGATGCCAGCGAAGGACGCGTGGGGCGTGGCCTTCTGTTGCGGCACGTCGTCGGTCGTCAGACGCTCGTCGCTCGTGAAAATTGGCGGCTTTCCGACCGATTCCGTGACGGAGGATTATCTCCTGACGCTGCGGCTGAAGGAAATTGGCGCGCGCACGGTGTATCTGAACGAGCGTCTGACCTTGGGGTTGGCCCCCGAGGGACTCAAGGAGTACATCACTCAGCGCAGCCGATGGTGCCTTGGGTTCATGCAGATCATTCGGGGGCGCAGCGGCCCCTTTTCCCGAAGGTCGCGGCTGGATTTTGTCGACAGGCTGTCCCTCGTCGAAGCATTCCTGAGTTGGACTTCGACCTATGTCGTCAAGGTATTCGGTCTTGTCGTTCCGAGCCTTTATCTTCTGTTCGGCGTCAAAGCCGTTCAGGCGGATCTTCCCGTGCTCCTCGGATATTTCCTGCCGTTTTATGTCTGGTACTCGCTCACCATGGCCTGGATTTCCCGCGGACGGTCAATGGCGGTGATGTCCGACGTCGCTCAATACATTGCTCTGCCGGCCGTTCTCAAAGCGGTCGCGACGGGACTGCTGAAGCCGCGGGGGCACAAATTCGAGGTCACCGCCAAGGGCGGGGATCGCAATCAAGGTTTCATCGAATGGTCGCTGTTCAGGGTCTACGGCTCCGCGTTGGTGATCACGCTCGCCGGAATTGCCCATGCCTTCGTGCTTCATGCGCAAGGCGACGCTATCGCCTATGGCGGCCTGGCGCTGGCCTGGAGCTTATACAATGCGGTCATCCTGACCATCATCTGCTTGGTAACCATCGAGCAGCCGCGGCGGCGAAAAGCCGAGCGGTTCGAGCGCACTGAGCCGGTTCCTTTCAGTATCGGTGTGCGGTCCCGCATCTACCGTTTGGCTGATATCTCGATTACGGGGGCCCGCTTCGTGAGCGACAATCCTCCGCCTGTCGGTACTGCCGTTCATTGCACTCTTCGGGGGAGAACTGTCGCCGCCCTGGTCGTGCGGCGCACCGGGGATGGATTTGCGATCCGGTTCGATGAAACCCACAACGCGCGCGTCGATCTCATTCGAGCCTTCTATTCCGGCGACTACGTGACTGCATTCACCGGCATACGCGCCGCGCCCCTCGGCAAAGCAATCATGATGCGGATCTTCGGCTGACGGCGTCTGCCGGCGATATCGTCGGGTCGAGGCGTCGCCATTGCGCGGGCGGCTGCATGGAAGGGGTTGGGCAGCACGGCTGTCCTAGCATGAAGCTGAGCAATATTGACCAGCGAATCGGTGCGCCTGAGAGCATATATCCTGGGGGGCTTGCGCTGTCGGGAGGAAGGAATGATCGCCGAGCGAAATCCGCCCAGCTTTTGGCCGCATGGTCCGGACGACGAGAATCGAATGACGGTCGCCGTTCGCTCTCTCGAAAAGGAGAATATGAAGCTGAAACAGCTCGTCGTGCGCCTTTCGGAGACCATCCTTCGATATGTCGAAGGGCGGCGCTGAGTTCGCGGAAAAGATGCGCTGAGCCAGATATTGCTTTGGAGCTGAGCGGTCACGACCGCTGCGAAGCCAGGCTTCGCAGTCGGCTCTTCGTGGCCGCAATGCCCACGTCGAGGCTTTCAGCGCTTGGTCGCTTCGATTGCGCGCGGGCTATGTCGGCGCCCGCAACTCGCCCCGAAGCCAAGCTAGAGTATTTGCGCATTTCATCGGGTCGACTGCCTCGTCGAGGAGCCGGTGGAGATCACCAGCGGGAGATTCGAAGGTATCAATGCAAAGCCCGGTGGGACCGGGCGTCATGCGCGCCAGCATCAGGCTTGTCTGGCATTTGCGACGCATCGATGGCTGGACGGTCATGGAGTTGGCCTTGATCAGGCGGGAGCGCGAAACTCCCAGTCACCGGTGGATGCCACTTGGAGCGGTGATGCGCCATTGTGGAACCATGCCTGCTGCTGCGCTGACCAATATTGATCACCTCCCCGAACCAGCGCTGGTTACCCCAAACACCCGCTTTCACGATTCGAGTCATTTTTAGAATACGATTGTCAGGCCGCTCTCATGGCCACCGCCGGCACATCGTCAGCCCACCAGCGATGAAAATGTCTGCACGCGCAGTCACAGTGGCTGTTCGTCGCACGAACGCAAGCCGAGCTACAAATCGGTGAGAACTGAGGGCCCCTGAAGCAACCATCGGTGGTGGGCGACGTTGATCAACCACCAAACGAACAGGGAAACACAAATGTCAGATCAGATCCGGACCAAGCAGAATGTGCCGCAGCAACCGAATGGCAACGATCAACCCGATACAGGAGCTCCGTCCAGCGCCTTTCCCGGGGGCTTCCTTGCGATTGCCACTGCCTACGGGGACTACACGAAGAAGTCGGTTGAGGACACCAGGCTGTTTGTCGAGAAGCTCTCGGGCGTAAAGTCGCTCGACAAGGTGATGGAGGCCCAGGCCGACTTCGCCAAGGCAACTTACGACACGTTCGTTGCGGAGTCGCAGAAGATCGGCGCGCTCTACGGCGATCTTGCCAAGCAGTCCTACAAGCCGTTCGCCGAGCTCGTTGCGAAGATGGCGCCGACAAATCGGTAACATGTCCGCATGTCTGTCCCGCGGTGCCGGAGCAAAGTGGCTCTGGTTCATCGCGAGGCATAACGAGCGTCGCAAGCGAGCGTGCCGTGAGGAGCATTATGACCAGTGTCAATCCGATTTTCGAAAGCTTGTCCGTTGACCCGGAGCAGGTAACCGCCGTGAACGCGGCGTACGAGCTGGCGTGTCGAACGCTTCAGCACATCGGCCAGCTTGAGGTAGATCGAGAGATCATAGCCAGGAGAATTGTGCAGGCTGCAGGCGACGGCGAGCGCGATGCCGACAAGCTGTGCGAGCGTGCCATCCATGGACTGACCGCGCTCGACTACCGGCAGCATCGTCATTGACGGCGCCGAGCTCGCAACCGAAGACGGCAGCGGAACTATAGCTTGTCAGGCCCGTTCCTTCATATGGCCGATCTTCGTCGGCTTGAATGCAGTTTGAATTGGAAAATATCAGATGAAGAAGTCCTTAATGGTTTCTGCGGCTGTCGCGGCGCTATTGGCCACGACAGGGCTGGCGACAGCGCAAGGCGTCAATCAGGGAGCCGCGAAGGAATCTCCGGCTGCCACCTCGCCTAAAGGCGATACTGCGATGCCGATGAACGCACCAGCGGCAAAGGGAGCCGAGACCTTACCCCCCGGCGCCACGTCAAAAGAGGGCAAGCCTCAACATGTACAGGGCAAGCCGGATGCAAAGACGACAGGTGACAAGAAAGCTGAGGGCCAGTCGAAGGCTCCGGACTCGACGGCTCCGACCGCCGCTTCGAAGGATATGAAGAATCCGACAGCTGAATCGAAGTCACCTCCTGAGAGCAAGGCGGCAAGCGAGCTGAAAGCCGACAGCAAGGCAAAGGCAGTCGATTCGACCGCCACCTCAAAGGACGTGAAAACCCCGACTGCCGAGACCAAGCCGTCGACCTCCGACAGTGGGACGACGGGACATGCGGCAGCCTCGGCGATGGCAGCTCCTCCCGCCGAGAAGCGCTCGCAGATAACCTCGGCGATGAAGCAAGAGAAGGTCGAGGAAGTAACGAACGTCAATTTCAGTCTCTCGATCGGAACGGCGGTCCCCGCCAGTGTCCGTTATTACCCGATGCCGTCACGTATCGTGGAAATCTATCCGGAATGGCGTGGATACGATTTCATCCTGGTGCACGGCAAGTACCTTGTCCTTCGCCCGCGCACGCATGAGATCGTCTACATCATCGAGGGTTAGGTGAGCTCGCCAGCCACGCGACAAGCGGCTGCACGACGCGAGAGGGCGGCTCGAGAGCCGCCCTCAATATCTGAACCGGATGCTGCGCGTGGTATTGCTTTCTCCTCCGCGGGCGGAGCAGGAGCGTCGCGCCTGTGCTCTTGCGAAGCCTCGCGCTGAAAGGGGGATGATTGGCACCGAAGAGATGATCCGCTCATCTCCAGAGGGAAAACCATGGTTGCCGTCGTACCGCCGCCGCAGAGTCCTTCCGTCCCGCTGGATGTCGATCCGCCAGAGCCGCCCACTGCGGCAAGCGAAGCGGCTGATGAGACCGAGATGCCGCTTCCGTCTGATCCGCGGACGTTCTTTCTCGGTGGACTGTTCGGAATAGCCGTCCTGGCGGCGCTTTACGTCGCAAGCTCGATCATTCTTCCGGTCATGCTTGCCCTCGTGCTGAATCTCCTGCTTCAACCCGCTGTCCGCCTCTTGGGGCGTTTGCACCTGCCCCGGGCTGTCGGAGCGCTGTTGACCGTCTTTCTGGTCATTGCAGCGATTGTCGGTCTGGTGGCGGCGTTGTCGGTGCCGGCCACGACCTGGGCCGAACGGCTGCCCGAGGGCATCCCGCGCCTGGAGGCACACCTGCGGCTTGTCAGCGGGCCAATCCAGGCGTTGCAAAAGGTCATTGAACAGGCCGAGCAGGCCGCAGATGCTCCGCCTGGCAAGGGGTCAATTGTTTCGGTTCGCCGCGATCTGGGCATAACGGGCGTCCTTTTCGCAGGCACGCGCTCCGTCCTCGACGGCCTGTTTACGACGGTCCTGGTGCTCTATTTTCTTCTGGTCGCGGGCAACATATTCCTCCGACGGGTCGTGGAAATCCTGCCGACGTTCAGCAACAAGCGACAAGCCGTCGATATCTCCCAGCAGATCCAGGAGGACATATCGGGATATCTGCTCACGATTACGGCCATGAACGCCGGGGTGGGCGTCACGACCGCGGCAGCGATGTATTTTTGCGGCCTGGGAGATCCGCTGTTGTGGGGCACCACGGCCTTCCTTCTGAATTACATTCCAATCTTGGGACCGCTTTTCGGCGTCTGCATCTTCGTGCTGGTCGGAATGCTGAGCTTCGAGAGTTTGTGGTGGGCCTTGCTGCCGCCGGTGCTCTACTTTGGCATTCACCTCGTCGAGGGCGAAACATTGACGCCCCTGCTGCTTGCGCGGCGCTTCACGCTGAACCCGGTGCTGATCATTCTGTCGCTGGTGTTCTGGTTCTGGATGTGGGGCGTGCTCGGTGCGATCCTGGCCGTGCCGATGCTGGCTATTCTGAAGATCGTTTGCGACAGGTTGCGCCCCCTAAAGGCGTTGGGGCATTTCCTCGAAGGGGAATAGAGACGTCGGCTGGCGATTTCACTCGGCGTTTGGAACCGTCCTGCTAGTCGCGCTCTCTGAGCAGGGGCTTCTCGTGCAAAACAGCGCTCAGAAGCGAATTGTGGACCTCGATGTGCCCATTATAGCTGATAAGGCCGAGCCGGCGAAACTTGTTCATGAAATAGCTTACGCGAGATCGCGTGGTCCCGATCATGTCCGCCAATGTCTCCTGACTAATGCTCGCGCTGATCGGCTGCGGATTGCCCTCCTTGCCGAAATTCGCGAGCAGCAACAGCAGTCGAGCAAGCCGCCGCTCGCTCGAATTGAAGAGCTGGTCGATCAGGTCCTCCTCAATCCGACTGTTCCGGGTCAGGAGATAAGACATGAAGAGCTGTGAAAATTTCGGCTCGTCACGAATGGCCCCCATCATCGCGTCCTTGGTGATCGACGTGATGACGCAGTCTTCCATCGTCGTCGTCGTCGCGATGCGTAACGGATGACCGTTCATGCATCCCTCGCCAAAGAACTGGCCGGGCTCCAGAATTGCGACAACCGCCTCCTTACCCTGCTCAGATACGACCGTCAGCTTGACCTTCCCTTTTTGAATGTAGAACACGGAGTCCGCGACATCGCCTTGCTGGAACACGTGCCGGTTCCTGGGAAGCTCGAGAATCGCTTTCCCCGCACCCACTTTGGCGAGGAATTTCTTGGGGTCAAAGATGTCCTTGGTTGGCTTTGCCACGAGAGCCTCCTTTGACTCACAAACTTGTCCGACCTCGGTCAACTGGCGGGGGTTGCCCTGCGGTTCAACACTACCTGCCGATCTTCGTCAGTTCTACAGGAAACCCCGACTTTGCGAGCGCGTCAGTTGGCTGCCCGCCGGGCGGCATCGTCTGCGCGTCCCCAAGCGCATCGCACCCGGTCCTCATCCTGAGGGCCCGCCAACGGCGGGCGTCTCGAAGGATGGCCACAGGCGAGATCGCTCGCATAAGCGATTGCCTTGCCTGAGATCGGGAGAGCGAGGCGGTGCGCATGGATGCAGATGATCGTGCGGTGACGGGCAGCATGCCGGCTCGGAAGCCCAGCGCGCTGGTCAATATTGCTCACTCTCGTGCCCTCTTATTTGTACGCCGGGGCTCGTTATTCGAACCGTCGATCCCCACATCTATGCAAGTGTGACGGTCGGGGGTGGCCGGAGATGGGCCGAGAGTTCGAACGAAAGAGCCCAGCATGTTCAGATCTCAGCAATACCGCGCAAAGGCAGCCGAGTACGACGAACTGATCAAGGGTTCGACCGACCCGGATGAGATCCTCAGACTTCAGGAGCAGCAAGACCGATTTGCCTCGCTCGCCGACAACGAGCAGGGACTGGCGGACGAGTACGACAATGCAGTGCAGGTGGCGGAACAGGGCCGATCGCACGGCCTAGCCCTTGCGGCCGAAGAAGAGCTTATTCTGCGGTGTCTTGGCGCAGCCATCATCATGCAGTGGAACGCCCTGCCGACGACGCTGCAACGGGAGATCTTCGACACCGCCGGGTCGATCGGCAAGTTGCTGGAGACGGCGGCGCTCCGCGGCCAGATCGCCCGATTTCTTCATAACCACAAGGACGACGCCGGTCGCGGCAAAAGGCCTCTGGCGGACGACACGCCCGCCGAAGCGAGATCGTGCACTTTGGCTCTGTCACGGTGGGACGATGAGGGAGGCGCAGCTGGCGACGGGCCGCCGATCTAACCGGACGCCCATAACAGGAGGTTTCCATGTCACTTACACAGTTTCGGGTCGATGACGGACCACATACCATGGACGGGTTGCGGCTGCTTGCTCAGGAGGGAAATGAACAGGTCGAGGCGTTCATGGGCCGGAAGGTGATGGACGTCTGGGCGGAGTCCGTCGAGCATCGCGGAGGACGACAAAGTCTATTTCGCGATCAATACAATGCCCTCGGCAGACTGAACCTTGCCGCACTTCAGCGCATTGCGAGCGCGAAATATCAGCGAGGCCCTGCCTTCAACCGGCAACATCCCTTTGTCGAGATTCTCTTCTCCGACATTACGGAAAGCGGCGAGAATCTCAATCTAAGTCAACTCGTGCGCGATGCGTTGCCGCCGGCATTTCATAGGATGGCCTGAGATCGACGCCACGAGCGTGCTGCCGACAATCGAAAGCGCGATGACGATTCATCCTAATCGCATCGCGCTTTAGGGCGATCCAGACGGCCTCGTCGGTAGCGGGGTCACTTCGTCTTACCGGGCACCGCTTCAGCCTCGATAGCTGCGACAAGCTCGGGCGCAAGGTGTGCGGACAAACGCTGAATGATGTTCAGTAGCTGCAGGATTTCCTGCTCACGCAAGGCGTCAATCTTGTTGTGCAGCAGTTCGATCTCGAGTTCAGCCTTCACATTTATCCGATAGTCGTGTTCTGCGTGCCTGCGGTCAATCTCGGATTGACGGTTCTGGCTCATCATGATGATGGGCGCTGCGTAAGCGGCTTGGAAAGAAAGAACCAGGTTGAGCAAGATGAAGGGATAAGGGTCCCAACGGCTGATGAATGCCATCATGTTCAGCACGATCCAAATGCCAAGTAGCACGCTTTGGATGATGATGAAGCGCCAAGAACCAACTGTTTCGGCAACCCGGTCGGCAAGCATCGCGCCGGGCGTCAGTGCGAGCTTGGGTACGTTGCGGGCTGGCTTTTGCGCCCGAAGTTCTCGCAGCCGCTCTTGGTCTTCGGGACTTAGGTGCACCTTGTGGCTTTGCTCATTGCTCATTTGTTGCATCCACAGTTGAGAGGGCCTGCCAAACAAAGAGGTTGCGAATTGCACGTTTCGACGAAGTCCGGCTTCGGTCAGCAACGAGGAAACACGCGTTCCAGCGCGGTGGCAATCGCCTGGATTGCAGGAAAGCGGATGGGAAGTCTCCGATCCGGGTGCGTCGCGCCGGGCCAGGAGAAGAAGTGTACCGCAAGGATTTCAGCGCCGTCTCAGCTGGTCGCGGCGGTTGGCGATAGCGGCTGGACGACCGGTGCCGGAAACAGCACGGTAAATCGCGCGCCCTGACCGTCGGCGCCACGTTCGATCCGCAACTCGCCGCCGATCTGGTCGGTAAATGATCGAACGATCTTCATTCCCAGCCCTTTGCTTGCGCCGGGGTCGAAGCCCTCGGGCAAAGCCGGGCCATCATTGGAGATGGACAGCGCATAGCCATGTTTCGGATCCGGCTCCAACCTGATCGCGATCCGGCCCTTGCCGTATTTTGCTGCGTTCGTGATCAACTCGTTGGCGATGAAGCCGAGCGGAATGGCGGTGACGGCCGGCAGATCGATCTGACTGCCTTCGACGCTGACTCTTCCGGTGGAGGCGTCCGACGACGACATCGCAGAAAATTCGAGGCCGAAATCCTGAAGGAATTTCTTGAATTCGATGGTTCTCACACCGTCGTAGGAATGAAGGCGATGGTGGATGCGCGCAATCATGGAGACGCGACTTGCTGCCGCGTTCAATTGTGAAGCCGCTTCGGAGTTGATTGAATTACGGCTCTGCAGCGAAAGAAGGCTGATGGTCATCTGGAGATCGTTCAACAGCCGATGGTCGGATTCCGCCTTCAACAGTTCCAGCCTGCGGATCAATTCGTCCTTTTGAAGAATCAGCGCCTCGCTCTTCGCAAGCGCCTTTCGCAGTCGAACCGCGATGAGCCGGTAATCCGTCAGCTCCGCAGCGGGCAGGCATTGATCCGGATCCTGAAAAATCACGCCCGGAGGTGATTCCGAACCGCCTGACGAGTCTTCGTCGATCATGACGTCGGTCCCCCGAGAAATTTTCACTGCAACTGCGGGATGAACTGGAACGGCAAAAGAAGATCAAACTAGTGCAAATTAACTATGTCCGGCACCCGACGTTGTGCCTTGCTCGCAGGGGCTCGCTGTACTCGCTGTGTCCGGTACCCGCTGGTAGGCGGGGCCTTGATGAGCCTCGCGACCGCGTTGAGTGCGACGGTCCATGATGAAGACCGTCGCACAACAACGTCGCTCGTGCGCTCAATACGGGGCGTAGTATTGGCGGCGATAGGGATACGGGCCGCCGTAGTAGCCTGGCGCGTAGTAGCCCGGTGAATAACCCGGCCCGTAATAGCCACTGCCGTAGGCTCCGTAGGCGGCGGCTCCAGCCGCAGCGCCCAGGATGCCGAGACCGATTGCGGCCCCCGGAGCGCGGTAATAGCGGCCACGATAGTGGCGTCGGTAGTAGACCTCGGTCACTTCGGATGAAGAGGCCGCCTGTGTCGGAAGCGCCATGCTCGCCGAGATCGGAGCTGCCCCCGAAGGGAGCACCGAGCCAAGCATCGCCGCACCGAAGAGCGCGACGGCAGCCGCGCCTTTTGTTGTCTGGTGGTTCATGATCGTATCCTTTCGAACTTGGAGCACGCCGTTCCTTGATGCGGTTCAACGCGGCAAGAGAACGCCTCCTTTCGGCTGAGGCTCCTTCGCCTCCTCATCCGCCGGCAACGTCAAGAGCACGTCCCGCTCCGCTCCAAAGGCCGGATCCGGCGGTCGTTCTACCCTGCGATAAAGCCGGTCATGAGCGTGGCTTGATCGAGGCGTAGATGGAGTCCCGTGATGCCTGAGCTCGCATCATTCCCGAGACATAAGCCGTCCCCGACGATTCACCCAGGCTCTGAAACGACTTGGCAGCAATTATCGCAACGGAATATCCGTTGGGCCGGGCGGGTGCCAGCGCTGCGAAGATCGACCAGATGCCTCATAGGCATGTCACATTTGTCGCAGGGCGGTGACGGTATCTCCGATTCCTCCATCAGGAGAGTGGGCGGCATCTGCGTCACTTCTCAATGCCTGAGATTCCGTCGATCCAGCCAAGCCAGATCAGCGACCGGATTGGGTCTTCCAGGGCCCGAGCTTTCTCGGAGTCCAACCCTGGTGCTTCAGAGGGAGGGAACTCAAAGCCGCAGAAAATGTCGCCGCGAGCAGGTCCGTGGCTATTGGATGTGGTCGGGAAGCGGCTCGTTGAGAGAGGGGAAGTCTGGGACATCCATCAACAATGGACCGGCCGGAGTTCCGCCGCTGTACCGTTTTGCTCACCCGCCAAGAATTTCAAGGCAAACCATTTCAAGGCAAACCATTTCAAGGCAAACCACAGGCAGCCTCGCCGAGGGGAGCGTAGCCGAATTGAACCTTTACCCATCAGGGCGCGGCGCAGGGTTCTACCAAGGTGGCCGGATCATCCATGCCGCAATCTGGGCTCCACCCAGGCCGCCAATTGTCAGCTCCGACGCCCGGGGACGCCGGGCTCCACGTCGTCGGGCCAGTCATACGGCTTCGTATGCTTGGCTTCCTCTTCGGCCAGAAGCCGGATCAACGTTTGGTGGCGAGCCTCATCCCGATGCGGGTCACCCTCGCCGATGGCGATGAGCTTCTTGTAGCGCCGGATATTTTCGTGATTGATGTAGTCATTCATTGCGCCCTCCAACGGACTTGGCAGCGTGGCGCGCGAGATCATTAATGGCTGCCTCTTGGCAGCAAACGCAAGCCTTACTTTGTCGGCCAGGGAAGGAAATGCGAGACAGTGCCCCTGTCCCACAAGCCATCCATCAATGATTTGCAACCAAATGGCCTCGTGGCCGTTCTGTCGTGATCACCGCCTGTCCGTTGGGCTTCCGGTGGCTGAGAGACCCGACAGTGCTCCCGCTCATGAAAGGGAGACACCCATGGAAAACCAACCGTCACAGGCGTCGATCGCACTGACCTGCTCGGATTGCGGGAGGCGACCCAAGTTCGTCACCAGCATCCTGGTGCCCCGGACAGCGCGCACAATCCGCTTGTTCACCTGCGAGTGCGGGAAGCGAAACTGGATCGAAAGCGAATAATTGAAGTTAGCGCGGACAGCAACTGAGGCGCTCGAGGCCGGTCTACCCCGATGATCGAGTTCAGACGCGGTCTGAACACAAAGCCAGAGCACATTGACGCATCACCGTTCGTCGTCGGCCGTTAGCGGTGACAGAGAGTGCTGCAGGCTCCCGCCCAAGCACGGAGCATTGGTTATGTCGAACTACAAAGCCTACCTCATTTCTCGAGACGGCCACCACATCAGAGCTGTCGACCTTGAGTGTGTCGACGATGACGCTGCAAAGAGACTTGCCGAGCAGCTCACGAATTTCAGCAATGTTGAGCTATGGGAGCACGCCCGCAGAGTTGCGAAGTTTGGCAGCAAATCTGACTGAAGGACATTAACCGCGGGCGTCCCTGCTGCTCATTCCCTGTCGTCGTCCCCGACCAACGGATCGCGCCGCCGACCGGGTGCACCGGATGCATGACGGCACTGAGGTCACTCGCCTTCTCTCGTTCCAATGTCCTTCCAGCCGGCGTACCTATCCTGTTGAAGATCGGCTCAACCCTTAAGCGGTCGGTCTTGAATTACATATTGATTTTTAGTTGCATAAGGTTCGCATTGTTATTCGGAATGGCGCGCCATTCACATGCAACCGCCGCACGAGGTGACGACCATTGCACGGCGTTCGGTGTGCCATATCATGCCAACGTCATCAGCGGTTCCAGCTTCGTCGTCGACGAACGCATCAGTGCGACCGATCGCGGCGCCGACAATTCGCATTTTGCCTATGGGCTATCTCACACATTGAGAATAAGTGGTCTCACAAATTGCTGAATCGGCGCCAAGCGACTTCCATTGCTTTGTCTAATTCAGGTTGTATGGTGGCCGTAAGAGCATTTCGACTTGGTCGATGACGTACGGACGGTAGGCGTTGTCCGAATCGTTGGTGATCATGATCACAAGAAAATTGTTCGGCCGTGGATAGAATGAGGGACAGAGGACAATGACCGAAGGATTAGGACAATGTCGCTGCTCCAGATCAATCTCTTCGGCGGTGTCGAAGTCATGCGCGCTTCCGGCGAGTCGGTGTTGATCTCCAGTCGCAAGGCTGCAACTCTTCTGGGCTATGTGGCGCTCAGTTCCCCTCGAGCCATTTCTCGCGGCAAGCTCGCGAACCTGTTGTGGGACGGTCAGTTCGGCGACCGCGCGCGCGCCAGCCTTCGACAAGCTCTGCTCACATTGCGGCGTGAGTTGCCGCAATATTCCGATGTGATCTCGGCTGATCGCGACGACATCCGCATCTGCCCGAACGCCATAAGTACCGACGTCGGGGAGTTCGAGCGGCTCCTGACGGATGGAGATCCCGAACGGCTGGCTCGCGCGGCGACGCTTTATCGGGGTGACCTTCTCGAGGGCATCAGTTCGACCTCATGCCAATTCGAAGCCTGGCTGTCTGCCGAGCGCCAACGACTGAGGACGAAGGCGATGCAGGCGCTTGCGGGCCTGCTGGACGCCGACGGGCGCGAACACACGGAGATAGCGATCGCGCTCGCGCTGCGTATTCTTGCGGTCGACCCGCTTCAGGAGGAGGTCCATCGTATCTTGATGCGCTGCTACGCGCAGCAAGGCCGCCGGACCGACGCGTTGCGTCAGTACGATCTTTGCCGCTCCGTGCTGTGGCGGGAGGTTCGCGCAGTGCCGGAGCGGGAGACCGAGCAGCTGCAGCGCGAAATCCGCCGCACGTTCCACGCTGCCCCCCTGCGGTCTGCCTCACTCAAATTGCATCGAGCCAAAAACATTGACGCAACTTTCACGCTCGGCGTGACGCCTGCATCACGATCCTGGTCGTAGCCTTAGCCGCTCGCACAATCGTGCGTAGTGATCCCGACTCCCTTTAGGGAACGCGTGTCGCAGGCACTTCATCAGGAGACTTTGATCATGACTGGAACACAGCAAGGATATGAGGACTACGGCCAATTGGATCCGCAGGGGATATTCGGCTCCATCCTCGGCGGTGCGGCCGGACGAGTTATCGGTAACTTGCTCGGCGGCAAGAGGGGAAAGAATATCGGCGGGATCATAGGGAACATCGGCGGAGGTTTCCTGCCGCTTTCCGCCGGTCCGGAAATGCCGCAAGGTTCGGTGCAGGTCTCCGACATGGAGCTGCAGAGCTTCTGGAGCGTGCTGAAGAAGATCGGCCAGGGCGTTCAGACCGGCCTGGATGTCGGTCACCAGCTCGGCGTGTTCAGCGCCGGCCAGCCCGGCGTTCAACCTGCTGCGGCGCAAGTCTCCGACATCGAGCTGCAGAGCTTCTGGAGCGTGCTGAAGAAGATCGGCCAGGGCGTGCAGACCGGGGTGAATATCGGTCACCAGCTCGGCGTGTTCAGTGCCGGCCAGCCCGGCCTGCAGCCGGCCGCGGCAACACCGCCGACCGACATGGAGCTGCAGAGCTTCTGGAGCGTGCTGAAGAAGATCGGCCAGGGCGTGCAGACCGGTGTGAATATCGGCCACCAGCTCGGCGTGTTCAGCGCCGGTCAGCCCGGCCTGCAGCCGGCTGCGGCAGAACCGCCGACCGACATGGAGCTGCAGAGCTTCTGGAGCGTGCTGAAGAAGATCGGCCAGGGCGTGCAGACCGGCCTGAATGTCGGTCACCAGCTCGGCGTGTTCAGCGCCGGCCAGCCCGGCGTTCAACCTGCTGCGGCGCAAGTCTCCGACATGGAGCTGCAGAGCTTCTGGAGCGTGCTGAAGAAGATCGGCCAGGGCGCCCAGACCGGCCTGGATATCGGTCGCCAGCTCGGCGTGTTCAGCGCCGGCCAGCCCGGCGTTCAACCTGCTGCTGCACAAGTCTCCGACATCGAGCTGCAGAGCTTCTGGAGCGTGCTGAAGAAGATCGGCCAGGGCGTTCAGACCGGCCTGAATGTCGGTCACCAGCTCGGCGTGTTCAACGCCGGCCAGCCCGGCGTTCAACCTGCTGCGGCGCAAGTCTCCGACATCGAGCTGCAGAGCTTCTGGAGCGTGCTGAAGAAGCTTGGCCAGGGTGCCCAGACCGGCCTGGATATCGGTCGCCAGCTCGGCGTCTTCAACGCCGGCCAGCCCGGTGGCACGATGCACTAGACCCAAGACGCAGGGGGGCGGGTGCAAGCCCGCCCTCTGCGCACAGACGAGAATGGAAACCAGATGGCGGATTCAAACGCGTCGCAGCAATTCATCGTGCAGGGAGACCCGGTCCAATCCGGTCAGCTCAGCGAACACTTGCAGCGTGAACCCGGCGTGAAGCGAGTCGCGCAGGTCGCACCCGACGTCGTCATCCTTTCGATGACGCAGACACAGGCCGATCGCCTGAAATCGACGTTTGCCACGCTCGTGGTCGAACCGGATTCAGCGCTGAAGCCATTCGATGCCGACTGATTTCGGTGGGCAAACATTGGACACGCAAAACATCAAGGAGGCCGCAGATGGCCACAAAAGGCAAATCAGGAACTTCCGCGCAGGGCGAGCACGGCGCGGCCGAACTGACGACAAACGGCAACGGTGCGCTTCCCGAACACGGCACCAGCCCGTCACCGGCACGAGGGCAGGGGCCCGCAACGATCGCATCGCGCCCGGCGCAATTCATGATCGCGCCGCAGCAGCAACCCGGGCTTGCGACCTTCAGCATCGATTTTCTGACCCAGCAGCTCACCAACAGCCCCGACATCGAAGTGGTGAAAACGGTGTCTCCGCCGCGCCTGTTCGGATTTCAGAGCGCAGATCTCGGACAAGTGCCGCTCAGTCCGCTGGTCCTTGCCAAGATGACTCCCGACAAGGCCCGGTTGCTGCAGACCCAGGCAGGAGAGCGTTGCGCGGTGGAGCGTGACGAGCGGCTGACCTACATGCTCGACCCGACCACGCCGCACCTTCCCAATCCGGGGGTGCTCACGCCGCTGGCTGACGGCTTCACCGCGACTATCGAAGTCTTGGGCCAGGACGGTCCGCTGCCCGAAGCCGAGGTCTATGTGTTCGGCAGCATGTGGCCGGCACAGGGCATCACCGACGCTACCGGCCGTGCCACGGTGACACTCCAGGGCGAAACTCCGGAGACCATCCGCTCGATTCTCGTCAAACCGAAAGTGGACTACTGGACCTTCTGGCTCGATCGTCCGCAGCTCGTTCCCAACAGCGTCAACCGGATCGTCGTGAGGGCGCTCGGCGCGGTCTTGCGGAGCTTCCCCGGCCAGCAATTGACCGGTTGGGGTGAGCGCGCGATGGGCCTTGATCGTCTGCCGCCGTCCTTTGATGGCGCCGGTATCAAGATCGCCGTGATCGATTCCGGCCTGGCGCCGACCCATCGCAACCTGCACGGCATCAGGGAAGGCACCAGCATCGTCGGCAATGACAAAACGGCGTGGACCATTGACACGATCGGCCATGGCTCGCATTGCGCTGGGATCATCGCCGGCGGTCCGATCGGCTCCGGCGGCGGAATCCGCGGCTTCGCTCCCGCGGCGGAAATCCATGTCTGCCGCATTTTTCCGGGCGGCCGGTTCAGCGATCTCGTCTCCGCGCTCGATTACTGCATGGAGCATGGCATCGACGTCGCCAATATGAGCCTGGGTGGCGGCGAGCCTTCGCGGATCATCGAGGACCGAATCATCCGGGCCAAGCAAATGGGCATGGCCTGCATCATTGCTGCCGGGAATTCCTCGGGGCCGGTGCAGTTTCCGGCTTCGACGCCGCATTGCCTGGCGGTCGCCGCGTTGGGCAAGTGGGGCGAGTTTCCCGATGACAGCTATCATTCGCAGCAAGCCCTCGATGGTTTCCAGAGCCGCGACGGCTATTTTCCGGCAAAGTTCTCTTGCTTCGGGCCGGAGGTCGACGTCTGCGCGCCCGGTGTGGCGATCGTCTCATCGCTTCCCGCCGATGGTTTCGGTGCATGGGACGGTACCTCGATGGCGACGCCACATGTCACGGGCCTGGCCGCGCTTGTGCTGGCGCACCATCCGGACTTCACCAAAGGCAGCTTCCAGAATCGCGATGCACGCCGTGTCGAGCGGCTGTTCCAGATCCTGAAGGAAACCGCGACGCCGCTGCAGTTCGGTGACCCGAATCGTACCGGCGCGGGACTGCCGAACGCGATGCGGGCGCTCGGCCTGGAAACCGGCGTCGCCCCGGTTGCCGCCGCTGCGTCCGGAACCGATCCCTCGCTGGCAACGCTGCGTCGTCTGCTTGGATTGCGGCCGGTCGAAGCGCCGAGCATGATTCCGGCGAGCGCGCCGGCGCCGCAGTCCGTTGATCCCCTGCAGAACGGCTCGGGCCACGTCATGCGCGGTCCGGCACAGATCGCGAACGCGACAGTCGCCCCCATGATGATGGATCCTGATCCAGCTCAGATCCGGCAGATCATGCACAGGGTCGGATTGCTGTAACGCGCGTCCTTGTGACCTTGCCGCGGGGCACAGCAGGAGCTGTGCCCCGCGCGTTTACTGCACCGTGGCAAGAAATCAAATGCCTGTGTCGCCACCCGTCAACCCCTCGCGGCAAAAATATTCAAGTTTACCGAAATTCGGAAATGACGTATACCCCGCCCATCCCGGCTCACCTTGAGGGGCGATCACGTCGTCGTCTTGTTCGCGAGCCGGGCTTGCGGTGGACGCGGCAGCGTCGGGCGCGAGAGGCGCGGGCAGGGCGGGTAGTCCCCGGTGAGCCCGTGGCCGCGCGCGGACGAACGGCGCTGCTAGGTTTCGTCTCGTCTGTAAGTTTCCGGCTCCGTCGACAGGGCCGGGAAAACTGCGGCGACATGGCGGGCCGTGCGTACGGCAAAACCGTGTGGTCCTGGCCGTCGTTGCTACGGTCAAGCTCTTGCGGAGGCGGCATCTGCGTCAACCGGCGCGGTGCCGGCGAATTCCGCGGGGGCGAGGGAGGCCAGAAGGAAAGTTCGGCTCCCGGGAGAGCACGGCATAAGCCGTCCGACCACCGCGCAGGGAAGGCCGAGTGATCGGCACCACCTGTATGCTGCTGTGCGGTTCTTCTGCGTGTGCATTTTGCGCAGCAGACCGCGGGTGCGAGGTCAGCACCCGGCCTTCCCTGCGCCCTCTTGAACGAGAGGGTGGAGTGAACCAGCAAAGCTCGGGCGAAAAGCGTCGCGAGGATGCGAAGTCGTGACCCAATCCCTGAAGTCCCTCACAGCTGCCACGATCAGTGTCTGAGGGACGCGTGATTCAGCACGTCAAATCCTTGGCCGTTTCGGCTCGTCTCCTCGGCATTGTCGGCATTCTGCTCGGCCTCGTACACGACGCCGATCGTCCGGAGGATGCTCGACGGATTGACGCTGATCGAGTCGATCCCAAGCCCGGCCAGAAACCGCGCGATCTCCGGATAGTTCGCCGGTGCCTCGCCGCAGATGCCGATATGGCGGCGGTTGCGCTTGGCGCCCTCGACGGCGAGTCTGAGCATTTCCAGCATGCCGGGATCGCGTTCGTCGAAATCGAAGGCGACGATGTCCGAATCCCTGTCGACGCCCAGCGTGAGCTGGGTCAGGTCGTTCGAGCCGATCGAGAAGCCGTCGAACAGCTCCGCGAACCGGTCGATCAGGATGACGTTGTTGGGAATCTCGCACATCACGTAGATCTCCAGCCCGTTCTCGCCCTGTCTCAAGCCATGCCCGGCCATGGTCTGGATGACATTGCGGGCTTCCTCGACCCGCCGGCAGAACGGAATCATGACCTTCAGGTTGGTCAGGCCCATGTCGTCGCGGACGCGCCGCAGTGCGGCGCATTCCAGTGCAAAGCCCGCGGCATAGGCGGGGTGGGCGTAACGGGCCGCGCCGCGGAAGCCGAGCATCGGGTTCTCCTCCCGCGGCTCGAAATCGGCGCCGGCTTTGAGACTGGCATATTCATTGGTCTTGAAATCGGACAGGCGAACGATGACCGGACGCGGATGGAACGCGGCCGCGATCGTGCCCACGCCCTCCGACAGGCGCTCGACGAAGAAGTCCGAGGGCTTCTTGTAGCGCCGGGTGATCTGCTCGATCAATCGCCGGTCCTTGGCGGATTTCACCTGCTTCGGCTTTGCCAGCGCCATGGGGTGAATGCCGATGTGCTGGTTGATGATGAATTCCATGCGCGCCAGGCCCACGCCGTCGTTCGGCATCATGGCGGTCTTGAAGGCGAGTTCCGGATTGCCGAGATTGACCATGATCTTGGTGCGCGGCTTCTTCAGTGCCCCGGTCGCGACTCGCTCGACGTCGAAAGGCAGGCGGCCGGCATAGACATGGCCGATATCGCCCTCGGCACAGGATACGGTCACGGTTTTCCCGGTCTTCACCTTCCTGGTGATGCCCGCAATCCCGACCACGGCGGGAACACCGAGCTCGCGGGCGACGATGGCGGCATGGCAGGTCCGGCCGCCATGCTCGGTGACGATCGCGGCGGCGATCTTCATGACCGGCTCCCAGTCGGGGCTGGTGGCCGGCGCGACCAGGACCTCGCCCGGCTTGAAGGCGCGCAGATCCTGCTTCCTGGTAATCAGCCGGACCTTGCCGGCGGCGATCTTCTCGCCGACGGCGCGGCCTTCGCCGAGCAAAGCCGCGGCGTTCGGCTTCAGGATATAGTTTTCCAGCGCCTCGGGCGTGCGGCGGGATGCAACTGTCTCGGGCCGGGCCTGGATGATGTAGAGCTTTCCGTCGGTGCCGTCCTTGGCCCATTCGACATCCATCGGCAGCGGATGTCCTGCCTTCTTCGAGTAATGGCTCTCGATGACGATTGCGCTCTCGGCGAGGCTGAGGACGTCGTCGTCCGAGATGCAAGGACCCTCGCGCTCGCGGCGCGACGTCGGCACGTTGCGCGTGGTGGTGCGCCCCCGCGAATAGATCATCTTCTTGTCCTTGGCGCCGATCCGGCGCGACAGGACCGCGCGGAAGCCCGCGTTGAAGGCCGGCTTGTGGACATAGAACTCGTCCGGCTCGACGGCGCCCTGCACGATGTTCTCGCCCAACCCGTAGGCGCCGGTCACGAACACCACGTCGCGAAACCCGGATTCCGTATCGAGAGTGAAGATGACGCCGCTGGACGCGAGGTCCGACCGGACCATCTTCATGACGGCCACCGAGAGCGCGACCTTGAAATGGTCGAAGCCGTTGTCGATGCGATAGGAGATCGCGCGGTCCGTGAAGATCGATGCAAAGCAGCGCCGGCAGGCCTCGAACAGCGCGCGCTCGCCGCGGACGTTGAGAAAGCTGTCGTGCTGTCCGGCGAAGCTCGCGGTCGGCAGATCCTCGGCGGTGGCCGAGCTGCGGACTGCGACCGCAACGTTCGGCCCGTATTCCTGCTCGAGCTGCCGATAGGCCTCCGCGACCTTCTGCCTCAGCTCGGCGACGTCGGTCGCGGCGTACACGATGTCCCGCGCCGCGGCACCCCGCCGGGCGAGGTCGGCGATACGCCGCTTGTCGAGGCCTGCAAGCAGCTTGCGCAACTCCTCCCAGGCGCCCTGCTGCAGGAGGGCGGCGCGATAGGCGGCTGCCGTCAGCGCGAAGCCGTTCGGCACCGAGATGCCGCGCCGCGACAGCATCGAATAGAGCTCGCCCAGCGAGGCGGTCTTGCCGCCGACCATGCCGACATCGTGAAGGCCAATGTCCTCGAACCAGCGAACATAGGGATTGCTGCTCATCTCTTCGCTCCGCATTCCAGGGCACCGGTCGGGACGCGATCCGCATCGACAATGTGGCGGGAGGCGGGGTGTACAGTGTTGCGAAAGATCAATGGAGGCGTCAGCTATGTTTCTTCAATCACGACCTGTTCGGCCAGCCGTTCGACATCCGCGGTCCGGCACAGCTCGGTGCCGGGATTGAGCAGGGCTGCGGCACCCGCTGCCATCGCGTAGCGGAAGGCGGCGCTCAGATCGGTGCCGGAGGCGAGCCGCAGCACCAGTGCGCCAAGAAAGCTGTCACCGGCCCCGACCGCGCTTTGCGGGATGATCGGCAGAGACTTTGCCCGCCATGTCCGGTCCCGGGTGACCAGCGCTGCGCCCAGATGTCCCATGGTCAGCGCGACGATCGACGCTTGCCGCATCTCCACGATGCGTCGGGCGGCCGCCACCCATTCACCGGCGTCCTGAGGCTCCGTTCCCGTCAATTCGCGCATCTCGCGCAAATTGGGCTTGATCAGGTCGACGCCTTCTGCAACTGCCGCGGCAAGCGCCGCTCCCGACGTATCGAGAATGATCTGGGATTCACGTCGCTTGGTGATCGCCGCCATGCGCGCATAGAAATCGTCAGGTACTCCGCCTGGCAAGCTGCCGCTTGCGACCACAAAGCGGGGAAAGGGATCGAGCGAGGCGATCCGCTGCAGGAACTCCGACCATTCGCGGTCAATGAGTGTCGGCCCCGGAAGGATGAAGCGGTACTGCAAGGCAGTTGACTGCTCGTGGACAAAGAAATCCTCTCGCGTCTCACCCGCGATCTGGAAGGTCTGGCTGTCAACGCTCTCCGCGTCGAGCAGGCGGCGCAGCAGATCGCCCGTCGCGCCGCCCACCGGATAGATCGCGCGCACGCCGCGGCCGCCGAGCCGCTTGATCACGCGCGCGACATTGATGCCGCCGCCGCCAGGATCGCGTCGCTGCGACGTGCCGCGCAGCTTCGCGACGGGAACGATCCGTTCGACCGAAGTCGACACGTCGACTGCGGGATTGATCGTGACGGTGGCGATGTCCGGCATGACCTTGTCTGTATCAGCTTGGAGTGGAATATCGGCTTCGCAGGATATCCGGCAGAGCAGGCGCCAGCTTAATCTGGATCAAGGCCGATGTTGCGCCGTCGGTCAGTCGAAGAATCGAGCCGAGGAGTTATTGCCGCTCACCTGGCACAGCAGCGGGCGATCAGCTGACGAAACCTCGTCGAACCGCTCGTAGATTAGAATACCTACAAGAACCGCGGCGCGTCATTATTCTGGAGTATTCTGATATCTGCTATTCGACGATCGGTCGCCACATCTTAGAAGCGATGTAGTGTACAGCGTTTGATCGTAGCCCTGGTGTGGCCGACAGACCTAGAATGGCTCAATGGCATACCTATTGTGCTGGCCGATCTCCATGGGAGATGGGTACGCAATCAGCTTGATGGGCGGGGCGCGGTGATAAGGCCTACGATTGCAGCTAACATGGAAAGTGCGCAAGAGCGGTTCTTCATGCTTTCCGGGGCGATGATCCTGTCTGCCGGCGTCAATCGCTTTGACGAGCCGAAGCGGGTCAACGTAGCCCTGCGTGCCGGCATCAAGACGGTGGTCCTTTTGAGCGGCCGGCTCCAGATCAGCATCGGGGGCGACAGCGCGCGCGAGGTGTGCGGGCCGACCGTCCTGGTGATCCGGAGCTCGGCGGATGCTGCCCGTGATCAGGTCTTCGCCGCAAACGTCCCGATACGCTATTTGATCGTGCAAATGGATGAAAGCGTCCTTGGATCGCAAACGGCCGCGGCGCTTGACCAATCCCTCGAGGCGCTCGCGACTCGCGGCGGCACCGGGGCCAGGCTGGCGTCACGTCCGGTCGGGCACGCGCTTCGGGCCCTTGTCGCGCAGATCACGAACTGCCCGATCCGTGGCCCGGAACGCGAGCTGTATCTGTGCGGAAAGGCCATGCAGCTCGTGGCGGTTGCGATCTCATCCTGTATCAGCGAGGCCGTTTGCGATGCCAACCTTGCATCTCGGGATATCGAACGGATTCGTCGGGCACGGGATATCCTGGTTGCGACAATGAGCGAGCCGCCAAGCCTGGACGCGCTGGCGCAACAGGTCGGATTGAACGTGAGAAAGCTCAGTGCGGGTTTTCGCAGCCTTTATGGCGCAAGCGTCTTCGGCTTTCTTCAGGAATACCGACTGGAGCAGGCTTACCAGCTGATATCGACCGGCGAGATGAGTGTGTCGCAGGCGGCGTTCCATGTCGGATACGGCGCTGCCCATTTTGCGACCATCTTCCGCAAACGTTTCGGCGTCTCGCCCAGCCGCCTGCGCTGACAACGGGCGCATGCCCAGGCAGTCTGTAGGTCTCCTAAACTTGATCGAAAGCGAGAGTCCGGCAAACGAAAGTCCGCCTCTAGTTCGCCTGCGGGCGCCGTGTCAGTACGGCCTCGTGCGGAAGTTGTTTCCGCAGGAATTCGGGGTCGTGCGGGTTTGAGGATGATGAGGACGTTTCGCGCAAAGTGGTTTCTCCATGTTTCTGTGCTGGTCACCACCGGCCAATTGATCGAAGCCGTCAGCGTCGCGAGCGCCCAGGCCATCAGCAGCACAAACCTCCCGCCGGTCGTGGTCGAGCACTCAAAGCCGCGGCCTGCGCGCAGGACGTCCCACGCAATTCCACCGGCGGCACCTCGCGCCGCGACCGCGCAGCCGAAGCCGGCACCGGAATCCGGCGCGGCGAACGAGACGGCACGCGGACCGGTGCGCGGTGTCGTGGCGCACCGTAGCGCGACCGGCTCGAAGACCGATGCGTCCATCCTGGAGGTCCCGCAATCCATCACCGTGGTGACGAGAGACCAGATGACGACCCAGGGAGTCCGCACCGTCGCCGAGGCGCTGCGCTATGAGCCCGGCGTCGTCTCCGAGACTCGCGTCGGCGACCGCTTCGACGGCGTCTTCATCCGCGGCTTTGGCGGCTTCGGCGCCAACGCGAACTACCTGCATTTCTGGGACGGTCTGCGCCTACCGCGCGGCGTCTCCTACGCCATGCCGTCGATCGATCCCTACCTGCTCGAGCGGGTGGAAGTCCTTCGCGGCCCGGCCTCGGTGCTCTACGGCCAGAACAATCTCGGCGGCATGGTCAATCTGATCAGCAAGAGCCCGACGGCGGCGCCGCAGGGCGAAGTGATGGCGCGGTTTGGCGATCACAACAGAATCGAAGGCGGCTTCGATGTCGGCGGACCGCTGACCAAGGACGGGCAATTGCTGTATCGCCTGATTGGACTTGCCCGCAAAGCCGATACCGAAGTCAACTATACGACAACCGAACGCGAGCTGATCGCGCCGATGGTGACCTGGCGGCCGACGCTCGACACCACGTTCACGTTGCGGGCCGTCCACGATCGCGATCCATCCAGCTATCAGCCAAACACGCTTCCCGCACTTGGCACGCTGCAGGCCAACCCGAACGGACAGATCCCACGCAGCTTCTTTGCAGGTCATCCGAACTACAACACCTACGACCGTACTCAGGATTCGATCGCCTACGAGTTCGAGCATCGCTTTGACGATACGTGGGCGGTCCGACAAAACTTCCGCTACATGAACATATCGAGCGACTTCAAGGCCCTGTCGGTGACCGGGTTTGGCGCCGGCTCGACCTGCGGCGCCGGCACCACCGCCAACCTCTGTCTGGCACGCACAAGCACGCACTATCTCGAAACGCTGCAGGCCGCCGCGATCGACAATCAGGTTGAAGCCAGATTTGCAACCGGTTGGCTGCAGCACACCGTGCTGATGGGAGGCGACTATCAGACATCGTCCGCCGATGCGACCTTCGGCAACGGCACGTCCACCAACGTCAACTATCTCAACCCCAATTACGGTACGATCGTTGCGCCGGCGCTGACGACCCAGACGGTGCAGAATCGCGAGCAAACCGGCGTCTATCTTCAGGACCAGATGCGGCTCGGCAAGCTGGCGTTGGTGCTCGGTGTTCGCAACGACTGGGCGAACGCGTTCTCGGATACTCGGACGATCGCCACCGGCGCCTACACCAATCGCAGCCATCCCTCGGATTCGGCAACGACCTGGCGCGCCGGAGCGACGTATCTGTTCGATAACGGCCTTGCGCCCTATGCGAGCTATTCGACCTCGTTCGAGCCGACCATCGGGACGGACTACACCGGCGCGGCTTTTGCGCCCACGACCGGGGAGCAGTACGAGATCGGCGTCAAGTATCAGCCTACAGGCTTCAACGGCATGTTCATGCTGTCCCTCTACGACATCACCCAGAACAACGTCCTGACGATCGATACGACGCACCTCTATTCCAGCTATCCCGCATGTACGCAGTCCGGCATCTATTGCCAGATTCAGCAGGGTCAGGTGCGCTCCAAGGGAATCGAGCTGAGTGCGAAGGTCTCGCCGCTGCCGGGCCTGGACCTCATCGCAGCTTTTTCCCACAACGACATCGAGATCACCAGGAGCACGCAGGTGGTCAGCGGCATCGCGATCCAGGGCAAGGCGCCCGTCGGCGCTCCCGCCAATACCGCTTCACTGTGGGCAGACTACACGCTCCAGAGCGGACAGCTGGCGGGCTTCGGCTTTGGCGGTGGCATCCGCTATGTGGGTGAATCCTTCGGTGACAACATCAATTCGATGGCGATGGTCGTTCCGGCATACACGCTCGCCGATCTGATGCTGCACTACGATCTCCACGGTCTGTCGCCGCAGCTGAAGGGCTGGAAACTGGCGTTCAACATGACGAACGTCTTCGACAAGACATATGTCTCGGCTTGCGCGTCCTCGACGCAGTGCTTTTACGGCAGCGGCCGGGCGACGATGGGAACGATCAAATATCAATGGTGAGATTGCGTGATGCAATGGTTCGAGGCTGGCGTGCCGGGGTTGGCCTGCGGTGGCGTGTGGCTGTCTGACGAAAGCTGCCGCTGAGATCTCGAAGCTGGAACGATCATGATGGACAAGACGACTTTCCCCGTCAGGGCACGTACCGTTCCGCGAAGGCCGATCGCGGTGATCTCCGCATTGCTGATCGCGCTGGCGATGCCGGCGCTCGCGCATGCCGAGATCGTCCTGAACGACCTCAAGGGGCGGACCGTTACGCTGGAAGCACCGGCGCGCCGTGTGGTGGTGGATGATGGTCGCTTGATCCTCGCGCTCTCGTTTCTGACCGACGATCCCGTCGGCCTCGTCGCGGCCTGGCCGCACGACGTCGATCGCTTCGGCCGCGAGCTCTATGCGTCCTATCGGCAAAAGTTTCCGGCGATCGCGACCTTGCCGAGGTCGGCGAGCAGCGCCCAGGACATGATCGCCGAGCAGATCATCGCCGCCAATCCCGATCTCGTGGTGCTGTCGCTCTATTCGCATCCGGCCGAGCAACAGCTCGAGCAGCTCAAGCAGGCTGGGATTCCCGTCATCTTCGTCGATTTCGTCGCCGATCCCTTCGCCAATTCCGACCGGAGCCTCGACATCCTGGGCAAGGCTGTCGGTCGGCAGGCGGATGCCGACAGGATCATTGCGTTTCGCAAGCACCACAAGGCGTTGATCTCGGCGCGCATCGCCAGGTCGGATCGATCCGGCCGCCCCGTCGTCTTCATGGAGACGCATGCCTCGATGCAGGAGCCCTGCTGCAATTCGCCCGGCACCGGCAGTGTCGGCAAATTCATCGAGTTCGCGGCTGCGCGCAATATCGGCGATATCCTGGCCAGCAAGCCGTTCGGGCAGATCAGCCTGGAATATGTGCTCGCCTCGAAGCCGGAGGTCTACATCGCAAGCGGCGGCGAATACATGGCCAATCGGGGCGGTCTTCTCATCGGTCCGAACTACGACGCGAAGCAGACGCGCGATTCCATGGCGCGGCTTCTCGCCCGGCCGGGCTTTCGCACGATCCCTGCCGCGACGAAAGGGGCGGTCCACGGCTTGTCGCAGCAGATCTTCAATTCGCCGCTCGACGTGCTGGCGCTCGAACTGATCGCGAGATGGACCCATCCGGAGCTGTTTGAGGACCTCGATGTCGAGACGACGCGAGGGACGCTCAACAGCCTCATGGCCGTGCCGCTCACAGGGACCTACTGGACCGACTGACGATCGACGCGGTGGGGCAGGGGCAACCGATATTCCCAATCCACGAAGAAGACTGGAGAGCAGCATGCCGCCCCCCCTGATCTGGATCGACGAACAGGCGTCAACCGAGACCGCCCTCGCCCGTCCGATTCCCTTTGTCATGAAGACGGCTGGGGAGACGTTGCTCGCGCTCGGTCAGATCGCGACGCTGGACGAAGGTCCGCTTGCCGACCTCGCGGCGCGTGCCGCCGGCTTCTTCGAGAAGCGGACGGAGGGCCCGGACGTCCTGGTCGGCGCCCTGCCGTTCGATCCGGGGCGCCCCTCGCATCTTGTCCAGCCCGAACGCGTTCTGCGCGTCCAGGGAAGGCATGACATCGGCGCGATCCCCGGCCTTGACGGGCTCGCATCCGCGAGAGGCGGCGCGGCCGGCATCCTGTCGGTCGATGCGGATCCGGCTGCCGCCGAGTTTGCTCATGCTGTTGCTGTCGCGCTCGGCCAGCTGACCGCGGCGGACGCCAGCTTGCGCAAGGTGGTCCTGTCACGCAGCCTCAAGGTGACGGCGAACCGTGATTTCTCGGCGGCCGACCTGATGCGCAGGCTTTCCGCGGACGACAGCGTTACGGTGTTTGCGACCCCTCTGCCGACCCGCGGGCATCAGCGCCGTAGCCTGATCGGCGCAACGCCGGAGCTGCTCGTCGAGAAGCGGGGCGGGCAGATCTGCTCCCATCCACTCGCGGGCTCCGCGCGTCGCCATCGGGACACGGAGGAGGACCGCAAGGCCGGCGCCGGACTTCTCGCCTCCGACAAGGATCGCCGCGAGCACAAGCTGGTGGTCGAGTCCGTTCTCGATACGCTCGCACCCTATTGCGTCGGTCTGTCCGCGCCCGAGGGCACCTGTTTGAGGGCGACGTCGAGCATGTGGCACCTCGGCACACGTATCGTCGGCCAACTCAAGGATGCCTCGCTGTCGTCGATCTATTTCGCAGGGCTCCTGCATCCGACGCCTGCCGTCTGCGGCCTGCCGCGCAGGCTCGCGCACGACCAGATCGTCAAGCTCGAGCCCTATGACCGGGAGTTCTACGCCGGCGCCGTCGGCTGGTGCGATTCCGCGGGCGACGGACGCTGGCACGTATCGATCCGTTGTGCCGAGATCGAGGGTCGACACGCGCGGCTTTATGCCGGCGCCGGCATCGTGCCGGGGTCCACGCCGGAGGGCGAGCTGGCCGAAACCTCGGCCAAGTTCCGCGCAATGCTCGATGCCTTCGGCATCGATGGCAGCAGGTTCGACGCGTGAGGCCCGCCATGCTCGAACTGAAGCAAGTCTGGCCTGAGGAATATGCTCGGCGCTATCGCGACAAGGGCTACTGGCGCGGGGAAACCATGTTCGGCTTTCTCGAGCGGCGGGCCCGCGAGATTCCCGATCGCCTGGCCGTTGTCGGCGGCGACCAACGCTGGACCTATGCCGGCCTGATTGAACGGGCCGAACGGAACGCCGCTCGCTTTCTCGCGCTCGGGCTTCGTCCCGGCGATCGTGTCGTGGTGCAACTGCCGAACATTCCGGAATTCCTGTCCGTCGTCTTCGGACTGTTCCGCGCCAACCTCATCCCGGTCTTCGCGCTTCCTGCCCATCGCCTCGCCGAGATCTCCCACTTCGTCGAGAGGGCGGAAGCGAGTGCCTATGTCATCGCGGCCGGGGATGGAGATTTCGACTTCCGTGCGCTTGCCCGCGAGGTCAGGGCGCGGGCAAGCGGTCTTCGCCATGTCATCGTGATCGGCGACGCCCAGGAGTTCCGCGCCCTTGATGGCCTTTCCTGCGGCGAGGTGACGTTGCCGCCGCCGCCTTCGGCCTCCGCGGTCGCCTTCCTGCAGATATCGGGCGGCAGCACCGGCCTGTCAAAACTGATTCCGCGTACCCACGATGACTATATCTACAGCTTCCGCGCCAGCGCCGACATTTGCGGCCTGACCACGGATAGCGTGTTCATGGTGGCTCTGCCGGTCGCGCATAATTTCCCGATGAGCTCGCCCGGTGTGTTCGGTGCGCTCTTCGCCGGTGCCCGCATCGTCATGTGCTCCTCGCCGAACGCAGAAGCGGCCTTCGCTCTGATCGAACGGGAGCGCGTCACGATCACCGGCCTGGTCCCGCCCTTGGCGCTGCTGTGGATGCAGGCGGCGGCAACGTCCAGGTACGACGTCTCGAGCCTCGACGTCCTGCTCGTCGGTGGCGCGAAATTCGCGCCCGAAGCGGCGTCCCGCATCCGGGCCACGCTCGGATGCACTCTGCAGCAGGTCTTCGGAATGGCCGAGGGATTGGTGAACTACACGCGGCTTGACGATCCGGAAGAGACGATCGTCAACACGCAGGGCAGGCCGATCAGCCCCGACGACGAGGTGCTGATCGTTGACGATCACGGCAATGCCGTCGCCGACGGGGAGCCCGGCCTCCTGCTCACGCGGGGCCCCTACACCATCCGCGCCTATCACAACGACGATGCTGCGAATGCGCGTGCCTTCACGCCGGACGGCTATTATCGGACGGGCGACATCGTCTCGCGCACGCCCGAAGGCAATCTCGTGGTGCGAGGACGGGCGGGCGACCATATCAACCGGGCCGGCGAGAAAGTCTCCGCCGAAGAGATCGAGGATCATCTCCTGGCGCATCCCGGCGTGTTCGACGCTGCGGTGGTCTCGGTCCCCGATCCCTATCTCGGCGAACGGAGCTGCGCCTTCGTCATACCGCGGGAGCAAAGGCCGAAAATCGCGGCGCTCAAGGCCTTCGTGCGCGGCCGGGGCCTGGCTGAATTCAAGGTGCCGGACCAGATCGTCTTCGTCGATGCATTCCAGACGACGGCGGTCGGCAAGGTCAGCCGCAAGGTGTTGCGTCAGCAGCTTCGCGAGCAATTTCTCAAAACCGTACCGGAGGAGGTCTGACGTGGGGCTGCCGAGAATAGCGAATTACAAACTTCCTTCCGTCGCGGAAATTCCCGCCGCGCGCGCCAGATGGGCATTCGATCCCGACCGGGCCGCGCTGCTGATCCATGACATGCAGAACTACTTCGTCGGCGCTTTCGTGCCGGATGCCTCTCCGATTACCCCCGTGATCGCCAACATCGCGCGCCTGAAGGCGGCAGCCTCGGCGGCGGGCATGCCGGTGCTCTACACCGCGCAGACCGGCGACCAGGATCGCCGCGACCGCGGACTGCAGGCCGATCTCTGGGGTGCGGGAATGAGCAACACGCCGGACCATCAGCCGATCATCGATCCGCTGCGTCCGACGGCAGGCGACATCGTTTTCGTCAAGCATCGCTATAGCGCCTTTCAGATGAGCAATCTCGCCCACGTCATGCAGGTGCGCGGCCGCGACCAGTTGGTCATCAGCGGAATCTACGCGCATATCGGCTGCCTGATGACGGCGGGCGAGGCATTCCAGCGCGATATCAAGCCGTTCTTCGCCGCCGATGCGGTCGCTGATTTCTCGCGCGAGCGCCACGAGATGGCATTGGACTATGTCGCCGCAACCTGCGGTATCCCCTTGTCGGTCGATGCCCTTGTCTCCGCGATGGAGCGGAGGGCAGCCGCATGACGATCCTGCTCAGCCGCGATCTCATGCGCCAGGACATCGCCGCGCTGATCCATATCGATCCGGAGGAGATCGGCGAGGATGACAATCTGGCCGATCTCGGGCTGGATTCGATGCGCGCGATGAATCTCGTGCTGCTTTGGCAGGAGCGGGGGGTGCATCTCGATTTCGCTCGCATGGCCGAGCGCCCGACGCTGGCCGGCTGGTGGCAGCTTGCCCGCCAGTGCATGGACGCAATCATGGAGGCGCGATCATGACGGCACGGACCGCGAGATCCGTTCCCGACCAGCCCGTGCGCGGGCTCGCCTTGACGCAGGCTCAGTCCGGCATCTGGTTCGCGCAGGGCATCGATCCCGGCAATCCCGTCTTCAACACGGGGCATTTCGTCGAAATCGGCGGAAGGCTCGATGTGGCGGCGTTCGAGCGCGCGGTTCGCCAGGTCGCGATGGAGGCGGACAGCCTCGCCGTCCGCATCGCCGGCCAGGACATGCAGATCGTGGAGGAGCGCAATCGGCCGCTGCTTCAGATTGAAGACCTTTCGCGATACGGCGATCCCAGGAGCATGGCCCTTGCGGCGATGCAGAGGGACATGGCCACACCGCTCGACATGGCAAGCGGACCGCTCGCGCGCCAGATGCTGTTTCGCCTCGGCGCGGCCCGCTTCATCTGGTATCAGCGCATGCATCACGTGGTGACCGATGGTTTTGCGACGGGCCTCGTCACGCAGCGCATTGCGGATCTCTATAACGGCTCCGTCGCCGACGAGCCGCCCGGTGCGCCACTCACCCATCACGCGGTCGCTCTCGACGAAGAGAACGCCTATCGGGCATCGGAGCGGGCTGTGCGGGATGCGGCCTATTGGCGCGATGCCCTGCAGGACATGGCCGAGGTCACCGGCCTGGTACCGGGGCTGGCGCGTTCCGCATCATCCTACGGCCATGTCGAAAGCCGGGTCGAGCCGGATATCTGCCGCAGCCTGCTCCGGCTTGCCTCGGCAACGCGACTGTCCTGGGCCGATATCCTGACGGCGCTGACGGGCGCCTATGTCGCCCGCCACGTCAGGCGCAACGAGGTCACCATCGGCGTGCCGTTCATGGGGCGTTTCGGCTCGGCCGCGGCCCGCGTCCCGACGATGCTGATGAACATCTTGCCGCTTCGTCTCGACGTCGATGAAGAGGCCGGGCTGGCCGGATGGCTGGCGCAGGCGGCCGGACGCATCGCGCGCGATCGCCGCCACGGCCGCTATCGCGGCGAACAGATGCGTCGCGATCTCGGCCTGGTTGGCGGTCAACGGCGGCTCTACGGCCCGCTCGTCAACATCCTGCCCTTCGATGCACCGCCCGGGCTGGCTGGCCTGGACACGCGGCTGACCGTTCTCGGAACCGGGCCGGTCGACGATCTCACCTTCACCTTTCGCGGCGACGCGGTCGCGCACAATCTTAGCCTCGAGGTCGATACCAATCCGCTTCTTTACGGAGAGGGCGAGGCGGAGAGCCACGCCAGGCGGCTTGCCGCGTTCGTCCGCGCCGCGGTCGAGGCGGCGCTTGCGGGGCGGCCATTGCGCGATGTCGCGACGGTCACGGATGAGGAGCGTCTCTGGCTGCTCGAGCAACTGAACGATACCGCGCATCCGGTCACCGACAGGACGCTGTCGCAGCTGCTGGACGACAGCTTCGCGACCTTCGCCGACAGGCCTGCGCTCAGCTTCGATGGCCGGTCTCTCACCTACGCCGAGCTTGATCGCCGTACCGCGGCGCTGGCGGAGGCGCTCGCCGCGCGCGGCGCCGGGCGCGATGCGATCGTCGCCGTGACCCTGCCGCGCTCGCTCGATCTCGTCGTGGCGCTGATCGGAATCCTGCGGGCGGGCGCGGCCTACATGCCGCTCGACCTTACTCATCCGCGCGAGCGTCTGGACAGGATCCTGGCGTCCTCGCAGCCGGTTCTCGTCCTTGGCGCCGGGGACAGCCCGCCGCTGGGTGGGCTCGAGACGTTGCCGCCGACGGACTGGCCGACCGCGCCGCACGGTCGCGGCCTTGCGCCGACCGCGGGCGACAGCGCCGCCTATGTGATCTACACGTCGGGCTCGACCGGCGAGCCGAAGGGCGTGGTGGTCGAGCACGCGGCGATCGTCAACCGGCTCGAATGGATGCGACAACATTACGATTTCGGGGCGGACGACGTCATCCTGCAAAAGACCCCGATGACCTTCGACGTGTCCGTCTGGGAGTTCTTCCTCGCCTTCCTTTGCGGCGGACGGCTGGTGGTCGCGCCGCCGGACATGCACAAGGATCCGAAGGCGATCGCGCGGCTCATTCGCGACGAGAAGATCACGACCTTGCATTTCGTGCCGTCCATGCTGTCGGCCTTTCTCGCCGAGCCGAGCTCGCGCGGGCTTTCGGTGAAGCGGGTCTTCTGCAGCGGCGAGGAGCTCACGGCGGATCTGCGCGATCGGTTTCACGCGCGCATGACGGCGGAGCTGCACAATCTCTATGGTCCGACGGAAGCCGCGGTCGATGTCAGCTATTGGCCGGCCGCCGCCGGCGATTCCTCCCGCCCGGTCCCGATCGGCTATCCGGTCTGGAATACGCGCCTTTACGTGCTCGACGACCATCTGCGCGCTGTCCCGGTCGGCGTCGAGGGGCATCTCTATCTCGCCGGCGTCCAACTGGCGCGCGGCTATCTCGGCCAGAGCGAGCTGACGGCGCAACGCTTCGTCGCCGATCCCTTCCGTCCGGGAGAGCGCATGTACCGCACCGGCGATCTGGCGCGCGTTCGCGGCGACGGCGCCATCCTCTATCTCGGACGCTCCGATCATCAGATCAAGCTGCGCGGCCTGCGCATCGAGCTCGGCGAGATCGAAGCCGCGATCCTGTCCCATCCGGCGGTGACGCAGGCGGTGGTTGCCCTGCACGAGGATCGGGCGGGCGAAAAGCGCATCGTCGCCTACGCCACGCTCGAGCGCGGCGAGGCGGAGGGCGACCTGGAGGATGACATTCTCTCCCATGCCGGACGCCTCGTGCCGGAGTACATGCTGCCATCGGCTGTCGTCGTGCTCGACGCCTTGCCGGTGAACGGCAACGGCAAGCTCGATCGCGCAAGGCTGCCGGCGCCGGTCTTCGCAGGCGGTCGCGGCCGGGCGCCTGCCTCCGACAATGAGAAGCTGGTGGCAATGCTGTTCGCGCGGGTCTTGCAGACGCAGGGGCCGTTGCAGATCGACGATGATTTCTTCGATCTCGGCGGCCATTCGCTCCTGGCCGTGGAGCTGATGCTGTGCCTGCGCGAAACGACCGGCCGCGAGCCCGGCATCGGCGTGCTGTTCGAGCACTCCACCATCGGCAGGCTCGCCCAATATCTGGATCGGGGGTCGGCGGGCGAGGGGGCGGGCCTGCAGCCGCTGCTCAGGCTGAACGCGGCTGATCCGAACCGGCCGGCGGTCTTCATGCTTCATCCGGCCGGCGGGCTCAGCTGGTGCTACAACGGACTTGCCCGGGCGCTCGGCGCCGACAGGCCTGCCTGGGGCGTTCAGGCCCTGGCGCTCGACCCGGATGCGCAGGCGCCGCAAAGCTTCGACGACATGGCGCGCGATTATGCGCGTCGCATCGCCTTCATTGCAGACCGCGACAAGATCCACCTCATCGGCTGGTCGGTCGGCGGCATCCTCGCACAGGCCATCGCGGTTCACCTCGCGGATACGGGGCGTGAGGTCGGTGTTGTCGCCATGCTGGATGCCTATCCCTGCGATTGCTGGCGCGATGAGCCGGACCCGGGGCCGGGGGCCGCGCTGAAGGCGCTGCTCGCGATCGGCGGCTACGATCCTGATGCGTTGCCAGATCTGCCGCTGACGCGTCAGGCAGTCACGGCGTTTCTCGCCGAAAGCGGAAGTCCGCTCGGTCGGCTGCCGGCGGCGGCGCTCGACGGCATGGTGCGCGTCGTCGCCGTGAACAATCGCCTGGTGCGGGGGCACCGTCATCGCCGCTACGATGGGCCGGTGCTGCACTTTCGGGCCGCCAAGAACCAGAACGGCCCGCGCCTGCGGCCGGAAAGCTGGATGCCTTACGTCGGATCGCTCGATATCCACGACGTGCCCCTCGTTCATGCCGACATGATCGGAGCGGAAGCCGTGCGCCATCTCGCGCCGGCCTTGAAAGCGGCGTTGCTGGCGCGCGAGGCAGACGGGAAAGGAGGCGCATCGTGAGCGACTTCGAAGGCCGGACCGCGTTCCTGACCGGCGCGGCCGGCGGGATCGGGCTTGCCATGGTCAAGGCGCTGTTGCGGGAGGGGGCGAACGTCATTGCCACCGATCTGGCGGTGGACGCGCTGGCGGAGCTTGCCTGCGACAATCTCCTGCCGCGGCCGCTCGATGTGACTGATAGCGCCGAGGTCGAGCGCCTGATCCAGGACGCCGCCGCTCGATGCGGGGGTATCGATTTCGGTATCAATATCGCCGGCGTGCTGTCGACGACAGCGGTCGTCGACACAAGCGATGCGGAATGGGAGCGCGTCTTCGCCGTCAACACCGCCGGGGTTTTCCACGTCTCGCGTGCGCTCGCTCGCCACATGGCGCCGCGCCGCAAGGGCAGCATCGTCACCGTCAGCTCCAATGCGGCCGGCGTGCCGCGCAAGGATATGGCGGTCTATGCCGCCTCGAAGGCGGCGGCGACCATGTTCACCCGCTGCCTCGGCCTCGAACTGGCCGAATATGGCATTCGCTGCAACATCGTGGCGCCGGGATCGACGCTGACGCCGATGCAGACCGGCATGTGGAGCGACGCGCGCGGCGGCGAGCGGGTGATCGAAGGCTCGCTGGCCAATTTCAAGACCGGCATTCCGCTGCGCAAGCTCGCCACCCCGGAGGACGTTGTCAACGCGGTGCTGTTCCTGCTGTCGGAGAAGGCAGGGCACATCACCATGGCCGAGCTCTATGTCGATGGAGGTGCGACGCTGCATGCATGACAAGGCGCTGAGAAACACGTCAGAGCGCGTGCCGACGGACAGCGACGCGGAGGACATGCGGGCGCTGCAAGCGCTCGTGATGCCGGGCTGCCGGACGTTTGCGCTGCGCGCGACGGAAACCGGGCTGCGCTACGAGATCTTCGTCTATGTTCCGGAGGTCGAACGGCCGGCTCGCGGCTTTCCGGTCATCTATGTTCTCGACGGCAATTCGGATTTCATCACGGTCGCCGAGACCGTGCGGCGCGTCTCCCGGCGTCCGATGGCCACCGGCATCGTTCCCTCGATCGTGGTCGGCATCGGCTATCCCAATACGACCGGATACAATGTCGACCGCCGCCATCTCGATTTTACCCGCGGGCCTGCGGATGCCGGTATGTTTCCGGACAAGGCGACGGATGCCTGCGGCGGCCAGGCCGCCTATGTCCAGTTCCTCCGCAATCAGCTGCTGCCGCATATTCAGGCCTGGCTCGACGTCGATCCGGACCGCCGCATCCTTCTGGGGCACTCCCTGGCCGGCTATTTTGTGCTGGACCTGCTGTCGCAACGGCCGGACATGTTCAACGGTTATATCAGCTTCAGCCCGTCGATCTGGTGGGACAGGGCCGGCCTGTCGAGGACGCTGGCCGCGGCGAGCGCCCTCGCGCGTCCAATCCGGCTTTACACTGCGGTCGGGCGCTGGGAGCAGCAGCTTGCGCCGTGGCAGGCCCTGGAAAATTTCAGTGCGCGCTATCACGAGATCCGCAAGGTTCGCCGCATGATCGACAATGCGCGCGAAATCTCAGGCGAGGTCGGGGCCGTCTTCGGCGCGCTGGCCGGTGTGCGCTTCGAGCTCGGCGAGAATGACGATCATGCAACCATCGTCACGGCAATGCTGTGCCAGGCGCTCCGCTTCGTCGGAGCCGCGCCTTCCGTCTGAGCGCGGACGCCGCGCCTCGGCGTCGCCTCAGACCGGGCCGTCGACGACGACGAACGGCGTGCCGCGCGAGCACGTCTCGACGCGCGCATCGATCCGATAGATGTTGCGCAGCATTTCGGTCGTGATGACCGAGGCCGTCGCCCCGCTCGCCGCCATCTTGCCGTGCGCGATGACGATCGTGTTCTCGCAGTAGCGGAGCGCGTGATTGAGCTCGTGGATCGCGATCATCACGATCATTCCGTTGCGCTTGGCAAGATCGCCGACGAGACCCAGCACCTCGATTTGTCGATGCAGATCGAGCGCCGAGGTCGGCTCGTCCATGAGCAGGACCTCCGGACGCCGGACCAGCGCCTGTGCCAGCGAAACGAGCTGGCGTTGGCCGCCGGAGAGCTCGCCGAGGCCCCGAAACGCCAGATTGTCGATGCGCAATGCCTTCAACAGGCCGTCGATCTGCGCAAGCTCGGCGTCGCTGACGCGCCAGCTGCTGCCCTGCTTGGCCGAGAGCAGGACCGATTCGTAGACGGTCAGAACCGCGTTCGCGCCGGTGTCCTGCGGCATGTAGCAGATCGCCTGCGGTCCGCGCGCGGTGTCGGACAGTTCAACCAGCCCCGGCCCCTTGATCAGTCCGGCGATCCGCTTGAACAGGGTCGACTTGCCGGCCGCGTTGGGGCCGATCACCGCCGTGACGGTGCCGCTTCGAAGCTCAGCCAGCGTCACGTCGGCCAGCACGCTCGTCTTGCCGTAGGAGGCCCCGACGCCCTGGAGCGCCAAGGCTACCATGCGCGCCTCCTGCTGCCGAAGATCAGGATAAAGAAGAACGGGACCCCGATCAGCGCCGTGATGATGCCGATCGGCAGGATCAGGCCGGGGACGAGAGTCTTGCTGAGGACGGAGGTGCCCGACAGCAGCAGAGCGCCGCTGATCGCCGAGGCCGGCAGGAAGAAGCGCTGGTCCTCACCGACGATCATGCGTGCGATATGGGGACCGACGAGGCCGACAAATCCAATCGTGCCGACGACGGACACCGGGATCGCCGTGAGCAGGCTGGCGAGCATCATCACCCGCAGGCGCAGTGTGCGCACGTTGACGCCCATGCTCGCGGCCTTGTCGTCCCCGAGCCGCAACGCCGTCAGCGCCCAGGCGTCCTTCATGAGCCATGGCACGACGAGGACCAGCAGCGCCAGGATCATCGCAACCTTGGCCCAGGTCGCCTTGGCGAAGCTTCCCATGGTCCAGAACACGACCGCCGCAAGGGCCTGCTCCGAAGCCAGGTATTGGAGCAGCGACAGCGCCGCGTTGAAGCTGAACACGAGCGCGATACCGAGCAACACGATCGTTTCGACGCTGACGCCGCGCATGGTCGAGGCCAGGTGGATGAACAGGGCGGCCGCCATCGCCATGATGAAGGCATTGACCGGGACCATGTACGCGACCGCACCGGGAAACAGCGCGATCCCGCCGACGAGGCCAAGGGCCGCGCCGAAGGCTGCCGCCGCCGAGATGCCGAGCGTGAACGGGCTCGCCAGCGGATTGGCGAGGATCGTCTGCATCTCGGCGCCGGCGACCGATAGCGAGGCGCCGACGAGGACCGCCATCAAGGCGATCGGCATTCGGATATCCCAGATGACGACGTGCAATTGGGCCTCCGCGCCGGCGGGATCGAAGATGGCGGACAGCACTTGCCGCAGGGCATAATTGGCGGGCCCGAGCGCCATGTCGCACGCGATGCTGACGCAAAGCGCAAGGCTGAGAAGCGCCAGGATGACAAGCCGACGAAAGACGCGCGCACGATATTGGTCACGTCCCGTCATGACGATTTGGGAGCTTCCTTGGACAGATTGACTCGCCGGTACCATGCAGCTCACGAAGCGGGGATTGACTTGAGGCGGGTCGGACCAAAGGTCCGGTGTCCGTTCTTCATATCAGTGATGGTCTGGCAGCGAGTGGCCTGTTGCTTAGAATGCTTATAAGGAGAGGGCCTGGCGCGCTGCCATACTGGCGGCCCCTGCGTCGTTGCGCTCACCCACGACGAGGAACCCCGCGCGCGCCCGGCGCTTGAATCAGCGGGCCAGAGTCGCCGCCGATTGCTGGCCTGCACGGCCCGCCTCCAAAGCCCCCATGCCCCCCAGGGTGGGCCGTGCGTCACGCGAGGAGGCGCCAGTGTCCGAACCGACCGAGCAAGAGATCAGAGAACGCGCGCACCGCCTGTGGGAGCAGGCCGGCAAGCCTGAAGGCCGCGAGGACGAGTTCTGGCGGGCCGCCGAGCAGGAGCTGCGCAACGAGGACAAGTCCAACACGTTGCGGACGCCGGATACGCTGTGACCGACAAGGCCTGCCCATTCTGCCGGGGTCTGGGATGGCCCTGCGAAAACCATCCGCTCCGGGCCTGGAGCGAACAGCGCGGCGATGCGCGCTGCATCTTGGGGAACAGACCATCCCGGACGGGAATTCAGTGTCTGAGCAGCACGGGCTCCGAAAATATTCCTTTGCCACGGCAGTGTCGGCGGTGGACGAGCAGAAGAAGCTAGAGCACCAGATCGAACTCGCAACGCGAGCGGCCGCGCTCGTCAGGGACGAAACCACCGGGCAGCGCTTCCGAAGCTTTGCCGAGGAGCTGAAGCGAAAGCTCGGTCGCATGATGCGGCGCGGCAAGGTGCGCGCACGCGCCTACGAACTCTGGGAGCAGGCTGGGCGGCCGGCCGATCGCGAACTGGAGTTCTGGCTCGAAGCGGAACGGCAGATCGAGGACGAGCGCGAAGAACGGAAGGGTTCCGACGCGTCCTCGAAGCGATAGCAGCAGTGCTGCGTTGCAATAGTGCCGCCCAGCAACGAAGAAAAGGCCGCCGGGTTCCTCACCCTGGCGGCCTCGAAAAGTCCGTAGCTGTTGATTGCCTCCGCAGCCTTACGCGTACCGCCGTTACCTTGTTTGCGGCCATGCAGGGTGTTTGTAGGCCAGGGCGCGCGATTCGGCTGTGATCTGAAGCACACAATGGAAAGATGATGCGTGAGGGCTGTGAGAACGTGCCGCGTGAGCGCTCGGGACTGGAGGATGGGTAGAGCACTTGCGAAGCGTTACATTCCGCTCTCGTGCCCCGGACGCAGCGCAGCGTCTCTTCGACGGTGCGCTGCCGAGCCGGGACACCGGATCACATCCGATACCACGCCGCCAGATTCCACGTGATGGTGTCCCAGCCCGAGATGTCGATCATGAGGTTGTTGGAGCCGGCGTTGACGATGTGGCGCGAGAGCAGCGGCAGGAAAACGTTGGCTCCGCAGAAGATCTCGTCCACCTTCATCAGCAGCGCGGCGCGCTTGACGGGGTCGAGTTCGTTCTGGGCGGCCTTGTAAGCCTTGTCGGCTTCGGGATCGGAATAGCGCGAATTGTTGCGGCCGAGCCATTTGTTCTCCTTGGTGGCGATCTCCCAGGACACGCACTGGTTCAGCAGGCGCTCCGGATCGGGCTGAGGCTGCGTGGTATTGTACATCTCCATGTCGGCGTAGAATTTCGAATAGGTGTCGGGGTTGCCGACGTCCGAGGAGAAGAACACCGAGGCGGTGACCGCCTTGATCTCGATCTCGATGCCGGCTTTCTCGCAGGCCTGCTTGATGATGGCCTGGGTCTTCTGGCGCGGCGCGTTGGTCGAGGTCTGGAACACGTATTTGAGCCTCTTGCCGTCCTTCTCGCGGATGCCGTCCGCGCCTTTCTTCCAGCCGGCCTCGTCGAGCACCTTGTTGGCCTTGTCGATGCTGAACTCGTATGTCAGCTTGGGCGACTTGAACTGCTTGGGCGCGTTGACGAAGCTCGCGGTGGCGATGCCGCCGCGGCCGTAGATGAATTTCTGAATCGAATCGCGGTCGATCAACAGGTTGATCGCCCGGCGCACGGCCGGGTCGGACAGCGTCGGATGCTTGGTCTTGGCGTTCGAGCGCTCGCCGTCGACCTCGGTCCACGGGTCGGTCGTGTTGAGGATGATGAACTCGACATTGCCGGAGGGCGTGATGTCAAGCTTGCCCTTGCCGCTCGCCTCCATGCGCTTGAGGACCTCCTCTTCCACCTGCATGTTCCAGGCGAAGTCATATTCGCCGGTCTGCAGCACGGCGCGCGCCGCGGACACCGCATCGCCGCCGCCCTTGATCTCGAGCGTGTCGAAATGCGGCTGGTTCTTGATGTGATAGTCGGGATTGCGCTCGGCGCGGATCAGGTCGCCGGGCTTGAACTCGACGAATTTGTAGGGGCCGGTGCCGACCGGCTTCAGATTGCCCGGCGCTTCGCGCGATTTGGCACCGGCATAGTCGCCGAACAGATGTTTCGGCAGGATCAGGCCGACCGAGCCGACGAACGGATCGGCCCAGAACGGCGTCGGCGCCTTGAAGATCACCTTGACTGCGTAGTCGTCAATCTTCTCGACCTTGATGTCCTTGTAGGAGCCGGTGGTGTAGGCCGCCGTGGCGAGATCCGCGGCGTATTGCCAGGTAAAGACGACGTCGTCGGCGGTGAAGGGCTTGCCGTCATGCCATTTGACGCCCTGCTTGAGCTTCCAGATCACGCTCGTTCCGTCGGCCGCAAGGCCGCCGTTCTCCTTGGTCGGGGCCTCTGCGGCAAGGCACGGGATCAAATTGCCCTCCTTGTCCCAGCCGGCGAGCGGCTCGAAGAAGACGCGCGAGGCGATCTGGTCCTTGGTGCCGAGCGCGAAATGCGGATTGAGCAGGGTAGGCGCCTGCCACAGCAGCATCTTGAGCGTGCCGCCGCCGCCGGCCTTGGTCGGCTTGTACGGCAGCGTGGCATCCGCCATCGCGACGTCGTGCCAGACCAGGATCTGGCTCGCGATCGGGGCCGCGATCCCGAACGCGGCCACCTTCTGCATGAACGAGCGTCGCGACAGCGTGCCTTGCTTCACCAGTCCGACCAGACCCCGGATTTCGTTCTCGTTCATCAATTGACCCTCCACCTCGAAGACAAATCGTCGCTGGCAACCATCATGTTGCATCAGGCGCGAGGCGGCAATGCCGGCAATGCCGCCCTGCGACGAAATGACGACGTGGAGAGCCCCTGCGGGCCGAGACCTGGATCGCCGCCTGAGTAACCCAGGCGACGATCCAGTGCGTACTTGACTGAACTTGGGGAAGTTCTAAGGCCGCGCACAACGCTAACGCGGTCACTCCCGGCGCATCAAGTTTCGTGATGTTGCGGCGGCCGGAGATTTATTGCAGCCGCCACGACATCGCCACACCTGAGCCCAGGGACAGCCGGCACCTGCCTGATGCCGGCCGCGCCGATCGCCGGCATCGACAGCAGCAAGACCCGAGCCAGCAGCTGGCGCGCCCTGTTCGGCTGAGCCAGCCAGCGCGAGACCTTCTCGGTGAAGGACGCGGACGGCGTCGCGGCTGCCGTCAATTCGTTTCGCGTTTGCCGCCGAATGGAGAAAGCGTGCCCGCGACCGGAGCTCAATATGAATTTCCATTTCATTGATTTCGGTCTGCAGAGCAGCGAATACGGTTCCAATCATTCTCGCCGTGCCATGGAGACCAAGATGTCGTTCCGCCTCCCCCTGATCCTGTCCACCGCGCTCGCCTTGTGGTCGGCCCCTGTCACGGCCGAGACCATCAAGATCGGCGTGACGCCCGGGCCGCATGCGCAGATCCTGGAGGCGGTGAAGCCGATCGCGGCGAAGAATGGCCTCGACATCCAGCTGCTCGAATTCTCCGACTATGTCGTGCCGAATGCCGCGCTCGATGCCGGGGAGATCCAGGCGAATTCGTTCCAGAACCAGCCTTATCTCGACAACCAAAAGGCCGATCGCGGCTACAAGATCGAGTCGGTCGCCCTGACCGTGAACTTCCCGATCGGCGTCTATTCGAAGAAGCATAAGGCCTTCGCCGACATTCCCGAGGGCGGCAAGGTCTCGATCCCGAACGATCCGACCAATGGTGGCCGCGTGCTGCTGCTGTTGCGCGACAAGGGCGTGATCAAGCTCAAGGACGGCACGGGCTTCAAGCCGACGGTGCTCGACATCACCGAGAATCCCAGGAAGCTGAAATTCATCGAGGTCGACGCGGCGCAGGCGCCGCGCGCGCTCGACGACGTCGATGCTGCCGCGATCAACACCAATTACGCAACCCAGGCGGGACTCGATCCGGTCAAGGATCCGATCCTGCGCGAAGACCCCAAGGGCCCCTATGTCAATCTGATCGCGGTGCGCGCGGCCGACAAGGACAAGCCCTGGGTCAAGATCCTCGTCGACAGCTACCACACACCTGAAGTGAAGGAGTTCGTCCTCGCCAAGTTCAAGGGCGCGGTGCTGCCGAGCTGGTAGGCAGTCTGCCCATGCAAAGCCCAGCGCAGGGGCGATCCCTGCGGGCCACCTTACGTATGCGTCTGACGTATGAGCCCTGCGTATGAGCCTTGCGCAATGTCCGCTTGTCTGGAGCAGCAGTTACCGACATCATCGCCGGACTGGCCATCCTCGTCCGACAGGGGTCGTATGAAACGCTTTGCAAACCTGAAACGCCTGGGATTTTTCACGCGGCTGCTCGACGAGGCCCCGCCGGCGGACCGCTACCGCTTCGCGGCCGAACAGATCGTGCGCGCCGAAAAGGCGGGCCTCGATTCCGCGTGGATCGCGCAGCATCATTTTCACGAGCGTGAGGGCGGCCTGCCGTCGCCCTTCACCTTCCTCGGCTACGTCGCAGCGCAAACCTCGCGCATCCGCCTCGGCACCGGCATCGTCACGCTGCCGCTGGAGAACGCGGTGCGGGTGGCGGAGGACGCCGCGGTGCTCGATCTGCTCTGCAACGGCCGCTTCGAGCTCGGCGTCGGCACCGGCGGCAATCCGTCGGCGTTCGCCGCCTTCGGCCTCGACAGCGCCCAGCGCAACGAGATTTTTGCCAGCAATCTCGAGGTCGTCCGCACCGCTTTGGTCGGCAAGCCGCTCGCGGGCGGCGACACGATCTATCCGCAACGGCCGCAACTGGACAAGCGGATCTGGCAGGCGACGTTCTCGGTGGCCGGCGGGGCGCGCGCCGGCAAGGCGGGCGATGGCCTGCTGCTGTCGCGCACCCAGCCGCGGACCAAGGAGGCGCCGAAGGCGACTCTCGCCGAGATCCAGAATCCGGTGATCGATGCCTATCTGGACGCGCTGCCCAAGGGAGCCGAGCCGCGCATCATGGCCTCACGCAGCGTTTTCGTCGCCGACGATCATCGTGAGGCAATGCGGCTCGCAGACATTGGGCTGCGCCGCGCGCTGCCGCAATTCATGAAGGGCGGACACGCCAAGCCGGGCGAGACGCTGGAGGAGATGATTGAGGCGTTCGACACCCATGTCGGCGATGCCGATCACGTCATTGCCTCGCTGCGGGCCGATGCGACGCTGGAACGAGTGACCGATCTCGTGTTCCAGGTGCATTCGGTCGATGCGCCGCACCCTCACGTCCTGCGCTCGATCGAGCTGGTCGCGGAGAAGGTCGCGCCGGCGCTGGGCTGGACCCGGACGGCGGGCGAAGTGGCGCTGGCGGTCTAGCCGGAATGAATGTGATCGCGTTGCACGAGGCTGAATGATGCCAACTGAAGATATCATCGACACGCTCGCCGGGATCGAGCCGGGCTCGGCGCTCGACGTCGTCCGCGCCCGCCGCCTGCAGGCGCGTGAGAATGCGCAGAAGAGCTATCTCGCCTTGTTCGAGCCGATCGACGCGAGCGATTTTTCGCTTGCCGAGCGTGCGGCGGTCGCGGCTTTCGTGACCGGGCTTCATGGCGAATCGCCCGTCGCCGCCTTCTATCGCGAGAAGCTTGCAGCGAACGCGGAAGCCGCACGCCTGGCGGAGGCGATCGACGCCGAGATCGCGCGGGGCAGGACGTCGGGCCCGTACGGCGCCTTTCCGGCTGGCCCGTTGTCGATCGAGAACAAGGCCGGGCTGATCTACCGCGTGAGTTCGGAGCGCAAGGCCGCCCTCGGTCCGCGGCTTGTCGCGGCGCTCGAGCATGCGCATCTGCTGGTGTTCCGGCCGCGCGATGCCGCGTCCGCCGACATGAAGGCGCTGCTCGCCGCCGGCTGGTCGGCCACCGGCATCGTCACCTTCTCCCAGCTCGTCGCGTTCCTGTCATTCCAGCTGCGGGTCGTCAGCGGCCTGCGCACGCTCGCTGCGGCAAGCGCTTAGGAGACCGCAATCATGAGCACCGTCAATCCCCCTGTCGTCTTCACCCAGGATGAACTCGGTTGGGTCTCCTGGATCGATCCGCTGCCCGAGGTCGAGTTGACCGAGCGGCATTACGCCGGCCTGGTCGATCGCGCCCGCGCCAAGTCGGACTATTTCCGCCTCCTGGTGCGCGATCCCGAAGTGCTGGAAGCCCGCACCAAGACCGACAAGGACATCTTCTACAACGTTGCCGACGGCCTGCCGCGTGCCGAGCGGGAGCTCGCGGCCGCTGCGACCTCGCGCCACAACGGCTGCATCTATTGCGCCTCGGTGCATGCGCGCTTCGCCAGCACCTATTCCAAGCGCCGCGAGGACGTACAGCGCCTGCTCGACGAGGGCGTCGGGGCCGATCTCGGGGAGCCCTGGAATGCCGTGGTCAAGGCCTCCGTGGCGCTGGCCGCGACGCCGATCGCGTTCGGTCATGACAATATCGCGGAGCTGCGCCGCGCCGGTCTCGACGATGCCGAGATCGTCGACGTCATCAACGGCGCCTCGTTCTTCAATTGGGCCAACCGGCTGATGCTGTCGCTCGGCGAGCCCTCGAAATAGGCAATCTGACCGGCACAAGATTTGCTGCTTGTTTCAACATTTGAGTGGATGGAGCCGCGCATGAGCAACATCGATCGTCGTACCCTGGTCAAGGGCTCGCTTGCCGCCATGATGGCGGGAGCGGCCTTCTCGCGCAGTGCCTTCGCGCAATCGTCCGAACCGATCCTGCTCGGCGTCAGCGGCCCGCTGACGGGACCGAACGCGCAATACGGCACGCAGTGGAAGCAGGGCTTTGATCTCGCGCTCGACGAGATCATGGCGGCCGGCGGCATCAACGGGCGCAAGCTCGCCTATCAATTCGAGGACAGCCAGAGCGATCCGCGCCAATCGGTGGCGATCGCCCAGAAGTTCGTGTCCGATCCCCGGATCGTGATGGAGCTCGGCGATTTCTCCAGCCCGGCCTCGATGGCGGCCTCGCCGATCTACCAGCGCGGCGGCCTCGTGCAGTTCGGCTTCACCAACTCGCACCCCGATTTCACCAAGGGCGGCGACTTCATGTGGAGCACCTCCGTCAGCCAGGCCGACGAGCAGCCGCTGCTGGCGGCCTATGCCGTCAAGCGTCTCGGCCTCAAGAAACTCGCCGTGCTGCACCTCAACACCGATTGGGGCCGCACCAGCCGGGACTATTTCGTCAAGGCGGCGAAGGAGTATGGCGCGGAGGTCGCGGTGACGGAGGGCTATATCGCGGAAGAGCGCGACTTCCGCTCGACGCTGGTGCGCGTGCGCGATGCCAATCCGGACGGGCTGATCCTGATCTCCTATTATTCCGACGGCGCGCTGATCGCTCGCCAGGTGCGCCAGGTCGGCCTCAAGCAGGTGATCTGCGCCGCGAGCTCGGTCTACTCGCCGAAATTCATCGAGCTTGGCGGCGAGGCGGTCGAGGACGTCCATCTCGGCACGCGCTATTTCCCGCAGGATCCCAGGCCCGAGGTGAAGAAGTTCATCTCCGGCTTCAAGGCCAAGTACAACGGGCAGGAACCCGATGCCTTCAACGCCTATTCCTACGATGCGATGAACATGGCCGCCGCTGTCGTCAAGATCGGCGGCACCGACCGCCGCGCGATCCGCGATGCCTTCGCGAAAGTGAAGGACGTCTCCAGCGTCATCTTCGGCCAAGCGACGTTCGACGTCGAGAGCCGCCGCGTCAAGGGCGCCATGAACGCCGAGCTCGTCGTCCGCAAGGGCCAGTTCGCGCTCTGGGACGGCAAGCCGACCTGACCTGACGGCCGGAGCATTCGCTCCGGTCGCCTTCCTTTCCACGCGGGGACCCACGTTTGTCTTCCTGGCTCGACTACACCATCAACGGACTGATCGTCGGCAATGTCTATGCCCTGGTCGCGGTCGGGCTCGCGCTGATCTTCGGCGTCAGCCGGCTGATCAACTTCGCGCAAGGGTCGATCTATCTGGTCGGCGCCTATGTCGGCTGGGTGGCGGTGGTGCAGCTGCATACGCCGCTGCCGCTTACCATCATCGTGGTGGCCGCTTCCGCCGCGCTGGTCGGGCTGATCATCGAGCGGTTCGGGCTGCGGCCACTGCAGAACTCGGTGCGGATCGCGCCGCTGCTCGCGACCATCGGCATCAGCTTCGTGCTCGATCAGCTGGTGATGCTGACCTTCTCGCCCAATCCGCGCGCGCTGCCGAGCCAGTTGCCGGACGTGCGCTTCCAGGTCGGTGGCGGCACCATCGGTCCGCTCGACCTGCTGATCGCCGGCGTCGGCATCACCAGCGCGCTGCTGCTGTTCGTGTTCCTGCGCTACTCCAAGCTCGGCTGGGCGGTGCGCGCCGCCTCGCAGGACCGCGACGCGGCGATGCAGATGGGCGTCGACGTCAACCGCGTCAATCAGGCCGTGTTCGGCATCGCCGCTGCGCTCGGCGGCGTCTCCGGCATGCTGGTCGGCATGTACTACAACCAGATCGACACCGCGATGAGCCTTCAGGCGACGCTCAAGGGCGTCGTCGCCGAAGTCGTCGGCGGCGCCGGCAATGTGCCCGGCGCGGTCGTCGGCAGCCTGCTGCTGGGGCTGGTGGAGAGCTACGGCGTCGCCGTGTTCGGCACCAGCTACCGCAATCTGTTCGCGTTCCTGCTGCTCGTCGTCGTGCTCGTGCTGCGGCCGAACGGCCTGTTCGCCAGCGCGCGGCAGGCGCCGCCCGAGCCGCTCACCGGCACCTTCATCGCGCCGAGCCGCCCCATGCGCATTCCGCGCTGGGCCTTGGCTGTTGCGGCGGCGATCTTCGCGATCCTGCCGTTGTTCCCGGTGTCGTTCTACGTGCTTCAGACCCTGATCAACGCCTGGCTGCTCGGCATGCTCGCTCTCAGCCTGACGCTGGTCGCGGGCACGATCGGCCAGGTCTCGCTCGGTCACGCCGCGCTGCTCGCGATCGGCGCCTATACTTCCGCGCTGCTGTCGCTCACGTTCTCCGTTCCGGTCGGCCTTGCCATCATCGGCGGTGGCCTGATGAGCGCCGCGCTCGGCACCACGCTGATCTCGCCGTCGTTCCGCCTGCGCGGGCACTATGTCTCGATCGCGACGCTTGCCATCGGCGAGATCGTCTCGCTGGTGATCCTGAACTGGGAAGGCGTCACGCGCGGCCCGATCGGAATCTCAGGCATCCCGCCGCTGTCGCTGTTCGGTTACGATCTGATCAGCCCAAACTCGATCTACTGGTTCAGCTTTGCGGTGATGGTGGTGCTGGCGCTGCTGCAGGGGCGGCTGCTGACCTCGCATCTCGGCCGCAGCTTCCGTGCCATCCGCGACGACGACATCGCCGCGCGCGCCTATGGCCTCAGCCTGAACCGCTACAAATCGCTGGCCTTCATCTTCGGCGGCTTTGCTGCCGGCATCAGCGGCGGCATCGCGGCGCACCTGTATTCCTACATCAACCATGAGACCTTCAACACGCAGCAATCCATCCTGGCGCTGACCGTCGTCATCCTCGGTGGCCTCGGCAATGTCGTCGGCGCGATTCTCGGATCGGTGGCGCTGGTCGGCCTGCCGGAGTTGTTCCGGATCGCGGCGGAGTATCGCATCCTGATCTACGGCATCGTGCTGCTGCTGCTCGTGCGGTTCAGGCCGCAGGGCCTGCTGGGGACGATCTGATGGCGGAGCACGCACCCATGCTGTCCCTGCGCGGGCTGACGCGCCGCTTCGGCGGCCTCACCGCCGTCGACGCCATCGATCTCGATCTCGCCAAGGGTGAGCTGATCAGCATCATCGGCCCGAACGGCGCCGGCAAGACCACGCTGTTCAACCTCGTCACCGGCCTCGACCGGCCCGACGCGGGTACGGTTCACTTCGAAGGCCAGGAGATCACGGGCCTGTCGCCGGAACGGCTCGCGGCCGAGGGCATCGCGCGCACCTTCCAGCTCGGCCGCGTCTTCGGCAATCTCAGCGTGATGGACAACGTCCTGATCGGCGCGCACACGCGCTTGCGCGCGGTGAAGCCGGCCGTGCCGGTCATCGGCCCGCTGCTGGAGCTTGGCCTTGCGCTGTTGCGTCCCGCCAGTGTCAGAGCGGAAGAGGAGCGGCTGCGCGAAGACGTGAAGGCGATCCTCGCCCGCTTCGGCGAGCGGCTCTTGCCGCGGATCGACCAGCCCGCCTATAGCCTGTCCTACGCCAACCGCCGCCGCGTCGAGATCGCGCGCGCGCTCGCGCTGAAGCCGCGCCTGTTGCTGCTGGACGAGCCGACCGCCGGCATGAACCCGACCGAGACCGCGGAGATGCAGGGGCTCGTCGCCGAGCTCAAGGCGGAAGGTCTGACCATCCTGCTGATCGAGCACAAGCTCGAGATGGTGATGCGCCTCTCCGACGGCGTCATCGTCATGGACGAAGGCAAGAAGATCGCGGAAGGCCCGGGCGAACAGGTGCGTAACGATCCCAAGGTGATCGAGGCCTATCTCGGCCACGGGCTGTCGGAGACGGCGGAGCAGGAGAGCGCGGCATGACGACGAGCGCCCCCGAACCGCTGCTGACACTGTCGAACGTCAATACGTTCTACGGCCAGGCCCAGGTGCATTTCGATCTGTCGATCACGGTCGCGCGCGGCCACATCGTCTGCCTGCTCGGCGGCAATGCCAGCGGCAAGTCGACCACGATGAAGATCATCCTTGGGCTCGTCAAACCGCGCTCGGGTGAGGTGACCTTCGACGGCGCCTCGCTTGTCGGGCTGACGACGCCGCAGATCGTCCGCCGCGGCATCGCCTCGGTGCCGGAGGCGCGGCGGCTGTTTGCGGACATGAGCGTGCGCGAGAACATCCTGATGGGCGCCTTCGTGCGCAACGATCGCGAGGCGATCGCGCAGGATCTCGACAGGATGCTGACGCTGTTTCCGAAGCTCGGCCAGCGGCTGTCGCAGCGTGCCGGCTCGCTCTCCGGCGGCGAGCAGCAGATGGTCGCGATGGCGCGGGCGCTGATGAGCCGACCCAGGATGATCGTGATGGACGAGCCGACCATGGGTCTGTCGCCGCTCTATGTCGATCGCGTGCTGGAGCTGATCAGGACCATCAACCAGGAAGGCGTCTCGGTGTTCATGGTCGAGCAGAACGCCAGCCTCGCGCTCGAGATCGCGCATGAGGCCTATGTGCTGCAGACCGGCAAGATCGTGCTGTCGGGCCCGGCGCGGGCGTTGAAGGACGACCCCCGCATCCGCGATGCCTATCTCGGCGGCTCCGAGGCGGCCTGACGTAGTGCGCTGACCTCTCCACGTCATGGCCGGGACAAGCCCGGGCATGACGACTTCCCTCTCGTATTAGGCCGACGCCGCGCTCGCGACCTGCTCGGCCGGCAAATCATCGCCATGGGGGTCGCCCGGCGCGGTGGCCCAGGCCAGCTCCACCAGCGTCACGATGCGGCGACCGCCGCCGTCCAGCTGGACCACGATCAGGCCCTGCTCCTCCATGTAGCCGAGCAGCCGCTGCGCCCGGCGCAGCGAATGCGAGCCATAGGCCCGCGCGATCGCGGCGTCGCCGGGGCAGGGCCAGCCTTCCTTGGCGGCGCGCGCGATCATCATGAACACGCCCTGCATGTCGTCGGGCAGAATCGACGCGCGCAGCGCTACGTCCTGCCAGGCGTCGTCTTCAGTGAGATCGGTGCCGAGCCCGGCGCGCGCATGGGTCAGCATGCGGCGAAACTCGTTGAGGTCGGGCACCGCCGAGCCGAGGCCCTCGATGCGGCAGCGGACCACGAACTCCTGGTAGAGCACGCCGATGGCGCGGAAGCCCGCGTCGGGCGCGGCGAGCACGGCCCGCAGCGTACGGTCCACGCGCTCGCGCCGTTCGGCGAGCTCCTCGGCGCTGACCGGCACCTCGACCGCTTCCGGCTGGATCACCGGGGCGGCGGCCTTCGCGGCACGAAGCTGCTCCAGCAGATCCGGCGCCGGCCGGCGCTGCGGCCGGCTGGCATCGGGCGGCGGCGCGGCCAGGATCACCGCGCGCGCATCCTCCAGCGTCGCTTCGGGCAGCGGCATCAGGCGCGGCGTCGAGTTGCGCGGAGAGGTGTCGGTCGGGCCGATGTTCAGGCGCAGCGGACGGCGCGACAGCGCAGGTCCCAGCGCCATGAACTGTCCGCGCTCGAGATCGCGAAAGGCCTCGGCCTGCCGCCGCTCCATGCCGAGCAGATCGGCGGCGCGCGCCATGTCGATGTCGAGGAAGGTCCGGCCCATCAGGAAGTTGGAGGCTTCCGCCGCAACGTTCTTGGCGAGCTTCGCCAAACGCTGCGTCGCGATGATGCCGGCGAGGCCGCGCTTGCGGCCGCGGCACATCAGGTTGGTCATGGCGCCGAGCGAGAGCTTTCGCGCTTCGTCCGAGACTTCGCCCGCCACCGCCGGCGCGAACAGCTGCGCCTCGTCGACGACCACGAGCATCGGATACCAATGGTCGCGGTCGACGTCGAACAGGCCGCCGAGAAACGCGGCGGCGCGCCGCATCTGGTTCTCCGCGTCGAGACCTTCGAGATTGAGCACGGTGGAGACGCGATGCAGCCGCGCGCGTTCGCCGGCAACCTGAAGGCCGCGCTCGGTGTGATCCTCGGCCTCGATCACCAGATGGCCGAAGCGCTCGGCCAGCGTGACGAAATCGCCTTCGGGGTCGATGATGGCCTGCTGCACCCAGGGCGCACTCTGTTCCAAGAGCCGCCGCAGCAAATGCGATTTGCCGGAACCGGAATTGCCCTGCACGAGGAGGCGGGTCGCCAAGAGTTCCTCGAGGTCCATGGCGGCCGCGGCGCCCGCCGTGGTCTGCCCCATCTCGATCGCAACCGTCATGTCCCCGACTCAAGTCCTCGTCATTCGCGGACAGCGGCTTATCAATCCCGTCGCAGCGCGTCGAGCGGCACGGGGCTGATCATGCCGCGTTGCCCACGGCGGCGTTCCGGTCTGATTCGATTTGCCGTAGAAGTGCGGGACGAGAGGGGACTTGCGGATTTTCGCCCTCGTTCGCGGGCATTTCGGCGGCTTCGGCGCCGATTCCGGGCTTTTGGGGACCGGATTCGATGATGGAGATCAAACCAGCCCGGCCCCAGGCCTGGTAATCAGGCGCATGAGCTTCCTGACCTTCCTCGCAGCGACCTATTTCCTGCTCGCCGTGCCCGGACCCACCAACACCTTGCTCGCGACATCGGGCGCGGGGATCGGCATTGCGCGCTCGCTTCATCTGCTCGTTGCCGAGCTGTGCGGCTATCTGCTGGCGATTGCCCTGCTGCGGCTCGCGCTCGGCCCCATCGTCAGCGACATCCCGATCGCGGCGCTCGTGCTTCGCGTCGCGGTGACCGTCTATATCCTCTGCCTCGCCTTCATGCTCTGGCGGGTCAACACACGCGAGCTTCGCGACGGTGCGCCGGTGACGTTCGGCCAGGTGCTGTTCGCGACGCTCCTTAACCCGAAAGCGCTCGTGTTCGCTTTCCTGCTCCTGCCGCTCGAGGCTGGGCCGCTCGAATTGTTGCCCTGGTTCGGCGCGATCGCGCTTCAGATTCTCACGGCCGGCGCCGCGTGGATCGCTCTCGGCGCAACGCTCGGCCGTGGCGCCCGTCGCCTCGGCCATCCCCACTTGGTCACGCGCATCGGCGCGGTCACGCTGGTTGCCGTGACCGGCCTGATCTGGCTTCAATCCTTCCTGACGGCCTGAAGCGCCACGCCCCGCCCGTAACGGCGCGCTTACTGCGCGCCAGAGCCGCCCTGCACGATCTTCTCGTTCAGCTTCTGGTCCACGGTGTCGACCGTGCGGTCGATCTCGGCGTTGGGCACGCCGAGCTGATGCGAGATCAGCTTCACCAGGAGATCGACGCGTTCGATGAAGGGCGCGCCGCTTGCGACCGCCCGTGCGGCCGATGACGGCTTGAGCAGGCTTTCGGCGGCCTTGGCGTATTTCGCGAACGGCACCTGGTCCTGCGGATCGGCGCCGAGGCGGCGCGCGATCGCGTCGACATGGTCGTAGATCGTCTGCGAGCGCTTGAGGTCGCCGTGCACGGCGTCGCGGATCGACTGCGGCTCGTGCGGGGTGATGCAGCGGTAATTGCCGGTCAGCAGCATCGACCATTTCGCCAGCGGCACGAACAGGGAATCGAATACTTTCAGCTTCACCGGAACGTCGTGGCCGTCGAGCGTCACCGCATCGATGTCGGCTTCGAGTTCGCGCAGCACCTTGTTGTGCTCCTCGTCGGCAAAGACCGATGCCTTGAAGTTGGTGGGCAGGCCGACATGCAGCACGTTCGCCGCTTCTTCCGGAGGACGGAACGCCTGCGGGTCAGGCGAGCACAGCGTCACCAGCCCCGGCTCGAACCGCTCCCACACCTGCGCGTTGGTGTAGGCCTCTTCCAGATCCATGTCGGCGAGCGCCGGAATCCGCTTCAGATAGGGCAGCGGCGGCATGTTCATGATCGACAGGCACGGCAGCTTCGCCGCGGCGATCTTGACCATGAGAACGCGCACCGTGTGGTTGGTATATTGCGGCTCCTGCATCGCAAGGCCGACCAGATCGTAGCGGGAGAGATCGACATTGGCCGGGGTCACCGCGTCGAGCTTGCCCGGAAGATCGCGCGAGAAGATCGCCCGGTGCACCGCCTCGTCACGCAACTTGATGCGCACCTCGGTACCTTCGCGATTGATCAGCTCCGCGGTCTTGGCGCGGCAGACCAGGGTCACGTTGTGCCCGGCCATCAGCAGCTTCGTGCCCAGCAGCGAGCCGTAAGAAGCCCCGAGAATCAATATGTTGCGCGCCATGCTCCGTCCCTTTGACAATCTGTCTGTGCGATTTTTCAGCCCCGCGGGCGAGTTGCCGGCATCTAAAGCGAAGTGCGCGGGGATGGCAACTGGGATAATGCATACAAGGCCGCGCGAAGCCTGGGGCGAGCGCGGGGGCAATCCAGAATTGCCCGTGGAGGGATTCCGGATTGCCTCGTCGCAAGGGCTCGCCGCAATGAGGATGATGAAGGCGCTGCCCGGGCCATTCGCCCGGAGATCGCGCGCGCTTTAGCCCTGGCTCGCGATCCGCGCGCGGTCGAGATGTTCCTCGATCTTCGGGCGGTCTCGGGTGCGCTCGAAGCTGGTGCACAGCAATTCGGTTTCCTCGAGCGAGATCGGGGCGCGATACAGCCGGCACATGAATTCGGCGCCTGCGCGTCCCTTGGGAGTAGCCGGGCCGCGTTCGGCGAGAAACATGCAGTCACGGCAGATGCTGGCATCGAGCCGCTGATGGGCCGCGTCGAGGTGATTGAGGACGTCGCGGAGCGAGTCGCGCAGCCCGACGCATCCGTCGTTGCCGAGTGCCGCGACCGCATTCACCACGTGATTGATCGGGTCGTGCTGGCTGAGGCATTTCTCGCCCTGGGCGGTGACGTGCAGGACGACGGAGCGCTTGTCCTCCTGCGACGGCTTCCTCACCAGATAGGACTTGCTCTCCAGCGTCTTCACGATTTGCGATGCAGTCGCTCTGGTGGAGCCGATGAAGCCGGCAAGCGCAGACGGCGTGCGCGAAAACCTGTTGGCTCGGCCGAGAAAGCGCAGCGCCATCCATTCCCGATCGCGCAGTCCATGCCGATTGCCTTCGAAATACCAAGCCCTCGCCGCTTGAACCAGCAGCTCGACGGCCTCTCGTGCCAATGGCATGAATCTACCTCGTCCCCGGAACTTCGTCTGCGGCGTCTCGACGCCGCTTTGCGCCCTGGCTCACGAACCCGTCGAGAGACGCCGGACGGCTGAAGGTGTCCGATGAGAAAATCGTGCCGAGCTCTAGCGTCGTCGTCGCACGGGAGCCCGAGTCGCCGCCGCGAGCAGACGATGGATCGGAGTAGTTCAACCGAGGCCCCTAAAGTTCAAGTCACGAGCAGACGTTTCTTGTATTCAACCAAAACGATGAATGAGCTTCTCAACAAAATCAAGTCAAGACACTCGGGGAGACTGGATGTCGTTGCACTCGAATGTAACGTTCAAGACAATCTCGTTCGTCGGAACACATGATGGTGAACGCAGCGAACGCGATACGTTGCGCAGCGAGCAGCATGAACGCAACTATGCGACGGTTTGATTGCACGGCGCGTTATTGTCTGTCGTTGATGCAAGTTGATCGCTGCTTGTGCACGACGACGATGTCTATCGCGAGGTCATTCACAATCGTACGATCTCTAAGGTGAATGGTCGGGGAACTCACAGAAATTGCACGCGACGGTTGTTTGGGTCGCAAGCCCCGAATCGCCCCTTCCATCGTCACCGTTCTGTCCTGTCGCCCGACGTGCGGGCACTGGAAGTCAGTGGTGGCCGTGCACGTGCATGCGCTGGAAGCGTGGCGCGCATGCGCAATCGCCTGTCGATAACGCGGAGCGATGCGAGGGCACCGTGCGCCGGCAGGCGCTCCGACCTGCTATTCGCCCCTGAGCATGTCCCGGAGCTCGCGGAACGGATCCGCGCTCGGGGGAGCCGAAGCGTCTTGCCGCATCGCGCTGTAGATTCTCGGGACCATGTCGACCGCCTGGTCGAGGCCCGAATCGCGCCCCGACTGGTACCCGCCCATCAGGCGAAGGTCGTGCGTGTCCTCGTATTTGGCGATCATGGCGCGCAGCTTGCTCACCAACTCGCGCTCCTCGGGATCCCAGATGTTATGGGCGAGGCGGGAGACCGAGGCCAGAACGTCGACGGCGGGATAGCGCGCCTGGTCGGCGATGTGCCTGGACAGCACGATATGTCCATCGAGCGTGCTGCGGATGGTGTCCGCGATCGGCTCGTTGTGATCGTCGCCATCGACCAGCACGGAGAAGATCCCGGTGATGGTGCCGGAGCCTTCCTCGCCGGGGCCGGCGCGCTCCAATAGGCGCGGCAGATCGGTGAAGACCGTCGGCGCGTAGCCGCGCGCGACCGCGGGCTCGCCGGCCGCGAGCGCGACCTCGCGGGCGGCGTGGGCGAAACGGGTGATCGAATCGACCATGAGCAGCACCGATTCGCCCCGGTCGCGGAAATATTCGGCGACCGCCATGGCCGTCTTCGGCGCCAGCCGCCGCATCATCGGGCTTTCGTCTCCCGTCGACACGATGGTGACGGCGCGCTGGCGATCGTTGCCCAGCACGTCCTCGATGAACTCGCGCACCTCGCGGCCGCGCTCGCCGACCAGGGCCAGCACGACGGTGTCGAAACCCTGGCTGCGCGCGAGCATCGCCAGCAGCGTCGATTTGCCGACGCCGGAACCGGCGAAGATGCCGACGCGCTGGCCGGCGCAGATCGGCGCGAACAGGTCGATGACGCGCACGCCGGTGCGCAGCGGCTTATGCACGCGTGCGCGTTTCATGGCCGACGGCGCCTCGGCTTCTGCCGAGACCGGAAGGGAGCCCGGCGTGAGGGGACCCTGTCCGTCGAGCGGCGCGCCGAGAGCGTTGATGACGCGGCCCTTCCAGCTCGGATCGGGCGCAAAGGACAAGGGCGGCATCCGGTAGGCGGCCGCGCCGAGGCCGCCGGCGAAGTGCCGGTCGAACGGCTTGGCAACGATGCCGTCGCTGTCGATCCGCACCACCTCGCCGATCTGGGGCTTACCGGCCGAATTGACGCCGATGAGCTCGCCGAGCCTGACGAAGCGCGACAGGCCGGAGACACGGAAATGCGTCGGCGCGATCTCGGAGATCGCGCCGCTGACGCTTGCCAGGGGAGTGCTCTGCTGAAGCTCCAGCAGCGCCCACTCGAGTTGCCGAAGAGCGTTCAAGGAAACCGTCCAACCTCAATCCTGGTGCGCGCGAGGCGCGCTCTACTTGCCGGGTTCGCCCAGCGTCCGAATGGCGTTCTGAAGCGAGCTCTCGGTGCCCTCGATCATCGAATTGGTGCCGTCGAAGGCGCGCGAGGCCGCGATCAGCTTGGTCAATTCCATCATGGGATTGGCCCCGGAGCCCTCGACATAGCCCTGCTTGAAGCCGTCGCGCGAGAAATCGGCGATGGCGGTCGCGGGCCGGTCCGGCGTCACGCCGGAATTGCCGTAGCGTTCGAGATTGGCATCAGCGGGGATGCTGAACAGGCCGATGGTGCCGATCTCGTTGTTGTCCTGGGTGATCGCACCGCTGCGGGCAATCGAGATCGGTCCGCCGTTCGGGTCGAGCGTGATCTGCGCGCCGCCGGAATCGACGACGGGGAAGCCGCTCACGGTCTGAAGATCGCCGTTGGGAGCGATCTGGAGACGGCCGTCGCGGGTATAGACCGTGCCGTTCGGGCCGGCGAAGGCAATCCAGCCCTGTCCGACCACAGCGACGTCGAGCGGGTTGCCGCTCTCGGTGATGTTGCCCATCTCGCGCGAGATGATGTTGTCGCCGGGCGAAGAGAAGGCGACCGGGTTCGGGCCCGCCTTGGACAGCACGGTCTCGAACTTCACCACGTCGGTGCGGAACGCCGCCGTGTTGACGTTGGCGACGTTGTTGGCGATCGTCTGGAGGCGCTTTTCGAGCGCGACCTGCGCCGACAATCCCACATAGAGGGCCGATTGCATGCTACTTTCCGAGCCGGATGGACTGAAGTTTCGAGAGCATGTCGATATCCATTCCGGCCGACGTCGACGCGCCGCCGATCAGGACCAGCGCGGGATTGGTCGAGCTGTCGTTCTGGGCCTGGGTCGCGTCCCACATCGCCGCAAAGCGCTGCACGAACTTGGTGACCTTGGCCGGATCCTGGAAATCGGTGAGCTTGACCTTGTTCGTGATCATCTTGGCCTGGGCGTCGATGTCGGCCGCGCTGATCGTCGAGGGCAGGCCGAGCGCGGTCTGAACCACCTGCGTCAGCGCCTTGTCGGCGAGGACCTGGTAGGCGGTCGTGATCGTGGAGGCCTTGCGGGTGAAATAGAGCGCCAGCCGCAGGCCCTCGTTCTGGTCGCCGGCCTTCTGCTCCATCGTCTGCCTGACGTATTGGGTCGCCGTTCCGGTCGTGGCCTGGGTGGTCTTGGTCGCGTTGCTGCCGAGGGCGGCGAAATTGAAGGCGGCGGCGAATTCCCGGTAGCGCGTGTCGGTCAGCTTGTTGGCGAAGGTGTTCTTGTTCGCGATACCCTCGGTCAGCACCTTGCGCATGAACGCCTTGGCATAGGTCATGTCGCTGAGGCCGTAGGCCTTCATCGCATATGAATAGAGACGATAGTCCTTCAGGAAGTCGTCGATCGTCTTCACGTTGCCGATGTGGCTCAGGAAGTAATCGGTCTCGCGGCTGATGTCCGGCTGCTTCGCGACCTGCGTCAGCGACTTGCCCATGTCCTTGGTCAGTCGGGTGTAGTCCGCGATGGTGGATAGCATGACACGCGCCTCTCTGGCCGCCGTTGCGGCGCGGCGTCAAGGTGCCGCCAATTGCTTGCGCGAGGCTGGCGGTGTGGGAAGCCAGCTTCGCGCAAGGCTCGCCGACTAGATATTCCCGATGGGATCGGCGATGGAGCGGCGCGTTGGGCAGTTTCGTGGGGGTTTTCATCACGGTAGCGGCGCTGCTCGGCGGCTTTGCCGCCATGGGCGGGCATCTGGCCGTGCTCATGCAGCCCTGGGAGTTCGTGATCATCATCGGCACCGCGGTCGGCACCTTCATCGTGGCCAATCCGTGGAAGACGGTCGTGGACACCGGCGTTGCCTGCCTGCAGGCCATCACCGGCGCGGTGCCGAGTGAGCGCTACTATCTCGACCTGCTCGGGGCGCTTCATGCCCTGATGCGCGAGCTCAGGGGCAAGGGCCGCAACGAGGTGGAAGCGCATATCGACGATCCCGCCTCTTCCGAGATCTTCAAGGCGTTCCCGAGCGTGCTCGGGGATCCCTCGCTGCTCCAGTTCATCTGCGATTATGTCCGCCTCATCATCATGGGCAATGCGCGCACGCATGAGATCGAGGCCCTGATGGACGAGGAGATCCACACCATCGTGAAGACCAAGCTGATGCCTTACCATGCGCTGGTGACGGTGTCCGAGGCGCTGCCGGCGCTCGGCATCGTCGCTGCGGTGCTCGGCGTCATCAAGGCGATGGGCGCGCTCGACCAGTCGCCGAAGCTGCTGGGCGGCTTCATCGGCGCGGCGCTGGTCGGCACCTTCGCCGGCATCTTTCTGTCCTACGGCGTGCTTTCGCCCTTCGCGATCAAGATCAAGATGACACGCGAGAAGAGGTGCCGGCCCTACATCATCGTCAAGCAGACGCTGCTGGCCTTCATGAACGGCGCGATGCCGCAGATCGCCGTCGAGCACGGCCGCAAGATGATCGCGAGCAGCGAGCGTCCGTCGATCGACGTCGTCGAGAACGAGACGATCGCAGGTCCCAAGGCCGCCGTCACCGAGCCCGAACCCAAGGCTGCCCGCGCATGATGATGGAAGACGTCGAAGTCGATCAGCGCAAGCAGCTGCCGAACTATCTGCTGGACGCCGCCGGCATATCGATCGAACGTATGCCGATGCTCAATGTGATCTTCGATCGCATGGCGGCATCGTGCACCGACAGCCTGCAGCCGATGGCCGGAACGCCCTGCTATTTCTCGGTCAACGGCATCACCAACGACCGCGTCGGCGACATCGTCAAGGACTACGAGGCCAACGCGGTCGCCGCCGTGCTCTATGCCGAGCAGTGGGATTCGCGCGTCATCATCATGCTCGATCGCGATTTTGTGTTCACGATGGTGGAAGCGATGTTCGGCTCCGACGGCGCCGAGCCGCCGCTCGACGTCGAGCGCTCGTTCTCGAACATCGAAATCCGGCTGGTGCAGGCGCTGTTCGAGCGCTTCGCCAAGGCGCTGCAATCCGCCTTCGCCGGCACCTCCAACGTCACCTTCCGCGTCGAGCGGGTCGAGACCGCGATGGCTTCGCTGGCGATCGGGCGAAGCGGCAACATGTCGATCTGCGCGAACATCATGTTGCAGGCGCTGTACCGCGGCGGCCAGATGTTCCTCATCATTCCGCACTCCGCGCTCAACCCGCTCCGGCAGAAGCTGGCCCACGTCGTCGTCAGCGACGGCCGCGCTTCCGATCCGCGCTGGCGCGAGCAGATGGAGAGCGAGGTCCAAAGGACCGAGGTGACGCTGAGCGCGGTGCTTGACGAAAAGATGCTGACCCTCGGCGACGTCGTCAAGTTCCATGTCGGGCAGGTGCTCGAGCTCGAAGCCACGCCGCGCACGCTGGCCCGTCTCGAAAGCAACAATCAAGTGCTGTTCTGGTGTCAGATCGGCCAGCTTGATGGCTATTACGCCATGCAGGTGGCCGATCCCGTGGATCAGAAACGGGAGTTCGTCGATGATATCCTATCTCGTTGATGCGGTGCTGCTGATCGCGCTCGCCTTCACCAGCATGCGGGTGACCCGGATGCACCGCGAGCTGGCGCGCTTGCGCAGCTACCAGGGCGAGTTCTCCACCATCGTGCACGAGACGGCGGGTGCCTTCGACACGGTCATCACCGCGGCGCATGATTCCACCGCCAATCTCGGGCGGCTCGCCAACGTGCTGACCGCCAAGATCGATCAGGCCCATGAGGCGATCGCGGCGCTCGACGCCCGCGCCGGGCTTGCGCCGGCCGCGACCGCAGGCGGCGCCGAAGTGAACAAGCACTGAAGCCGAAGCCGGCGAAACCATACGATCGGAACGCCGAGGCGCTCCGGGAGCGGAAATACCAAGAGGCGATACCATGGCGCAATCCTTCGACTATGACTCTGCCACGCGAGCACCTGCCTCCGAGGAGGGGCATGTCGACACGAGCCCGCTGGAGCGGCTGGCGGAGATCGCCGCGCGCACGGCGGAGGAGAGCGGCAAGTTCGCCAATGTCGATGCCATCCTGCGCATTCCGGTCACCATGCAGGTGGTGTTGGGATCGGCAACCATTCCGGTCGCGAACCTCATGAAGCTCGGCCGCGGCGCGGTCGTTCCGCTCGACCACCGGGTCGGCGAGCCCGTCGACGTCGTCGTCAACGGCCGCATCGTCGCCCGCGGCGAGGTCGTCGTCGTCGAAGAGGACAATTCCCGTTTCGGCGTCTCGCTCACGGAGATCGTCGGACCGCTGGGGCAGGGTGATAGCTGACCATGGCGGCACAGGTCGGCATCGCCCCCATCAAGCAGCGAGGCGTTGCCACGCTGGGCGGAACGGAAAAGGTCGCGGCGCTCCTCCTGGCCATGGGCCGGCAGGCGGCCGCGAGCGTGCTTCAGCAGTTCGAGCCGCAGGAGATCCGCATCGTCACCAAGGCCGCGGCAGAGCTGCGGCCGATCACGGCGCAGGAGCTCGAGGGGATCGTCGAGGAGTTCGCCCAGCAGTTCTCGATGGGCGCCAACATCCTCGGCACGCTCGGCGGTCTCGAGGCCGTGCTCGGTGACGTGCTTCCGGCCGATCAGGTCTCCCAGATCATGTCCGATCTGCTCGGCAATTCGAGCCGGTCGGTGTGGGACCGCGTCTCGTCGGTGTCTGAAAACTCGCTCGCGAGCTACCTGTCCAAGGAGCATCCGCAGACCGCGGCGCTGATCCTGTCCAAGGTCAAGCCGGCCTGCGCCGCCAAGGTCATGAGCCAGCTGCCCTCGAGCCTGCGCAACGAATTGATGCGGCGCGTGCTGAGCCTCAAGCCGATCGTCGACGACGCCATGAGGGTGCTCGAGAAGACGCTGCACGAGGACCTGACGCTGAACTTCGCCCGCAACCTCGGCGCCGACACCTACGCCCGCGTCGCCGACATCATCAACAAGATGGAGCGCGGCCACATCGAGGACATGCTGAAGAGCCTGTCGGAAAAACGGCCGAAGTCGGCCGAGGTCCTGAAGGAGCTGCTGTTCACCTTCGACGACGTGACCAACCTGACGCCGAAGGCGCGCACCATGATCTTCGACCAGGTGCCGACCGATCGCATCGTCGTCGCACTGAAGGGAACCGACAAGCATTTCCGCGAACTGATCCTGTCCTCGGTCGCATCGCGCGTGCGCCGCGTCGTCGAGCACGAGCTCGCCATCGGCGAGCCGTCGAACCAGCGCGACGTGCTGGAGGCGCGGCGCGTGATCACCGATCTCGCGCTCGACCTCGCGGAGAAGGGCGAAATCGAGCTCAACCCCGAGCAGGAGGATGAGCTGGTCTTCCGCTGACCGCTGAACGGGCATGGCAGAAACATCCGATCAGGACAGCAAGACAGAAGAACCGACCGAGAAGAAAGTCCGTGACGCGCTCGAACAGGGCAAGATCCCGGTCTCTCGGGAGGCCTCCATTTTCGCCTCGATGGCCGCGCTGATGGTCATCCAGGCGTTCCTGATCGGCCAGGGCGTGCAGCAATTGACGCCGACATTGAAGAACCTGCTGGACGATCCCGAAGGCTTCCCGCTCTCCACCGGCGCGGACGCGCAGAACCTGCTCACCGTGGTCGGCCTCCAGGCGCTGCGCTTCCTGGTGCCGCTGGTCGTCATCCTCATGGTATTCGGGCTCGCCTCCCAGCTGCTGCAAAATGCGCCGCGCTTCGTGCTGGAGCGCATCAAGCCCGAATTGTCGCGAATCTCGCCGGTCAGTGGCTGGAGCCGGATCTTCGGAACGCGAGGGCTCGTCGAGTTCGCCAAGTCGCTGTTCAAGCTGGCCGCGGTGAGCTCCGTGGTCGTCTTCGTGCTGCGCTCCTCGGAGGCGAAGGCGTTCGAGGCCATGTACACCGATCCGGTCGCGCTGCCGGAGATGATCCTCAACATCGCGATGCGGATCGTCTCGGCAATCTGCATCGCGACCATCGTCCTGGTCGCGATCGATCTCGCCTGGGCGCGCTTCCACTGGCGGCGCGAGCTGCGCATGACCAAGCAGGAGATCAAGGACGAGCACAAGCAGGCCGAGGGCGATCCGCTGATCAAGGCTCGCCTGCGCTCGCTGGCCCGCGACCGCTCGCGGCAGCGGATGATCGCCTCCGCTGCGCGCGCGACGCTGGTGATCGCAAACCCGACGCACTTCGCGATCGCGCTGCGCTACAACCGCGAGGAAAATCCCGCTCCGCTCGTGGTGGCCAAGGGCATGGACGTGATCGCGTTGAAGATCCGCGAGGTCGCCGAGCAGAGCCGGATTCCGGTGATCGAGAACAAGGCGCTGGCGCGCGCGCTCTACGAAGCGGTCCAGGTCGATCAGGTGATTCCGGCGGAGTTCTTCCGCCCCGTCGCCGAGATCATCTACTTCCTTCAGTCGAAGCAGACGCCGCGCACCGAGAAGGTCCAGTAGAATTCCGAGGACGAGGTCCGGCCCAACAGCTTGACGAAAGCTTAACGCCCTAGGCTTCTCCCGAATGGACCAGAACGGGGCTGTCGTGGGACCGCTTTATCTCTTCGAACTCGCATCGTCGCAGGCGCGCTACCTCGAGCTCCGCCAGTCGACCATCGCAACCAACGTCGCCAACGCCAACACGCCGGGCTTCAAGGCGCGCGACGTCGAGCCCTTCAACAAGGTGCTCGACGGCATGCCGGTGCGGCTCGCCACGACGTCGCCGTCGCACCTGCAATTGTCCGCGGCCGAGACCGACACGCGCGCGACCGCGAAGAAGGACAGTTGGGAAGTGGTTCACTCCGGCAACTCCGTCAGCCTCGAGCAGGAAATGATCAAGGGCAGCGACGTCAATCGCGACTATTCGATGAATTCGGCGATCGTGCGGTCGTTCCACCGCATGGTCCTGTCGAGCGCAAAGGCCTGAGGTGAACTGACATGCTGGACTCACTGAGCGCCTCCCTGACGGTCGCGAGCTCCGGGCTCGAAGCGCAGTCGACGCGCATGCGCATCGTCTCGGAGAATCTCGCCAACGCGACCTCGACGGGGCGGACGGCCGGGGCCGATCCCTATCAGCGCAAGACCATCACGTTCGATGCCGCGATGGACCGCGCCTCGGGCGCGCAGCTCGCGAAGGTCAAGGAGATCGGCGTCGACACCACGCCGTACCGCGTCGAGTACGATCCCGGCCATCCCGCGGCCGACAAGGCCGGCTACGTCAAGTTGCCGAACGTCAACATGATGATCGAGATGGCCGACATGCGCGAAGTCAACCGGTCCTATGAAGCCAATCTCCAGGTCGTGAAACAGGTCAGGTCGATGCTCGGCATGACCATCGACCTCTTAAGGAGCTGACAATGCTTGAGGCGATTTCATCCACGGCGGTCTCCGCAGGACAGGCGGCGTCCCGCGCGACCGAGACGCAGGCGATCTCCCCCGCGGCGACGACGGCGATCCAGGCCGGTGACGATGTCGGCTTCGAATCGGTGATGAAGCAGGTGACGACCGACGCGATCGGGACGCTGAAGGCGGGCGAGGCGGCATCGATCTCGGCGATGCAGGGCAAGGAATCGACGCGGCGCGTCGTCGAAGCGCTGATGTCGGCGGAGCAGGCCCTGCAGACGGCGGTCGCGGTTCGCGACAAGGTCGTGCAGGCCTATCAGGAAGTCGTTCGGATGTCGATTTGATCTGAAGGAGTGGGTTAAGTGAAATCGCTCGCCATTGCGGCCACGGGCATGAACGCCCAGCAGACCAACATCGAAGTCATCGCGAACAACATCGCCAACATCAACTCGACGTCGTACAAGCGGGCGCGGGCGGAATTCACCGATCTGTTCTACCAGATGGACCGCATGCAGGGTGTGGCCAACGTCAACGGCTCCTCTCCGATTCCGGAAGGCGCCAATCTCGGCCTCGGCGTCAAGTCGGCGGCGATCCGCAAGCTGCACATCCAGGGCGCGCTGACGCAGACCGGAAATCCGTACGACATGGCGATCAACGGCCGCGGCTGGTTTCAGGTGCTCGGCCCCAACAACGAGGTGCAATACACCCGTGCGGGTTCGTTCAACACCAATGCCAACGGCCAGCTCGTTACGATCGACGGCTACCTGCTGGATCCCGCGATCACGGTGCCGCAGGGAACCGTCGAGGTCACGGTCAATGCCACCGGCCAGGTGTTTGCCAAGCTCGACACGGAAGTGAACCCGCGCCAGATCGGCCAGCTCAACCTTGCCAATTTCGCCAACGAAGCGGGCCTCGAGCCGCTGGGCAGCAATCTCTACAAGGAGACGACGGCGTCGGGCACGCCGGTGGTCGGGCTGCCGGGCGATGCCGGCTACGGCAAGATCAACCAGAAATATCTCGAAGCCTCGAACGTCGATCCGGTCAAGGAAATCACCGAGCTGATCTCGGCGCAGCGCGCCTATGAGATGAATGCCAAGGTCATCCAGGCCTCGGATGAAATGGCCCAGACGGTCTCGAAGGGCATGCGCTAGGTCCGGAGTCTCGATGTTGAACAGGATGGGCCTGATCGTGCGCGGGTTGGCCGTCGTGCTGCTGGTTCTGGCTTCGGTGCGCCTCGCCGTGGCCGAGGAGAAGCGGCTTCCCGTGCCGGCGGTTGCGATCCGCGCCGGCGAGCTGATCCGGGACGACATGATCACCGAGCGCGCCTTCGCGCCGAGCCTGCTCGGCGTTGCCATGTTCATCGAAGGGCGCCAGGTCCTGGTCGGCCGCATGGCGCGGCGCGCGCTGTTGCCGGGCCAGCCCATTCCCAGCAACGCGGTGGAAGATCCCTGGACCGTCGCCCGCGGCGCCATGGTCAAGGTCGTGGTGGAAGACAGCGGCCTGTCGATCGTCACCTACGGCTCGGCGATGCAGTCGGGTGCGGCCGGCGCGCTCATCCCGGTGCGCAATACCGATACCGGCGTGATCATCAGGGGCATCGTCCAGCCGGACGGCACCGTCAAGGTCGTGGACGGGTCATGACCAGGCTTCTGCTCGCGCTCGTCCTGCTGCTTTCGGCCGCCAGCGCCGATGCCGCCGTCCGCATCAAGGACATCGCGGACATCAAGGGTCTGCGCGAAAACCAGATCGTCGGCTACGGCCTCGTCATCGGCCTCAACGGCACCGGCGACACGCTTCGCAACGCGCCCTTCACGGAGCAGTCCCTGCAATCGATGCTCGAGAACATGGGCATCAACGTCAGGAACGAGACCACGAGCACCACCAATCCCCCGCGTCCGACCACGCTGCGCACGCGCAACGTCGCGGCCGTGATGGTGACTGCGGACCTGCCGCCCTCGATCGGGCCCGGCGAGCGCATGGACGTCACCGTGTCGTCGCTCGGCGATGCGACCTCTCTGCTCGGCGGCACGCTGGTCATGACGTCGCTGCGCGCGGCGGACGGTGCCGTCTACGCGGTGGCGCAGGGCGCGATCACGGTCGCCGGTTACAGCGTCGGAGGCCAGGCGCAGAATGTCAGCCAGGGCACGCCGACGGCTGGGCGCATCCCGAACGGTGCGCTGGTCGAACGCGAGGTGCAGGGAAGTCTCCGCGAGATGGAGTTCCTGGTGCTGGAGCTGAAGAACCCCGACTTCATCACCGCAACGCGCATCCTCGACGCCATCAACCGCTACGCCGGCGGTCGCTACCGCGCGCAGATCGCCTTCGAGCGCGACTACCGCACCATCGTGCTGTCGAAGCCGCGCCACATCGGCCCGGTGCGGTTCCTCGCCGAGATCGGCGAGCTCACGGTCGAGCCGGACACGCCGGCACGGGTGGTGATCAACGAGCGCACCGGCACGGTGGTGATCGGGCGCGACGTGCGGATCTCGACCGTTGCCGTGACGCACGGCAATCTGACGGTCCGTGTCACCGAGATGCCCGTGGTGTCGCAGCCGGCGCCGTTCTCGCGAGGCCAGACGGTGGTGGTCCCGCAGACCATGGTCGAGGCCAACGAGGCCGGGTCGCAGGTGGCGATCCTCAGCGGTGTCGACCTGCAGCGCCTGGTGCGCGGGCTGAACCAGATCGGCCTGAAGCCGTCCGGCATCATTGCGATCCTCCAGGCGATCAAGACCGCTGGCGCGCTCCAGGCCGATGTCATCGTGCAGTGATGCATAAGCGTCGTGCAAGCTTGGTCGCTCAATGCTCGGGTCTGAAAGCGAGAATCGCGCACCGCCCGATGCTGAAGCTGGATCACAAAGCCACACTCCTCCTGCTGGTCGCGGCATCGATGCTGGCGAGCGCGTCGCCCGTGCGCGCCCTGGACGAGGCCAGGCCCTCCAAGCCGCTCAACCTGCTCTCCTTCGCGCGCGGCCGCGCGTCCGGACCGCAGAAGCCGCTGCCGGACGCGGCAGTGCCAGGCGACAATGCGTCGATCCGGGCGACCGCATGGGCGGCCGAAGATTCGGGGCCCGCAACCACCGGCGCGATGCCCGCTTCGGAGCCGCCAGCACCCACGCCGGCGCGGCCGGCCAAGCCCGGCAGCGTCACGGCGCCGCCGAAGCCCGCGCCGCCGCAGGCCGCGGCGTCCGCGGACAACGAAGTCGCCCTGTTCTGCAGCAACGTTGCCGATCCCGCCGTCGATGCGAGGCTGGCCTGGCAGCTCAAGGAATTGGAGAAGGCCGAGAGCCTGCTCCGCGAGCGGATCGCCGAGGTCGAGGCCAAGCGTGCCGAATATGAAAAGTGGATGGCGCTGCGCGACGACTTCCTGAAGAAGGCCGAAGCGAGCGTCGTCGAGATCTATTCGCGCATGAAGCCCGAAGCCGCCGCGACCCAGATTGCCGGCATGGCGGACGAGACCGCTGCCGCCGTGCTTGCCAAGCTCAGCCCGAGGAGCTCGAGCGCGATCTTCAACGAGATGGAGACGGCGCGCGCGGCGCACCTCGCCGACCTGCTGGGCGGAATGCGCCGCGTGGATGACGGAAAGACCAAATAGATGAAGAAGCCGATCCTCATCCTCCCGCTCATCCTGGGCTCGGTGCTCCTGGGCGGATGCTTTCACGATCCAGCCGAGGTCCTGACCGGCCCGCAAATGTCGCCGGTCGGCAGCGGCCTGAGGACCCAGGCCGATCCGATCCCGGTGACGCCGCGCATGCGCACGCCCGTCAGCTATCGCTCGACCTGGGACGACGGCACCGATCTCTACCGCGATCCCCGCGCCCGGCGCACCGGCGACGTGGTCACGGTGATCATCTCGATGCAGGACAAGGCCAAGCTCGACAACAAGACCGGCCGCTCGCGCGATTCGCAGGTCAAGTTCGGGCTCGACTGGCTGATGGACGTCGCGGGATGGAGCGACAAGGGATCGACCAACGCCAACCTCAGCGCCAACACCCAGATCAAGGGTAACGGCCAGATCGACCGCACCGAGGACATCAAGCTCTCGATCGCCGCCATCGTCACCGACGTGCTGCCGAACGGCAATATGATGATCAGCGGCTCGCAGGAGTTTCGCGTCAACACCGAGATGCGCGTGCTCAACGTCGGCGGCATCGTGCGCCCGCGCGACATCTCGCGGGCCAACACGATCTCCTACGACAAGATCGCCGAGGCGCGCGTGTCCTATGGCGGTCGCGGAAATCTGTCCGACGTGCAGCAGCCTGGATGGGGACATCGGATCTATGACGCCGTGGCACCATTCTGAAGTTCGCGCCGGTCTGGCCGTGTCGCCAGGGCAGGGGACGTCATGCGCCTGATTGCGGCCATCGTGGTGCTGACCCTGGTCGCGATCGGTGCGGGCGCGCTGGCCGGCCTGCACCTGTTTGCGGCCGCCGAGCGCGTCGCCGACGCGAAGAAGAGCGCGACCCCGCCGCCGGTCGCGTCGAGCTACGCCGGCAGCGCGCGGCTCAGGAAATTGTCTCCGATCGTGACCAACCTCGCCGCGCCGGCGAATAATTGGGCCCGCATCGAAGCCTCCATGGTGACAGAGAGCATGAGCGACGAGGACGCCGGCATCCTGGCCGCCCATATCAGCGAGGACATCGTCACCTACTTGAGGTCCGCGTCGGTGGCGCAGTTCGAGGGATCGCGCGGGCTTCAGCATCTGCGCGACGACCTGACCGAGCGCGCCGCCATCCGCTCGTCGGGCAAGGTCCGCGAATTGATCATTGAGACGTTGGTGATCCAGTGAGAGTGAAAGTCCTGCTGCTGGCGCTGATCATGGTCGTTCTGCCCGAAGTGGCGCTCGCCCAGATCCCGGACCTCAACTCGCTGCTGCCGCCCGGGAACGGCTCGACCAGCGGCCGGATCATCCAGCTGATGGCCCTGATCACGGTGCTGTCGGTGGCGCCGGGGCTGCTCATCATGGTGACGAGCTTCACGCGATTTGCGGTGGCGCTGTCGTTCCTTCGCGCTGGGCTCGGCCTGCAGACCACGCCGGCCAATCTGGTGCTGATCAGCCTCGCGCTGTTCATGACCTTCTACGTGATGGCGCCGACCTTCGACCGGGCCTGGGAGACCGGCGTCCAGCCGCTGATGAAGAACGAGATCTCGGAAGAGCAGGCCTATCTGAAGATCACGGATCCGTTCCGCGAGTTCATGCTGGCCCATGTCCGCGACAAGGATCTCCAGACCTTCGAATCGCTCGCCGCGGAGAGCTTTCGCAAGAAGTTCGACGACAAGCGTGTCGATTTGCGCGTCATCATCCCGGCCTTCATGATCTCCGAGCTGAGGCGTTCGTTCGAGATCGGATTCCTCATCATCCTGCCGTTCCTGGTGATCGACATGATCGTGGCGACGCTGACCATGTCGATGGGCATGATGATGATGCCGCCGACGATCCTCGCGCTGCCGTTCAAGATGCTGTTCTTCGTGCTGATCGACGGCTGGAATCTGCTCGCCTCGGGGCTGGTGCGCTCCTTCTCATAAACCGCGGGCGATCGCCGGCCGGCTCGTTATGGTTAGCGGAAAGTAATATTAACCATATGATATTGCTGCGCAATTCAGGCCTGCCTTAATCCGGCGGCAAGATTCGGCGTGCTAGCAAGGCGTCACGGCGGGTTGGACCTCACCCACATCAGTCCAAAGGCATGATGCCGCCCCTCTGTACCGGTGCAAGCCCGGTATGTCCCCTGATGAAAATGTAACGCGTACATAAAGGGACATTCGCAATGTCAAGCCTGCTCACGAACTCGTCCGCCATGACCGCGCTCCAGACCCTTCGGTCTGTCAGCTCGCAACTCTCCACCACGCAGAGCCGGATCTCCACCGGCCAGCGCGTGGCGACCGCCTCGGACAACGCCGCCTACTGGTCGATCGCGACCTCGATGCGCGCCGACAACGCCGCGCTCTCCGCCGTCTCCGACTCGCTCGGTCTGTCGGCCGCCACCGTCGACACCGAGTACACCGCGCTGAACAAGGTGCTCGGCGACAGCAATTCCGGCCTGACCAAGCTCCAGTCGCTGCTGGTCGAAGCCAAGACCGCCGGTATCGATCGCAGCAAGATCCAGTCGGAAATCACCCAGATCCAGCAGGACATGAAGAACGTCGCCGGCGCGGCGACCTTCAACGGCGTCAACTGGCTGAGCACGAACGCTACCACCCCGGCGACCGTCAATCTGGTGTCGTCGTTCTCGCGCGTCGGCGCCACGCCGACCACCAGCTCGATCACGGTGACCGTCGCCAATTACTCGCTCTACACCTCGACCACGAGCGGCATCCTGGACACGGTGACCGGCAGCGCGTCGGTCGACACCATCAACATCGGTGCGCTGACCGACTCGGCGGCCGACCAGACCACGCTCGACGGCTACATCGCGCAGGTCACCGCAGCGATCGGTACGGTCGCTTCGGGCGCCGCCAATCTCGGCGCCATCAAGAACCGTATCTCGAACAACTCGGAGTTCGTGAAGTCGCTGATGGACTCGGTGGATCGCGGTATCGGCCAGCTCGTCGACGCCGACATGAACCAGGAGTCGACGCGCCTCGCGGCTCTCCAGGTCCAGCAGCAGCTCGGCGTTCAGGCGCTCTCGATCGCCAACAACAACAGCCAGAGCATCCTGTCGCTGTTCCGCTAAGTCCCAGACGCTCTGCGGAGGGGCCGCGCTTCTTACGAAGCGTGGCCCTTTCGTTTGGCGCGACGCCGCGCCATGATTCCGGCTGCCCTGTTGCAGAGAGATCACGGCGCCACAAGCCCCGCGCAAGCTACGCCGGCTAGTCTGGCCGCTACGACGGGTTGGGTTCATGCGCAATTCCGCAGCCCAAAGGCATGATGCCGCCCTGTCGTACCGGTGCAAGCCCGGTATGTCCCAAAATCCAATCTGCTTTCAAAGGGACATCAAAGATGGCTTCCAGCCTGCTTACCAACTCCGCTGCAATGACTGCGCTCCAGACCCTCCGGAATGTCAGCGCCAGCCTGCAGACGACCGAAAACCGCATCTCCACCGGCCAGCGCGTTTCGACCGCTTCGGACAACTCGGCCTATTGGTCGATCGCGACCTCGATGCGCGCCGACAACGCCGCGCTCTCCGCCGTCTCCGACTCGCTCGGTCTGTCGGCTGCGACCGTCGACACCGAGTACACCGCTCTCAACAAGGTCATCGGCGACCAGAACTCCGGCCTGACCAAGCTGCAGGCGCTGCTGGTCGAAGCCAAGACCGCCGGTATCGACCGCACCAAGATCCAGGCTGAAATCACCCAGATCCAGCAGGACATGAAGAACGTAGCCAACGCGGCGACGTTCAACGGCGTGAACTGGCTGAGCACCAACGCCACCACCCCGGCGACGGTCAACCTGGTGTCGTCGTTCTCGCGCGTCGGCGGCACGCCCACGATCAACACCATCACGGTGACGGTCGCCAACTACTCGCTCTACACCTCGACCACGGCCGGCATCCTGGATACGGTGACCGGCAGCGCGTCGGTCGACACCATCAACATCGGTGCGCTGACCGACTCGGCGGCCGACCAGACCACTCTCGACGGCTACATCGCGCAGGTCACCGCCGCGATCAACACGGTCAGCCAGTCCGCCGCCAACCTCGGCGCCATCAAGAACCGCATCTCGAACAACTCGGAGTTCGTGAAGTCGCTGATGGACTCGGTGGATCGCGGTATCGGCCAGCTCGTCGACGCCGACATGAACGCGGAATCGACCCGGCTCCAGGCGCTGCAGACCCAGCAGCAGCTCGGCGTTCAGGCGCTCTCGATCGCCAACCAGAACAGCCAGAGCATCCTGTCGCTGTTCCGCGGCTAAGCGGCGCTTTCGAAAACGACCGTGCTCCCTCAGGGAGCACGGTCCCCGCCGTGACCGGCGAATATGGCGGCACATGACGTGCCCGCAATCGACCCGCCCCCAGATCTCATATGCCGCGCCACAACCGATCGCACCATGATGCGCCCGGGGCTTCGCGCGTTCCGCCGGCTGATTGCCGTCCTCCCGTTTTGTAAATTTGCAACGCGGTGCCTGCGAACTGACACCGTCATGTCCTCGCGCAACCTTCAGACAAGGTTGGCAGCGGAGTGTCCTCTCCGTTCGCATTGGTACGAGGTCAAATGCTCAGTCGTGCGCAGATACAGCAACTGCTCAACAATCTGCTGGAGCTTGGGCCGCGACGCCTGATGGCCTTGGGATTGATCGGCTTCGCCGTTCTCGTCACCGTCGTCGGCGGGGCGTACTATCTGAGCCGGCCTGAATTCGAGACGCTCTATACCGGCCTTACCCGCGAGGACGTGACGCGCATGGGCGCGGCGCTGCGCGAGCAGAACATCACCTTCGACGTCAATACGGCCGGAGACGCGCTCTCGGTGCGTCCGAGCCAGACCATGCAGGCGCGGATGCTGCTCGCCGAGAAGGGGCTGCCGACCAGCGCCAATTCCGGCTACGAGCTGTTCGACAAGATCGGCTCGCTCGGCCTCACCTCGTTCATGCAGGAGGTCACCAAGCTCCGCGCGCTGGAAGGCGAGATCGCACGCACGGTACAGCTGATGAAGGGCGTCAAGGCGGCGCGGGTGCATATCGTGCTGCCGGTGCGCGGCTCGTTCCGCGCCACGCAGCAGCCGCCTTCGGCCTCGGTCGTGCTGCGCACCGACGGCGCGATCGAGGCGCGCACGGCGCAGTCGATCCGTCATCTCGTCGCCGCCGCCATTCCAGGCATGAGCCGCGACAAGGTCACGGTGCTGGATGCCGACGGCTCGATGCTGCTCGCGGAAGAGGACGAGGCCAGCGCCGCGCCGACCAAGATGGCGAGCCTCCAGAAGACGGTCGGCGGTATGGTGCAGGAGAACATCCGCAAGGCGCTGACGCCGTATCTGGGCCTCGACAATTTCGAAGTCAGCGTCGCGCCGCAACTCTCCACCGACAAGAAGCAGATCAACGAGACCGTCTACGATCCGGAGAGCCGCGCCGAGCGTTCGGTGCGGAACGTGCGCGAGAAGGAATCGTCGCAGAATGCCGATCGTTCGACGCCGACGACGGTGCAGCAGAACCTTCCCGACCAGCAGGTGAACGCCGGCGGCGGCAAAAACTCCAGCGAGGACAAGACCCGCCGCGAGGACGTCACCAATTTCGAGGTCTCGTCCAAGACCACGACCACGGTGAGCGACGGCTATTCGGTGAAGAAGCTCTTCATCGCCGTCCTGGTCAATCGCGCGCGGCTGGTCGCCGATCTCGGCGACAAGACCAACCAGGCCATCGTCGACAGCAAGCTCGCCGAGATCAGCCAGCTCGCGGCGACGGCCGGCGGGCTGGACAAACAGCGCGGCGACCAGATCCAGGTGACGGCCGTCGACTTCATCGAGGGCTCGCGCGAACTGGCGCCGGTGCCCCCGATCAGCTTCGTCGAGATGATCAACAAGCAGCTCGGCAGCGTCATCAACGCGGTGACGATCCTGGCCGTTGCGTCGATGCTGGTCTGGTTCGGATTGCGGCCGGCGGTCAACGGCATTCTGACCCATCGCGCCGAGCAGGAGCAGGTGGAGGCCGCCGAGGCCGCGGAGCTAGAATCCGCCGCCGCCCTGGCGCTGGCCGAAAGTCAGGACCCCGAGCTCAACCTCGTCGAGGACCTCGAAGGCAAGATGCAGCGTACGCCGCAGAAGCGGCTGGAGCAGATCGTTCGGCTCGATCAGGCGCAGGCGGCCGCGATCCTTAAAGACTGGATGCGGCGCGAGGAGGCGGCATGAACGCGGCAATCGGAAAGCTCCTGACGCAGTTCGACGCGAACGGCCGGGCCAAATCACCACCGCCTCCGCCGCCCAGGAGCCAGGACCTGCTGACCAGGCCGAAGGAGGCCGTGCGCGAACCTCAGCCGCAGCTTCAGGCTCAGCCGCAGCCTGCGCCCCAGCCGGCGCCGAAGGCGGAAGCCCCGCCGGCCAATCTGCTGGACGACGCCTATCGGCGCGGCCATGCGGCCGGCGTTGCGGAAGGCGACGCCAGGCTCGCCGAGGAGCGCGTCCGTAGCGCGATCCGGCTCGGCGAGGAGCGCGCCAAATGGTCCGACCAGCAGGCGGTCGCAATCGTCAGCGGCTTCGAGGCGGCTTGCCGCGAGATCGAGACCAACATCGCAAGCTCGGTTGCGCGGATCTTGCTGCCCTTTCTTGCTGACGCGGTCCGCGACAAGGCGATCGGATCGCTGGTCGAGCAGATCGCGGTGCTCACGGGCAGCTCGTCCGCGCCGGCGTTCAAGGTCACCGGCCCAAGCGAGCTGCTCGACCTCGTGAAGACGCAGCTCGAGGGGGCCAGGCGAATCGGCATCGAGTACGAGGCGGCCGAGGCGCTCGAGGTTCGTGTCGTGGCGGACCAGACCGTGATCGAGACCCAGATCTCGGTCTGGAGCGAACGCCTGAAGGCAGCGCGCCGGTAATCCGCCATGGAAGAGGTCAAGCATGAGCTCGTGATCGTCCGCCGGCGCAGCGCCTTCGCCGAGGAGGCGCATCACGGTGGCGTATGGAAGATCGCTTATGCGGACTTCATGACCGCGATGATGGCTTTCTTCCTGGTCATGTGGCTGCTCAACGCGCTCAACCAGGACCAGAAGCAGGTGGTCGCGAGCTATTTCAACCCGATCAAGCTCGCGGAGAACGCGCCTGCCCCGAAGGGCCTCAAGGATCTTTCCAAGAAGGAGCCGTCGTCGTTCGAAGGGCAGGACGGCAAGCGTCAGCCGGCCGGTCCGAGCGAAGAACGCCGCGGCGATTCCCCGACCGCGGAGAAGCCGCCCTTCTATGAAGAGAAGGTGCTGTTCCGCGATCCCTACGCGACCCTCGCCGAGATCGCGAGCAGCGCGAACCAGGCCTCGGGCCAGCGGCGCGCCGGCGCGCTGACGTCCGCCGAAGAGGATGGCCTCAAGGGCGGCGACGCCTACCGCGATCCGTTTGACCCCGGCTATTGGAAGCTGGCGCCGCAAGCCTCTAGGGACGCGGATCGCATGATCGAGAGCGAGTCCAAGCCGAATGCCTCCGCGCCCGCCACCAATCAGGGCGAGCAGCCCGCGCGTCGTGCCAAGGCGAACGATGCCGGCGGAAGCGCGGCTTCCAGCGCGGACGCCTCGTCCGCAAGCCTGTCGCCTCTGCTGCCGCCGGGGCCCGCGCCGGCGCAATCCCCACGCGAGGGCAGCGCCCAAACCACCGTTCAAGCCAACGCTGCCGCGCAAGCGCGTCAGAGCGAGACGGCGAAGGAAACCGAGCCGCGCGATGCGGTCCAGATCCAGCAGCCGACCGTCAAGCAGCTTCAGTCCGCGATCGCGGACGCGCTGTCGGACATCAAGGCCGGCGCAGGACCGGCGGCCGAGGTTCGTCAGGTCGAGGAGGGCCTCCTGATCAGCCTGACCGACGATGCGAGCTTCGGCATGTTCGCGGTCGGCTCGGCCGAGCCGCGGCCCGAGCTCATCCGTGTGATCGACAAGATCGGGCCGTTGCTGACGAAGCGGCAGGGTATGATCATCGTCCGCGGCCATACCGATAATCGGCCGTATCGCTCGGAGACTTACGACAATTGGCGACTGTCGACCGCCCGCGCCCAGATGGCCTATTACATGCTGGTTCGCTCCGGCGTCGACGCACAACGGATCGAGCATGTCGAAGGTTACGCCGATCGGCGGCCGAAGCTTCCGAACGATCCCGCGGCCGCGCAGAACCGCCGGATCGAGATCCTCGTCCGTGAGAAGCGCCCTTGATCAGGCCGCTCCTCTGCGCCGCTCTGCTGCTCCTGCCGTTCACGGCGGCGAACCTGCGGGCTCAGCCCGCGCGCCAGCCGGGCGAGCCCTATGAACTGGTCCGCGCGCTGCAGGCGGTGCAGGACGGCATCGCCAACGGCGACACCGCCGCGCATGGCAGCCACGTCGCGCTGATCCGCCAGATCGGAGAGAAGTTTCTCGCCGCCGACCCTGGCGTGTGGGCCAATCCGCAGAACAGCCAGGCCGTGGTGATCTACCTGCTCAGCGGCGGCGCGCCGCAAATCGTCCGCAAGCTGCCGCGCGACAGGATGAGCGTGGACGAGCGGCTGTTCAATGGTGCGCTCGCCTATGTCGAGGGGCGTCAGGAGGAGGCGCGGGAGCTGCTCAAGGACGTCAAGCCGCGGACGCTCTCCTCGGGCCTGGGCGGACAGGTCGCGCTGGTCCAGGGCGCGTTGTTCGCGCGTGCCGAGGCATCATTCGCGATCGAGCGGCTGGACGACGCGCGCCTGCTTCTGCCCGGAACGCTGGTGGAGGAGGCGGCGCTGCGGCGCGAGATCCTGCTGGTCGGGCAGGCGGAGGACTTCGACAAGTTCGAGTTCCTGACGCTGGCCTATCTCCGCCACTACCGCAACTCGATCTATGCCGGTGATTTCTGGCAGCGCTTCTCCACCGGCCTGACGCAATCGAGCCTGGCGCTCGACGAGCGCCGCTTCGCGCGGATCGCAGCCATGCTGGAGAAGATCGAGCGCGCGAGCCGCCTCAAGCTCTATCTCGTGATCGCGCGCGCTGCGATGGTGCGCGGGCAGCTGGCCGTGACGCGGCTTGCCGGCGAGCGGGCGCTGACGCTGAGCGACGACGCCTCCGCCGATCGCGAGCGGGCGCATTTCTTCCGCGGCGCCGCGCGTGCGCTCACCGACGAATATGACGGCGGTCTCGCCGAACTGAAGGCCCTCGACCGGTCGAAGCTGCCCGATCGCGACATCCCGCTTCTGAATGCCACGGTGCAGCTCGCGCTCGACGTGCGCAAGCCGTTCCCGGGCGGAGCCGCCGCTGCTGCCGACAAGCCCCCGGCAACGCCGGCGCGTCTCGATCTGGCGTCATCGACCGTGACGCTCGCGCGCGCGAAGAAGCAGCTGGGCGAACTCGAACTCCTCACCAGGGACCGCCGTCCATGACCAAGCTCAGTGGAACATCCGGACAGCTTTTTTCAGGCCTCGCCGAGAGCCTCAACATGCGCGGGACATCGCGCGCGGCAAAGAGCGCCGGCGCCAGATCGCAGGCAAGCGCCTCGTTCAACGATCTGCTTCACACCGTCTCGAACCTCGCCAAGCAGGCTCTGAATGACGACGGCAGCGACACGGCCGCGAAGGCAGGGCCCCTGCGCGCGCGCCTGGCTCATCCGACCGAGAAGGAGAAGAAGGACGCGACGGTGCACGAGCGCATCGCGACGCCCGAGCGACCAAGGCCCGCAGAGGAGTCCTCCGACAAGAAGGCCGACAGGCCGTCGGTGAAACAACGGCCGGACGATCATGTCGCCAGGGCGGAGGTTCAGGACCAGTCGGGCATTGCCGTGGCGGTCGCACAGGAGATCGCCGCCGCGCCTGTCGCGAGGCCGCAGATGCAATGGCAATCCCCCGACAGGAACGCGCCTGCGGCCGACGAGCGGTCCCCCGCGACGAAGCGCGAGGTTCAAGGTACGGCGAAGGCGGTGGCCGCCGATAACGCCCTGTCCGGCGACGCTCCGACCGCCGCGCGCTCGCAGGCAGCGGCGTCGCAAGCGACGGCCGCGCCGCAACCCTTGCCTGCACAAGGCGGTGAACCGTCGCGCGCAATGCCCGCGACATCCGGCTTCGAGGCGGTCACGGCCAATGTCGAGCGCGCCGCCAAGACCGCCGGGCGTGACGCACTGCCCGAGACGACCAAGGTCACTGTGGTCCAGCAGGAGACCCATCTGCCCCCGGCGCAATTCAACGCCCCGCAGCAGGTCGCCAATGCGGTCGTCGCCGAGTTGAGGGACCCCGCTGCTCCGACGGCGCCCGCAGCGCCCGATCTCGCGGCGTCCCAGACCAATGCGCCGGATCAGCCGCTCAAGATCCTGACCATCAATCTGGAGCCGCCCGCGCTCGGCAACGTCACCGTCCGCCTCCGTCTCGTCGGCACCGAAGTGTCCGTCCATCTCGCGGCCGAGCGCAGGGACACCAGTCAGATGCTGGACCAGCAGCGCGACCAGATCCGCGATCTCATGCAGTCGGCGGGCTATGTGGCCGACGTCGCGCCGGTCCAGCACGGCTCGCTGGACGGTTTCCAGAGCGGCTCCGGCCAGTCGCAGCCGCAGCTCTCCAGCCAGCAACAACCCTCGTCGCAGTCGCAAGGAACGTTCGACGGTGCCGGCACGCCGTCGGGGCAGTCCGACGGCGGCGCCAGACAGGCCCGGCAGGAGCGCCAGTCCAACCAGGAGACGCCTCATGACCAGGAACTGGGCCAGCAGAATCGCCGCGGCCCTGTTTATCTGTAACGCCGGCGCCGCGGCAGCGGCGGCGCCCGACAACGCGCGCTCCTGCGAGCGCGAGATGGCGCGCGCGGCCCAGCAGCACGGGATTCCGCTCGGCATTCTCTATGCGGTCGGCCTCACCGAGACCGGGCGGCGCGGCGCGCTGCATCCCTTCGCGCTGGGGGCCGACGGCCAGACCGTCTTTGCCAAGGACATGAACGACGCGATGGCGAATTTCGAGGCGATGCGGAGCAAGGGGATCAAGCTGATCGATCTCGGCTGCATGCAGATCAACCATCATTATCACGGCGACAAGTTCGCTTCGGTGCGGGCGATGTTCGATCCCGCCAGAAACGTCGATTACGCGGCGCGTTTCCTGAAAGAGCTGAAGCAGCGCGAGGGCAGCTGGACCATGGCGGTCGCGCGCTACAATGCCGGTCCCAACAATCAGCCGGCGCAGAAGCGCTATGTCTGCCACATCGTCGCGCATCTCGTCTCCAGCGGCTTCGGTGCCTGGACCGACAGGGCCCGCACGTTCTGTCAGCCGAAAGCGACCTGACATGACGGCCTGAAGCAACAAGTGACGGCACGACGACAGGTTGCGCATCGCTCGCAATCATCAGCCCCGCGCAAGCAAGACCCCGCATTGTAGCTGCAACCTACCAAAGGAGCCTCCTTTCATGAGCCTGTATGGTGTTATGCGCACCGGCGTTTCCGGGATGAACGCGCAGTCCAACAAGCTGTCGACGGTCTCGGACAACATCGCCAACGTCAACACGACCGGTTACAAGCGGGCTTCCACCGAGTTCTCCTCGCTGATCCTCAAGAGCGGCTCGGGCAATTACGATTCCGGCGCGGTCGAGACCACGGTCCGCTACGCCATCTCCGACCCCGGCAACTACCACTTCACGACGTCGACGACGGATCTCGCGGTCCAGGGCAACGGCTTCTTCGTGGTGCAGGACGCGAACGGAAACAACTTCCTCACCCGCGCCGGCGCGTTCGTGCCCGACAACACCGGCAACCTCGTCAACACCGCCGGCTTCCAGCTGATGGGCTACAACATCGCGAACGGCGGCGTGCCCAATGTCGCCGCCAACGGCTTCGGCGGTCTCCAGGTCATCAACGTCAACCAGATGGCGCTCCAGGCCGCACCGTCGACCAAGGCGACCGTGGCCGCCAATCTCGATCCGAGCGCCACCGCGATCGCGGCGCCGGCAGGACCCGCCAATTACACGTCGAAGACGTCGATGGTGACCTACGACAACATCGGCAACGCCGTGACGCTCGACGTCTACGCCGCCAAGACGGGCGCCAATACCTGGGATATCCAGGTCTACAACGGCGCCACCGCGCTGACCACCGCCGGCCCCGCGACCACGTTCACCTTCGACGTCTCTGCGACCGGCAAGGGTAAACTGGCCGCAGCGAGCCCGACGTCGCTCACGGTCGCGATCCCCGGCGGTTCCGCGGCCTTCAATATCGATCTGTCGGCGATGACCCAGGTCGCTGCCGCCTTCGACTTCAAGGCGACGGTCGACGGCAACGCTCCGTCCGCCGTGGAGAAGGTGAATATCGACGACAAGGGTGTCGTCACCGCCGTGCTCAAGAACGGCACCACGCTGCCGAGCTTCCAGATCGCCCTCGCCACCGTGCCGAGCCCGGACCATCTGACGCCCGAGGTCGGCAACGTCTATTCGCCCAACCTGGAGTCCGGAAACGTGCAGGTCGGCCTCGCCGGCCAGGGCGGTCTCGGCACCGTCAAGTCCGGCGCGCTGGAAGATTCCAACGTCGATCTCGCGGACGAGCTGACCTCGATGATCGAAGCCCAGCGCGGCTTCACCGCGAACTCGAAATCGTTCCAGACCGGCGCCGACCTGCTCGACGTCGTCGTCAACCTGAAGCGCTGAACAATTCGGCGCTCGTTTCGGGCAAGGGCACCTCATGTCCATTACCGCCGCACTCAACTCCGCCCGCTCCTCGCTGATGGCGTCGGGCATCCAGTCGGCGACGATCTCGCGCAACATCGCCGGGGCCAGCGCCCCCGGCTATTCGCGCAAGCTCACCATGCTGGACAATTTTCCCGGCGCCGGCGTCTATGTCGCGGCGATCCAGCGCGCAGCCTCTTCCGGCCTCTACAGCAACGTCCTGACCGCGACGTCGTCGTCCGCCAAGCAGAGCGTGATCTATGACGGCCTGCAGAAGATCGCGGTCGCGACGGTGGACGACCCCGAGCTCGAACAGTCGCCAACCGCCCAGCTCAACAAGCTGAAGCAGGCGCTGCAGCAATACGCCAATTCCACCGACAATGCGACCCTGGCGCAGGCCGCCGTGACGTCCGCCAAGGACATGGTGACCGCGCTCAACCAGGCCACCAAGACCGTGCAGTCGGTTCGCGAGGGAGCGGACGTCGACATGGCGACATCGGTCGCCACCATCAACCAGCTGCTGACCCAGTTCGAGACCGTCAATACCGCGATCGTGAAGGGCACGATCACCGGCGACGACGTCACCGACTATCTCGACCAGCGCGACAGCATCGTCGCAAAGCTGTCGCAGGAGGTCGGCGTCACCATGTCGCTCCGTCCCAATGGCGATGCGGCGCTCTATACCGACAGCGGCGTCGTGCTGTTCGACAAGACGGCGCGCGCGGTGAGCTTCACGCCGACCAACGCCTACACGGCCGGCACCACAGGCAATGCCGTCTTCATCGACGGCGTTCCGGTGACCGGTGCCAATTCCGTCATGCCGCTCAAGTCCGGCAAGCTCGCCGGCCTTGCCCAGCTGCGCGACCAGGACACGGTGACGTATCAGAGCCAGCTCGACGAAATCGCGCGCGGCCTGATCGATGCCTTCAAGGAGGTCGATCAGTCCGCCAGCGCGCTGCCCGACGTGCCCGGCCTCTTCACCTATCCCGGCGCGCCCGCAATGCCCGCCAGCGCCACCATCTCGGTGGGTCTTGCCGGCACGATCGCGGTCGCTGCATCGGTCGATCCGGCCGCGGGCGGCAACCCCAACCTTCTGCGCGACGGCGCCATCAGCGGCAGCGCCGCCTATAATTACAATACGACCGGCAACGCCGGCTTCTCGACGCGGCTCCATCAGCTCATCGACAACATGAACGCGCCGCAGCCGTTCGACGTCACCGCTCAAGGCAAGCCGAGCGGCAGCGTGATCGAGTTCGCCTCGTCCTCGGCGAGCTGGATCGAAAGCCATCGCAAGGCCGCGGACGACAACGTCAAGTACCAGAACACGCTGCTCGACCGCAGCACCGCTGCGTTGTCCAACGTCGCCGGTGTCAACATGGACGACGAGATGTCGTTGATGCTCCAGGTCGAGCGCACCTATTCGGCATCGTCGAAGATCATTTCGACCGTCGACGAGATGTTGCAGAGCCTGCTGGCCGCCGTGGGGAATTAAGTCATGATGAGCGCGAACTACGTCTCGACCCTGATGCTGTCGTCGTCTTTGAGGTCGTCGATCACGAACAATCAGAGCGCGCTGACCAAGGCTTCGAAGGAGGCGACCACCGGCCGTTTCGCCGATGTCGGCCTCGAGCTCGGCACCGGAACGGGCCGCGATGTGGCGCTGCGGGCCGATTTCAACTTCGCCGATCAGCTGGTCGACACCAACGAGCTGGTTTCGGGGCGCCTCGACGTGACCCAGAACCGGATCACCCAGCTCGGCACGACCGCGTCGGAATTCCTCAAGAACCTGATCGCGGCCCGCGATGCCGACAGCGGCGCGAAGATCATCCTGCCGAGCGCGTCGGCGAACCTCCAGGACCTGATCGGTGCGCTCAACGTCTCCTACAACGGGTCGTATCTGTTCGGCGGCATCAACACGCAGACCGTCCCGGTCACGAGCTACGCGGCCGGCTCGGCCAGCAAGAACCAGGTCGATGCGGACTTCCTGGCGACGTTCGGCTTCTCGCAGTCCGCGGCAGGCGTCAGCACGATCACGCCGGCGCAGATGCAGAATTTCCTCGACAACGTGCTCGATCCCGAGTTCGCAAGCCCGGCCTGGAACACGAATTGGTCGGCGGCCACGGACCAGACGCTGTCGAGCCGCATCTCCACGACCGAGGTCGTTGACAGCTCGGTCAGCGCCAACCAGCCCGGCTTCCGCAAGCTGGCCGAGGCCTACACCATGCTCACCGATCTCGGCAACACTGGCCTGAGCAAGGACACGTTCCAGGTCGTCGTCGACAAGGCCATCAGTCTGGTCAGCGGTGCGATCAACGATCTCGCCGTGCTCGGCGGGACCGTCGGATCGATCCAGCAAAGGGTCACCGGCGCATCCGAGAAGCTGAAGATCCAGAAGGACATCCTCAACAACCAGATCGTCCAGATGGAGGCGGTCGACCCGACCGAGGCTTCGGTCCGGGTCAACACCTTGCAGACCCAGATCAAGACGGCGCTCGCGCTCACCTCGCAGCTCCAGCAGATCAGCCTCATCAACTATCTCTAAAGTCCGGTTCGCAACCTTGTCCTGTTATTCGGTCTCCTGCGCAGAGTGGTTCTGATGACGTTTGAAGCCTATGAATCGGTCGTCGACGAGAGTGGCTTTGAAGCGCGGGGCCGCGAGCGGCAGGCGCTCAGCCTCGGCATCGATCGGCTCGAACGACTCCAGAAGGGGCGCTTCAGCCTCGAGGACCTGGTCGAGAGCCTGCTCTATGTGCGGCGGCTCTGGACGATCTTCATCGAGGATCTCTCGCACCCGGAAAACGGGCTGCCGGACAAGCTGCGCGCCGACATCATCTCGATCGGCCTGTGGGTCGTCAAGGAAGCCGATCGCCTTCGCGAGGAGAGATCGAACGACGTGATGCAGCTCATCGAAATCAACCGCCTGATCCGAGACGCGCTTTGATGAAAGTCTCATTGCGGGCGGGCGAACGCATCTACATCAACGGCGCGGTGCTTCGCGTGGACCGCAAGGTCTCCGTCGAACTCGTCAACGACGTGATGTTCCTGCTCGAAGGGCAGGTCATGCAGGCGTCCGACGCCACCACGGCGCTGCGGCAGCTCTATTTCATCGTCCAGCTCATGCTGATGAATCCGACCGACATCCGCGACGCCGCGGCGCTCTACGCGCAGCATCACGCCGCCCTGTGTGCCGTGTGCGAGAGCCGCGAGATGCTGGACGGCCTCGGCGCGGTCGACGAGCTGGTCCAGGCGACGCGTTACTTCGAGGCGCTCAAGCGGATCCGGGCCCTGTTCCCGGTGGAGCAGGCAATCCTGGCCGGCGCCACCCCCGTTTCCCCCGTCGAGGCTGCCTGACAGCGGAGAGAGACATGAACGTCACCAGCGCGACCGATACGACCGGCAAGTCCGATTTGACCAGCCAGACCACGACGACGTCGAGCAACAGCGTCGACTACAACACGTTTCTTCAGCTCCTGATCGCCGAGATGAAGAACCAGGATCCGACCAATCCGATGGACACTTCGCAATATATGAGCCAGTTCGCCCAGCTCTCGACGGTCGAGCAGGCGATGCAGACGAACTCGAAGTTGGACGCGCTGCTGTCGTCGCAGTCCTTGTCGCAGGCCAACGGCCTGATCGGGAAGACCGTCAGCTTCACCGACTCCACCGGTGCCAGCTTCAGCGGCAAGGTCGTTTCGGTCGCCATCAACAGCGACGGCTCCATCGCGACCCTCCAGGACGGCACCAAGGTCGCGGTCGGGCCCGGACTTACGATCAGCCAGTCATGAACGAACGCGACGCTCTCGATATCGTCCAGGCGGCGATCTGGACCATCATCGTCGCCTCCGGGCCCGCGGTCGGCGCCGCGATGCTGGTCGGCACCGTGATCGCGCTGATCCAGGCCCTCACCCAGATCCAGGAGATGACGCTGACCTTCGTTCCGAAGATCATCGTCATTCTGCTGGTCGTTGCCGTCTCCGGTTCCTTCATCGGCGCCCATCTCTCCACCTTCACCGAGATGGTCTATTCGCGGATCGAGCACGGCTTCTGATCCCGCCAGCCCCGGCCACCACCCTCGCGTAAGCTTTGCGCGGCAGATTGCGAACCGGACCCCTCTGCCGGTGACCCATGGCCGATACGTTAGCTGCTAGCCTGCCCAGCCCGCGCCGCCTCGGGGCCGACGCCTTCTTCGCGGCCGGCATCGTGACCATGCTCACGATTCTGTTCCTGCCGATTCCCCCGATCCTGATCGACCTCGGCCTTGCGTTCTCGATCGCGCTGTCGGCGCTGATCCTGATGGTCGCGCTGTGGATTCAGCGGCCGCTCGACTTCTCGGCCTTCCCGACCGTGCTGCTGATCGCGACGATCCTGCGCCTGGCGCTGAACATCGCGACGACGCGCCTGATCCTGTCGCGAGGCGGGGAGGGCGAGCACGCCGCCGGCTACGTCGTCGCCGGCTTCTCGAAGTTCGTCATGGGCGGCGACTTCGTCATCGGCCTGATCATCTTCGCCATCCTGGTCACCGTGAACTTCGTCGTGATCACCAAGGGCGCGACCCGTATCGCCGAAGTCGGCGCGCGCTTCACTCTGGACGCCATTCCCGGCAAGCAGATGGCGATCGACGCGGATTTGTCCGCCGGCCTGATCGACGACAAGGAAGCGCAGCGCCGCCGCCGCGAGCTCGAAGAGGAGAGCGCGTTCTTCGGCGCCATGGACGGTGCCTCGAAATTCGTCCGCGGCGACGCCATTGCCGGGCTCATCATCACCGCAATCAACATCTTCGGCGGCATCGTCATCGGCGTCACCCATCACGGGCTGACCCTGACGCGCGCCGCCGACGTCTATACCAAGCTCTCCGTTGGCGATGGTCTGGTGTCGCAGATGCCGGCGCTGATCGTGTCGCTGTCGGCGGGCCTGCTGGTCTCCAAGGGCGGCACCCGGGGATCGGCGGAGCAGGCGGTGCTGCGGCAGCTCGGCGGCTATCCGCGCGCGGTGTCGGCCGCCGCCCTGATGATGTTCGTGCTCGCCCTGATGCCGGGCCTGCCGATGGCGCCCTTCGTGCTGCTCGGCGGTGTCATGGCCTTCGTCGGCTATACGCTGCCGAGGCGGCAGGCCGCCCGGGAGCGCAAGGAGGCGGCCCTCAAGGCCGACGAGCGCGCCCAGGCCGAGGCCAAGGAATCCGTCAAGGAGCAGCTCAAGACCGCCGAGATCGAGCTGGCGCTCGGCGGCCACCTTTCGGTCCATCTGCTGGGCTCGCGCACCGAGCTCGCGCACCGCGTGGCCAAGATCCGCAAGAAGTTCGCCAAGCAGTACGGCTTCGTCATTCCCGAGATCAAGCTCACCGACAATCTCTCGATCGATCCCAAGGGCTACCAGATCCGGATCCACGACACCCGCGTCGCCCATGGCGAGCTCAGGCTCGGCGAGGTGCTCGTGCTGGTCGACAAGGACGGCAAGCCCGACGTGCCGGGCGAGGAGGTGATCGAGCCCGCTTTCGGCATGAAGGCGCTGTGGGTGACGGAAGCCTTCACCGACGAGGTCAAGCGGCAGGGCTGCAAGCCGGTCGACAATCTGTCGGTGCTGCTCACGCACTTGAGCGAAGTGATCAGGGCGAACCTCGCCCAGCTCTTGTCCTACAAGGATATGCGCGCGCTGCTGGACCGGCTCGATCCCGAGTATAAGCGGCTGGTCGAGGACCTCTGCCCGTCGCAGATCTCCTATTCGGGTCTGCTGGCGATCCTGAAGATCCTGCTGGCCGAGCGGGTCTCCATTCGCAACCTCCACCTCATCCTCGAGGCGATCGCCGAGATCGCGCCCCACGTGCGGCGCTCCGAGCAGGTTGCCGAGCACGTGCGGACGCGGCTTGCCCAGCAGATTTGCGGCGACCTCTCCGACGACGGCGTGCTCAACGTCGTCCGTCTCGGCAATCGCTGGGACCTCGCATTCCACCAGAGCCTGAAGCGCGACGCCAAGGGCGACGTCGTCGAGTTCGACGCCGATCCGCGCCTGATCGAGCAGTTCGCGACCGAAGCCAGCGCTGCGATCCGCAAGTTCACCGAGAGCGGCACCAGCGTGGTGCTGGCGGTGACCCCCGAAGCGCGTCCCTATGTCCGGATGATCCTGGAGCGGGTGTTCCCGACATTGCCGGTGCTGTCGCATGTCGAGGTCGCGCGCAGTGCCGAGATCAGGGCACTGGGAGCCATCTCGTGATCTCTGGCCTCGCCGACAGCGTGCTGGTGACGTTCATCGTGTTCTGTCGCATCGGCGCCTGCCTGATGCTGGTGCCCGGCTATTCCAGCGTCAACGTTCCGGCCCAGGTCCGCCTGTTCGTCGCGCTGGTCACGACCTTTGCGCTGGCGCCGATCCTGATCGCGGTGCTGAAACCCCTCACGGACAACGCGGCGCCCCTGACGCTGGCGCTCCTGATCTGCTCCGAGCTGCTGGTCGGCAGTGTCATCGGGCTCGGCGGGCGGGTGTTCTTCCTCGCGCTCCAGACCATGGCGACCGTCATGGCGAGCGCGATCGGCCTCAGCAACATCCCGGGCACGCCGGTCGGCGACACCGATCCGGCGCCGGCACTGGTGCCGCTGATCATGGCGGCCGTCACCACGCTGTTCTTCATGACCGACCAGCACTGGCAGGTGCTGCGCGGGTTGATGAACTCCTACGACGTCTGGCATCCCGGTGACAGGCTCGGCGGCAGCATGGCGCTCGACCAGCTCGTCGGTCGCCTGTCGGAGGCGTTCGTGCTGACGCTGCGGATCACCAGCCCCTTCATCGTCTATTCCGTGATCGTCAACCTGGCGGTCGGCCTGATCAACAAGCTGACGCCGGCGATTCCGGTCTATTTCATCTCCGTGCCCTTCGTGCTGTTCGGGGGCTTCCTGCTGCTCTACCTCACCAGCGACGAACTGCTGACGCAATTCATGCTCGGCGTCTCGTCGTGGCTTGCGGAGTGAGCGGTGATGACCTCGCGCGCGGACAAGCTCGGCCGGATGGTCTCGCTGGTGAAGCTCCAGCTCCGGCTGTCCGAATGGCAGCTTGCGCAGTTGCGGCAGCAGGAGCGCAGCCTGCAGGACGAACAGGAATGGCTGGTGGGAGCCTTGAACGACGGCAAGCCGCCGGCGGGCTCGTCGAGCGAATCGATCGCGCGGCGCTTGAACAGGACGAGCGTCGGTGCGCGCGCGGTGCAGGCGCAGGCCGCACAGCAGCTCGATCAGGTCCGCGCCGAGAACCGCCGCGTGAAGCAGCTCGAGGAGGTCGCGAAGGCGGCGCTGGCCGACAAGCTCCGCGACGCGGAGAAGCGGGCTCTCGACGAGATGACGGGACTAAGCCCCGCCGTGCGCGCGTGGACGCCACGGCCAGCCAACCGGAACAAGACATGATCGTGACAGCGACGCCAGACCTCGTTCTCGACGTCCTCGAGGCCGCCGATCCCGTGACGCAGCGCGCGGCGACCGCGAAGCTCGATGCGCTGAAATCTTCCGATGCCGACTTCGCCGCCACGATGGTTGCCGAGGCCGGCAAGGCGGCGGCTGGCGCCGGGCAACCCGCAGCAAAGGCGGCCGAGGTGCAGTCGGACGCGTTGAACGGCGAGCCGGTTCGGGTGATCAAGGCGCCGGCGTCAGGCGAGGTCTATCGGAAGTTCGAGGCTTTCATACTCCAGACTTTCGTCGAGACGATGTTGCCGAAGGAATCGGAGGAGGTCTTCGGCAAGGGCACGGCCGGCGGCGTCTGGAAGTCGATGCTGGCGGAGCAGCTTGGCAACCAGCTGGCAAAGGGCAAGGGCATCGGCATCGCCGAGCGGCTCGCCGCCGCGCATCCGCCGGCACCGAGCACGCCAGGCAAGGCCGGATAACGATCCGAAGAATAAGTGACACACGTTGAGGGGTGAATTTCCTATGCAGGCACAAGACGGCGCGGCGGCCATGGTGATCGAACAGCCGGTCGCGGATATCGAGGTGATCGCGACGGAGGCGGCGGCAGACGATGCGCTGCTGCCCGTGTTGCTGCCGGTCGTGAGCAGCGAGGCCGTGGTCGACGGCGCCAACGCGGCGAGGTCGGACGAGGTGCGCGGCCTGCTGTCTGCGATCCGCCGGCTCGAGAGCATCGTCGAAGAGGAAACGGCCGCGCTCACGGCGGGTCAAAAGATCGATTTCGACGACTTCAGCGCGCGCAAGAGCCGCAGCATGCTCGAATTCGTCCGCCTGATGCGGGCGCGGATGCATCTCGGCGGCGAAATCGAGGTCACCGAAGAGATTCAGCGGCTGCGCGAGAAACTCGAGCGCAATCGCGCGATCCTCGAAATGCACTACGACGCGGTGCGCGAGGTCGCCGGCATCATCGTCAAGGCGATCAAGGAGGCCGAGTGGGACGGCACCTATACCGGTCGCGCAGCGCAGGACGGAACATGATCAGACTGGTGCTGGCCGGGCTCTGGGTATGCATCCTCACCGCGGGCACGAGCTATGCGGTGGCCTATTGGAAGGAAAACGGCAGCCTGCTGCCGGCAAAGGACGAATATCTCGACGGGCTGCAATACCAGAAGACGCGGGCACTGAGCGTGCCCATGGTCGAGAACGGCAACGTGCAGGGCTATATCGTCGCGCGCTTCGTCTACACCGTGGAGGCGCGGACCATGCACCAGCTCAACGTTCCGCCGGAGCCGTTTGTCGTCGACGAGGCCTTCCGCAGGATCTATGCCGACGACCGTCTCGACTTCAGGAAGCTCGCCCGTTACGACCTCTCGATCCTGACGACGGCCATCAAGCAGCGCGTCAACGAGCGGATGCAGGCTGACATCGTCCAGGACGTCCTGGTCGAGGACTTCAACTACGTCTCCAAGGAAGAATTCCAGCAGAAGCCGTAGCGCGGCGACGGCTTGAAGTCGGATCGCGCCGGGCCGACACAGCGATATTCTCTCCAGTCCCGCCGCCCTTGTGGCAGCAATCGCATAGGGAATCGACTTCCGCTGTTGCCATCCTTCGAGACGCCCGCCGTTGGCGGGCCCTCAGGATGAGGATCGAGTGCGCGGCTGTCGTTTCAACATGCACCGACGCCGATTAGCCTCATCCTGAGGAGGCGCGTCAGCGCCGTCTCGAAGGACGAGGCGTGCGCTCAGGTCACCGCTTTGCAATCCCGGCCTTGTGGAGAAGGAAAGGCGCGCCGTCATCGCGGCTCGGCAGGGCTCATCCGATTGTCGCCGTCGCCAAACGTGCAACGGCCTCCGCGAAGGTGTTCGCGGAGGCCGTTGCTGGTTTGGAGGCCGCCTCAGTTGCCGGCCGGGTAGGCTGCCGCGACGGCGTGCGTCCTGTTCAGGAGGATGCTGACCTCGTCGAGCTCCTGCTCCGGCTCGTCCATCGTGTCGCCGGCGGGGATGTCGAGACGGTAGCCGACATAGCGCCGGGCCACGATCGCGTCGAAGCCGAGGCGGTCGCGGAGCTTCTTGCGCAGCTTGCTGACGTGACTCTCGATCACGCTTTCGTCGAAGGTGGACTCGAAGATGCCGTAGACCGCGTTGAAGATCTGCGTCTTGGTGATCCACTTGCCGTGGTTGCTGACCATATACTCGAGAATGCGCAGTTCGCGGCGGGGCAGGGTGAGGGCGTGGCCCGCGATCTCGGGGTCACGGCCGTTGAAGAAGACCTGGATCCTGGTCTCGCAGGGCCTGGGCAGCTCGCCCACCCGGCGGCGCGCGATCGCGGCCGTTCGGGCGAGGATCTCACGGAGGTGAACCGGCACATGCACGACATCGTCGACGCCCGATTCGAACAGCTCGAGCGTGTTCTTGAGCATCTTCTGGCCGCTCACGGCGATGATGGGAGCCGAGGAACGCTTGCGCATGGCCCGCGGCAGGCTTGCGCGGCCATCGCAATCCCCGAGGAGGAAGGCATCGACCGCCGCCAGATCCGATTCGCTCGCGGATTGAAGCCAGTCCCAGAATTCCCCGCAGGAGAAGCCGATCGAGGATACGCCCTCGCGAACGAGCCCTCCGACGTAGCTGTTCGCGACGCTCTCGCGATCATCAACGATAATATACATCAGTCTTTCGCCCCTGTTTCGCACTTGTTGCGGCCGGCTGGTTGTTGTGATGCCCCGGCTCGGCAACGTGCTGTTTGACGACATTCCTTCCCGCGAACCGTTGTTATGGTTTCGACATTCGCGGGCAGCCCTACGCCTTCAGTGCCTGCGTCTCGCAGGCCTGCTACTTCGACTCGATACTGAACGCTTACTGGGTGAGGCCCGGCGGGCGTCTTACGGATGCCTCGCGGAGCGGATTGAGAAACGACTTAGAACAGTTGCGCCAGGTTGCTCATTGCGTCCGAACGCCACTGACTGTGTCGATCTCCTCGCCAACTGGCGAGAATCACTTGACCAGGACCGTAACAATTGCCGATTCCCGATCAAGCGTGCGTAATAAAGCGATTGCTACGTGTGCTTGATGCTGTTGATTTGTGTCGGGTTGTTTCTTGATATATTCAATCGCATCAGTTGATTTGGAAATTGAACTAGTTTTGCACCGTGACGGTTCTAAAGTTCCGTATCCCTGTACAATTACAGCTATTTCGGGTGGTGCTGCGGCTCATGTAAACCGGGGGTTTTTCAACCCGGGATTGACTCGCATCCGCGCTTTTCCCCATGCGGCAATTCGACTCATATACGGCGGCGAGACTCAGCCTGGCGAAATCTTGGCGAAGGTGTGTCTTTCGAGTCGCACTCTCGCCACGTGCGTGACGAGATTGTTGCCTCGTGACGTCGTCGCGCGCGCGATGAAGATCTTCCGATGCGCACGTTTCAGGCAAGCTTCGACAAATAACGTCACCGTTCGACAGATCGAACCGAACGGAGCATTTTCACATGTTGTCCGATGGACAAGCTCGTCCCGACGCGACCGCTGATGTTTCCGCGACGGCGAAGCCGGCTCCCGAGCCGCGCGATGCAAAGGACAATACGACGCGAGCGACCAGGCCTGCTGCGGGCGCAAAGCGTGCGTCGGCCGCGGCGAGCGATGAAGCTCTCGCCAAGGAGGCGCTCGAGGGACTTAAACGTATTCGCGCCAAAGCGCGTCTCGACAAGATGGCGATACCCAAGCCTGCGCCGACCGTGATCAAGCCGGCCGTGATCGTGGCCAAGCCCCCGCCGCCCCGGCCGCCTTGGGTTGCGCCGCTCGCGACATTGGCAGTCGCAGCCATGCTTGTGGTGTGCGCCTGCACCGGTGTGATCGCCTATCTCGCCACGCAGCCCGCGCAGAACAACGTCGCGGCCAGTACGGAGATCCGGATCCTGCGCGAGACCGTCGCACAGCTGCGCAAGCAGGTGTCGGGCGTGTCGGAAAATCTCGACGGCCTCCGCACCGCAGTCGATCAATCGAGCAAGGCGACCAATGATCGGTTCGGCAGGTTCGCCGAGAACCTGGATCGCATCGAGCGGGTGAGCTCGTCCTCGACGGTTAAGCTCGACAAGCTCGCCCAAGGACAAGCTCAGGCGCAAGTCCAGGCGCCGGCACCGGCAATGGTGCAATCGCAGCCCTCGTCACAGCAAGGGCCGATGATGGCCTCGGTCGCAGCGCCCGAGTTCACGGGCTCGGTGTCTCCGTCCGAGCGCGTGTCGGCGCCGCGCAAGGTGATCAAGGGTTGGTCGGTCCGTCAGGCCTACGAAGGAATTGCCATCCTGCAGAGTCCGAACGGCGTCATCGAAGCAGTGCTGGGACAGCAGGTGCCCGGCCTTGGCCGCATCGAGGAGATCAGGAACGAGAATGGGCGCCTGGTGGTGGAGACCAGCGGGGGCGTCGTCTATTCGTCACGCAAGGCGACGCCCTGAAGGCCGCCTTCTATTGGCGGTGATGCTCGAAGCTGATGCACAGCAGATCGACCTCCGCCTCCGCGATCGGCGAGCGGAACAGGCGGCAGCTGAACTCGGCCGTCGCCTTGCTGTCCGTGGTGGTGCGCTCTTCCCGGAGGAAGATGCATCGCTTGCAGACGTCGGTGTGGTGCCGCTGCTCGGCCGTGTCCGACTGATCCAGCACGTGCCGGAGCGTGTCGCGGAAGCGGATCTTGACCTCGTCGTCGAGCCCGGCAATCGCCTCGACCAGAACGTTGACGGGATCGCGCACCAGGAATTTCTTGCCCTGCTGCGTCACGCTCAGCATCACCGAGCGCTTGTCAGTGGCCGAGCGTTTCCGCTCGAGATAACCGAGCCGCTCGAGCTCTCCGATGATGAAGGATGCGGTGCCGCGCGTGGTGCCGACATAACTTGCGAGCGCCGAAGGCGTCCGGGAGAAGCGGTTGGCGCGGGAGAGAAACCGCAGCGCCATCCACTCGCGGTCGCGCAAGCCGTGCTTGGTGCCTTCGAACCACAGGATGCGTGCGACCTGCTCCAACAGTTCAATCGATTCGCGAGCCAAATTCATTACAATTCCAGGTCGGATAAAGCTTTATTCAATTGAGCCTTTTGTAGCGCAATCGGAGTGGACGAGATGAAGTCCGCCTCGCCGTTCGTCCGTTGCCGGATGTGCACCGCGCGTGGGGAGGAAGCTCGCCTTGGAACTTCCGGCCGTGGAACTAGGACGTCACAAAGAAAGTTCGAGTAAATCGCACGGCTCAAGTCCTTTAAAAATTTCAATCAAATGATGGCGGCTCGCACGTGATCAGGCGGTCATTCGTGATATGCGAGCAACATGATGCGTCTTTGAGGCCATCGCAGTGCCATTTGTTGCAGCTGAGCACGTTGAATGCGCGAGCATGTGCATCGCCGGCGGTCCCCGGCCATGTGGTGAGCCGGGAAAGAACCGTCTTTTTCGGTTAATGGATGTTGCGGCGCAGCGCAGCTGGACGGCTAAGTCCGGCACGCGAGCCTCGCAGGCGCAGGCCTGATTCGGAAAGTACGGCGTGTTGAGCTGATGCTGAATTTCGAGGGCGGCCTTAATGGCCGCCCTTCTCCGTCAAATAGCGCAGGTCTCACTTCGTCATCGCGCCATAGACGATGTCCTGCACTTGCTCGCGGTAATATTTCCTGAGCTCGCCCGGCGCCGCCGTTCCGACCACGACGACGAGACGCTCCTTGGGATCGCAGAAGAACTGCGTTCCGTAGGCACCGTTCCAGGTGAACTCACCGGGGTTGCCGGGGACCGATGACAGCCCCTCGCTGGTCCGGACCGCGACCGAAAGGCCGAAGCCGAAGCCGGCGCGATGCGGCTCGACATTGGCCACGTTGTTCTTGATCTCGGGACCGAGATGGTTGGCCGTCATGTGATGCACGGTCTTCGGGGAAAGGATGCGCTGGCCGTCGAGTTCGCCGCCGTTGAGCAGCATCTGGCCGAAGCGGAGGTAGTCGCCGATCGTGGCGAACGCGCAGGCGCCGCCGCAATCGAACCTGGTCGGCGTGTCCAGGAGCTTGATGGCTTGCGGCTTGCCGGTCAGCGGATCCTTGGCGAAGGGGCGGGCGAGGCGAGGGCGCTGCGCGTCGGTCGGGTGGAAGGTCGCGTCCTTCATGCCGAGCGGCTGCCAGACATTGGCGGCGAGATAGTCGCCGAGCTTCTGCTCGCTTACTTTCTCGACGACCGCGCCGAGCACGTCGATCGAAAAGCCGTATTCGAACTCGGTCGAGGGCTGGTGCGCCAGCGGCAGTTTGGTGATGCGGTCGATGAAGGTCTGGGTGTCGCCTTCGATCGCCGGAGCGGTGCCGTCAGGGTATTGCCGCGCCACCGGGCTTGATGAGTCCGGCCGGCCGCCATACACGTGTGCCAGTAAAGATCGTGGATGAAGATCGGCGAGGCCTGAGGCTCGAGCTTGAGCGAACCGTTGGCCTCGGTCACCCCGACCTTCATGTCGGCAAAGCCGGATAGTAATTGGACAGCTTGGCCTGGAGCGGCAGCCGTCCCTGCTCCATCAGCGTCAGGCCCGCGACCGCCGCCATCGGCTTGGTCATCGAGGCCAGCGCGAAGATCGCATCGACCGGCATCGGCGTGTCCTTGTCCGGATCGAGCAGGCCATAGGCCTTGTAGTGCACCAGCTTGCCGTCCCGCGCCACGGCGACGACGGCGCCGGGCACGCGCTTGGCGGCGATCTCGCGCGCGAAGAAATTGTCGAGGCGTGCCAGGCCCTCTTTGGAAAAGCCGACGTCGTCGGGATTGACTTCGGGCAGTGGCGCGGCGCTGGCCGTGCCGAATGCGATGACGGCAGCCGCCGTCGCGATCATGGCGATCGTCTTGATCATTGCGTCCTCCCAGGCGAGCTCGTTATGCGGTGGCTCGCTGGAGGCCAAGATCACGTCCGCATCGGCGCGAAGTCAAGCACGGGCGGGGCATGGCTGGGCGCCAGGAATGCCGGACCCTATCGTCCTTCGCCCGCGCGCCACAGCGCATCGAGGCCATGCCGATAGGTCGGGTGGGCAAGCGCGACGCCGAGCTCGCGCTTCAATGTCGCGTTGGAGACACGGGCGCTGCTGGCATAGAAGCTGCGGGCCATCGGCGACATCTCTGCCGTCGCGAACGCCTCTTCCGGTGGTGGCGCAACGCCCATCAGCTTCGCGGCATAGGCGATCACGTCCTGCGGCGGCGCAGGCTCGTCGTCGCAGACGTTCCAGGTGCCGCCGCTTCCATGGCCAATGGCGGCCATGATCGTACTGGCGATGTCTTCCACATGGATGCGGTTGAAGACCTGGCCGGGCTTGATGATGCGCCGCGCCGTTCCCGCGCGCAGCGTTGCCAGCGCATTGCGGCCGGGACCATAGATGCCGGCAAGCCGCAGGATCGCGGCATTGCCGTGCGCAACGTCCATCCAGGCCTGCTCGGCGGCAACGCGCAGGCGCGCGCGGTCGAGCGTGGCCTGTGGTGGGGTGCTCTCGTCGACCCAGCCGCCGCCATGATCGCCATAGACGCCGATGGTGGAGAGATAGACGATCTTGCGCCCACCCGCCGCCAGCACGTCGCCGAACGCTGCAATGGCGGGATCGCCGCTGCTGCCGGGCGGGATCGACACCAGAAGCACGTCGGCGTCGCGCACCTGCTCGACCGTCTCGCGCGTCGGAGGGCTGCCGCAGAAGGCGTGGACCTCGATGCCGGCGAGGTCGTTCGGCTGCGTCGGATCGCGCACGGTGCCGGCGAGATGCGAGAAGCCGCCGCCGTGTTTGCGGACGAAATGCAAGGCGCTGTAGCCGAGGCCGAGAATGAAGAGCCGCATGCGTCTCCCGCGAAAGGTCAAAGTTCCCGCGCGAGCTGCGCGTCCTTCGCTCATAAGAGATTTTTGGGTCCGGCAAAAGATATTGCGATTTGTCTCGCCTCCTGGCTCGGGCGATGTTCGCCTGTCACAGGGAGGTCTCGATCATGCAGGCAGAAGCGCTCGCCTTGGGGCCGGCGAATGCCACCGAGCTGATCCGGCGCGCGGCCGGGCTGATCTTCGACGTCGACGGCACCCTGGCCGAGACCGAGGAGCTGCATCGGCGGGCCTTCAACCATGCCTTCGCCCGTTACGGTCTCGACTGGCAGTGGGACCGCGCCGTCTACAAGGAGCTGCTGCGGGTGACCGGCGGCAAGGAGCGGATGCGCGCCTACCACGCCCGGCTGGCGATCGCTCCGCCGCTGTCGGATGCGGACATCGCCGCGCTCCACCGCATCAAGACCGCGCATTATACCGAGCTGGTCGAGACCGGCTGCTGTCGCTTAAGGCCTGGCGTGATTGAGTTGCTCGCCGCGGCGAAGGCACGCGGCCAGCGGCTCGCGATCGCGACCACGACCTCGCACGGCAACATCGATGCGCTGTTGTCGCAGGCGCTGGGGGCGAGCTGGGCTGCGGAGTTCGATGCCATCGTCGCCGGCGACGACGTCAGGCACAAGAAACCCGCGCCGGACGTCTATCTCGAAACGCTGGCACGGCTGAAACTTGGTGCGGCCGACTGCCTCGCCATCGAGGATTCCGCCAACGGCCTGATCGCGGCCTCACGCGCCGGCATTCCGGTCGTGATCACCCGCAGCATGTTCTTCCGCGACGAGGATTTCAGCGCGGCACGGTTCGTGCTGGATGATCTGTCGGAACTCGACGTCGCCAAACAAGAAACCGAAAAACAACCCCATGCACAGTAGAACACGCCCGCTTGTTCGCCGCTTTCAGTGGACGCGGTGGCTCGTCCTATCGTCCTCAGCCTGCTCGACAATCTGGGCGATCGGGCTCGACTGGTGATGCACCAGGCGCCACTCGTCACCGACGCGGCGGAAATGGTTCGCGGCGGCCAAGGCGGTGCCGTCCACGATCTCGATGCAGAGCACGCGGGCGCTGTCGCCGTCGACGATCGCCTGCGGCTCGGCGCAGACGATCTGCGGCCGCTCGGGGTTTTGCAGGATGTCGCGCCAGCTTCCCATCACCGTGGCGCGGCCGACGATCGCAGGCCAGCCGGGATGGATGCAGGAAATGCCGTCGTCATCCGCCCACATCTGTTCCATGCTTGCGAAGTCGCCTGCTGAAAACGCGGCGTAGAAGGCCGCGTTGGCGGCGATGATCTTGCTGTCTTTTGCCATCGCTCCCGGGTGGGGCAAGGAGGGGCAAAAATCAAGCGCGACTTCCGTTCGACTTCGGTTCAATTTTGGACCGCAGTGCAGCATTGCCCGCTTGTGGTCAGGCCGAGACGAGCGACTCCACCGCCCGCCGCGCGCCATCCTGGTAGAGGCGGCCGAGGGCCGCGGTGACCGCCTCACGCAGGCGCGGCTCCGAACCGAGTGGTCCGAACACCTTCTCGACCCCGAGCAGCGCAGGCGCGAGCCGCTCCGCGACGGGCCCCGCCTCGCGGGTCAGCTTTGCGAACTCGGCGGCAAGCGGATCGCGCACGTCGATGGCGCGGCCCTGTTCGTCTGTTGCGCCGACGTAGCGCATCCAGCCGGCCACCGCGAGCGCATGCGTTGCAATCGGAAGGTTCCTGGCGAGGCGGTCCTGAATCGCGCCGAGCAGGCGCTGCGGCAGCTTCTGCGAGCCATCCATCGCGATCTGCCAGGTGCGGTGATGCAGCGCCGGATTGGAAAAGCGCTTCAGCAGCGAGGCGCGATAGGCGGCGAGATCCGTGCCAGACGGCATCGTCAACGTCACCGCGGCCTGCTCCATCACCCGCGCGGCGAGGCGCGCGAAATGCGGATCCTGCATGGTGTCGGCGATGGTCTCATAGCCCGCGAGATAGCCGAGATAGGCCAGCGCCGAATGGCTAGCGTTGAGCAGCCGCAGCTTCATCAGCTCGAACGGCTTGACGTCGCTGACGAGCTCGACGCCGGCAGCGGCAAGATCGGGCCGGCCCGCCGTGAAGCGGTCCTCGACCACCCATTGCGTGAAAGGCTCGGTCATCACGGGCCAGGCGTCGCGCAGGCCCAGCGCGGATGACACGGCGTCCCGGTCGGCATCCGTGGTTTCAGGAACGATACGGTCGACCATGGTCGAGGGGAAAGCGGCATTGTCCGCGATCCACTTGCCGAGATCCTTGGAGCGCAGCGCGGCGAACTGCGTCACGATCCGCTGCGCGGTGTGGCCATTGGCGGCGAGATTGTCGCAGCACATCACGGTGAAGGGCTTGGCTCCGAGCGCGCGCCGCCGCGCCAGCGCCGCGACGATGAAGCCGGGCGCCGATCGCGGTGCGTCGAAATTGTTCAAGTCATGCACGACGTCAGGGTGCCGCTCGTCGAGATCGCCGGTCTGCGGGGTGTGGCAATAGCCCTTCTCGGTGACGGTGAGTGAGACGATGCGGGTGGCTGGATCGGCCATCCGCTCGACCAGGGCCGCCGGCTTCTCGCGTGCGACCACACTGCCGAGCAGCGCGCCGATGACGCGATGCTCGGTGCCTTCGGCGGCGCGTACGGCAAGCGTGTAGAGATGATCCTGCGGGGCGAGGGCGTCGCGCGTGTCCGGGCTGCGCAGGCTCGCGCCGACAATGCCCCATGATGTGGCGCCTGTGGCAAGGCAATCGTCGATGACGACGGCCTGATGCGCGCGATGAAATGCGCCGAGACCAAGGTGCACGATGCCGGGCGTGACGCGCGAGAGGTCGTAGGCCGGGCGGCGGACGGCCGGCGGCAACCGGTCGAGATTGGCCCTGCCAAGACGCGCGGAACCTGGGCGCATGGACGTCTCCCCTTTGCTTTGCCGCTGCTTGACATGGCACCCGTATCAGGTCAATGCTTCGGTCAATTGGTAAGACCAATTTTCCAAAATTGGCAGGCCGCGGGCGGGAAAGCCCCGCGCGGCCCTTTCGGGAGGACCAGCGTGCCGCTGGAAGCTGTGGAGGCGAGACGGCTCTATCGCCAGGTCGCCGATCAATTGCGAAGCCTGATCGACAGCGGCGAGTACGCGGTCGGCAGCCGCTTGCCGACCGAGCGCGACCTCGCCGAGCAGCTCAAGGTGTCCCGGCCGACGGTGCGCGAAGCCCTGATCGCGCTCGAGGTCGAGGGGCGGCTGCGCATTCGCGTCGGCTCCGGCATCTATGTGATCGAGCCCGCCGCAATCGCCGCGCCGGCAGCCGCGTCCGTCATCGAGGGGCCGTTCGAGCTGCTGCGCGCCCGTGAATTCCTGGAAAGCGCCATCGCCGAACAGGCCGCACGCGTGGCGACAAAGGACGATATCGCCCGCATCGACGCCTCGCTCCTCGCGATGGAGAAGGTCGAGCATCCCGGCGAAGCCTCGATGGTTCACGACCGCGCGTTCCATGTCGCGATCGCCGGAAGCCTCGGCAATGCCGTATTGGTGCGCGTGGTCGGCGAGCTGTTCGACCAGCGCCTCAATCCCTATTTCGCGCAGCTTGCGCATTATTTCGAGAACCCGGGCACCTGGCGCACCGCGCTCGACGAGCATCGCGCCGTGCGCGAGGCGATCGCGGCGCATGATCCGCAAGCCGCGCGCGAGGCGATGCGTACCCATCTGGCGAGGTCGCAGGAGCGCTTCGCGCAGAACTTCGGTGCGGAGAACGCAGCCGGGCCGTCGCCGGGAGGGAGCCGGACCGCGCGTCCCGCGGCGAAGTCGCCAAAACCAAAACCTGCGCCGAAGAAGCGCGCCACGGGCCGCAGCGCGCGGCGGCGATGAGATTGTGCGGCCCGCATCCGTGCCGGGGCGGGCGAACAAGAAGCAGACTTAAACGATGGAGGAAAAGTCGATGTTGAAGAAGATGACGATTGCAGCAGTGATCTCCGCCGCTACGCTGCTGGCTGCGACCAGTGCCAGCATGGCGCAGACCAAGCTCAAATGGGCCCATGTCTACGAGACCTCGGAGCCGTTCCACACCGCCTCGGTCTGGGCCGCGCAGGAGATCAACAAGCGCACCAACGGGCGCTACCAGATCGACGTCTATCCGGCCTCCCAGCTCGGCAAGGAGGCCGACATCAACCAGGGCCTCTCGCTCGGCTCGGTCGACATCATCATCTCCGGCTCGAGCTTCGCGGCCAAGAGCTTCGCGCCGATCGGCGTGACCTATTATCCCTACACGTTCCGCGATGCCGATCATCTGCTCGCCTATACCAAGAGCGACATCTTCAAGGAGCTCGCCAAGGGCTACGAGGACAAGAGCGGCCACCACATCGTCGCGGTGACCTATTACGGCGTGCGGCAGACCTCGTCGAACAAGCCGATCAAGACCTGCGCCGACATGAAGGGCCTGAAGATACGCGTGCCCGACGTGCCCGCCTATCTCGCGATGCCGCGAGCCTGTGGCGCCAACACCGCGCCGATCGCGTTCGCCGAAGTCTATCTCGCGCTCCAGAACGGCACCGTCGAGGCGCAGGAGAATCCCCTGACCACGATCGAGGCCAAGAAGTTCTACGAGGTGCAGAAGCACATCGTGCTGACCGGCCACATCGTCGATCACCTCAACACCGTGATCGCCGGCGCCCTGTGGAAGAAGCTCAGCGACGAAGACAAGAAGATCTTCACCGACGTGGCGCAGGAAGCCGCCGCCAAGGCCACCGGCGAGATCAAGCAGAACGAGACCAAGCTGGTCGCCTTCTTCAAGGAGAAGGGCCTGAGCGTGACCGAGGTCGACAAGAACGAGTTCCGCGACACCGTGCTGAAGAACGTCGCGTTCGAGACCTTCGGCTACCGTAAGGCCGACTGGGAAAAGATCCAGGCGGTGAAGTGACGACGTAGTCGTCATCCCGGGGCGGTCCGCAGGACCGAACCCGGGATCTCGAGGTTCCGGGTTCGACGCTGAAGCGTCGCCCCGGAACGACGATTGGAGAGAGGTATCCCATGTCGACCGCCGAAATACACCGGCAGATCACCGCGGAGGAGATCGCCCATACCTTCGAGGAGGAGGCGACGCCGAAGGTCGATCTCGGCATCTACGCGTTCGAGGATTGGGTGACGCTTGCGATCTTCTGGGTGATGGCGCTCGCCGTCTTCCTCCAGTTCTTCACCCGCTACGTGCTCAACGACAGCTACGCCTGGACCGAGGAGATCGCGACCTATTGCCTGATCGGCGTGGTCTTCATCGGCGCCTCGATGTGCGTGCGGCTGTCCCGGCACATCCAGGTCGACCTCCTCTACCGCTACCTGCCGCAGCCCGTGGGGCGCGCGCTGTCGACAATGATCGACCTGATCCGGATCGCCTTCTTCGGCTACGCCATCAAGCTGGTCTGGGTCTACATCCAGATCATCGGCGACGAGCAGATGACCACGATCAATTTCCCCAAGAACTACGTCTATTACTTCGTGCTGCTCGGTTTCGTGCTGATGTTCCTGCGTTCCGTGCAGGCGGCGCTGCAACATTGGCGGCAGGGTTACTCGGTCCTCGAACGCCCCGGTGCCTACGACGGGTCGGAGATATAACATCATGCTGCTGTTGCTCGGAGGCTTTCTCGTTCTGATGCTGCTCGGCGTTCCCGTGGCGATCGCCATGGCCGCCTCGTCGCTGCTCTACATCCTGGTCAGCGGCGTGACGCCCGACGTCACGCTGGCGCAGCGCATGATCGCCGGCGTCGAGAGCTTTCCGCTGCTCGCCGTGCCGTTCTTCATCCTGGCGGGCAACCTCATGAACATCGCCGGCGTCACCGGGCGCATCTACAAATTCGCCGTCGCGCTGGTGGGGTGGATGCGCGGCGGCCTCGGCCACGTCAACATCATCGGCTCGGTGATCTTCTCCGGCATGTCCGGCACCGCGATCGCGGACGCCGCCGGTCTCGGCACCATCGAGATCAAGGCGATGAAGGACCATGGCTACTCGACCGAGTTCTCGGTCGGCGTCACCGCGGCCTCGGCGACGCTCGGGCCCATCATCCCGCCGTCGCTGCCGTTCGTGATCTACGGCATGATGGCGAACGTCTCGATCGGCGCGCTGTTTCTCGGCGGCGTCATTCCGGGGGTCGTGCTGACCTTGTTCATGATGATCACGGTCACCTATTTCGCGCACAAGAACAAATGGGGCAGCGACACGCCGTTCTCCTGGCCGCAGATCGGCTCGGCGGGCCTCGAGATCGTCATCGTGCTCTCGTTCCCGCTCGCGATCTGGCTGATGGTGATGGCCGGCCTCTCGATCAACGTGGCGGTCGTCATCGGCCTCGGCACGCTGCTGGCGATCGACTGGTACTTCGACTTCTCGGCGGTGATGGCGCTGATGGCGCCGGTGATCCTGATCGGCGGCATGACGCTCGGCTGGTTCACCCCGACGGAAGCTGCCGTTGCCGCCGTGATCTGGTCGCTGTTCCTCGGCCTGGTCCGCTACCGCACCATGACGCTGCAAACGGTGGCGAAGGCGACATTCGACACGATCGAGACCACGGCCTCGGTGCTGTTCATCGTCACCGCCGCCTCGATCTTCGCCTGGCTGCTGACGGTGTCGCAGGCCGCGCAGACGCTCTCGGACTGGATGCTCAGCGTCACCCACAACAAATGGGTGTTCCTGGCGCTCGCCAACGTGCTGATCCTGTTCGTAGGCTGCTTCATCGACACCACGGCGGCGATCACCATTCTGGTGCCGATCCTGCTGCCGATCGTGCTCAAGCTCGGCATCGATCCCATTCATTTCGGCCTGATCATGACGCTGAACCTGATGATCGGCCTGTTGCACCCGCCGCTCGGCATGGTGCTGTTCGTGCTCGCGCGCGTGGCCAAGCTCTCGGTCGAACGCACGACGGTGGCGATCCTGCCCTGGCTGGTGCCGCTGATGCTGGCGCTGATCGCGATCACCTACATTCCTGAACTGACCCTCTGGCTGCCAAAATACATGGGGCTCTCCAAATGACCTCGACCGCTCTCGCCGCAACCCTGTTCGGCCCCGAAGATCTGCGCATGATCGAGCATCCGCTCGACAGGCTCGCTGACGGCATGGTGCGCATCCGCTTTGGCGCCGGCGGCATCTGCGGCTCGGACATGCACTATTTCCGCCATGCCCGGACCGGCGATTTCGTGGTGAAGTCGCCGCTGGTGCTCGGCCACGAGATCTCGGGCGAGGTCGTGGAGATCGCAGGCGCGGCAGCCAATCTGAAGGTCGGTGACCGCGTCGCCGTCAACCCGTCGCGCTGGTGCGGCCATTGCGTCGCCTGCCGCGAGGGCCGGCCGAATCTGTGCGAGAACATCTACTTCATGGGCTCGGCCTCGAAGACGCCGCACATGCAGGGCGGTTTTGCCAATTATTTCGACGCGATCCCCGCGCAGTGCGTGAAGATCCCGGATCACGTGTCATACCAGGCCGCCGCGCTCGCCGAACCGCTGGCGGTCTGCCTGCACGCGGTCGCGCGCGCCGGCAATATCGAGGGCAAGCGCGGCATCATCTTCGGTGCCGGCCCGATCGGGCTTCTGACCATGCTTGCCGCGCGCCGCGCCGGCATGGCCGACATCACGGTGGCCGACATCGCACCGGCGCCGCTGGCGTTTGCAACCCGGCTTGGCGCTTCGCATGTCGAGAACGTCTCCGGTGGCGAGGAAGGGCTCAAGGCGCAGGCGGCCTCGCGCCCATACGACGTCGCGTTCGAGGTGTCGGGCACGGCGGCAGGCCTTGCCAGCGCCATCGGCATCGTCAGGCGCGGCGGCATCGTGGTGCAGATCGGCAATCTGCCGGGCGGCCAGATCCCGACGCCGTCGAATGCGGTAATGGCCAAGGAGATCGACCTGCGCGGCTCGTTCCGCTTCGGCTTCGAGTTCATGACCGCGGTGGAGCTGATTTCGGCCGGCAGCGTCGACGTGCTGTCGCTGGTCACGGCCGAGCGGCCGCTGTCGACCGCGCCCGATGCGCTGCGGCTGGCGCTCGACCGCTCGCAGAGCGTCAAGGTGGTGCTGACCGCGAACTGATTGGGAGAGACCCATGATGCTGGAGGGATGGCGCTGGTACGGGCCCGATGATCCCGTGTCGCTGGACGACGTCAGGCAGGCCGGGGCGACCGACATCGTCTCGGCGCTGCATCAGGTCCCGATCGGAGAGGCCTGGACGCGCAAGGCGGTCGAAGAGCGCAAGAATTTTATCGAGAACGGTCAACCGGGGCGATCGCAGCTGACCTGGTCGGTGGTGGAATCGATTCCGATCCCCGACGACGTCAAGCGCCTGGGGGCCAAGGCGACCAGGTCGATCGAGGCCTGGATCGCGAGCCTTGAAGCCGTCGCGGCGGCCGGCATCAAGATCATCTGTTACAATTTCATGCCTGTCGTGGACTGGTGCCGCACCGACCTCGAATGGGAGCTGCCGAACGGCGCCCGCGCCATGCGCTTCGACCAGGACCGTTTCGCCGCCTTCGAGCTGCATATCCTCAAGCGTCCCGCGGCCGTGCAGGAGTACTCGCCCGAGCAGCAGGCGCGCGCAAAGGCGCTGTTCGAGCAGATGAGCCAGGCCGATATCGACTATCTCGTGATGGTCATTGCCAGTGCGCTGCCGGGCTCGACCACCGAGCCGATGACCATCCCGCAATTCCGCGACCGGCTGGAGACGTATCGCGATATCACGCCAAAGATCCTGCGGCAGCATCTCGCCGAGTTCCTGGCGCGCGTGACGCCGGTGGCCGAGCAGCTCGGGGTGTCGCTGACCCTGCATCCGGACGATCCGCCGCGGCCGCTGTTCGGCTTGCCGCGCATTGCCTCCTCAGCCGACGACTATCAGGCGCTGTTCGACGCGGTGCCGTCCAAGGCCAACGGCATCTGCCTGTGCACGGGCTCGCTCGGCGTGCGTGCGGAAAACAATCTGCCTGAAATGGCCGAGCGCTTCGGCCCCCGCATCGCCTTTGCCCATCTGCGCGCCACCAGGCGCGAGGCCGACGGGCTGTCGTTCTACGAGTCCGATCATCTCGACGGCGACGTCGACATGATCGCGGTGCTGAAGGCGCTCTTGAAGGAGAACGCGCGGCGGTCGCCGGACAAGAGGATCGTCTTCCGTCCCGATCACGGCCACCGCATGCTCGACGACCTCGCCGCCACCAAGCGCACCAACCCCGGCTACACCGCCATCGGCCGCCTCCGCGGCCTCGCCGAGCTCCGCGGCGCGATTCGTGCGATCGAGCATCGGTAGAGGCTTTTCGCCTCTCCCCGCTTGCGGCAGGGCAATCGCACATGACGCTTTGCGGGACCTGAGCGCGCGCCTCGTCCTTCGAGACGACCGCTTCGCGGTCTCCTCAGGATGAGGCTAAGCAGCTTTGGTGCTTCTTGAAACTCGCGCCGCGCACCCGCTCCTCATCCTGGGGGCCCGCCAGCGGCGGGCGTCTCGAAGGATGGCCACAGGCGAGATCGCTCGCATATGCGATTGTCCTGTCGCTTGCGGGGAGAGGGAGAATAAAATCAATAGCACGCCGCCATCGCGCCGAGCTTCGGATAGAGCCGGTCGATCGCGGCGATCTCGCTTCGCATCTGCGCGATGATCCAGTCGCGGATCTCGGCGGCGATCGGGCGCATCGGCCGGTTGCGCGGCGGCAGGAATTCGCAGACGCGGCGCGTGGTGGTCAGCCGGTCGGAGGCCGGCACCAGCGCGCCGGTCAGCAGCCAGTGCGAGGCAACCGTCAGCCAGCCGAGCGCGATGCCCTGGCCGAGCAGGGCGGCCTGCACCACGACGGCATAGTCGGTGAAGCTCAGCGCCTTGGCCGCGCCGCGGCGCCCGGTGAGGAGCGAGGCGTAATCCGCGGCCCAGTCGCCCGGCGTCTCGGCAAGGCGGATGATGGTGTTGCCCTCGGCGGGATCGGTTTCGCCGAGATAGGAGGGGCTGCACATCGGCAGCATGACTTCCTTCATCACCAGCGTGCCGCCCGATGGCGGCTCGTCGCGATCGCGGAAGCGCATGCCGAGGTCGACGTTCTCCACCGGCCCGCGCAACGCGCCGGAGATGAGCTGGAAGCGCAAATCGACCTGCGGAAACTGCTTCTGCAGCTTGTCGATGCGCGGCATCAGCCAATGCGTGGTGAAGGCGGATGAGACCGACAGCGTCACCGTCTCGGTGCCCTTGCGGCGCCGCTCGATCTCGACGAGCCCGCTCTCGATGCTGCGAAAGCCGTCGAGCACGCGGCGATAGAGCAGTTCGCCTTCCTCGGTGAGCACCGCGCGCCCCGCCTTGCGATCGAACAGGCGGACGCCGAGATGCTCCTCGAATTGTCCGAGCATCCGGCTCACCGCCGGCTGCGTGACATTCAATTCGGCGGCTGCGGCTGTGAAACTGCCATTGCGCGCCGCGGCGTCGAAGACGAACAGGGCGTTGCTCGACGGCAGCATGCGGCGAAGCTCGGGCATAACATCATGTTATGAGCTGCGTGAGAATTTGGCAATTGCCGAGTTTTGCCAAGTCTGTTGTCATCGCCATTACAGCCTAAAGACAGGGCTCGCGAGCAAGGATTTGGTGCGGTGCACGCTTCGATCCCGAGTGCTCAGATTCCCTGTCTATAAAGCAGGCTTATGGCGCGCAGTGAGGCACGCCGTTGCAGGGACGGGCGAGGTCGATCGTTGGACAAACGAGCGGAAAGCGTCGAGATCAGATCCGCGAGCAAAGCCTATGGCTCCGTGCGCGCCCTCGACGACGTCTCCCTCGATGTCGGCGCCGGGGAGTTCGTCTCGCTGCTCGGTCCCTCCGGCTCGGGCAAGACCACGCTGCTTGGAATTTTGGGCGGCTTCATCCTGCCGACAGCGGGCACGATCCTGTTCGGCGGCCGGGACGTCACTTACATGCCGCCGCACAAGCGCGATATCGGCGTCGTGTTCCAAAACTACGCGCTGTTCCCGCACATGAGCGTCGGCGAGAACGTCGCCTTCCCCTTGCGTGCGCGCCGCCTGCCGAAAGCGATCTGGCCCGACAAGGTGCGCGCGGCGCTCGGCATGGTCGGGCTCGCCGGCTATGAGGAGCGCGGCATCGCGCAGCTCTCCGGCGGCCAGCGCCAGCGCGTGGCGCTCGCGCGCGCCATGATCTTCGAGCCGCGGCTGATTCTGATGGACGAGCCGCTGTCGGCGCTCGACAAGCAGCTGCGCGAATCCATGCAGATCGAGCTGCGCGCGCTGCACCGGCGCATCCAGGCCACCATCATCTATGTCACCCATGACCAGCGCGAAGCTTTGACCATGAGCGACCGCGTCGCGGTCATGAAGGACGGCCGCCTGGTCCAGATCGACGAGCCCGAGCGGCTGCACGATCATCCCGCCGATTCCTTCGTCGCGAGCTTCATCGGGGAAGCGACCATGCTGCCCGTTCGCCGCGTCGATGCCTCCAGCGTCGCGCTCGGCAATGCGCTGCTGCGCAGCGCCCGCGCCATTCCCGATGGCGATGCGCTGATGCTCGCCGTGCACACCGAAAAACTCCTGATCGACGATGGCGGGCAGGATGCCGCCTGCAACCGGCTGACCGGCACCGTCACCGACATCGTCTATCAAGGCGAGAGCCTGCGCATTTTCCTGGCTCTCGAAAACGGCATTGCGCTCAGCCTGCGCCAGCCGAGCTATCACCAGGCCTACAGCCGCATTCCGCCGCTCGGCGGCAACCTCACCGTCACCCTTCACCCCGAGGACACCATCGTCGTGCCCAGGGTGGACTGAACTCAAGCCTTGTCCAACCGAGAGAAGAAACTGATATGTCGACCCAAGCCGCGTTCAGCAATTTCAAGGTTCTCACCTTCGACGTCGTCGGCACCTTGATCGATTTCGAGGCCGGCGTGCTCTCCGCGGTGCGCAGGATCTCGGGCAAGACGTCGGCCGAGCTCAGCGACGACCAGATCTTCGAGCCCTACAAGCGCGGCCGCGACAAGCACTACGGGCGCTCCAGCGAGGCGATGTTCCATGTCTATCGTCACCTCGCCACCGAGCTCGGACTGCCCGCCGACGATGCGGCCTGCGACATGTTCCAGCTTGCGGTGCTGCGCTGGGGGCCGTTCGCGGATTCGGTCGAGGCGCTCAGGCGCCTGCGCACGAAATTCCGGCTGGTGGCGATGACCAACGCGGACCGCGTCGCGCTGTCCTGCTATGCCCACGCGCTCGGCGATCCCTTCGACGACACGGTGTGTGCCGACGACACCGGCGTTGCCAAACCCAACCCTGAATTCTTCGCCTACAACAGGGGGCGACAGTCCGCTTTCGGCTACAAGCAGTCCGACATTCTGCATGTCGCGCAGAGCCAGTACCACGACATCGGGATTGCGCGGAAGCTCGGCTACAAGGTGTGCTGGATCGAGCGTCGCCAGGGCATTGCCGGCTTCGGCGGCACGCCGGCGGTGGAGACGCTGACCAAGCCGGACTTCCATTTCCCGACGTTGAAGGCGCTCGCCGACGCCGCCGTTGGGCCTGCGGCGTAACAGCGTGAGCGCGGGCATGACACGGGACTGGAGCGCGCTGCCGTCGGCCAACTCGCTGTGGGAAGCCACGGCGGCGCCGGCGCGCGATTTTCCCGTGCTGTCGGGCGATCAGCAGGCGGATGTCGTGATCATCGGTGCCGGCTATACGGGGCTCTCCGCGGCGCACCACATCGCCAGGAGCGGCCTCGTGCCAATCGTGCTCGAGGCCAACCGCCCCGGCTGGGGCGCGAGCGGACGCAACGGCGGCGTGATCACCGCAAAGTTCCGCCTCTCGTTTCGTGAGATCGACGCCGTGCATGGCCGCGCCATGGCACGACGCATGTACGAGATCGCGCATGAATCGACCGACATGGTCGAGGAGCTCGTCTCCGAATTCGACATCGCGAGTGCGAATCTCACTCGCACCGGCCAGGTCAAGGCCGCGCATAATGAGACGACGCTCCGGGCCGCGATCGACGAAGCGGACTGGATGACGCGCGAGATGGGCTCCGCCGAGGTCCGCATCCTCGACAAGAACGCGGTGCGTGACGAGACCGGCTCGGACATCTTCGTCGGCGGTGTGCTCAATCCCGGCTCCGGCGGCATCCATCCGTTGAACTACCTGCGTGGCCTCGCCGACGGCGTCGCGCGTCGCGGCGTCTCCGTCTTCCAGGAGTCGCCCGTCATGAGGCTGCGGCGCGAGAAGGACGGCATCGTCGCCGAGACGCCGCAAGGTGCCGTGCGCGCAAGACAGGCGATCATCGCCACCAACAGCTATTCCGACCTCACTGGCGCCACCGCGCATCTGCAGCGCACGCTGGTCCCGTTCCGCAGCGCCATGGTTGCAACCGCGCAGCTGCCGCGCAATCTTGCAGGAAGACTGATGCCGACGGGGCGCACCTATACCGAGACCAAGCGCATGATGCGCTGGTTCCGCATGGTCGACAACCGCGTGATTTTCGGCGGCCGCGGCGCCTTCGGCAAGCAGGACTCGCAAGCCGCGTTCGACGCACTTCGCAAGGCGATGGTCGGCATCTTCCCCGATCTCGCCGAGGTCCCGCTCGAATACAAATGGTCGGGCCTGGTCGCGATGACGCTGGACTCGGTCCCCCATATCGGCCGCCTCGACGACCGCACGCTGGTCTCGCTGGGCTACAACGGCGCCGGCGTTGCGATGTCGAGCCTGATGGGCCGCTATCTCGCCGCTTTCGTACGCGGCGAAAGCCCCGATGTCGGCCTGCTCGACGTCAGCCGGATGAAGACGATTCCGCTCTACCCGCTGCGTGAGCCCGCCGTGCGCATGGTCGCCGGCTGGTACCAGTTTCTCGATGCGATCGGTCGGTGAGATCTCTTTGGAGGAGGCGAAAATGACGGCGATACGTAATTGCGGATTTGGTTGCGCTTTGCTGGGAGCAATCGCGCTCAGCGGCACCGCGGCGAATGCCGCCGAGCAGATCACCTTCGTCTCGCAAGGCGGGGCCTATCAGCAGGCGCAGACGGTGGCGATCCTCGATCCCTCCGCCAAGAAGCTCGGCATCACCATCAATCAGGATTCGATTCCCGACGCCTGGCCGGCGATCAAGACGCAGGTCGGCAGCGGCAAGCCGATCTGGGACGTCGTCGACACCCCGACCGGCTATTGCCTGCGCGGCGGCGAGCAGGGCCTGATCGAGAAGCTCGATTTCTCGAAGATCCCCAACGCCGCGGCGATGCCGGAGGCGTATCGCAGTCCATACTCCGTCTCCTACGAATTCTATTCCAGCGTGCTCGCCTTCAGCCAGAAGACGTTTCCGAAGGATGCGCCGAACAGCTGGGCGGATTTCTGGGACGTGAAGAAATTCCCGGGCCGCCGCGCGCTGCGCAACCATCCGATCGCCACGCTCGAGGCGGCGCTGATGGCCGACGGCGTCGCGCCCGACAAGCTCTATCCGCTCGACGTCGACCGCGCCTTCAGGAAGCTCGAAGAGATCAAGCCGCATATCACGGTGTGGTGGACCTCGGGCGCGCAGTCGGCGCAGCTGCTCAACGACGGCGAAGTCGACATGGAGATGGCCTGGAACGGCCGCGTCAGCGCGGTCGCCAAGGAAGGCGCCAAGGTCGCCTTCACCTACAACCAGGGCATCCTGCAGAGCACCTCGCTCTGCATCCTCAAGGGCGCGCCCAATCTCGCCACCGCCGTGAAATTTCTCAACGAGGCCGTCGATCCCGTGCACCAGGCCAATCTGCCGCTCCATATCGACTACGGCCCGGGCAATCCCAAGGCGTTCGAGACCGGCGTGATCAAGCCCGAGCGTGCCGCGCAATTGCCGAGCGAGCCGGCCAATGCGGCCAAGCAGGCGTTGATGTCCTACGCCTGGTGGTCCTCGTCCGCCGGGGAAGCCGCCGAGAAGCGCTGGGCGTCGTTCATGCAGAAGTGAGGCGAAAGAGGAGATGACCCGTGGGTGCATCGGCAAGGACGCTGCACTCCCTCCCCCGCGCGCGGGGGAGGGTTGGGGAGAGGGTGTCTCGACAGCAAAGACTCTCCAAGAGGAAGAATGCCCTCACCCGGATCGCCTTCGCGATCCGACCTCTCCCGCAGGCGGGAGAGGTGTAGCAACCGAGACCAGCGATGCCAGCGTTGATGACGTCCGTGCCAGATCCATCGCAGAAGCATCAGCGCCGTGAGCACGGGCTGATGCTGGCGCTGGTGTCGCCGGCGCTGCTCGTGATCCTGGCTCTGATCGTGCTGCCGGTCGGCTGGCTCGCCTGGCAGTCGATCTACCATGACGGCTTCACGCTGGAGAATTATCGGCGCGTCTTCACCGAGGACATCTATTGGCGCAGCTTTGCGCTGACCTTCGAGATCAGCCTCGCGGTCACGTTGATTGCGCTGCTGCTCGGCTATCCCGTCGCCTATCTCGCCAACGCCCTGCCGAAAGGCTGGAGCATCCTCATCCTGTCGCTGGTCGTGCTGCCGTTCTGGACCAGCGTGCTGGTGCGCGCCTATGCCTGGCTGGTGCTGCTGCAGCGCAGCGGCGTGATCAACCAGTTCCTGCGCCATCTCGAATGGATCTCCGAGCCGCTCGCGCTGGTCCACAACACCTTCGGCACGGTCGTCGCGACGGTGCACATCCTGCTTCCCTTCATGGTGCTGCCGCTCTATGCGACCATGCAGAAGATCCCGAACGAGCTGATGCAGGCCGGCGCCAGCCTGGGCGCGAGCCCGTCGCTGACGTTCGTCCGCGTGTTCCTGCCGCTGTCGCTGCCGGGCGTGCTCGCGGGCTGCACCATGGTGTTCGTGCTCTGCCTCGGCTTCTACATCACGCCGGAATTGCTGGGCGGCGGCCGCACCGTGATGGTATCGATGCTGGTGAGCCGCAATGTCGAGCTCTACAACCAGTTCGGCGCCGCCAGCGCCGTCGCGGTGGTGCTGCTCCTCAGCGTGCTCGCTATCTTCTTCGTCGTCAGCCGCTTCATCTCGCTCGATCGCGTGTTGGGGCAGAAATGACGCGCTCCTCGCCCGCACGCATCGTCCTCTACGCGATCAGCGCGCTGGTGCTGGTCTATCTGATCCTCCCCGTTCTGATCATCGTGCCGATCTCGTTCTCCAGCGCGCGCTTCCTGACCTTCCCGCCGCCGTCGTTCTCGCTGCGCTGGTACCAGCAATATTTCGCCAACCCCGCCTGGATGCAAGCGACGCAGGTGACGGTGACGGTCGCGGTCCTGACCGTCCTGATCGCGACGCCGTGTGGGGTGGCCGCCGCCTATGCCATCAGCCAATCGAGGCTGCGCATCATGCGCGTGATCCACATGGCGCTGCTGCTGCCGCTGGTGGTGCCGATCATCATCACCGCGGTCGGCATCTTCTTCGTCTATGCCAAGGTCGGCCTGGTCGCGACCATGCCCGGCCTCGTGCTGGCGAATGTGATGCTGGGATTGCCTTACGTCGTCATCTCGGTGCTTGCAGGCCTGCAGAGCTTCGATCCGGCGCAGGAGATGGTGGCGCGCAGCCTCGGCATGAACCGCCTCCGCAGCTTCTTTGCGGTGACGTTGCCGCAGATCAAGTCCAGCGTGGTCGCCGGCGGCATCTTCGCCTTCATCTCGGCGATGGACGAGACCATCGTCGCGCTGTTCATCTCGGGCGGCCAGTATCAGCCGCTGACCAAGCGCATGTTCACCGCGCTGCGCGACGAGATCGACCCGACCATCGCCGCGATCTCGACGCTGATGACGGCGGCCTCGTTCATGTTGGTGCTGCTGGCAAGCGCGCGGAAGAAGGACGGGTGAGGGCGACGTTGCGTCCCGGTGTCATCGCTCGATCAGGTCGGGCGATCCGGTAGCCCGGTCGCTTGTGTGGGCCGAGCTGCTGGCGCATCCGGCGCGCCGCAGGTCGCTGCACGAGGTGGCGCGTGGCCTTGTTCAGGATCACCCGATTGCGAAATCCGCGGCCGTCTCGGCGTGAATGGCCGTGGTGTCGAACGTCTCGACCGACGTGTCATCGGGGCCGACCAGCATCGTGATCTCGGTGCAGCCGAGGATGATGCATTCCGCGCCTGCGGCGACCAGCGCTGCCATCGCGTCCTGATAGCGACGACGCGAAGCATCGGCGACGATTCCGAGGCACAGCTCGTCGTAGATGATGCGGTTCACGTCGGCGCGCGTCTCAGTGGGAGGAACCAGCACGTCGAGATCGTGCGCGCGCAGCCGATCGACGTAGAAGTCTTCCTCCATCGTGAACCTGGTGCCGAGCAGCCCGACCCGCCGATAGCCTTTCGCCCGAATCCGCTGCGCCGTCGCATCGCCAAGGTGAATGAATGGGATGGTCACGCTGGAGACGATCTCGGGCGCGAGCTTGTGCATCGTGTTCGTGCACAGCACGATCGCCCGCGCGCCGGCGCTTTCGAGGCGCCGCGCCACCTCGGCCAGGCTGGCCGCGGCCTCGCTCCAGCGGCCCGCATATTGCATCTGCTTGATTTCTTCGAAATCGTAGGAATACAGCAGCAGCGGGGCGGAATGCAGCTTGCCCATGCGTTCGCGGACGCGCTCGTTGATCAGCTTGTAATAGAGCGCCGTGCTCTCCCAGCTCATGCCGCCAATCAGGCCGATGGTCTGCATTCCCGGTGTCCTCGACGATGTGGTCCGGCCGGATCGTAACCGAAGACGTCGAAGCTCGGTAGCCGTCGCAAAGGCATGCCTAGCGGGCGCTACGTAGCTCGGATGAGGGGAGCTATATCCGGGAGCTTCGTGCCTGCCGCACCGGTGCGCTGCAGAGCCGGGGCCCATCTCGCTGCGTGCCGTGCCGGCTCTGGGTCCCGGCTCTGCGCCGCAACGCTAAGAGGCGTTGCGGCGCGTCCGGGACAAGCAGAAGGCGGTATATCAACCGCATCCCTCCATCGGGCCGACGAATGGGCGGTCGTGCAAACGGCACCGACGGGCATGACGTCCGCGCAGGCTGCGGGAAGCCTTTCGACCTTGCGCGCGCTCTCGGCCTGTCTTACGCAGTTGCCGAATAATGGCGCATCGCCAGAGCCTTGAGGGAGCCGTCATGACCATCCGCAACACCCGCACCGGCGGCCAGATCCTGATCGATCAGCTCGTCGCGCAAGGCGTCGAGCGCGTTACCTGCGTGCCGGGCGAGAGCTATCTCGCCGCGCTCGATGCGCTGCATGACAGCCCGATCGACGTCATGATCTGCCGCGCCGAGGGCGGCGCGGCCATGATGGCGGAAGCCTATGGCAAGCTCACCGGTCGGCCTGGAATCTGCTTCGTCACCCGCGGCCCCGGCGCGACCAATGCCAGCCACGGCGTCCACATCGCGATGCAGGATTCGACGCCGATGATCCTGTTCGTCGGCCAGGTCGACACCGGCATGCGCGAGCGCGAGGCGTTCCAGGAGCTCGACTACAAGGCGGTGTTCGGCTCCATGGCGAAATGGGCGGTCGAGATTGATCGTCCCGACCGCATCCCGGAGCTGGTGGCGCGCGCCTTCCGCGTCGCCATGCAGGGCCGGCCCGGTCCCGTGGTGATCGCGCTGCCGGAGAATATGCTGACCGAGACCGCGGCCGTTGCCGATGCCATGCGCATCGAGCCGGCGGTGAGCTGGCCCGCGCCGGCCGACATTGAGCAGGTCGGTGCGACGCTGGCCAGCGCCAAGGCGCCGCTGGTCATCCTCGGCGGCTCGCGCTGGACCGATGAAGCGACCAAGAGCATCGCGCGCTTCGCCGAGCGGTTCGACCTGCCGGTCGCGACCTCGTTCCGCCGGGCCTCGCTGATCGATGCCGATCATTCGCATTATGCCGGCGATCTCGGCATCGGGCCGAGCCCGGGCCTGAAGGCGCGCATCGATCACGCCGACGTCGTTCTGCTGATCGGCGGCCGCATGTCGGAGATGCCGTCCTCGTCCTACACGCTGTTCGACATTCCCGCGCCGAAGCAGAAACTGATCCATGTGCATCCGGGCTCGGAAGAGCTCGGCCGCGTCTATCAGCCGGCGCTGGCGATCCAGGCAACGCCTGCCGCGTTCGCGGCCGCCGTCGAGACGCTGAAACCCTTAGGCGCAGTGGCCTGGAAGGGCGAAGCCGCCAAGGCGCATGCCGATTACCTCGCCTGGACCGACAAGGCGCGCGAGCTGCCGGGCAGGTTCCAGTACGGCGAGGTGATGACCTGGCTGCGCGACCGCCTGCCGAAGGACGCCATCGTTTGCAACGGCGCCGGCAACTACGCCGGCTGGATCCACCGTCATCATCGCTTCCACAGCTTTGCGGCGCAGCTGGCGCCGACCTCGGGCTCGATGGGCTACGGCGTGCCGGCCGCGGTGCTTGCGAAACGGCAATATCCGGATCGAATCGTCGTCGCCTTCGCCGGCGATGGCTGCTTCCTGATGAACGGCCAGGAATTCGCGACCGCCGTGCAATATGACGCAGCCCTGATCGTCATCGTCGTCGACAATTCGCAATACGGCACCATCCGTATGCATCAGGAGCGCGACTATCCCGGCCGCGTCGTCGGCACCCAACTCAAGAACCCGGATTTCGCGATGTATGCGAAGGCGTTCGGAGGCCATGGCGAGCGGGTCGAGCGCACCGAGGAGTTCGCGCCGGCGTTCGAGCGTGCGCTCGCCTCGGGCAAGCCGTCGATCCTCCATTGCATCATCGATCCTCGTGCGATTTCGGTGAGCAAGGATTTCACGCCCGCGGTGAAGGCTTAAGGCGGTGGCGGCCAGCCGCCACGTCGCGATCATCGGGGCCGGCGCGGTCGGGGTGATCAGCGCCATCGAGGCGCTGCGCGAGGGCCATCGCGTCACGCTGATCGATCCGGGGGAGCCGGGCGGCGAACAGGCCGCGAGCTATGGCAATGCCGGCTGGCTGTCGTCGCACTCGGTGATCCCGCCGGCGGAGCCTGGCATCTGGAGGAAGGTGCCGGGCTATCTGATGGACCCGCTCGGGCCGCTCGCGATCCGCTGGTCCTATTTGCCGAAGGCGCTGCCCTGGCTGGTCAAATATCTGCTCTCGGGCTGGACGGCGGCGCGGGTCGAGACGACGGCGTTCGCGCTGCGCGATCTCTTGAAGGATGCACCGCTGCTGCACCGAAAGCTGGCGGAAGAGGCGGGCGTCCCGGAGCTGATCGAGCGTAACGGCGTGATGCATGTGTTCCCGTCGCGCGGCAATTTCGACAACGATCTCGGCTGGCGGCTGCGCAGGAAGGTCGGCGTCGAATGGCTGGAACTCAACGCCGACGAGATGCGCCAGCGCGAGCCGGATCTGCATCCGCGCTATACCTTTGGCGTGGTGGTGGAAGAAGCCGGCCGCTGCCGCGATCCCGGGGCTTATGTCGCGGCGCTCGCCAACCATGCCATCGCCAGCGGCGCCAAGCACGTGCGGGCCAAGGCGACCGGCTTGAGGCTGAACGGCGACAAGCTGGTGGCTGTCGTCACCGAGACCGGCGAGATTGCTTGCGATGCCGCCGTGATTGCCGCGGGCGCGCGGTCGAAGCAATTGACGGCATCGGTCGGCGATCCACTGCCGCTCGAGACCGAACGCGGCTATCACGTCATGATCGAGAATCCGGAATCGGGCCCGCGCAGCTCGATGATGGCGTCCGACGCCAAGATGGTGGTGAACTGGACCAACAGGGGCCTGCGCGCCGCCGGCACGGTCGAGATCGCGGGCCTCGAGGCCGCGCCAAACTGGAAACGCGCCGAGATTCTGCGCGAACATCTTCTCGGCATGTTCCCGAAATTGCCGAGGGATATTCCGGCCTCGCGCATCAAGACCTGGTTCGGCCATCGGCCGAGCATGCCGGATGGACGACCCTGCATCGGCTATGCGCGCGCCTCGCGCGATATCGTCTATGCCTTCGGCCATGGCCATGTCGGCCTGGTCGGCTCGGCCCGTACCGGCCGCCTCGTCGCGCAGCTCCTCAGCGGCAGGCAGCCTGAAATTCCGCTTCTCCCCTTCGCGCCCGAACGTTTCCTCTGAGGTCGCCGCATGACCAACTCAGCCCGTTCGTCCTCCCGCATTGCCCGTGGCGGCAAGGCCATCTATGGCGCGCCGCTCGGCATCCTGATGCTGGAGGCGCGCTTCCCGCGGATTCCCGGCGACATGGGCAACGGCACCACCTGGCCGTTCCCCGTCCTTTATCGCGTGGTGAGCGGGGCTTCGCCCGAGAAAGTGGTGCTGAAGGGCGCGGCCGGCCTGCTGCCCGATTTCATCGATGCGGCCAAGGACCTGGTGCGGATGGGGGCTGAGGCCATCACCACCAATTGCGGCTTCCTCTCGCTGTTCCAGAAGGAAATCGCGGCCGCAATCGGCGTTCCCGTCGCGACATCGTCGCTGATGCAGGTGCCGTGGGTGCAGGCGACCCTGCCGCCGGGCAAGCGCGTCGGTCTCGTCACGGTGTCGGGCTCGACCCTGACGCCGGCCCATCTCGAAGGCGCCGGGGTGCCGCTCGATACGCCGGTGGTCGGCACCGAGAACGGCAAGGAGTTCTTTCGCGTCCTGATCAAGGCCGAGAAGGACGACATGGACATCGCGCAGGCCGAGCGTGACGTGGTCGAGGCCGGCAAGCAGCTGGTCGCCGAGAATCCCGATGTCGGCGCCATCGTGCTCGAATGCACCAACATGCCGCCTTACGCCGCGGCGCTTCAGGCCGAGGTGGGATTGCCGGTCTACGACATCTATTCCATGATCACCTGGTTTCACGCCGGACTGCGCCCGCGCGCCTTTGCGTGAACGCGTCCGCGAGATCGTCACAAGTCCTGGAGCAGCCCATGAGACTATCCGGCAAGGTCGCCGCCATCACCGGTGCGGCGCGCGGCATCGGCAAGGCCTGCGCGAAGAGATTTTTGGACGACGGCGTCAAGGTCGTCATCTCGGATGTCGATGCGGAAGGCCTCGCCGCGGCGGCTGCCGAGCTGGGGCGGCCGGACGCCTTGCGCACCGTGGTCGGCAATGTCGCCAAGCGAGCCGATGTGGATCAGCTCGTCGCGACCGCCGTGAAGGAGTTCGGCCGGCTCGACATCATGGTCAACAATGCCGGCGTCGCCCGCAACCGGGACATCCTCGACATCACCGAAGAGGAGTTCGACGAGATCATCGGCATCAATTTGAAGGGCGCGTTCTTCGGCGTGCAGGCGGCGGCGAGGCAAATGATCGCGCAAGGCGGTGGCGGCGTCATCATCAACATGTCCTCGGTGAATGCGCTGCTGGCGATCCCGGCGCTGGCGACCTATGCGATGTCCAAAGGCGGCATGAAGCAGCTGACGTCGGTTGCCGCCGTTGCGCTCGCCCCGCACAACATTCGTGTGGTGGCGGTCGGACCGGGCACGATTTTGACCGACATGGTGAAGTCGTCGATCTATACCTCGGAGGACGCCCGCAAGACCGTAATGTCACGCACGCCAGCCGGCCGCGGCGGCGAGCCGAGCGAGGTGGCCTCCGTCGTGGCGTTCCTGGCGAGCGACGATGCCTCCTACATCACTGGACAGACGATCTATCCCGATGGCGGAAGGCTGATCCTGAACTACACGGTGCCGGTGAGGGATAAGTAGGCCCGCGGTTCCATTCTCGCTGTCATCGCCCGGCTTGACCGGGCGATCCAGTACTCCGAGACGCCTGTGATTATATCGAGAAGCCGCGGCGTACTGGATGCCCCGCATTCGCGTGGCATGACAGCGGGGGTTGCGGGACGTTTGCTCTTCACTCCGCCGCCACCGTGATGCCGTGGCCGAGCCGCTTCGAGATGCCGCCGGCGCAATCCCGCAGCGCATGCGCGATCGGGCTGTCCCAGCGCGCATCGAACGTGCCTTCGGGGCCCATTGCGGTGATGACCAGCGCGACGTGGCCGGAATGGTCGAACACCGGGGCCGAGAAGGCGTTGACGCCGGGCAGGGGATCGCCGAGGGCGCGGGCAAGGCCGTGCTTGCGCACCTCGGTCAGCATCTCCGCGACCTTGACGCCTTTGACCACGCGCTTCGGATTGTAGCCGACGCCGTGGCGGTCGAGCCCGCTCTCGAGCGCGGCGGTGATCGTCTTTTCCGGCAGGAACGCCGCGAAGGCCCGGCCGGTCGCGGTCTCCAGCAGCGCCATTACCGAGCCGACGCGCATGACGATGTGGACCGGCTGGGCCGGCTCTTCGAGCTGGACCACGGTCGGGCCGTGCGTGCCCCAAACAGCGAGAGACACGGCATGTCCGATCTGGCCGGCGAGCGCGGCGATCCTCGGCCTTGCGATGCGCACGCCGGAGAGCCGGCGCAGGCTGATCAGCCCGAGCTCCAGCGCCAGCGCGCCGATCTCGTAGCGGCCGGTGGTCTCGTCCTGCTCGATCAGGCCGATGCGCGAGAAGCTGGCGAGATAGGGGTGCGCCTTAGCCGGCGCCATGCCGGCTTCGCGCGCGAGATCGCGCAGCATCATCGGCTCGCCGCACCGTGCGAGCGCGCGGAGCAGTTCTCCGCCGACCTCGATCGACTGGATGCCGCGGCTTTCTCTCTTCATGCGCCTCCGATGCGCTTGGCTTACGCCGCCTCGCGCTTGGCGGCGCTGTCGGCGAGATGACGGCCGGCAATGTAACCGAAGGTCAGCGCCGGCCCAAGCGTGATGCCGGCCCCGGGATAATTGCCGCCCATGATGCTCGCCATGTCGTTGCCGGCCGCGTAGAGCCCGGGAATGACGCGGCCCTCGGCGTCGAGCGCCCGCGCGTTCGCGTCGGTGACGATGCCGGCATAGGTGCCGAGATCGCCGATCACCATCTTGATGGCATAGAACGGCCCGTTCTCGATCGGTGCGACGCAGGGATTCGGGCCATGCAGCGCATCGCCCTGGTAGCGGTTATAGGCCTTCGAGCCCTTGCCGAAGGCCGCGTCATGGCCTTGCGGCGCCGTCGCGTTGAACTGCCTGACGGTCTCGACGAAGGACCGGGCGTCGATGCCGCCCTTGGCCGCCAGCGCTTCCAGCGTGTCGCCGCGCATGAGATAGCCGGACTTCAGGTGATGGCCCAGCGGCATCGGGAAGGGCGGCACGCAGCCGAGGCCGTATTTGCGCAGCGTCTTGTGATCGCAGACAAGGAACGCGGCGATCTCCTCGCCCGGCTTGGCCGCCTTGACCATGGCCTGGACGAAGTCGTGATAGGAATTGCCTTCATTGGCAAAGCGCTTGCCGTCGCCCATCACCGCGATCACGCCGGGCTTGGCGCGGTCGATGAAATGCGGCATCACGCCCTTCGAGCCGTCCTTGCGCGTGGTCAGCGACACCGGCACCCAGGCTGCCGCGTTCGGCAGGCGGTCCTCGACATGCCCGCCTGCGCGCTCCGCAAGACGTAAGCCGTCGCCGGTGTTGCCGGTGGGCCCTGGCGAAAAATGCTCATTGCCGGTCGGTGCGTGCGGAAACATTTTTCTGCGCCGCTCCACATCGTGCGGGAAGCCGCCGCAGGCGAGCACGACGCCCTGGCGCACGCGGACGCGGACCTCGCGTCCCTCGCGCGATACGATGGCGCCGGTGACAGCGCCGTTCTCGACCGTCAGCTCGCGCACCGGCGAGGACAGCCACATCGGAATTTTCAGGTCGAGTGCGGATTTGGCGAGGCGCCCGGCGAGCGCATTGCCATTGGTCAAGGTCATGCCGCGGCCGTAGCGCAGCACGTCCATCAGGTGCCGCGACAGGCGTTTGGCGACATAGACCGCCGACGTCAGCGACTTCGTCACGCGCATGAAGTGGATGATCTCCTTGCCGCTTCCCAGCATCATGCCGAACACGGTGAGCTCGGGCAGCGGCATGCCCAGCGACTTGATGAGGTCGCCGAGCTCGCGGCCGTCGAACGGACGCGTCACCATGGAACGGCCCCCCTGCGCGCCGCCCGGTGCCTCCGCGTGATAGTCCGGAAACACCAGCGGCATGTCGAAGCGGAGCGCCGTCTTGGTGGTGAAGAAATCGACCGCCTCGGGGCCGGCCGAGAGAAATGCATCGACGCGCGCCGCATCAAAGTTGTTGCCGGCCTCGTGCCGCAGATAGGTGCGGGCCTGCTCCGGCGTCTCCTCGATGCCGTAGGCCTTCGCCAGCGAGGTGCCGGGAATCCAGAGCCAGCCGCCGGAGCGGGCGGTGGTGCCGCCGAAGCGCGGCTCCTTCTCGACGATCAGGACGTCGAGGCCGCGGGACCGGGCGGTGATCGCGGCCGACATGCCGGAGCAGCCCGATCCGGCCACGAGCACATCGCACTCGTAGGTTTCGCTTGCGCTATGCTCGTTGCCGGTCATCTGGACCTCACTTCTTCAGCAGCGGACATTTGGACTCGGAGACCGGGCGGAAGGCGTCTTCTCCCTTCACCGTCTTGACGATGTCCAGATAGTCCCACGGCTCCTTCGATTGCTCGGGCGTCTTCACCTTGGCGAGATACATGTCGCGGATGACGCGGCCGTCCTCGCGCAACTTGCCGCCATGGACGAAGATATCCTCGATCGGCAGCTCGCGCATCTTCGCCATCACCTTGGCGGACTCGTCGGTGCCGGCGGCCTTGATGGCCTTGAGATAGTGCAGCACGGAACCGTAGACGCCGGTCTGGATCATGGTCGGCATCACCTTGGTGCGCTCGTAGAATTTCTTGGACCAGGCACGCGTGGCCTCGTCCATGGCCCAGTAGGAGGCCGTGGTCATGTAGGTGCCCTGCGCGGCCTTCAAGCCGATCGCGTGCACGTCGGTGTCGAACATCAGGAGGCCGACCAGCTTCTGGCCGCCCTGAACGAGGCCGAACTCGCCGGACTGCTTGATCGCATTGTCGGTGTCCTGGCCGGCATTGGCGAAGGCCACGACATCGGACTTGGAGCTCTGCGCCTGCAGCGCGAAGGAGGAGAAGTCCGCGGTGTTGGTCGGATGCTTGACGCCACCGAGCACCTTGCCGCCCATCTCGTTGACGAAGCGCGTGGCGTCCTTCTCGAGCTGCTGGCCGAAGGCGTAATCGGCCGTGATGAAGTACCAGGACTTGCCGCCTTCCTTGATCACGGCAGACGCCGTCACCTTGGACAGCGCATAGGTGTCGTAGGTGAAGTGCACGGTGTTCGGGCTGCACAGCTCGTCCGTCAGCGAGCTGGCGCCGGGGCCGGAGAGCAGCGCGATCTTGCCCCGCTCGCGTACCATGTTGTGCACGGCGATCGCGATGCCGGAATTGGGAATGTCGACGACGGCGTCGACCTTGCCGTTGTCGAACCAGCCGCGCACGATCTGCACGCCGACGTCGGTTTTCATCTGGTGGTCGGCACTGACGATCTCGATCGGCTTGCCGAGCACGGTCGGCCCGAACTCCTCCACCGCCATCTTTGCGGCCTCGACCGAGCCCGGTCCTGAATTGTCGCGGCCCCAGCTCGACAGATCGGTCAGCACGCCGATCCGCACCGCATCGTCGGAGACTTGCGCGGTCGCCGCTGTGGTCATGGCAGCCGAAGTCATGGCCGCGAGCATGGCGCAGGCCAGAAGCCCTCTCATCGTTGTTCCCTCTCTCTTATTGGCCGCATGGCGCGGCTGATCGTCCTGGAGGTAAATTAGATATAGGCAAATAAGTTTGTCAATAACGAATAGTTTTGGAGGAATGCATGGGTTGTGCGACGTGCCCGGGGCCGAAATTTTTTCTGATCGGCCCCTTGAAACGCATTTCCGGTTTTCTAAGTCGTTTTTCGCCGCGAGAGCGGTGTGCCGGATGCCAGATCGGGTCCGGTACGGGCGCCGGGCCGGTCTTCGGATCCCGTCCGAGACCCTGTCCTGCGCTCCTTCGTATCCATCTTGCTCTCAGGAGGACTTGGTTATGAGGACCAGTTTCGACTTCGCGCCCCTGTGGCGCTCCACCATCGGCTTCGATCACCTGGCCGACCTCGTCGACAGCACGCTGCGCCAGGCGACCGAGGACAATTATCCCCCCTACAACATCGAACGCTCCGGCGAAGATCATTACCGGATCAGCGTTGCGGTGGCGGGCTTCGGCGCCAGCGACATCACGGTGACGGCCGAACAGAACGCGCTCACGATCGAGGGCAGGAAACCCGAGACCGCCGCGCGGGAATATCTGTACCAGGGCATCGCTGCGCGGCCGTTCCGGCGGGTGTTCAACCTTGCCGACTATGTCCAGGTGAAGCAGGCCTCGTTCCAGGACGGGCTGTTGATCATCGATCTCGTCCGCGAGGTTCCGGAAGCGATGAAGCCGCGCCGGATTCCGATCTCGGGTGCTGCGCCCGCGGCGTCGCAGATCGAGCAGAAGAAAGCGGCTTGAGCTCTCGAGCAAGCGAGACGGCGGAGCGCGGCGCGCGATGCGTGGGCCGCGCTTCCCCGATGCATGGAGGAGAGAACCTTGGGTTTTCGTGATCTCATTCCCTGGTCAGGCAAACAGGAGCTTGCGCCTGGGCGCGACAATTTCGATCCCTTCCTGACGCTTCATCGCGAGATGAACCGTCTGTTCGACGACGTCTTCCGCGGCTTCGGCGGGACCAGCCTGTCGCCGCTGATGGAAGGCCGCTTCGGCTGGCCGAAGGTCGAGCTCAACGAGACCGACAAGACGCTGACCGTCTCGGCCGAGCTTCCCGGCCTCACCGAGAAGGACGTCCAGGTCGAGATTGCCAATGGCGTGCTGACGCTCCGCGGCGAGAAGAAGGCGGAGCGCAACGGTGAAGGCAAATACTTCACCGAGCGCTATTACGGCGCCTTCGAACGTCAGATCCCGCTCGACGGCGTCGAGGAGGACAAGGCTGAGGCGTCGTTCAAGAACGGCGTTCTGACCGTGTCGCTGCCGAAATCCGAGAAGGCGCGTGAAGGCGTCAAGCGCATTGCGATCAACACGCAGTAAGTGAAAGCGGACGGCGGCGGTTGCCGCCGCCGTCTTCATCGTCAACAAGCCCGTCCCTTGGAAAGGAGCATGAGGGGAGGTCCAGAAATGACCAACGTCAATATCAACACCGGCACACTCAATCCGCTGTTTCATCCCGCGGCCCATTACGAATCGCCTGCCGACGTTCTGAACGCGACCGAGCTCTCTCCGCCGGAGAAGCGCATCATCCTGTCGTCCTGGGCGTCCGACATGTACGCAGTCGAATCCTGTCCCGCCTTGCGCGAGATCCCCGGGATGAGCCATACGGTCCGGCTCGCCGACATCCTGGCCGCCTTGCGCAAGCTCGACGGCGACAACGACAATGACGATCCGCCGCGCGGCGGCGGCGTGCCGATGCGGTTGCGGCGGCCCTGGGCCGCCGCCGAGGGGCGAAGCCCATGATGCTCACGCAGACCGTTCTAGGACTCGTGCTGCTCGGTCAGGCCTCGGCGGCCTTCGCCGCTCCGTTCCTGGCCATGCAAGGCTGGATCGTCGCGTCACGCGACGCGTGAAGCCACTCCACTCTCCGATCTCCATACAAGGCGGCAGGAAAGAAGATGAACGCTGTGCGTCCGCTCTTGCTGGCGATGCTGGTGCTGACGCTCACGGCGTCACAGCCTGCTGCCGGCCAGATCCCTGACATGAAAACCGGCGGCCCGGTGCCGACCCTGGCGCCGCTGGTGCGCCGGGTAACACCCGCCGTGGTCAACATTTCCGTGCACGGCCGCGTCCGCGAGGACAACCCGCTCTATCGCGACCCGCTGTTCCGCGAATTCTTCGACGTTCCCCGGCAGATCGAAAAGGAGGTCAACGCGACCGGCTCCGGCGTGATCGTCGATGCCGAGCGCGGTTATGTGCTGACCAACAACCACGTGGTCGAAGGCACAACCGCCGTCCAGATCACGACCAAGGACGGCCGGCAGTTTTCCGCCAAGGTCGTCGGGCGCGATCCGCCGACCGACGTTGCCGTGCTCCAGATCCAGAACCCGGCGGGCCTCAAGGCGCTTCCCTTCGGCGACAGCGATGCGCTCGATGTCGGCGATTTCGTGTTTGCGATCGGCAATCCTTTCGGCCTCGGCCAGACCGTGACATCCGGCCTCGTCAGCGCGTTGGGCCGCACCGGTCTCGGCAAGCAGGGCTATGAGGATTTCATCCAGACCGATGCTGCGATCAACCCAGGCAATTCCGGCGGGGCGCTGGTGAGCCTGCGCGGCGAGCTAATCGGTATCAACTCGGCGATCATCTCGCCCGCCGGCGGCAATGTCGGCATCGGCTTCGCCATTCCGGTGAACATGGCACGCAAGGTGATGGAGCAGATCATCGTGAGCGGCCGCGTCGAGCGCGGTCGCATCGGCGTCTCGTTGAAGGATCTGCATCCGTCGATCAACAAGGGCCTGAATCAAGGCGCCGTCGTCGCCGAGATCGCTGCGGACTCGCCCGCAGAAAGGGCCGGCCTGCGCAAGGGCGATATCGTGACCGCAGCCGACGAGCGTCCGATCCGCACTGCCGCCCAGCTCCGCAACACGATCGGCCTCGCACGCGTCGGGGAGGAGGTGAGGCTCACTCTGTTGCGCAACGGTGCGCCGCTGACCGCTACGGTGCGCGTGGCGCCGGCGAACCAATCGAGCAGTGCGCTGGCAGGCCCCAATCGCCTCGTTCGCTAAAGCGTGATGCGATGCGGCTTGTGCCGCGATGACGCAGGTGCACTCCCTCGCCCGCTTGCGGGAGAGGGCTGGGGAGAGGGTGTCTCGTCAATGGGACAATCCAAAGAGGAGAAAGCCCTCTCCCGGCGCGCGGGACGATGCTTCGCATCGCCCGGACGCGCCGACCTCTCCCGCAAGCGGGAGAGGTGAACAACCCTGCGGCCGCTGCCGATAGAGCTCGCGCTCATGCTCGGTCTTGGCGCTTGCAAGCAGAAGCTCGTAATGGCCGATCACCTTCTCGCGGCCGCGAATGAGCAGCTCCCGCTGACGGTTCATCGCGCCACCCCCATCGCCTCGGCCGGCACTGCGGGGGCTCGGAAGCCGACAGGGAAGGTCGCCGCGGTCAGCGCATCGAGCGCCGACTTCTCTTCTGCCAGGCGTCTCTCGATGAAATTGCGCTCTAGCTGCGACAGCTTCGTCTTCAGCAGTCGCCGATAGCGATGGATGTTGTTGCGGTGCACACGTATGCGGGCCAGATTCTCATCGAGCATCGTCGTCTCTCCAGACGGTCGCCTTGGATCCTTTGAATTTTTCGAGGGTGAGAAAGTGCTTTCTCGCCGAAAAAATATTCGGCGCGATACCGGTGTCAAGATGTTCTGGCACGCCGGAGAATGTCGGTCTCGTCGTCAAGGGTAACGTGCTGCCGTGCGGGCTCGAAGGCTCTCCGGACATGTCGATCAAGATCGTGTAGCTACTACGGCGCCGCCGCAACCGTCGGTTGGCGGGGGGTGGCTCTGCGACGGCGGGTTCCGCCGGTCGATTGCCTTTTGTTGGCCGGCAAGCGAACCTCGTGCGGCCATATTTGAGCAGGAGTGGTTTCCCGTTAGGGAGGCGCTCCGATGACCAAAGCTCTGATCACTGCTGTCGCAATGCTGGCCTGTGTGCCCGTGAGCGCGGTTGCGCAGGAGCGCGCCGGCGATGCAGCGCTCGGCGCGGTATCCGGCGCGGTCGTGCTGGGCCCGGTCGGGGCGGTCGCCGGAGCTCTGATCGGTTACACGGCCGGACCGTCGATCGCCCGCTCCTGGGGCATGAGAGGGTCGCAGTCGGCAGGACATCGGCCGCCGCCGCGCCGCGCGGCCGCGAGCTCACCGCGCGCGCGCCAGGCCATGGATGCCAATGGCCAGATGAGAGCTGCCGCCAATCCGGCTCCGCCGCCGGTTCAAGCCCCGCCCGCCGCGCCGGCGCAGACCTCGGCGCCGCCCGTTCAGGGCTTCGACTGAGACCGCTTCCTCAAGCCGATGCCTTCGGTTGAGCCGCTCGACCTGGCGGGCTCGCGCCCGACCTAGGACTGGCCTAGGATCTTCCGCGCGGCGCGAAGATGCGGCTTGTCGATCATCTGGCCGTCGAGCCGGAGCGTGCCGGAATTGGGATTGCTGGCGAACGCCGCGATCACCTTCTCGGCCCAGGTCCGTTCGGCGTCCGTCGGCGCGAACGCCGCATTGACGATATCGACATGCTTGGGATGGATCAGCGCCTTCGCCGAAAAACCGTCGCGCCGCGCCGCGCGCGTCTCCTGCTCGAGGCCGGCGAGGTTGTCGATGTCGGTATAGACGGTGTCGATCGGCGCGACCTCGGCCGCGGCCGCCGCCATCAGGCATAGATCCCGCGCGAGGCGATAGGGGCTGTGGAACACCCCTCCCGAGGCTTTCTCGGTGGCGCCGAGCGACGCCGAGAGGTCTTCCGCGCCCCACATCAGGCCGGCGAGGCGGGGGGAGCAGCCCTTGTAACTGCCGAGGCCGAAGATCGAGCCGGCGGTCTCCGTCGCAACGCAGACGATGCGTGTCGCGCCGATCGCGATGCCGGCCGCAGCTTCCAGCGCTTCGAGCCAGGTCGCGACCTGCCGCACGTCGCCGCCCCCTTGCGATTTCGGCAGCACGATGCCGTCGGGCCTGCCCGGCAGCACTGCCGCGAGGTCGGCCAGCGTCATGCCGGTGTCGAGCGCGTTGACGCGGACATAGAGCTGGTGCGGGCCGGGACGGCTCTTGAGCATCTGAAGTGTCAGGATGCGCGCCTGCTGCTTCTTCTCGGTGACCACGGAGTCCTCGAGATCGATGATCAGCGCGTCGGCCTTGCCTTCGCTCGCCTTCTCGAATTTGCGCGGGGAATCGCCCGGCACGAACAGCATCGAACGCATCAGACCGGCCTCTTGTGCATCATCGCCATGCGGCGGCATTTGCCGACGATCTCGTCGTTCTGGTTCAAGGCATGGTGCTCGAACTCGACGATGCCCGCTCTCGGGCGCGATTTGGATTCCCTCAACGCAAGCACCTTCGTCGTCGCCCGCAAGGTGTCGCCATGGAAGACCGGTTTGGGAAACGTGACGTCGGTCATGCCGAGATTGGCGACGGTTGTGCCCATGGTCGTATCATAGACCGTCATGCCGATCATGATGCCGAGGGTGTAAAGGCTGTTGAAAATGCGCTGGCCGAACTCGGTCTTCTCGGCGAAATGCGCGTCGATATGCAGCGGCTGCGGGTTGAGCGTCAGCAGGCTGAACATGGTGTTGTCCATCTCCGTGACGGTTCGCGTCAGCGGATGCCTGAACTCCTGGCCCACGGCAAAGTCCTCGAAATAAAGTCCGGCCATCGCGGTTTCCTCCATGCGAAATAACGGCGCGCTCTTGGCGTCACGCCGCATGAGCCTATGCATGGTAGACACAGTTGATAGACAAATTCACGTATCTGCACCCGGGATTTCGAGCTAAAGAACGCAGGCGAGGGCACGTCGGGCGCAGCAAGTCGCCACGGCCTTTGCTTGGGGAACGCGACGAGACGGGAGATGGCGCGGTCGCGGCTCCCAAGAAGGAGACCAAGACCATGGATTTCGCGCTCACCGATCAGCAGGAAGCCATTCGCGATGCCATCGCCAAGATCTGCGAAGGCTTTCCGGATGCCTATTGGCTGAAGAAGGACCACGACGGCGGCTTCCCGCACGACTTCCACAAGGCCTTGGCGGACGCCGGTTGGCTCGGCATCTGCGTGCCGGAAGCCTACGGCGGCTCGGGGCTCGGCATCACCGAAGCTGCGATCATGATGCGCACCATCGCGGAATCGGGCGCCGGCATGTCCGGGGCATCCGCCGTGCACATCAACGTGTTCGGGCTCAATCCCGTCGTGGTGTTCGGCACCGAGGAGCAGCGCAAGCGCATGCTGCCGCCGATGGTCGAGGGCCGCGAGAAGGCCTGCTTCGCCGTCACCGAGCCGAACACCGGTCTCAACACCACGCAGCTCAAGACCCGCGCCGTCGCCAAGAACGACCGCTACATCGTCAACGGCCAGAAGGTGTGGATCTCGACCGCGCAGGTCGCGCACAAGATCCTGCTGCTTGCACGCACCACGCCGTTGGAGGAAGTGCGCTCGCCGACCCACGGTCTCAGCCTGTTCTACACCGATTTCGACCGCAACAGGATCAAGGTCCACGAGATCGAGAAGATGGGCCGCAAGGCCGTCGATTCCAACGAGCTGTTCTTCGAGGATTTCGAGATCCCGATGGAAGACCGTATCGGCGAGGAAGGCAAAGGCTTCGAGTACATCCTCGAAGGCATGAACCCCGAGCGCATCCTGATCGCGGCGGAGGCGGTTGGCCTCGGCAAGCTGGCGCTGTCGCGCGCCACCGAATACGCCAAGACGCGCGTCGTGTTCAACCGTCCGATCGGCAAGAACCAGGGCATCCAGCATCCGCTCGCGGTGAACTGGGTCGAGCTCGAGGCGGCCTGGCTGATGGTGATGTCGGCGGCCTGGCAGTACGACAAGGGCATGCCGTGCGGCGCCGCGGCCAATGCCGCGAAATATCTCGCCGGCGAGGCGGGTTTCTCGGCCTGCGAGCAGGCTGTGATGACCCATGGCGGCTTCGGCTATGCCAAGGAATTCCACGTCGAGCGGTACTTGCGAGAAGTCCTGATCCCGCGCATCGCGCCGGTCAGCCCGCAGCTCGCGCTCAGCTTCATCGCCGAAAAGGTGCTGGGCCTCGCCAAATCGTACTAGCTTTAACTCAGTTCATCATCGCGAGCGTTGGACGCTGGCACTCGCTGGATCCGATGATCGCCGGAAGATCCGTCGCCTCGCCCGCGATCATGTGCGACATGCCCCAGAAAAGGTGGGCGAGGCGGGAGAACACCAGCCGCTCGCGCTCGGCAGGAACGGTGCCGTCAGGGATCGTGACGGTTTCCAGCCCGACGACCTTCTTGAAATCCGGCCAGATCGTCATCGACTGCGCGATCACGGAATAGCAGCGCGGATCGTCATCGCTCTCGTCTGGCGCCGGCGGCAGGCCCGGATATTGCGTCGGCGTGGCGTAGAATTTGTAGGCACCATAGCCGAGCTTGAGCAGGAACTTCTCGGGCACGGCGACGTCGGCGGCAAAGGACACCAGCCGCGCCTCGCTCAGCACGTCCGGGTCGAGCGCGCTGAGGTCCGATGCGCGGAGCGCCGAGCAGAAGGCGAGGTCGCGGTTGTGCTCGCGGAGCAGATTGGCCAGCGGCCGCTGCTGTTGCACGGTGTCGGTGAGCAGGATGATGGTCTTGAGCATCTTGAGGGTCCCTCAGGAGAAGCGCTGGCGGGCGGTCATGACCGCATCGTCGGACGCGTGTGCGGCGAAGAAGTCGTTGGCGATGCGCCGCCCCGGCGCGATCTCCAGGATGCGGTATCGCGCCAAGCCAGCGGCTTCTCGCGCGACACCGACGTCGTCCTGCCAGGTGCAGAGCGACAGCTCGAGCCGGCCGTATCCGCCGCAATCGGCGGCATAGGCGCCGGTTACGGCCTCGACGGTCGCGGCCACCGCGGCCGCGTCGCTGGCCGAGATATCGCGCAGGATCACGGCGACGCCGCCTCCGGCCTCGGCCTTCGACGTCATCACCATGAAGGCGTCGCGGGCACCGGTGCGGCCGGCGCGGCGAGCCGCGCGCACGATGCCAGCAAAGCCGGGATCGGGACCGAGCTCCAGCGTCGTCGTCTGCCGGTCATGCAGGATCGTGGCGCGCGAGGCCCCGAGATCGCCTTGCAGCGCGTGATAGGATCGCGGCAACCACACGGTATCGAGCGGCACCTGCGACGATGTCAGGCTCCAGGCCTGATCCAGCAAATAGCCCTCCCAGATCGCGGGATAGGCGGCCGCAATCTGTTGCCAGGCGCGAAGCAGCCGTTCCGCACGCGCGGAGCGACCGAGATAGAGCGTGCGCGCCGACATCTCCCAGCGATTCCACTTGTGCAAGGCGACGTCGCAGCCGAGGAAGGAGGGCAGCAGCGGCGCCTCGCGCAAGGTCGCACCGGCATCGACGAACAGCAGCGGTTCGCGATAGGTGCTCCACATCCGCGTCATGAACTCCGCCTTCTCGAAGCAGAGCAGGCGGTCGTCCAGCTGGGTGTCGATCGGTTCGATATGACAATCGAGCTGCAGGCGTTCGAGCGAATGTCGGAGGCGGAGGGACGCAGTCTCGTCGCCGCCGCGCGGATGGCAGGAGACGATCCGCGGCCGGAGCGTGGAGGCGTCGGCGGCGGCGAGGAATCGCGACCAGCCGATGCCGCCCCACCACATCTCGTGCGGGCCGTCGGCGCCGCAGGGACCGACGGTGCCGAACTCGGTCAGCTTGGATTTGAGAAAATCGAAGCCGGGGTTCTCGCTTCTGGGAATGACGACGGCGCAGGCGGGATTGAGCGAACGGTAGAACAGCTCGGCCGCAGCGCCGCTCAGTGGTTCCTTGAGAACAATGACGCCGTTATGCCGTCCGTGCGGGACGCCATCGAGCGTCGGCGCACCGTACTGGCCGACCAGCCAGCCCAGGCGGTCGCGCTGGGCCCGGCCGAGCTTGATGCCACCCGATTGCAGCACCTGATCAAGATTCGCCTGCGTCGCGTCCCGCAATTCCCTGCCCCGTCGTAAGCCCTGGGACTTCAACGGACGGAGCGGGGAGTTCAGGCGCACTATTTGGGGCCGGCCCCGAGCGCGGTGATCGCGACGGAGTAGACTGCGATCTCCTGCGTCATCGGGCCGACCGGGATCAGCAGGCAGCCGTCTTCAGTCTCGGCGCGATAGTGGCTGCCACTCCACTGAACGCCGGCGTAGACCAGCCCGTCGGTCGCGATGGCGACAACCTCCTGGCTCTCGGCGGCGTCACGAACGTCGTCGCCCCGCTGCAGGGTCACGCCGTGAAGCAAGCCCTCGGGCGCAAATTTCGCCAGCGGCAGTGCGATCATGGTGATGGCCATGCGGCGCGACAGCGGGATGCGCAGACGCAGCTCGCCGAGACCGGTGCGGTGAACCGTCACTGCCTCCAGCGCTGCACCGCCGTCGGCGCGGAACAGTCCGACCTGAACCGGGCTCGAGGGCCGTTCCTCAAAGACGTCGGCAGGCAGGCGGTTGGCGCCGAACAGCGCGTAGAGATAATTGTAGGATGGCGACAGGCCGGCGAAACTGCCGGCGAGCCACATCGGCGGCGCGGCCGCCGTGCAGGCTGCCGAGAGGCCGCGGGCGGTGATCTGGTTGCGCACGAATGGCCCGTCGAGCAGCGGCGCGAGCGCGTGGGTGCCGAGATTGACGTCGTGCTTCAACGTGCCGAGCAGCGCAAGCTCGTCATCGTCAGGCAGCAGCAGAAGCCGTGCCAGCGTCGCCGCGCACCAGCGCGCCGCGACATCGGGGGCGGCATAGGGATCGAGGCCGTAGTCGCGCGCGACACCGTCCGCACGGCCTGCGAAAGCCAGCGCGCCGGCCCGGATCTCCGCGGCTAGCGCCACCTGCTGCGGGGGACGCGGATTGATTTCGCGCAGCACCGCGCCGCCGTCGTAATCGCGCACCGAACCATCCGCTGAGCAGCAGATCTGCTCCAGCAGCGCGACATTGCGGATCAACATGCGCTTGACATGAGGCGTGACGACGAGGTCGGAGATCAAGCCCGCCGCGCTGTCCTCCTCGGCAATGTCGTCGAAGGCGTCGTCGAGCGAGATCAGATAGGCGCCGTGGAGGCGGATCGCGATGCCTTCGAGGTCGAAGATCCGGCGCAGCGCCTTCTGCACGCTGCCGGAATAGCCGAGATCGGCGACGACGAGGTCGGTGCAGTCGTCGAAGCCGGGGATGGTCTGGCGGAGATAGGCGAGCAGCCGGGCACGCAAGCCCGCGGCAAGCGCGACGATCTCGGCCGGATCGATCAGTCCGGGAAGCGCCTCGGCCAGCTCCTGGCCGGAGGCAATTCCGTCGGGAAAGCCGGCAAAGAATGCGGCAACTCTCGCCGGCATGATCTTCACCATGTCGTGGAAGGTCGGTGCGTCGATCTTGAGCACCTTGCCGAGCAGATCGACGAGCGGCTGCATCGTATCGGCCGAGGCGATCAGGCTGACGCGACGGTTGATCTCGAGATAGGCCGATGTGGTGTCATGCAGCTGCTGCCGGATCCGGCGCGACAGAAAACCGTCGCGGCCGAGAAAGCCCAGCGCGACCTTGCGGCCGGGACCTGCAACCTCCTCGCAGCGCCGCGTCACGAAGGCGTCGAACGCGGCCATCACCGGGCCGAGCACGGTCAGCCCGAGGTGGAAGGCTTGCGACCCCTCGGGGCTGCGCGCGGCGACCATGCGCCGCAGCGTTCGCGCACCATGATCGAGACGCGATGGCGCGCCGGTGCACAGCAGCTCGAACAGTGCCGTCTCGCGCTGAAACTTCGAGGCGAGCTGCGCGGTTGCCTGCGGATAATAGCGGGGATGAATGCCGTGGCGCCTCGCCCCCTTGATGTCGGCCTTCTCGTTGTCGCCGACGTGAAAGGAGGCGCCGGCCTCGATGCCCTGCTCGGAGAGGTAGGTGGCGAACAAGGCTTCGCTCTTGCCGCTGCCATGGTCGCAGGACGCATAGAGGAAGTCCCAGGTGAGGCCGGGACGGCAGGCACGCAGCAGCCGGGCCAGCCGGCCGGAGTCCCAATAGGTGTCCGAGATGAATCCGACGCGATGGCCCGCGCGCTTCATGTCCAGATATTGCCCGACCATGTCCGGGTTGGCGCGGCAAAGCTCGACCTCGGCGCCGAACTCGGCTTCGACCAGATCGTTCAGGTCGGCTCGCGACAGGCCGAACAGCTTGAATGGAAAATAGGAATAGATCTCCTCGATGCGTACTTCGCTCGCACCGCGCGTCTCCTTCGCGGTCCGGCGCGCGCGCGATTCGGCCTGGATGCGATGTTGAACGAAACTCGCGGAAACATTCGGACTTGATCGTGAAATGCCGGATAGCTCGTAAGTCCTTTCAAACACGCCGTCCGGCGTCGTGCATGCGCGCAGCAGAAATGTATCGAAAACATCGAACGACCAAGCAGAAACAATTTGCGCGCGGCGCGCCGCGCCGGCCAATGCGATCTTCATGCTGCAATTCCCCGCCCATCACGATGATTAACGGGCGCATGCGTCGAGTCAGGCGCCATGAACGCAAAAAACTTCGCGCGCGATTCAAATTCGCGTTCGTCGCAACTGACAGATTCAAAAAAATCGCTAGGTTCGAAAAGGTGATTCGGAAAAAATTGCCGAGTGCGGAAGTCGTCTCGCGTTCGTTCACACTCGGAAACAATCGCGTCTCGATGTGCTACGCGCGCGTCGCGTTCGATCGCCTAGTGCCGCGTAATGTCTGCGTTTTCTTCCACATCCATCTGCTCAGGATGAATGATCCGCCATGGCGCGAGACGATGTGACGATTGCAGGATCGATGCGCGGGCTTTCCGCGCAGTCGGCAATTGTTGCCCGGCACTCGGCAAAAGTGACCGGCTAACACATTGAAAAACAACAAAAATTCTCCGCCTGGATCGTTTCGCCGGCCCGTTCAACGCCTGGAAGCCGTGTGGCATGTGCGCCCCCGGCATTGTGGGTTGGAGGTTGCGGGATGAGTTACGCTGCTGATGTCATGGCGCCCGCCGAGGCGACGGTGCCGGTCGAAGCGACGGTGCCGATGATGCCGTCCGCGCCGCTCGCGCCGGACGGCGCGCCTGTCGCCGACGATGTCGTTTATGATGAAGACAGCGAGCTGCTCGACAAACTCGCGACCGGCGACGAGGCCGCCTTCCGTATGCTGGTCGAGCGTCACATCGACCGCGCCTATGCGATCGCGCTGCGCATCGTCGGCAACGCGGCGGATGCCGAGGACGTGGTGCAGGACACCATGCTCAAGATCTGGAGCCATCGTGGACGCTGGCAGCACGGCCGCGCCAAGTTCTCGACCTGGCTCTACCGTGTCATCTCCAATCGCTGCATCGATCTGCGCCGCAAGCCGCGCAACGAGAACGTCGACACCGTGCCGGAGGTCGCCGACGGTCAGCCCGGCGCGGTCGAGATCATCGAGCGCAACGAGCTGAACGACATGCTGGAACTGGCGATGCAGCGCCTGCCCGAGCAGCAGCGCATCGCGGTGATCTTCTCGTACCATGAGAACATGAGCAACGGCGAGATCGCCCAGGTGATGGACACGACGGTGGCGGCCGTCGAGTCGCTGCTCAAGCGCGGGCGCCAGCAGCTTCGTCAGCTGCTGCGCAAGCACGAGCGCGACATCCGCACCGCGTTTACCGATTGCTAACCATAAATTTGCGCCAGCGACAGTTTTCGCGCCTGATCTCCTCGCGCTCCGTCGTTTGAGCGAACGGACGGGGCTGCGGTCCGCGTCGTCGTAAGTCGATTTCAACGATGCGGCACGCCATGCCCATCAGCACAGGAGCTTTCAATGCCCGCAATCAACACCAATACAGCGGCCAATGCCGCGGTTCGCTATCTCAACATCAACTCGGCGCAGGAGACCAGCTCGCTCTCGAAGCTGTCGAGCGGTTCGCGCATCACCTCGGCTTCCGACGACGCCGCCGGTCTTGCGATCTCCACCCGCATCTCCTCGGACGTCACCACGCTGCAGCAGGCCGCGACCAACGCCTCGCAGGCCACCGCGATCCTGCAGACCGCCGACGGCGGCGCCTCGAACATCTCCGACATTCTCGCCCGCATGAAGTCGCTGGCCTCCGAGTCCGCGTCGGGCACCACGACCGACTCCAGTCGCGCCTATATCAACTCGGAATTCACGCAGCTGACGAGCGAAATCGATTCGATCGCGTCCGGCACCCGCTACTCCAGCCAGAGCCTGCTCGACGGCACCAGCGTGTTCGCCTCCGGCGTCTCGGTGCTGGTCGGCTCCTCGGGCTCGGATACCATCACCATCACGCTGACGAGCCTGACGGCCTCGTCGCTCGGCGTGTCCTCGCTCGACGTCAGCACGCTGTCGAACGCGACCGCGGCGCTGACCGCGCTGGATACGGCGATCGACACGGTTTCCGCCGCCCGCGCCAGCATCGGCGCCCAGGAATCCCGCTTCAACTTCAGCGCGGACTCGATCTCGACCCAGACCCAGAACCTGCAATCGGCCAACTCGGCGATCAAGGACGTCGACATCGCGGCCGAGCAGTCCAAGCTCTCCTCCGCGGAAGTGAAGACCCAGGCCGCCGTGTCGGCACTCGCCGCGGCGAACCAGATGCCCCAGTACCTGCTCAAGCTGCTGAGCTGATGACGAGACCGGCGGGCCGGCGTGATGCCGGCCCGCTTCTTACCAGGGACCGATACGCAAAGTGGCTTCCGTCAGTTCGAGCACCAGCAGCACAAGTTCGGGTGTAACCGTCACCACGAGCGGGACCACCAATTCGAGCAGCATCGACTGGTCGGCGCTGATCCAGTCCGCCGTCGACGCCAAGACCGCGCAGGCGGATACGATCTCGACCACGATTACGAACAACGAGGCCAAGATCTCGGCCTATCAGACGCTCCAGAGCGATCTGAAGACGCTGTATTCGGGATTGGCGTCGCTGTCGACCGCGGTGGTCAACTCGCTCTCCACCAGCGCGTTTGCCACGCGCGCCGCGAGCATCGGCTCGACAGGGGACGTCAGCGCCTCCTCGGCGCTGTCCATGACGATCAAGAGCGGAGCGGCGACCGGCGACCACACGCTGACGATCAGCCAGCTCGCCGCCGCACAGAAGGTGGTCGGCACCGCGCAATCGAGCCAGACCGACGAACTTGGCTTTTCCGGCACGTTTTCCATCGGCCTGGAGGGCGGCAGCACATCCGACATCACCGTCACCGGCACGATGTCGCTCCAGGACGTCGTCGATGCCATCAATGCGCAGACCTCGACCACCAACGTCCAGGCTTCCATCGTGCAGGTGTCCAGCACGTCATACCAGATGGTGCTGACCGGCACCGCGGACGCGGCCGACATCACCTATTCCAGCACGTCCGGCGACGACGTCATGAACGAGCTCGGCGTGACCGACAGCTCGGGAAGCTTCACCAACGTCATCCAGCAGGCGCAGTCGGCCGAATTCACGCTGGACGGCATCGCGATGACCCGCGATACCAACGACATCACCGACGTTCTCAGCGGGGTCACTTTTAGCCTGCTTCAGGCGACCCCGGACGGAACCTCGCTGAACATCAGCATCGAGACCGACACCAGCCAGATCCAATCGGCGCTGGAGACCTTCGTCACGAACTACAATACCTTTCGCGACGAGGTCATCGCCCAGCAGGCGACCGCGACGGATGGCACGGCGGACTCCAGCGCGGTCCTGTTCGGCGACGGAACCATGCGCAACATCATGGATGCGCTCCAGAACGCTCTGAACAGCACCGTGGGGGGCATGACGATGGCCGATCTCGGCCTGTCGTTCAACGAGAGCAACGAGCTGGAGCTCGACACCTCGACGCTGTCGGACATCCTGAGCACGAATCTGAGCGGCGTGACCAAGCTGTTGTCGGCACAGACGACGACGTCGTCGAGCCAGCTCAGCGTCGTCAACACGGGCACGTCGCCGCAATCCTTCACCCTGGATCTGACGGTCGATGCCGACGGTAACCTCGCCTCGGCGTCGGTCGGCGGCGATTCGACGCTGTTCACGGTCAGCGGGACCACCATCATCGGCGCCGCCGGCTCGATCTATTCCGGCATGGCCTTCACATACAGCGGGTCGACTTCCCAATCGATCACCGTGACGTCGACCTCGGGCATTGCGACGCAGCTCTACCAGATCGCGAAGAACTACTCGTCCTCGACCGGGGTGCTGCAGACGCTGATCACCAATCTGACCACGCGCGACGACGATCTTCAGCAGAAGGTCGACGACATCAACAGCGCGGCCGCGACGCTGCAATCGCAGCTCCAGACCCAATACGCAAAGTACCAGGCGGCGATCGAGAGCGCCAACAGCACCCTGACCTATCTCAAGGCGCTGCTGAACAGCTCCTCGAGCGATTGATCGTGTGAGACAGAGTGACCGATGATGCATAACCAGATGGCGTACATGGCCAACCAGGCCTACCGGGGCGCGGCAACGAGCGTGCCGCCACTCAAGGCGGTTTCGATGCTGCTGGGCGGAGCCATCACCTTTCTTCAGAAATCGCTGGCGGCGCAGGAAGCGCGCCGCTTCGAGGAAGGGCACGAATACCTGATGAGGGCGACCGCAATCCTGCGCGGGCTCAGCCACAATCTCGACTTCCCCAATGGCGGCACGGTGGCGGAACAGGTGTTCCAGACCTACAACGCGATGATCCTGGCAAGCCTCAAGGCGTTCGGCCGCCCGCATGCGCGCGCGAATTTCGGACGCATCATCGCAGGGCTCGCCGAGCTTCGGGAGGCCTGGGAGTTCGTCGATACGACCGCGCGTGGCGGGACGGCGGTCCCGGCCGATTCGGTGCGCAGGGGCTGAGGCGGCGGTTCTCTCCGATTGGAAGAGGGAGGGCGGACGTCGACGTCCGCCTCCCGTTTCGCGCTTTTCCGTAGTGCTGCGGGGTCTTTTGGCGCCAAAACCTGCCCGAATCCGGTTTCCGGCACTCGCGCAATGCTTTATGACGGGCCGGACCAAGGCGGGACCGGGGGGCGATGGACGTCACCGAGTTTGAGGAACTGATCGACCGGCTGGGCGAGGATCTCTCGCTCTGGCCCGACGATCGGCGTGTGCCCGCCGAGGAGCTGTTGGCGCGATCATCCGCTGCGCAGGCCCTGCTGGAAGAAGCGCGCGCCGTGCGCCGCGCGCTCGCGGCCCCCCTGGTCCGCGCGCCCGCGGGCCTCGCCGACCGCATCGTCGCCGCCGCGGCCAAAATGAAGGACGACGCCGCCGAGCCCCGCACGGAAGGCGAGACAGCCGAGAGCTGAACGGCTTCTTTCTGACATTGACCACGAGACTCTGTCATCCCCGGGGCTTGTCCCGGGCAGCCACGTTCTTCGTGCCGTGCCGCAAGGCGTCAATGCTCTCGGCACTCGCCTCGTATGCGTTGCTCGCGCGCAAGCGAGTTGTGGTGTGGCTACGCCGCAGCAACGGACTAATCGGATCATCGCATTCTAGCGCGCGCACACGGCAGATTTTGCCGTGTCGAAAGCCGTTTCCACGCGGGTGAATCCGCGCCTGAATTCGCGCGCCCACCCGTTTCATCAGCACACAGATTTCAAGCGCGCCGGGCCATCTGGTCGCCGGCGGCGCGAGAAAGCCGGAGCTTCTGATGACCGTTTCCGCCGTGAGTTCTGCAACGACTGCGACCACCACGACATCGTCGTCGTCGAGCACGTCGTCCTCGTCGACACTGACGTCCAGCGACTTTCTCAGCCTGCTGGTCAGCGAGCTTCAGAACCAGGATCCGCTGAATGCGACTTCGACCACCGACCTCGTCAATCAGCTCACCTCCTACGCCAATTTCACCTCCCAGCAGTCAATCAACTCCAGTCTCACTTCGCTCGCGGGTTCGTTCTCGAGCCTCGTGACGCTGAACTCGGTGAACTATATCGGTCACACCGTCGAGGCGAAGGCCGACACGTCGACGCTCAGCAACGGCTCGGTGACCTTCGGCTACTCGCTGTCCTCAGCCGCATCGGACGTCTCGATCAGCGTCTCGGACTCGTCCGGGAACGTCGTCTACACCGGCACCGGAACGGGAAATGCCGGCACCAACAGCTTCACCTGGGACGGCAAGGATTCCAGCGGCAACCAGCTCTCCGATGGCGGCCAGTACACCATCTCGGTGACCGCGACCAACTCTGCCGGCAACTCGGTGCTCAACTACACCACCGTCACCGGCACGGTGACCGGCATCGACACCTCGACCTCCACGCCCTCGCTCACGGTGAACGGCGTCGCCGTCAGCGCCGCGAACATCCTCGGCGTCACCTCCTGACCCCTGATCCCAAGTCTTGATCCCAAATCCGGATCTCAACGTCGCGATTTCCTCGGAGTTTCATCATGAGTCTCACCGGTGCATTGTCCTCGGCGATCTCGGCGCTCAGCGCCCAGAGCCAGTCCCTGTCGATGATCAGCGACAACATCGCCAACTCCGACACGACCGGCTACAAGACGACGTCGGCCATGTTCGACGCGCTGGTGACGGCCTCCAGCAACACGACCTCCTACGCCTCGGGCGGCGTCACCGTTTCGGGTCGCGCCAACATCACCCAGCAGGGGCTGCTCGCCGCGACCTCCAACGCGACCGACGTCGCGATCCAGGGCTCGGGCTTCTTCGTGGTGACCGACGCCACGTCCGGCGGCACCGCCGCCTATACCCGCAACGGCGCCTTCACGATCAACAACGCCGGCTATCTCGAGAACAATGGTTATTACCTCGAGGGCTGGCGTACCGACGCGGACGGCAACGTCATCGGCAGTGAATCGGCGAGCAATCTCGCCGCGATCAACACCCAGGTCGCCGCGACCAGCGGCAGCGCCACCACCAAGACCACCATCGCGGCGAACCTGCCGTCGGATGCCGCCACCGGCGATACCTACACCAGCTCGATGACGGTCTACGATTCGCTCGGTGCCGCAAACACGATGCAGATCACCTGGAGCAAGACCGGCACCAACAGCTGGAGTGCCAGTTTCGCCAATCCGAGCTCCGCTTCCGATACGACGACCGCGACAGGCACGGCCTCGGGCACGATCGGCATCACCTTCAACAGCGACGGATCGCTGGCCAGCACGAGCCCGGATCCCGCGACCGTCACCGTGACGGGCTGGACCGACGGCGCCGCCAACAGCGCGATCACGCTCGATCTCGGCACGGTCGGCGGCACCGACGGCCTGACCCAATACGCCTCCGGTGAGACCACACCGTCGGTCAACGTCACCAGCATCGATTCGGACGGTCTATCCTATGGCAAGCTGTCCAGCGTCTCGATCGGCAAGAACGGCGTCGTCGACGCCACCTATTCCAACGGCCAGACCATTGCCATCTACAAGATCGCGGTCGCGACCTTCGCCGATCCCAACGGGCTGGCCGCCTCCAGCAACGGCATTTATTCGGCGACCGTGACGTCAGGCAATGCGGCGTTACAGGCCTCCGGCGAGAACGGCGCGGGCACGATCTACGGCAGCGAGCTGGAATCCTCGACCACCGACACTTCCAGCCAGTTCTCGAGCATGATCTCGGCGCAGCAGGCCTATTCCGCGGCGTCCCAGGTCATCTCCACCGTCAACAAGATGTACGACACCCTGATCTCGGCGATGAGGTGAGCGATGCACGGCGAAAGCGCGAGCGCTGCCGGAGAAGCGTTGCTGCGTCGGTTGCGGCGTTTGGTGGCGAGGGCCGCATCGGTTGGCAGTGGCGACCGCAAGCAGCTGCTCGCGCTGCTCGACGATTTCGAGATGGTCCGCCGCGGCCTCCTGCGCGAATGCGCGGAGATCGAAGGCCAGATGAAGCAGGCAACCGTCAGGACGACCGCGATCGGCGCCTATCTGCGCAACTCGCAGGCCGGCCGCGGCAAGCCGCATAATTAGAAGAAGGCGATGACGATGACCGCAGTCCAAACCAAGAGCAAAGCCAAGAATCAGGCCAACAGCCAAGCCACCGGGACCAGCGATGCCCGGATCGAGTCGCTGATCGCGCTGATCGATACGCTGACCGCGCTGGTCGCGGCGGAGAATGCAGAGCTCGCCAAGGGCCTGCCCGCCTCGCGCCTCAAGCAGGTCGACGAGAAGAGCCGCCTGGCGGAAATGTTCGAGCGCATTGTGGCCGAATGCGCGGCGGGCACCACGAGCCTGAACGTCAGGGACCGGATGCTGCGCGAACAGCTGCTGGAGCGGATCCTGAAGCTGCGCGCTGCCATGGACGAGAACCTGCTGCGCCTGCGGGCGGCGATCGAGGCCAGCAACCGCCGGATCGAGGCCGTCATGCAGGCGATCCGCGAGCAGATCGCGGCGGTGTCGCCCTATGGCGCCTCCGGCCGGCTCGCCGCTCGTGCGGTTTCCAGCGGCACCAGCCGCAGCGCCTGACGAGCAGAGGAGCCCGCAATGTCACTCGATATCGCGCGATCCATCGCATTCAGTGGGCTCTCGGCCACGTCCGTGCAGATCAGCGTGACGTCGTCGAACATCTCGAACGCCGACACGACCGGCTATACGGTGAAGACCGCGAACCAGTCGAGCAGCGTGACCGCCGGCGTCGGCACCGGCGTCACGGTGACGGGCATCACCTCGACCGTCGACAAGCTGCTGCTGAAATCGCTGGTCGCCGCGACCTCGGAGCTCGGATCGGCCGACACGACAAATACCTACCTGACCTCGCTCGGAAAGCTCTATGGCTCGACCAGCAGCACCGACAGCTCGTCAACCGGGACCTCGCTCGCCAACACTATCGCCTCGCTGGAATCGGCATTGTCGTCGCTGTCGAGCTCGCCGAGCAGCGCCTCTCTGCAGTCCAACGTCGTCAGCGCGCTCGATGACGTCGCAAGTCAGTTGCGGGAGACGTCGAGCAGCATCCAGAAGCTGCGCGCCGACGCCGACCAGGACATCTCGTCGGCGATCGACGACGTCAATGCCGACTTGCAGCAGATCGCGGATCTGAACGCCCAGATCAAGCAGACGGCGGCGGCGGGCCAGTCGACCGCGGACCTCGAGGACCAGCGTAACACCGCGCTGCAGGACCTTGCCTCGCAGATGAACGTCAACTACTTCACCGCATCGAACGGCGATATCCAGATCTACACCAAATCAGGCCAGGCGCTGGTCGACAGCTCCGCGCATACGATCAGCTATACGGCCGCTTCCAATGTGACGGCGTCCACGACCTACACCGCCGGTTCCTCGTCGAGCGGCTTCAGCGCGATCACGGTGAACGGCGTCGACATTACCTCGCAGATATCGGGCGGAGACATCGGCGCGCTCATCACGCTGCGCGACGAGACGCTGCCGGACGCGCAGTCCCAGCTCGACCAGCTTGCCCAGCAGCTTGCATCGGTGATGAACAGCGTCTCGAACAGCGCATCCGCGGTGCCGGCGCCAACGAGCCTCACCGGGACGACCGGCGTCACCAGCGCCACGGCGCTGTCCGCCTCGGGCACCGTACGCCTTGCTGTCACCGACCAGAGCGGCAATTTGGTTTCGTACGGCGATCTCGATCTGTCGTCCTATTCCACGGTCGGCGATCTCGTCACCGCCATCAACGGCATTTCCGGATTGTCGGCGTCGGTCGACGCGGACGGCCATCTCTCGATCACGGCGACCGGCTCGGGCAATGGCGTCGCCATCAACGAGATGACGAGCTCGGTCGGAAGCGCCGGGGAGGGGTTTTCGGACTATTTCGGTCTCAATGATCTCGTGACGGGAACGAGCGCGGCGGATATCGCGGTCAACAGCAAGATCCTGTCCGGGACGAACGAGATCCAGCTCGCGACGCTGGATTCCTCGTCGACCCTGACGGTCGGCAGCAGCGTGCTGTCGTCCGGCTCGGCCGCCGTGGTCAACGCCTTCTACGATGCGCTGACGGAATCCCGGACCTTCGCATCCAGCGGCGGCCTTGCGGCCACCACCGGTTCCCTGGCCGACTATGCCTCGGCTATCGTGTCGGACGTGGCCAGCAAGGCCTCGCAGGCGTCCGCCGCTTACACGGCAAAGGAAACCGCACAATCGACCTATGCGGATTCGCTGGCGTCGCAATCCGGCGTCAACCTCGATGAGGAATCCGCCAAGCTCACCACGCTTCAAAACAAGTACAGCGCGGCGTCGGCGCTGATCCAGGCCGTCAACACCATGTATTCGGCGCTGCTGTCCGCCGTTCAGTCATAACAGCCGGAGCCACGCTCATGGTCGCGATGCGGGTCGCCACCTTCGCGCAGTCGAACAGGATGATCGCCGACGCGATGCGCGTGGAATCGGTCATGGCCAACAAGCAGATCCAGGAATCGACGGGCGTGGTCTCGACCGATTTCGGCGGCTACGGCTCGGACGCGCAGCACGTCGTCAACCTTCAGGTCTCGGTCACGCGTGCGCAGTCCTATGTCGATGCCGCAACGCTCGCCGACAGCAGGATCCAGGTGATGTATTCGGCCATCGGCTCCATGACCGACATTCTCACCCAGCTCCGTTCCCAGCTCAGCGCCGCTTCCACCGGAAGCTCGACCGAGACCAATTCGGTGATCACCACCGCCCAGCAGATGTTGCAGGAGATGGGCTCGCTGATGAACACGCAATATGACGGCCAGTACGTGTTCGCCGGCGACAAGACCGATACGGCGCCGGTCGATCTGACCAGCTTCTCGTCCGGCGTGGGATCCACCACCACGGCCGACACGAGCTATTACAAGGGAGACGACGAGATCGCTTCGGTGCGCGTTGCGGCCGACCAGACGGTATCGTACGGCGTCACCGCCGACAATTCGGCGTTCGAGGAGGTGATGCGCGTATTGAAGTTCGTCGCAAGCAGCACCACGCTGTCGTCTTCGGACATTTCCAGTGCGCTCGATCTCGCCGGCACGGCGCTCGACGACACCGCGGCGGTGCAGGCCCGGCTGTCGAATGCGGCATCCTCGATCGAGACGGCGAGCGCCCGCCAGACCGACTACAAGAGCTATGCCGAGACGCTGTCGAACGACCTCACCGGCGTCGATGTCGCCGCCATCACGGCGCAGCTTTCGACTTACGAGGCACAGCTCACCGCGTCCTATTCCGCCCTCGCCAAGATCCTGAGCATCAATCTCGCGAGCTACCTGAAATAGCTCAGGCTATTCGGCGGCGATCCGCTCCATCGCCATGGCGCGCAGCCTGGCGCGCTGGATCTTGACGCCGTTGGCGCTGTCGGTGACGGGAAAGGCGTCCACGAAATAGATTCGCGTCGGTACCTTGTAGGCCGCGAGCCGCTCGCGCAGATGCGCGATCAACCGCTCCTGCATCGGCGGCTCCCTTGCGGGGATCACGAACGCGACGCAGCGCGCCTGGCCCTTCAGATCGACCGCAACCACCTGGGCATCGCTCACGCCGGCACAGGATTTGATCTCATCCTCGATCTCGCCGGGCGCGACCAGGAAGCCGCCGAGCCGCATGGCATCGCCGGCGCGGGTCTCGTAGACGAAGGAGCCGTCGCCGCGCAGCCGGCCGATGTCGCCGGTGCGGAAGAAGCCGTCCGCGGTGATCGCCTCGCGCGTCGCATCCGGGTTGTGGAAATAGCCAAGGAAGCGTGACGGCGCGCTGATCTCGATCTCGCCGGATACGCCGCTGGCCGCAAGCTCGCCGGTCTCGGTGTCGCGCACGCGCACTCTTGCGTCGGGTGACATCGGCCAGCCGCCGCCCTCGATGCGATCGGCGAAGGCATCGCCGGGTCGGGCGATCGCGAACAGGGCCTGGACCTCGCTCGACCCGTAGAGCCCGAACAGTGGCAGGCCGCGCGTCTCGGCCTCCGCGGCAAGCTCGCGCCAGCCGGGCTGGAACGCGGCGAACCCGCAGATTTCCAGATGCGGGAACGGGCGCGGCGCATCGGTGAGGGCGAGAATGCGCCGGAACATCTCGTCGGAGCCGAAGGCGTGCGTGATGCCGTGCCCGCGGAGGATCTCGAGCGCCGGTGCCGCCTCGAAGGCATCAAGCACATGAATGGTTGCACCGGCCGCGATGAAGCCGAGCAGGCTCGTCATGCCGAACGTGCCGCAGAACGGCAGCATGGCCAGCAGCGCGTGACGCCGTGGATCGAGCCGAAGCGCCTTGGCGACGGAGACGGCATGGCTCGCCAGCGTCCGCTGCGAATGCGCCACCAGCTTCGGCCCCTTGGTGGTGCCCGACGTGGTGTAGAGCAGCACCGGCTGGTCGATGTCGTCCTCGGCCGGCGGAGCGGGCGGATAGGACCTGTCGAAGGCATCGAAGCGCACGCAGGGCCAATGCGCCGGGATCGCATCTGCGCCGACCACCGCGAGCCGTTGCAGCGCGGGGACCTCGTGTTCGGCGATCCCGGCAAGGATCGCAGCAAAATCGATCGAGCGGAATGCGGCCTCCACCACCATCAGCCGGGCGCCGGACAAGCGCAGCAGATGCGCGACTTCCGCACTCCGGTAGCGCGTATTGACGGCGGCGACGATCGCACCGCATCGGGCGGCGGCGAACAGCAGGGCGATCCATTCGATCCGGTTGACCAGCCAGACCGCGACGACGTCCCCCTTGCCGATGCCTTGCGCTGCGAGCCAGGCGGCGGTCTGCTCGATTCTTCCTGCGAATTCCGCGCGCGAGACCGGCGTGCCGCCGAATACGAAGGCGGGATCGGCGGCGGCCTCGGCCCGGATCAGCGATTGCAGCGACAACGCATTGGCACTCATGGCAACCGGAGTAACCCGATCATGCCAAACTGTCTACTTGGTGCCGAACATCCGGTCGCCGGCATCGCCCAGGCCCGGCACGATGTAGCCGTGGTCGTTGAGCCGCTCGTCGATCGCGGCGGTCCAGATCGGCACGTCGGGATGCTCGCTCTGGAATTGCGCGATGCCCTCGGGCGCGGCCAGAAGGCACACGAAGCGGATGTCGCGGGCGCCGCGGGCCTTGAGCAGGGAGGCGCCGGCACAGGCCGAGTTGCCGGTCGCCAGCATCGGGTCCATCAGGATCACGGTGCGGTCGGACAGATCCTGCGGCGCCTTGAAGTAATATTCCACGGCCTGCAATGTGTCGGGGTCGCGGTAGAGCCCGATATGGGCGATGCGCGCCGAGGGCATCAGCGCCAGCATGCCGTCGAGGAAACCGACGCCGGCGCGCAGAATCGGCGCCAGCGTGAGCTTCTTGCCGGCGATCTTCGGCGCCCGCATCGGCGCGATCGGCGTCTCGATCTCGACCAGCTCCAGCGGCAGGTCACGCGTCACCTCGTAGCAGAGCAGCATCCCGATCTCGTTCAGGATCTCGCGAAAGCTCTTGGTCGAGCGGTCCTTCTCCCGCATCAGGGAGAGCTTGTGCTGGACCAGGGGGTGGACGACGACATTGACGTTGCTGGTGCTCATGAAAACGCTCTACACGTTTCCCTGGAATTGCGCCAGATCGGCCGGGTCTTTTCCGCGGGGGCAGCTGGCCTCAACCGGGCATCGCCACCGCGCTGCGGGCCCGGTTGCTTGCCGTGTAGGCGGCCAGGGTCAATTCACGGTCGATCGCCGTACGCATCGCGTCCATCGCGGGCTGGCGCAGACGTTTCTTGGCAGTCGTATGCGATGGCCTGTGGATGCCGCGTAACGCGGCGATGGTGTCCGCAAGCGCGTCGTCGATGGCGTCCGGCGCAACCACGCGGTCGAGGAAGCCTGCGGTCAGCGCCTCCTCGGGCCCGTACATTTCACCGAGCGTGGCGGTCCGGCTGAGCCAGGCCGGATGCAGGCGGCTGCGTGCGAGCTCGATGGCAAAGCTCGGCGGCGCGATGCCGATCGCGACCTCGTTCAGCCCCATGCGGTGCGGGCCGCGCGCGCCCAGCCTGACGTCGCAGGCGAGCAGCAGGAACGTCCCCATCGGAAAGGCGTGACCTTCCATCACGCCGACGGTTGGATGCGGAAACGACATCAATCGCAGCGCAAGCTCGGCGCCGGCGCGAACCATCTCCAGGCTCTTGGCGGCATCGCCCGACGCGAACACCTTGAGATCGAAGCCGGCAGAGAAGATGCCGGGCCGCGCCGAGCGCAGCACCACGATCTCGGCTTCCGTCTCGGCCCGGTCGAAGGCGGCGCCGATCTCGGCCAGCATGGCGGTCGACATCACATTGACCTTGCCGTCGTCGAGCCCGATCCGCGCGACGCCGTCCTCCACCTCGAAGCTCACTCCCATTGTCATTTGCCTCTCCTGTCACTGACGGGCTTGACTGTCGGAGGCTGATGTAGACCAATCAATATAATTTGTACGAGGAGGAAAGCGCCATGCCGGCCGTGCCCAAGCACCGCCAGCCCATCATTAATGCCGCGGTGACGCTGTTCCGCCGCCAGGGCTTTGCCCGGACCGGGCTGAACGACATCGTCGACGTCAGCGGTGCGCCAAAAGGGTCGCTCTACCATTACTTTCCGGACGGAAAATCCTCGATCGCGGTGGCGGCGGTGGAGGAGGCGGGCCGCCGCGTCGCGGCGACGGTCGCCAAGCTCGCGGCGGAGTGCGGCTCGACCGCCGACCTCTTGCGCGCCCATGCGAGGCTGCTTTCAGGCTGGATGCAGGGCTCCGGCTTTCGCAATGGCTGTCCGATCACGACCGTGCTGCTCGAGCTTGCGCCGCGCGAGCGCGCCGTGTCCGACGCCGGCCGCAAGGCCTATGCGGCGCGACTATCCATCCTGCGTGACAAGCTGGTGGCCGACGGGTTTGCCCGGCCGCGGGCGGAGACGCTCGCCGTGCTCTGCACGTCGGCGCTCCAGGGTGCGCTGATCCAGGCTCGCGTCGAGCGCAGCGGCCGCCCGATCGAGGTCACGGCGGCGGAATTGGCGCGGCTGATCGAAAGAGAAGCGAGGGGCTAGGCGCCGAGCCCGCGCGCCACGAGCGTGATCACGAGCGTCAGGATCGCGCCCCAGATCAGGCTCAGCGTCAGCGTCAGGATGGTCACGGTGACCATCTGCTCCAGATTTTCCTTGAGAAGCTGCATGCTAGCCATCCGAGGCCGGCTTCGCACTGACGCGCATTCCGAGCAGCAATGCGCCCATCAATGCGACCAGCATGATGATCTTGAGCTCGACCATGTCGTTCACCTCGCAAGGCGTGGCACACGCCGCCTGACCCAGCTCAGCGATCGCGCCGCCAGCGCGACCAGCGGATTGCCCTTGTTCTGGACATCGAGCTCGAAGGTCTCGGCCGGAAACACCAGCGCGCATCGTGCCGGAGCGCTCCACCGATTGGCGAAATCGATCGCGGAGCTCTTGAACAGGAAGAGACCGCCGGAGCGGCCCCGCGCCTCGCGGGCCACCCAGAGCCCGGCACGGTTGCGTCCGATGAAAAAGGCTGGAATGGCGGCACTGACGACATCGGGATCGAGCGGCCTGAGTGCCGTCGCCGCGCCGATCTCAGGCGCCATCGGTCTCGATTCCGGCAGGCGATGAACGGCTTGAAGGGCGATCGCGACCATGGCGGCCTCCTCATACATCTGCAAGGTCATGACGCCTGCCCCGCGGGTCAGGCGGGGAGACGCCAGACATAAATTGCGGTTCTCAGCGCGATCAGCGCGGTGAGCACGCTGCCCATCGAGAGCAGAGCAAGCGCATGGAGCGCGATGCGCTTGAGCTGGGCCTTGCGCGCCTCTGAGATGCGCATCGTGCGTTCGGCCGCGAACGGCCGGTCAATACCATGTGTCAGGATCGACATCGCGGAAGTCCTTGTCCTTGGCGCAGCGAGACGCCGCGCCAATGCCGCTGATGATGTCCATCGTTGCGTAGGATTGCGAGATGAGCGCAGGTGCGCCCGCATAGGAATGTCATAAAGATGCCGATCCGCGCGCCGGCAGCCCTCTGAAGAGATCCGGGTTCCGCTGCGGTCGCGCGGCCTGAGACGGAGCAGGATTCGAAAGCGTGATCCCCATCGCTGCGGCAAAGGCGAGGCGCAGCCGCGGCTCCTCGATCTGCTTGCAGAACCGCTCCAGGATGTCCGCCGCGTTCTGTGGCTGCCCGCTGATCGCCGCGCAGAGCTGGGAACTGGCTCGCCGGAAGAAGTGGAATGTCTCGTCGGTGCGCCGTCCGCCGAAGCGATCGAGCTCCGCCGCAAGTGCTGCGACGTTGAGCCTGTCGGCTTCGTCCCGCGTCACGGCAAAGCGCAGCAGCGCCAGCTTCCAGGCCTGGAGTAGCCTGTCAGATCCATCGACCGGATTGAGCATGCAAGTCCGACGGCCTCGCCGCCTCAGGCTCCGACGCCGTCGATCAATTCTTCGTCGGCGACCGCAGCGAATGCGCGCACCACGCCTCTCTGCGCGGCCGCGTCCAGCGGCACGATCGGAAGCCGGGTCGCGGCCGACATGAGGCCAAGGACGCTGAGTGCATATTTGAGCGCCGCCGGACTTTCCCTGCCCAGGCAGCCGATGAGCGGGATCAGGCGCTTGTGCAGATAACGGGAGGATTGCAGCCGGCCCTGCCTGAGATGCGAGAAGATCGTGCGGCAGAGATCCGGCGCGATGTTGGCGACTTCCGAGATCGCGCCGTCGCCGCCGTCCGCCATGAATCCGAATGCGGTGGTGTCGTCGCCGGAGAGAAGCCGAAAATTTGCCGGCAAGTTGCGGGACAGTCGCATCGGACGGGTGATGTCACCGCTCCCATCGCGCAGGCCGACGAACTGGCGCGACTCGACCAGACGCAGAAGCGTCTCGTCGGCGAGCGGCCGCAGCGTGCGGGAGGGATTGTCGTGCAGGATCACGGGCAATCCGGTCGCACCGGCGATGGTGCGGAAATGCGCGAGCATGCCTTCCTGCATCGGCTTGTTGTAAGCGGGCACGACCGACATGACGGCATCGGCGCCGGCCGCTTCCGCGCGCCGCGCAAGCTCGACCGCGCGGCTGGTTGCGTTGGATACCGCGCCCGCGATGACCCGAACGCGGCCGCGAGCGACATCGACCGCGGTGCGAATGACGAGCTCCTGCTCGGCCGGCGAAAGCGTCGGTGCTTCCCCGGCCGTCTCGCAGACCACGATGGCCGGCACGCCGGCTGCGACCTGTCGCTCGCACAGTGCGGCGAATGCCTTCAGGTCGATCGCATCTGCCGCGTCGAATGGAGTCGGCAGATCCGGAATGAATCCGGTGAACCAGGCAGCGGGAGGGACCAGCATGATTTTCCCCTGTTGGCGCTTGCTCAGGCGGCGCGCTGCGCGACGATGGTATTGGGGCTCTTGCCCATGTCGAGCTCGATCTCGCGCGGCAGCTCGACGATTGTTTCCGGATGCTGTCCGTTCTCGAACAGCGCATATTTGAATGCCTGGGCGCGGCTGACGAACAGGCCGCCATAAAGGCCGTTCTGCTCCTGAGCGATCCATTGTCCCCGGCTGTTCCTGCCGATGAAGACGATGGTCGAAAGCGAGCTGCACGAGGGAGGTTCGACGAGTTTCACGGATGTATTCCTTCTGAACGGCGCCGGCTTCGGACGCAGGTCCTCTCCGGCGCGCTCAATATCCTCAGTCGCGAATATGATTTCGAGGGCGGGTGAGCCGCGATCTCATAGGAAGATCATAAAGCCGGATTATTGACGACGTGGACCAGCGCGAACAGCGCGCCGAAGGCGACAGCCTCGTCCCAATGATTGAGCGCAGCCCCGAACAGCGGCTCCCGCCTGACAAGGCTGGCGAGCGCGCACAGGATGATCGACATCCAGAGCAGGACGGCGAGGCTCCGGCCGAAGCCAACGCTGCCGAATGCGGCAAAGCCGATGAGCAGCACGAGGCGGACGGCGAATCGCGCGATCACGCGCGACGGGCTCAGCATGCGCGGCATGTCCGGAGCTTGCGGCATGGCGTCTCTCCGACGGGCGGGTCTAGAGCGGAGTGGCTTTAGGTTGAACCGATTGCCGCAGGGGCGTTCACCTCTCCCGCAAGCGGGAAGGAGAGTGCACCTGCGTCATTGCGGCAATCAGGCCTCATCGCATCATGCTTTAGCTGAAATTGTCGCAGGCGACCGGCTCGTAGAGCGGATCCGGCACGGGACGGACGGAAGGAACGCTCGGCCGCGATACGTCAACCGCCAGCGCCCGGACGTCGAGGAACGCCGACAACAGCGCAAGCGCGAGGTCGGCATGGCGCGCCTCGACCGCGGCGTCCAGCCAGTCCGGCAGCTCTCGCTCGCGCGAGAGCGCGCAATGCCACTCGCCCTCGTCATAGGCGATGCGGCGAACCTGCCACATCGGCAGCTCCAGCTCCATCAGCGCCAGCGCCGCATCGGCCCATGCCTCGGCGTCGATCAGGCGGGTGAGACGCGCCGTACGCTCGTTCGGGCCGAGCGAGGGGATGCGCCGGCAGGCTTTTTCGACGATCTCGATCATCAATGGTCGCGTCATCGCCGGCGCATTGCGCAAGCGGTCGCCGAGTGATGGCGGATCGCAGTGTCGGAGAGCAACGGTCATGTCAGGCCTCCTGGAGGTGGCGTCGGTCAGTCGGCCGGCTTCCCCAAGATGGCCCGGAGGGCATTTGAAAACGAGATAGGGATCGGGCGAGAGATATAGGGATTTCATAAGTGCACGGAGTCTTCCGTCCAGGCGCGCCGGATCTTCGACTGTCATTTCCGCCGAAGGTGGGGACTTATAGAACAAGGGCTTTTTGAAAAGACCTTGGCCACGGCTTGCTGTAACCACGATTGCGAGAGCGATGGTGGGCCGCGCCGCTGCGCCGCCGGCCGGGCGACCGCCTGGAATACATTTGCCGGTGTCACGTCGCCGCCGGTCATGGCGAGCCGCCCTTTATGAGATTCCTATAACGTCGCCATAGGCTCCATCTCGAAAACCTATGTGCGCGGTGGCAAGTCAGCGCGGTGAAGTTCCCGGCCGCGCCGCCTTCGATCGCAGCAAGCGGCCCGCCGGAATCCGGAGACGGGCTATGCCGGAAACGTCTCAACTGAGGAGTATCGTCATGATGGACCTTCTGATGCTGGCACTGGGCTTGGCCTTCTTCGCCCTCGCGATCGGCTACACCTACGCCTGCGAACGGCTGTGACGGAGCGGACCATGATCTTCGACTATACGCTCGCCGGCGCCGTCTCGTTCGGCCTCCTGCTCTATCTCACCTACGCGCTGCTGCGGCCCGAACGGTTCTGACCCGTGCTGCTGCTCGTCGAATTGTTGCTGGCGGACGCTGTGCTCGTCGCTTGCCTGCTTTCGGTGCTCCTGCCGCTTCTGCGTCGGGAACCAGGCCTGAAGGGTTGATTCCATGACTGTGATCGGTTGGCTCCAGATCATTCTCTTTTGCGTCATTGTCGTCGCGCTGACCAAGCCGCTCGGCTGGTACATGACGCGCGTGTTTGGCGGCGACCCCACCTTCCTGTCGCCCGTCCTGCGTCCGATCGAGGCCGGCATCTATTGGATTTCCGGTGTCGACGAGAAGCGGGAGCAGCACTGGCTGACCTACACGGTCGCCATGCTGCTATTTCATGTCGGCGGCTTCCTCATCATCTACGGCGTGATGCGGCTCCAGGCCGTGCTGCCGTTCAATCCGGCCGGGCAGGGCGCCGTCGCCGAAGATCTGTCCTTCAACACTGCGGTCTCCTTCATCACCAACACCAACTGGCAGAACTACGGCGGCGAGAGCACGCTGTCCTATCTGACCCAGATGGTCGGCCTGACGCACCAGAACTTCCTGTCGGCGGCGACGGGGATCGTGCTCGCGGTCGCGCTGATCCGCGGCTTTGCCCGCGCCTCTGCTCGCACGGTCGGCAATTTCTGGGTCGATGTGACCCGCTGCACGCTCTACATCCTGCTGCCGATCTGCATCGTCTACACGCTGTTCCTGGTCTGGCAGGGCATGCCGCAGACGCTCGGGGCCTATGTCGAGGCGACCACGCTCGAAGGCGCCAAGCAGACCATCGCGGTTGGCCCGGTCGCCTCGCAGGTCGCGATCAAGATGCTGGGCACCAATGGCGGCGGCTTCTTCAATGCCAACGCCGCGCATCCCTTCGAAAATCCCACCGCGCTGTCGAACTTCGTGCAGATGCTGTCGATCTTCGCGCTCGGTGCCGCGCTCACCAACGTGTTCGGCCGCATGGTCGGCAACCAGCGCCAGGGCTGGGCGATCCTCGCGGTGATGGGCCTGCTGTTCATCGCCGGCGTCGGCGTCTGCTATTGGGCCGAAGCCAACGGCACTTCGGCCATGCACGCGCTGGGCCTGACCGGCGGCAACATGGAAGGCAAGGAGGTCCGCTTCGGCATCGTCGCGTCCTCGCTGTTCGCCGTGATCACCACGGCCGCCTCCTGCGGCGCCGTCAACGCCATGCACGACAGCTTCACCGCGCTCGGCGGCATGATCCCGCTGATCAACATGCAGCTCGGCGAGATCATCGTCGGCGGCGTCGGCGCCGGCATGTACGGCATGCTGCTGTTCGTCGTCCTCGCGATCTTCGTTGCGGGCCTGATGGTCGGCCGCACTCCGGAATATGTCGGCAAGAAGATCGAGGCGCGCGAGGTCAAGATGGCGATGCTGGCCATTCTCGTCCTGCCGCTGATGATTCTCGGTTGGACCGCCGTCGGCGTGGTCTATCCGGCGGCCGTCGCCTCCATGGCGAATGCCGGACCGCACGGCTTCACCGAAGTGCTGTACGCCTTCACCTCGGGGACGGCCAACAACGGCTCGGCCTTCGCCGGCCTCACCGGCAACACCTTCTTCTACAATCTCACGCTCGCCAGCGCGATGTTCGTCGGCCGCTTCTTCATGATCGTGCCGGCGATGGCGATCGCGGGCTCGCTCGCGGCGAAGAAATCGATCCCGCCGTCGATGGGCACGTTCCCAACCACCGGTGGCCTGTTCGTAGGCCTCGTCGTCGGCGTCATCCTGATCATGGGCGGTCTGACGTTCTTCCCGGCGCTCGCACTCGGTCCCATCGTCGAGCATCTCGCGATGAACGCCGGCAACCTGTTCTGATCCAGCTCTTTCGGAGAGACCTCCATGGAACCCGTCCATAAACCCAACAAGCGCATGCCGGTGTCGGCGATGCTGGATCCCAGGATCGTGATGCCGGCGATCGGCGCGGCTTTCGCCAAGCTCGATCCGCGCGCCATGATCAAGAACCCGGTCATGTTCGTGGTCGAGATCGTCGCTGCGTTGACTACGGTGATCTTCCTGCGCGATCTCCTGACCGGGGGAGAAAATCTCGGATTCACCTTCCAGATCATCCTCTGGCTGTGGTTCACCGTGCTGTTCGCCAACCTTGCCGAAGCAGTGGCCGAGGGCCGGGGCAAGGCGCAGGCCGAGACGCTGCGCAAGACCCGGACCGAGAGCCAGGCCAAACTCCTGAGCGGCGCGAGCCGCGATTACAAGCTCGTGCCCGGCACGAGCCTGAAGGTCGGCGATCTCGTGCTGGTCGAGGCGGGCGACACCATCCCCTCGGACGGCGAGGTGGTCGAGGGCGTCGCCTCCGTCAACGAGGCCGCCATCACCGGCGAGTCCGCGCCCGTGATCCGCGAATCCGGCGGCGACCGTTCGGCGGTGACCGGCGGCACCCAGGTGCTGTCGGACTGGATCCGCGTCCGCATCACGGCGGCCCAGGGTTCGACCTTCATCGACCGCATGATCAAGCTGGTCGAGGGCGCCGAGCGGCAGAAGACACCGAACGAGATCGCGCTCAACATCCTGCTCGCCGGCCTCACCATCATCTTCGTGTTCGCCACCGTGACCATCCCGAGCTACGCGGCCTATGCCGGCGGCTCGATCTCGGTGGTCGTGCTGGTCGCGTTGTTCGTGACGCTGATCCCGACCACGATCGGTGCGCTGTTGTCGGCCATCGGCATCGCCGGCATGGACCGCCTGGTGCGCTTCAACGTGCTGGCGATGTCCGGCCGCGCCGTCGAGGCCGCCGGCGACGTCGATACGCTGCTGCTCGACAAGACCGGCACCATCACCCTCGGCAACCGGCAGGCGACCGCGTTCCGTCCGGTGCGCGGGGTGAGCGAGCAGGAGCTGGCGGATGCCGCCCAGCTTGCCTCGCTGGCGGACGAGACGCCGGAAGGCCGCTCCATCGTCGTGCTGGCGAAGGAGAAGTACGGCATCCGCGGCCGCGACATGGCCGAATTGGGCGCTACTTTCATCCCATTCACCGCGCAGACCCGTATGAGCGGCGTCGATGCCGGCGGCTCGTCGGTGCGCAAGGGTGCGGTCGATGCCATGCTGAACTATGTCGGCGGCGGCGCGCCGACCGCGGTCGCTTCCGGCAACGCCGCCCGGGCGATGCAGCCTGCCGCGCTCTCCGAGCTCGGCCGCGAGATCCAGGCGATTGCCGACGACGTGTCGAAGTCGGGCGGCACGCCGCTGGCGGTCGCCAGGGACGGCAAGCTGCTCGGGATCGTTCAGCTCAAGGACATCGTCAAGGGCGGCATTCGCGAGCGCTTCGCCGAGCTGCGCCGCATGGGCATCCGCACCATCATGATCACCGGCGACAATCCGATGACGGCCGCCGCCATCGCCGCGGAAGCCGGCGTCGACGACTTCCTGGCGCAGGCAACCCCCGAGGACAAGCTCAAGCTGATCCGCGACGAGCAGGCCAAGGGCAAGCTGGTCGCCATGTGCGGCGACGGCACCAACGACGCGCCGGCGCTCGCCCAGGCCGACGTCGGTGTCGCCATGAACACCGGCACCCAGGCCGCCCGCGAGGCCGGCAACATGGTCGACCTCGACTCCAACCCGACCAAGCTGATCGAGGTGGTCGAGATCGGCAAGCAGCTGTTGATGACGCGCGGCGCGCTGACGACGTTCTCGATCGCCAACGACGTCGCCAAGTACTTTGCGATCATCCCGGCGATGTTCCTGGCGTTCTACCCGCAGCTCAACGTGCTCAACGTCATGAGCCTGTCGAGCCCGCAGAGCGCCATCCTGTCGGCGATCATCTTCAACGCGCTGATCATCATCGCGCTGATCCCGCTCGCGCTGAAGGGCGTCGCCTATCGCGCGGTCGGTGCCGGTGCGTTGCTCCGGCGCAACCTCTTGATCTACGGCCTCGGCGGCATCGTCATTCCCTTCATCGGCATCAAGGCGATCGATCTCGTCGTGACTGCCTTGCACTTGGCATAACGCCGTCATTGCGAGGAGCGAAGCGACGACGCAATCCAGACTGCCTCCCAAGAACGCCCCTGGATTGCTTCGCTTCGCGCGCAATGACGAAAGAAAGGAAAGCTTCAAATGCTCAGAGAAATCCGCCCCGCCATCGTCCTCTTGCTGGCGCTCACCGCCATCACCGGCCTTGCCTATCCGCTCGCGATGACCGCCATTGCCGGCACGTTGTTTCCCGTGCAGGCGCAGGGCAGCCTCATCGAGAAGGACGGCAAGGTGATCGGCTCCGCCCTGATCGGGCAGGAGTTCAAGGACGACAAGTACTTCCATGGCCGTCTCTCGGCGACGCTTGCGCCGGACCCCAATGATTCGACCAAGACGGTGTCGGCGCCCTACAACGCCGCCAATTCGGGCGGCTCCAACCTCGGCCCGACCAGCAAGGCGCTGGCCGACCGGCTCAAGGAAGATGTGGACAAGCTCAGGGGCGAGAACCCGAACGCGGCCGTGCCGGTCGACCTGGTGACGACCTCGGCCAGCGGCCTCGACCCTGATATCTCGCCGGATGCGGCGCAATTCCAGGTGCCGCGCGTGGCAAAGGCGCGGAATCTGCCTGAGGATCAGGTCAAGCAGCTCGTGACCGCCAACACCGAAGGCCGTCTGCTCGGCCTGCTCGGCGAACCCAGGGTTAACGTTCTGGCGCTGAATCTCGCGCTCGATCGCAGGGCCGCGAAGTAGCAGTCTAGGCTCGCGGCGCGCAGATGATTATATTGGCGAGATGGTCCGAGAGCGCCGCGATCCCGAACAACGTCCCTCTCCCGAAGCGCTGCTGGAAGCCGCGCGCCGGGAGGAGAGTGCTAGCGGCAAGCTGAAGATCTTCGTCGGCGCCGCTCCCGGCGTCGGCAAGACCTACGAGATGCTGCAAAGCGCCCATGCCAAGCGCAAGGCCGGCATCGATGTCGTGGTCGGGTTCGTCGAAACCCATGGCCGCGCCGAGACCGAGGCGCTGGTGCGCGGCCTCGAAGTGATCCCGCGCAAGAGGCTGGAGTACCGTGGCCAGATTGTCGAGGAGATGGATCTCGATGCGGTGATCGCGCGCCGGCCGCAGATTGCGCTCGTCGACGAGCTCGCCCACACCAACGCGCCCCTTTGCCGCCATCCCAAGCGCTATCTCGACGTCGAGGAATTGCTGTCCCACGGCATCGACGTCTACACCGCCGTCAACATCCAGCACATCGAGAGCCTGAACGACGTCGTCGCCCAGATCACCCATGTCCGGGTCCGCGAGACCGTGCCAGATTCGGTATTCGACCGCGCCGACGCGATCGAGCTGATCGACCTGACGCCCGACGATCTGATCCAGCGGCTGAAGGAGGGCAAGGTCTATGTGCCCAAGCAGGCCGAGCGGGCGCTGGAGCATTATTTCTCGCCGGGCAATCTCACCGCCCTGCGTGAGCTCGCACTGCGGCGCACCGCCGAGCGGGTCGACGAGCAGCTGCTCACCCACATGCAGGCCAATGCCATTGCCGGTCCCTGGGCTGCGGGCGAGCGCATCCTGGTCTGCGTCAGCGAGGATCCACGCGCCGCTGGCCTCGTGCGCTACACCAAGCGCCTGGCCGACCGGCTGCACGCGCCGTTCACCGCGCTCTCGATCGAGACACGGCGCTCGCTGCAATTATCCGACCAGGAGCGTGACCGGCTGGCCGATACGCTGCGACTGGCGGAATCGCTCGGCGGCGAGGCGCTGACGATTCCCGCAGTCGGCCGCCGTATCGCCGATGACGTCGTCAATTTCGCGCAAGGCAATAACGTCACCCAGATCGTGATCGGCAAGTCGACGCGCTCGCGCTGGTTCGAGATGACGCGTGGCTCGGTGGTGCACGACCTGGTGCGCCGAGCCGGCAACATCACCGTCCACGTCATCGCCGGCGACGAGATGCCCGGCGAGGCCGCGCCCAAGACCGCGGTGCAGACCGCCGCGCGGTCTGAGCCGTTCGATCCGCTGCCCTATCTGAAGGCGCTCGGGATCGTGCTGATCGGCCTCGGCGCTGCCGAGTTGATCCAGCCCCGTTTCGGCATCGAGAACGTCGATCTCGTGCTGCTGACGGCTGTGGTCGCGGTTGCCGTGCGCTATGGCCTATGGCCGTCGCTGCTGGCGACAGTCGCCGCCTCGCTGTCCTACAATTTCTTCTTCCTGCCGCCGATCTACACCTTCACGATCACCGACCCGACCAACGTCGCCGCCTTCGTGCTGTTCATGGTGGTGGCGATGATCGTCTCCAATGTCGCCGCGCGCGTGCGCACCCAGGCCGACGCCGCCATCGGCCGAATCAGGATGACCGAGCAGCTCTACGCTTTCAGCCGCAAGCTCGCCGGCACCGCGACGCTCGACGACGTGCTGTGGGCGACGGCCTACCAGATCGCGTTGATGCTGAAGGTCCGCGTCGTGCTTCTGCTGCCGGAGGAAGGCTTGCTCACGGTGAAATCCGGCTACCCACCCGAAGATGACCTCGACCAGGCCGATCTCGCCGCGGCCAACTGGGCCTGGAGCAACGACCGCCCCGCCGGTCGCGGGTCGGATACGTTGCCGGGTGCAAAGCGGCTGTTCCTGCCGATGCGCACCGGGCGCGGCCCGATCGGTGTCATCGGCATCGATAACGACCGCACCGGGCCGCTGTTGACGCCGGACCAGCGTCGGCTGCTGGACGCGCTGGTCGACCAGGGCGCGCTAGCGATCGAGCGCGTGCTGCTGGTCGAGGATATGGACCGGGTCAAGCGCACCGTCGAATCCGAGCGCTTGCGCTCCGCGCTGCTGACCTCGATCTCGCACGATCTGAAGACGCCGCTCGCCTCGGTGCTGGGAGCGGCCTCGACCATGCGCGACCTTGCCGGGGCCTTGTCCGACACCGAGAAGCGCGACCTGCTGGCCACCGTCATCGACGAATCCGAGCGGCTCAACCGGTTCATCGCCAATCTGCTCGACATGACCAAGCTAGAGTCCGGCGCCATCGTCCCAAACTCTGCGCTGCACGATCTGGGCGAGATCGTGGGCAGCGCGCTGCGGCGCGCGGCCAAGATCCTCAACGGCCACAAGGTCGAGCTGGTGCTGGCTGCCGATCTGCCGATGCTCCAGCTCGATGCCGTGCTGTTCGAGCAGGTGCTGTTCAACCTGCTCGACAATGCCGCCAAATATTCACCGCCCGACACGACGGTCTCGATCCGCGGCCGGCGCGACCGCGATCATGTCGTGCTCGAGATCGTGGACGAGGGGGCGGGGATTCCGCCCGACGAACTCGACAGTGTGTTCGACAAGTTCTACCGCGTGCAGAAGGGCGATCATGTCCGTCCCGGCACCGGGCTCGGCCTCGCCATCTCCCGCGGCTTCGTCGAGGCGATGCGCGGCACGATCTCGGCCGCCAACCGCAGCGACCGGCGCGGCGCTGTCCTTACCGTCCGTCTTCCCGTTCCGGCAGAGAGCCGCACATTGGATACCGCCGCATGAACGCTGCGCCGATCAAGGTCCTGGTCATCGACGACGAGCCGCCGATCCGCAAATTGCTGCGGATGGGGCTGACGACGCAAGGCTACGAAATCCTGGAGGCGTCGAACGGCAAGGTCGCGCTGGAGAAGCTCGAGGAGGCGCCGGCGCTGATCATTCTCGATCTCGGCCTGCCCGACATTCAGGGGCATGAACTGTTGCGCACCATCCGCGCCCGCGACGAGGGGGTGCCGATCGTGGTGCTGTCGAGCCGGGGCGACGAGGCCGGCAAGGTGCAGGCGCTCGATCTCGGCGCCGACGATTATCTGACCAAGCCGTTCGGTATGGACGAGCTGTTGGCCCGCCTGCGCGCCGCGCTGCGCCACCAGCTCCAGGTCAAGGGCGAACGCCCGGTGTTCCGCACCGGAGACCTCTCGGTCGATCTCGTCCGCCGCATCGTCAAGGTCGGCGACCGCGAGGTGAAGCTGTCGCCGAAGGAGTATGACCTGTTGCGTGTGCTGGTTCAGCATGCCGGCAAGGTGCTCACGCACAGGTTCCTGCTGAAGGAGCTGTGGGACGAACTGACCGACGCGCAATATCTGCGCGTCTATGTCCGCCAGCTCCGGCAGAAGATCGAAGCCGACCCGGAACGGCCGCAATACGTGCTGACCGAGACGGGGATCGGGTACCGGCTGAAGGCGGGGGATTGACGTTCCACAGACCGTAGGGTGGGCAAAGGCGCAAGGCGCCGTGCCCACCATCTTTCAGTGATTCCAAAGAGAGAAGACGTGGGCACGCTTCGCTTTGCCCACCCTACGATGTCTGTCATTCCGGGGCGCGCGTCAGCGCGAGCCCGGAATCCATGTCTCCGCCCGTCACGCTTGGCATGATGGATTCCGGGTTCGATGCTGACGCATCGCCCCGGAATGACGAGCTACCCCGCCTTCCGATGCCTTGCCGTCGACCGGTGCGCCTTCTTCGCGGCGCGATGTCGCCCGGTCGCACGGCGCGCATGAGATTTCGTTGCCGCCTTCTTGCCGCCGCGTCCCTTCAGGCTCTGCTTCAGCGCGTCCATCAGGTTGACGACGTTGCTGGGGCGCTCCTCGGGCTCGGGCAGCTCGATTGTCTTGCCGCTGGCCTTGCGCTTCACCAGCGCCTTGAGCGCGGTCTCGTATTCGTCCTTGAACTTGCCGGGGTCGAAATGCGCCGCCTTGGTGTGCAGGATGTGACCGGCGAGCTCGACCATGTCCTTGGTGATCTTCGGGCTCTTGATGTCGTCGAAGAACTGGTCCTCGTCGCGCAGCTCGTAAGGAAAGCGCAGCGTGGTGCCGAGCAGACCCTTGCCGAACGGCTCGATCGCGATGATATGCTCGCGGTTGGTGAGCACGATCTTGGCGAGCGCCACGCGGTCCTGGTCCTTCATGGCGTCGCGGATCACCGCGAAGGCGTCGACCGCGGCCTTGCCGTCGGGCGCGATGTAATAGGGATGGTTGAGATAGCGCTGGTCGATCTCCTCGCGCGGCACAAAGCTCTCGATGTCGATGGTGTGGTTGCTCTCGATCTGGACCGCCTCGAGCTCCTCCGGCTCGATCTCGACATACTTGCCCTTGCGTAGTTCGTAGCCGCGGCCTTTCTGGTCGCTCTCGACGACGTCGCCGGTCTCGGAATCGATCATCTGTTGCTTGAGCCGGTTCCCTGTCTCGCGGTTGATCAGGTGAAACCGCGTCTTCTCCGCCGCCGTGGTCGCGGGGTAGAGCACGACCGGGCAGCTGACCAGCGAGAGCTTCAACGTTCCCTTCCAATAGGCGCGCGGGGCCATTCCATTCTCCAGCGTTTTCAAGGCGTTTTGGAACCCCAACCCTCCCACAGGGTTTTGGTTCCGGGTGGGACTTTGGCCGTGATAGGCTCAATGCCGAAAGAGAAGCGGGACCGGTCGTGCTGCAAAAACTCTCCACTTACCGACAGAAGCGTGACTTCGAAAAGACGCCCGAGCCGTCGGGCAAGACCGCAGTAGCACCATCGCAGCAGCGGCGCTTCGTGATCCAGAAGCACGATGCGAGCCGGCTGCACTACGACCTCCGGCTCGAATTCGACGGCGTGTTCAAGTCCTGGGCGGTGACCAAGGGCCCCTCGCTCGATCCGCATGACAAGCGCCTCGCGGTCGAGGTGGAGGATCATCCGCTCGACTACGGCGATTTCGAAGGCACGATTCCGGAAGGCCAGTATGGTGGCGGCACGGTGATGCTGTGGGATCGCGGCTATTGGGAGGCCGAAGACCCGGAAGCCGGATTCAAGAAGGGCGATCTGAAGTTCACCCTGCATGGCGACAAGCTGCAGGGCAGCTGGGTGCTGGTGCGCATGCGCAACCGCGGGAGCGAGAAGCGCACCAACTGGCTGCTGATCAAGCACCGCGACGAATATGCCCGCGAGGGCAAGGACAACGACATCCTCGACGAGGACAAGTCGGTCGCCTCCGGGCGGGCGATGGAGCAGATCGCCGAAGGCAAGGGGCGCGCGCCAAAGCCGTTCATGCTGGCGAAGGGCGCCAGGGCCAAGGCCGACGCCGTCTGGCAGTCCAACCGTGCCGAGGATGCGAAGGGGCGCACCGTCAAGCCGGCACCGCGCGCGGCGTTGAAGGCCGGCAAGTTCCCCAAGGCCAAGACGGCGAAGAAGAAGGCCGCGACGGCGACCAATGCGAAGAAGGTCGTTGAGATGCCGGACTTCGTGGCGCCGCAACTCTGCACGCTGGTCGAGCGGCCGCCGGCCGGAGAGGGCTGGTGCCACGAGATCAAGTTCGATGGCTATCGCGTGCAGCTCCGGGTCGAGGACGGCGAGGCGACGCTGAAGACGCGCAAGGGTCTCGACTGGACCGGCAAGTTCGGCGCCATCGCCAAGGAGGCGGCCGCGCTGCCGGACGTGATGATCGACGGCGAGATCGTCGCGCTCGACCACAACGGCGCACCGAATTTCTCCTCGCTCCAGGCTGCGCTGTCCGATGGCAGGACCGAAGAGCTGATCTTCTTTGCCTTCGACCTGCTGTTCGCGGAAGGGGAGGATTACCGGCGGCTGCCGCTCGGCGAGCGCAAGGCGCAGCTGAAGCAGCTGCTGGACGCCCGCAAGCGGAAATCGACCCAGATCCGCTATGTCGAGCATTTCGAGAGCGGCGGCGATGCCGTGCTGCAATCGGCCTGCAAGCTCGAGCTCGAGGGCGTGGTGTCGAAGAAGCTGGATGCGCCGTATCGTTCGGGACGCACCGAGAGCTGGGTCAAGTCGAAATGTCGCGCCGGCCACGAAGTGGTGATCGGCGGCTACAAGACCACGAACGGCAAATTCCGCTCGCTGATGGCCGGCGTGCAGCGCGGCGATCATCTCGCCTTCGTCGGCATGGTCGGCACCGGCTTCGGCGCGGACAAGGTCAAGCACATCATGCCGTCGTTGAAGGCGATGGCCGCCAATGAAAGCCCGTTCGGCGGCAAGAATGCCCCGAAGAAGACGCGCGAGGTGCACTGGCTGAAGCCGGAGCTCGTCGCCGAGATCGAGTTCGCCGGCTTCACGGCCGACGGCAATATCCGCCAGGCCGCGTTCAAGGGGCTGCGGCAGGACAAGCCGGCCAGGGAGGTAGAGGCGGAGACGCCCGTCGATACGGAGCTTGCCGAACCTACAGCCGGGAAGCGAGCTGCGAAGACAGCCAAGCGATCCAAGGACGCCGGCACCGCGGAGGTGATGGGCGTCATCATCTCCAAGCCGGACAAGGAGCTTTGGCCTGATGATGGCGAGGGCGCTCCCGTCACCAAGCTCGATCTCGCGCGCTATCTCGAAGCCGTCGGCGCGTGGATGATCGTGCACCTGAAGGGCCGGCCATGCTCGCTGATCCGCGCGCCTGATGGCATCAAGGGCGAATGCTTCTTCCAGCGCCACGCCATGCAGGGCACGTCCAACCTTCTGGAGCTCGCGCGCGTCTCCGGCGACCGCAAGCCTTATCTGCAGATCGACCGGATCGAGGGGCTCGCCGCCGTGGCGCAGATCGGCGGCGTCGAGCTGCATCCCTGGAATTGCGCGCCTTATGCCTATGACACGCCGGGCCGGCTGGTGTTCGATCTCGATCCGGCGCCTGACGTCGCGTTCGCCGACGTGGTCGAGGCGGCCAGGGAGATGCGGCAGCGGCTCGCCGATCTGGGCATGGAGAGCTTCTGCAAGACCACCGGCGGCAAGGGCCTGCATGTCGTGGTGCCGCTGCTTCACGGCGCCCGCGACAAGGTAAGCTGGAAAGAGGCCAAGGCCTTTGCGCAGGGCGTCTGCCAGTGGATGGCCGACGACAATCCCGGGCGCTATCTGCTCAACATGTCGAAGAAGCTGCGCGAGGGAAAGATCTTCCTCGACTATCTCCGCAACGACCGCATGTCGACGGCGGTGGCCCCGCTATCGCCGCGGGCGCGCGCAGGTGCCACGGTCTCGATGCCGCTGACCTGGTCGCAGGTGAAGGGCGATCTCGACCCGAAGCGCTATACGCTGCGGACCGTGCCGGGGCTGCTGTCGCGGTCGAAGGCGTGGCAGGGTTATGACGACGCGGCGACACCGATCAAAGCCGCGATCAAGAAGCTCGCGGGGAAGACGTAGGGTGGGCAAAGCGAAGCGTGCCCACGATCTCTTTCCTGACGAACAGGTGGGCACGGCGCTGTGCGCCTTTGCCCACCCGACGACATCGTGGATGCCGCTAGATCCGGCCCATCAACAGCAGGATCAGCAGGATGACGATGACGAGCCCGAGGCCGCCGCCGCCGTAATAGCCGGTGCCGTAGAACGGGCCGCCGCCGATGCCGCTGAAGCCGCCGAGTAGGGCGATCACGAGAATGATCAGAATGATCGTACCGATAGACATGCGAATTTCCTCCAGCCCTTCCTTGAAGGGTCCTTGCAACCTGTCCCGTTGTGCGGAGGCAACTTGCCGCAGGTTGTAAAGTTCCCGCATTGAAACACGGCTGGCGGATCAACTTGCATGGAACCTTTGTGGAGGCGGCCGGCGTTGACTATGTGAGGATCAGTCACTGTAGGGGGAGGGCCATGTCAGCACCGCTTGTCGTTTCAATTCCGCACCGTCTCGGCCGCGAGGAGGCGGTGCGCCGCCTCAAGACCGGGCTCAGCCGCGCCGCGGCCAGCATTCCCGTGATGCAGGTCGAGGAGGAGCGCTGGACCGGCGACAGCATGGCGTTTCGCATTCGCGCGCTCGGGCAGATTGCGACGGGGCAGGTCGATGTCGGCGACGATCAAGTCCGGGTCGAGGTGGTGCTGCCCTGGCTGTTGCAGCGCTTTGCCGAGATGGCGCAGGCGACGATCAAGAAGCGCGGGCAGTTGCTGCTGACCAAGGATGGGGGAAAGTAATTTCAGGCGCGCCGGCGCTGTCGCGCCGGCCTGATGGCGCTTGCCGTGCGGGCTTCGACGACGAAGGCGGGAAAATCCCGGAACGCCTGCGCCAGCGGCAATCCACCACCGGCAAGGCCGGGCGCGGTGTAGCCGGCCAGGTCGATGGTGGCGTCAAAGCTCTCCGGCGCGGGCCATTCCCGGCCCGCTTGCGTGAGCGGCGCGAAGTGACGCCCGACCACGACGATCGCCGCGCTGCGGCCATGGCGGCGGGCGAAGGCGACGACATGGTCCGCATCTGTGCCGTGCACCGCCAGCGGCTGGTAATCGCCTTGAGCGAAGACGTCGGCGAGCGCATTGCGCAGCTTGAGAAGACGCCGTGTCCAGGCCAGCTTGATCAGGCCGTCCGGCCAGCGCGTCATGAGGCCGCTCCAGTCCGGGTCGTCCAGCGAGTTCAGCCCCGCCTGCCGCGCGCCAAAGTCGACCGGGCGGCGGTTGTCGGGGTCGACCAGTGACAGGTCCCAGAACTCGGTGCCCTGATAGAAGTCGGGCACGCCGGGCAGCGTCGCCTTGAGCGTGAGCTGGCTCAGCGAATTCAACATGCCGAGCAGTGCGACGCGGCGGGCCAGCGTTTGCAGCGCCTCCAGGAATTCGCCTGACAATGTGGGGTCGAGGATCTTGTCGATGAAGCTCTTGATGCCGCTCTCATAGGCTTCATGCGGGTTGAGCCAGCTGGTCTCTTCCTTGCCCTCGCGCGCGGCCTTCAGCGCATAGGCCTGGATACGCTCGACGAAGCCGGCGTCGATCGTCTCCACCAGCGGCCAGGCGCCGAGCAGGGCCTGATACAGCATGTATTCGAACGTCGCCGAGGGCGCTCGGTAATTGCCCTCGAGCGTGAGGTGCGGCGCGTTCAACACCTTCCAGCGCGAAACCGCGCTGGTCCACTCGCCCGGAATCTCGCTGAGCGCCGCGATTCGCGCGCGGGCATCCTCGCCGCGTTTGGTGTCATGTGTGGCGGTTGCCGTCATTCCCTGCGGCCATTCCTTGGCGCGGGCCTGCATGGTCTGGTGGAAGGCGGAAACCGTAAGACCGTTGCTGGCGGGATCGCCGCCGACCTCGTTCAGTGCGAGCAGGCGGTGGAATTGATAGAACGCGGTGTCCTCCAGCGACTTCGCCATCATCGGCCCGGTGAATTGCTGCACCTTCAGCGCGAAGCGGCGCACGCGCGTGGCGCTGTGCGGAGGGCGGCCGGGTTTGAGCAGGTCCATGGTCAGGGCATCGCGCAGGAAATCGAAGATGCCTTCGTCCGCGGCGAACCATTCCGCGCGGGCGCGCGCGATGGTGTCGTCGATCAGCTTGCGGTCGGGGGCCGTCGGGCTGCTGTTGGTCAGATAGGTGCGGTACACCGGGAAATGCAGCACATAGAGTTCGAGCGCCTGCCGCAGGCTGTCGGCGGAGAAATCGCGGGTGGAGTAATGCCCGTTGGCGATCCGCGCGAGCAGGCGCGTCAGCACGGTGAATTCACTGGTGAGCAGCGTCTCCAGCACGCGCCGCTTGGCGTCCTTCACATAAGGCGCAAGCCGCGGTGGACGGTTGCTGACCTGCCGCCAGGTCTCGTCCAGCGCCGCCATGCCCTTGGTGTCGACCAGGACCTGGGAAATGACGTTCATCCATTCGTAGCCGGTGGTACCCTGAACGCCGGCGAAGTGCGGCAGGCGTTCGTGCTCGCACAGGATCTTCTCGATTACCGTGTAGAACGGCTTGGTGTTGCCCTGCGCGTCGCGCACCAGGCGGCGCAGCCGCTGGCAATATTGCGCGGGGTCGCGCAGGCCGTCGATGTGATCAAGCCGGATGCCTTGCAGTTTGCCGTCGGCGATGAGCTGCTTTACCAGCCGGTGCGTGGCGGCAAACGTGCCGGGATCCTCGACGCGCAGACCGGCGAGTCCGTTGACGTCGAAGAAGCGGCGATAATTGATGTCGCTGGAGGCGAGCCGCCAGTGCCCGAGCTTGTAGTGCTGCCGCTCGAGCAGGTGGTGTAACGCCAGCGTCTGCGCGGGACGATCCTTGGCGGCACGATAGGCGGCAAGACCGCGTGCGATGATCTCGGCGGCGCCCGCAATCTCCTTGAGCTCGGCCTTGAACGCGGGGGCTTCCTTGCGGTTGGGACGGCGCAGTCCGGTGTAGCGCGCCGCGAGCGAGAGCAGGCGTTTGCCCGCTTCCGTCTCGGCGGCATCCGCGTCCTTCACGATCATGCGCAGCATCTCGCCATACCGCTCCGGCGCGATCGGCAAGCGATGCTCGAAATACCAGGCGGAGAGGCTGCCCTGATCCGGATCGTAGCGCAGCTCGATCTCTCCGCCCTCCAGCGCTTCACCGTAGGACTTGCCGAGGATCGGCAGCAGCACGCCGCCGCGAGCGCGATAGGGCAGCAGGTCCCAGTCGATGTCGAAGGAAACGGCGTGGGGCGAGGCCTGGCCCCATTCCAGCACGTCGAGCCACCATGGATTGTCGGCGAAATGCACGCCGACATGGTTCGGCACGAAGTCGATGATGAGGCCGAGGTCGTGCGCCTTGAGTGCCTCGCTCAGTCGCGCGAAACCGGCCTCACCGCCCAGCTCCGGATTGAATTGGCTGTGATCGACAGTGTCGTAGCCGTGGGTCGAACCCTTGCGCGCCTTCATCACCGGCGAGGCATAGAGATGGGTGATCCCCAGCGCCTTGAGGTAAGGCACGACGGCGGCGGCCTTGTCGAAGCCGAAATCCGCGGTGAGCTGGAGCCGGTAGGTCGCAAGCGGAATAGCAGGAGGCATGCTAACCTCCGAAATGCCAGACCACTGACCAGGGCGGCAGCCGGTCGCCGCTTGCCTCTCCCCAAATCGGCGTGCCCGCGGCAGCTTCGGGACGCGCGATGTCCTTGTCCGAGAGATTGGCGAGGAGCCGCAGCGTCATGCCGTCGCCCATGCGCCAATGCGCGGTGAGCAGGCCGTTGTCGGCCGCCTCGGCATCCCCGAAGCTGGCCCCCTTCAGCCGCGGCATGATCTGTTTGCGGCGCAGAGCGAGCAGCTCTCGGACCAGCGCAAGCCGCGCGTCCTGCTGCGGCGTGCGGCCGGTCCAGTCGAGCACCGCCGATTGCAGCGTCGCGGGATCGAGCGGGTCGGGCACTTCGTCGCCGTATTTCTCGTAGGCCCACGCATATTCCTGCTTGCGCCCCTTGCGGACGGCGTCGGCGAGCCCGCCCTGGAAATCGCAGAAGAACGGGAAGGGCACCGTCGAGCCCCATTCCTCGCCCTGAAACAGCATCGGCACCATCGGCGCGAGCAGGGTCACCGCGAGCGCTGCTTCGATCTGCTGCGGCGATGCCAGGCTTTCGAGCCGGTCGCCGAGCGGACGGTTGCCGATCTGGTCGTGGTTTTGCAGGAAATTGACGAAGGTCGCTGGCGGCAGCTGACCGCTCGGCTCGCCGCGCGGCTTCTTGCCCCAGAACTCCGAGACCTCGCCCTGGTAGACGAAGCCGGACGCCAGCGCGCGCGCCAGATCGAGGCGCGGCGTTTGATAATCCGCGTAGTATCCGGCGAGCTCGCCGGTCAGCATCACGTGCCAGACGTGGTGATAATCGTCGTTCCACTGACCGCGATATTTGCCGTTCGGCGGCTCCTGTGCGGCGTCGAGCAGACTGGCGCGATTGTCGCCGTTCTCCAGCACGAGATGGATGTGGCGTCCCGTCGCTTTGGCGAGTTCGCCGGCGGCGACGCTGAGATCCTGCAGCATCGACTGCTCGCCGGGCACCGCCATGATGTGATTGGCGGCATCCAGCCTCAGGCCGTCGAAACGGTAGTCGCTGAGCCAGCACAGCGCATTCTCGACCGCGAACGCGCGCACCTGCGGCACGCGATAATCGATCGCGCTGCCCCAGGGCGTGTGCGCATCGGTGAAGAAGGCCGGCGCATAGCGGCCGAGATAATTCCCCTCGGGGCCGAAATGATTGTAGACGACGTCGAGAAACACCATCAGGCCGCGCAGATGCGCCTCGTCGATCAGCGTCTTCAGGTCTTCGGGGCGGCCATAGGCGCTGTCGGGCGCATACCACAGCACGCCGTCGTAGCCCCAGCCGCGGCGTCCTGCGAAATCCGCCAGCGGCATCAGTTCCAGCGCGGTGATGCCGGTTGCGGCGAGATGATCGAGCTTGTCGATCATGGCGCGGTAAGTGCCTTCGGAGGTGAAGGTGCCGACATGGGTCTCGATCAGCACCGTCTCTTCCCAGGGACGGCCGCGCCAATCGCGCGCGCGCCATGAAAAGGCGTCGTGATCGATCACCTCGCTCGGGCCGAACACGTCGTCGGGCTGGAAAGCCGAAGCCGGATCGGGCACGTCGATTTCGTCGTCGATCCTGAACTTGTAGGGGCTGCCGGCGGCGAGGCCGGCAATCTCGGTCACGTACCAACCATCCTGTCGGCGCTGCATCGCGTGTCGTCGGTCGAGCAGGAGGTCGACACGGCGCGCGCCAGGCGCCCACAGGCGGAACGACACGCCGTCCTTCGTCGGCTTCGCCCCGAAGGATGGCCTCATAGCGCCCCCGCGAAGGCGAGCACGGAGCGCGGCGGCGCCTTGCTGTCGCTTCCGGGCGGGAAGTCGATCGTGTTCAGCTTGGCATCCGTCGTGTTCAGGATCTGCTGCCAGCTCTTGTATTCGGTCATCTTCGGCAATTTGAATGCGATCTCTTCGGGGGCGGCGTTCAGTACGATAAAGATCGCGGCTCCACCGGGTTCCATCGGTCCCATCACGTAGGAGAGGAATCTTCCCTCCGGGAATTTCCAGTCGCTCTCCGTCATCTCGTCGCCGGCAGGCGTCAGCCACAACGCGCCGTAGGACACGCCGTCGGCGGGGCGGCCGTCGAGCCAGCGATGGCTGCGAAGCTGCGAGAACCGGCGGCGGATCTCGGCGAGATGGGCGACGAAATCGACCATGTCGTCCCCCTCCTTGCCGAGATTGGCCCAGCCGACCCAGCCGATCTCGTTGTCCTGGCAATAGGCGTTGTTGTTGCCCGATTGCGAGTTGCCGACCTCGTCGCCGGCGAGGATCAGCGGAACGCCCTGCGCCAGCATCAGGCAGGCCAGCACGTTCTTGCGAAGCTGGCGGCGCAGGCCGAGGATCTGAGGATCGTCGGTCGGTCCCTCCACACCGCAATTGTTGCTGTGGTTGTCGTTGGAGCCGTCGCGGTTGTCCTCGCCGTTGGCCTCGTTGTGCTTCTCGTTGTAGCTGAAGAGGTCGGCGAGGGTGAAGCCGTCGTGCACGGTGATGTGGTTGATGCTGGCGCGCGGCCGCCGTCCGTCATGGTTGAACAGGTCGGACGATGCCGTCATCCGGCTGGAGATGTCGCCGATCAGGCTGCCTTCACCGCTCCAGTAGCGGCGCATGGCGCTGCGATAGCGATCATTCCATTCCGACCATTGCGAGGGGAATGCGCCGACCTGGTAGCCGCCGAGGCCGAGGTCCCAGGGCTCGGCGACGAGCTTGACGGTCGCCAGCACCGGGTCCTGCCGGATCGCGGTCAGGAACGAGCTGCCGCGATCGAAGCCGTTGGGCCCACGCGCCAGCGTGGTGGCGAGGTCGAAGCGGAAGCCGTCGACATGGCAGACCTCGACCCAGTAGCGCAGCGAATCCATCACCATCTGCAGCACGCGCGGGTGAGTGAGGTTCACCGACGAGCCGCAGCCGGTGAAGTCGTCGTAATAGCGCGGGTTCTCGCGGTTCAGCCAGTAATAGGAGGCGTTGTCGATGCCGCGGTAGCACAGCGTCGGGCCGAGGTGATTGCCCTCGGCGGTGTGATTGTAGACGACGTCGAGCATCACCTCGATGCCGGCATCGTGCAGGCGCGCCACCGTGGTGCGGAACGAATCGAGCGCATTGTCCTGGGCGTAGCGCGGCTCCGGCGCGAAGAAGGACAGCGTGTTGTAGCCCCAGTAATTGACGAGCTTCTTCTCCACCAGGATGCGGTCGTCGACAAAGCTGTGCACCGGCAGCAGCTCGACCGTGGTGACGCCGAGCTTCTTCAGATGCTCGATCATCGCCGGCGAGGACAGGCCGCCATAGGTGCCGCGCAAATTCGGCGGCACGTCGTCGCGCTTCTGCGTCAAACCCTTGACGTGAGCCTCGTAGATGATCGTGTCTTCCCAGGGGATGTTGGGACGGATCTCGCGGCGGCCCCAGTTGAAGGTCTCGTCGACCACCACGGCCTTGGGCATGCCGCGCGCGTTGTCGCGCCGGTCGAAGGAGAGGTCCTCGCGCGGGCTTCCGGTGCGATAGGCGAAATGCGCATCGCTCCAGACCAGGCGTCCGGCGAGCCGCTTGGCATAGGGGTCGAGCAGCAGCTTGTTGGAATTGAAGCGATGGCCGTGCTCGGGCTCGTAGGGGCCGTGCACGCGATAGCCGTAGAGCTGCCCGGGCGAGACGTCGTTGAGATAGCCGTGCCAGACGTCCTCGGTCTTCTCGGGCAGCTCGATGCGCTCGAGCTCGCGGCGGCCTTGCGTGTCGAACAGGCAGAGCTCGACCTTCTGTGCGTTCGCGGAGAACAGCGCGAAATTGGTGCCGCGTCCGTCCCAGCTTGCGCCGAGGCGTGCAGGCGATCCGGCAGTCAGGCGCATGTGTCAGCTTTCCGGAACGAGAAAGATCGCGGCGAGCGGCGGAATGGTGAGGCGGAGCTCGCCGCCCTCGGCATGGACTTCGCCGATATTACCGACATTGCTGCCGCCATAGTGGGCGGAATCCGAGTTGAGCACTTCCTTCCACTTGCCGGCAAAGGGCACGCGAACGCGATAGTTCTGATAGACGTTCGGCGAGAAGTTGACGACCACGAGACAGCGCGCGTGCTCGTCAAACCCCTTGCGCAGCCAGGCGAACACGTTGCGGTTGGCGTCATCCGTGATCAGCCATTCGAAGCCGGCCTGGTCGCAGTCCATCTGGTGCAGCGCCGGCACCGCGCGATAGAGGCGGTTGAGGTCCCGGATCAGCGCCTGGGTGCCGGAATGGTACTTGTAGTCGAGCAGGTGCCAGTCGAGCGACTGGTCGTGATTCCATTCGCGGCTCTGCGCGATTTCCGCGCCCATGAACAGGAGCTTCTTGCCGGGATGGCCGAACATGAAGCTGTAATAGGCGCGCAAATTCGCAAAGCGCTGCCACTCGTCGCCGGGCATGCGGCCGAGGATCGATCGCTTGCCGTGCACGACCTCGTCATGCGAGAGCGGCAGGATGAAGTTTTCCGAGAACGCGTAGTGCAGGCCGAACAGGATCTCGTCGTGATGGTATTTGCGGTGGATCGGATCCTTGCTGATGTAGTTCAGCGTGTCGTGCATCCAGCCCATGTTCCACTTGTAGCCGAAGCCGAGCCCGCCGAACTCGACCGGACGCGAGACCTGCGGCCAGGCGGTGGATTCCTCCGCAGCCGTGGTCGCCTGCGGGAAGCGGGCGAAGACCTCGGTGTTGAAGCGGCGCAGGAAGTTGATCGCCTCGATGTTTTCCCGGCCGCCATACTGGTTCGGGATCCACGCGCCGGGTGGCCGGCTGTAGTCGAGATAGAGCATGGACGCGACGGCATCGACACGCAGTCCGTCGATGGCATAGCGCTCCATCCAGAACAGCGCGTTCGACACCAGGAAGTTGGTCACTTCGGTGCGACCGTAATTGTAGATCAGCGTGCCCCAGTCGAGGTGGCGGCCCTGGAGCGGGTTGGCGTGCTCGTACAGCGCGGTGCCGTCGAAACTTCCGAGCCCGTGCGGATCGTCGGGGAAATGACCCGGCACCCAGTCGAGCAGCACGCCGACGCCCTCGCGGTGGCAGGCATCGACCAGGGCGGCGAAATCCTCGGGGGTCCCGAAGCGACTGGTCGGCGCATAGAGGCCGGTCGGCTGATAACCCCACGAGCCGTCGAACGGATGCTCGCTCACGGGCAGGAATTCGAGATGGGTGAAGCCCATGTCGCGGGCGTAGGCCGGCAGCTGCTCGCCCAGCTCGCGATAGCTCAGCCATTCACCGCCGTTCTTGCGTCGCCACGAGCCGAGATGGACCTCGTAGATCGACATCGGCGCCGACAGCGCGTTGATGCCGTCCGGCGCAGGACGCGGCCGCGGCAGATGGGCCTCGTCGAACACGATGGAGGCCGTTTTCGGACGGACTTCGCTCGCAAACGCCATCGGATCGGATTTCAGCGGCAGCAGGTGGCCATGCGGCCCGATGATCTCGAACTTGTAGTGATCGCCGGCCTTGGCGTGCGGGATGAACAATTCCCAATAGCCGGCGCCGCGCACCCGCATCGGATGGCGCCGCCCGTCCCAGAAATTGAAATCGCCGACCACGGAAACGCGCCGTGCGTTCGGCGCCAGCACGACGAAGCCGATGCCGTCGATGCCCTCGAGCCGCATCGGATGGGCGCCGAGCTTGTCATAGAGCCGCTGGTGGGTGCCCTCGCCGAGCAAATAGAGGTCGAAATCGGTCAGGATCGGCGGAAAGCGGTAAGCGTCCTCGAATTCGACGACGTTGTTGCCAAATTTCACGCGCAACTGGTAGTGCTTCGAGCCGTTGGGCAGATTGCCGATGAACAGCCCGGCATCGTGCACGCGGTCGAGCGGCGCGACCTCGCCATGTTCGCCGACCGCCTCGACGTTGGAGGCCTCGGGCAGAAACGCGCGCACCACGCTTTTGCCGCCCTCGGGATGCAGCCCGAGATAGTGGAAGGGATCGGAGTGGCGGCCCTCGATGATCGCATAGGCCTCGGCAGGAAGTTTAGGCATGGGCTTCGCTCTCGGTACTGGACAGAATGCGAAGCAGTCCGGTCAGCGGCGCATGGAGCCCCTCAGGCCGGTGGGACAGCTCGTACTCTACGTCATTGAAGGCCTGATCAAGCAGGAAAAATCTTAACAGGCCTTCCGCGGACTGCCGGTCCGCCGGCCATAGCCGGCGATCGGTCATGGCTTCGCGATAGTTGGACAGGAAGGTTGCAGCGGCTCGCTCGCGCCATTCGTCGAGCGCGGCCGCGAGCCGGCCCTGCTCGTCGGAAGCGCCCGTGAGCGCGTGGCCCAGCGCCGCATTGACCGAAGCATCGATCGAGCGGATCAGGCTGGCGACGTCGCGCGCGGCAGGCAGCTTGCGCCGCTTGTCGGCCAGCGGCTGGCGTGGGTCGCCGTCGAAGTCGATGATGAAGATATCGTCCTTCACGATCAGAGTTTGCCCGAGACGGAAGTCGCCATGATGACGGATGTTCAACCCGCCCATCCCGGAAGGCAAGAGCGCGTTCAGGTCGTCGGACAGGCTCCTCCGCATCGCGGTGAGCCGGTCGATCAGCGGCCGGTCTGCCTCCCGCAGCCCGTCGCGGCTGTCGGCCAGCCGATCGAGAACCCGCTCGGCACGCGCCTTGAGGTCGGACACCCAGGCCTTGGTCTGGGCAGAGTCGATCGGCACCGGGGCGAGATCGTCCGACTTTGCCGCGGCGAGAGCGACGTGCAGTTCGGCGAGCCTCCGGCCGATCTGCGCGATGAAATGCAGATAGGGCGCCTGCTCCTGGGTCTCGCGCGGCATCTCATCGGCCGACAACACGCGCTGCTCGTCGATATAGCGATCGAGATAGCCCGTGGTCACGGTCCAGCCGTCGCCCTGGTTCTCGACATAGGCATGCAGCACGCCGAGCGCGCTGTGCCGGTCGCCCTCGACCAGCTCGACGCTGCCGAGCAGTGCCGGCGTGTTGGCGAAGCGCACGACCTCGGTGAGATAATGGCCGATCTCGATCTCGGGGCTGACACCGCGTTCGAGCCGGCGGTAGATCTTGGCGACATACTGGTTGTCGACCAGAGCGGTGCTGTTGGACTGCTCGATCGCGCGGATGCGCTCGGGCTCCTTGATGGTGTAATCGGCGAAGCGGCTGGTCGCCTTGAATTCGAGCCGCAGATTGTTTTCCTCCACCACCAAATTCTGCGACAAATTGCGCAGGAACAGGCCGATGAAGATCTGGTCGGTCGCGACGTCAAGCAGCGTGCCTTCGCGCGCGCCCTGGCGCACGGCGGCGAGCGCCTTCGGGTTGAAGCGCTCGCGGTCGAAGCGCACCCATTCGATCTGGAGCGGCATCACGTAGCGTGTCGCCACGTCTGCTTGCTTGGTCTCGAAGAACGCAATCCAGGGCCGGTTGTCTCCGATGTCGCAGAACGGCACGGCCGAGGTCAGCACGGTCTTGATGTGCTTGGGATTGTGCTCGTGATACCACCTTGTGCGTGACAGGAATCCCGGCAGCACGTCACGCTCGAAGACGCCGCGCTCGCGGGCCAACGACACCCAGTTCGAATTCACCGGCACCACCAGCGTCTCGAATTCCGGCACCGCGCGCGGTGTCACCGGCTCGGACTTGTCGCGCTCCTGAAGCTGGAACCAGTAGAAGCCGTAGGGCCCCAGCGTGATCATGTAGGGCAGCTCGCCGATCGCCGGGAAGCGGGTGCGGCCGAGCATCTCCTGCGGGATGCGGTCCTTCCACGGCGACAGGTCGAGCTCGGTGGCTTGCGCGGCGCGCGACAAATTGGCGACGCAGAGGATCACCTCGTCGCGATATTGCCGGACATAGGCCAGCACGGCGCGGTTGGCCGGGCGGATGAAGGTCATGGTGCCGCGGCCGAAGGCAAGCGTCGACTTGCGGACCGCGATCAGCCGCTTGGTGGCGCTGAGCAGCGACGACAGGCTGCGCGACTGCGCCTCCACGTTGACCGATTCGTAGCCGTAGACCGGATCCATGATCAGCGGCGCGTAGAGGCGCGCCGGGTCGCAGCGCGAGAAGCCGCCGTTGCGGTCCGGGCTCCACTGCATCGGCGTGCGCACGCCGTTGCGGTCGCCGAGATAGATGTTGTCGCCCATCCCGATCTCGTCGCCGTAATAGATGATCGGCGTGCCGGGGAAGGACAGCAGCAGCGAGTTCATCAGCTCGATCTTGCGCCGGTCGTTGTCCATCAGCGGCGCGAGGCGCCGGCGGATGCCGACATTGATGCGGGCGCGGGGGTCGTTGGCGTAGGTGGTCCAGAGATAGTCGCGCTCGACGTCGGTGACCATCTCCAGCGTCAGCTCGTCATGGTTGCGCAGGAACAGCGCCCATTGGCAGCTCGCCGGAATGTCCGGCGTCTGACGCAGGATATCGGTGATCGGGAAGCGGTCCTCCTGCGCGATCGCCATGTAGATGCGCGGCATCAAGGGGAAGTGATAGGCCATGTGGCACTCGTCGCCACGGCCGAAATATTCCTGCACGTCCTCCGGCCATTGATTGGCCTCGGCGAGCAGCAGCTTGCCCTTGGAGTAGGAATCGAGCTCCTGACGCAGGCGCTTGATGATGGCATGCGTCTCGGGAAGGTTCTCGTTCGAGGTGCCCTCGCGCTCGCACAGATAGGGAATGGCATCCAGCCGGAAGCCGTCGACGCCGGCGTCCAGCCAGCGCTTCATCACCTGGATGAGCGCGCTGACCACGCGCGGATTGTCGAAATTGAGGTCCGGCTGGTGCGAGAAGAACCGGTGCCAGTAGAACGCGCCGGCCTCGTGGTCCCAGGTCCAGTTCGACTTCTCGGTGTCGGTGAAGATGATGCGCGTGCCCTGGTATTTCTGGTCGGTGTCGCTCCAGACATACCAGTTGCGGGCGCTCGAGCCGGGATGGCTGCGGCGCGCGCGCTTGAACCATTTGTGCTGGTCCGAGGTGTGGTTGACCACGAGCTCGGTGATGACGCGCAAGCCGCGTTTCTGCGCCTCCTGGATGAAGCGCTTGAAGTCCTTCATGGTCCCGAAATCGGGATTGACCGAGCCGTAATCGGCGATGTCGTAGCCGTCGTCGCGGCCGGGCGAGGGATAGAACGGCAACAGCCACAGCGCGGTGACGCCGAGCTCCTGCAGATAGGGCAGCTTCTCGGTCAGTCCGACGAAGTCGCCGATGCCGTCATTGTTGCTGTCGGCGAAGGCCTTGACATGCAGCTGATAGATGATGGCGTCCTTGTACCAGAGCTCGTCCACGATCTCGGCAGCCTCGGCCTTCTGGGTGTCGACGGAAGATAGAACATTCATGGCGTGCCCCTTACGCCAGGCAGCGGAACAAGAGCGCCGGATCGCGGTCGGGATCGATACGCACCCTGATCCCGCCCCATTCGATGCGGGACCGTTCGCCGGTGAGGAGGTTTTCGAGTGTCGTCACATGGTGACGCTGCCCGCCGGCGTCAACGGTGACGTCGCCGAGCGGCAGCCAGCATTCGCGCAACCGGCCGGAGAGTGCGATCACGATCACGACAATGTTGGCGGGCTCAGCCGCCTCCTTGACGAAGGCGATGGTCTCGCCGTCTTCAACGCCTAGAAAACGCAAATTCGCCGTTTGCTGGAGCGCGGCGTTGTCGTTGCGGATGCGGTTGAGCTCGGCAATGTAGGACTTGATGTTGCCGGGCTGGTCCCAGTCGCGCTGCTTGATCTGGTACTTCTCGGAATCCAGATATTCCTCGCGGCCGGGGATCGCTTCGTGTTCGAGCAGCTCGAACCCGCTGTAAACGCCGTAGCTGCCCGACAACGTGGCCGCCAGCGCAACGCGCGACTTGAACGCCCAGGCTTCTCCGCTCTGGAGATGATAGGGCAGCAGGTCGGGCGTGTTGACGAACAGGTTCGGACGATAGAAGTCGCGCTCGGGATAGCGCGTCAGCTCGCCGAGATATTGCTCCAGCTCCCCCCTCGACGTGCGCCAGGGGAAATAGGTGAAGGACTGTGCAAAGCCGAGCTTGGCGAGGCCCTTCATCAGCTTTGGCCGCGCAAACGTCTTGGAGAACAGGATCACCTCGGGATGCCGGCGGCGGATGTCGCCGATCAGCCAGTCCCAGAACGCAAACGGCGCGGTGTCGTGATTGTCGATGGCGAAGATGGTGACGCCGTGGTCGATCCAGAACAGCATGGCGTCGCGAAAGGCGTTCCACAGGCCGATGCGGTCGACCGAGGCGAAATCGGGAATCACGATGTCCGAATAGGGTCCCTCCGCCGTCCGCACCGAGCGGTCCGGCCGCCATTTGAACCATTCCGGATGCTGCGTCAGCCAGGGATGGTTCGGCGAGCATTGCACCGCGAAGTCGAGCGCCAGCTCGAGGCCGTACTCGAGACAGGTCGCGACCAGCGCGCGAAAGTCCTCGATGGTGCCGAGCTCGGGATGCAGCGCGTCGTGGCCGCCCTCGGCGGCGCCGATCGCGTAGGGCGAGCCGGGTTCGCCTTCGCTCGCCACCGGCGCATTGTTGCGGCCTTTGCGGCGGCTGCGGCCGATCGGGTGGATCGGCGTGAAATAGAGCACGTCGAATCCCATCGCCGCGATGTCGGGCACGCGTGCGATGCAGTCGCGCAGCGTGCCGTGCCGGCCGGGGATCGGGCTCTGGCTGCGCGGCATCATCTGATACCAGGCGCCGAACCGCGCTCTGTCGCGATCGACGACAAGCGGGAAGGACTGCGAGCGGGTCAGGTCGGGACGGGACTGGCTCTCGGCCATGGCATTGCCGAGCTCGGTCGCCAGCAGCGAGCTGACCTCGCCGGTTTGAAGATAATCCTCGCATTGTCTGACAATGATCGTCGCCGCGGCCTGTGGCGCGCCGTGTGCCTTGGTCAGGAGGCTGGCACCCTCGAGCGCGTCGAGGCTGACGTCGGCGCCCGTTCGCTGCTTGCGCGCGATGCCGTGGGACCAGGTGGCGAACTCGTCGGTCCAGGCCTCGATCGCATAGAAATATTGGCCGGGCTCCACCGGTGTGAAAGCGCCGGACCAGCGGTCGTTGCCCTGATGGATCATCGGCTCGCGCCGCCAATCCCGGTCCTGCTCGGGGCGCCAGAGCAGCGCGGCCCCGATCACGGCGTCGCCATCGCGGTAGACATCGGCCCACACCTCGACGCGATCGCCTGCCATCCGCTTCACGGCGAAGCGGCCGCAATCGATCGCGGGATAGACGTCCTCGACGAGGAAAGCGCTGCCGGCTGCGGCACTTTCGACAGTTTGAATTGTCTTGTTCACGGTGATGCCATTGACAAGAAAGCAGGGGCCCGTTTCCCTTGTCGGGAACCTACGCTTGATACCTATATAGAAAGCCGCTTGTGTGTCATTAGTTCCCCCTGGGAACGGCAGGCGTGGTTTGTGAGTTGACCCAGACTAACGTCTTCCGCTGCCTCGTTAAAATCGATGCCCCCGGCCACAGAATGGCCTGCAAGCTGCGTGCCGTATGGATCTTTTAGCACAAGCCCGGATCAAGGGCGTTCAATCCGAATTCATTGATGCGCTCGGAAAGCTGCGGGTCACCGACCCCGTGGCCCTGAAGTCCATCCTCGACGCCCTGCCGGAAAAGCGGGTCTACCGCTTCGTCAACGGGCCGGTCGTGGTTCGCGCGCTCGGGCATCCGCGCACGGAATTGGCGGCCATCGGCGCGCCGCCGCTGCAATGGAAATTGACCGCAAACGGCAAGTCGACAGCCCAAGGCGAGACACGCGAGCCCGTGATCGCCTGGCCCGCCGGCCTACCGCTCGGTTATCACCGGTTGACGCTGACCGATGCCGAAGGTGTGACCGAAGTGGTGCCGATGATCGTGGCGCCCGAGCGGGCCTTCGGCGGCGATTTCGACCGCGGCTGGCTGCTCGCCGTGCAGCTCTACGGCGTCCGTTCGGACCGCAATTGGGGCATCGGCGACTTCACCGACCTCGCCGATCTGGTCCGGCTCGCCAAGCAGCTCGGGGCCGACGGCGTCGGGCTCAATCCACTGCACGTTCTGTTCGACGACCATCCGTCCGACTGTAGTCCGTATTCGCCGAACAGCCGGCTGTTCCTCAATCCGCTCTATATCGACGTCGAGGCCATTCCCGAATTCTCGGCGGACCTCGTGCCCGACGCGGCCGCGACCGCTGCCCGTCTGCGCCAAGGCGATCGCGTGCCTTACGCCGACATGGCGGCGTTGAAATGGCTGGCCTTGCGCGCCGCGTTCAACAGCTTCGTGGCGAGCGCGAGCCAAGCGCGCCGCAAGGCGTTCGACGCCTTCCGCGCCGCCCGCGCGCCGTTGTTGTCCCGCTTCGCCTGCTTCGAGGTGCTGCGCCATCGTTTCGCTGCGCCGTGGTGGGAATGGCCGGCGGAATGGCAGCAACCGGACGAGGCCAAATGCGCTGGGCTGCGCAACGGACCCGACAAGCGCGAGGTCGAATTCGTCGAATTCGTGCAATGGACCGCGGACAACCAGCTGCATGCCGCCAAGGAGCTCGCCAGCCAGCTCGGCATGCGCGTCGGGCTCTATCTCGACGTCGCCGTCGGCGTGCAGTCCAACGGCTTCGATGCCTGGAACGAGCAGATGGCGATCTCCCGCCATCTCGCCGTCGGCGCGCCGCCCGACGTGCTCAACACCATCGGCCAGGACTGGGGCCTTGCGGGCTTCAACGCCGGCGGCCTCGAGGCGCAATCCTTCGTGCCGTTCGCCGACATGCTGGCGGCCTCAATGCGCCATGCCGGGGCGATCAGGCTCGATCACGTGCTCGGCCTGAAGCGGCTTTACCTCGTGCCCCGCGGCTTCAAGCCGGACAACGGCGCCTATGTGCAGATGCCGTTCGAGGCGCTGCTCGGCGTCGTGGCACGCGAGAGCGCGGCCCACAAATGCATCGTGATCGGCGAGGATCTCGGCACCGTGCCGGAAGGTTTCCGCGAGATGATGCAGGATTTCGGCATCTGGTCCTATCTCGTCATGATGTTCGAGCGCGACGAGACCGGCCGCTTCCGCAACGTCGAGCATTACCGGCCCAATGCGCTCGTCACGCTGAATACGCATGACCTGTCGACCTATGCCGGCTGGCGCTCCTTCGGCGACCTCAAGATGAAGCGCTCGCTCGGGCTCGATCCCGGCGAGAACGACCAGGCGCGCTGGGATGCGCTCGGCAGGCTCGACGAGATCCTGCGACAGAACGGCATCAAGGCCAACGACCTCTATTCGGTGCTCGCCTTCCTGTCGCGCACGCCGTCGCGGCTGCTCGCTGTGTCGATGGAGGATCTGCTCGGCGTGATCGACCAGCCCAACATTCCCGGAACGATCGACGAACATCCGAACTGGCGCCAGCGTCTTCCCGTCCCACTCGACAAGATCGCCTCGAAAGTCAACCTCAAGGCCTTGCGAGCGGCAACGCGGGAACGTTCATTGAACGGCGGGAGTTGACCGGCCGGGGCATCTCAGGCTCGCACGACATTGTCTCAGAGAATCGAGGACTATGCGCTGATCGGCGATTGCGAGACCGCGGCGCTGGTCGGGCGCAACGGCTCGATCGATTGGCTGTGCTGGCCGGCCTTCGATTCCGACGCCTGCTTTGCCGCCATTCTCGGCACCCACAAGAACGGCCGCTGGCTGATCGCACCGAGCGGGGACGTCACCAAGACATCGCGACGTTATCTCGGCGATACCCTCATCCTCGAAACGCGTTTTGAGACGAAGAGCGGCACCGTTGCGCTGATCGACTTCATGCCGCCGCGCGGCAAGGCATCCGACGTCGTGCGGCTGGTGCGCGGCGTCAAGGGCACGGTGAAGATGCGGATGGAGCTCGTCATCCGTTTCGGCTTCGGCGCCGATATTCCCTGGGTGCGGCGGATCGACCATTCCCTGATGGCAATCGCCGGCCAGGACATGACGGTGCTGCGCACGCCGGTCGAGACCCGTGGCGAGGACCTGACCACGGTTTCCGACTTCGAGGTGAGCGCGGGCGAGACCGTACCCTTCGTGCTGACCTATGGCCCCTCGCATCTGCCGCCGCCCGCGCCGATCGATCCGGAAATCGCGCTTCAGGAGACCGAGACATTCTGGCGGGATTGGTGCGGCCATTGCACCCGCGACGGCGACTATCGCGATCTGATCATGCGCTCGCTGATCACGCTGAAGGCGCTGACCTTCGCCCCGACCGGCGGCATCGTCGCGGCGCCGACCACGTCATTGCCGGAAAAGCTCGGCGGCACCAGGAACTGGGATTACCGCTTCTGCTGGCTGCGCGATGCCACTTTCACGCTGCTGGCGCTGATGAACTCGGGCTACACCGAGGAAGCCCTGGCCTGGCACAATTGGCTGCTGCGCGCGGCGGCCGGCTCGCCGGCGAACATGCAGATCATGTACGGCATCTGGGGCCAACGCCGGCTCCTGGAATGGGAGGCCGGCTGGCTCGACGGCTACGAGGGCGCAAAGCCGGTGCGCGTCGGCAACGCCGCGCATGCGCAGCTCCAGCTCGACGTCTACGGCGAGTTGATCGACGCCTTCCACCAGTCCCGCATGGCCAAGCTCAAGCTCGACGATGAAACGACATGGGCGCTGGAATGCGCGGTGCTCAACCATCTCGCGGAGGTCTGGGACCGGCCCGATCACGGCATCTGGGAGCGGCGCGGCCAGCCCAGGCACTACGTCTTCTCCAAGGTCATGACCTGGGTCGCCTTCGACCGCGGCATCAAGAGTGCCGAGACCTTCGGCTTCAAGGCACCGCTGCTGCACTGGCAGGCCTTGCGCGAGTCCATTCATCGCGACGTCTGCAACAACGGCTTCGACGCGGACGAAAACACCTTCGTCGAGTCCTACGGCTCGAAGCTGCTCGATGCCAGCGTGCTGCTGCTGCCGGCGGTCGGCTTCCTGCCGGCGTCCGATCCGCGCATCCGCGGCACCATCGCGGCGGTCGAGAAGTGCCTGATGCGCGACGGCTTCGTGCTGCGGCACGATCCGCGCGAGCTGCCCGCTGGGCAGCCGCCGCTCGAAGGCGCGTTCCTGGCCTGCACATTGTGGCTGGCCGATGCTCATGTGCTGTCAGGCGATCTCGACAAGGCGCAAGGCCTGCTCGACCGCGTGGCGGGCATCGCCAACGACCTCGGTCTGCTCGCCGAGGAATACGATTCAGTCGCCCGGCGCCAGACCGGAAATTTCCCGCAGGCGCTGACCCACATCGCGCTGGTCAACACCGCGCACAATCTGTCCGCGGCAAGGCAGAAGAGCGAGAAGCCGGCGATGCAGCGGTCGAAGTGAAGCTGGCGGCTCTCTTTCCGTTTCGTCCCCGCCATCCATGTGGCGCCTTACGCGGCCTGAGCGCGCGCCTCGTCCTTCGAGACGACCGCTTCGCGGTCTCCTCAGGATGAGGCTAAGCGGCATCGGTACTCGTTGAAACTAGCGCAACGCACTCGGTCCTCATCCTGAGGGCCCGCCAATGGCGGGCATCTCGAAGGATGGCCACAAGCACCAATCGCGCTGAGTTCTTCCCACATGCAGCAGTGCTGAGGCTATCGAAGCTCAGCCCACCCCGTTCCGCTTCAGGATCATCTCCATCGCTTCCGCAAAGCCGTCCTGCTCGTTGGTCGCGGTGACGTGCGTCGCCTGGTCCTTGACGTTGTCGGCGGCGTTGCCCATGGCGATCGAGGTGCCGCTGACGGCGAACATCGCAAGGTCGTTCTGCATGTCGCCGATGGTGGCGACCGCGTCGGTGCCGATGCCCAGGCGCTTTGCCATGGCCTTCACGAAAGTGCCCTTGTCGAAACCGGGCGGGGTGATGTCGAGATAATAGGTCTGCGAACGTACCGCGTTGGCTTCGCTGCCGAGCGCCTCCTGCATCGCTTTCTCGCAAGCCGCGAGGCGGGCAGCGTCGGCGCTGGCGCCAACGATCTTGCAGGCGCTTGCGAGGTAGGGCGAAAAATCCGTCACGATGGTCGGGTCGGAGCGGATCGTGTGCCGCTCATGCGCGACGTATTGTCCGCTGGGATTGTCGATCAGCCATTTATCGGTGGTGAAAAGCCAGATGTCGGCGCCGAACTCGCGAAGGATCTGCAAGGACCGCTCGGCCGCGCTCGCGGGAATCAGGTGCTGCTCGACCGGCCGCATCTCCGGGTCGACGATCGAGGAGCCGTTGAAGGGGCCGACCGGAAGCCAGAGCGCCAGCGGCTCGATAAGGAAGCGCATGCCGATCGCGGGACGGCTGGACGTGATGGTGAAGCCGATGCCGGCCTTGTGCAACCGCTGCACCGCACCCCTCGCGCGGTCCGTCAGCGTCTTGTCCTTGGTCAGCAGCGTGCCGTCGACGTCGGACACCACGAGTGAGATTTGCGTCATGACAGGCCCTAACGTTTCTCGCGCCTCAGCGGTTCGTGCCGCCCAGTTTCAGTTGCCGTACGATGCCGTCCACGATCGCCTCGACGGTTTCGTCGATCGAAACGGTGATGACGTGCTCGCCCGCCTCGGGCGGCTCCAGCGTCTCGAATTGGCTCGTCAGCAGCCCGGGCGGCATGAAGTGGCCTTTGCGGTGCGCGAGCCGCTCGGCGATCAGCTCCCGGGTGCCTTTCAGGAAGACGAAGCGGACGTCGTCGCGCCCGCGCAGCAGCACGTCGCGGTAGACGTGCTTCAACGCCGAGCAGGCGATGATGATGTGCTCGCCGCGTCCGCAGACCCGCCCGATCTCGTCGGCGATGGCATTGAGCCAGGGCCAGCGGTCCTCGTCGGTGAGCGGGTGGCCGGCCCGCATCTTCTCGACATTGCTGGCGGGATGGAAGCTGTCGCCGTCCTCGAAGCGCCAGCCGAGCCGCTGGCCGAGCGCTTCGGCGATCGTGCTCTTGCCCGAGCCCGACACGCCCATCACGATCAACGCACAAGGTGCTTCAACGCGGCCCACGAATGCCCTCCGGAAGCGCGGCCCTATCGACCAGCCAGACGGTCTCGCCAGCCGAGCGCGCGCGCAAGGCCGGCAAAGTCTCGCCATTGAGGAGGCGCGTCAAGATCGGTTGCTTGTCGCGCCCGGCAATCTCGAACAGCATTTCGCGGCAGGACGCCAAAGCGGGCAGGGTGAGCGAGACCCGCGGCACAAAAGGCGCGACATTGGCCCTGGGCACCCCAACGACCCAGCGTTCGCCCTCCTCGATTTCGGGGAAGCCGGGAAACAGCGAAGCGGTGTGGCCGTCCGGTCCCGCGCCCATCAGGACCAGGTCGAACAGCGGCCGCGAGGGATCGAGGCTCTCGGAGCCGTAGAAGGCTTGCAGCTCGCGCGCATAGGCTTCGGCGCTCTGCTGGGGAGTCTCGGTCGCGGTCGGAATCGGGTGAATGTGGCTCGAGGCTGCGTTGCGGTCGAGAAACGTCGCGCGCGCGACCGCCATGTTGTTGAGGGGATCGCTCGCGGGGACGAAGCGCTCGTCACCGATGAACCAGTGCACGCGCTGCCACGGGACCCTGCCGCGCCAGGCCTCGCTGCCCAGCAATTGATAGAGCTTCTTCGGGCTGGAGCCGCCGGTCAGGCAGATGGCGATGCGGCCGGGATTGGCCGCGATCCGTGCCATCACCCGCTCGGCCGCGGCCCGCGCCAGAGCCTCGGCGTCGGCCTCCACGATCAGCTTCGGCTGGGCCGCCGCGGCCATCACGTAAACTTCCGCCAGCTTCGCCCGTCGCGCCGCAGCAGCTCGTCGGCGCATTTCGGCCCGTCGCTGCCGGCTTCATAGGTCTCGATGCCGTTGGTGCCCGCGCTTTTCCAGGCGTCCAGGAACGGCTGCACCGCCTGCCATCCGGCCTCGATGCCATCGGCGCGCTGGAACAGGATGTTGTCGCCGATCATGCAGTCGTAGATCAACGTCTCATAGCCGGTCGAGGGATCGGCCCGGAAATAGTCGCCATAGCGAAACTTCATCTCGACGCCGTCGATGGTGACGCTCGGCCCCGGGATCTTGGCGTTGAACTGGAGCTCGATGGTCTCGGTCGGTGCGATGCCGATGGTCAGGAAGTTCTGCGACAGGCGATCGATCGTCGTGCCCGAGAACATCGAAAGCGGCGCCTGCTTGAACTTGATCGCAACTTCCGTGCGCTTGTGCGCCAGAGCCTTGCCGGTGCGCAGATAGAACGGCACGCCGGCCCAGCGCCAATTGTCGATCATCAGCTTCAGCGCGACATAGGTTTCGGTGGTGCTGCCGGGCTTGACGTCCTCGGTCTTGTGATAGTCCGGGATCTCCTCGTCGCCGATCCGCCCCGCGAGATATTGCGCGCGCACCGAATTTCTCAAGGCTTCCTCCCGGCTCGGCTGCTGAATCGAGGTGAGCACTTCGGCCTTCTCGGAGCGCACGGAATGCGCATCGAAACGCGCGGGCGGCTCCATCGCGACCAGCGACATCAGCTGGAAGAGATGGTTCGGCACCATGTCGCGGAGCGCGCCGGTCGCATCGTAGAAGCCGCCACGATGGCCGACACCGAGCTTCTCCTCCACCGTGATCTGGATGTGGTCGATGTGGTTGCGATTCCAGATCGGCTCGAACATGCCGTTGGCAAAGCGCAGCACCAGGATGTTCTGCACCGTCTCCTTGCCGAGATAATGATCGATCCGGTAGATCTGGTGCTCCTCCATGATCTTCAAGAGCTCGGCGTTGAGCGCGCGCGCCGAAGCGAGGTCGGTGCCGAACGGTTTTTCGATCACCAGCCGCCGCCAGGCGCCGTTCTCCTTCGTCAACCCGGTGCGACCGAGCTCGCGCGCGGTCGGCGCGAACGCGGCCGGTGGGGTGGCAAGGTAGAACAGGCGGTTGCCGCCGGTGCCTTGCGAGCACTCCAGCGAGTCCAGGTGCTCGCGCAAGCGGTCGAACGACGGCGGGTCCTTCGGATCGGCCTCGACGAAGGTGACGCATTGCAGCAGCTGTCTTGCGACGTCGTCGTCGACCGGCCGCGTCGCGAATTCGCGCAAGCCCGTCATCAGGCTGTCGCGCAGCTCGTCATCCGACTGGCGCTTGCGGCCGACGCCGACGACGCAGAACTTTTCCGGCAACAGGTTCTCGGCGGCGAGATTGTAGAGCGACGGCATCACCAGCCGATGGGTGAGGTCGCCGGTCACGCCAAAGATGACGAAGGCGCAATTCTCAGGCTTGCGCTTTGGCTGCGGATCTTTTGTCACGAATGATGAGCCTTCGCTTGTTACGTCTTATTTCGGCTTCGTGCCCGGCTGCTTCGGCTCCTTGTGGCCGCCGAATCCCGCGCGCATCGCGGAGAGAATTTTCTCGGCGAAGGTGTGTTCCTGGCGGGAACGGAAACGTGTGTAGAGCGCGGCGGTCAGGACTTCGGCCGGTACGGCCTCGTCGATCGCGGCATTCACGGTCCAGCGTCCTTCGCCGGAATCCTCGACGAAGCCGGAATATTCCGACAGCTGCGGGCTGTCGGCGAGCGCGGTCGAGGTGAGGTCGAGCAGCCATGACGGGATCACGCTGCCGCGCCGCCACACTTCCGCGATGTCGGCGAGGTCGAAATCGTAGCGGTGATCCGCCGGCAGGGCCTCGATATTGGCGTTCTTGAGGATGTCGAACCCTTCGGCATAGGCCTGCATCAGGCCGTATTCGATGCCGTTGTGGATCATCTTGACGAAATGGCCGGCGCCGACGGGGCCGGCGTGGATGTAGCCCTGCTCGATGCGGGGATCGCGGCCCTCGCGTCCCTCCGTGCGTGGAATGTCGCCGGCGCCGGGCGCGAGCCCGGCGAAGATCGGGTCGAGCCGGTCCACCACGGTCTTCTCGCCGCCGATCATCATGCAATAGCCGCGGTCGAGCCCCCAGACGCCGCCTGAGGTGCCGACGTCGACATAGTGGATGCCGCGGGCCTTCAGCGCCTTGCCGCGGCGGACGTCGTCCTGCCAGAAGGTGTTGCCGCCGTCGATGATGACGTCGCCTTCCTGCATCACGCCGGCGATCGTGTCGATCGTCGTCTCTGTGATGTGGCCGGCCGGCAGCATCACCCAGGCCGTGCGCGGCCGCTCGAGTTTCGAGATGAAGTCCTCGAGCGAGGCGGAGCCGACTGCGCCGTCCGCGGCAAGGCCCGCGACGGCCTTGGCGTCCTTATCGTAGACCACGGTCGAATGTCCCTGGCGCATCAGGCGGCGAACGATGTTGCCGCCCATCCGGCCGAGGCCGATCATGCCGAGTTGCATTGGCAATATTCCCTAGTTCAGCGCGTCGTTGAGCGCTGCATTGAGCGCGGCGAGGCCCTTCTTGAGCCCGCCCTTCAGGTGCACGCGCAGCGCGCGCCGGCCGCGTTCGGTCAGCACGTCGAAATCGCCCCGCGCCTGGGCGGCCTTGATCACGCCGAAGCTCGCCTTCTGGCCCGGCACCTCGAGGTCCTTGGCATCGTCGGCGGTGATCTGGAGGAACACGCCGCTGTCGGGTCCGCCCTTGTAGGCCTGTCCGGTCGAGTGCAGGAAGCGCGGCCCGAACTCGGCGCAGGTCGCGACGTGCCGCTTCTCGCGCACTTCCAGCCGCATGGCCTGGAGCGCATCGATCGTCGCCTTGTCACGCGCGATGTAGCCGAGCAGCGCGACATAGTCGCCATGGCCCGAGCGCGACAGATGCGCCTTCAGCCACGAGGTGAGGTCGCCATTGGCGCCGGCGGCGCGCAGCGCGGTGGCGTTGGCCTCGTCGGTGTAGAGATCGGCCTCGTCGGTGCTGATCACCGGCTGCTCTTCCGGCAGCGCGCCGGTCTTTTCGAACGCGGCGGTGAGCTCACGGGTCTTGATCTTGGCCGCTTCCACGTCCGGCTGGTCGAACGGGTTGATGCCGAGGATCGAGCCCGCCACGGCGGTTGCCATTTCGAAGCGGAAGAACTCCTGGCCGAGATGGTCGATCGACTTCATGACGATGCGCACCACGGGATGGCCGGCCGCTTCGATCGCGGCGAGCTTGGAATCGTGGGCGGCGTCCGCTTCGCCTTCGATGCGGATGTCGATGAAGAAGCGGTCGTTGCCGTAGACGGAAGGGTCGCCCAGCGGCTCGCCCTCGATCGGGATCAGGCCCTTGCCTTCCTTGCCGGTCGATTCGGCGATGAGCTGCTCGGCCCAGGCGCCGAAATCGGCGATCTTCTTCGAGGCCAGGATCGTCACCTTGTCGCGGCCCTCGAGGCCGGCGAGGCCCATGGCGAGACCGAGCTGCACGCCCGGGTTTTCGCTCGGCGGCACGTCCGGTCCACAGGAGCGGGCCATCGAGAGCGCATGCTTGACGAAGGTCTTGACGTCGATACCGGCGGTTGCCGCCGGCACCAGGCCGAACGGCGACAGCACCGAATAGCGGCCGCCGATCGACGGCTCGCCGTGGAAGATGCGGGCATAGCTCAGCTTCTTCGCCGCCTTCTCCAGCGAGGAGCCGGGATCGGTCACCGCGATGAAGCGGTGGCCGGTCTTCACCTTCGCACCCACCGCCTTTGCAACCTGTTGATGAAAATAGTCCTTCATCGCGTTCGGCTCGGTGGTGCCGCCGGACTTGCTGGAGACGATGAACACGGTGTTGGCGATGTCGATCTTCGCCTCCATCGCGCGGACCTCGGCCGGATCGGTCGAATCCAGCACGTGCAGCTTCGGGAAGCCGGGCTTCTTGCCAAAGGTCTCGGCCAGCACCTCGGGGCCGAGGCTCGATCCGCCCATGCCGAGCACGACGGCGTCGGAGAATTTCTGGCCCTTCACGCGGCCCGCATAGTCCTCGTAATCGGCGACGTCGGCCTTGGCGGGGCTGTCGAGCCAGCCGAGCCATTTGTCCTCGTCGGCGCCGGTCCACACCGACTTGTCGCGCTGCCACAGCCTGCGGATCTTGGCGGACGCCCGCCATTCCTCCGTGCTCTTGGCCACGGCCTTGCCGAGGCCGTCGCCGAGCGAGAGCTCTTGCCGATCAAGCGCCGGCGCGAGCACGGTGGCGCGCTTGTGGGCGACCGCGCCGTAGAGCTTGTCGGCGGCGTCCGCGAACAGCTTGACGCCGTCCTTGACCAGCTCCTCGGTGATGGCGTCGAGCGAGATGCCGGAGCGCTCCAGCTCTTCGAGCACGCGCCTCGCCTCGTCGACGTTCTCCTCCAGGCTGTCGCGCGGCTTACCGTGGTCGCGGAACGCGTCCAGCGTTGCCGGCGGCACCGTGTTGATGGTGTCCGGGCCGATCAGCTCCTCGACATAGAGGACGTCGCTGTAATCCTTGTTCTTGGTGCCGGTCGAGGCCCACAGCATGCGCTGCGGCTTGGCGCCCTTGGCGGCGAGCTTGTCCCAGCGCGGGCCCGAGAACAGGCGCTTGTAGTCCTGGTAGGCAACCTTGGCGTTGGCGATCGCGATCTTGCCCTTCAGCGCGGCGAGCCGCTCCTTCTCGGACGGGTCGTTGGCGCGGGCGATCTTGTCGTCGAGCTGCTTGTCGACCACGGAGTCGATGCGGCTGACGAAGAAGCTCGCCACGCTCGCGACATGCGAGGGGTCGCCGCCGCCGGCGACGTATTTCTCGAGACCGGCGATGTAGGCTTCGGCCACCTGGAGGTAGACCGCCCTGGAGAACAGCAACGTGATGTTGATGCTGATGCCGTCGCCGATCAGGGTCTCGATCGCCGGCAGGCCCTCGGGCGTCGCCGGCACCTTTACCATCAGGTTCTTGCGATCAACGTCCTTCCACAGCCGCCGCGCTTCGGCGACCGTGCCCGATGTGTCCATGGCGAGATAGGGCGAGACTTCCAGGCTGACATAGCCGTCACCCCCTTTGAGGCGGTCATAGACCGGGCGGAGCACGTCGGCGGCGTTCTGGATGTCCTCGACCGCGACGGCCTCGAACAAATCGGCCACCGTCCGGTCGCCGCGCTTCAGCGCCTTGCCGATCGGGGCATCGTATTCGTCCGAGCTGCCGATCGCCTTCTCGAAGATCGAGGGATTGGAGGTGACGCCCTTGACGCCGTCGGTGTCGATCAGCCGCTTCAGGTCGCCCTTGGCGATGAAGCCACGGGCCAGGAAGTCCAGCCAGACGGCTTGTCCGTGCTTTTCCAGCTCTTTGACGGGATTCATGATGCTTATTTATCTCCAAGCCTGCGGGCGAGGGGTTTCCGCGCCGGTCCTGACGCGCTATCCTCTAGCTTACCTGCTCCCGGGAGGGAACCAATCAAGGGTACAGGCGTCCTACCCTCCAGTGTAACTCCGTCGCGATCATGGCGATCCGGGCGGCAGTAGAGGTTGTCGCGCAAAAAGTCGTCGGGGTCGCGAATGGCCGTGCTGGGGGAAAGCATGCCCGCTCGTCACGAAGGCTTGGCGATCGAAGGCTTGGCGATCGAAGGCTTGGCGATGGCTGTCGGCAACACTGCGCCGCCGGGCGGCCAAGCCGGATCCGTCGACGGATCGCACGATCTCGAAATCAGCCCATGGAGGACCCTGCTGCGACTGCTGGTCGCGGCGGGCTTTACGATGACCCTGCTCAGTGCGACCCTCGGCTTCGACTGGTGGGATGGTCTTGGCGAATACGGCACGGTGGCCGGACATGCCGGCGTCGCGGCGCTCGCCTTGATGACGATCGGGCTGATCCGGATGCTCCCCACCCAGCGCGGCGCGGTGGCCGTGGTCAATCCCTTCGGCATCCGCGATCTCCGCATCGGCCAGGAATTTCTGCCCGGGGATTCGATCAGGAAGATGAACGCGGCTTTCCAAGACGGCGCTCAAGGCTTCGCCGTACAAGCGTCACAAGATCGCCGCTGGCGGATCGCTATGCTGCAACGCCGGATGAACGTGTAACCCCGGTAATGCCCGGATGTTGCGAGCAAGTGACATTTTCTGGAAATGAGCCAATATAGACGGAGATTCGCACAAATTACGGGCAGGTGCCTGTTCGTAACTCAATGAGTGCCTACGTTGTGCGTTGCGTCGTGTCGGCACCCGGGTGTCCAATGATCGTCATGTGCTCACGCTGATTCGAAATGGCCTGAGGAACGGTCCGGTAACTGCTTTCGTTTCAGCTTGTAGCGGAACTCACGCGGAGAGGGATCATGTACAACGATTCTCTATTCAACGCTTTCGCTCGGTCGTTCGAGGCGAGAAGCCAGCACGACATGTCGATGGCGGAATATCTGGAATCGTGTCGAAGCGATCCCATGAAATACGCGAACGCGGCCGAACGACTGCTAGCAGCGATCGGTGAACCTCAGACGATTGACACGGCCAAGGACCCACGCCTTGGCCGTATTTTTTTGAACCGCACGATCCGGACCTATCCGGCCTTCGCCGGGTTCTACGGCATGGAAGAAACCATCGAGCGCATCGTTGGTTTCTTCCGTCATGCGGCGCAGGGCCTCGAAGAGCGCAAGCAGATCCTCTACCTGCTCGGGCCGGTCGGCGGCGGCAAGTCTTCGCTCGCCGAGCGGCTGAAGTCGCTGATGGAAGTGCATCCGATCTACGTGCTCAAGGCCGGCGACGAACTCTCCCCGGTGTTCGAGAGCCCGCTCAGCCTGTTCGATCCCGAACAGCTCGGCCCGATGCTGGAAGAGAAATACGGCATTCCGCGCCGGCGTCTCACCGGCTTGATGAGCCCATGGTGCTACAAGCGGCTGGAAGCCTTCGGCGGCGACATTTCCCAGTTCCGGGTCGCGAAGATCCAGCCGTCGCGGCTGCGTCAGATCGGCATCGCCAAGACTGAGCCGGGTGACGAGAACAACCAGGACATCTCCTCGCTGGTCGGCAAGGTCGACATCCGCAAGCTCGAGACCTACGCCCAGAACGATCCCGACGCCTACAGCTATTCCGGCGGCCTCAACCGCGCCAACCAGGGCGTGCTCGAGTTCGTCGAGATGTTCAAGGCGCCGATCAAGATGCTGCACCCGCTCCTGACCGCGACGCAGGAGGGCAATTACATCGGCACCGAGAATATCGGCGCGATCCCGTTCACCGGCGTGATCCTGGCGCATTCCAACGAAGCCGAGTGGGCGAGCTTCAAGGCGAACAAGAACAACGAAGCCTTCATCGACCGCATCTGCGTGATCAAGGTGCCGTACTGCCTGCGCGTCACCGAAGAGCAGAAGATCTACGAGAAGCTGATCCAGGGCTCCGAGCTCGCCGCGGCGCCCTGCGCGCCGTCGACGCTGGAGACACTGGCGCGGTTCTCGGTGATGTCGCGCCTGCGCAAGCACGAGAATTCCACCCTGTTCGGCAAGATGCGGGTCTACGACGGCGAGAGCCTGAAGGAATCCGACCCGAAGGCGCGCAGCGTCCAGGAATATCGCGACGCCGCGGGCGTCGACGAGGGCATGGACGGTGTTTCCACCCGCTTCGCCTTCAAGATCCTGGCTGCGACCTTCAACCACGATCCGCAGGAGGTTGCAGCCGACGCCGTGCATCTGATGTACGCGCTGGAGCAGGCGATCCGCAGGGAGCAGCTGCCGGAGGAAGTCGAGAAGCGCTATCTCGAATTCATCAAGGCGGATCTCGCGCCGCGTTATGCCGAGTTCATCGGCAACGAGATCCAGAAGGCCTATCTGGAATCCTACTCGGATTACGGCCAGAACCTGTTCGATCGCTACGTCGACTATGCCGACGCCTGGATCGAGGACCAGGACTTCAAGGATCCCGACACCGGCCAGCTGCTCGATCGCGAGCTTTTGAACCAGGAGCTGACGAAAATCGAGAAGCCGGCGGGCATCGCCAACCCCAAGGACTTCCGCAACGAGGTCGTCAAATTCTCGTTACGGTCGCGGGCCCAGAATGGTGGCAAAAATCCGGCCTGGACCTCCTACGAGAAGATTCGCGACGTGATCGAAAAGAGGATATTCTCGCAAGTCGAGGACCTGCTTCCGGTCATCTCCTTCGGGTCGAAGAAGGACGGCGAGACGGAGAAGAAGCACGGCGAGTTCGTCGCACGCATGGTGGAGCGTGGCTACACCGAGCGTCAGGTTCGCCGGCTCGTCGAATGGTACATGCGCGTGAAGCAGGCCGGTTGAGGCGGATGGGAGGCGAATGGTAAAGTGCCCATTCACATTATTGACAGGCGCCTGAATCCAGGCGGCAAGAGTCTTGAGAACCGCCAGCGGTTCTTGCGTCGGGCCAAATCCCTGGTGCAGGGCGCCGTCAAGAAGACCTCGCAGGAGCGCGACATCAAGGACGTCCTGGAGGGGGGCGAGGTCACGATCCCCCTCGACGGCATGCACGAGCCGCGCTTCCGCCGCGAAGGCGGCACGCGCGACATGGTGCTGCCCGGCAACAAGAAGTTTATCGAGGGCGATTATCTGCAGCGCTCCGGCCAGGGCAGCGCCAAGGATTCCGGCCCGGGCGAGGGCGACAGCGAGGACGCGTTCCGCTTCGTGCTCTCCCGCGACGAATTCGTCGATCTGTTCCTGGACGATCTCGAGCTGCCCGATCTTGCCAAGCGCAAGATCGCGCAGACCGAGAGCGAGGGCATCCAGCGTGCCGGCTACACCACGTCGGGCTCGCCCGCCAACATCTCGGTGAGCCGGACGGTGAAGCTCGCGCTGGCCCGCCGCATCGCGCTCAAGCGTCCCCGCAAGGACGAGATCGAAGAGCTGGAAGCTGCGATCGCGGCCTGCACCGACGAGGACGAGCGTGAGGTGCTGCTCGCCCAGCTCGAGAAGCTCAAGGCGAAATCCAAGCGCATTCCCTTCATCGATCCGATCGACATCCGCTACCGCCGCTTCGAGACGGTGCCGCGGCCGGTGGCGCAGGCGGTGATGTTCTGCCTGATGGACGTCTCGGGCTCGATGTCCGAGCACATGAAGGATCTCGCCAAGCGCTTCTACATGCTGCTCTACGTGTTCCTGAAGCGCCGCTACAAGCACGTCGAGATCGTCTTCATCCGCCACACCGACCGTGCCGAGGAGGTCGACGAGCAGACCTTCTTCTACGGCCCGGCCTCGGGCGGCACGCTGGTTTCCAGCGCCCTGCAGGCGATGCACGAGATCGTGCGCGAGCGCTTCAACCCGGCGGACTGGAATATCTACGCCGCGCAAGCCTCCGACGGCGACAATTCCTATTCCGACGGCGAGCTCACCGGCATGCTGCTGACCGACAAGATCCTGCCGGTCTGCCAGTTCTTTGCCTATCTCGAGGTCGGGGAGTCCGGCGGCAGCGCCTTCGATCTCTCCGATTCCTCGCTCTGGAGCCTCTATGAGCGCCTGCGCAACAGCGGCGCACCGCTCTCGATGCGCAAGGTCTCGGAGCGCAGCGAGATCTTTCCGGTGTTCCACGATCTGTTTCAGCGCCGCGAAACTTCCCAGGAGAAGGCCGCTCCATGACGGAACGATTGTTCGAAGGCGCGGATTGGGATTTCCACACCTTGCAGCGCATCACCGATGCCTGCGAGGAGGTGGCGCTGAAGGATCTTGGGCTCGACGTCTATCCGAACCAGATCGAGGTGATCACCGCCGAGCAGATGCTGGACGCCTATTCGTCGGTCGGCATGCCCTTGTTCTACAAGCACTGGTCGTTCGGCAAGCATTTCGCCTTCCACGAGGCGTCCTATCGCAAGGGCCTGATGGGGCTTGCCTACGAGATCGTGATCAACTCCTCGCCCTGCATCTCCTATCTGATGGAGGAGAACACGGCGACGATGCAGACCCTGGTGATCGCGCATGCCGCCTTCGGCCACAACCACTTCTTCAAGAACAATTATCTGTTCAAGCAGTGGACCGACGCCGACGGCATCCTGGACTATCTCGACTTCGCCAAGAACTACGTCATGCAATGCGAGGAGCGTTACGGCCGCACCGAGGTCGAGCGCACCCTGGATGCTGCGCACGCGCTGATGTCGCACGGCATCGACCGCTATCCCGGCAAGAAGAAGCTCGACCTGCGCGCCGAGGAGAAACGTGCCGGGCGACGCCGTCAGCACGAGGAAGAGGTCTTCAACGATCTCTGGCGCACCGTGCCGGCCGGCAAGAGCAAGACCCGCTCTGCGCTCAGCATCGAGCGCCGCCGCAAGCTGCTCGGCCTGCCGCAGGAGAATTTGCTCTACTTCCTGGAGAAGAGCGCGCCGCGCCTAGCGCCGTGGCAGCGCGAGCTGCTCCGCATCGTCCGCCACATCGCGCAATATTTCTATCCGCAGAGCCAGACCAAGGTGATGAACGAGGGGACGGCGACCTACGTCCATTATCGCATCATGACCCAGCTGCACCAGCAGGGTCGCATCACCGACGGCAATTTCCTCGAATTCCTGGGCTCGCACACCAATGTGGTGTTCCAGCCCGAGTTCGACGATCCGCGCTTCTCCGGCTTCAACCCTTACGCGCTCGGCTTTGCCGTGATGCAGGACATCGAGCGTATCGTCACCAGGCCGGAGGACGAGGACCGCGAATGGTTCCCCGACATCGCCGGCAAGAACGACGTGATGGGCGTGCTGCGCGACGTCTGGGCCAACTACCGCGATGAGAGCTTCATCGCGCAGTTCCTGAGCCCGAAATTGATGCGGCACTTCCGCATGTTCCACCTGCACGACGATCCCGAGGAGCGCGCCGGCATCAGGGTCGACGCCATCCACGACGAGCGCGGCTTCCGCCGCGTCCGCCGCGAGCTGGCACGGCAGCATGATGTCGGCTACATCGACGCCAATATCGAGGTGGTCGACGTCGATCTCTCAGGCGACCGCCGCCTGATCCTGCATCACCACGTCATCAAGGGCTCGCAGCTCAACGAGACCGACGCCAAACGGGTGCTGCAGCACCTCGCCGATCTCTGGACTTACGACGTCGCGCTGATCGAGGTCGATGCCAACGACAAGGTCCTGCGCGAATACGTCGTGAGCCCGCGCCCGATCGCCGCCGCGGTGGCGTGAGGGAATTTTCCTCTGAGGTGAAACTCGACTAGCGCTCCGACGACGGTGCGTTCCCTCCCCCCTTGTGGGGGAGGGCTAGGGAGAGGGGTAGCCCAGCAAAAGGTGCCGGTTGCTGACGATGCGCCGGGAGGCGGTGCCGACAGACAGAATCCCCGTGTGGCCCCCCCTCCCTGACCCTCCCCCACAAGGGGGGAGGGAACGGAGAGAGGCGTCGGTGTGGCGAGACGCCGGCACTTCTATCCCGGTCGCTTCGCCGCCTTCTTCGCCTTGCTCGCATTCAGCTCCACCGCCGCGCGGATCAGCGCCTTCAACGCCTTCTCGTTGATCTTCTCGCCTTCGCGAATGTCGATCGCGCGCCGCACGTTGCCGTCGAGGCTGGAATTGAACAGGCCTGAGGGGTCATCGAGTGCCGCGCCCTTGGCAAAGGTCAGCTTCACCACTTCCTTGTAGGTCTCGCCGGTGCAGATGATGCCGTCGTGCTCCCACACGGGAACGCCGCGCCATTTCCACGCTTCCACGACGTCGGGGTCGGCTTCCCTCATCAGTGCGCGGATCCGCTTCAGCATGTCCCCGCGCCAGTCGCCGAGCTCCTTGATCCTGCTGTCGATCAGCTTGGAGGGCGAGGCTTCATTCGCTTCCGTCGCGCCAACCTTCTTTGCGGTCACGGGCTTCTTCATCCTCTTGCCTCAGGCGTTGCTGCGGTTGAGATAGGGCAGCGCGAACAGATACAGCCCCGTCGCGAGCAGCGGAATCAGCGGCACGAGCGCCAGGACGCCGATCCACACGGCCTGGAGCTGCATGATCATGGCGACGATGTTGGCGATGACGGCAAGCGTGAACGCCATCGACAGCCAACGATGAATTTGCCGAATCCACATCTGCGTGCTCATTGGGTCCTCTCTTGCGAATGTCTGGAAATAGACGCGGCGGACGAACTAGTCTCCTCGCGCCAGCACCTCGTCCAGTTTTGCCAAGAACTGCTTCCAGCCGGCATGCGCGCCGCCGAAGGCCTGCTTCTGCGTCGGGCTGAATCCCGCCTGCTCGACGCGCAGATGCGTGCCCGCGCTGGTCGGCGTCAGCGTGAAGGTCACGACGCTTCTGAGGTCGAAGGCGGCGTCCTCATGCGAGAAATTCCAGGTATAGGCGAGCGTCTTCTGCGGCTCGATGGTGAGCACCTCGCAGTCCAGCACGCCGCCCCATTCGCCGCGCAGATTGAAGCGATGGCCGACGATCGGCTTGAAGTCGTTCTTCATCAGCCATTCCTCGATCAGGTGCGGCTGCGTCAGCGCGCGCCAGAGCCGCTCGGCGGGAAAGGCAAATTCGCGCTCGACGATCACGGAGCGTGTTTCCGTCGCCGGTTCAGTCATTGGTCCATCCTCTTCAGGAGATCGTCGAGCGCGTCGAGCCGCCGCTGCCAGAACGACGACATCTGGCTGGTCCAGTCGATCAGCGGATTGAGCGCGCCGGGCTGCGCGCTGTAATGGGTCTGGCGTCCCTCATGGCGGTCGCGCACGAGACCAGCCTGCTTCAGCGCGCCGAGATGCTTCGAGACCGCCGGCTGCGAAACGCCGGATCGCACCGTCAGCGCCCCGACTGTCTGCTCGCCCTCGCGGCACAGCCGCTCGAAGATCGCCCGCCTCGTGGGGTCGGCGAGCGTCCTGAACAGCATATCGGGGGCGGGGGACATGGAGATCCATAACCGGGAAGTTATGGGTTTATTCATAACCGCAGAGTTATAGGTAAGTCAAGCGGGCATCAAAGGACGTGGGAAGCGGCGCGCGCACCCTCCGCCGTCATTGCGAGCGCAGCGAAACAATCCAGACTGCCTTCGCGGAGATGGCTTCGCTGCGCTCGCAATGACGGCGGAGAAGGTGTGCCTCCAGCAGCTACCGCTACGGCCGCAGATACAAGTACCCCTGCGACTGCAGCTCGGCCAGCCTGACCACGCCGCCCTTTTCCGCACTGACGAAACCCGGCAGCAGCTCCTTCAGCGTGACGTTCTGTGCCTTCATCGTGTTGCCGCAAGCGGCGAGCTCGACGCCGTCCTTGGAGAATTCGCCGATCCGCTTGCTGAGATCGAGGTTGGCTTGCGCCGCGTGGAATGCCTTCAGCGCCGGTCCGTGGATCACCAGCGCGATCGTGACATGTTCGGGGCCGCCGACCCCGTCGATGTGGTTCTGGATGCTGCCGAGCACGAAATTGACCTTCTCGGCGTCGCTGAGGTGATAAGCCACCTTGAGCTTGCTCGACGGCGTCGCCTCGCTCGCAGCTTTCGCGCTGGAGGCACCGAGCGCCGCACCCAGAGCCGAGATGGCGCTCCACAACATGTTCCGGCGGTTCATGGCGATCTCCCCCGACTAGCCTCTATACGCAGGACGCATATCACTTGTGGCGCAGTGCCGCGAGTTCCTTGCGGTCGGTCACCAGCGAAGCGCATTCGCTGGTATCGGTGCGATCGAGCCGGAAAATCCTGTCGTCGGCGCCGCCGACGAGCGATCGCTCGGCATCGTCGTCCGGCTTGTTGTTCTGCCAGACCCTGACGCGTTCGAGCCGCACGATCGCCGACCTGTCGTCCTTCGAGAGTGCAACGCCGATGCCGCCGCCCTCGCAGTCGACGCCGCACCCCAGGCGGACTTCGTTGCCGCTCTTGGTGAACACAGCGTGGTTGCACGAACCGCTCGAGTCGAAGTCGCCGGAGCGATGCCGATACCTGAAGCCGAGCCGGAAGGAGTTGTGCAACTCCTTGTCCTCCTTGTCCAGTTCCGCCGAGATCAGCAGCTTCATCGAGGCGACCTTCTGCTTCGGATGCCGCGCAAGATGGTCGGCATCCTAGCGGCGGACGAAGCAGGCATAGGCCTTGTCGCCGGGGGTGCCCGCATACATGCGCGCATTGAAGGCCTCGGCTTCAGCCTTGCTGGCCTCGCGGATGTCGTCGCCCTCCTCGGCCTGGGCCGCGCCGATGAATGCGGCAAGGGCAAGCGGAACAATAAGAGCAAGCTTCATGATCGCACCGGGCGCTTGGCGGCAAAGGCCCGCCCCGGCAGGGCGGCGCAGGCCTGCCATTAGTCGCGGCGCCAGCGCATGGCGTTCAAGCCTTCGGCACGGTCACCCCTGCGACTATCCCGGTACGACTTGGGGGCCGTCGTCTCACGCCGGGCCTTAGTCATTGATGGGATTAAGAAGGTTCAACTGGTGCACTCCTTGATTCCTCCGGAACTCGATGTCGGCGATGGCGGCGACATTGTCTCGGTTCGTCAATGTGGTAGCGTTCACAGACGACCGCCTTTGGCAGTCGTAAGCTGGGACTGCCTTGTAAGCTTGTGGAGTCCCCCGCATGGGCGAAATTCGCAACTTCAAATCCGGCAATCAGGATGAGCCGCCGTCACACGGCCCCATGCCTCGCCGTCTCGCCGCGATCATTGTCGGTGACATCGCTTCCTACAGCCGCATCATGCAAGCGGACGAGGAGGGAACGCATGTCCGCGTCAAGCGGATCGAGCGCGATATCATCCAGCCCAGCATCATCGAGCACCATGGAAGTCTGGTGAAGACGACGGGCGATGGCTTCATCGCTATTTTCGATAGTCCTGTTGAGGCCGTTCGCTGCAGCATCGTGATCCAGCAGAACCTCATCGGCCGCAATGCCTCGCTTCCAAAGCATTCGCGGCTCGAATACCGGATTGGCGTCAATCTCGGCGACGTGATCGTAGAGCCGGACGATATCTACGGCGACGGCGTCAATATCGCCAGCCGTATCGAAGGCATTGCGCAGCCTGGTCAGGTCTTTATCTCAGGCGCGATCTACGAGCAGATCAAGCACAAGGTGGTGTGCGGCTATGAGTCGCTCGGAGACCGCAAAGTCAAGAACATCACCGACCCGGTGCGTGTGTATCGCGTGCTGCCGGATGCAGATGCGGTCGGCAGCACGCGAGGCCGGCGCGAAAATACCCTTATCTTCCTTTTGGCCATCACGCTGCTGATTATCGCGAGCGGCGTGCTCTGGTATTTGCTGGCGCAGCCCGGCAGGATCAACGAGCAGGCCGCCACGCCCACCGCTGCCCCGGCCGCGTCGCCGCAAGAGGCCGCGACGCAGGCGCCACAACCCTCCCCATCATTGGCTTCTGCCCCTCCCTCGCCGTCGCCGTCGCCGGCGCCCAGCCCATCGGCGACGCCGCCTCGCGAACCCGAGATGGTCGCCATTCGCGGCGGAAGCTTCGCGATGGGAAGCAATGACGACCCGACCGAACGGCCTGTCCACCAGGTCGCGATCAAGCCGTTCTCGATCGGAAAATATCCGGTGACGGTGCAGGAGTGGAACGAATGCGCCGCCGCCAGGGCGTGCGGATTCACGGCCACCGGCAAGGACGATGCTCCCGTCAGCAATGTGAGCTGGGCCGATGCGCAACAATATGCCGCCTGGCTCGCGCAGACGACGAAGAAGCCTTACCGCCTTCCGAGCGAAGCCGAATGGGAATATGCGGCGCGCGGAGGAACGCAGACCAAATACTGGTGGGGCGACAAGCTCCAGCCGGGCATGGCCGGGTGCAAGGATTGCGGTGATCTTGCGGCCGAGCAGCCGGCCAAGGTCGGCAGCTTCAGGCCCAATCCATTCGGGCTTTATGACATGGGCGGCGGCATCGATCAGTGGGTCGAGGACTGCTGGCATAAGACCTATCAGGGCGCGCCGGGTGACGGCTCGGCATGGAGCAGCGGCGACTGCAGCTCTCACGTCCTGCGCTCGGGTTCCTGGAAGAACGATTCGAGATATGTGCGGCCGTCAAACCGCGATGGTTACGACACCAATGTCCGTTACCCCACACATGGATTCCGTGTCGCACTCAGTCCGTAAGTGCTGGAGTAAGTTTGATGAAGATCATTGCCGGTGTCGCGCTGGTAGTCGCGATCGCATTGCTACCGGGCTCGGCCTGTTCGCAGGGCAAGGCTGCGCCCAAGGACGCCAAGCTCTATTTCATCACGCCGCATGACGGGCAGAAGGTTCGCGGTGGGTTCTGGGTCCGGTTCGGCCTGCGTAACATGGGCGTGACGCATGCTGGCGACGACTACCAGAACGCCGGCCATCATCATCTGCTGGTCGACGTCAACGACCCCATCGATCCCAAGGAGCCGATCCCGCAAGACAAGTCGCACCTGCATTTCGGCGCAGGGCAGACCGAAACCATGCTTGAGCTTGCGCCGGGCACGCACACGCTCCAGCTGGTGCTCGGCGATGCCAAGCACTATCCGTTTGAACCGCCGATCGTGTCGGAGAAGATTACGATCCGCGTCAGGTCGTCGGCTTCAGCGCGGAGCAAATGATCACCGCAGGCTGGCGTTGATCTTGTCCAGCACGGCCGAGCCCGGGCACAGCGTATCCGCTTCCAGCGTGTTGAGCGGCGTCTCGACCGTGTTGAGGTGCTCGTGCAGGTCTTCCGCCTCGGGGTCGACGTACAGTAGCCCGGTGACGATCTGTCCCCTGGCGGCGTGCCTTGCCAGGAAGGTCTGGGCTCCCAGCCGGTCGTGCGGATCGTAATCCGCGTCGATCTTGCGCAGCGCGACCTTGCTGCCGTCGTGCTGCTCGACCACCTGCACCGTGCCGGGGGCGTAATCGACCGCGATCGGATCGCGGCCGACCAGCACGTCGAGACGGTTCACCGCGTCGTTGTGCTCGCGGACATAATCGAAACTCTTGGTCGAGCCGGCGTGGTTGTTGAAGGCGATGCAGGGGCTGATGACGTCGATGAAGGACGCGCCCTTGTGGCGGATCGCGGCCGCGATCAGCGGCACCAGCTGGGTCTTGTCGCCGGAGAACGAGCGGGCGACGAAAGTTGCCCCTAACTGCAGCGCGATGGCGACGAGGTCGATGGCGTTGTCGGTGTTGGTGACGCCCTTCTTGCTCTTCGAGCCGCGATCGGCGGTCGCGGAGAACTGGCCCTTGGTCAGGCCGTAGACGCCGTTGTTCTCGACGATATAGGTCATGTTGACGCCGCGCCGGATCGAATGCGCGAACTGGCCGAAGCCGATCGAGGCGGAATCGCCGTCGCCGGAAACGCCGAGATAGATCAGGTCGCGGTTGGCGAGGTTGGCGCCGGTCAGCACTGATGGCATGCGGCCATGCACGGAGTTGAAGCCGTGCGAATTGCCGAGGAAATAGTCCGGCGTCTTCGAGGAGCAGCCGATGCCGGAGATCTTTGCCACCCGGTGCGGCTCGATCGACAGCTCGTAGCACGCCTCGATGATCGAAGCCGTGATCGAATCGTGGCCGCAGCCGGCGCACAGCGTCGAGATCTTGCCCTCGTAGTCGCGGCGGGTGTAGCCGAGCTCGTTCGGCTTCAGCCCGGGATGATGGAATTTCGGTTTTGCGATGTAGGTCATGAGAGCACCTGGAGCTTCCGCAGCGTCATGGCCGGGCTTGTCCCGGCCATCCACGTCTTGGCGGCACGGAAGAAAGGCGTGGATGCCCGCGACAAGCGCGGGCATGACGGAAGAGATCGCAAGGCGCCGGTCATGACACGGCCTTGCGGAGCGGGGTCACCTTGAGGTGATCCTGATGGTCGCCGATGGCTTTGGCGATGAAGCGGGCGGTGATCGGGGTGCCGTCGTAGTGCACGATCGGCACGAGGCGAACGGGATCGATGCCGTTCTCGTTGACGATGAGCTGACGCAGCTGGCTGTCGCGGTTCTGCTCGACCACGTAGACGAAGTCGTGCTCGGCGAGGAAACTCGCCACGCTCGAATGGAACGGGAAGGCGCGAATTCGCAGCCGGTCGAGCTGATGGCCGCGCGCTTCCAACAGGCCGATTGCCTCGTCCATGGCAGGCGAAGTCGAGCCGAAATAGATCACGCCAAATTTGGTCGGCCGTTCCGCATTGGCCTGCAGCGGCCGCGGCACCAGATCCTGCGCGGTCTCGAACTTGCGCATCAGGCGCTGCATGTTGTCGGCGTAGACCGAGCCCTCCTCGGAATAGCGCGCATAGCGGTCGCGCGAGGTGCCGCGGGTGAAATAGGAGCCCTTGGTCGGATGCGTGCCGGGATAGGTGCGATAGGGAATGCCGTCGCCGTCGACGTCGAGGTAGCGGCCGAAGTCGCGGCCTTCTTCCAGCATCTCCGCGGTCATCACTTTGCCGCGGTCATACTGCCTGGCATCGTCCCATTTCAGCGGACGGCAGAGCCGGTGGTTCATGCCGATGTCGAGGTCGAGCATCAGGAAGATCGTGGTCTGCAGCCGCTCGGCGAGATCGAAGGCGGCGGCCGCGAACTCGAACGCCTCGGCCGGGTCTTCCGGGAACAGCAGCACATGCTTGGTGTCGCCATGCGAGGCATAGGCGCAGGCGATGATGTCGCATTGCTGGGTGCGGGTCGGCATGCCCGTCGAGGGGCCGGCACGCTGGATGTTCATGATCACGGCCGGGATCTCGGCAAAATACGAAAGGCCGATGAACTCGGTCATCAGCGAGATGCCGGGACCTGAGGTCGCGGTGAAGGCCCGGGCGCCGTTCCAGGACGCGCCGATCACGATGCCGATCGAGGCCAGCTCGTCCTCGCCCTGCACGATCGCGTATTTCGCCTTGCCGGTCTCAGGATCGTGCCGGTACTTCTTGCAATGCGCGGTGAAGGCCTCCGCCACCGACGAGGACGGCGTGATCGGATACCAGGCGCACACTGTGGCGCCGCCATAGACGGCGCCGAGCGCGGCGGCGCTGTTGCCTTCGATGAAGATGCGGTCGCCGACCTTGTCGGATTTCTTCACGCGAAGCCCGATCGGGCATTTCAGGTTTTGCAGCGCCCAGTCGCGGCCGAGATGCAGCGCGTGGACGTTGGAGGACAAGAGCTTCTCCTTGCCCTTGTACTGCTCGCCGATCAGCTGCTCGACCAGCTTCGGGTCCATGTCGAGCAGGGCCGAGAGCGCGCCCAGGTAGATGATGTTCTTGAACAGCTGGCGCTGGCGCGGATCGGTGTAGGTCGAGTTGGTGATGGCGGTTAAGGGGACGCCGATCACGGTGATGTCGTCGCGGAACTTGGTCGACGGCATCGGCTTGGTCGAATCGTAGAACAGGTAGCCGCCGGGCTCGATCCCGGCGACGTCCTTGTCCCAGGTCTGCGGGTTCATCGCCACCATCATGTCGACGCCGCCGCGGGCGCCGAGATGGCCGGCTTCGGTCACCCGCACCTCGTACCAGGTCGGCAGGCCCTGGATGTTGGAGGGAAAGATGTTGCGCGGGGAGACCGGAACGCCGTGGCGCAGGATCGCGCGCGCGAACATCTCGTTGGCGCTGGCCGAGCCCGAGCCGTTGACGTTGGCGAAGCGGACGACGAAGTCGTTTACGCTGCTGATCGGCTTTTTGTCGGACATGTCGAACCTGCGTGGGTCATCTCGATGTAGTATTTCTGCATGTCCCAGGCGCCGGTGGGACAGCGCTCGGCGCACAGCCCGCAATGCAGGCAGACGTCCTCGTCCTTCACCATCACCCGCCCGGTCTTGAGATCGGAGGAGACGTAGAGGTCCTGGTCGGGATGCAGCGAGGGTGCCTTCAAGCGCTGGCGCAGGTCGCTTTCCTCACCATTGGCGGTGAAGGTGATGCAATCCATCGGGCAGATGTCGACGCACGCATCGCACTCGATGCAGAGGGACGTCGAGAACACGGTCTGCACGTCGCAGTTCAGGCAGCGGTGCGCTTCGCCGAGCGCGAGCTTGACGTCGTAGCCGAGCTCGACCTCGGCGCGGATGTCCTTCAGCGCGATCACCTTGTCGCGATGCGGCACCTTGTAGCGCTTGTCGACAGAGATGTCGTTGTCATAGCTCCATTCGTGGATGCCCATTTTCTGCGACGAGACCTGCACGTCGGGCAGCGGACGCTCGGTAATGTCCTCGCCCGAGAGCATCCTGTGGATCGACAGCGCGGCGTCGTGGCCGTGCGCGACCGCCCAGATGATGTTCTTCGGGCCGAACGCGGCGTCGCCGCCGAAGAACACCTTTGGATTGGTCGAGACGAACGTCTTCGGATCGACCTTGGGCATGTGCCATTTGTCGAACTCGATGCCGCAATCCTGCTCGATCCAGGGGAAGGCGTTCTCCTGGCCGACCGCGACCAGCACGTCGTCGCATGCGATGGTCTGGTCCGGCTCACCCGAGGGCACGAGGTTGCGGCGTCCCTTGGCATCGTACTCGGCCTTCACCTTCTGGAAGGTGATGCCGGTGAGCTTGCCGTTGTCATGGACGAAGGCGACGGGGACCAGGAAATTGAGGATCGGAATGTCCTCGTGGAGCGCATCCTCCTTCTCCCAGGGCGAGGCCTTCATCTCCTCGAACCCGGAGCGGACGACGACCTTGACGTCCTCGCCGCCGAGCCGGCGCGCGGTACGGCAGCAATCCATCGCGGTGTTGCCGCCGCCGAGCACGATGACGCGCTTGCCGATCTTGTCGATATGGCCGAACGAGACCGAGGCCAGCCATTCGATGCCGATGTGGATGTTGGCCGCTGCCTCTTTCCGGCCGGGAATGTCGAGCTCGCGGCCGCGCGGTGCGCCGGAGCCGACGAAGATCGCGTCGTATTTCTCCGCAAGCAGCGCCTTCATGCTCTCGATGCGGTGACCGCCTTTGAATTCGACGCCGAGACCCAGGATGTAGCCGGTCTCCTCGTCGATGACGGAATTGGGCAGGCGGAATTTCGGGATCTGCGTGCGCATCATGCCGCCGGCTTCGGGATCGGCATCGAACACGGTGCAGTGATAGCCGAGCGGCGCCAGATCGCGCGCCACCGTCAGCGAAGCGGGCCCGCCGCCGACCAGCGCAATGCGCTTGCCGTTGTTCGGCGCGGGGCGCGGCAGGCGGTGCTTGATGTCGTCCTTGAAATCGGCGGCGACGCGCTTCAGGCGGCAGATCGCGACCGGATTTTCCTCGACGCGTCCGCGCCGGCATGCCGGCTCGCACGGACGATCGCAGGTGCGTCCCAGGATTCCGGGAAACACGTTCGACTTCCAATTGATCATGTAGGCATCGCTGTAGCGGCCCTGGGCGATCAGTCGGATGTATTCGGGAACCGGGGTGTGCGCAGGACAGGCCCATTGGCAATCGACCACTTTGTGAAAGTAGTCGGGGGCCGCAATATCGGTCGGTTTCATTCCTACCCTGTCCGCGCAGGCTCAAAGACCCGGCGGCCTCTTCTGAGCTTGGCGAACGCTTAACGCGCGTCGATCTGGTTTCTGAATGACGTCATTGGGTTAGCTTATTAGAACCGTTCCCAAGTACAACGGCAAAGTTTCGCGCGCGCCCGCTTTCATGGGAGCTACGCGTTCACAGCATTAACGGCGCGCGTGCGGTGCAGCATGTTGCGATGCGTGCGAGCGCGTCAGCCGCACGCGAGATCGCTCTTCGCGAGATCCCACATCAGGCAATAGGTGCCGACCGAGACCGGGAGCGGGAGGGGCGCCGCCGCCGGGCCGGTGAAGCGCTCGGCGATCACGGTGGAGACCGCGCCGACATGTGTGCCGTCGATCAGCACGAACCAATCGCGCGCGCCTTCGTTGCGCACCGCCGGAATTCCCGCCGTCGCGCCGGACAATTCGGGCTCGCTCTCCAAGAGGTGCATCGAGACGATGCCGTCGCGTCGCTCGGGCGTCAGCTTTTCTTGCAGCGCATCACGCCATGCCGCGGCATTGTCCGGCGTCGGCCGCAGCCGCACCAGGCCGAGAGCGGCTCCGCGTCCGCTGCCGTTGCTGACGGTGATCCGCGCGACGACGCGGAGCATGTCCTTGAAGCGCGCCATGGTTTGCCGCGACCATTCGGTCGGGTTTGCCAGCCGCGCCTTGTAGGCGGGGCTGTCGAGCACCTCGAGCGTCGCGGTCGAGTACAGGCTGAGATATTTGGGATTGGCGGCATGCGCGACATAGCGCCGCGCTTCGAGAAATCCGTCGATCGCGACCCGCTCTTCCAGATGCTCGCGATCGTACCAGCGGTTGAAATCGGCTTCATCCGAGACGTCGACATTCATCGACGTCAGCAACATGCTCTTCCCGGCGAGCGGCATTTTCTTGTTGTCCTTCCCATGCGAACCCAGACCCTCATGGCGAGGAGGCGTGTAAGCGCCGTCTCGAACCATGCAGGCCCGCGCTGGTGCATCTCGGCCTTTCATCCTTTGAGACGCGCTCTCCGAGCGCTGCTCAGGATGAGAAGATAGACCCTAATGCCCGATCTTCGATGCGAGGTCCGCGATCGACTTCATCACCGCATCCCTCACGCCGGCATCATAGAGCGAATGTCCGGCTTCTTCCACGATGCGAAGCTCGGAACCCGGCCAGACTTTTGCCAGCGCCTGCGAGGTCTGCGGCGGACAGAGCAGGTCGTAGCGGCCCTGCACGATAATGCCGGGAATGCCTTCGAGCCGGCCCGCGTTCCGCAACAGCTGGCCTTCGCTCATGAAGGAATCGTTGACGAAATAATGCGCCTCCATGAACGGCGTCGCCGGCAGCGTGCGCCAGACGTTCAGCGAGGCGAGGTCGAGCCGCGTCTTGGCCGCCTTGTGCTCGGACAAGGCGCGCTCGGTGTCGTGCCAGGCCCGCGCCGCAGGTCCGTGCACGGCTGGATCGGCATCGAGGATCCGGCGCCAATAGGCGTCCACCGGCCGGTCGCGCTCTTCAGGCGGCAGCACGCTCAGAAAATCCTCGTAGAGCGCGGGATAGAACTGGGACAGGCGCAAGATGAAGGCCGTCTCGACCTCCGCCCGCGTGCCCAGAAAGGTTGCGCGCAGGGCAATGCCCGAGACGCGCTCCGGATGCGCCTGCGCATACGCCAGCGCCAGCGTCGCGCCCCAGGAGCCGCCGACCACGATCCAGCGTGAGATGCCGAACTTCTCGCGGATTGTCTCGATGTCCGCGATCAGATGGGCGGTGGTGTTGTGGGCGCGCGATCCTTTGGGGCGGCTACGGCCGCAGCCGCGCTGATCGAACAGCACGGCGCAGAAACGATCAGGATCGAACAGCCGGCGATGGTCCGGCTGGCAGCCGCTGCCGGGTCCGCCATGCAGGTAGATCGCGGGAATGCCGTCGCTGCGGCCGACGCTCTCGACGTAGAGCTCATGGCCGTCGCCGACATCGAGCATTTCGGAAGTCAGCGGCGCAAACGGATCGGCGCGTCTCGCCGCCGAGCCTGCGTCGGCGTCAGGTCCCATTCTCGGATTCCAGGGTGCCGCCCGCGAAATTGCGATAGAGGAAGCGGCTGGTCTCGCCCTCGGCCTCGCGCTCGGCCTGCTTGAAGATGGTCTCGTGCAGCGGCGACAGCGCGCAGGCCGGATCGGTGTTGGCGGCGTCCCCGGTCAGCGCAAAGGCCTGGCAGCGGCAGCCGCCGAAATCGATCTCGCGGAACTCGCAAGACTTGCACGGCTCCTTCATCCAGCCGGTGCCGCGATAGCGGTTGAAGGCCTCGGAATTCTGCCAGATCCAGGCGATCGAATGGTTGGAGCGCACCGACTCGAACTCGAGCCCGGTGATGCTCTCGGCGGCGTGGCAGGGCAGCACCTTGCCGGCCGGCGAGATGTTGAAGAACTGCCGGCCCCAGCCGCCCATGCATTTCTTCGGCCGCAGCGCGTAGTAATCGGGAACGACATAGTCAATCGTCAGCCGACCCTTCAGCCGCTCGCGCGCCGCCTCGACGATTTCAGTGCACTCGTCCAGCTGCGCCACTGTCGGCATCAAGGCGGCGCGGTTCTTCAGCGCCCAGCCGTAATATTGCACATTGGCGACCTCGAGCCGGTCGGCGTCGAGATCGAGCGACATCTGGATGATGTCAGGGAGCTGGTGCAGGTTCTGCCGATGCATCACCGCGTTCACGGTGAGCGGCAAATCGAGCTCGCGCGTCCATTTCGCCACTTCGAGCTTCTTGCGATGCCCGCCCTTGTAGCCGGCGACGCGGTCGGCGAGGCCCTCTTCGATGCCCTGGAAAGAGATCTGCACATGGCAGAGCCCGGCATCGGCAAGCTCACTCAAACGCTCGCGCGTCAGCAGCACGGCCGAGGTGATCAGATTGCTGTAGAGCCCGACCTCGCTCGCTTGCTTCACCAGCTCGACGAGATCTTTCCGCGCGGTCGGCTCGCCGCCCGAGAAATGCACCTGGAGCACGCCGATCTCGGCGAGCTCGCTCAAGACCTTCTTCCATTCCTCGGTGGTCAGCTCCTTGCCCGAGCGGTCGAGCTCGACCGGGTTGGAGCAATAGGGACATTGCAGCGGGCAGCGATGCGTGATCTCAAGCAGCACCGCAAGCGGAATGCCGAACGTCTCCGCGGTCGAGCGCTGCTTCTCCAGCACCGCCAGGCTGTCGCTGGGTGGGATGGTCACGTCGCTCATGACGTCTTCTCCCTGATCTCGGTGAGAAAGCCCTTGTCGGCGAGATCCTGCAGCATAACGATGACGTCGGCCAGGATCGCCTCGCGGGGAGCTGCGTATTTCGCCGCCAGCTGATCGGAGACGTCGCCGACGCTGCGCTTGCCGTCGCAGAGCTGCAGGACCTCGACCGCGATCTCGTCCGGGGCCAGCACGCGTTCCGGCGCCAGGATCACCCAGACCTTGCGGGTCTCGTCATATTTCAGCTTGGCATGCCGCGGCAGCACGGGGCGGCTTGCCTCGCTGACGCTGATGTGACGCGGCCCGGCCATCGCTAGTCCTTCAGCTCGCTTTGGGCACGAATGCGCCCGGCGGAATGTGGCCCTCGACATAGGCGTGCTGGAGCGCGTCCAGCTGCACCCAGAGCACGTTGGTCTTGAAGATCAGCGCATTGCAGACGGAGGCGCGCTCCTCCGGCGTCCTCGCATGCGTCTTGACATAGTCGAGCGCGAAATTGGCATCGCGCGGCGCTTGCGTCAGGCGGCGCTTGAAGTAGCTCATGGTGTCAGGATTGACGAAATCGTAGTGCTGCAGCATGCCCGCGATGCGCTCTTCGTGGATGCTCGGCGCGAACAGCTCGGTGAGCGAGGAGGCGATCGCCTCCAGCGGGCTCTTCTCGCGGCAATAGTGCACGTAAGCCTCCACCGCGAAGCGCGTCGCCGGCAAGATGCCTTCGGTGGATTCCACGTAGGCGGTGTCGAGGCCGAGACCTTCGGTCAGCTTGATCCAGCGCTCGATGCCGCCTTCGGCGCCGACATCGCCGTCATGGTCCTCGATGCGGTGACGCCATTCCAGGCGCGTGGCGCGGTCGCGGAAGCGCGAGATCACCACCGCGTCCTTGATCGGTATCGTGCTCTGGTAATAGTAGCGGTTGAGCGCCCAGGCCTGCACCTGGCCCTTGTTCAGCTTGCCGCCGTGCAGCAGCTTATGGAACGGATGCAGGCTGTGATAGCGCGTCGCCCCGATATGGCGCAGCGTCGCCTCGAGCTCCTCGGCCGAGTTGAGCCTGATATCCCTGCCGATCGAGAGCGCAGTCATTCCAGTCATTGATGCCGCATTCACAGCACGATCTCCGTTCCATCCGCCGGTATCTGCCAGCCCGCCGCCTCAGCGGCCTTGCGCTCGGGTGAGGCAGGCAGCAGCGCCGGGTTCGAGTTATTGATATGCAGAAATATCTTCCTGTCGATATCGAGATCGGCCAGTCGCGCGATGGCGCCGTCGTCGCCGGACATCGCGACATGTCCCATGCTCTTGCCGGTCTTGTGGCCGAGGCCGGCCCTGATCATCTCGTCGTCCCGCCAGACCGTGCCGTCGAAGAACACGAGCGAGGCGCCGTCGATCTCGGCCTTGAGCGCGTCGGTCACGTCGGCACAGGCCGCGATGAAGTAGAAATATTTGCCGGTCGCCTTGTCGGTGATCTTCAGGCCCAGCGTATCGCCGTCGCCGTTGGTCCCGCCGGGATGCGCCTTGCCTTCCAGATACCAGGCCGACTTGCCCGAGACCGCGAAAGGCAGCACTTCCAGTCCGGAACGTGCGCCGTGCGTGAGGCGCGGCTCGAACGGCTCGCGGATCGAAATCGGCTGGCGCCGCACGTGCTTCTCGTTCAGCACGTTGAAGATGCTGTTGCTGGCGAGGATCGCCAGCACTTTGTCATGCGCATAGATTGTGAACGGCGAGCTCTCGCGCATCGAGAGCAGGCCCGCCACCGCATCCACTTCGCTGTTGGTCAGGATCACGCCCGCAATCGGGCTATGGCGCAGCGCCCCGGCCCTGGGGTGCAGTTGCGGCGTGGCATTCAATTGCTGGCGCAGGTCGGGGGAGGCGTTGATCAGGAACCAGTTCTCGCCGTCGCCGCTGAAGGCGACCGAGGCCTGCGTCCGGTGCAGCTCGGGCCCGCCTTTGCGGGCCGCCCGGCAGCCCTCGCAGCCGCAATTCCACTGGGGAACTCCGCCGCCGGCGGCGGCGCCCAGGACGACGACGCGAAGCATGATCCGTCTCCTGGAAGGAACACGCGCGGTGGATCTCAGGCCGACGCAAATGCCGACACAGATTCTTTCCTTCGGAAACGCCTCGTGACCGAAAGATCCACCGCCGCAGAACGCGAGATCGCCGACCGGCTTACTTGCGGGTGGCGCTCACATACATGTTGATTTCCATGCCACAGGGCACTTCGACGATCTTCGGGGCTTTCCATGCCATTTTGGCTCTCCATTTCTCGAATTCGGACGTATCCGCCCACCCGCTAAGTTAATGCGGGCGGAGAAGTTCGCTAGTGAAATTTTCCCGGACCTAGGTAGTAGGCCTGCGGAATTGTTGCGCTGCAAAGAGAGCGCATTGCGGCCCTAAAAATCCGCAATGGACATAGGCAAGAACCGCCGATAGGTCGTGATCCCTGTCGGGATAAACGAGTTGTGAGTTTAGAACGGCTTCCAATCGTCTGCTGGCGACCCCATTGGATCAGGCATGCCCAGATATTTCTTCAACACCCGTATCGGCGACGAACTGATCGTAGATCCTGACGGAGAGGACCTGCGCAACCCCGATGGCGCCTGGGAGGTCGCCCGCCAGATGATCCTGGAGGTGGTGAAGTCGGAAGGCGCCCAGCGGGCCCTGCTCGAGGCGGTGATCGAGGTGACCGACGACGAAGGCGAGGTCGTGCTGGAGTTTCCCTTCACCGAGGCGCTGCTGGACCTGCCCGATCCGTCCGCGACAAGGCATTGAAACCCGCTCTCTTCCCGTCATTGCGAGCGTAGCGAAGCAATCCAGACTGCCGCCACGGAGGGGGTCTGGATTGCTCCGTCGCAAGGGCTCCTCGCAATGACGGAGAATGTGGCGTCGTCCCGCGCCAGCCCCGTTCACCCCTGCGAAATCCGCATGGCTTTGCCGCGTTCCCGGCGCTAAAAGACGCCGGATACACGGAGCAAGCCATGCAAGATTTCTGGCGCCTGTCGGCCGCCGACCTCGCCACCCTCGTCAAATCCAGGAAAGTCTCCGCCAGGGAGGCGGCCAAGGCCGGTCTTGCCCGGCTCGATGCCGTCAATCCGCAGCTCAATGCGGTGATCGACCACCGGCCGGACGACGTGCTCAGGCAGGCCGACGCCGTCGATGCCGCAATTGCGCGGGGCGAGGACCCCGGCGTGCTCGCCGGCGTGCCCGTCACCATCAAGGCCAATGTCGACCAGGAAGGCTTTGCCACCACCAACGGCCTGAAGCTGCAGCGCGACGTGATCGCGCGCGAGGACAATCCGGTCGTCGCCAATTTCCGCAAGGCCGGCGCCATCTTGCTCGGCCGCACCAATTGCCCGGCCTTCTCCTATCGCTGGTTCACCACCAATCTCATCCACGGCGACACCAAGAACCCGCGCGATGCATCGTTGACGCCGGGCGGCTCCTCCGGCGGCGCCGGTTCGGCGGTCGCGGCCGGCATCGGCCATATCGCCCACGGCACCGACATTGCCGGCTCGATCCGCTATCCCGCCTATGCCTGCGGCGTGCACGGCCTGCGTCCGACCCTCGGCCGCATCCCCGCTTTCAATCCCGCGCTGCCGGAGCGCCCGATCGGGCCGCAGATCATGGCGGTGTCGGGTCCGCTGGCGCGCACCGTCAACGACCTCAGGATTTCGCTCGAAGCGATGGCGGCCCGCGACATCCGCGATCCCTGGTTCGTGCCGGTGCCGCTGCAAGGCCCCGCTCGGGACAAGCGCGCCGCGCTTTGCCTCAATCCCGGCGGCCTTGCCGCCACACCGGAGGTGAAGGCGGCTGTGAGCGATGCCGGCAAGCGGCTGGAGCGCGCCGGTTGGACCGTCGATGTGATCGAGGACACGCCGCCGATGCGCGAGGCGGTGGAGTGGCAGATCAAGCTCTGGCTCGGCGACGGCTATGAGGCGCAGCTTGAGATGGCCGAGCGCGAGGGCGATCCCGGCGCGCTGGCGTGTCTGCGCGGCAACCGCGCCAGGGTGACGCCGATGGACCAGGCCCATTACGCCAAGGCACTGACCCGACGCGCCACGCTGACCCGTGAGTGGATGCTGTTCTTCGAAAAATATGCCGTGCTGCTGACGCCGGTCTCGGGCGAGCTGCCGTTCCCGGATCACCTCGACCGCAAGGACGACGAATCCTTCAAGCGGGTCTGGGAAGCGCAGCTGCCGCAGATCGCCATTCCCTTCATGGGATTGCCGGGCCTCGTCGTCTCCACCGGCCTGGTCGGCAAGGCGCCGGTCGGCGTGCATGTCGTGTCCGGCCGCTACCGCGAAGACCTTTGCCTGCTCGCGGGCGAAGCGATCGAGGCCGGCGGCGTGCCGCCGTCGCCGATCGACCCCGTGGGCTAGCGATGTCTGCCATTTACGACTTCAAGGCCAACTCGCTTGCCGGCGAGGAGGTGCCGATGAGGCGTTTCGAGGGACAGGTGCTGCTGATCGTCAACACCGCGAGCAAATGCGGCTTCACGCCGCAATATCGCGGCCTCGAGGATCTGCACCGCGATCTCTCGCCGCGCGGCTTCTCCGTGCTCGGCTTTCCCTGCAACCAGTTCGGGGCGCAGGAGCCGGGGCAGGCGAGCGAGATCCAGGCGTTCTGCTCGAGCAATTACGACGTCACCTTTCCGCTGTTCGAGAAGATCGACGTCAACGGCGCAAATGCGCACCCTCTGTATGAGTACCTGAAACGCCAGCAATCGGGCCTGCTAGGGGCCTCCATCAAATGGAATTTCACCAAATTCCTGGTGGACCGTGAGGGCCGCGTGGTCGCACGCTACGCGCCGACCGCCCGGCCGGAAGGATTGCGGACTCAAATCGAAACACTGTTGTGAGCGAGACAATCATGAGCGACGAATTTCCGGACCGCCTGTCGGTCGATCCGAACAGCCCCTATTACAACGCGGACATCCTGTCGCGCGACGTCGGCATCCGCTTCAAGGGCATCGAGAAGACCAATGTCGAGGAGTACTGCATCAGCGAAGGCTGGGTCCGCGTCACCGCCGGCAACGCCAAGGACCGCCACGGCAACCCGCTGACCATCAAGGTGCACGGGCCGGTCGAGCCGTATTTCAGGGACAAGAAGTGACGGCGATGCCGTCTTTGCAATGACGATCTGGAGGCGCCTCGCGTCCAAATGCATCACCGTCACCCTGAGGTGCTCGCCTCTTCGGCGAGCCTCGAAGGGCGACGGCCCGGCTGCACCTCGGCCGTTCATCCTTCGAGGCTCTCCGCGGGACGCGATGCGTCCCACGGAGAGCACCTCAGGATGACGGGGAGACAGTCTGACGAACTTCCTCTCGACCACCGAAGGCCACCCCATGTCCGTCCGCATCGTCGACGTCCGCGAGATCACCAAGCCGATCTCGTCCCCGATCCGCAACGCCTATATCGACTTCACCAGGATGACGACGAGCCTCGTCGCCGTCGTCACCGATGTGGTGCGCGACGGCAAGCGCGTCGTCGGCTACGGCTTCAATTCCAACGGCCGGTACGGCCAGGGCGGCCTGATCCGCGAGCGCTTTGCCCCGCGCATCCTCGAGGCCGATCCGAAGTCGTTGCTCGATGAAGCCGGCGGCAATCTCGACCCCGACAGGGTCTGGGCCGCGATGATGACGAACGAGAAGCCCGGCGGCCATGGCGAGCGCTCGGTCGCGGTCGGCACCATCGACATGGCGGTGTGGGACGCGGTGGCGAAGATCGCCGGCAAGCCGCTGTTCCGCCTGCTCGCCGAACGGCACGGCGTCAAAGCCAATCCGCGCGTCTTCGTCTACGCCGCCGGCGGCTATTACTATCCGGGCAAGGGCTTGTCGATGCTGCGCGGCGAGATGCGCGGCTATCTCGATCGCGGCTACAATGTCGTGAAGATGAAGATCGGTGGTGCCGATATCGGCGAGGACCGCAAGCGCATCGAGGCCGTGCTGGAAGAGATCGGCAAGGACGCGCAGCTCGCCGTCGACGCCAACGGCCGCTTCAACCTGGAGACCGGCATCGCCTACGCCAAGATGCTGCGCGACTATCCGCTGTTCTGGTACGAGGAGGTCGGCGATCCCCTCGACTACGCGCTGCAGGCCGCGCTGGCCGAATTCTATCCCGGCCCGATGGCGACGGGCGAGAATCTCTTCAGCCACCAGGACGCCCGCAATCTGATCCGCTACGGCGGCATGCGCCCGGATCGCGACTGGCTGCAATTCGACTGCGCGCTGTCCTACGGCCTGTGCGAATACCAGCGCACGCTGGAAGTGCTGAAGACCCACGGCTGGTCGCCCAGCCGCTGCATCCCTCACGGCGGCCACCAGATGTCGCTCAACATCGCAGCGGGCTTAGGCCTCGGCGGCAACGAGAGCTATCCCGACCTGTTCCAGCCTTACGGCGGCTTCCCCGACGGCGTCCGCGTCGAGAACGGCCACATCACCATGCCGGATTTGCCGGGCATCGGCTTCGAAGGCAAGTCGGACCTCTACAAGGAGATGAAGGCGCTGGCGGAGTAGGGCGGGAGACGGGCCGCTCCACACTCGCTGTCGTCCCGGACAAGCGCGCCCCAAGCGCGCGCAGATCCGGGACCCATAGCCCCAGGGAGAGGTTGTTTCGCGAAGCTGATCACTCCGAGTCCCCATAACCACGCTCTTCCGTGGCTATGGATCCCGGATCTGCGCTTCGCTTCGCTGCGCTTGTCCGGGACGACAGTTGAGTTTGTCGCTACGACAACCGCATATCCAAGAGCCTTCGCCCTTCGCCCTTCAGCAGCTTCTTCACCGCGCTCGACGCCACCACCTCGCCGTCATTGGCGTAGGCCTCGTGGTTCTTCTCGATGTCGTCGAGGCGGTAGAGGTAGTTGACCATCACGCCGGCGGATTCGCGCAACCCCTTCGGTGAGAGGTCGCCTAACCAGTTGATGCGTTCGAGCCGTGCGCCGTTGCCGAGATGGAAGCGGGCGACGGAATCGATCAGCTTGCCCTTCGGCGTGCGCGCCTTGAGGAAGTAATGCGCGGCGAGCGGCTCGATCACGCCGCGGAGCAGCGTCGTCGTCTCGGGGTTCTCGAACCATTTGGGATCGTCCAGGCGCTTCAGCACCTCGCGGTCCTCGTCCGACAGCGGCAGATCCTTGTCCTGCTTCATCCAGGCCATGAAGCCGGGCACCGGCGACAGCGTCACGAAGGTGTCGAGCTTCGGCGTCTCGCGCCGCAGCTCCTCCACCACCTGCTTGATCAGGAAGCTGCCGAAGGAGATGCCGCCAAGGCCGCGCTGGGTGTTGGAGATCGAATAGAACACCGCGGTGCGCGCGCGCTCGATCGGCAGATGCTGGCGGTCGACCGCAAGCAGCGGCGCGATCGCGCCCGGGATCGTCTCGGTCAGCGCCACCTCGACAAAGATCAGGGGCTCGTCCACCATCGCGGGGTGGAAGAAGGCGTAGCAGCGGCGGTCGACCGGATCGATGCGGCGGCGCAGATCGTCCCAGTCGGAGATCTCGTGCACGGCTTCGTAACGGATGATCTTTTCGAGGATGTTGGCCGGGGTCGACCAGTCGATCCTGCGCAGCACGAGAAACCCCCTGTTGAACCACGAAGAAAGAAGATGCGAGACGTCGCGGTCGAGCGCGGCGAGGTCGGTGTGCCCGTTCATCATGTCGAGCAGGTCGGCGCGCATGGCGACGAGGTCGCCGGTGCCGCCGGGCGCGCGGTTGAGCCTCCGGATCAGCTCCTGCCGCCGCGGCTCCGAGGCGAAATGCAGTGAGCTCGCGTCTTCGTCGCTCGGCGCGGCGCGCCATGTCTCGATCGCCCTGGACAGGCGCTCCCGGTCCGGGCCGAAATCGCGCACCAAGCCTTCGAAGAAGGCGCGGCGTCCCGCCGCATCGAGCTCCCGGTAGATGTCGAGCACCTCGCGCGCGATGGCGATACCCGATGCTTCGCCGCGGCCCGACAGCAGCGCGTCGCACAGCTCGAGCAGTCCGTCGGCATCCCGTCCGGTGTCGGCGGATTCGCCGCGACGAAGCAGCGTGCGGCCGCGCTCGGAGATGGTGGCGAGCAGGTCGGAGAAGAAGGCGTTGGCCATAGGGGCTTTCGTATCAGGTTTGTCCGTTGCGGAAGCTTACACGGGATTTGGGTGGAAGCCGATCACAATCAAGCGGAGGAATGCGGCAACTTTAGTCGGGCCGTGCGTTTGGAGAATGCCGGCATGCCGTTGAATGCGGACAATGTCACCGAGGGCTGCGCCGCCGTAGGGTGGGCAAAGGCGCAAAGCGCCGTGCCCACCTTCTGTCGATGACAGGGAAAGACGTGGGCACGCTTCCGCCGTCGCTCTTCGAGCTATGGCGGACAAGTCGCTTTGCCCACCCTACGATTTCTGCAGTTTGAGGCGTTCCAACTTCCACATCGTCATGGCCGGGCTTGTCCCGGCCATCCACGCCTCTCCACGCGGCACGAAGAACGTGGATGCCCGGGACAAGCCCGGGCATGACGACCTCTTGTGTATGTTGGTAGCCTACTTCCCCGCAAACTCCGTCGGCGTCCGCCCCGTCACTTGCCGGAACGCGGCCGAGAACGCCGGCACGCTGGCATAGCCGAGCTGGGTCGCGAGCTGCTTCACCGACACGCTCGCATCGGTCGACAGCCGCTGGATCGCTGCTGCGATCCTTGCGCGCTGGCACCAGCTCTTGAAGCTGAGCTGCGTTTCCGTCGAGAACAGCCGCGAGAGCGTCCGCGCCGAGGTTCCAACCTCCCGCGCCAGCGTATCGATGTCGTGTAGCCCCGTGGGGTCGTCGAGCACGATCATCGCGGCGCGGCGGCAGCGCACTTCGCGCGGCAGCGGCACGAAGGTGGTGGAATCCTCGGCCTGGTGCAATTCCAGCATCACCAGGCGCACCAGGAGCTCGGTGCGTTCCTCGGTGTTGCGCGCGTCGAACAGCGCAAGGATCGCCTGGTTGAGCAGCGGCGACACCCGCACCACGAATTCCCTGGTCAGGCCGTCATAGCGCTGCTCGCGCTTCAGCCAGGACAGGTCGAAATACAGCGTGCGCATCTCGATGTCGGCGAGCAGGTCGATGGCGTGCTCGAGGCCGGCCGGGACCCACACCGCCCGGTCCGGCGGCACCAGCCAGCGCCCCTCGGGCGTCGTCACCTGCATGGTGCCCTTCGCCGCATAGATCAGCTGCGCCTCGCGGTGCAGGTGCGGTTCGATCCGCATGCCCCTGGGAAAGTCGCGCGCAACCAGGTGCACGCCCGCGGGCGAGCGATGGTTGCTGCGGACCTCCCGCAGGATTGGCGTCTCCAAAATTGGCGTTTCAAAGACAGTCATTGGCGGCATCCCGTCATGGGGAGGACATATAACTCATTTCGGAGCAGGAGAGGATTCGGGAATGAACAGCCCCAGTCGGGTTATCAGTTTCGTCAACGCAGGCCATTTCATCGACCATTATTCGATGCTGATCTTCGCCGCCGCCGTCATCATCATGGGCCCGGCGCTGGGCATGGCCTATTCGGAACTCTTGCCTTACGCGACGCCGGGATTCGTTGCCTTCGGCGCCGGCTCGCTGCTGACCGGCTGGCTCGGCGACCGCTGGAGCCGCCGCCACATGATGCTGATCTTCTTCGTCGGCATCGGGGCATCCATGGTCGCGGTCGGCTTCGTGCAGACCTCGGCGCAGCTCGGCGCAGCGCTGCTTGCGATCGGCATCTTTGCCTCGATCTATCATCCCGTCGGCACCGCCATGATCGTGTCCTACGCCGACCGGCTCGGCCGCGAGATGGGCATCAACGGGGTCTGGGGCAATCTCGGCGTGGCTTCCTCCGCGCTCGTCACCGGCGTGATCGGGCAATATCTCGGCTGGCGTTTTGCGTTCATCATTCCCGGCGCGGTCACGATCCTGATCGGCATCGCCTTTGCGATGATGGTCGTGCACGAGGACCGCAAGGGCGCCAGGCAGGCAGCGGCGCAGGCGCGGGTGGCCAAGCAGGACATGTGGCGCGTGGTGCTGTCGCTGCTGATCGTCGTGATCGCGATCTCGACCACGTTCAACGCCGTCACCGTGGCGCTACCAAAACTGTTCGCGGAGCGGCTGGCGGACTTGACCAAGAGCCCGGCGCTGCTCGGGGTCATCGCCGCCTGCGTCTACGTGTTCGGCGCGATGACGCAATACACGATCGGCCGGCTGCTCGACCGCTATTCGCTGAAGACGGTGGCATTGCCGCTGTCCTTCATGCTGGCGCCGTTCCTGTATCTGGCCGCCAGCCTGGAGAATTTGCCGCTGATCCTGGTCTCGATCGGCATCGTCATGGGGGCGTTCGGGCAGGTCACGGTCAACGACGCCATGGTCGGCAAGTACACCAGCGAGGAATGGCGCTCGCGCGCCTATGCCGTGCGCTACTTCATCGGCTTCACCGCGGCGGGGGCTTCGGTGGGCCTCGTCGCATGGCTCTACGAGCAGGGCGGCTTCGTCACCATGCTGCACGCCTTCGCCGGCCTCTGCCTGCTCGCGATCGCAGCCGCCATCATCCTGCCGCGCGAGATCCGCACCCCGCAGGCGGTGTGAGGGCCCTCGTGTCCCGGACCAGCGCAGCGAAGCGGAGCGCAGAGCCGGGACCCAGAAACTAGGAGTCGCCGTGTCGCATGGGCCCCCGCTCAGCAGCGCACCGCCGAAGTGGCACAGCGCTGCGTCCGCGGCACGAGCGTGGCGTAAGGCTGCAATTCTCTCCCTCGCAATGACGCCCCTGTTTTGCCCGACGAAGCAAACCGCTTCGGCAAGGCCGAAATTTTCCCCAGCGTTTTCAATCCCATCCATACTGTGCATGGGGTTGTTTTCGCGTTTTTGCTGTCGCCGGCTCCCGCACACGTCTGGAACCGGCTCCACCTCCTGCGGGTTCTGTTCCCATGGCCCCGACGCCGGGGGTGAAGGGGGAAATCATCTGCATGCTATCGCGCCTGCTCCGATCGGCCTGGCTTGTCCCCGCGGCGCTCGTCCTCACCACCATCGCGGCCGTCGCTGAAACGGGCAAATCGGCCGGCCCGTCCGAATTGCTGCTGGTGGCGCAGATCGTGCTGCTGATCGCGGTCGGCCGCGGCCTCGGCGAGATCATGCAGCGCATCGGTCAGCCCTCGGTGATCGGCGAATTGCTCGCCGGCATCATTCTCGGGCCGTCGCTGTTCGGCTGGGTCTGGCCGGAGGCGCAGCACGCGATCTTCCCCAAGTCGCCCGAGCAGAAGGCGATGATCGACGGCATCGCGCAAGTGGGCATCCTGCTCCTTTTGCTGCTCACCGGCATGGAGACCGATCTCAAGCTGGTCCGGAAGGTCGGCAGGGCCGCGATCGCGATCTCGATCGCCGGCATCGTCGTGCCTTTTGCCTGCGGCTTCGCGCTCGGCGAGTTCCTGCCCGATGCGCTGCTGCCAAATCCGGAACAGCGCCTGGTGGCTTCGCTGTTCATGGGCACGGCGCTGTCGATCTCCTCGGTCAAGATCGTCGCGGTGGTCGTGCGCGAGATGAACTTCATGCGCCGCAATGTCGGGCAGATCATCGTCGCGACCGCCGTCATCGACGACACCATCGGCTGGATCCTCATCGCCGTCATCTTCAGCCTGGCTTCGCACGGCACGCTGGACATTGCCTCGGTGGCGAAGGCCGTGCTGGGGACGCTGCTATTTCTCGCGGTCAGCTTCACGATCGGCCGCCGCCTGGTGTTTCAGCTGATCCGCTGGGCCAACGACAACCTCGTCAGCGCCGCGGCGGTCATCACGGTGATCCTGCTGCTGATGTGCGTGATGGCGATGATCACGCATGCCATCGGCGTCCACACCGTGCTGGGCGCCTTCGTCGCCGGCATCCTGGTCGGGGAATCCCCGATCCTGACGCGGCAGATCGACGAGCGCCTGCGCGGCCTGATCTCCAGCTTCTTCATGCCGGTGTTCTTCGGCCTCGCCGGCCTTGCCGCCGATCTCTCGGTGCTGCGCGATCCCAATCTCCTGATGCTCACCGGTCTCCTGGTCGTGATCGCCAGCGTCGGCAAGTTCGGTGGCGCCTTCGTCGGCGGCACATTGGGCGGCCTGAACAACCGGGAATCGCTCGCGCTCGCGAGCGGCATGAACGCGCGCGGCTCGACCGAGGTGATCATCGCCACCATCGGCCTGTCGATCGGCGTGCTCAGCCAGAACCTGTTCACGATGATCGTGACCATGGCGATCGTGACCACGATGGCGATGCCCCCGATGCTGCGCGCAGCGCTGGCGAGGCTGCCGATGAACCAGGAGGAGAAGGAGCGGCTGGAGCGGGAGGAATTCGAGAAGCGCGGCTTCCTCGCCAATCTCGAGCGGCCCCTGCTGGCGGTGGACGAAAGCGTCAATGCCACCTTTGCCGCCCACCTCGCGGGCCTGATCGCCGGCATGCGCGGCCTGCCGATCACCGTGCTGCATATCGGCCGAAACGCGAAGGAGCAGGAGAAGGGCCGCGAGGAGGAGAAGAGCCACGAAGCAGTGGTGAAGAAGGCGGCCGTATCCGTCAGCAGCGAGAACGAGGCCGGCAGCATCGACGTCGCCACCCGCGCAAGGCGTGCCGAGCTCGGCGAGACCATCACCGAGGAGGCGCGCAAGGGTTTCGATCTCCTCGTCGTCGGCATCGACAAGGTTGCCGCGACCAAGGATCGCTTCGACCGCAAGATCGAGGACATCGCCGCGACGTTTGAGGGACCGCTCGCGATCGCCGCGGCCAAGGGCAAGCACCTGAAGCAGCCGAACCCCGATGGGCTCAACATCCTCGTTCCGGTCTCCGGCAGCGGCATCTCCAAGCGCGGCGCCGAGGTCGCGGTCGCGCTGGCGCAAGCAGGATCAGGCACGCTCCGGGTGATCTATGTCGCGACCACGCGCGACAAGGGCGCGCAGCGCGGCGCTTCCCGCGGCCTCGGCCAGGAGGCGGGCATCCTGAAGGACGCCAGCGATCTCGCCGCCCGCTACGACGTCGACATCACCACCACGCTGCGGGTGAACCGTGCGCCGGAAGCCGCGATCCTGCGCGAGATCGACACCACCGATGTCGATCTCGTCGTCATGGGCGTCGACCGCATCCAGGCCGACCACCTCTCCTTCGGCGGCGTCGCCGACGCCGTGCTGCGGCAGTCGAAGGTCTCGGTGCTGCTGGTGTCGAGCGGCGAGGCAAGGCAGGCTCCGGCGGAGAAGGCTTGAGTCCGATGTGCGGGTAGTGCGCTCCCTCTCCCCCAAGCGGGAGAGGTTACACCGCGCTCGCGGCGCCGCTACTCCAAACCAACGCCTACGGCTTCACCTCCACCGGCTGCGCCTTCGGCGTCTTCTTGCTCGCCCGCCAGTTCTCGAAGCGCTGCACCACCACGAAGAAGGCCGGCACGAACAGCACCGCGAGGCAGGTCGAGGCCAGCATGCCCGAGAACACGGTGATGCCGATGGACTTGCGAGCGCTGGCGCCGGCGCCGGTGGCGAGCACCAGGGGCACCACGCCGAGGATGAAGGCGAACGAGGTCATCAGGATCGGGCGGAAGCGGGCGCGCGCCGCTTCGATCGCGGCTTCCAGCACCGGCTTGCCGTCGCGGCCGTGCAGCTCGAGTCCGACCTCGACGATCAGAATCGCGTTCTTGGCCGACAGCGCGATCAGCAGGATCAGGCCGATCTGGCAATAGAGGTTGTTGTCGATCTTGAGCCCGGAAAGGATCAGCATCGGTCCCAGCAGCGACAGCGGCACGGCGAGGATCACCGAGATCGGCGCGTACCAGCTCTCATACTGGCCGGCGAGCACGAGATAGACCAGCAGCATGGCAAGGCCGAACACCCAGTAGATCTGGTTGCTGACCGCCTTCTCCTGATACGACATCGCGGTCCATTCGTAGCCGGTGCCGGGCGGCAGCGTCTTGTCCGCGATCTCCTCCATCAGCTTCAGCGACTGGCCGGAGGAATAGCCCTGTGCCGGCAGGCCGATCACGGTCGAGGAGGGATAGAGGTTGTAGAGGCTGATCAGCGACGGCCCCGTGGCCGGCGTGATCTTGGCGACGGTGCCGATCGGGATCATGTCGCCGTTGGAATTGCGCACCTGCATGTTGGCGATGTCGCGCTCGGTGACGCGGAAGGCGGGGTCGGCTTGCGTATAGACCTGGAACACGCGGCCGAACTTGTTGAACTGGTTGACATAGGACGAGCCGAGATAGGTCGACAGCGCCGAGAACACCTGATCGGTGGTGACGTGCAGGGTCTGGGTCTTGACGCGGTCGATCTCGACGTTGAATTGCGGCACCGAGGAGCGGAACGAGGACTGCACGCGCTGCAGCGCGCTCTGGCTCTGGCCGTTCGAGACCACCGCGCCGGTGATGGCCTGCAGCTTGGCGAAATCGCTGTTGCCGTCGCGCAGCTCCACCTGCATCGAGAATCCCGCGGCGTTGCCGATGCCCTGGATCGGCGGCGGCGGCAGCACGATGGTGCGCGCCTCCATGATAGTCGCGAGCTTGTCGTTGAGACCGTAGACCAGCGAGCGCAGATCCTCGCCGGGCCCTTTGCGGGCGTCCCAGTCCTTCAAGATGATGTACGCGACGCCGGCATTGGCGAGGCTGGCGCTGTTGTCGAGCGCCGAGATGCCGGCGATGGTGATGACCTGCTGGACTCCAGGGGTGTCCTTGATGATCTCGCTCGCCCGGTCGAGCACCTTCTGGGTCCGCTCCAGTGCGGCGCCGTCGGGCAGCTGCACGGCGGCGATCAGATAGCCCTGGTCCTCGATCGGCAGGAAGCCGGTCGGCACCCGCGACAGGCCGTAGGCGCTGGCGCCGATGATCAGCAGCGCGAAGGCGACCGAGACGGTGGCATGTCTCACGAGGAACGTGATCAGCCGGGTATAGCCGCGCTCGACGCGGTCATAGACCGCGTTGAAGCCGCGATAGAAGAAATTGCGATGCTCCGGCGGCACCGCCGGCCGCAGCCACAGCGCGCATTGCGTCGGCTTCAACGTCGCCGCGTTGATGGCGGACAGCAGCGCGGTCGCCGCGATCACCAGCGCGAATTGCGAGTAGATCCGCCCGGTGAGGCCGGCCAGGAACGAGGCCGGCAGGAACACCGAGATCAGCACCAGCGTGATGCCGACGATCGGCGCGAACAGCTGGTCCATCGCCTTGATCGCGGCATCGTGGCCGTTCATGCCCTGCTCGATGTTGTGCGCGGCGCCCTCGACCACGACGATGGCGTCGTCGACCACGATGCCGATCGCGAGCACGATCGCGAACAGCGTCGACATGTTGATGGTGAAGCCGAGCGCCGCCATCGCGGCGAAGGCGCCGATGATGGTGACAGGCACGGTGGTCGCCGGCACCAGCATCGCGCGCCAGTCCTGCAGGAACACCAGGATCACGACCAGCACCAGAAGGCCGGCCTCGATCAGGGTCATGTAGACCTCGTGCACCGAGGCCTCGACGAACTTGGTGGTGTCGAACGGCGTGTCGTATTTGATGCCTTCCGGAAACCGCTTGGCGAGCTCGGCCATCTTCTTCTCGACCGCCTGCTCGACCTGGAGCGCGTTGGCGCCGGGCGACTGGAACACGCCGATGCCGACGGCCGGCTGCTTGTTGAGCGAGAAGATCTGGCTGTAGGTCTGCGCGCCGAGCTCGACCCAGCCGACGTCGCGCACGCGCGTGACGTCGCCGCTGCCGCCGGACTTGACGATGATGTTTTCGAACTGGCTGGTGTCGTCGAGCCGCCCGTTGACGTTGAGCGTGTACTGGAACGCCTGTCCCGGCGGCGTCGGCGGCGCGCCGACCTGGCCGGCGGCGACCTGCTGGCTCTGCTGCTGGATCGCCTGGATGACGTCCTGCGGCACCAGCCCGCGGACCTGCAGCTTGTCGGGATCGAGCCAGACCCGCATCGAATACTGGCCGGCCCCGAACACGGTGACGTTGCCGACGCCGGGCAGGCGCGAGAGCTCGTCACGGATGTTGATGGTGGCGTAGTTGCTCAAATAGAGGCTGTCGTACCGCGAATCCGGCGAGGTCAGCGTCACGAACAACAGGATCGAGGTCGACCGCTTCTGCACGGTGACGCCCTGGTTCTGCACCGCCTGCGGCAACTGCGACAGCGCGCTGGAGACGCGGTTCTGCACCAGCACCTGCGCGAAGTTGAGGTCGGTGCCGATCTTGAAGGTTACCGTCAGCGTATAGGTGCCGTCCGAGCCGCTGTAGGACTGCATGTAGAGCATGTCCTCGACACCGTTGACCTGCTGCTCGATCGGCAGCGCCACGGTGTCGATCACGGTCTTGGCGCTGGCGCCGGGATAGCGCGTGGTGACCTGCACGGTCGGCGGCACGACGTCGGGATATTGCGCAACGGCGAGGTTGAACAGCGCGACGCCGCCGATCAGGATCATCAATAGCGCTATGACGTTCGAGAGGACCGGCCGCTCGATGAAGAACTTTGAGATCATGGCTGGCCCCTTACTTGCTCGAGGCTTGCGGCTGCTCGATCTTCGTCACCTGCGGATCGATCTTCTGGCCCGGGATCACCCGCAGCAGCCCCGCGATGACGATGCGGTCGTCCGGTTTCAAGCCGCTTTCGATCACGCGCAACCCGTTGTCGACCGGGCCGATCTGCACCTTGCGCTGCTCGACGATATTGTCGCCGTTCACCACCAGCAGATAGCGGCCGCCCTGGTCGCTGCCGAGCGCGGCGTCGGGAACGAGCAGCGAGTCCTTTTCCTGGCTGAAGGGCACGCGGACGCGGACGAAATAGCCGGGCAGCAGCAACCGCGTGTCGTTGGGGACGAGGCCGCGCACCGCCAGCGTGCCCGTCGACTGGTTGAGGGTCGGCGAGACGTAGTCGAGCTTGCCCTCGTGCGGATAGCCGGTCTCGGTCTGCAGCCCCACCTGAATCGGGAAGTGCTTCATGTCGGCGGGGGTCAGTCCGCGGCGGGCGGCTTCGGCGCGGATGCGCAGCACGTCTTGCTCGTTGACGGTGAAGTTCACGTAGATCGGGTCCATCGCCACGATGGTGGCGAGCTGGGTCGGGGAGGAAACCCCGACGAGTTCGCCGACCGAGACCATGTGGGCGCTGACGATGCCGTCGAACGGCGCCGTCACCTTGGTGTAGCCGTAATTCACCTCGGCGAGTTTCGTATTGGCCTGGGCCTGTTGCAGATTGGCCTGGGCATTGTCGCGGTTGGACGTGGAGGTGTCGAGCGTGGCCTGCGAGACCGCCTGGCGCTGCACCAGCTCGGCCTGCCGCTTGTAATCGGCTTCCGACTGCCGGAGCGAGGCCTGCGCGCCGATCTCGGCCGCCTGCGCCTGCTCAAGCTTGAGCTTGTAGGTCTCCGGCTCGATCGTGAAGAGCTGGGTGCCCTGCTTGACGAAGCTGCCGTCCTGATAGTCGATCGATTGCAGAAAGCCCTGCACCCGCGCCACCAGATCGACGCTCTTGATCGGCGCGGTGTTGCCGGTGGCCTCGATGTAGCGCGTCACCGGACGCTGCACGGGGGTTGCCACGTCGACCTTGGGCGGCGGCGGGGCCACGAACGTGTTCTTGTCCTCGCAGCCGGCGAGCAAGGCCACGGACGCCGCAGCGGAAAGGACCCGCCCGATATGCCTCCACGCTCCATCGCGTCGTGCGGCAGTGGCGGGATTCGTTGCGGTCATTCGGTAGCCCCCGATTGCTGTCTGTCGGTGCGGCAGGCTAGCAATAAACGATTGGCCGTGGAACACCATAGCCATGGCAGTCACCGGCCTTGCCCTGCAACGAGCGATGTGGCCTTTGACAGGTTTATCATGACAACCCGCTTTTCATCGGCGGCGTGATCGACCGGAATTGTAGGCCGCGCGAGACAAACGCAGCGGTAGGGAAGAAGAAAAGGTGAGGAGACCATGACATGCCCGCGCTAGCAGACGGCTTGAAGGACGAGATCGAGCCGACCGGCAAGCTGCGGGTCGCGATCGCCATCAGCCCCGCAGGCGGGGCGTTCTGGTCGACCAAGACCGAAGCCGGCTATGCCGGCGTCCCGGTCGATCTCGGCAAGGCAATGGCCGCCCAGCTCGGCGTCCCCGTCGAATATGTCGTGCACCAGAATTCCGGACAGATCACCGACGCCGCGTCGAAAGGGACATGGGACGTCACCTGGCTGCCCAAGGATCCCGAGCGCGAGACCAAGATGCTGTTCGGCCCGATCTACGAGGTCGCGGACGCCACTTATATCGTCAAGGCCGGCTCTGCCGTCACCAATTTTGCGACGCTGGACCAGCCCGGCATCAAGGTCGCCGCCGTCAACGCCACCACGACCATGCGCGGCGCGATCGCGCATCTGAAGCATGCCAAGGTCACGGGCTATCAGACCTATGACGAGATCTTCGGCCTGCTCGGAAGCGGCGAGATCGAGGCCTTCGCATTGTCGCGCGACCAGCTCAACAAGATGGCGCAGAAGATCCCGGGCACGCGCGTGCTGGACGAGACGTTCAAGAAAACGGTGACCGCCGTCGCCGTGCCGCTCGGCCACAGCCAGGCGCTGACCTTCGTCACAAAATTCATGACCGAGGCGGTGACGAACGGCACTTTGCGCAAAGCTTACGACGACAACGGCCTGAAGGACGCGCCGATCCGGACGGGTTAGTGTGCTCCGCGGCACATCCTTCGAGACGCCCGCCGTTGGCGGGCCCTCAGGATGAGGACCGAGTGCGCGGCGCCAATTTCCACGAGCACTACTGCCGTTTAGCCTCATCCTGAGGAGACCGCAAGGCGGTCGTCTCGAAGGACGAGGCACTTGCTTCGCTGCCGCCGCGAAGCAAATGCGTTAGTCCCGCTCACTCGTCCGCTTGCGGTCTGATCGCAGTGTCGACCGCCGGCTAGCGCCCCCTAATCTCCGCATACTTCGCCATCGCTTTCTCGAACTTGCGGTTGAACAGCCACATCGCGGCGAGAATCTCGCGGAAGCTTGCGGAGCTGCGCGCCCGGTCGGCCTGTCCGAAGGCAAAGATGCTGTTGTTGCGCAGGTGCTTCATGACCATGGGGCTGGAGACCCTGTAGTTCAGGAGATCGCCGGATTTGAGTGCGGCCCGCGTCGGGGTCGGCACGATCTGGATCAGCTCGAACAGCTTCATCTGGTCGATCGGGTCGGGCAGCGTCTTCACGATGGCGGGGATCTCGCGGAACACATCCGCATGCGCGTTCATCAAGCCGTTGCGCACGTTGGTCCAGTGGTTGAAGCGGTGGTCGGTGCCGCGCGCCCGTGCCTCCTCCTTGTCATCGCGCGCGTTCAAGCCCGGATCGATCGCAGCGACCTCGCTCTTGATCGCCTGCCATTTCCTGTGACCGTTGCGGTCCTCGGAGGGGCCGGTCTGGAAGCTGCCCATATAGGTATTCGAGCGTCCGTTGCGAACGTTCTGCTTGCCGTTGGTCTCGGCAAAGAACAGCCCGAGGCTGATGCGTCCTGCAGCGTCGGCGTGCTCGGGCGCGAGCCCCCTGGCGCGCGCGATCACCGTGGCGAGATCGACGACGTCCTTGAACGGCGTCGCCGAGTTCTGCGCGTTGGCGGGCGGCGCCTCCATGACGTCGAACAGTCTTGAATATTCGTCGATCAGAGGTTCGATATCGGCATCGAAATAGGCCGGGGGAATCTCGAACTTGTTGGGCCGGCCGATCCGCGACGGCATGGCGTCGGTGAGATCCTTGTAGGTGCTGATCACCGCGACGCGCGCCAGATAAAGCGCCTGTCCCGGCAGGTTCGGCAGCGGCTCCTTCGCGTCGATCTGGCGCCGGCGCTCGGCCAGGATCGATTTGAACCCGGCGAGCGCCCGGTCATAGGCGGCGACCGCCTCCGATTGCTGGGCCGTGAGCGCACCCTTCTGCGCGAGGGCAGGCCCCGCGACGAAGAAGGCAACAGCCGCAAAGATTGCGAGACGTCTGAATCCCATGGCCGGTTCCTGTCGATTCGCTGGCCAGGGAGATCGTAAGCAACAGAGGCGCGAGCTGGCGAGACACAAATCCCGCTCAACCGGAATTCTTATGCCGCCCGATAGTCCGGCGCCGTCGCCAGGAATTTCGCATAGGCATCCGCATCTGGCGGCTGGAAGCGGCCGGCAAGCCCGCCGCGCTTCTGGTTCTTCGCGCCGATGTCGGCCATCAGCTCGTCGAAATGGCGGTAGTGATAGGGCGCGACGCACAGGCCGCCATAGACGCCCGCGGCCGGCCGCTCGACGCGCTTGAAGTGCAGCATCATCTCGATGTTGTCGCGCATCTGCTGCGCCGTCGGCTGCTTGGCGAGCTGGCCGTCGGCAGAGCGCACCAGCCAGTTGGCGGCGAGGTCGGCGCAGAGCACGGTGCAGAACGAGGAGTTGAAGCCGACGAAGCCGAGCTCGGGCAGATCGGGGTTGGCGATCAGGCGGTAGAGCCGATACTGCCCGTCGGCATCGACCAGCTTCTGCCTGTAGGCCTCGGGCAGGAACGGCACGCCGAGCTTGTAGCCGATCGCGAGCACCGCGACGTCGGCGTCCACCCGCTCGCCGCCGCTCATCACGATGCGCTCGCCCTCGTAATGGTCGAACGTACCGAACACCGCCTTGATGCGGCCGTCGGCGACCATCGGATAGAAGCCCGGCGTTGCGATCGGCACCGAGCAGTTGACGCCGTCCTCGATCCGCTCCTTCGGCACCATGTTGCAGCGGCCGAGCTTGAGCTGCGCCTTCAACAGGCTTTCCAGCCCGCGCCAGTTTGCCCAGACCAGCGGCGCGGCGATGCGATGCGCGAGCCGCCCCATCGCGCTCATGCCCCAGCCCGGAAACATCTCCTCTTGCGCGCGGATATAGAGGATGCGCTTGAAGTTCACGAGCCCGCCGATGAAATAGGGAATGCGCCAGACCGGCTCGCGCATCACGATGGTGACCTCGCGCGCGCCCGATTTCACCGCGTTGACCGCGATGTCGGTCGCCGATTTCGAGCCGCCGAGCACGACGACGCGGCGGTCCTTCGCCAGCGAGGGATCGCAATATTTCGAGGAGTGCAGAATCTGGCCGCCCTGTGCCAGGAAGGCATCCTCGCCCGGGCAATGCAGCTCGCGCGGCTCGTTGAACTGGCCGGTGCAGACGGCGACGAAATCGAAGTCCTCATGCGTGCTGGCGCCGTCCCTGGTTTTCAGCGCGAGCGTCCAGCCGGGCTTGCCGTCGGCACGCCGCGCCATGCCGGCAACCTCGGTGTCGAGGCGCAGCATGCGGTCGAGGCCAAAGCTCCTGGCGTAGTCGGCGAGATAGGAATGGACCTGCGGCCCGGTCGGCCATTCCGGATAATCCTCCGGCATGGCGCGGTCGGTGTAGCGGTAGAGCTCCTTCGGGCTCTGTGTCTGCACCTCGGGATAGGAGCGCGCAGGCTCCCAGACGCCGCCGAGATCGCTGCTGCGCTCGACGATGGCGACGCGGTGGCCGCGGTTGGAGAACGCCTTGGCGGCGGCAAGGCCGGAGACGCCGGCGCCGATCACGCAGACATGCTTGGGACTGACCATGGGTTTGCTCGCAATGTGTTTCGGACGCAAGCGGCCACGTTCCGCCGCAAGGCGCGGCCGGCGGGCCAGCAAGCAGATGCAGTGGACGAGGAACCTAGTCGTTGGCCTCGGGCGGCAGGAAATCGACCTCGTGCAGTGCCGAGATGCGCACGACCTCGGCAGGGTCGGTCAGATTGTGCAGCTGGTTGAACAGCGCCTCCAGCTTCTGCATCGGCGAGACCCAGAACAGCGCCCGGCACGGCTTGTCGGATTTGTTGAAATAGCCATGCGGGATGCCGCGCGGCATCCGCACCAGATCGCCGGCATGGGCCTTGACCCATTGTCCGTCGAGCTTGAGGTCGAGCGTGCCCTCCTGCACCAGGATGAACTCGTCCTGGGTCGGATGGATGTGCACCGGCACGAACTGGCCGGGATCGCTGTTGGTCTCGAACGCGAAGGTGGAATCGGTGACGGCCTTGGGGAAATAGACCTGGCCCAGAATGTTCCAGCTCTTGCCGCCGTAGCCTGTGCCGTTAGCGGTAATGCCTTTTTCGAGTGCAGTCATGGCGCGCTCCCATTGGATTCCGGCGGGGATGGAGCTTCCGTCGACACGGGGAGGTTGTCTATCCGCTAAACGAATCCGCGGAGCGCCTGTTGCCGTGCAGCATGACGATTTTGGCAAGGCCGGCCTTTTCGCGTCTGCAGAATTATTATAGGCTTAAAGCAATTCCGTGACGCGAAGCGTGGTCGACGATGTCCGCAGCCGTGCTGGAAATGGGCGTAAGGGCGTCCGCAGCCGAACGGCTTGCGGATTTCGCCCGCGTCACCACCGATGACGTCGACGAAGCGGCCGAACAGATCGGACGCATCTTCTGCCCGCACGACCTCAAGCCGGCACAGGCGCGCGCGGACGGCTTCTCGGCCCGGCACAATTGTGCGGCCTTCGACGGGTTTTCGATCAATTACGTTGCCTACGGCGGATCGGTCTGCATCGATCCCGGTTGCCTCGAGCGCTTCTTCCTGGTGCAGATTCCGCTCACGGGCACAGCCCATATCCGCGCCGGAATCACCGAGCTCGAGGTCGCGCCGGAGCGGACGGCGTCGCTGCTGTCGCCGACGATCCCGACCCGGATGATGTGGCGCGACTGCGCGCAGGCGATCCTGCTGCTCGACCGCCGCATCGTCGAGCAGCGCGCCGCGGCGCTGTCGGGCAGGGCATCGGGCACGGTCGAGTTCGATCCGGTGATCGACCTGGAGACGTCGGCCGGGCGGGTCCTGCGAACCCGTCTTGCCGAGCTGATGACACTCGCCGAGCGTCTTGGTCCGTCCGGCAGGCTGTCGGCGCTCGCCATGGCCGATTGGCGCGAGCTGCTGCTCGACCATCTGCTCAATGGCCAGCGGCATGGCCTGTCGGATGCGATCACGACATTCTCCGGCCGGGCCGAGCGGCTGCCGCGCGCGCTCCGCGCGGCGCGCGACCATCTTGCGGACAATGCCGCCGAGCCGCTCGATCTCGCGCAGCTTGCCTACGCCTCCGGCATCGGCATCCGCGCGCTCCAGCTCGGCTTCCGCCGCCATTTCGGCCAGTCGATCTCGCAGATGCTGCTCGACATGCGCCTTGCCGCTCTGCATGCCCGGCTCGCGCAAGGATCGCCCGATGCCTCCGTCACCGACATCGCGTTCGATCTCGGTTTCACTCATCTCGGCCGCATGGCCGGCGCCTACCGCGACAAATTCGGCGAGACGCCCTCGGCCACGTTGCGGCGGCGGCTGAGCTGAAGGATGGGCTAGACCTGCGACGGAGTCCCGCGATCTTCGCGCAGCGTCGTCACCCAGATCACGCGCGCCGCCTGCTGGGTCGGATTGTCGAACATGTGCGGCACGGTGCTCGGAAAGCGGAAACTGTCGCCGGCTTCCAGCACGTGGGCCTGGTTGTCGAGCCATAGCCGCAGGCTGCCGGACAGGATGTAGCCGGCCTTCTCGCCGGTGTGCTGCAGGAAGTCGGTGCCGGAGGAGGCGCCGGGATTGAGCGTGAGCTCGTAGAGCTCGAGCTGGCCCTTGCCTTCGGGAGTGAGGGCTTCCTTGACGACGCCGCTGGCGGTGAGCCGCAGCAGCCGGCGACTGTTCTTGCGCACGATGTAGCGCGGCACCTCGGCGGGATCGCTGGTCTCGAAGAAATAGGAGATGGGCACCTCGAGCGCGATGCTGAGCAGGCGCAGCGTCCGGATCGACGGCATCGCGCGCGCGCGTTCGAGCTGGCTGATCATGCCGGTGGACAGGCCCGTCTTGTTGGCGACGTCCTGAATCGAGAAGCCCGCGCGCTGACGCAGCAGCCGCACGGTCTCGCCGAGCCGCTGGTCGACCCCATCGTCCGCCTCGTTTCCCGGGGCGTCCTTCGCATTGTTGGTGCCGCCGCGACCATTCATGTCGCTCTCCCATGCATCATCATGAGCCCCGGCCGTGTCGGTCCGAGGCATCAGTCGGAGTGAAAAGGTCGCGCATACTAGCAATGCGATTGACAGGTGTAATTAGTCGTGATGAAATTTTGACTGAAAAATTTAGAAGCACTAAAGCCCACTCCTGTCCCTTTGCCGGGGTCTCGGGGCGCGGGAGACGGTGCCGCGTGCGGAAACGGAGACTGGTGATGGCAGACAGCACCGACAGGTTCGGCGTTGGCGGAGTCCACTTCGGCATTCCAAGCCGCCGGCAATTCTTCCAGCTCGGTGCGGGCGCCGCGGCGGGTTTGACGCTTCCAGGCTACGCCTATGCCCAGAGCGAACGTCCCTCCAATCCGCCGGACAAGCCGCGCGGTCAGGTGATCGCGGCGCTGTCGCAGGAGCCGACGGTCTTTCATCCCTTGATGCCCGGCATCGAGGTCGATCAGGGCGTCTGGTGGCAGGTGTTCTCGCTGCTCTGGTACATCGACCCCGCCGGCAAGTTCGTTCCCGACCTCGCCCGCGAAATCCCGACCATTGAGAATGGCGGCCTGTCGGCCGACGGCCTGACCTGGAAGATCAAGCTGCGCAGCGACGTGAAGTGGCATGACGGCACCCCGTTCACGGCCGACGACGTCAAGTTCTCGCTCGAGCTGATCAACGATTCCAATTTCCGCGCGCGCAGCCGCGTCGGCCACAGCCTCGTCAAGGACATCAAGGTGGTCGCGGCGGACGAGATCCATTGGCGCATGGAAGCGCCTTATTCGCCCTACATGTCGATCCTGGGATCGCTGACCTTCATCGTGCCCAAGCACATCCTTGAGAAGGTGTCCGATCCGAACGCCTCGCCGTTCCACAACGCGCCGGTTGGCACCGGCCCGTTCCGCTGGGGTGAGCGCGTGCCCGGCGATCACATCCTGCTCAACGCCCACACCGGCTATCACGGCAAGGGGCCTTACGTCGAACGCGTGGTCTTCAAATACATTCCGGATCTCACCGTTCTCTACACCCAGTTCCGCACCGGCCAGGTCGACTACACCGGCCTGCAAGGCATCCTGCCGAACTTCGTGCAGGAGGCGAAGACGCTGAAGGGCCGCAAGATCGTCGTCTCCTCGACCTCCTCGGTGGAGCATATCGCACCCAATCTGGAGTTCGGTCCCTTCGCCGACCGCGCGGTGCGCGAGGCGCTCTACCTCGCCATCAACAAGCAGGCGATCATCGATGCGCTCTATTACGGCCTGCCGACGCAGACCGAGAGCTTCGTGCCGCAACAGGCCTGGTCGTTCCAGCAGGGCCTGCCGCAGCACAAATACGATCCCGCCAAGGCCAACGCGCTGCTCGATGCGAGCGGATGGGTGCGCGGCGCCGGTGGCGTGCGCGAGAAGGGCGGCGTCAAGCTCGAATTCACCAATTCGACGACATCGGGCAATGCGGTGCGCGAGCAGACCCAGCAGCTGCTGATCCAGGACTGGCGCGCGATCGGCGCTGCAATGCGCGTCAACAACATGCCGGCGGCCGTAATCTGGGGCGATTTCTGGCAGCAGTCGAAATTCAATTCGGTGCTGGTCTCCGTGAACTTCATGCTCGGCAGCGATCCCGACGTGACGCCGCGCTTCGGCTCCGGCGCCATCCCTGCCAAGGGCGGCCGCGGCTACAACACCTATCAGTACAACAACCCGGAGGCCGATCGTCTCCTGGCCGACGGTGCCAGGCAGTTCGAGATCGCACAGCGCAAGACCACCTATGGCGAGCTGCAGAAGCTGATCCGCAACGATCTCGCCATCCTGCCCATGTTCCAGGGCTTCATCGCCGAAGGCGTGAAGGAGGGGCTGCAAGGCTTCCGCCCCAACATCAACACCTCCATCAATTGCTGGAACATCCGCGAATGGTACTGGGCCTGACGGATCGGGTGCGCAGGGCAGCCTGAGATGGCCCGTTACGTCGTCAACCGCCTGGCACAGGCGATCATGCTGCTGGTGATCGTCTCGGCGATCGGCTTTGCCATCCTGCATCTGGCGCCCGGCGGTCCGCTGTCGCAATTCGCGGCCTCCGCGCAGATGACGCAGGAGGATCTCGATCGCGTCACCAGGCAGCTCGGGCTCGATCGCCCGCTGCCGGTTCAATATCTCGACTGGTTCGGCCGCATGCTGAGGGGCGATTGGGGCAAGTCCTATCGCGACGGCGAGGCGGTGCTGTCGGTGGTCTCCTCGCATCTCGGCGCCACGCTGGAGCTGATGGCGACGGCGACCATCATCGCGGTGCTGCTCGGCTGCTGGATCGGCATCCTCGGCGCGCTGCGCCGCTATTCGCTGTTCGACACGCTCGCCACCGTCGGCGCCATGATCGCGCTGTCGATCCCGACCTTCTGGTTCGGCCTCGTCACCATCTACGTGTTCTCGGTGAAGCTCGGCTGGCTGCCGGCCGGCAACCGGCACACCATCGGTGACGGCTCGCTGCTCGATCTGCTGCATCATCTAATCGCGCCGGCGATGGTGCTGGCGCTGGTGGAGACAGCGATGTGGGGCCGCTTCATGCGCTCCTCCATGCTCGAGGTGATCAACCAGGATTACATCCGCACCGCGCGCGCCAAGGGCATGCCGGAATGGCGCATTCTCACCGTGCACGCGCTTCGCAACGCGCTGCTGCCGATGATCACGGTGGCGGGCCTGCAGTTTCCGACGCTGCTCGGCGGCGCGCTGGTGGCCGAGACCGTGTTCACCTGGCCCGGCATGGGGCGGCTGTTCCTCGATTCCATCGGCTACCGCGATTATCCCGTGGTGATGGGCATCCTGATGTTTTCCGCGACGATGGTGCTGATCGGCTCGCTGCTGGCCGACATCCTCTATGCCGTCGTCGATCCGCGCATCAGGGTGGGCTAGGCGATGACGGCTGCGACCATCTCCACCGTCCAGCTCGCGCCCGGCCAGGCCGCCTGGCGGCGCTTCCGCCGGCATCGTCTGGCGCTCGCCGGCGCCGTCATCATTCTCGTGCTCGTGCTCGGCTCGGTCTTCGGCCCCTATGTGCTGCCGTTCGACGACACCTATATCGACATCATGAAGCGGTTCGCGCCGCCGCTCTCCGGGGCTCATGTCCTCGGCACCGACGAGCTCGGCCGCGACGTGCTGGCGCGGCTGATGATGGGCGCACGCGTCTCGCTCACGATCGGCATCGTCGCGATGGTGATCGCCATGGTCGTCGGCATCGTCGTCGGTGCCTTTGCCGGCTTCTATGGCGGCCTGGTCGGCGCTGTCCTGATGCGGCTCGTCGATGCGGTGCTGTGCTTCCCGACCATCTTTCTGCTGCTCGCGCTGGCCGCGCTCACCGAGCCCGGTCTCGTCACCACCACGGTGCTGATCGCGGCGACCGCCTGGATGTGGGTGGCCCGCGTCGTCGAGGCCCAGGTCCGCTCGCTGCGGGAGCGTGAGTTTGCGGTCGCCGCACTCGCCTTCGGCTCGTCGAACCTGCGCATCATGTTCCGCGAGCTGGTGCCCAACGCGATCGCGCCGATCGTGGTGGCGGCGACTTTGAACGTGGCCAAGGCGATCCTGCTGGAATCCTATCTCAGCTATCTCGGCTACGGCGTCCAGCCGCCGGCCGCGAGCCTGGGCAACATGCTCAACAACGCCCAGATCTATCTCACCAGCGCGCCGTGGCTCGCGATCGCGCCGGGCCTCGCCATCACGCTGGCCGTGACCAGCTTCAACTTCCTCGGCGACGGCCTGCGCGATGCGCTCGACCCGCGCATGAACATCCCATGACGAACCAGACCTCGATCGAACCGACGCCAGGAGTGCCCCATGTCCCCGCCGCTCAACCGCATCAATAGCGACGAACGCCTGCCGGCGCAGGTGGACGTCGTCGTCATCGGCGGCGGCGTGATCGGTGTGTCCGCGGCCTATCATCTGGCGAAGAAGGGCCATTCGGTCGCATTGGTCGAAAAGGGCCATGTCGGCGGCGAGCAGTCGAGCCGCAATTGGGGCTGGTGCCGGCAGCAGGGCCGCGCGCGCGAGGAGATTCCACTGGCGCGCGAGGCGCTCCGGCTCTGGGAGGACATGCAGAACGATGCCGGCGTCGACGCCGGTTTCCGTCGCACCGGCGTGCTGTTCCTGACCAAGAGCAAGGACGAGCTCGCAAGCTGGGAGCGCTGGGCCGCGGTCGCGCGCGAGATGCAGGTCCATTCCACCGTGCTGACGCCGGCCGAGGTCGCCGAGCGCATGCCGGGGAATACCGACACATGGGTCGGAGGCCTGCACACGCCGAGCGACGGCCGCGCCGAGCCGTCGATGGCGGTGCCCGCGCTGGCCACTGCCGCGCGCAAGCATGGCGTCACCATCCATCAGGGCTGCGCGGCACGCGGGCTGGAGACGACCGGCGGGCGCGTCAGCGCCGTCGTCACCGAGAAGGGTACCATCCGCACCCAATCGGTGCTGCTCTCCGGCGGGGCGTGGTCGTCGCTGTTCTGCCGCCGTCACGGCATCGAGCTGCCGATCGGTCTCGTCAACGCCACCGCATGCCGGACCACGCCGGGACCGGAGATCACCTCCGGCGCGCTCGGCACGGATTTCTATTGCATTCGTCGCCGCCTCGACGGCGGTTTCACGCTGGCGCTGCGCAACCGCGGCACGGTCGAGCTGTCGCCCGATCTGTTCCGCTACGCCCGCACGTTCTGGCCGACTTATCTGCATCGCAAGAACGGGCTGAAGCTCTCGTTCGGCAAGTCCTTCTTCGAGCAGATCGTGCGTGGCACCAGCTGGAGCTTCGACAAGCCGTCGCCGTTCGAGACCGAGCGCGTGCGCGATCCCGAGCCCGACATGTCGCTGGTCAATGCCGCGCTGGCCTCGTTGATCAAGGCGAATCCGGAATTGAAGGACATCGAGATCGCGGAAGCCTGGGGCGGCACCATCGACTGCACGCCTGACACGATCCCCGTGATCTCGCCGGTCGATGCGTTGCCGGGCTTCTTCCTCGCCACCGGCTTCTCCGGCCACGGCTTTGGCATCGGCCCCGCCGCCGGCAAGCTCGCCGCCGACATCGTCACCGGTGCGACGCCGCTGGTCGATCCCGCCGCCTACAGCCACAAGCGCATGATCGACGGCCGTCGGCTCGCGCCGGTCAGCCCGTTCTGAGGGCGTTAGCGGCATGACGGTTCTCTACAAGGCCAACATGGTGCGCGGCGCCGAATGGGCGCGTTTGTTCGCGGAGCGCGCGCCGCGTCTGCCGTTCCGGCTCTGGCCCGATATCGGCGATCCCGCCGCGGTGCGCTATCTGGTGGCCTGGGTGCCGCCGGACGATATCGCGGCGACCTTTCCGAACCTGGAGCTCGTCTTCTCGGTCGGCGCGGGCGTCGACCAGTTCGATACAACGAAAGTGCCGGCGCACATTCCGCTGGTCCGCATGCTGGAGCCCGGCATCGCCGAGACCATGGTCGAATATGTCACCATGGCCGTGCTGGCCCTGCATCGCGACCTCCTGCATTTCATCAGCCAGCAGAAGGAGCGGGTCTGGCGCGAGATCCGGATCACGCCGGCCAGGCGCCGGCGCGTCGGCGTGATGGGGCTCGGCCAGCTCGGGCAGGCCGTGCTCGATCGCCTCAAGGCATTCGGCTTCCCGCTATCGGGCTGGAACCGCTCGCCGCGCGAGATCGAAGGCGTGACTTGCTACGCGGGCGCAGAAGCGCTGCCCGAATTTCTTGCGCAAGCCGACATTCTCATCTGCCTGTTGCCTCTCACCGACGAGACGCGCGGCATCCTGAACGCGGATCTGTTCGCGCGCTTGCCGCGCGGGGCGGGGCTCGTCAATGTCGGCCGCGGTCCGCATCTCGTCGAGGCTGATTTCCTTGCGGCGCTCGACAGCGGTGCGTTGTCAGCTGCGGTGCTCGACGTCACCGATCCCGAGCCGCTTCCGCCAGGCCATCCGTTCTGGAGCCATCCGCGCATTCTGCTGACGCCGCACAATGCCAGCATGACGACGCCGGATACCGCGGTCGATTTCGTGCTCGACGTCATCGCCCGCCACCGCCGCAGCGAAAAGCTGCCGGGGCTCGTTGACCGCACGCGTGGATATTGAGGTGATGATGGGAACGTCGGTGCAGCCACGAGCGCAGTTTACCTCTCCCGCTCTTGTCCGCCGAAGCCTTGGCGAAGGCGGATGCGGGAGAGGTCGGCGCGTAGCGCCGGGTGAGGGTTCTCTCCTCTTGGGGGTTCTCGATTGTGGAGACACCCTCTCCCCAACCCTCCCCCGCAAGCGGGGGAGGGAGCGCACCGTCTGCGCGGCATGTGCAGGGGGCTTTGCATGAGTATCGGTGCGAGCGGAGCTCACCAAGTGATCGCCGACGCGCAGGCACCCGTGCTGTCGGTTGCCGGCCTTGTCACCTCCTTCATGATCGAGCGGCGATGGATTCCCGTCGTCCGCAACGTCTCCTTCGACGTGGCGCCGCGCGAGACTGTGGCGATCGTCGGCGAGTCCGGTTCGGGCAAGAGCGTCACCGCGCTCTCGATCATGCGGCTGATTCCGCAGGAGATCGGTCGCGTCGAGGGCCGCGTCATGTTGGCCGGCCGCGACCTGCTCGCGCTGCCCGAGGCGAGCATGACCAGCATCCGCGGCAACGATGTCGCCATGATCTTCCAGGAGCCGATGACGAGCCTCAATCCGGTGCTCACCATCGGCTTCCAGATTGCGGAAGCGCTGATCCAGCATCGCGGCCTGTCGCGCGCGGCGGCGGAAGCCGAGACCATCCGCCTGCTCGATCGCGTCCGCATTCCGGCGGCGCAATCGCGCTTCCACGAGCATCCACATCGCTTCTCCGGCGGCATGCGCCAGCGCGTGATGATCGCGATGGCGCTGGCCTGCAGGCCGAAGCTCCTGATCGCGGACGAGCCGACCACCGCGCTCGACGTCACCATCCAGGCCCAGATCCTCGAGCTCTTGAAAGAGCTCCAGCAGGAAGAGGGGATGTCGATCCTCTTCATCACCCACGACATGGGCGTGGTCGCCGAGATCGCGGACCGCACCGTGGTGATGTATGGCGGCCAGGCGGTGGAGACGGATACGACTGCGCGCATCTTCGAAACGCCCTCGCATCCTTACACCCGCGCGCTGCTCGCCGCGGTGCCGCGGCTCGGCTCGATGGACGGCCGGGCGCGGCCGATGCGGTTTCCGATCGTCGACAAGGTGACGGGCAGCTCGGACGAGCCGGCGGAGACGCCCGACACCGTCTCGACGGCGCAGCGGCCGCTGCTCGAAGTCGCTGGCCTCACCACGCGCTTTCCGATCCGTTCCGGATTGTTCGGCAAGGTCTCGGGCCGCGTCCATGCGGTCGAGAACGTCTCCTTCACCTTGCGGGCCGGGGAGACGCTGGCGCTGGTCGGCGAGTCCGGTTGCGGCAAGTCGACCACCGGACGCTCGATTCTCAAGCTGACGGAGCCGGACAGCGGCACCGTGCTGATTGACGGCCAGGACGTCCTCGCCATGAATGGCCGCGCCTTGCGCGACGTTCGAAAGCACATGCAGATCGTCTTTCAGGATCCGTTCGCGAGCCTCAATCCGCGCATGTCGGTGGGGACGGCGATCGCGGCGCCGCTGCTCGCCAATGGCCTCGCTTCGGCCTCGCAGGCGCGCGACAAGGTCGCCGACCTCCTCGTGCGCGTGGGTCTTGCCGCCGACATGGCGGCGCGTTTTCCGCACGAATTCTCAGGCGGCCAGCGCCAGCGCATCTGCATCGCGCGTGCGCTCGCGCTTGGGCCGAAGCTGATCGTCGCGGATGAAGCGGTCTCCGCGCTCGACGTCTCGGTCAAGGCGCAAGTCGTCAATCTGATGCTCGACTTGCAGGCTAGCATGGGCCTTGCCTATCTCTTCATTTCCCACGACATCGCGGTGGTCGAGCGCATGAGCCACCGCGTCGCGGTGATGTATCTCGGCGAGATCGTCGAGATCGGCCCGCGCGCATCCGTGTTCGGCAATCCACAGCATCCCTATACCAAGAAGCTGATGGCCGCCGTGCCGGTGCCCGATCCCTCGCGGCGCGGCACGCGTCGCGACGTGTCGAACGACGAGATCAGAAGTCCCGTGCGCGCGCCGGATTACCAGCCGCCGGTGCGGCAATATCGCGAAGTCTCGCCCGGCCACGTGGTGCAGGTCTGGGGCGAGGAGTGGCTGGGCTGAGGCGCGAGGTTCACATGTCCTCCGGAAATCGTGAGCGGATGGAGCGACAGGGAACAGCGGCATGTGAACCGCTTCATACTCCATCACTCCCTTTCTGAATTACCACTTCCGCAAGAAATTGCCGCACCCGGACCTGATTGACGACCACGGGTGAGATGCAATGCCTGCGCAGCCGCGTGCTCGCAGCTTTGGATTGGCTCCTCGTCTCGCTCACGAGCAAGCCAACCCCATCACTCAGCACAGATTTTTCAGGAATTGGAATCAAGGGCATCGAGAAACGCGTCCTGGCAGCCTCTATTCGGGTCGGTCGGTAGGCTGCCACTTACTCAGAAGGAGCCCCCAATGAAGATGAGCAGCGCATTTTCCAACGCATTTTCCTTCACAAGGCACGTCGGCAGTCTTCGGATCCCCCGTTCCCGCCTGATCAAGTCGGCCCATCTCCTTGAAAGAATTGGACTGGCAGCCGTTGGAGCCTCTTGCGGCCTCTATGTGGGTGCGGCTCTGTTGCGTCAGAAAGGCGGACTGTTTGAAAGCGGCTGGATCGTGCTGATAACAATGCTCTACGGAGCTCTCAGTTATTATGTCGGCATCGACTTGGCCGGCAATCTCGCGCGGAAGTCGACATCGAGCATCTCGGAAGAATGGAACGGTTCCGAGCCGGCCGAGATCATGAGTGCAGCCGGAACGTTTAGCGCAGCGATCGCCGCGACTCTGTCCGTCAGCATCCTTGTCCTTGATCAAAATCTGCCTAACGGCCTGATAGCCTTTGTAGCCGGCTGTTGGGTGGTTGGTTCTTCGCTTCAGGTTGCGGCGGGCACGATGGCTCGCAACGACGAAACGCCCATCAACGAGCAATGAAGGACGTGCGCTCACGGAAATGCGTCCGCTTGACATCGTACGTCAGCACAAGCCGCAGTGTTGGTTTGGCTTTAGGTCTGGAATGAGCAATGACGACTCATCGCAACCTCTGCTGTCCAACGCTGCGCGCGAGCGATGTTTGGTAGCGCAGCCGTTTGTATTGAGCAGTATCCCGATCGAAATCGTAGCGGTACTGAGTAACCTAGATTTTCGCACAACAAACAAGACGTGCCATCATGGCGGCGTTGGGATATTCTTCCCGCGCGTCCGTGGTCCAGAATTCTGCTAACTGCCAGTCATAAGATCGGTGGGAGCCATGCAGATTGCGGAGTGGCTCGAGAAGCTGGGGCTTGGGCAATACGCGGAGCGTTTTGCCCAAAATGGCATCGACGTGGATATCCTCCCCGAACTGATGGACGAGGACTTTGACAAGCTCGGGGTCTTGCTCGGTCATCGCCGCAAGATGCTGCGTGCCATTGCCGAGCTCGATCCAGCCGCGTTGATCGCGTCGCCGTCTCCTCCTCACGACGCCGAGCGGCGCCACCTCACCGTTATGTTTTGCGATCTGGTCGGATCCACTGCACTCTCAGCGCGTCTCGATCCCGAGGATATGTGGGAAGTGATCCGGGCCTACCGCGTCGCATGCGCGCGCGTCATCGCCGCTTATGACGGCAGGATAGCCAGGTTCGTCGGTGACGGAATCCTCGTCTACTTCGGTTATCCGCGCGCCCACGAAGATGATGCGGAGCGCGCAGTGCGAGCGGGCCTCGATATCATTGCTGCGATTTGCCAGCTCAAGACAGGCGCGGGCGAACGGGTTGAACTTCGGATCGCAATTGCGACCGGGCTCGTGGTGGTCGGCGACCTCATCAGCGGAGATGCGTCGGAGGAACACGCGACCATCGGCGATACGCCGAACCTCGCTGCCCGGCTGCAGAGTCTGGCGGAGCCGGGGGCGGTCGTCGTTGCTTCATCGACACGCCGGCTGCTTGGCGACCTCTTCACCTTCCGCAATCTCGGCCGGCGCGAGGTCAAGGGGATAAGCGAGCCGATCGCGGTCTGGGCGGTGGAAGGAGCGAGCGCATCGGAGAGCCGCTTCGAGGCGGTCCGCGCCGCGCGCTCGATCGGTTTTGTCGGCCGCAAGGACGAGATCGAATTCATTCTCTCGCGCCAGCGGGAGGCATGGCAGGGCTTGGGCCAGATCGTCTTGATTTCCGGCGAAGCGGGCATCGGCAAGTCGCGCCTTGTGGCAACATTGTCCGAAAGCCCCTCGCTGGGGACACACCGTCGGGTGCGGTATCAGTGTTCGCCTTATCACACCAACAGCGCACTTCATCCCTTTGTCGCGCAGCTCGAGCGCGCCGCCGGAATTCGCTTGCACGATACGCCGGAACAGAAGCTCGGCAAGCTCGAGGCCATGCTGGCGCTGGGAACCCAGCAGGTCGCCCGAGCAACCCCGCTGATCGCGGCTCTGCTTTCGATTCCCATTGGCGACCGTTATCCGCCCCTCGGCTTGAGCCCGGCGCAGCAGCGGAGACAGACGTTTGCCGCCCTTCTCGATCAGCTTGAGGGATTGGCGCGAGGCCAGCCTCTGCTGCTCATCTGCGAGGACATGCATTGGGCCGATGCCACGACGCTCGAATTGTTCGATCTCGCGGTCGATCGGATCAGGGCCCTGCCGATACTTGTGCTCATGACATCCCGGCCGGAGTTCGAGCCCTCCTGGTCGGGCCTTGCCAATGTCAGTCTGTTGCGGCTCGACCGGCTCGACCGCCAGGACACGCGCGCGCTGGTGGAGCAGGTGGTCGTCGGCCGCCAGCTGCCACGCGAGATGATGAAGCAGATCATCGACAAGACCGATGGCATCCCGCTGTTCGTCGAGGAATTGACCAAGATGGTGCTGGAGTCCGGCTTGCTCGTCGAGGATGCCGGACGCTACCGGCTGAACAGTCCGCTGCCGCCGCTTGCCATCCCCGCGACGCTGCAGGATTCGCTGATGGCACGGCTCGACCGGCTCGCTCCGGTCAAGGAGGTGGCACAGATAGGCGCGGCCATCGGCCGCGACTTTTCGTACGCGCTGCTGAAGACCGTGGCAGGACGCGATGATCTGACCCTGAGCGCCGCGCTGGAACAGCTTGAAGAGGCCGAATTACTCCTGCGCCGTGGCACTCCGCCCGAGGCAAATTATAGTTTCAAGCACGCCCTCGTTCAGGAAGCGGCCTACGAGAGCCTGCTCAAGAGCAAACGGCAAGTGCTTCACACCCGAATTGGCGAGATCTTGCGCGAGAACTTTCCAGCCGTTGCCGAGACCGAGCCGGAAGTCCTGGCGCATCACTTCACTGAGGCGGGGCTGAGCGAGGCCGCCCTCGAATGGTGGCGCAAGGCGGGCCAGCAGGCACTGAAACGCTCGGCCTATTCCGAGGCGATCGCGCATCTCGGCAAGGCCATTGCGATCGCCGATCAGTTGCCTGACGAGCCGCGCCGGATGATGAGCAGGCTGCATCTTCAAATCGCATATGGTCGTGCACTCAGGGGCAGCCTCGGTCATAGTGCGCCCGAAACGGTCGCGGCATGGACGCGTGCGCGCCAGTTCGCAGCCGACATCGATGATCCCGTCGAGCTGGCGCCGGTGCATTCGGGACTCTTCAATGCCTGCCTGACGCATGGCGAACTCGCTCCGATGCGGGAGCTGGCGGACGCCATCAGGAGCGCCGCTGACCGACGACCGGACTCGCCGGTGGCCGCCGTCGTTGCCCATTGGGCAGGCGGCGTCACCTGCTGGTTCGCCGGCGATTACTTGAATGCGAGAACGCATCTCGAGCGCGCGCTGGCGATCTATGGTGCCGAGCCGGATCCCGCCACCTTCAGGGCTTCGGCGCTGGATCTGCCGTTCGTGATCATGAGATTTCTTGCCTTGGTGCTCTGGCCGCTGGGCAGCACCGCTCGTGCGCGCGAGCTCGCCGCGGAAGCGGTGGGTGCTCCGGCAGAAAAACGAGCGCTGTCCCAGGCCAATGCGCTGGTTCATCGCGCGGTGTTCGACGGGGTATGCGGGGGCATGTTGCAGCAAACAGAGACGATCCTGGCGCTCGGTCTCGCGCGCGACCACACGATGCCGCTATACGTGGCCGCGGGCACCTACCTGAATGGCCTGGCCAAGTGGCGTGCCGGCGACCGAATGGCTGGACTGGCGGACATGCGTCACGGCTGGACCTCGCTGCGCGAGAACGATTGCTATCTCTGCGAACCGTTTTGGGGGATGCATGTCGCCGTAGCGAATGCGGAGCTGGGCGAAGTCGAGACCGGGCTGGACATCCTGGACGAATTGATCGCCGGGACAGGCCAGTCCGGCCAGCATTGGCTTGATGCCGAGCTGCATCGTGTCCGCGGTAAACTCTTGTCGCGCCATGACGGATCCAGTGCCGAAGATGCCCTGAAGCGAGCGTTGGAAATCGCGCGACACCAGCAGACCAGGACTTTCGAGCTGCGCAGCGCGCTCGAACTTGCCCGGCTGCACAAGACAAATGGCCGAGCGGATGCGATATCCCGGGTGCTCGATCCCGTGCTCGCTGAATTCGGGGCGGAGCGAAATCTTCCGGAGTTCGTTGAAGCCAGGGAGCTGCTCACGCAGGCGGATGAGGCACGTGACGCTTCCCCTGGCCGGGCGTCTTGGGGCAGGGGATGACGCTCACGAATTGACGTGCACGAAATCCCGCAACAGCGGATAGATCTCGTTGTTCCAGCGCCGGCCTGAGAACACGCCGTAATGGCCGACGCCGGCCTGCATGTGGTGGACGCGCCGATAAGCGCGTACGCCGGTGCAGAGATCTTGCGCGGCGAGCGTCTGGCCGATCGAGCAGATGTCGTCCTTCTCGCCCTCGACCGTCATCAGCCCCATGCGGCTGACCGCCCTGGTGTTCACGGGACGGCCGCGATGCATCAGCCTGCCCTGCGGCAACAGGTGCTCCTGGAACACGTCGCGCACGGTCTCGATGTAGAACTCGGCCGGCAGGTCCATCACGGCGAAATATTCGTCGTAGAAGGTCTTGATGGTCGCGGCCTTGTCCTTCTCGCCCTTGGCGATGTGGTTGGCGAGGTCGAGATGCTGCTTGATGTGGCGCTCGAGATTCATCGAGACGAACGCGGTGAGCTGCACGAATCCGGGATAGACCTTGCGCAGGGCGCCGCGGCATTGCACCGGCACGTAGTTGATCAGGTTCTGCTCGAACCATTCGATCGGCTTGCTCTTGGCGAACTCGTTGACCCGGGTCGGCTGGATGCGGGTGTCGATCGGGCCGGCCATCAGCGTCAGCGTCGCCGGGCGCGAGGGATGGTTGTCCTCGCACATGATCGCGGCGGCCGCGAGCGCCGAGACCGAGGGCTGGCAGATCGCGACCATGTGCGGGCGCGGCCCGAGCTGGCCTAGGAACTCGATCAGATGCTCGGTGTAGTCGTCGAGCCCGAAGCGGCCTTCGCTGCGCGGAATGTCGCGCGGATTGTGCCAGTCGGTGATGTAGACGTCGTGGTCCTGCAGCAGCGTCTGCACGGTGCCGCGCAAGAGCGTGGCGAAATGGCCGGACATCGGCGCCACCAGCAGCATGCGCGGCTGCTCGCCGACGCCGTCCTTCTTGAAGTGCAGCAGCGAGCCGAACGGCGTCGCGTAGGCGATCTCCTCGGCGACGGCCACTTCGCGATTTCCCACCATCACGCGCTCGATGCCGTAGGCCGGCCGGTGATACGTCAGGGTCGAGCGTGAGATCAGCTCCAGCGCGGCCGAGAGCCGGCCAACGAGCTGATCCGACATGCCCTGCGGCACCAGGTTGAGAAACCTGAGCGCAGACGAGGCCCCCGCGCGCCACGGCGCCGTCAGGTCCATGTGGTTCTGAAAGGCCTGATAATTCATCGACATCATAACTGAAACGCCCACCCCGTCCCGCGGTGCCATGCAATAACGACGCCAAACCGGCGGCCGGGCCGCCCGCAAAATTGGCACGTCGCTTGCTGTTCACCTCACGGCAGGCACAGGGCACGTCCGCGGGCCGGCGGAGAGCGGGATCAGGGAAGGGGCCATATGGCAAAGGCGACACTGACCATCAGCAGCAAGAATTATTCGTCCTGGTCGCTGCGCGGCTGGTTGCTGGCGAAATTCTCCGGGCTCGATTTCGAGGAAATCGTCACCGCGCCGGACGATCCGTCGGCGCGCGCGGAGATCCTGTTGCTGTCCTCGTCGATCCTGGTGCCGTGCCTGCGGCACGAGGGCGCCGTGGTCTGGGATACGCTGGCGATCGCCGAATATCTCAACGAGGTGATGCCGTCGGCCGGCTTGTTGCCCGATGACCGCATCCAGCGCGCCCATTGCCGCTCGATCTGCGGCGAAATCCATTCCGGCTTCACCACGCTGCGCGCTTCGCTGCCGGTGAATCTGAAGGGACGTTTTCCCGGCTTCAAGATCTGGTCGCGTGCGCAGGCCGATATCGACCGCGTCTCGTCGATCTGGCGCGACTGCCTGGAGCGGTCGGGCGGCCCCTTCCTGTTCGGCGCGCAGCGCACCATGGCGGATGCGATGTACGCGCCCGTGGTGACCCGCTTCGTCACCTACGACGTCAAGCTGGAGCCGCAGCTGCAGGCCTATGCCGACACCATCATGGCGATGCCCGAGATGCAGGAATGGATCGCAGCGGCGCGGGAGGAGCCCGCCGAGATCGAGGAGCTCGAGGTCGAATATTAGGCAGGCGAGTGCGGCCTTGCCTGTTTCGGGGGCGGTACCGGGCGGATCGGCCTGAGCCGGCTATCCCCTTGTCAGGATTAACCTTTGGCGCTCCCGCGCGGCCGAGGCCGTTCGCCCCGCCGCACAGATATTGTACGCACCTGCACAGCCGCATCGACATCTAGCCGTGAACAGGTGCGTACACGGCCAACCGGCTGATTCGGACGCGATTCGTTCGGGCCGCGTTCCATTCGTTAAGGCGGAGCGCGGCGCCGTTGCATTTTGGAACAGATATGGGTTTCAGGCGGCCCCGCGCTGCTTCACGCGCGGCAGGCGCCAGCCGATGACGGTGGCCTCGACCGCAATGCCGGCTTCGTGGTTCTGCCAGCGTCCCTCGACATAGCGGCAGGCGAACGGCAATTGATACGTTCCGCTATGGTCCTCGCACAGCACTTCGAGCGCCAGGCCCGGCGGCGGTTCTCCGGCGCCGTCGAATTCCGCCAGTCGTCTATCGCGCGTTGCCATTCCGAAAATCTCCCCTAAACAAAGCCGCGGAAAGAGCGCCCACTTCTTCCGCATGCGGATCATCGTTCCCCGTCCGAGGGAACGGCGCAAGCTCAACGCGAGAATGCGGTACGAGTGTGGTAGCCTTTGCCGGCTGTGCGCAAACAGCGCACATTGCCGTGATCGATCGGACGAGGAACCTTCATGCTGCTTCGAGGTGCCGGCATTTGTTTCGCGATGTTGCTGCTCGCAACGCTGGCGCATGCGCCGGTGCACGCGCAGGACGTGCCCGGCATCGAGATCTGCACGGTCGAGAAGACCATGGAGCGGCGCACCTCCTGCCTGCAGAGCAATGTCGACTTCCTGCAGAAGACGATCACCAAGCTCAATCTCGATCATCAGCAGAAGCTGGACGCCGCCAACCGTCAGATCGACGCGCTGAAGACGAACCTCGCCGGCCTGCAGAAGACGCTTCTCGATCTCCAGGCCGCCCAAGCGAAGACGGCCGAGGATCTGAAGAAGAAGCAGGACGTGCCGCCGGCCAAGGACGCCGCGAAATAAGCTTGGCCATCACGTCACGCGATATCGCTCGATCACGCCGGGGTCGGGCTCATAGCCCAGCCCGGGTCCCGAGGGCACCGCGACGTGGCCGGTGGCATCGGCATCCGCGCGGCCGCCCCAGAGGCAGGCCTCGCGCTTGAGATGGAATATCTCCACGAGCCCGTCGTCGCGTGTCGCCAGCAGATGCAGCGTCGCGAGCAGGCCCGGCCCGAAATACGGGGAGTGCGGCACGATCTTGACGCCGCGCCGATCGGCGAGCGCCGCGACCTTCACAAATTCCGTGATGCCGCCGACCTTGGTCACCGAGGGCTGGGCGTGGCTCACCGCGCCCGCCTCCATCATCTGGCGGAATTGATAGTCCGTGCAGGCATTCTCACCGGCGGCGATGTCGAGCCCGCCTTTGCTGCGGACCTCGGCCAGCGCGGCAAAGTCCTCCGGCGGCCAGACCGGCTCCTCCAGAAACATCGGCAGCGCGTCGCGGCACGTCTGCGCAAACGCGATCGCCTGCGCGGCCGTGAGCGGGCAGTTCATGTCGACCATCAGCGGAATGCTTGGTCCGATCGCCTCGCGTGCGGCGAACACCGCAGGCGCCGTGGTCTCGTGCAGCTTGATCGCGCCATAGCCGAGCGCGAGCGCCTTCCGGCATTCGGCGGCGATGTTGTCGGGCGTACCGATCCGCAGCAGGCTCGCGTAAGCCGGAATGGCCGTGCGCCTGGTCTCGCCGAGCAGGCGATGCACTGGCACGCCCTCGACCTTGGCGGCAAGGTCCCAGAGCGCGATGTCGAGCCCCGAGATCGCGAACATGGTGATGCCGTAGCGGCCGAACAGATGCAGATTGCGCTGGATCTGCTCCATGACGGCGGGGATGCCGGCGGCATCGGGCAGCTTCAGCCCGCGGGCCTGCGGTGCGATCATCTCCTCGACCGCGCTGCGCGTGGTGCGCGGGCAGACATAGGCGAAAGCGTCGCCCCAGCCGGTCAGTCCGGCATCGGTCAAGACCTCGACCAGCACCATGTCGAGGGCGGTGATTGCGGAGGCGCCCTGGCGGAAGCTGGCGGCACCGGCGTCATAGGGGATGCGGATATGGTGCGCCCGCACATCGGTGATTTCCATGACGCGGTTCCTCCGTGCCTTCTGGTGAGCGGTTCCCTGGGAATGTAACCGTGAACCGCCGGGCGTTGCCAGTGGCCATTCCCGGTCTATCCTCATGCCGGGACAGCAATGCCGATCAAGCGGAGCGGCCGATGGCATGCGCATCATGGCCGCGCTTCGAACGAGGGTTGAGCCGCCATGAATCCAGCGCAGCGCGCGCTCTGGTATATCGAGACCCATCTGGCCGAGCCGATGACGCTGGATGACATCGCTGCGGTCTCGGGCGTGTCGCGGTTCCACATCGTGCGGGCGTTTGCCGCAGCCACGGGCCTTCCGGTGATCCGCTACGTGCGCGCCCGCCGGCTGACGGAGGCCGCGCGCAGCCTCGCGAACGGCGCGCCCGACATCCTGTCGCTGGCGCTGGAGGCGGATTACGGCTCGCACGAAGCATTCACCCGCGCGTTCCGCGACCAGTTCGGTGCCACGCCCGAAGCGGTGAGGGCGGCAACGTGCGTCAGCCACCTCAAGCTTCAGGAGCCGATCCTCATGGATTCCACCATGCTCGACCATCTCGCCCCGCCGCGTTTCGAAACCGTGAAGGCATTTCTCGTCGCCGGTCCAGCCGAGCGCATCTCCTGCGACAACGGCGCCATGATCCCGGGCCTGTGGCGGCGCTTCCATCAGGAGGTCGCCGACATTCCCGCACGTGTCGGCCAAGGGAAAGATCAAGTCGCTTACGGCGTCTGCTGCAATGGCGACGATGCCGGCAATTTCGACTACATCGCCGGCGTCGAGGTCGCCGATTTCTCCGACCTGCCGCGCCGTTTCGGTCGCATCCGCATTCCCGGGCAGCGCTATGCGGTGTTCACCCATACCGATCACGTCGCCTCGATCCGCCGCACCGTCAACACGATCTGGAATCAGTGGCTGCCGGCATCGGGTCTAGAGGCCGCGGACGCGCCGAACTTCGAGCGCTATGACGAGGCCTTCGATCCCGCGACCGGCAATGGCGGCTTCGAGATCTGGCTGCCGGTGAGGGAGTAGAGCTTCCGCAACGCTGGCATACCGTCCCGCTTGCTTGGCAAGCCGCGGCGACTTTGCCATAACCGCAGGCAAAGCTTGCGTGTGGAGCCGTGCCGGACATCCCGTGCAAGTCATAACAAGCCGGGAGGGTCTCACAATGCCTGACGTCCGCGTTCTCGCCACCGACCTCGAATTTCCCGAAGGGCCGGTCGTGATGCCGGACGGCTCGGTGGTGCTGGTGGAAATCCGCGGCCAGCGCCTGACCCGCGTCCATCCTGACGGCCGCAAGGAGATCGTCGCGAAGATTCCCGGCGGCCCGAACGGCGCCGCGCTCGGGCCCGACGGCAAGATCTACATCTGCAACAATGGCGGCTTCTCCTGGATCCCGACCCGCAACATGATCATGCCCGGCCCGCAGCCGGACGACTATCTCGGCGGCTCGATCCAGCGCGTCGATCTGCAATCCGGCAAGGTCGAGACCGTGGTGACCAGATGCGGCGCGCATGACCTGCGCGGGCCGAATGATCTGGTGTTCGACAAGCAGGGCGGCCTGTGGTTCTCCGATCTCGGCAAGCGCCGCGCGCGCGAGATGGACGTCGGCGGCATGTATTATCTCAAGCCCGGCATGACCGAGCTGGTCGAGATCGTGCACGGCATATTGCCGGCGAACGGCATCGGGCTGTCGCCGGATGAGAATACCGTCTACATCGCGGAGACGCCGACCGGGCGGCTGTGGGCCTACGAGCTCTCGGCGCCCGGCACGCTGAAGCCGCGCGATCCGATCTATCGCGGCGAGCGGGGCAAGCCGATCTGCGGCCTCGGCGGCTACCAGATGTTCGACTCGCTCGCGGTGGAGGCTGGCGGCAATGTCTGCGTCGCCACGCTCGTTTCCGGCTGCATCTCGGTGATCGCGCCCGATGGCACGCTGGTGGAGCAGGTCCCGACCGGCGACCGCGTCACCACCAACATCGCCTTCGGCGGCCCCGAGCTGAAGACCGCCTACATCACGCTATCGGGCAAGGGCGAGCTGGTCGCCATAGACTGGCCGCGCGGCGGATTGCCGTTGAATTTTTTGAATAAGTGAATGTATCTGGACGAAGTGTGCCAATACATCGGTCGTCATTCCGGGATGCGTGCGCCAGCACGCAGGCCCGGAATCCATAACCCTGAACCGTGATTATGGATTCCGGGCTCGCGACTTCGTCGCGCCCCGGAATGACGGCCCCTACTATGGAGTGAGCAATGCCCTGGCCCGATCCCGTCACCCTGCGCGGACAGCACGCCCGTCTCGAGCCGCTGTCGCATGATCATCGCGCGGGGCTGGTCGAGGCCGTCAAGGACGGCGAGCTCTCGAAGCTCTGGTACACCGCGATCCCGCTGCCGGAGAACATGGGCAAGGAGATCGACCGCCGCCTGGCCTTGCAGGCCGCGGGCTCGATGCTGCCCTTCACGGTGTTCGATGCCGGCGGCAACATCGTCGGCATGACCACCTACATGAACATCGATGCCACGAACCGCCGCGTCGAGATCGGCTCGACCTGGTATGGCAAGAGCGCGCAGCGCGGCCCGCTCAACACGCAGTGCAAGCTGCTCTTGCTCCGGCACGCCTTCGAGGCGCTGAACTGCATCGCGGTCGAGTTCCGTACGCATTTCTTCAACCACCAGAGCCGCCGCGCCATCGAGCGCCTCGGCGCCAAGCAGGACGGCATCCTGCGCAGCCACCAGATCGCGCCGAACGGCACGCTGCGCGATACCGTGGTCTACAGCATCACCGCCGCCGAATGGCCGACGGTGCAGGCGCATCTGGAATTCCAGCTCAACGACAAGCCGCGCTAGTCATGAGCGTGATTGGTTCGGTGCATCCGCGGCCGCACTGCGCTCCCTCTCCCGCTTGCGGGGGAGGTTTGGGGAGGGGGTGCCTCCGCGGTGGGACTCCCCGCGTGGAGAGAGCCCCCACCCGGCGCTTCGCGCCGACCTCCCCCGCAAGCGGGAGAGGTTGGAGCGAGCTCGTGGCCGGCACCATCCGTTCGGCAATCATCGCGCGCTAAGGACGCCACCATGGATAGATTTGATTATGTGATCATCGGCGCGGGCTCCGCCGGTTGCGTGCTCACCAGCCGGCTCAGCGAAGACCCGAACGTCAGCGTCTGCGTGCTCGAGGCCGGGCCGTCCGACTGGCATCCCTACATCCATCTGCCGGCGGGGTTCATCAAGACCTTCCACATGAAGAGCATCAACTGGGCCTACCAGCAGGAGCCCGGGCCCTGGACCGGCGGCCGCAGCATCTATGCGCCGCGCGGCAAGACGCTCGGCGGCTCGTCCTCGATCAACGGCCACATCTACAATCGCGGCCAGCGCATGGATTTCGACACCTGGGCGCAGATGGGCAATCGCGGCTGGGGCTATGCCGACGTGCTGCCTTACTTCCGCCGGCTGGAGAAGCGCGTCGGCGAGGGCGAGGACACCTATCGCGGCCGCGAGGGCAGCCTCACCGTCACCACCATGGATTGGCGCGATCCGCTCTGCGAAGCCTTCATGGAAGGCGCGGTCTCGCTCGGCATTCCCCGCAACCCCGATTACAACGGCAAGACCCAGGAAGGCGTCTCCTATTGCCAGCGCACCATCGAGAGGGGCCTGCGCGTCTCCGGCTCGACCGCGTTCCTCAAGCCGGCGATGAAGCGGCCGAACGTGCATGTGCGCACCCATGCGCACGCGACTGAGATCATCTTCGAAGGCAAGCGCGCCGTCGGCGTGCGCTACAGCAAGGGCGGCCGCGGCGGCACGCCGGTAGAGGTGCGCGCCAACAAGGAGGTGATCCTGTCCGGCGGCACCTATAATTCGCCGCAGCTCCTGCAGCTCTCCGGCATCGGCTCGCCCGATCTGCTGCAACGGCACGGCATTGCCGTGCGTCACGCGCTGCCTGTCGGCGAGGGCCTGCAGGACCATTACGCCCCGCGCACGGTGGCGCGCGTCAAGGATATCAAGACCATCAACGAGCTCCGCCGCGGCCTCTCGCTGTGGATCGAGGCGCTGAAATGGGCGACCGCGCGCCGCGGCCTGCTCTCGCTGTCGCCGACCATGGTCTATTGCTTCTGGCACTCCGGCGAGAGCGCCGAAAGCTCCGACCTGCAGCTCACCTTCACGCCGGCGTCCTACAAGGAAGGCGTGCAGGGCCAGCTCGAGGACGAGCCCGGCATGACCGTGGCCTCCTGGCAGCAGCGCCCGGAGAGCCGCGGCTATGTCCGCATCCGCTCGAACGATCCGTTCGCGCCGCCGATCATCCAGACCAACTATCTCGATGCCGAGCTCGACCGCCGCGTCATCGTCGGCGGCATGAAGCTGGCGCGCAAGCTTCTGAAGTCCGCGCCGCTGTCGCCCTATTACGCCTACGAGGATTTCCCCGGCCCCAACGTCAACACCGACGACGAATTCCTGCACGCCGCCACCGAGCGCGGCACCACCACCTTCCACCCCGGCTGCACCTGCCGCATGGGCCCGGCGGAGTCCACCTGGGCGGTGGTCGACGACCAGCTCCGCGTGCACGGGCTTGAAGGCCTCCGCGTCATCGACGCCTCCGTCATGCCGCGCATGATCTCGGCCAACCTCAACGCCTCCACCATGATGATCGCCGACCGCGCCTCGGACCTGATCCGCGGTAAGCAGCCGATGGAAGCCGCAAGGATTCCGGACGCGGCGGTGGCGTGATATCTTTGTTGGGCGAATCCGCCCCACGCATTTCATCGATAGGCAGAACGCGAAATGCCCCAATCCGGCACTGAGCGGCAATCCGTTGGCCAAATTGCCTTCTGCGGCCTCGTATTTCTCTGCACCGCTATTCCGGTCGGCCTGCTGCTGCGCGTGGGCTGGCGGGATTGGACCCTGTTTGCCGGCCTTTGGGCGGTCATGTACTTCATGGGAGGAATAGGATGGTTTCCTCGGGGCACACCAATTCAAAAGGCCTTTTCATATGGCCTGCTCGTCGGCACGGTGCTTCCGGCTCTGGAGTGGGCCGCGATGCTTCACGGCCCGTAGCCCGTCGGGCAAAACACCCGCCACCGCGTCAATCCCTCCGCGCAAAAATATTCCACTTTACCGAAATTCGGAATTGCGGCATAGATCGACACAGCCCGGCCCGAGGAAGAGGGGCGGTTCGCGAGTCGTTCGAAACGCGGGCCGGGTTGCGGTGGACGCGGCAGCGTCGGCACGAGATGGGACGGGCAGGGCGGGTAGTCCCTGTGAGCCTGAACCCCGCGTGTGACGAACGGCGCTGCTAGGCTCCGTCTCGCTTGTAAGTTTCCGGCTTTGTCGACAGGGCTGGGAAAACTGCGGCGAAAGGGCGAGCCGTGCGTACGGCAAAACCGTGTGGTCCTGGCCGTCGTTGCTACGGTCAAGCTGTCCGCGGAGGTGTGCGCGAGCCCGACCGGGCAGACGGCATCATCCAATTCGCGGGGCGAGGGAGGCCAGAAGGAAAGTTCGGCTCCCGGGAGAGCACGGCATAAGCCGTCCGACCATCGCGCAGGGAAGGCCGAGTGATTGGCCACACCTGTATGCTGCTGTGCGGTTTTCTGCGTGCACCTTTTGCGCAGCAGACCGCGGGTGCGAGGTCAGCACCCGGCCTTCCCTGCGCCCTCTTTCTTTGGGGCGAGGATGCAAACAAAGCTCGGGCGAAATGCGCCGCGAGGCTGCGAAGGCGTGTCTGCAACCCCGCACTCGCCGTCATCGCCCGGCTTGACCGGGCGATCCAGTATTCCAGAGGCGGTTGTGATTGAGCCGAGAAGCTGCGGCGTACTGGATGCCCCGGTCAAGCCGGGGCATGACACCGGTGGTGGGGATGCAGCCGAGCTATCACAGGCGAGCTCGCGCTCACACTTCCCGTCGGCTCAAGAACGCCAGCCGCTCGAACAGATGCACGTCCTGCTCGTTCTTGAGCAGCGCACCGTGCAGCGGCGGGATCAGTTTTCGCGGGTCGCGCTCGCGCAGCTGCTCGACGCTCATGTCCTCGTTGAGCAGCAGCTTGAGCCAGTCCAGCAGCTCCGAGGTCGACGGCTTCTTCTTCAGGCCGGGGACCTCGCGGACCTCGAAGAAGATGCGCAGCGCTTCCTCGACCAGGCGCTTCTTGATGCCGGGGAAATGAACGTCGACGATGCGGCCCATCGTGTCGGCGTCGGGGAACTTGATGTAGTGGAAGAAGCAGCGGCGCAGGAAGGCGTCCGGCAGCTCCTTCTCGTTGTTGGAGGTGATCATCATGATCGGGCGCTGCTTGGCCTTGATCGTCTCGCCGGTCTCGTAGACATGGAATTCCATGCGGTCGAGCTCGAGCAGGAGGTCGTTGGGGAATTCGATGTCGGCCTTGTCGATCTCGTCGATCAGGAGCACCGGGCGCTGTTCGGCGGTGAAGGCCTCCCACAGCTTGCCGCGCTTGATGTAGTTCCTGATGTCGGACACGCGCGCATCGCCCAGCTGGCTGTCGCGCAGGCGCGACACCGCGTCGTATTCGTAGAGGCCCTGCTGCGCCTTGGTGGTGGACTTGATGTGCCAGGTCAGAAGCGGCGCGTTCAGCGCCTTCGCCACTTCCTCCGCCAGCACCGTCTTGCCGGTGCCGGGCTCGCCCTTGATGAGCAGCGGGCGCTCCAGCACGATCGAGGCGTTGACGGCCACCTTGAGATCGTCGGTCGCAACATAGTCCTTGGTGCCGGTAAATTTCATCGCGCGTCCTTGTTGGTCGTCGTCGTGAGGCAATGCCAATTTCGTTGCCTTGGTCACGACAAGCGAACGGCCGCACATGGCGGCCGTTCCTGGTTCGGTCAGGCTTTCAGACCCGTTTTATCAGCGAAAGGATGACGAGCACAATCACCGCGCCGATGGTGGCGTCCACGATGGCGCCGACCGTGCCGGAGGCGAGCTGGATGTGGAGCTGGGGCAGCACCCAGCTCGCAACCAGCGCGCCGATGATGCCGACGACGATGTTGCCGACCAGCCCAAATCCCGCCCCGTGGACAATCTTGCCCGCGAGCCAGCCTGCGATCGCCCCGATGATGAGCGCTGCGAGAATTCCCATATACGTCCCCAAAACAACCCCGTGAGGGTGCCAATTCTAGAGCAAAAAGCACCCGGGTCCACGCTGAATCGCCCGATCGATCCATCGGCGCAGCTCACCTCTCCCCCGCGGGGAGAGGTGGAGCGCCTCTTGACGTTCGTCCCCCGACGGGCAATCTGTCGCCCATGTTCCTGCAATTCTTCACCTCTCTGCGCGACGCGCAGGTCCCTGTGACGCTGCGCGAATACCTCACGCTGATGGAGGCGCTCGACGCCGACCTTGCGGACTACACGGTCGAGAATTTCTATTACCTGTCGCGCGCCTCGCTGGTGAAGGACGAGCGCAATCTCGACAAGTTCGACCGCGTCTTCGGCACGGTGTTCAAGGGGCTTGAGAACCTCCTGGATGCCATGGAGAAGGCGGAGATCCCCGAGGAATGGCTGAAGAAGCTCGCCGAGAAATACCTGACGGAAGAAGAGAAGAAGCAGATCGAGGCCATGGGCTGGGACAAGCTCATGGAGACTCTGAAGAAGCGGCTCGAGGAGCAGAAGGGCCGCCACCAGGGCGGCTCGAAATGGATCGGCACGGCAGGCACCTCGCCGTTCGGCGCCCACGGCTACAATCCCGAGGGCGTCCGCATCGGCCAGGAGAAGAACCGCAACAACCGCGCCGTCAAGGTGTGGGACAAGCGCGAGTTCAAAGACCTCGACGGCAATGTCGAACTCGGCATCCGCAACATCAAGGTGGCGCTGCGGCGCCTGCGCAAATTCGCGCGCACCGGCGCGCCGGACGAGCTCGATCTCGACACTACGATCCGCGAGACCGCCAATCACGGCTATCTCGACGTCCACATGCGCCCCGAGCGGCGCAACGCGGTGAAGCTCCTGGTGTTCTTCGACATCGGCGGCTCCATGGACGCGCATATCGAGCAGGTCGAGGAGCTGTTCTCGGCGGCGAAGAGCGAGTTCAAGCACATGGAGTATTTCTACTTCCACAACTGCCTCTATGAAGGCGTGTGGAAGCAGAACAAGCGCCGCTTCACCGATCGCACTCCGACCTGGGACGTGCTGCACAAATATCCGCACGACTACAAGATCGTGTTCGTCGGCGACGCCTCGATGTCGCCTTACGAGATCATGGTGCCCGGCGGCTCGGTCGAGCACGTCAACGAGGAGCCCGGCTCGGTCTGGCTCGACCGCATCATCCGCACCTATCCGCATGCAGTGTGGCTGAACCCTGTGCAGCAGAAGCACTGGGACTATTCGGAATCCACCACCATCATCAAGCGCATCTTCGCGGGCCGCATGTATCCGATCACCATCGAGGGGCTGGAAGCTGCGATGAAGGAATTGACGCACTGATGCCTCCCGTCGTCATTCCGGGGCGCGACGAAGTCGCGAGCCCGGAATCCATCGGGCCGCAGTCCGTGTAGATAAATGGATTCCGGGCTCGATGCTGCGCATCGCCCCGGAATGACAACGAGAAGGGAGAACCACATGCCCCAAAACATCACGCGCGGCATCAAGGCGCTGATCGACGAGGCCAATGCCGAGATCGAGACGCTCACCGCCAAGGATGCCATCGAGATCTCCAAGAACGGCGACGTCGTCATCGTCGACATCCGCGACCCCCGCGAGATCGAGCGCGACGGCCGCATTCCCGGCGCCTTCGCCTGCACCCGCGGCATGCTCGAATTCTGGATCGATCCGCAGAGTCCCTACGCCAAGCCGATCTTCCAGGAGGACAAGAAGTTCGTCTTCCACTGCGCCGGCGGCCTGCGCTCCGCGCTCGCCGCCAAGACCGCGCAGGACATGGGCCTCAAGCCCGTCGCCCACATCGCCGGCGGCTACGCCGCCTGGCGCGATGCCGGCGGCCCGACGGAGAAGTGGGAGCCGAAGAAGAAGGGGTGAGCCTCGCTCCCCCCACCCGTCATTCCGGGGCGCGCGTAGCGCGAACCCGGAATCCATTCATCCACTGACTCAGCCGCACGATGGATTCCGGGTTCGTGCTGCGCACGCCCCGGAATGACAAGGAAATAGCGAATGACCGCCACCGACCCCCTCGTCTCCACCGAATGGCTCGCCGCCCATATCGGCGAGGCCAACGTCAAGATCCTCGACGCCAGCTTCAAGCTGCCGGGCGTGCTGCCGCTGCCGAAGGACGATTATCTCGCCGGGCATCTGCCGGGCGCTGTGTTCTTCGACGTCGATGCGGTGTCGGACCATTCCAACCCGCTGCCGCACATGTATCCGAGCGCCGAGCAGTTCGGCCGCGACGTCGGCAATCTCGGCGTCGGAAATAGCGACACCGTCGTGCTCTACGATGCCGGCGGCTGGGTCGCCGCGCCGCGCGCGTGGTGGATGTTCCTGGCGTTCGGCCACAGCAACGTGCGCATCCTCAACGGCGGCCTGAAGAAATGGCGCGCCGAGGGGCGCCCCGTCGAGAGCGGCGAGGTGAAGCCGAAGCCGGCGACGTTCAAGGCGAGCTTTGACCCGAAGCGCGTGCGCAGCATGCAGCAGCTCATCGCCAATGTCGAAAGCCGTGCCGAGCAGGTGATCGACGCGCGCGCCGCCGACCGTTTCGAGGGCCGCGCGCCCGAGCCGCGTCCGGGCATCCGCTCCGGCCACATCCCGGGCGCCCGCAACGTGCCGTATAATCTGCTGTTCGACGCCGCGACCGGCACAATGAAGTCGCTCGAGGAGCTGCGCGCCGCCTTCACGGGCGCCGGCGTCAAGCTCGATGCGCCGATCGTCACGAGCTGCGGCTCCGGCGTCTCCGCCGGCGTGCTGACGCTCGCGCTCTACCGCCTGGGGATCACCGACACCGCGCTCTATGACGGCTCCTGGTCGGAATGGGGCCAGGAGGGCGGCCCGGCCATCGCGACCGGGCCGGCGTAACGCCGCGATGGCGGTGCGCCCCCTCGCCCCGCTTGCGGGGAGAGGGTTGGGGTGAGGGGGAGTCTCCACGGGGACGGTGACAGCGAGATTCGCGGAGAGTCCCCCTCACCCGGAATCCGCGCTCCGCGCGAATTCCGGCCTCTCCCCGCGAGCGGGGAGAGGCGAAGGAAGAGAGTCAGCGCGTGCGCGCGGTCGTCGTCGCGAACGCCGGCTGCTGCTGACCGAACGGATCGAGCTGCTGCTGCAATTGCTGAGGCGGCGGGCGCCGCGCCACGCGGTGCGGCTTCTTCGCCTTCGCCTTGCGTTTGGTCGCCTTGTCGTCGGCCTTGCTATCGACCTTGGCCTTCGCCGGCGCGTCCTTCACGGCCGTCGTCGCCGGATCGTTCAGCGCGGCCAGCTTGCTTGAAGCGACCTCGGGCGCCGAGGAGACGAGGGCGGCACTGGGATCGACCGGTGCCGGCTCGCTGGCGGTCGCGACAGCGGCAGGCTGAGAGTCAGGCTTGGCGTCGGGAATCGAGGCCGTCGTGTCGGCTTGGGTGAGCGTGTCGGCCGGGGCGGGCGCAGTGGCGTCCGCGGTGGTCGCGGACTTGGCCGGCTCCACGGCCGCCGCTTCCGCCGGAGGCGCAGCGGCCTGCGTCGGGACGTCAGCCGCGGTCAGCGCGGCGACCTGCTCCGGCTCGGTTACCGGCAGTCCAATGGTCGGCACCTGGTCGCGGACCGACGGCTCGGGTTCGGCCGTGATCTCCGGCTCGGCGCGGAGGACCGCGAGCACCGGCTGGGCAGGCTCGGAAGCTTGCGCGAACATCTGCTCCTGCGGGCCGTTCCGCCAGGACGGGTTGCTGACATACTGCTCGTGGCTCGCGCGCAGCAGCGCGGCGGCGCCCAGGCCGAACACCAGGATGGAGGTTGACAGCAGGATCGCGGCAAACAGGAAGCGAAAGCCGGGAAGCATCGAAGGGTTGCGAATTTCCGCCCCGGCGGCGTGGGGTGCCAGGGCCCATGAGCCATCTGAACGCGGTGACGGTACTGTTTGCCGTGTTCGCCGCGCGGGGAGCGGGAGCTCAAATCGGCGGCGAATCAGGCTGATTCGAACATACCGCAACGATTTCGACCCGTTCCGTTAAATTCGGTGCCGATGTGTCAGGCAATCCGGGGCGCGAAGCGATTTTCGCCCCGTGATGCAACGGGGCAACGGTAGTCTTGCGGATCACAAAACGGCAAATCCGGCTCAAATAAGCCTGATATGTCTTGAATGTGCCGCTATCTTCCGTCATCTGGCCGTTAACGGGCCGGTCGGGCTTGGGGACTATACAAGAGCGATGATGATCAAACATTTTCTGACGATATGCGCTGCCGCAACAGTCGCTGCGGCGGGAACCTCGCTCGCGCAGGCTCAGAGCTATCCGGTCCAGCAGGTGCCGGGCTACGGCGCCCCGGCCGAGTATCGGCCCGGCGACCGCACGCCCAATTTCGACGCGCTCGACGATGACGACGACGCGATGCCGCATGCATCGTTGCCGCCGCCCGGCCCGGCCGACGATCCGCGCTATGGCCGCCCGCTCGGCGCGCCCCCGGTCTACTCGGCAGCCCCGCCCCAGGGCCCGGTGATGTCGCCGGACGATCCGCGTTATGGCCGCCCCGCTGGCGCGCCGGTCTATTCGGCCGCGCCGCCGCAGGGCCCCGTGATGTCGCCCGATGATCCCCGCTACGGCCGCCCCGCCGGTCCGCCGCCGGTGATCTACGCCGATCGTCCAGGCCAGCAGGCTCCTGTCAATGATGGCCTGCGTCCGCCGGAGGCCGTCGGCGGTCCCGCCGCCACCGGAACGGTCCAGGCCGGCCAGCCGCCCGTCGGCGCCGATGGAAGGCCGATCACGTTGGCCGCGCTGCCGCCCGAGGAGCAGCCCGATGCTGCGCCGGTGCAGCTGCCGCCGAACCTGCGCCGCCAGGAGGTCTCGTTCCAGACCAAGGAGCCGGCCGGCACGCTCGTGGTCGATACGCCGAACACCTATCTCTACTACGTGCTCGGCAATGGCCGCGCGATCCGGTACGGGGTGCGCGTCGGCCGCGACGGCTTCACCTGGACCGGCGTGCAGAAGATCACCCGCAAGGCCGAGTGGCCGGATTGGCATCCGCCGACCGAGATGATCGAACGCCAGCCCTATCTGCCGCGCTTCATGGCCGGCGGCCCCGGCAATCCGCTTGGCGCGCGCGCGATGTATCTCGGCTCGACGGTCTACCGCATCCACGGCACCAACCAGCCCTCGACCATCGGCAAGTTCGTCTCGTCGGGCTGTATCGGCATGCTGAACGAGGACGTCTCCGACCTGTTCGATCGCGTCAAGGTCGGCACCCGCGTGGTCGTGATGCCGGGCGGCCCGCCGCCGGGAACGGCGACCGCGTCGGCCGCGCCAGCGTCCGGTGCTGCTGCCGGTCCGGCTCCGATGGCCGCCCAGGCAGGGCCTGTCCCGGGCACGCAGCCGACGGTGGTCCCGCCGCTGCCCGCGCCGGTGACCGTGCGCTGAACGCTGCGAGATAGAGTGCGAACTGCAATGGGCGTGCCTTGGCACGCCCATTGTCGTTTCAGGCCAGCCTGCGCGGCAACTCGCCACCCTTGGTGAAGGCATCGATCGCCTCGACCATCTGGCTGTAATGGATGCCCAGACCGTCCTTGGTGGCGTAGCCGAGATGCGGCGTCAGCACGAGGTTGTCGAGCTTGCGGAAGGGATGCTCGACCGGCAGCGGCTCGACCGAGAACACATCCAGGCCGGCGCCTGCGATCCTGCGCTGCTGCAACGCCTCGAGCAGTGCCTGCTCGTCCACGATCGGCCCGCGCGCGGTGTTGACGAGGAACGCCGTCGGCTTCATCCGGGCCAAATCCTCGCGGCTGACGAGACCGCGCGAGCGCTCGCTCAGCACGACATGGATGGTGACGATATCGGCCTTGGCGAACAGCTCCTCCTTGGTGGCGTAGCCGACGCCGGTGCCCGCGCATTTCTCCGGCGTCAGGTTCGGGCTCCAGGCGATCACGTTCATGCCGAACGCCTTGGCGATCCCGGCCATCTTGCTGCCGAGCTTGCCGAGTCCGACGATTCCGAGCGTCATGCCTTCGATCTCGACGCCGGCAAAGGTCTGCCAGGGCTCGCCGGCATGCATGCGCGCATTCTCGCGGCCGATGCCGCGGGTCAGCTCCAGGATCAGGCCCACGGTCAGCGGCGCGGTGGGATCGCGGGAATATTGCGTGCCGCCGATGACGATGCCGCGCGCCTTGGCGGTCTCCAGGTCGATCGCGGCGTTGCGCATGCCTGAGGTCAAGAGCAGCTTCAGCTTCGGCAAGCTCTCGAACAGGCTCCCGGGGAATGCTGTGCGCTCGCGCATCGCGCAGATGATCTCGAAGTCGGCCAGCGCGCTGGCCGCGGCCCGTTCGGAAGCGAAGGGATGGCTGAACACGGTGACGTCGACGCGGTCGGACAGTTTCTGCCAGTCGGCAACGTCGAGCGCGAGGTTGAAATAGTCATCGAGAATTGCACAGCGCAGCCGGCTCATCAGCGTTCATCCATGGCGAGAGGTGAGGGCGCCGGGCCAGCGCCGTCGTCGGAACCGGGCCATGGTTGCGCGCAATCGCACCAGCGCGCAAGCCGCCTGCGTCTTCAAAAATCCGACAGCAGAGCGGGCGCTTTAGAGGTCGCGGGGCTTCAGGCGGAACGGCGCATTCATGCCGTGCTTGGCGCGCCAGGCGGGGCCGGGGCCGCGCATGTAGTGCAGTTCGGGCCGGTAGGGATTGAAGGCGGTGGCGAAGAAGCGCTTCCAGAATCCCTTGATCTCCGAGGCGAAGTCGGAGACGTGGCCGGCTTCTGCCGGAACAGGAAGAGAATGGGTCTCGATCAGAGCCATGATGCGGCCTCGCTGTGCTCCCGTTCATTCTGGCGGGTGGCGCTGTTTCCGCGCGAAACCGAGCTTTTGCCTAATTCATTAAAAGATAGTTTCAATTGTCCGGATCAGGGGCGAGATGGTGTCCGGTCCGTAATCACCCGTGGTGAACGGATGGAAAACGTTGCCCTTTCGGGACGGGATCGCTACATCGCTGGCGAAGCAAATTTCCTCAAATCGAAGGTTTTCGGGACCGATGGCGCGCCAGTTCATCTACTTCATGCAGGGCCTGACCAAGAGCTACCCGACCCGCAAGGTGCTCGATAACATCCATCTGTCGTTCTACCCGGACGCCAAGATCGGCGTGCTCGGCGTCAACGGCTCGGGCAAGTCGACCCTGCTCAAGATCATGGCCGGGCTCGACAAGGAATACACCGGCGAGGCCTGGGTCGCCGAGGGCGCCCGCGTCGGCTATCTCGAGCAGGAGCCGCAGCTCGACCCTGCGCTCTCGGTGCGCGAGAACGTCATGCGGGGCGTCGCCAAGCAGAAGGCGATCCTCGACCGCTACAACGAGCTCGCGGTCAACTACTCGGAAGAGACCGCCGACGAGATGACCAAGCTGCAGGACGAGATCGAGGCCCAGGGCCTCTGGGATCTCGACAGCAAGGTCGACCAGGCCATGGACGCGCTGCGCTGTCCGCCCGATGATGCCGACGTCACCAAGCTCTCGGGCGGTGAGCGCCGCCGCGTCGCGCTGTGCCGGCTGCTGCTCGACCAGCCCGAACTCCTGTTGCTGGACGAGCCCACCAACCATCTCGACGCCGAGTCGGTGTCGTGGCTGGAAGGACACCTGCGCAACTATCCCGGCGCGATCCTGATCGTGACCCACGACCGCTACTTCCTCGACAACGTCACGGGCTGGATCCTCGAGCTCGACCGCGGCCGCGGCATCCCCTATGAGGGCAATTACTCGTCTTGGCTGGTGCAGAAGCAGAAGCGCCTGGAGCAGGAGGGACGCGAGGACGCCGCGCACCAGAAGACGCTCGCCCGCGAGCAGGAATGGGTCGCATCCTCGCCGAAAGCGCGCCAGGCCAAGTCCAAGGCGCGCTACCAGCGCTATGAGGAGCTGCTCAAGCAGGCGAGCGAGAAGCAGACGCAGACCGCGCAGATCATCATTCCCGTTGCCGAGCGGCTCGGTGCCAACGTGGTCGATTTCGAGGGGCTCAGCAAAGGCTTCGGTGATCGCCTCCTGATCGACAATCTCAACTTCAAGCTGCCGCCCGGCGGCATCGTCGGCGTCATCGGCCCCAACGGTGCCGGCAAGACCACGTTGTTCAAGATGATCACGGGCCAGGAGAAGCCGGACTCAGGCACGATCACGGTCGGCGAGACCGTGCATCTCGGCTATGTCGACCAGTCGCGCGATGCGCTCGACGGCAAGAAGACCGTGTGGGAGGAAATCTCCGGCGGCAACGAGCTGATCCTGCTCGGCAAGAAGGAAGTGAATTCGCGCGGCTACTGCTCGTCGTTCAACTTCAAGGGCGCGGACCAGCAGAAGAAGGTCGGTGCGCTCTCCGGCGGTGAACGCAACCGCGTGCATCTGGCCAAGATGCTGAAGTCCGGCGCCAACGTGCTGCTGCTCGACGAGCCGACCAACGACCTCGACGTCGACACGCTGCGCGCGCTCGAAGAGGCGCTGGAGGATTTCGCCGGCTGCGCCGTCATCATCAGCCATGATCGCTGGTTCCTCGACCGCATCGCGACCCACATCCTGGCCTTCGAGGGCGAGAGCCATGTCGAATGGTTCGAAGGCAACTTCCAGGACTACGAGAAGGACAAGATGCGCCGGCTCGGCCAGGACAGCATCATTCCGCACCGCATGAAGTACAAGAAGCTGACGCGGTGATGGCGGCATGATGCGGCGGGCGCTCATCGCTGCGGTGATCGCGGTCACCTGCGGCTGGTCGTCCGCCCGCGCCACTGATGCCGCCTTCACCCAGTTCATCGCCTCGCTGTGGCCGGAGGCGCAGGCCGAAGGCGTCTCGCGCACGACGTTCGAGCGAGAGACGCGCGGGCTCGAGCCTGATTACAAGCTGCCCGACCTGCTTCTGCCGGGCCGGCCTGCGACCGGCGCGCCGTCGCAGGCCGAGTTCGTGCAAGTGCCGGCCGACTACGTCAGGGAAGCCTCGATCGCGCGGCTGGCCGGCGAGGGGCAGCGCCTGCTGCAAAAATATCGCGCCGCGCTGAGCGAGATCGAAAAGAAGTCCGGCGTGCCGGCAACAATGATGCTCGCAATCTGGGGCCGGGAGACCGATTATGGCCGCTACACGCTGCCTTACGATCTGGTCCGCGTGCTGGCGACGCAGGCCTATGTCGGGCGGCGCAAGGATCAATACCGCACCGAGTTCATCCTTGCGCTGAAGATCCTCGGCGAGGGCGTGGTGACGCGCAAGGACATGCGCTCGTCCTGGGCGGGGGCCACCGGGCTCACGCAGTTCCTGCCGTCCGAATATTACAAGCACGGCGTCGATTTCGACGGCGACGGTCGCATCGATATCTGGCACTCGGTCCCGGATGCGCTGGCCTCGGCCGCGCAGCAGCTCGTCAACAAGGGCTGGCAGAGCGGCGTGCGCTGGGCCTACGAGGTGCAGGCGCCCGCCAAGGTCGATTGCACCGCTGGCGTGCCCGAGGTGACGAAGCCGATCGGCCAGTGGCTGCGCGAAGGTTTTGTCCCGGTGCGTGGGCAGAAGCTGAGCGCTACTGAACAGGCACAGCCGGCCTCGCTGCTGCAGCCCGAGGGCATCTACGGCCCGTCATTCCTGACCACCAAGAACTACTTCGTCATCAAGGAATACAATTTCTCCGACCTCTATGTGCTGTTCGTCGGCCATCTCAGCGATCGCATGACGAACCCGCAGCCGTTCGCAACGCCCTGGTCGGCCTCCAAGCAATTGCGCACCAGGGATGTCGAGACGATGCAGCGCGGCCTCACGCGGATCGGGCTCTACAAGGACAAGATCGACGGCAAGGCCGGCATGCAGACGCGCGCGGCGCTGGGCGCCTATCAGAAGTCGGCCGGCCTCAAGGTTGATTGCTGGCCGAGCGAAGAGGTGCTGCGCTCGATCCAGGCAGCGCGCTGAAGCATGATGGGGTCAGGCTCGATCGGCGCGGGCGATTACCTGTCCCTGCGGGAGAGGTGATCTGAGTTCTCCGCACGCATCGATTCAACCAAACACACTCTGCTTTATAGCGGGAGCAACAAAAAGCCCGGCCGATGCGCTCGGCCGGGCTTCCTGATCGCGGCGCGCCTGCGCCAGGGCGATCAGATCAGTAGCAGACGCGAACCGGACGGCTGACCCAGCCGTAGCCATCCCAATAGCGCTCACGACGCCAGTAGCAGGGCGCGGGCGGCGGGGGCTCGGCGATGTAGACGGGACCGCCATAGGCGGGACGGCTCGAGGCGATGGCGCCGCCGACGATCGCGCCGCCGATCAGGCCGGCCGCGATGCCGGCGCCGACGTCACCGGCTTTCGCGGGTGGCGTGGCGGTGACCAGCGAACCGGCGACCGTCGCAACCGTGAGGGCGGCAACTAGAGTCTTCTTCATGCTCAGGGCTCTCCTGGGAGATGGGTTCCTCTGGTTAGAGGCGCCCGGGTTTCAAAGGTTCACGCACACTCTGATGGAATTGGCCGTCGGGCTAGGAAGCGCGCAAATGGTCAATCCACGGTAAACGCGCACGGAGCTGTGACGAGAAAAAGCGGTGTTTTTCAGGCCCCGAGATGAACAGCGCATCGGTAGTGAACCGGTGCAGCTGAAAGCCGTCGCAGTGAACCGGTTCAAGGCGGCTCAGCCACAGACCCTGACGCGGCGGACGCGCCAGCCATAGCCGTCCCAGAAACGCTGCTTCTGCCAGACGCAGCCGCCGCCATAATAGCCGTCGGCGACATAGCCGGGAGCCGGCGCATAGTAGCGGGGCGGGTAATAGCCGGGTTCGTAATAGCCCGGGCCGGGTCCGTAATAATACGGAGAGGCCAGCGCGCCGCCGACAATGGCGCCGCCGATGATCCCCGCCGCTACGCCCGCGGCGACACCGCGCTGGGCCTGGGCCGGAGTTCCGGCGGTAACGGCCAGGGTGGCGACGGCCGCGACCGCCAGGAGCAATTTCTTCATTGGCTTGACCTTTCGTACAAACACGCTGGAACCCTTTTGGGCAGAGTTCCATACTTCGTCCGAATGATCAATGAACGGCACCTTTGCCGGGCGCTACCAATTCATAGGAACCGGGGCTCTGCCAGGGAGGCGACGATGGGCAACGCGATGGCAAATGCATTGATCGCCGCCGGGATCGTTTTTGCGATTGGCTATGGCTGGTTGACCCACCTCCAGAACCGCCGCCGACGCTCGCGCGCCGGGGCTGGTGGCGACGGCGGGAGCAGCAGCGACACCTCCTACAGCGGGACCAATGACGGGTTCTCGCTGGGAAGCTGGTTTTCCGGCGACAGTTCGGGGAACTCGACCGATAGCGGCACTTGTTCCAGCAGCGATAGCGGCGGCGGAGGCGGGGATTGTGGAGGTGGCGGCGACGGTGGTGGGGGCGGCGGCGACTAGATCTGCTCTAATCTTGATTCAGCGCAACGCCGGGTTTTGAAGCCGTTCTAGGCTGTTCGTGGGCCAGTTTGGAATAGCTTGAAATACCGGTTTTTCCTTTTGCATCCGGCCGGCCCGTTAAATATCGATGATGACGCATCACCGAAGGGCCTATCGCTTCCATGATCGTTTGTTCCTGTAACGTGCTGAGCGATGACGACATCCGCGCCGCTGTCGCCGAGTCCGACGATGCCGTGCGCCATGCCAAGCAGGTCTATGGGTGCCTCGGCTGTAGCGCCGAATGCGGCCGCTGTGCGCGGACGATCAAGACCATCATCGACGAAGCCCTTGGCCCCTGCGCCCAGTCCTGCTGTACGGGCTGCCCGCACAGCCACACGATGGCCGCCAATGACGAGACGGCCGAGCAGGCCCAGTTCGCCCTCGCGGCCTGCTGACCTCTTCCCGCCGGATCGGCAGAGCTTTTCCCCGGTTGCGTCTCGGTAGCCAGTTGCCCTCATCCGCAAACTGACTTAGAAACGTTCTAAATTCGGTTTAGGCCCGAGTTGGAATGCAAGAGCTGGAGTGAATCATGCAGGGCGACGCAAAAGTTATCGACTATCTCAACAAGGCGCTGCGTCACGAACTGACTGCGATCAACCAGTACTGGCTGCACTACCGCTTTCTCGACAATTGGGGCCTCCTCGACATGGCCAAGGTCTGGCGCAAGGAGTCCATCGAGGAGATGGAGCACGCCGACAAGCTCACCGCGCGCATTCTGTTCCTCGACGGTTTCCCGAACATGCAGGTGCTCGATCCCCTGCGCATCGGGCAGAACGTCAAGGAGATCATCGAGTGCGACCTCGCCGCCGAGATGAGCGCCCGGGCGCTCTACCAGGAAGCGGCCACCTATTGTCACGGCGCCAAGGACTACGTCACGCGCGACCTGTTCGAGAAGCTGATGAGCGACGAGGAGCATCACATCGACTTCCTCGAAACCCAGCTCGACCTGATCGGCCGCATCGGCCTCGAACTCTACACCCAGAAGCACGTCGGCGGGCTCGAGGGCGAGGGGCATTAATTCGACGCGCTAACGCGGCCCTACACTCGGTGTCGTCCCGGCGAACGCCGGGACCCATAACCACAGGGTGCCGTTGCGGCGTGAGGCTGGTCACTCCGAATCTTCGTCAAACCACTCCCTGTGGTTATGGATCCCGGATCTGCGCTGCGCTTGTCCGGGACGACATCCCATTGTAACGGCCCTCACAACTGCGTCTTGTAGAGCTCTTCCACGGACTCCTGGCTCGCCGGTTCGCCGAGGCCGGTCTGGTCGTGAATGACCGTGACGATGCTCGGCATCACCGAGCGCTCCACCTTGTCCGACGACCATAGCTTCGAGCGCATCAGCGCCTTGCCGCAGTGGAAATAGACTTCGCTGACGGCAACGTTCAGCACCGCGCGCGGCGGCTTGCCGAACTCGATCATCGAGGCGAGCAGATCCGGATCGGCCGACAGCGTGCCGCGGCCGCCAACGCGCAGCGTCTCGTCGATGCCGGGAACGAAGAACAGCAGCTGCACGGAGCCCGAGCCCTCGACGACGTTGCGGAAACTGTCGATCCGGTTGTTGCCGGAGCGGTCGGGCATCAACAGCTGGCCCGGACCTGCGACGTGGACGAAGCCGACGCCGCCGCCGCGCGGCGAGGCATCGACGCTGCCGTCCGCTCCGGATGTCGCGAGCACGCAGAACGGCGACATCTCGATGAACTTCTTCGCATGCGCGTCGATCGCCGGACGCGCTTTCGCGATCACGCGCGGGCTCGGCTTGGCATAGATGGCGGCGAGGTCTTCGGCGCAAAGATCGGTCAACGGGGTACCTCCGCACGGATTGGCGGCAACCTATCCGATCGGGCCGCCGCCAGCCAATGGAATCGATCAAGACGCGTTACACGGCATCCGCCGGCACGAAGCAGCTGATGATGATGGCGCCGCGGTGGTGGACGTACCACACAACGGCCTGACCGACCGGATTGCCCTGATCGCGGATCACCGCGCGTCCGGGCACCTCCATCCATTGCCCTTCGATCGGCACCCAATAGGCGCCGCCACGCACATCGTAGTCGGTGCGATGGCCGTCGGAGATGTCGCAGCAGGGCACGCCGTTCGGCGCGATCACGCTCTTGAACCAGGCACGGATGTCGGGCGGGACGTGGTCGTATTGCCCGTTGTCGAACGCGAACGCAGCGCTCGTCAGCGCCGTCATCGCGGCCAGCCAAACGCACAATGCGAGCCTGCGCATGCGATCCTCCGTCGCGTTCCGATTCGTATCGTTGACGCGATTAAGCCCGAGCCGTCAGCGCATTGCATGCTCAAATAATATGCGGCCCCTGGGCGCCGCACATGATGCGATGCGGTATCAGCTTCGCGATCGCGTCTCGATCGACGCGAGCAGCGATTTCGGTGCAACGTTGCGCCAGGCCATCTCGAGCGCGCTCCGCAATGTCACCGGATCGATCTTTGCCAGTTTTACATTCGTGCTGCCGTTCTTGCCCCAGGCGCCGGGGACCGGACGAAACAGCTCCGGTTCGGCGTCGACGAGCATGGTCTGCTGGTCCGGCGTGAGCTTCACCATGCCCCATGTGTCATCGGGATAACCCAGCGTCGCGAACACGCGCTTGCCGATGCGGAAGTCGGCGTGGCCGTGATGTGCGCCCTCGATGACGCCGGGAAATGCGAGTGCAGCCTTGCGAAAGCGAGATTTCGACATGCCGTCTTGCTGTTCGTATTACATCGTCCGCTGCGGCGCGGTCTGCAGCAATTGCCTGACCTGCTCGGCGTAGAATTTGGCATTGCCCGTGGTGCCGTGGCCGCGCGTCTCGGTGCTTGCGGGGATCAGATACAGCTTGCCGTTCTTGACCCGCTTCATCGCCGCGTCGGTGATGCCGGTCTCGGGCGGATTGCGCTCGTCGTCGGCGGAATTGATCAAGAGCAGCGACGCTTCGATGGCCTCCAGCTTCTCGCCGGCATTGTAGTCGCGTGAGGACTCCCACTGGTAGACGAAGTCGTTGGCATCCGCCGTGATCGGCGTCGCCAGCCGGTCGTCGACCATCTTGTCCGCCTTGGCCGCGGTCGGCGCCTGCTGCTGATAGGCCAGCGTGCCGCCGATGCTGGCGATGCCGTAGGCCGTGACGGCGTACTTCATCATGCGCGGCTGGCTGGTGTAGTTGCCGCCATTGTAGTCGGGATCGTTGCGGATGGTGTCGAGCATGATCCGCCGCATCATCCAGTTGCGCGAGGCCATCTCGGTCGGCTGCGAGGCCATCGGAATCAGCGCGTCCATCGCGTTCGGATATTTTTCGCCCCACAGCCAGGTATGCATGCCGCCCATCGAATTGCCGATGACGAGCCGCAGATGCTTGACGCCGAGGCCCTCCGTCACCAGGCGGTACTGCGCCTCGACCATGTCGTCGTAATTGTATTTCGGAAAGCTCGTCTTCATGCCGTCGGACGGCTTCGACGATTTGCCGTGGCCGATGCTGTCGGGAAGGATGATGTAGTACTTGGCGGCGTCGAGCGGTTGCCCAGGGCCGAACAGTTCACCGCCGAAGGACGGCCCCAGCATGCCGGTGCCCGAGCCGCCCGTGCCATGCAGCACCAGCACCGGCTGGCCTGAGGGCTCGCCGACGGTGGTGTAATGCAGCTTCAGCTCAGGCATGACCTCGCCGGTGTGGAACTTGAAATCCTTGGCAATCCAGTCGCCCTGCTTGGGGGCGGGATAATCGGCGGCCGTCGCCGATATCGAAAAGGACAACAGGACGATCGATAGCGCCGCGCAAAGCACCTTCATGTCTCTCTCCCCGTTGCGGCTCGTCGTCAGCGGCCGCGTTGCGACGGAACTTAGCAGAAATGCCGGGAAGGATGTAGGATTTCGGCTCCGCCGATCGTCTTCATGGAAACATCCGGAGAGAGGCCTGCATGTGCCGCAACATCAAGACGCTGTTCAACTTCGAGCCGCCGGCGACGGAGGACGAGATCCACGCCAGCGCGCTGCAATTCGTGCGAAAATTGTCCGGCTTCAACAAGCCGTCGCAGGCCAACGAGGCGGCGTTCGACCGTGCGGTGGCGGAGGTCTCGGAGGCCGCGCGGAAACTGCTGAGCTCGCTGCACACCCATGCGCCGGCGCGCGACCGCGAGATCGAGGCGGAGAGGGCCAGGGAGCGCTCGCGGCTGCGCTTCGGTTAAAGCATGATCCGGAAAAGTGCGCAGCGCTTTAGGAGCGCCGGCGCCTCGTTCCGTGATCTGGCTCACGGTATGGAGCGTCTGACCTTGCAATGATGTCGGCCGGGGTTTTGACAACCCGGAGCACGATCATGAGCCGCCCCCTTCTTCCTCTGAAAGCAGGTGCCATCGTTTTCACGCTGCTATGGACAGCGTGGATGATGTGGTGGAGCGGCTCGTTCTCGAGCGCCGACGTGATCATCCTCGCGCTGTGCGGCGCGGCGGTCGGCTATCTCTGGTATCGCGCCATGCGTTGGCAGTTCGAGCGCATGGGCTTGCTGCCGGGCAAGGATGACGCGTCCGGCGCGTCCTGATCGGCTCGCGTCCCGGACGCGGTGCGAAGTGCCGCTCCACAGCGCGGCGTCCGGGGCATGAGCGCTCGGCTAGTCCTTGTGTTTCTTTTTCTTCTTTTTCTTGTGCCCGTCGCCATCGCCATCGTCGCTCTCGTCGTCGACGATGGCCTCATCGGGCTCGTGCACGGCGGCCTCCAGCGCTTCGCGCTCGGCGGCTTCGCGCTCGCGTTGGCGGCGGCGCTCGTCCCAGGCGTCGAACAGCTGTTCGAGCCACGGCAGCACCTGCTCGATCGAAGGCAATTGACCGGCTGGTCCCGGCTCGCCGCGCGGGCCTTGGAGCCCCGCGGGCCCCTGCGGTCCGACGGGACCTTGCGCGCCGACCGCCCCGCGCGGCCCGGCTTCGCCCTGTTTGCCTTGCGGACCGGGCTTGCCCTGCGGTCCCGCCTTTCCGATCGGTCCCGGCTTGCCCTGCGGACCCGGCTTGCCGCGCGCGCCATCGGGGCCGCGCCGGCCCGGGTGACCCTGCGGTCCCGGCCGTCCCGGCTCGCCCGGTCGTCCGCGCGGCCCTTGAGGTCCCTGCCGTCGTCCCTGATCGTCTGCCACGCCGCTGCTCCCTTGACCGGAAGCAAGTTACTTAGCGTCGTTTGACGACAGCAGCAATTCCGCCCGCGCGTCGTGCCAAGCTTGACCAACATCAATCTGCGGCGCGACGCCTCGTGCCATCGATCGCACGCGGCCACACCCATTGCGAGGAGCGACCGATGCGCGCAGCGTGGAAAGTGTTTTGCCTGTTCGCCGCCGTTCTGGTGGCAGCAATCGGCCTCGCTCGCCTGCTTGTGCCCGACATCGTGCCGGTCGCATTCGCCGACGAGCCGCAGCCGTCATGGGCCGTCATGACCGCCTTCTTCCTCCGTGCGATCGAATTGATCGCCGGCTCGGTCGCGGTGATCGCGCTCGCGGTGATCGCCGGCAGACTGATCCAGCGGCGCGTGCTCGCGCGCTAATCCTGATAGGCGGGCACGTCGATGCCGGAGGCGGCGTAGAGCTTGATCTTGTTGCGCAGCGTGCGCACCGACAGGCCGAGCACGCGCGAGGCGCGGGTGCGGTTGCCGTCGCAGCGTGCCAGCGTCTGCAGCACGAGCTCGCGCTCGACCTCGCCGACAGTGGCGCCGATCAGCATTGGAACGATCTGGTTGGGGGCAAGAAATTGGGCGCCCGGCCCGGACGCAGCGACGTGAACAGTGGTCATCGATATACTCCCCGATCAACGCCCGCTTCCATCGTTGAAAGCGGATCGAGAACAAACGACCCCCAAGCCGTAATTTCACGGTGGTCCTGTTTGGTTAATGAAGGGTTAATCGGGAGCGAGCCCACCAATTGACCCCAAGAATGCCTCGAAGCCGCCGCGATTGGCGCAGGATGCATCGCGATGCGGGCCTATCTCGCGCGACAAGTACGGTGTCATCGTCCGCGGAAGCGGACGATCCAGTACGCCGCGGCCCCTCGTGGGATGTTTGGCGTCTCTGGAATACTGGATCACCCGCCTTCGCGGGTGATGACACCGTGTATGTGGTGAAAGCGTTCTCCGTCACACCGTCCGATAGCCGCCGTCCACCATCACGATCGTTCCGGTGACGAAGGCCGACAGGTCCGAGGCGAGGAAGAGCGCGGGTCCGACGATATCCTCGGGCTTGCCGGTGCGCGCCAGCGGGGTGTGGTCGACGAAGGCCTGCACCAGCGCCGGATTGGTGGCGCGCACATTGGCGTTGATGTTGGTCTCGATGAATCCCGGCCCGATCGCGTTGACGCGCACGCCCTCCTTGCCGAGCTCGACCGCGAGCGCCTTGGTGAAGCCGAGCACGCCGTGCTTCGAGGTGGTGTAGGCCGCCGAGCTCGGCGTGCGCAGATGCACGAAGGACTGGATCGAGCCGATATTGACGATGCGGCCCTTGCTGGCCCGCAAGGGGGCGAGGAACGCCTGCGTCATGTTGAAGACGCCGTTGAGGTTGAGCGCGATGATGTCGTTCCAGTCCTTCGCCACCGTCTCGGTCTCGGCGGTGAAGGCGTTGCGGCGGGTGATGCCGGCATTGTTGACGAGGATCGAGACCTGCCCGACCTTGCCCTCGACCTGCTTGGCCAGCGCGAAGCAATCCTCGCGCCTGGTGACGTCGAGTGCAAAGCTCTCGGCCTTGCCGCCCGATTTTCGGATCTCCTGCGCGGCCTCCGCGACGGTCTCGGCGTTGACGTCGAGCAGCACCACCTGCGCGCCCTCGCGCGCATAGCCGGCGGCGATGGCGCGGCCGATGCCGGAACCGGCGCCCGTGACGACGGCGACGTGGTTTGCAAGCAATGCCATGACATTTTCCTCCCGATTTCGTTTACAAGTTTCACGAAACGCTAACTCGAAATTAAGGGGTCGGAAACGGCAGCCTTGGCATACTGATCTTGGTTGCTAAACGTTGCGCGCATGATGGAACGGCTCGACTCCTGGAAACTCGCCCTTGAACGGCTGCGGTCGGCGCCATCCGCCGACTTCGCCGAGGCGGGCCGGCTCGTGGCCGAGATCGCGCGGTCGAGCGTCGACGCCACGCTGCGTCAGGCGGCGGAGCAGGCGCTTCCGGTGCTGCGCCAGGCGGTCGACAATGACGATCACGGCGTCACGCTGGCGGCGCAGCGCCGTCTCGGCGTGGTGCTCGAGGTCGTCCATGATCTGACCGCGCCGCGCTTCGGCCGCCGCAACGCCATGCCGAAGCAGATGTCCAGGGAGGACCGCGCGCGCAAGGTGCTCGGCCTGCCGCTCGCGGTGCAGCTGACCTGCGAGGACATCAACCAGGCCTATCGCCGCGCGGCCAAGGGCATGCATCCCGACCAGGGCGGCAGCGCGCAAGCCTTCATCGACCTCGCCGCCGCGCGCGATCTCCTGATCCATCCCGGCGCGCACAAGGACGCGTGAGCGTGCTTGGCGATATCTCGTAGGGTGGGCAAAGGCGCGACGCGCCGTGCCCACCATGTTCGTCACGAGAGGCATTCGTGGGCACGCTTCCGCCTTCGCTCTACGAGCTACGGCGGACAAGTCGCTTTGCCCACCCAACGACATCTCGGAAATCAAACCGGGCAAGGACGCATGCCCGCGTCCTTGCCCGGCTCTTCGTCCGCCGATCGAATTCTTACCAGGTGCAGCTGCCGCTCTTGAGCGCGGCGTCCTTCACCGCGAGCGCGTCGATGAAGGTCGGTACGCTTGCACTGGCGCGATGATAGCCGGCCGGCCACGGCGTGGTCGGGATGCTCTCGTCCCAGATCTGGCAGAAGCCGGTGTCCTGCCAGCGGATCAGGTGATAGCTGGCCTCGGCGGGGCTCGCCGCGACGAAGGCGGTGACGGCGAGGCCGGCGGCAGCGCACAGCAGGGAAATACGACGCATGATCAGCTCCTCAAATGAATGATGTGATGCGCCTCCCGGCAATGACGGGGAGGGCTGGTGCCGGACGCTCTTGGTGGATGCGCCCCGGACAAGATGTGAGTAGTTCCGCCTGCCGATCAGGTTCAACGAACGCGCGCGGGAGATGGCCGGTATCGGACGAAAATGCGCGGGTCCCGCAAAAGGAAAAGGGCGGACCGCCCGCGCGATCCGCCCTTGAGATCCGCGTCTGTCGCGGCGAGCCTAGAGCGTGCAGCGGCGCTCGCCGCGCAACTTGATCTGGAGGTCGGACGCCTGCTGGAAGGTCGGGACCGGCTTGCTGACGACCTTGTAGGTCGACACGCCCCATTGGAACGGCTTGACCTGCAGGTCCTCGTTCCAGACCTGGCAGATGCCGGTGTTGTCCCAGCGGATCACGTAATAGCCGATCTTGGCGGACGCGGGCACGGCGAACACGGAACTAAAAATTCCGGCAACGGCACAGAGGGCGAGAACGCGACGCATGAAATATCTCCTGAAGGGAAGGTGAGAGCAAAACTGGTGCGGCAAAACAGTGCGGCTGGCAAGCCGGGCGGCGGTCGATCACAGATATGTCAGCCGGGCGCCCGCCGTTCGGGCTAGCCCTTCGCCAGCGAGGCCACCGCCTCGATCTCGATCAGCATCTTCGGATCGGGCAGCGCCTGCACCACGCAGGTGGTGCGCGCCGGGTAGGGCGGCGGGCCGAAGGCGCCGGCATAGAGCGCGTTCATGGCGGCGACGTCGGAGCCGCGGGTCAAGAGCACGTTGACCTTGGCGAGGTCGCGGAAGGTGGCGCCGGCCTCGTCCAGCACGCGCTTGATGTTGACGACGACATTGGCGAACTGCGCCTCGAAACCGTCCGGCAGCGCGCCATGGGCATCGAAGCCGGGAATGCCCGAGATGAACAGGAGATCGCCGACCCGCGTCGCAAAGGACAGCGGCGGCGCCTTGACGTGCGGCGGGGGCGCGAAATGCTGGATCGGCATGGGATCACCTCGGACGGTCGTTGACGCCAGAAGCGTAGCGGCAGGCGCGGGGCGCTCAAACCGAAAAATGCGAAAACAACCCCATGCACAGTAGAAAAAAAGAGGCGTGTCAATGAGTTCGGAAATAAGGAAGTAGACCTTTGACCCGTCGGGCAAAGCGCTGGCACAATGGCGGCAGTGTCGCGGAAGTTCGCCTCTCCCCGCGTGCGGGGAGAGGCCGGAATTTGCGTGAGCAGATTCCGGGTGAGGGGAGCTTCCGCGAGTCCCGCTGTCACCGCTTATGCGGAGAGAGCGCCTCACCCCAGCCCTCTCCCCGCAAGAACGGGGCGAGGGAGCCGACCGGGCGCACCTTGCGCCTCACCCCATCATGTTGCCGCCCCGATCGATCGGGTAGATTCGCCGCGACTGATTCGATTCCCCCTAAAAGACAGCCCCCGGAGACATCCATGAAGCTCGCATCCACCTTCCGCGCCGCGCTGGTCGCCATCGCCGCCCTGGCCGGACTTTCGACCGCGGCAGAGGCCGACAGCGGTTTCGTGACGCTGACGATCTACAAGGCGGGCTGGATCATCGGCGGCTCCGGCGGCTCGGGCGTCCTCAACTTCCGCGGCCGCAATTATGGGCTCTCGACCGGCGGCCTCGACTACGGCCTCGTGTTCGGCGGCTCCAAGACCGTGCTGCGCGGCCGCGTCAGCAACATCAACCGCCCCTCCGACGTCGCCGGAGTCTACGGCGCCGCCGGTGCCGGCCTTGCCGTCGGCGCCGGCGCCCGCGCCATCGTGCTGACCAACCAGAAGGGCGCGGTGCTGGAGCTGTCGGGCACGCAGGTCGGGTTGATGGCGAACGCCGATCTCAGCGGCCTTGCGATCACGATGCGGTAAAGCGAGCTGCCGTAGGGTGGGCAAAGGCGCGCCTCTCGCGCGCCGTGCCCACGGTTCTGCCGGATCGTGCCGAGAGATGGTGGGCACGGCGCAAGAGCGCCTTTGCCCACCCTACGACTTGATCCACGCCGCCAGCTCCCGCCACGGCTCCAGCGTCCAATGCCCGGAGGCTGCACCCGACGGCGACGGCAGCACGAAGATCTCCGGCCAGCTTTCATCCCGTGCCTGCCGCCCCAGCGCAATCGCGCGCGACGGCCGGCCGTAAAACAAGCTCGCCGCCTTCTTGCTCGTGAACGCGATCGTCCGCGGCCGATATGTTTGCATCTTCGCCCTGAAGCCTGGCACGTCGATCGTCTCCGCCGCGATCTGGTGATCCATCCCCGCGCCCGTCTTGCAGAGATCGGTGAAGCCGATCCCGAGTTCGATCAGGCTAGCGAACTCGCTCGGCTGATAGCGCCGCGGCGTGATCCCGGCCTCATGGAGCGCGCGCCAGAAGCGGTTGCCGGGATGGGCGTAATAGTGCCCGAGCTCGGCCGAGCGCGTCGAGGCGGCGGTGCCGACGAAGACGAGGCGGAGGTTGGGATGGAGCTGGTCGGGGAGCCGGTGGGAGGTGGTATCAGACAAGTTGCGGGTCCGTGGCGTGGAACTGGCAGTTAAAGCTGTCGTGCGTTTCGTTCGCCCCACGAGTGTTCTATCTATCCTTCACGCTGTTGCGGTAGGTTGGGCAAGATGCGTGAGGCATGCCCGCCAGCCTCATCGGGGTAAAGGATGCAAGATCAATTCGATTGGCCCGAGCCAGAGCACGAAGCGGACAAGGTCATTCTTCGCAACGTCCGCGATTTTGGTTGTCATATCGTTGGCATCCCTGGCGCCAGTCCACCATTTGCCTTTTCAATTGGCCTGTATCTGAACTATGGCCACCCCGAGCTCATCATGTTCGGCCAGAGTTCCGAAAATGCGTCGGCCATCATCAATCTCATTCGCGATCGGGTGGCGTCTGGTCAGAAATTCGCCGACGGCGACATTTCCGACGACATGCTGGAGAACGACTACAAGCTCGGCTTCTGGCAGGTGCCGTTCGCGGCCTATCCCGAGTATCTCGGCACCGCGATCTGGTTCTACTGGAAATCCCGGCTCGCATTCCCCTGTCTCCAGGTCATCTGGCAGGACGTCGATCGGCGTTTCCCTTGGGAAGCGGAATGCTCGTCCGCTGTCAAAGGGCAGCAGCCATTGTTGAAGAACATGGTTCTTTGAAGCGACGTCTCGCAAAAAAGCCGGGCTGTCCGCCCGGCCTTCTAGATGGATGCCCGGGTCAAGCCCGGGCATGAAGAACGGAGGGCCCTCACAACACCCGATTACTCTCCTTCACCTTCTCCGCATCGAGATACACGCTTGAGCCCATCTCCTTGAACTTCGCGCTCATCTTGGCCATGCCGTCTTCGGCGGTGCCGGCCATCGACATGCCGACGCTGTTCGGATCGTTCAGCGTCGCCGCGTAGTCGCGCACGTCCTGGGTGATCTTCATCGAGCAGAACTTTGGGCCGCACATCGAGCAGAAATGGGCGACCTTGTGGGCTTCCTTCGGCAGGGTCTCGTCGTGGTAGCTCTTCGCGGTGTCGGGGTCGAGGCCGAGGTTGAACTGGTCGGTCCAGCGGAATTCGAACCGGGCGCGGGAGAGCGCGTCGTCGCGCAGTTGCGCGGCGGGGTGGCCCTTGGCGAGGTCGGCGGCGTGGGCGGCGATCTTGTAGGTGATCACGCCCGTTTTCACGTCGTTGCGGTCGGGCAGGCCGAGATGCTCCTTTGGCGTGACGTAGCAGAGCATGGCGCAGCCGAACCAGCCGATCATGGCAGCGCCAATGCCCGACGTGATGTGGTCATAACCCGGCGCGATGTCGGTGGTCAGCGGTCCCAGCGTGTAGAACGGCGCCTCGCCGCACTCCTTGAGCTGCTTGTCCATGTTGATCTTGATCTTGTGCATCGGCACGTGGCCGGGGCCTTCGATCATGACCTGGCAGCCCTTGTCCCACGCAATCTTGGTGAGCTCGCCGAGCGTCTCCAGCTCCGCGAACTGCGCGCGGTCGTTGGCGTCGGCGATGGAGCCCGGACGGAGGCCGTCGCCGAGCGAGAACGAGACGTCATACTTGCGCATGAGGTCGCAGATCTCGTCGAAATGCGTATAGAGGAAGCTTTCCTTGTGATGCGCCAGGCACCACTTCGCCATGATCGAGCCGCCGCGCGAGACGATGCCGGTGACGCGGCTGGCGGTGAGGTGGATGTATTGCAGGCGCACGCCGGCGTGGATGGTGAAATAGTCGACGCCCTGCTCGCATTGCTCGATCAGGGTGTCCTTGTAGAGCTCCCAGGTCAGCTTCACCGGATCGCCGTTGCACTTCTCCAGCGCCTGGTAGATCGGCACGGTGCCGATCGGCACCGGCGAGTTGCGCAGAATCCACTCACGCGTGGTGTGGATGTTGCGGCCCGTCGACAAGTCCATCACGGTGTCGGCGCCCCAGCGGATCGCCCACACCATCTTCTCGACCTCCTCCTCGACCGACGAGGTCACCGCGGAGTTGCCGATATTGGCGTTGATCTTGGTCAGGAAGTTGCGGCCGATGATCATCGGCTCGAGTTCGCTGTGATTGATGTTGCAGGGAATGATGGCGCGGCCGCGCGCGATCTCGTCGCGCACGAACTCCGGCGTGATGAAGGCGGGCACGGAGGCGCCGAAGCTCTCGCCGTCGGCGAGCGCGGCTTCCGCGCGCTCGAGCTGCTGCTTGCGGCCGAGATTCTCGCGCGCGGCGACGTAGATCATCTCCTTGGTGACGATGCCGGCGCGGGCGAATTCGAGCTGGGTGATCTTGTGGCCGTCGAGGCCGCGCAAGGGCTTGTGATAGGCCGAGAAGGCGCGCGCGGCCTTGTCGGTGGAGACGCTGCCATTGTCTTCCGGCTTGACCTGGCGGCCCTCATATTCCTCGACGCCGCCGCGCTCCAGCACCCATTGCTTGCGATTGCGCGCAAGGCCGGCGTTGACGTCGATGGTCACGGAGGGGTCGGTGTAGGGGCCCGAGGTGTCGTAGACCGGCAGGTTGGGCTCGCCCGCGCCTTCGGACAGGATGATCTCGCGCAGGGGCACGCGCAGATCGGGCGCGGCGTCGGGGCTCGCGAAGATCTTGCGCGAGGAGGGAAGGGGGCCGGTGGTGACGGCGGGAACGGTCTTGTCGGGATTGGAGCGGATGTTCATGGGATCCTCCTTAATTCGTTAGTTTCGCTGCGCGGGCGTCGATTCCAGCTGTCATCCCCGCGAAAGCGGGGATCCAGTACTCCGAGGCGGTGCGGCCAGAGCCGAGAAGCCGCGGCGTACTGGATCGCCCGGTCAAGCCGGGCGATGACGGCGGAGTATTTAGGGAGAGCCGGACATGCATCACGCCGCCTCCTGCGACAGGCCGAGCCATTGCCGCACGCGGGCGTCCGGGTCGGGGTTCTGCGTGACGTCGCTGACCACCGCGATCGAATCCGCGCCGGCGGCAAAGATCTCCGCGGCGTGCTCGAACTTGATGCCGCCGATGGCGACCAGCGGGATATCGCCGATGCGCTGCTTCCATTCGGTGATCTTCGGAATGCCCTGCGGCTCGAAGCGCATCGATTTGAGTGTGGTGAAGAAGATCGGGCCGAGGGCGACGTAATCGGGCTTGGCTTCGAGCGCGGTTTCAAGCTCGGCATCGTCATGCGTGGAGATGCCAAGTGACAGGCCCGCCTCGCGGATCGCCTTGAGGTCGGCCTCGGCGAGATCCTCCTGGCCGAGATGCAGATATTTGGCGCCGGCGACGATCGCGGCGCGCCAATAATCGTTCACGACCAGCTTGGCTTGCGTGCCCTGGGTGATCGCCAGCGCGTCGGTGACCATCTGCAAGGCCTGGCCGTCGTCAAGCTCCTTGGCGCGCAGCTGGATGGTGCCGACGCCGAGCCTGGTCAGGCGCTCGACCCACGCCAGGCTGTCGACGACGGGATAGAATCGATCAGGATACGGCATGCCAGAACGGGGTCCCAACGACAGGGGTGGAGGGGGAGGCGAAGTCGCGGGCGTTCATCAGCCCGGCCTCGAAGGCGGTGCGGCCGGCCTCGATTCCGAGGCGGAAGGCCTTGGCCATCGCGACCGGGTCCGCGGCCTTTGCGATCGCGGTGTTGAGCAGCACGGCATCAAAGCCGAGCTCCAGCGCCTGCGCCGCGTGGCTGGGCGCGCCCAGGCCGGCATCGACCACCAGCGTGATGTCGGGCAGCCGGTCGCGCATCAGCTTCAGCGCATCGCGATTGGTGATGCCCTTCGCGCTGCCGATCGGCGCTGCCCACGGCATCACCACCCTGCAGCCGGCATCGACCAGGCGGTTGGCGACCGAGAGATCCTCGGTGCAATAGGGGAACACTTCAAAGCCGTCCTTGATCAGGATTGCGGCGGCTTCGACCAGGCCGACGACGTCGGGCTGCAGCGTGTCGTTGTCGGCGATGACCTCGAGCTTGATCCAATTGGTGCCGAACAGCTCACGCGCGAGCTTGGCGGTGGTCACCGCCTCGCGCACGGTGCGGCATCCCGCGGTGTTCGGCAGCACTGTCACGTCGAGCTCGCGGATCAGCTTCCAGAACGCATCCCCGGTCTTGCCGCCCGCGGATTCGCGCCGCAGCGACACCGTGACGATGCTGGCGCCGGAGGCGCGGATCGCTTCCTGCATGATCGCCGGCGAGGGATAGAGCGCGCTGCCGATCAAAAGGCGCGAGGCGAAGGTCTTGCCGTAGAAGGTCACCATGTTGAAGGTGTCTCCTTGAAGGACGGTGTCAGCCCAGATGTTGCTGTCATCCCCGCGAAGGCGGGGATCCAGTACTCCGCGGCAGCGCGGCTAGAAACGTGAAGCCGCGGCGTACTGGATCGCCCGGTCAAGCCGGGCGATGACAGCGGAGTGCTTGGTGAGAGCATCCCGCTCACCCTCCCTGCCGCGGCGTGATGATCTCGATCTCGTCGCCGGCTTTCAAGCTCGTCTCGGCCCAGCGGCTCTTCGGCACGACGTCGTAGTTGAGCGCGATCGCGAAATGGGTGCCCTCGTAGTCGAGCTCGGAGAGCAGCGCATCGACGCTGGCCGCGTTCACCTCGCGCTGCTCGCCGTTGACGATCAAACGCATGGCACGATCACCCGCATTGCATCACCTCATTGTCGATCTGGCCGCGCTCGACATAGGCGAGCGTCAGCTCGGCGAGCGCAGGCGCGATCAGGAAGCCGTGGCGGTAGAGGCCGTTGACGGAGATCGTCCTACCGCGAATGCCGATGCGCGGCAGATTGTCGGGATAAGCGGGACGAAGCCCCGAGCCGAACTCGACGATGCGGGCTTCGCCGAACGCCGGGTGCACGGTGTAGGCTGCGCCCAGGAGCTCCAGCGCGGAGCGGACGCTGACGCCGGTGTCCTCGGACTCGATCGAGGTCGCGCCCAGCATGAACAGATTGTTCTCGCGCGGGATCACGTAGAGCGGCCAGCGCGGATGCATCAGCCGCACCGGGCGCGCAAGCTGCACCTCGGCCGTCTCGATCAGGATCATCTCGCCCTTGACGCCGCGAAGCTCGCTCTGCTCGTCGCGGGCACCGAGGCCGCGGCAGTCGATCACGATGCGGTCAGGGTCCTTGGCGAGATCATTCGCGGTCACGTCGCTTTCGAACTTGATGGTGCCGCCGGCGGCGCGGATGCGCTCATGCAGCTGCGGCAGCACGCGGCGCGGCTCGACATGGCCCTCGGCCGGGAAGAACAGCGCGTCGCGGAAGCGGCCTTCCAGCGATGGCTCGAGCTCGGCGAGGCCGGCGGCGTCGAGCCGGCGGTGGTCCTCGGTCATGCGCGCAAAGCGCTCGAAGTCGTTGCGCTCGCGCGGATGGGCGACGACGAGCGAGCCGTTGAACGGCGTGTCGGGCAGCTCGCGCCGCCAGATGTCGAGGGAGCGCAGCCCCAGGCGGCTGATGATGGGTTCGGCGATTTCCGCCTCGCAATAGGGCGCGAGCATGCCGCCGGCCCAATGGCTGGTGGCGTCCGTCATCGCCTCGTCACCGCGCTCGTGCAAGGTCACGGCATGACCGGCCTGCGCGAACAGCAGGGCCTGCCAAGCTCCCGCGATGCCTGCGCCGATGATGGATACCGGGGAATCCGGTCGCTTGGTCTTCTGCAACATCCCTGTCCCTTCGCCGGCATGACCCGGATCAGGTTCAAAGGGTCACCGCGGTCCTGGGCAGGATTGCCCATTTAGCGGTATCTCAGCTCCTCCTCGGAGCACCCCTCGGAACGGTGCTAATGTAGGACAGTGGGGCGGGGCGGTCAACGCGTGTTGCTGGGAACCCGACGTGCCCCGGACGCAGCGCATCACGCAGTGGTGCGCTGCAGAGCCGGGGCCCATTTGCGGAGAGAGCACTGGGTCCCGGCTCTGCGCAGCAGCGTTGCACGCTGCCGCTTGTCCGGGACACGGGAGTTACTTCGAGGCCTGCGCCCGCGCGTTGCGGACGCGCTGAGCCAGCTTTCGGTGCGGGACGTTGCCGAACATCGGCTGCGGATTGCCGTTCGGCTCGAGCCACGGCTGGCCCATATTGGTCTCGCCGATGTTTGCGACCTGCACGGCTTCCTGCCGCTGGCGCTTGGCGGCGTAGTAATAGCCGCCGGCGAAATAGCGCACGGCGCGGGCGTGGTCGCCATTGGCGGCGCGATAGGCGCCGGCGAGGTATTTCACGGCATAGGTGAGGTTGGTGTTGGGATCGCGCAGGCCGGCGGCGTCGCCGGTGTAGCCGACGCCGCGGGCGGTCGCGAGCTTGATCTGCATCAGGCCGATGGTGCCGCCGCGGCCGACGAGGTGGGGCTGATAGCGGCTCTCGCGCATGATCACGCGGTGCACCAGCGCTTCCGGCACGCCGTTGGCACGGGCGTGGGCCGCGACCATCTCGGCATATTCGGCTTGGCCGGCGAACGCGGCCTGCGGCAATGTCAGTCCGGCCGCGAGCAGCGCGGCAATGCGTAAAATTTTCATCAGATATTCCTGAGGCCCTTGGTGTGACCCGCGCCCGGCCGCCGTTAGGCCTTCCGAACGCGGCGATGATGTGACCAAACGCCGCCAATGGCGATTTTGCGGCGCAGGGCCACTGTGACGACGCAATGGCGGGTTACGGGTTCCCTCAGGCGGATGCCCGCTCGCGGCAGCAAGCCTGTCTATTCGCGCGGGCGCGCGAAAGCGAATAAGAAAACGCTGCAAAACGGGAGAGGTGCCATGACGAAAGCAATCCTCAGCGACACCCCCAGGCAAAATCCCTGTGCCCAGTGCGGCACGCCGATCCCGCGGCCCGACTGGATCGAGCCGGGCGAGGGCCGCGTCTCCTATCTCTGGACCTGCCACGTCTGCAATTATCGCTTCGAGGCGGTGGCGGTCTACGACGAGGCGGCCGTCGAGCACCCGCCGCTCGCGGCGTAGGACGTTCCGCCATGTAGCACGGTCGTCTTCACCTCTCCCCGCTGGGAAGAGGTGAAGCAAGCGCCTAAAGCGCGATGCGATTAGGATGAATCGTCATCGCGCTTTAGGTTGTTGTTTAAGCATGATCGTTTCGGAAAACCGCTGCGCACTTTTCCGGATCATGCATTAGGCGGCGAGCCTGGGCTGCTGCCAGAGCGGCAATTGCATCCGCACGATCAGTCCGTGCGGGACGCGGTCGTGCAGCGACAGCTCGCCGCCATGGGCGAGCGCGATGGCACGCGCGATCGACAGGCCGAGCCCGAAGCCGGTGGATTCGTCCATGGTGCGCGCATCGTCGCCCCGGACGAACGGCTCCAGCACCTCCTGCTTGCGCGCATCCGAAATGCCGGGGCCGTCGTCCTCGACGTCGATGACCAACCTGCTGCCCAAGACGTCGAGGCGGATCGTCACCTCGGCGCCGAAGCGCACCGCGTTCTCGACGAGGTTGGTGACGCCGCGATGCAGATCGTCGGGCCGCGCGGCGGCGGTCGCGGATGCGGGCCCGTCGTAACGCACGACATGGCCCATGTCGCCGAACTGATCGGCGATGAGCTGGAGCGTGCTCGCGATGTCGACCAGCGTCGCGGCCTCGACCTTGCGGTCGTTGCGCAACAGCGACAACACCGATTCCAGCATCGCGCGCATCTGGTCGAGGTCGATCAGCATGCGCTTGCGGTGGCCCTCGTCCTCGATGAACTCGGCACGCAGCCGCAGCCGCGTGATCGGCGTGCGCAGATCGTGGCTGATCGCGGCCAGCATCCTGGTGCGATCCGACATCAGCAGGGCGATCCGCTCGTGCATGCGGTTGAAGGCGCGCGCCACCGAGCGGATCTCTTCCGGACCGCGCTCGGGCAGCGGTTCGGCCCCGCCGTCCAGGCTGAAATTCTCGGCGGCCTTGGCGAATGACGACAGCGGCGCGGCCAGCGCGCGCGCCGCCCACAGGCCGAGCACGGTGACGCAGATGAAGGCGGTCATCAGCGCCATCAGCCAGGGCGCGCCCCAGAACCATGGCCGCGGCCCGCCGTCGACATGCCCGGCGATCATGGTGCCGTCGGGCAATTCGACGCCGATGCGGGATTGGGAGCCGCGCGAGGCAAGCTGGACCGCCTTGTAGCCGCGCCCGAGATGGCGGCGCATCCCGCGCAGGGGCTGATTGTCGCTCTCCTCGACACTTGCGGTGCCAGGGGCGAGCATTTCGATGCCGAGCTTGGGGAAGGCGCGCGCGAGATCGGCGAGGAGGCGCGGGCGCTCGCCGGCCTCGGCCGCGCCGAGCAGCAGCGCGGCATCGGTCAGCTGATGCGCGCCGTCCGGCGGCGCGTCGGAGCGGTCCGGCCGGCTGATCAGGAAGGCGGTGGTGACGACGAGATGGAGCGCGACGGTCGAAGCCAGCACCAGCGCGGCGATCTGCCCGCCGATCCCCTTGAGGTGAAAGAACCCGAACGGCTTCATCGTCGGCGTCCCCGTCAATTGCTCAGGGGCGCTGCGACCGCTTCAGTGCTCGCGGCTTGAGGGCTTGCCGCCTGAAGGCCTGTCGCTTGAAGGTTTGCGACCTGCGTTCGCGGCGTGAACAGATAGCCGCCGGAGCGCACCGTCTTGATGAGGGTGGGATCGGCCGGGTTGGGCTCGATCTTGCGGCGGATGCGGCTGACGAGCACGTCGATGGAGCGCTCGAACGAGCCGGTGTTGCGTCCCTGCGTGAGGTCGAGCAGGCTGTCGCGCGACAGCACGCGGCCCGGCCGTTCGCAGAACGTGCGCAAGAGATCGAATTCGGCGCTGGTCACCGCGACGCGCGCACCTTCCGGATTGCGCAATTCGCGCAGCCGCAGATCGATGTGCCAGCCCTCGAAGGTGAGCGTGGAGGCGCCCTCGATCGAGCTTGCCGCTTGCGCCGCGGCCTGGCGGCGCAGCACCGCGTTGATGCGGGCGAGCAGCTCGCGCGGGTTGAAGGGCTTTGGCAGATAATCGTCCGCGCCCATCTCGAGGCCGACGATGCGGTCGACGTCCTCGCCGCGCGCGGTCAGCATGATGATCGGCGTCTGTCCCTCGGCGCGTACCTTGCGGCACAGGCTGAGGCCGTCCTCGCCGGGCAGCATGACGTCGAGAATGATGAGATCGACGCGGTGATCGGCCATGGCGCGCGACATCTCGCGGCCATCGCTCACGGCGGTGACGTTGCAGGCGTTGTTGCGCAGGTACTTCGCAATCAACGTCCGGGTTTCGCGGTCGTCCTCGACGACGAGGATGTTGGGATTGGGAATGGCCATGCCCTTTGTTTGTCCAAGATTCGGGCCAAATGGCGAGGATTTTTGTTTCGGATTGTTTCTGCCCGGCTTGCCGCAACAGGCCGCAATCGCGCCGTCGCGCAGCGGCAAGCTCTCGTTAAGGCCGTTAACCGTACCGTGGCGTGGTCAGTGGCGAAACCCGCCAAGATCTTCTGATCGACCACAAGAGCTGACCCCGAGCGACGCGGGTCGGCGCGGCTCCTCGCCGCGATCGTGCTTCACCCAGGGCGCACGGTCGTCGGCGGGGAACCGTGCATCGCAATATGTTCCTGAGTGACGCAGGAACAGCCGCGCGTGCGCGCGCGCAACGCGACGAAATTGCGGCGTGCACGGAACTGCGCGTGGTCAGCGCTGTTTTCTCCGCACGAGTTTCGTTGAAGGAGAGGACAACATGATGAAGTCGATCGTCGCCGGTCTTGCCGGCACCGCACTGCTTACGACCGTTGCGTTCGCGCAAGCACCGACCGCCACCACCGACAAGGCGGCGCCTTCCGCCACGACGTCCACGGCTACGACCACGGCGTCCGGCCAGTGGCGTACGTCCAAGATGGACGGCCTGAAGGTCTATAACGAAGCCAACGAGAACATCGGCACCATCAACGACCTGCTGATGGACAAGAACGGCGACATCAAGATCGCCGTGATCGGCGTCGGCGGCTTCCTCGGCCTCGGCGAGCATCTGGTCGCCGTGCCCTACGAGAAGCTGAAGTTCGTCAACGAGGCCGTGGCCTATACCGGCACCGGCACGAACCCGGGCGCCAAGCCCGCGACGACGACGACCACCGGCGCCGCCACCGGCACCGACAAGCCCGCCGCGACCACGACGTCGTCCGCGTCGAAATGGTATCCGGATCACGCCGTGTTCAACGCCAGCAAGGACGAGCTGAAGAACATGCCGCAGTTCAAGTATTCGGAGTAATGGGCTTCTAGCCATCTGAACGAAGCGCGCCCGGTTTTCACCGGGCGCGCTGTCGTGTCGTTTTTTGCGTCGCCCGGCTTGCGGGAAGAGGGAACGATAACCCTCCGCTCAGCCGCCGGCCTTGAGCCGCTCGTTGCGGCGGCGCAGGGCTTCCATGGTGGCGAGGAGGATGACCGACACACTGGTCAGGATCAATGCCGCGGCCGTGATGGTTGGGCTGATGTTCTCGCGAATGCCGCTGAACATCTCGCGCGGCAGGGTGCGCTGCTCGGGCCCCGCCATGAACAGCACGATCACCACCTCGTCGAAGCTGGTCGCGAAGGCGAACAGCGCCCCCGAGGCGAGGCCGGGCAGGATCAGCGGCAGGATCACGCGGCGGAACGCTTCGAGCGGCGAGGCGCCGAGCGAGGCGGCGGCGCGCGCCAGGTTGGTGTCGAAGCTTTGCAGCGTCGCGCCGACCGTGATCACCACGAAGGGCGTCGCCAGCGCGGTGTGGGCCAGGATCAAGCCGAGATAGCTGCCGGTCAGTCCGATCGGCGCAAAGAAGAAATACAGGCCAACCGCGGTGATGACGCCGGGCACGACGACCGGCGACAGCACGAAAGCCAGCACGAGCGGCTTGAACCGGCTCTTCCACTGCGCCAGCCCCAGCGCGGCCAGCGTGCCAAGCACCATCGACAGTGCGGTCGAGGCGACGCCGATGATCACGCTGTTCTTCAGCGCATTCATCCAGCGCGGCGAGGTGATGAAGTCCTCGTACCAGCGCAAGGACAGCCCGGGCAGCGGATAGGTGAGGTAGGAGCCCGAGCTGAAGGACAGCGGCATGATCGCGAGGATCGGCGCGATCAGGAAGACGAACACCAGCGTGGAGACGACGATGGTCGCGGTCCACGCGATGCGTTGGCTGGGCGTGCGCAGGGCGGAATTGTCGCTCAATTCTTCATGCCTCCGGTGACCTGCTGGCCCTGCACCAGCTTGCCGTAGACGAGCGCCAGGAGAATGGTGGCGAGCAGCAGCACGGCACCGAGCGCCGAAGCGAGGCCCCAATTGGCCGTGTCGGTGGTGTAGAGCGCGATGAAATAGCTTATCATCTGGTCGGCGGCGCCGCCGACCAGGGCCGGTGTGATGTAATAGCCGAGCGCCAGGATGAAGACGAGCAGGCTTCCCGCGCCGATCCCCGGCAGGGTCTGAGGCAGGTAGATGCGCAGGAAGGCGGTGACCGGCGGTGCGCCAAGCGAGGCGGCGGCGCGCAAGTAAGCCGGCGAAATCGCCTTCATGCTGCTGTACAGCGGCAGGATCATGAACGGCAGCAGAACGTGGGTCATGGCCACGCAGACGCCGAAACGGTTGTAGATCAGGCGCAGCGGCTCGTCGATGATGCCAAGCCAGTGCAGGCTGTCGTTGACGACGCCCTTGCTCTGCAGCAGCACGATCCAGGCGCAGGTGCGGACCAGAAGCGACGTCCAGAACGGCAGCAGGACGAAGATCATCAGGAGGTTCGATTTACCCTGCGGCAGCGTCGCCAAGAGGTAAGCGACCGGGAAGCCGAGGATCAGGCAGAGGACGGTGACGCTGAGACTGATGACGAAGGTGCGGACGAACAGGCTGCGGTAGATGGCCTGGTCCGGCGGGGCCGCGACGATCGCGCCGTCCACGTTCTGCACGAGATCGAGCGCCGCCAGAAGGTAGAAGCCCGTGATGGGGCCGCTGGCGTCCTTGATCGTCGTCCAGGTGGCGCGTTCGCGCCAGGCCGGATTGATCTTGCTCAGCGTCTCCTTGGCGGTGCCGGGCTCGGGCGCGGCCTTCAGATTGCGGGCGGTGCTGGTCAGGATCGTGCGAAAACCGTTCAGCGCGTAGTTCAACCGCTTCGCCGCGATGGCGATGGTGCCGGCGGCGCGCGCCGCCAGCACGTCGCTTGCCAGTGCTGAATAGGCTTTTTCGTCCGGCAGGTCCTTGCCGTCCCAATCGGCGAGAGCAGCTATGGTTTGAGGCAGAACCTGACGCACCTCCCTGTCATCGACCGCGCGCCACAACATGCCGGCGATGGGCCCGGCGAAGGTGAAGAGCAGGAAGACGAGAAGCGGCGCGACCAGCGCCAATGCCTTGACCTGGCGCGTCCGCTCCGCACGCCTCAATCGGCGCTTGAGCGGCACCTCGGTCTGGGTATTGGCGCCGGTCAGGTACGCTGTCGTCATGGAGAGGGCCTGTTGGAGTGGCCTGGGCAAGCGCCTCGTCCTTCGAGACGACCGCTTCGCGGTCTCCTCAGGATGAGGCTCATCGACATCGCTGCTTGCAAAGTTGCTGCCACAGACTCAGACCTCATCCTGAGGGCCCGCCGCAGGCGGGCGTCTCGAAGGATGCGCCGCGGACGAGTCGTCCGCCACGCATCTCTTACCTATTCGGCAAGGCGCTATTTCGCGGCCCATTTGTTGAAGCGCTCGGTCAGGCGGTCGATGTTCTCGAGCCAGAAGGCGACGTTGATCTCGACCGCGTTCTTGATGTTGTCAGGCGCAGTCGGCAGGTCCTTCAGAACGGCGGGGGCGAGCCTGCCGGCCGCGTCCTTGTTCGAGGTGCCGTAGGCGATGTTCTCCGACAGTTTCGCCTGGTTCTCCGCCTTGCCGACGAAGTCCAGGAACTTGTAGGCGGCGTCCTTGTTCGGACTGCCCTTCAGGATGACCCAGCTGTCGAGCGTGAACAGCGCGCCGTCCCACACCATGCCGAAGTTCTTCTTCTCGTTCTTGTTCGCGGTGTCGATGCGGCCATTGTAGACCGAGGTCATCGCCACCTCGCCGGAGGCGAGCAGTTGCGGCGGCTGGGCGCCGGCCTTCCACCAGACGATGTCGCCCTTGATGGAGTCGAGCTTCTTGAAGGCGCGCTCGACGCCCTCGTCGGTGGCCAGCACCTTGTAGACGTCTTTCGGTGCGACGCCGTCGGCCATCAGCGCGATTTCCAGCGTGGTCTTCGGGCCCTGACGCAGGGCGCGCTTGCCCGGAATCTTCTTGGTGTCGAAGAAGTCGGCCCAGCCCTTCGGGGCTTCCTTCAGCTTGTCCTTGTCGTAGCCGAGCACGAAGTCGTAGAGGATGGCGCCGACGCCGCACGGATTGACCGATGGCGGGATATAGGCGGCCTCGCCGCCGATCTTGGTATAGTCCAGCTTCTCGAACAGCCCTTCCTCGCAGCCGACCGCGAGCTCGTCGCTCTCGACCTGGACGACGTCCCAGGTGGCGGCACCGCCTTGCACCTTGGCGCGCAGCACGCCGACGCCGCCGTCCCAGGACTCGTCGTTCATGGCAATTCCGGCCGCCTTCTTGAACGGCTCGAAGTAGACCTTCTTCTGGGCCTCCTGATAGGCGCCGCCCCACGACACGACGGTGAGGTCACGCGCCTGTGCGACCGTCGCCAGCGCAGCGCTGGCACCGAGCGCCGCGGCGAAACCCAGAGCAATCCTGCCAATCTTGCGCTTCATCATGGTCTTGGTTCCTTCTTCGTGCGAGTTGCGTTGAGGTTGCGTACTTCAAGTCCGCGTGCGTTGGATCAGACCGGATCGAGGGCGAGGCAATCCTCTGGGCGGAAGGTGATGAACACGCTTTTGCCATGTCTCAGGCTGCCATGTGCGCCCGGCTGAAGCTTGACCATGAACTCGCCGTTGCCGGCGACGTCGAGCACGGCCAGCGCGTGGTCGCCAAGATAGATGGTGTTCTGCACCCTCGCCGGCAGGCGGTTTGGTCCGTCGCTGGAGCTGTCGTCCGTGACAATGGCGATCCGCTCCGGCCGCACCGAGAGCGCGGTGGACGCGCCCGCGCCCGAGACGTTGACCGCCCGGGCGGTGACGGCGCCGCCACCGGTCAGCGCGACGCGGCAATAGTCCTTGTCGACCGTCTCGACGGTGCCGGCCAGCACGTTGTTCTCGCCGATGAAATGGGCGACGAAGCTGTTGACCGGGTGCTCGTACAGCGCGTCGGGCTTGTCGATCTGCTGCACGATGCCGTCGTTGAACACGGCGATGCGGTCGGACATGGTGAGCGCTTCGCTCTGATCGTGGGTGACGTAGACGATCGTGATGCCCATCGTCTCGTGCAACTGCTTGATCTCCAGCTGCATCTGCTCGCGCAGGCGCTTGTCGAGGGCGCCGAGCGGCTCGTCCATCAGCACGAGCTGCGGATTGAAGACCAGCGCGCGGGCCAGCGCCACGCGCTGCTGCTGGCCGCCGGACAGCTGTCCGGGCCGCCGGTGCGCCAGGTTTTCCATCTTGATCATGCGCAACGCCGCAGCCACGCGCTCCTGCACGTCCGCCTTGCTCGTTTTGCGAACGGATAGCGGGAAGGCGATGTTCTCGGCGATCGTCAGGTGCGGAAACAAGGCATAGTTCTGGAACACCATGCCGATGTCGCGCTTGTGCGGCGGCATGGTCTTGATCGGCCGGTCAGCGAGATAGATCTCGCCATGGGTCGGCACCTCGAAGCCGGCCAGCATCATCAGCGTGGTCGTCTTGCCCGAGCCCGACGGGCCGAGCAGGGTGATGAACTCGCCCTTCCTGATGTCGAGGTCGAGGTTCTTCACCACGAGGTGCTCGCCATCATAGGTCTTCTGAATGCCGGAAAAGCGCACCAATGCCGGCGCGGGCGTCACCATGCCGGCTTCCATGTTGTCCTCGGCTTGCCGCTACAATGCTTGTCAGCACCTCGTTCGAGGTGGCTGGGGGCAGCTTAGCATCCTCCGATGAGAATGCCAGCGGGCCGACCGATGAAGAGGCGTGCGCTTCCGGCGAGTGTAGGCTATCGCATATGGCCCGGGGCGGCAGCCTGCGCGCGCGCCTCGTCCTTCGAGACGGCGCTTACGCGCCTCCTCAGGATGAGGCTAATCGGCGTGAGTGCCCTTTTGAAACTGCTGCCCCTCGCTCCGTCCTCATCCTGAGGAGCCCGCCCAAAGCGGGCGTCTCGAAGGATGGCTGCAGGGAAAAGCTCTCAAAATGCGATAGCCGTGAGAGCGAGTGAAAGCGCGCTACATCCCCGACAGCTTGCTCACATACACATTCAGCGAGCCGCCGGCTTCAGCGACCACGCGCAAGGTCTTGGAATCGAAGGCGATGTCGGCCAGCGTCAGGCTGTCGATCTTGGCATCGACCTTGAGGCCGTCCTCACTCTTCTGGTAATCGGCGATTGCGGCGGCGATCTTCTCGCGGGCGTTGGCGGCGATCGGCTTCAGGTCGAGTGTCGCCTTCTGCAGCAGCGCCTGCTGCATCTGCGGCACCACGGCGCGCGCCGCGGCGCCCAAGAGGCCGAATGCCGCCTCGGACTCCACCGCGAGCTGGATGTCGGTGAGCCGCAGCGTCTGTTGCGCCTGGTCGAGCACCGGGCGCCCCCAGATGTGCACGGTCGCTTCGGCGCCGAGGCCGAGCCAGCTCTTCTTCTCCTTGGCGCGCACCAGCAGCGAGATCAGCAGCCGGTCCCCCGACGGGATCACGTTGGCGCTCTTCACGGTGACGTCGACCGGGCCCGAGCCGTCCTCGGGATAGGTGCGGCCGACCATCTGCGCGGCGATCAGCTTGTTGATCTCGGTGAAGGGCACGTCGATCGGCACGCCGATGTTCACGCCGGTGCCGGTGGGCGGCACGATCGAGATCTTGTCGGGAAACGGACAGTTCGGCTTGGTCGGCGTCGAGGTGACGCGCGTCTCGGCTTCCAGGCCCAACAGCAGCGTCACGGCCTGCGCGTCGACGCGCGGCTGCGCGGCGATGGCGCGGATCGGTTTCATCTCCAGCCAGAGCGGCGGCAGCGCGGCCGAGGCGCCCGAACCCTGCAGCGGGATCGAGCGGCACGCCTTGGCCCATTGCAGCTTCGCATTCTCGCGCAGGCTCGGATCGTTGCGGATGCGCTCGGAGACGATGTTGATCTGCTCGCCGACATTCTTGTCGATCAGCGGCTTCACCTGCGCCGGCACGTTGACCTTGGCGCCGGAGACATTGAGGTTGGTGTCGCCGAGGTTGACCTGGGCGCCGAGATTTGGCTCGAGATGCCAATTGGCTGCGAGCTTCGGGCGCGAGGTGACGACCACGTTGCCCTTGATCTCCGCGCTGGCGTTCAAATTCTTGATGTTGACTGCGCCGATCCGTTTCGCGGCGTCACCGCCAAGCACGCTGCCGAGCGCGTCGCCGAGCGCGCCCGTGGCCTTCGCCGACAGCGAGCCCGTCACGTTCAGTTTGCCGGAGAGCGGCGTCGAGATCGTCAGCACGTCCTTGTCGCCGGCCGCGGCCATCGGCCCGCGCACGGCGGACCAGCCGATGTCGGCGTTCTCCAGGATCTGCGAGATCGGGTTGTCGGCTTTGCCGGCGAAATTGCGCGGCGCGGCCTTCTCGGCCTGCTCGCGGATCGCCGAGAGCGCGATGGCGACCGGCGCGATCACGATCGAGCTCTTGGCGGCGGGCGGCAACGGCGGCAATTGTGCGACCGGCGGGGCGGAATTCGTCGCGCGCGGCGACAGCAGGTCCATCGCCTTCAGGCTGATGAAGAAGGACGCCGCGAGCACGGCGATGCCGACCAGGATGGTCTTCAGATTCAACGAAAGTCGCATCAATCCCCCAAGCCGCCCCGGCCGGGATTCTACAGGGCGAGCGAGCAGGGCGCTAGAGCGCACCGGTGGGGTGGAATTGCGGCGAATGGGTTAACGGCTGAGAAGGCACCGTCGCCGCGCGGTCACGCAGGACGCAGGACTAGCTTTGCCGCGGGCGCCGGACCGCTCTCACCTTGCCGCTAGTGCCACCGCCGCAGAAGAAGCGGTCGCCGCCATCGGACTCCAAGCCTGACACGATCGTGCCGTCGGGCATGTCGAGTTGCTCGATCACTTTTCCCGTTTCGGGGTCGATCCGCCGCAAATCGCTGTCCTCGCCTTCCCAGGTGCCGTGCCAGAGCTCGCCATCGACCCAGGTGACGCCGGTGACGAAGCGCTTGCTCTCGATGGTGCGGAGAACCTTTCCGGTTTCCGGGTCGACCTGATGGATCTTGCGCTCGCGATATTGTCCGACCCAAAGCGAGCCCTCGGCCCAGGCAAGGCCGGAATCGCCGCCGCCGCCGGGGGCCGGGATGGTGCCGAGCACCTCGCCAGAGGCCGCATCGATCTTCTGGATGCGGTCCTCGGCGATCTGGAACAGGTATCTCCCGTCGAATGCCGTTCCCGCATGGGCGGCGACATCGATGGAGCGCGCGACCTTGCCGCTGGCCGGATCGACCGCGTTCAACTTGTCGCCGGATGCGAACCAGACATGGCTGCCGTCATAGGTGACCCCATGCACGGCCTCGACGCCCTCAAACGGCCCGTACTCCCTGATGATCTCGGCGGCTGAACGCTTCATCTGCTTTGCTCCCTGTGATGTGGTCCTAACGTTACGTCTTCAGGAGCGGCGTGGGGAGTAACAAGCCTGTCGGGAAACCCGGGACCGGCGGCGTCATCCAGCGCCGCGCCCGTCCGTGCCCGAAGCATTGCACCTTGTTCGCGCGCGCCAGCTCGTCGAGGGCCCGCTGCACTGTGCGTGGGCTCGTTCCCAGCGCCAGCGCGAGCGCCGAGCTCGACCACGGCTCGCCGTCGGAGAGGAGAGCGAGGACGGTGGCGTGCTTTTCATCCACCGGCCGCGCCAGCACGAGGATGTCGCGCGTCCTGCGCGGCGCCAGCGCAAATCCCTGCTTCGTCGCGTTCACGTCTGCGAGCGGTTTGAGCTTGGTGCGGAGCCGGCCGATCTCGACGCGCAACCGCGCGCGATGCGATTCATCAAGATGCTTGCCGCGAAACGCGGTTGCGATCAGCGTCTGGCGCGAGACATCCGCAGGCCACGCCTGGGCCAGGATGCGGGCGAGGGCAAACAGCACCGGCCGGGTGCCGAGCGGCACGACGGTGCCGCGCCTGCGAACCGAATGATGGAACGTGTCCACCACGAGCGCCTCGGATGCCGCCAGCTGCTCGACCTCCGCAAGCAGCAATGGCCGCTCCTCGCCGCGCGTGATCAGGCGCGCCGCCGGCGTGTCGAGCACGCGGCTCGCGCTTTCGACTTCGGCGGCGAGTGCGGGGATGGCGGCCTGCCGTGCTGCGCGGGCTGCCCGCGCGAGCGCTGCGCGCGCATCCTCCGATCGGAGCCGCCGGATGGCGATGCCGGCCAGCACGAGCTCGCGAACGACTTGTGAGGCAGGCGGGAGCGGGAAGGGGGCGAGACCGGCGAGCGTGCGCTCCGCCTCCTCGATATGTCCGAGCAGGAGAAGACGCCGCGCGGCGATGTGGCCGGCATGCGCCGCGTTGGCGAGATCGCCGTGCTTTTCGAGAGTCGCGCGCGCCGCGGCGAGTGTCTTGTCGGGCCAGCTCAGGTCGCGCGACACCAGCGCGATCTCGGCTTCGGCCACCACGCATCTTGCCCGCGCCACCGCCTCGCGCGGCCCGAACGCGCGCGCAGCGCTTCGCAGCAGCGACTTGGCCTTGGCGAGGTCGCCGAGCTGCGCCATCGCGATGCCGCGCAGCGCCAGCGACGGCGCGTCGTTGCGCAGCGCAACGCGGTTCAGGGCACCGAGCGGATCGCCCGCCTCCAACGCGCGCGCGGCGGCCGTGATCAGCGACTCCATTCAAATCCCGCCACACTTGTTACTCCCACCGCGCAACCGCGCGGTGCCAGAAATCGTTGTCGACGGCCAATGTGCGGTGGGGGGCGGGCGGTTCCGCAACACGCAGGCTGATCGCCCAAGCGAAGAATTTGGAGAGTCATGATGACATTAGCCCAGAACGAACCGAATAACGGACAGTCCGTGATGCAGACACCTCCGGTGGTGTCGCCGCAGGACTGGGAGGCCGCCCGTCAGCAACTGCTCGTGAAGGAGAAGGCGCATACCCGTGCCCGTGACGCCCTGGCCGCCGAGCGCCGGCGCATGCCGTGGATGGAAGTTTCCAAAACCTATGCGTTCGAGGGGCCCGGCGGCAAGCTCAGTCTCGTCGACCTGTTCCAGGGCCGGCGGCAGCTGATCGTCTACCGCGCGTTCTTCGAGCCCGGCGTGTTCGGCTGGCCCGATCACGCCTGCCGCGGCTGCTCCATGGTGGCCGACCAGGTCGCCCACGTCGCGCATCTGAATGCCCGCGACACCACGCTGGTGTTCGCCTCGCGCGCGCCGCAGGCCGATATCATCAGGCTGAAGCAACGGATGGGCTGGACCATGCCGTGGGTCACCATCACCGACAGTTTCGACGCCGATTTCGGCGTCGACGAATGGCACGGGACAAACGTGTTCTACCGCGACGGGACGCGCATCTTCCGCACCTATTTCGTCAAGAGCCGTGGCGACGAGCAGATGGGCGGCACCTGGAATTACCTCGACATCACGCCGCTCGGCCGTCAGGAGGTCTGGGAGGACTCGCCGAAGGGCTATCCGCAGACGCCGACCTACAAATGGTGGAACTGGCACGACAGCTACACGGAGGGCGCCGCGCCCGACAAGAAGTGGGTCGAGATCTCCGACGCCGGCGAGAAGGCGTTCCGCCAGGAGGCGGCGCAAGGACGTGACTAGCCCCGTCGGCGCAATGGCCGGCGCCGGCCGCAATGGCGTTGTGGCGGCACGCCACCTTGCCAGGTGGCTGTCCCTGGCGGCGACACCGACCTTCGCGATCATGGCCGTGCTGACGGCCATGGCCGGGGGTGGGCCGGCCGACATGTTGTGCGCCGCCGGGCAGGGATCGCTGCTCGGCGGCATGGTGCCGATGTATCTCTTGATGAGCGCGTTTCATTCGTCGGCGTGGCTGCGGTTGATGGCGGGACGGCGGGAATAGGCGGCGAGCCCTCGCGCCCGCCTCGTCCTTCGAGACGCCGCTGACGCGGCTCCTCAGGATGAGGCTCAATTCCTGCACTGCGAGCCACACACTCAACCCTCATCCTGAGGGCCCGCCGCAGGCGGGCGTCTCGAAGGATGCGCCGCAATCACCGGAAACCAAACTGGGCCGTCACTGCGAAGCCGCCTGGAGATACGCAACCACCTTTGCCGCTTCCTCTGCCGAGACGCCGCCATAGGGCTGCATCTTGTTGCCCGACACCACCTCGTCCGGCTTGACCATGAAGCGCGTCAGCTTGTCCTGGTCCCAGACGAAGCCGGCTTCCTTCATCGACGAGGAGTAGCTGTAGTCCGGCAGCGAGCCGGCTTTGCGGCCGACGATCTTGTTGAGGTTGGGGCCGAGGCGGTTGTCGTCTTCCTTCATGGAGTGGCAGGTGCGGCAGGAATTGTTGAAGGCCTGCTTGCCTGCCTGATCGCCCGCAGGCTGCTGCGCGAGCGAGGCGGGCGCGGACACGAGCAGCGCCAGTGTGGTGGCGCCGGCGATCGCGTGCAGCCACTGATACGGCAAGGATTGCAGGCGTGATTGCATTTGCGCCTCCATCAGGCACCCGCGCCGCAGCAAGCGCGCCGACATGCCGAGGGCAAACGAAAGCGGCCCCGGCGGGTTCCGGGGCCGTTTGCGTCACAATGTCCTGCCGGTTCAGCGCGTCGCGGTTCCGAGCTCGGCGCGGCGCTCCGTCATCGGCAGCACCACGACCTTGGTGCCGACGTTGACCCTGGAATAAAGGTCGGTGACGTCGTCATTGGTCATGCGGATGCAGCCGGACGAAACGCGCTTGCCGATGGTCTCGGGGGCATTGGTGCCGTGAATGCGGTAGATGGTGCCGCCGAGATACATGGCGCGCGCACCGAGCGGATTACCGGGGCCGCCGGCCATGTGGCGGGGCAGATAGGGCTGGCGGGCGATCATCTCCGGCGGCGGCGTCCAGGCGGGCCACTCGGCCTTGCGGGTCACCGACTGGATGCCGGACCAGGTGAAGCCGTCGCGGCCGACGCCGATGCCGTAGCGCAGCGCCTGGCCGTTGCCGAGCACGTAATAGAGATAGGTGTTCGGCGTATCGATGATGATGGTGCCCGGCGCTTCGCGCGTCGCGTAAGCGACGGTCTGGCGGCGGAAGCGGGCCGGCATCTCGACGGCGTCCTGATCCTCGGACGGCTCGGTCTGATAGGTCGGCGCCTGATAGGGCTGATAGGGCTGGAACGGCTGCGGCGCGGCCATCGGCGGCAGCGGCTGGAAGAAGGGGAAGATCTGCACTGGCGCCGCCTTGGCTGCACCTGCGAACGCGATGGCGGAGACCGCGACTGCGCCAATAGCAACGGCGCGCGAAAACGTCTTGAACGTGTCCGGATTGAACATGTGATCGCCCCTGTTTGCTCGGTGGTCTCGGCCACCGCGGCACCGTTGCGGTGCTCCGTTGCGAAGATCACTAACGGCAAAACGTTTCGGGACATTTGCGCGGAAAACCGAAAACGGTTTCACCGCGGCAAGAATTGTTTCATGACAGTTTCGTGGCCGCAGGCGCCCGTTAACGAACAAAACGACGGGCCGACACTTCTATGACGTCACACGCCTGAAATATCCTTCGTTGATGGTCGGAAACCGAGAATCATCAAACTCTCGGGATTTTCCCATGCGGGTATTAATTGCGACGGACGCCTGGCATCCGCAGGTCAACGGCGTGGTCCGGACGCTGACTTCGCTGGCGAATGCGGCCAAGGCCCTCGATGTCGAGATCGACTTCCTGACCCCGGACGGCTTTCCGTCCTGGCCGTTGCCGACCTATCCGGGCCTGCGCTTTGCGTTGCCTTCGGCGAAGGAGATCGTGCGGCGGATCGAGACCGCGGCGCCGGATGCCCTGCACATCGCGACCGAAGGCCCGATCGGCTGGGCGGCGCGGGCCTATTGCCGCCGCAACCGGCTCGCCTTCACCACCTCCTACACGACGCGCTTTCCGGAATACGTCGCGGTGCGGACCGGAATCCCCGCAAGCGTCGGCTATGCCGTGCTGCGCTATTTCCACGATGCCGCCGCCATGACCATGGTGGCGACGCCGTCGCTGCGGCAGGAGCTGTCCGAGCGCGGCTTCAAGCGGCTCGGCTTCTGGACCCGCGGCGTCAACACCGAGCTGTTTCATCCCGATTCTCCGGCCAGGCTCGATCTGCCCCGTCCGATCTTCATGACCATGGGCCGCGTCGCGGTGGAGAAGAATCTCGACGCGTTCCTCTCGCTCGACCTGCCCGGCACCAAGGTCGTCGTCGGCGGCGGCCCGCAGAAGGCGGCGCTCGAAAGAAAATATCCCGATGCCGTCTTCCTCGGCGAGAAGAAGGGGGGCGATCTCACCGCACATCTCGCCGCCGCCGACGTGTTCGTGTTTCCGAGCCTGACCGATACGTTCGGCGTGGTGCAGCTCGAAGCCCTCGCCTGCGGCACGCCGGTTGCGGCGTTTCCGGTCACGGGTCCGAAGGACGTCATCGCCGATCATCCGATCGGCGCGATCGACCACGATTTGCGCAGCGCCTGCCTGCGCGCGCTCACCATGTCGCGCGAGACCTGCCGCAACTTCGCGCTGGAGCGTTCCTGGGAGAACAGCGCGCGCCAGTTCGTCGGCAACCTGACCTCACTTCAGCCCAGCCGCGCCTTGCGCGCCTCGCCTCGCATGGCGCGGCGGCCGGTGCGCGGTTGAACTTTCGTTAGAACCACAGCGAGAACCTCATCGATGGCTAAGATCATGAACCTTGACGGCACCCAGCAGCTCGACCTCACCCGCGGCACGGTCGAGCAGGCCTATGACCGCTGGGCCCCGGTCTACGACCTCGTGTTCGGCGGCGTGTTCGCCAAGGGCCGGCAGGCCGCGATCGCGGCCACCAACAAGATCGGCGGTCGCGTGCTCGAGGTCGGCGTCGGCACCGGCATCTCGCTGCCGCTCTACGCGCCGCATTTGCGCGTCTTCGGCACCGACATTTCGGAAGCGATGCTCGACAAGGCGCGCCAGCGCGTCGCCGAGGGCAAGCTGAAGAATGTCGAGGGCCTCGCGGTGATGGACGCCGAGAAGCTCGAATTCCCCGACAATTCGTTCGACGTGGTGATGGCGCAATATGTCGTCACCGCGGTGCCGAACCCCGAAAAGGCGCTCGACGAATTCGCCCGCGTGCTGCGCCCGGGCGGCGAGCTCATCATCCTCACCCGCGTCAGCGCGGATGCCGGCATGCGCCGCTTCATCGAGCAGAAGCTGCAGCCGGTGGTGCGTCCGCTCGGCTTCCGCACCGCCGAGTTCGCCTGGTCGCGTTACACGAAATGGCTGGCCGGAGCTCACGGCATGGAGCTCGCCGAACGCCGCCTGATTCCGCCGCTCGGTCATTTTTCGCTGGTGCGCTTCCGCAAGGTCGACGTCGCCAAGGCGGCGTGACCTCGAGGCAAGTGTCGTGCGTCATCGCGCCGCTGCGTGCCATCACATGACAAGATGATGTTGTCACACGGCGTACATCGAATCCCTTTAACCCCGTAGCGGAAAGCATTTTGGGGAAGAGCATGATCAAGAATTATCTCGAGCAGCTGCGGATCCAGCGCTGGGACGACCATCGCTACTATCACCACAGCCGCATCAACCAGAGCCTGCACTTCGTCAGCGCGCTGAGCTTCCTGTTCGCCTATGTCTGGCTGTTTGTCGATCCCGTCGTCTCCGCGCTGGTCGGCTGGCTGGTCTCGATGACCTCGCGCCAGGCCGGCCACTTCTTCTTCGAGCCGCATACCTACGATCACGTCAACCAGGCGACGCACGAATACAAGGAAGAGATCAAGGTCGGCTACAACCTGCAGCGCAAGGTCGTGCTGATGGCGATCTGGGCGGCCTCGCCGCTGGTTCTGTTCCTCGATCCGACCCTGTTCGGCCTGTTCACGCCGTGGCAAGGCGCGACCGACTTCACGCGGCAGGTCGCCAAGATCTGGCTCGTGGTCGGCGGCGGCGGCCTGTTGTTCCGCACCGTGCACCTGTTCTTCATCCGCGACGTCGAGACCGGCCTCGTCTGGATGACCAAGATCCTGACCGATCCGTTCCACGATCTGATGCTGTATCACAAGGCTCCGCTGGCGCTGATGCGCGGCGAGCTGATGGATCCCGGCCTGCACCTCAACCCCGAGCACACGCTGGGCCTGATCGGCGAGCCCACGCTCGAAGAGCAGCACGCCTGATACGGCCCCTGCCCAGGTCGCGAATGTTTATGGTCTACGTCATGCCCGGGCTTGTCCCGGGCATCCACGTCTTGAAGCCATCGTGCGGAGACGCGTGGATGGCCGGGACAAGCCCGGCCATGACGGCTTCGGAGTATGAAGCCTCAGCGCCCGAAGCGCTTGGCCAGCATCTCTTTCAGAATCTGCCGCTTGATCTGCTTGTTGGTGAGCACGCCGTCGTGCCACCAGAAGCCGTCGGCATTCATCTTCGCGGCCGCGCGGACGAAGCGTTCGGCGACTTCGGCGAAGTCGGCGTCGGTGTAGTTCAGGTTGAAGATCAACCGGCCGGTGCCGACCCAGCTCAGCGCCAGACCTTCGGCACGCAGATAATATTGCAGCATCCAATTGTAGCGGGAGGGCGTCGTGTATTTCACCGTCCAGATCGAGGAGAAGTTGGCGAACCGCACCGGCAGGTCGGCGTCCTCCATCATCCGGTTGAGTTTCCCGCAGCGGCCGTTCCAGGTCTCGTCGAGGCCTTCATAGACCGCGCGGAAATTCGGGCTGGCGAGGCGGCTCAAGAACTCGTCCATCGCCGTCATGACATAGGGATGCGAGTTGAACGTGCCGCGGGCGAAGCAGATATCGGCGGGACGGTCGTCGCGGAAGCGGCGCATCAGCTCGCGCTTGCCGCAGACGACGCCGACCGGCAGGCCGCCGGCGAGACTCTTGCCGTAGGTCACCATGTCGGCCTTGACGCCGAAATATTCCTGGGCGCCGCCGGCGGCGAGACGGAAGCCGACGAAGACCTCGTCGAAGATCAGCACGATGCCGCGCTGGTCGCAGACCTCACGCAGCTTCTTCAGCCATTCGGTGTAAGCGGCGCGGTCGAAATTGCCGCCGCGGGAGGAATCGACCAGCGCGGAATCGCCGGGCGCGTTGGCGTTGGGGTGCAGGCCCTGCAGCGGATTGACCAGCACGCAGGCGATGTCGCGGCGCTTGCGCAGGACATGCAGCGTCTTCTCCGACATCTCGGCAAGCGTGTAGGTCTCGTGCGCGGGAATCGGGTTGCCGACGCCGGGCTGCACGTCGCCCCACCAGCCGTGATAGGCGCCGGCGAAACGAACCAGATGCGTGCGCTTGGTATGGTAGCGCGCCAGCCGCACCGCTTGCATGACCGCTTCGGTGCCGGACATGTGGAACGAGACCTCGTCGAGGCCCGAGATCCGGCAGAGCCGGGTCACGTTGTCGAGGATGACGGAATGGTAGGGGCCGAGCACCGGGCCGAGCGCATGCGCGCGCTTCTCGGCGCCCTCGATGCACTCCTTGTAGAAGTCGTTGCCGAAGATGTTGACGCCGTAGGACCCGGTGAGATCGTACGACGTGTTGCCGTCGACATCGGTGACGGTGACGCCGCTGGAGGATTCCACGAAGGTCGAGGTGCCCAGATGCTCGCGGACCAGGCGCGTGAACTGGAACGGCACGCGATAGCTCTCGGTGAAGTTCAGGTCGGAGATCTTGTCCGCCGCCTCCTTCGTCATCGCGCGGCCCTTCGGGTAGCGCTCGGCGTAGAGGGCGGCGAGACGGAAGAAGCCGTCCTTGCGCTGCGCGGCGATGTTCGCCGGCGCGCCGTCGCACGCGAAGTAGTCGTTCTCTCCGAACTCGTAGAACGGGAGCAGCTTTGCCACCCGCCGCGACATCTTGGAGTGTCCGGCGAGCGAGCGGTGCTTGGCGCGGGACAACTCGACCCGCGCCTTGATCTTCGGGAAGACGGCGGCAGCGGACGCTGCGGCGGCCACGGACATCGAGAGAATCGGGAGTGTCGTTTCCATGACAACAAGCGCTAATACTGTGAGCTGACAGATTCATGACAGTCAAAGCCCTTATCGCCTCTTTCACCCAGCAGGAAGACATCAACTTCCTGTTGACCAACCGCATCCCCCGCGCGGCACTGACCCGCTTCATGGGCTGGTTCTCCAAGATCGAGAATCCCTTCGTGCGGGACGTCTCGATCGCGCTGTGGAAGCTGTTCTCCGACCTCGATCTGTCGGAGGCGAAGAAGACCCATTTCAGGAGCCTGCATGATTGCTTCACGCGGGAGCTGAAGCCGGGCCTGCGGCCGTTCGATCCGGACCCTTCCATCGTCGCCAGCCCGTCGGACGGCATCGTCGGCGCGCATGGCAGGATCGCCGACACCGAGCTATTCCAGGTCAAGGGCGCGCCCTATTCGCTGCTCGACCTCGTCGGCGATTCCGCGCTGGTCGACCGGCACCGCAACGGCCGCTTCGTCACGCTGCGGCTGACCTCGAGCATGTATCACCGCTTCCATGCGCCCTATGATGCGCAGATCGAGGGCGTCACGCTGATCCATGGCGACGTCTGGAACGTCAACCCGATCGCCCTGAAGCGGGTCGAGCGGCTGTTCTGCAAGAACGAGCGCGCGGTGATCCGCACGCATCTTTCGACCGGCGAGGCCGTGACGCTGGTGCCGGTCGCAGCGATCCTGGTCGCGAGCATCCGGTTGCATTTCCTCGATAGGGTGCTGAACGCGCAGACGCGCGGCCCGGTCAATTTCCCCTGCGACGTCAAGGTGGCCAAGGGCGAGGAGCTCGGCTGGTTCGAGCACGGCTCGACCATCATCATCCTGGCGCCCGGCGATTTCACCTTCTGCGACGGTATCGCCGAGGGCACGCGCATCCGTGCCGGCCAGGCGCTGCTCAGAAGAAAGTAGCCTTCAATCCGCCGTCCCCGCCGCCTATATCGTCGGTGGGGACGATTCGACGACGACGGATTTGGTGATGGCGCGGGCGCCGGTGATGGCGGCGGGTGGTATCGTGCTGCGGCGTGGTTCGACGCCGCTGATCGCGGTCGTGCGCCAACGCAAGCGCAACGAATGGGTCCTGCCCAAGGGCAAGCTCGACGACGGCGAGACGCCGAAAGAGGCCGCGCATCGCGAGGTGCTGGAGGAGACCGGCCACGACGTCGCCGTGCACGAATTCCTCGGCACGCTCGCCTACCAGTCCGGCGGACGCTTGAAGGTCGTGCATTTCTGGCGCATGGAGGCCGAGGGCGGGCCGGTCCGCAAGCTGACGAATGACATCAAGGCGGTCGACTGGCTCTCGCTGGACGATGCGATCGGCCGGCTGTCGCGCGAATATGAACGCGCGTTCCTGACCCAGGCCGGCCCGATCGCGCTTGCCGCCGGGCTGGCGCCATCGCCGGCGCAATCGGCCGATGACATCGATGCGGCCTTGCAGACGCTGACACCCGCCGAAGCCGTCTCCGTCGAGGAGTTGCGGCACGGCCTGTTGCAAAAGGTGAAGGCCTGGCTGCGCGGCGAGGCGTGAAGTCTTGAGTCACGCCGCTTGCGAGTCTGGAGACATCCGCGAGTTGACGGACCTGTAAGAGCCTGAGCTCCTTCCACGGAGGATAGAGCGGCGTGCTTGACGTTGACCCTGTGAGGAGCGCATCGCGCGCGTCTCGAACCATGCGGCCCGACTGTGGCCTCGTCCTTCGAGACGCCTGCTTCGCAAGCTCCTCAGGGTGAGGGGCGGCACTGTCACCGCCGCTCCTTCTCCTTCGGGGCTGGCGCCGGTTTGCGCGGAGCTGCCGGGCGCTGTGCGGCCGGGAGGCGCTGCTGGAATCCGCCGGGGCGCTGCAAGCTTGGCGGTTGAGCCGCGGGCGGCTGGCCCGGTTGCATGCCGGTACGCGGCAGTTGCGGCTGTGTGTTCGGCGACTGCGGTGGCACGATTCCTCCGGGCTGAATTCGTCCACGGCGCGGCGGCTGGGTTTGCGGCGTGCCGCTGGGAGCCGTGTTCTGTTCCGTGCGCGGTGCACTTGGACGTCCGGCACCTTGCTGCTGACCGGGTTGCGGTTGACCCTGTTGCTGCTGGCCTCGCTGCGGCCCCTGGCCCGCACGTGGGTTCCCCGGCTGCACCGCGCCGCCTTGCCGCTGCGGCGGCTGGGCGCCTTGCCGGCCCGGCGCGCCCGGCTGCTGCTGACCTGGACGGTTGTCCTGGCCGTTCGGGCGCTGCGGCTGCTGTCCGGGCGCGGTCGTCGGTCGCAATTGCTGTTGCTGCGGCGGTTGCGCCGGCGGCGGGATGCGGCTGAGCGCGCCTGGATTGGCGCGGCGGAAGTCGCGCTGCTCGGTGACGATCTGGCGGCCGGTGGTCTGCGCCAGATGGACCTGGCTGACGAAGCCGCGGTCGCGCGCGATCTGCCGTGCGGGAATCGTGATCGGCACGGCGGCAAAGCGCATGCCGCCCGCGCCAGGCCGGATCGCAAAGCCGCTGGCGCCTTGCGTCAGCGCGCCGAGGCGCGTGCCGCTGGTGCGGTCGTCGACGTCGATGTGCCCGACGCGGCCGTCGGCGTCGGGATAGAGCTTGATGTTGACGTTGCGCGCGCCGCTCGCGGCCGCGCCTTCGGGCACCTCCACGACGCCGGTGGTGCCGCGGATGCCGAGCGTCGCCGTGGGCGTCGTGATCTTCATGTTGCCTGTCTTCGCCACTGCCGCCGCAACGAAGGCGACCGTGCCCCTGCCTATGTCGAAGATTCCGGAGTTCTGCCTGCCGCCGTCCTCATAGACGTAATTGTCGATCGTGATCTTGGAGCTGGCGGACAGATTGAACGTGGTCGCGTCGCTGAAGGTGATGCCGAGCGAGGAGTTCGACGAGGTCTGCACGACGTCGTTGAGATAGATGTCGTCGCGCACGCGCAAAGGATAGGAGTTCTTGTCGCGGATCACGGTCGCGATGCCCGTGACGGTCGCGACGTTGCCGATCGGCTCGACGGCGGTGGTTTGTGCGTCCGTAGCCGGCGTCGGGGAGGCCGAGGGCGTCGGGGCAGGTGCTGGCGCCGGTTGGCCTTGCGGCTGCGCCTGAGCAAGCTCGATTGCATCGGATGCATGCGCCATGCCGCCGCCCGCCAGCGGCAATGCCAGCAGCGCAAGCGCGAACACGAAGCGGCGCCAAGCCAGCATTGATGTCACGAGGAAGTCCCGGTGAGAACGCGAGGCGAGATCGGCCGATTTCAGCCGGGGGGACCTGAATGGCGGATGAACGTGTGCCGGACAACAAGCGCGCGCCTGTTGTAGCGTGCGCGATGCTAACGGGACTCGCTATCTCTCCAGTGTCATGGCGGGGCTTGACCCGGCCATCCACGTCTCGACGCGCGGCACCAAGAACGTGGATGCCCGGGCCTTCGCCTCGCCGAAGCGGCTTCGGCCGCGCAGGCGGGACAAGCCCGGGCATGACGAAGATAGCGCATGTGTCGGAGCTAACGCGCTCCGCGCGTCAGCTGACGCGCTTCCAGGTCTGGCCGCCGCAGAACATGCCGCCGAAGGCGCAGCCCTGCACGCGCATCGCATTCGGGCCCTTCATCGCGATGGTCGAGTCGTAGTTGCGGCCGGAATTGGGATCGTGGATGCGGCCGCTCCACTTCGAGCCCTCGGGCTTCATGTTGATCAGGATGCGCTCGTTGGTCTTCTCGGCATAGCCGCACAGATTGGCGCCGCACGGCTCGACGCGGACATTGCCCTTACCCTCTTCGGTCGCCCACACGCCGATCGGCGAGTTCGGTGCGGCCACAGGCGCGGCGGCCACCGGAGCCGGAGCGGGAGCAGCCGCCACCGGAGCGGGCGCAGTAACGGGAGCTGGCGCCGCGAGGGGCGCGGGCTGCGTCGTCGTATCGACGGACGGCGCGGCAGCAACGGTCGACGCGGGCGCGGCGGGGGCGACAATTGGTGCGGCCGGTGCGGTCGCCTGAACCGGCGCCTGCGGCAAGGGCTGCTGCTGCACCGGAGCCGGCGCGGGCTGCGCGGTCGTCGCCGGAGCCGGCGTGGTGTCGACGTCATCATCCTTGGAGCCGCCGAGGCCCTTGAGGTTGATGTTGTTCAGCTTGATCGGCTTGTCCGACAGGCCCGGTGCGACGATGGTCACGCAGTTGAGCGAGGCGCAGTTGCGCGGCGTCTCGATCCGGATGTGTTGGCCCTCGATCTGGAACGAGATCGTATTGCCACCGGCATGGGCAGCGGCGGTCGAGGCCAGGAAGAGCGCGGTGGCGGCGACGGTGAGCTTGTTCATGACAACCTCCGAAAATGGCGCGGTCCCGATATGGACTGAAGTCGCCGGTGGATGAAGCGTGGTTCGACCCTATGCCGGACCGGCCCGGTGTTCTGTGACGGGGGTCACAACGGCGGCGCGCCCTTTGGGTGAGGCAGCGCACATTCAGCCGCAATTCCTCTGCGTAAGGTCGTCGCGACATTGAGGGAGAGGGCGATGCAACGGCTTGCGACTTCGCTTGGCACATTGATCGCGCTGATGGCGATCGCGCCGGCGGCCGAGGCCGGTTCCTATTCCATCTCGATTGGCGGCCATCGCTTCCATGTCGAGGCGCCCAGAACGTGCCGATCCACATCCTGCGTGTCGATCTCGTCCAATCGCAGCTTTCGGCCGGTGGAAGACGCCGCGACGAGACCGGTCCCGCCGCCGGCGCCAATTGTCCAGACGCCGCCGGTCGCTCCGGCCATCTCGGTTCGGCCGCCGCCGGCGACCGTGGTCGCGCCGCCGCCGGCTGCTCCAGCCCCGACGCTGGCCGCCACGACATCGCAGCCCGTCGTGCCGCCGCAGACACTCAGACCGGAGCTGCCAAGAGCTGAGGCGCCGGATTCCAATCCGCCGCGCGCTGAGGTGCCGCGCGTCGATCTGCAGAAATCCGTGACGCTCGATCCGCCGCGCATGGAGCCGCCGCCTGTCCCGAGCCCCGAGATCAAGCAGACCGTGGCGGTCGCACAGCGCAACGACGGCGAGCAGGCCCATACGCCGCTCGGCGAATGGGAGAGCAACGGCGCCAAGGGCACGGTCCGCATCGAGCGCTGCGGGCCCGGGCTGTGCGGTTACGCGCTGACCGAGGCCTCGAACCGGGGCGAGAGCGTGCTCGTCAACATGAAGCCGAAATCGCACGAGGTCTGGACCGGCAGCATCTACAGCCGCTCCAGCGGCAACACCTATTACGCGACGATGACCCTGAAGAGCTCCGGCAGGCTGCACGTCGAGGCCTGTGCGCTCTGGCGTTTCTGGTGCTCCGGCAACGACTGGACGCGGGTCGAGGCGCCGCGCGAGCAACTGATCACGACCTCGCGGCAATTGAGTGCACGGTCGTAGCGTCGCGCCGGATTGTCTCTTTCATCTTCTTGCAGGGCGAGGGGTCTGTCAGCGAACGCCGGCGCGCGAGGATAGAACCCCTCATCCGACGCTTCGCGCCACCTCCTCCAAGGGGAGAAGGGGAAGCCGCCTTCGATGCGCTTGATGAGCTGCTAGATCATGCCGAGCACGATGGCGCCGACGAAGGCCATGGCGAGGTAGGCGGTGACTACGCTCAGTTTCCCGGCGAACGTCATGAGGTCGCTCCCTCTACGCGCGCCAGTCTGCGCGCGAGCATCATGGTTAACAGAGAGTCTCGTCTCAATAAAGTCAGCCCTGCTGTCGCTCGGTTCCTGCCGGGTGGCGGCGCGGACGAGCCCGCATGGTTAAAGAACACTGAAATCAACGTGTTGAAGAGTCTTTAAGTAAATTCACCGAACGTGCGTGCATGACGCGCGGAGTTCGTTTGTATCTCGTCGGCTCCATCGTCCTTGTTTCGCTAGCGGGTTGCGGACGCGGCTTCTTCCAGGCCGAACGTGAACCGTGGCGGGCCGAGGCGGAAGCCGCATGCCTGAAATCGGGCGCGGTGAAGGAGGGGCCGGATCTCGTCCGCATCGACCCGATTTCCGGGCCCGGCATGTGCGGCGCCGAGTTTCCGCTGAAGGTCGCGGCCATCGGCGAAGCCTCGGGCAGCTACGGCTTTGCCGACGAGGAGCTGCGCCCGCCCGGCAGCATCGGCGGCCAGCCGCGTTGGCCGGTGGCGCAGCCGCGGTCGAATTATCCGCAGAGCCAGAATTACCCGGCGTCGTCCATTCCGCAACGGCCGAACTATCCCGAAAGCGCGGTGCGCCAACCCGCCGGCTACGGTGCTTCGTCCGGGCCGATGTCGCTGAACGCACCGGGCGTGGCGGCGCAGGAGGACGAGATCGACCTGCCGCCCGATGGCACCGATGCCGAGGGCGCGGCGCGCTACATGAATGCGCCGAGCTATCCGGCCCGGCCGGCGCCTTACTCGCAGGCGCCTGCGCAGCAACCGCTGCCGCGCCTCGGCCCCGCCCAGGGCAATTCCGTCACGGCCGTCGGTCCGGTCGCGATCAAGCCGACCGCGACGCTGGCCTGCCCGATCGTGTCCGAGCTCGATCGCTGGCTCGCCGACACCGTGCAGCCTTCGGCGATGCGCTGGTTCGGCGTCCGGGTCGCCGAGATCAAGCAGATCTCCGCCTATTCCTGCCGCGGCATGAACGGCAATTCGCGTGCTCACATCTCCGAACACGCCTTCGGCAACGCGCTCGACATCTCCGCCTTCGTGCTCGCCGACGGACGCCGCGTCACCATCAAGGACGGCTGGCGCGGCATGCCGGAGGAACAGGGTTTCCTGCGCGACGTGCAATCGGGAGCCTGCGCGCATTTCACGACCGTTCTGGCGCCGGGGTCGAACGTCTATCACTACGATCACATCCACGTCGATCTGATGCGCCGTGCCAGTCGCCGCCTGATCTGCCAGCCCGCCGCCGCGTCCGGCGAGGAGGTCGCCGCGCGCGCGCAGTCGCGCAGACCCTATGCGAGTGCGCGCGAGCTATCGGTGACCGGTTCACTGGGGGCGCGCAGGAGCATGGCGCGCAAGCACGAGGAAGACGAGTACATCGACGAGTAGTGGCGCGTTTCACCCGTGGCCCGGATGGAGCGAAGCGCAGTCCGGGAAAATTGTTGCCGCATTCCGCTTCGCTCCGTGCAGGCTACGATCTACGAGGCCGGCTTGACGGTGCGGGGGCCAGCCCCATGCAGCGCTGCACCTCGCCCGGGACGTTGTAGGTGCGCATGATATGGCGACTGTCGCGCAAGCCGGACGCCTCACGTTGGACGACGAACATCCAAAGCGCGTGGCCAGCTTCCATCACCAGCTTGCGCCTGGCCGGTTGCATTGAGGCCGGAACCTCCGAGGGTGCGTGAGCAGCGTCGAATTCGCGCAAACGCGCGAGACTCTGTTCGAGTGCGCGGCCCATCCGTCCGAGCGCCGAGGCCTGTTCCTGGACGATCTCATAATGGAGGATATCGACCGGCGGGCGAAGATCACGAGACATGACCGCAATATAATGCTGCCGGACCGGCCTGCGCAACGCGCGGCCCGCTGGCCGTCACGTCGCCTTATAGGCCGCCAGGAACATCCGCGTCGCGCTGCCGACCACCTCGCTCATGCGCTGTTCCGACGGTGCGGGGGCGGCCTGGAACACGAAGGGCAGGAAGAGCGAGGCCTTGCAAAGCTCCATGAACTGGGAGGCGGCAAGATCGCAATCGTCGATCCTGAGATCGCCCGAGGCGACGCGGGCGTTGAGATAACCGGAAAGGCGGTTGATGCTCTTGTCCAGCACGCGCGCATAGTAGCGGCGGCCGACATCGGGCATGCGCTCGGCGATCGCCATCACGGTACGGATCGCCGATCCGCCACCGGGCCGACAGACCAGATGAAGATAGGCGAGGCCGAATTCCTTCAGCGTGGTCTCGGCATCGCGCGCGGGATCGAAATTGAACACGACCTGGCCGTGCTGCAGCGCCTCCTGCTCGAGGATGGCCTCGAACAGCGCGGTTTTGTCGGCGAAGTAAACGTAGAGCGTGCCCTTGGAGACCTGCGCCGCGCGCGCGATCTCGCCCATGCTGGCGCCGTCGAAGCCGAGATTCATGAACACCTTGCGGGCACCGTCCAGGATCTGACGACGTTTGGAGCCGTCCTCCTCCTGGATGACGTGCAGATGGTCGCGGTCGGCTACAACCATTGGTTTAGGGTCTCGGAAGTTTTCTGGACAAGGTGCTGAACGGTGAGATGCAAATAAGGATTCGGACCAGTAGGGTCCTACTCGGAACTATTATATAGATTGACCGAACCGTTCGGTCAATGATATTTGAGATCAGCGACAGGAAATGGGGCTTCGGGCCGGCCGTCCTCGATCGCCTTTTTTGGGAGGCCTTGATGGCGGCATCGAGAGACCAGGCTGCGCGAGTCCTTCGCCAGGAAGCGGCGGAGCACGCCGCCGGTAACGCTGCGATCGAGAACTCTGCTCCGCTTGCCGAGCAACTGCGCGATCAAAAGGCCGAGGAGGCCAAGCGCCGCCCCGCCGAGGCGCCGGAGAAGCCCGTGGCCGACAAGCCGGCCGCACCTGCACCGGACGCACCCGTTGCCGGTTCTCCCAAATCCGGCAAGCGCAAATTCGTCCTGATGGGCGTCGGTCTGGCGCTCGCGCTCGCCGCCGCGAGCTACGCCGGCTATTACACGCTGGTCGGCCGCTTCTACGTCTCCACCGATGACGCCTATGTCCGCGCCAACAACACCATGCTGGGCGCGCGCGTCTCCGGACACGTCGCCGCGATCCTCGCCGGCGACAACACGCCGGTACGCGCCGGCGACGTCGTCCTGCGCATCGACGACGGCGACTACAAGATCGCGGTCGATGCGGCAGCAACGAAGATCGCGACCCAGCAGGCCACCATCGATCGCATCGGCCGCCAGGTCGCCGCGCTCGACAGCCAGGTCGCGCAGGCCAAGGCCCAGCTCGTCTCGGCCGAAGCGGGCCTCAAACGCGCCGATCTCGATTACGAGCGCCAGCAGGCGCTGAGCACCAAGGGGTTTGCCTCGCGTGCAGTGTTCGAGAGCTCGGAAGCCGGACGCGACCAGGGGGCCGCCGCGGTCAAGGCCGCGCAGGCGGCCTACGACGTTGCCGTCAGCAATGTCGATGTCGCCAAGGCGCAGCAGGCCGAAGCGCAGGCCCAGCTCGCCGAGCTCAAGACCACGCTCGCCAAGGCGGAGCGCGATCTCAGCTTCACGGCGGTGCGTGCGCCGGTCAACGGCACGTTCTCCAATCGCCTGGTCAACACCGGCGACTTCGTCGCGGTCGGTCAGCGCCTCGGCAACATCGTGCCGCTGGACGACGTCTATATCGACGCCAATTTCAAGGAAACGCAGCTCAAGCGCATCCGTCCCGGCCAGCCGGTGACGATCAAGGTCGACGCCTACGGCATGCGCAAGTTCTCCGGCGTGGTCGACAGCATCGCGGCGGGCGCGGGCTCGGTGTTCACGCTGCTGCCGCCCGACAACGCCACCGGCAACTTCACCAAGATCGTGCAGCGCGTGCCGGTCCGCATCCGCGTGCCGAAGTCGGTAGCCAAGCAGAACCTGCTCCGTGCCGGCATGTCGGTCTATGCCACCGTCGACACCAACAAGGGCGCGGCCGACGCCGACAGCGAGGTCGATCTCGACGATCCCGCGGTCCATCCGCAGTAGGCGCGGCTGCGATGACGCCAGCCCCGAGCGATGCCGCGCTCCCTCTCCCGCTTGCGGGAGAGGGCTGGGGAGAGGGTGCTTCCGCAATGGGACAGTCCCCAAGCGGAGAGAACCCTCACCCGGTGCTGCGCGCCGACCTCTCCCGCAGGCGGGAGAGGTGCACCGACCCCGCGGCTGGCAGGATTCCGAGCTGACACGATGGCAGACTCCACCACCGCTTCACCTGCCATGATGGCGGACCCGGCGTCGGAGCGCATCGCGCCGAAGCGGCTGTTCGCCTTCATCATCATGGTGTTCGGGATGTTCATGTCGATCCTGGACATCCAGATCGTCTCGGCGTCCCTCAGCGAGATCCAGGCCGGCCTGTCGGCAAGCTCCAGCGAGGTCTCATGGGTCCAGACCGCCTATCTGATCGCCGAGGTGATCGCGATTCCGTTGTCGGGATTCCTGTCGCGCGCCTTCGGCACGCGGCTGTTGTTCGCGATCTCGGCGGCCGGCTTCACCGCCTCGAGCCTGCTCTGTGGCTTTGCCACCACCATCGAGGAGATGATCCTTTGGCGCGCGCTGCAAGGATTCCTGGGCGCCGGCATGATCCCGACGGTGTTCGCATCGGCCTATACCGTCTTCCCGCGATCGAAATTCCACATCGTCGGCCCCATCATCGGGCTGGTCGCGACCCTCGCACCCACGATCGGACCGACGGTCGGCGGCTACATCACCGACCTGATGTCGTGGAACTGGCTGTTCTTCATCAACGTCGTGCCCGGCATCGGCATCACCGTCGGCGTGCTGGCGCTGGTCGATTTCGACGAGCCGCATTTCGAGCTGCTCGACCGCTTCGACTGGTGGGGCCTCTTGTTCATGGCCGGCTTCCTCGGCACGCTGGAATACGTGCTGGAGGAAGGCCCGCAATATGAATGGATGCAGGACACTTCGGTGGCGATCTGCGCCTGGATCTGCGGGCTCTCGGCGATCGCCTTCTTCTGGCGCGTCTTCACCGCGGCCGAGCCGATCGTCAATTTGCGCACCTTCACCGACCGCAATTTCGCTGTCGGCTGTACGCTGCAGTTCTGCATCGGCATCGGGCTCTATGGCCTGACCTACATCTATCCGCGCTATCTCGCCGAGGTGCGCGGCTACAGCGCGCTGATGATCGGCGACACCATGTTCGTCTCCGGCATCACCATGTTCCTGGTCGCGCCGCTGGTCGGCCGGCTCATGGCGAAAGTCGACATGCGCTACATGATTGCGTTCGGCCTCGTCGTGTTCGCGCTCGGCTCCTACCAGATGACCTGGATGACGCGGGACTACGATTTCTATGAACTGCTGGTGCCGCAGATCCTGCGCGGCGTCGGCATGATGTTCGCAATGGTCCCGACCAACAACGTTGCGCTCGGCACCCTGCCACCCGACAAGGTGAAGAACGCGAGCGGCGTGTTCAACCTGATGCGCAATCTCGGCGGCGCGCTCGGCCTCGCCGTCATCAACACCGTGCTCAACGACCGCACCGACCTTCACATCAGCCGCCTGCAGGAGCGCGTGACCTGGGGCAACGCGACCGCCACCGAAACCCTGAGCATGTTCATGCAGAAGTTTCAGGGGCTTGGCGATTCCACGCTGATGGCGATGAAGCAGCTTTCCCAGCTGGTTCATCGCCAGGCCGTGGTGATGAGCTTCGGCGATGCCTTCTTCATCCTGACGCTGTTCTATCTCGCTCTCAGCTTGCTGGTGATGCTGCTGAAGAGGCCGCCGTCGCCGTTCGGTGCCGGGGGCGATGCGCACTAATTTGCAACACTCGTCCGTGATCTCGCACCGGCCCCGTTGCAAAGCGCGAGCGACACATCTATAAAGCGCACCTCATTCAATCGAACCGGGAGGGATTTGCATGATTTCGTCGCATTCGCAGATCGTACGCCCGCGCTCGATGATGATCTGGTTCGGTATGTACGCGGCCTGCTAGAGGCCTCTTCCGCCAGCTTCGATTGGGCCAAGGTTTCGACCTGGCGTCCCGATCGCTCCGCTTCCCAAGTCAAAGTCAGTTTTGAGTGACGCCGTTTCGGCCCTCGCGGCCGGCCTGTGTCCATCGATGGAGCCGGCCCGCGCGTGCGGCCGGATGATGTCATGACCGCTCTGTCCAAGAGACCCGCCGCCATTCGGGTGGTGCTGCCCTTCGTATTCCGGCACTGGCTGAAGCAGCCGGGGCGCGGCCTGATCGTGGCCGGCGGCCTCCTCGGTGCGACCGTCGCCGATCTGTTCATGCCGGTGTTCTCGGGACACTTGGTCGATGCGCTGACGCGCGGCCCGTCGGATCCCGAGGCGCGCCACGCGGCGCTGGTGGCATTCGGCGCCATCGTGGCGCTGGGCGCGGCTTCGATGGTGCTGCGGCTCGTCGGCCTGCAGGCGATCGTGCCGTTCACGCTGAAGATCATGTCCGACGTCGCGCAGGACGCGTTCACGCGCGTACAGCGATTCTCGACCGACTGGCACGCGAACTCCTTTGCAGGCTCCACGGTGCGCAAGATCACCCGTGGCATGTGGGCGCTCGACCTGCTCAACGACACCATCCTGATGGCGCTGGCGCCCTCGCTTCTGGTGCTGGTCGGCTCGATGATCCTGCTCGGCTTGCATTGGGCCTCGCTTGGCCTGGTGATCGCGATCGGGGCGATCCTCTACGTCATCACGACGGTGGTGTTCTCGACGCGTTACATCGCGCCGGCCGCACGCGTCTCCAATGCCTGGGACACCAAGGTCGGCGGCACGCTGGCGGACGCGCTGACCTGCAACGCGGTGGTGAAATCCTTCGGCGCCGAAATGCGCGAAGAGGCGCGGCTCGCCCGCGTCATCAACCGCTGGCGGGTGCGCGTGCGGCGGACCTGGTATCGCTACAACTACACGTCCATGGCGCAGCTCTCGCTGCTGTTATGCTTGCGGGGGTCCGTGATCGGCGGCTCGGTACTGCTGTGGATGTCTGGGCATGCCTCGCCCGGCGACGTCACCTATGTGCTGACGAGCTATTACGTCATCCATGCCTATCTGCGGGACGTCGGCATGCACATCAACAACCTCCAGCGCTCGGTCAACGACATGGATGAGTTGGTGGCGATCCATGACGAGCCGATCGGGATTGCGGATGCGTCCGATGCGCGGCCGATCGCGATCGAGGGCGGCGAGATCGTGTTCGACGACGTCACGTTCCACTATGGCGGCCACCGTGCGCCGCTGTACGACGGCTTGTCGGTCAGGATCCGCGCCGGCGAACGCGTCGGCCTGGTCGGCCGCTCCGGCTCCGGCAAGACCACCTTCGTCAAGCTGGTGCAGCGGCTCTACGACGTCAGCGGTGGCCGCGTGCTGATCGACGGGCAGGACATCGCGCGCGCCACGCAGCAATCGCTGCGCAGCCAGATCGCCATCGTGCAGCAGGAGCCGATCCTGTTCCACCGCACGCTTGCGGAGAACATCGCGTATGGCCGGCCCGGTGCCAGCCTGGAGGCAATCGAGCAGGCGGCGCGGCTGGCGAACGCGCACGACTTCATCCTGCGCCTGCCAAAGGGCTACGGCACGCTGGTCGGCGAGCGCGGGGTGAAACTGTCGGGCGGCGAGCGGCAGCGCGTGGCGCTGGCGCGTGCGTTCCTGGCGGACGCGCCGGTGCTGATCCTGGACGAGGCGACGTCGAGCCTCGATTCGGAATCGGAGGCGCTGATCCAGCAGGCGATGGAGCGGTTGATGAAGGGCCGCACCTCGATCGTGATTGCGCACCGGCTGTCGACGGTGAGGAGCCTCGACCGCATTCTGGTGTTCGACCGAGGCGAGATCGTCGAGCAAGGCACGCATGCGATGCTCGCAGCCAAGCAAGACGGCGTCTATCGCGGCCTGTTCGAGCGACAGGTCGTGGAGCTCGGACAGATCGCAGCGGAGTGAGGCGCGCGGCGACGGGGCGAAGGTCCCGACGTCGCGCCGCCATAGGTGAACGACATGAAAGACCTGACGAACGGCTCCATCGTGAGACACATCCTGGCCATGGCCCCTCCGATCATGGTCGGCATGGTCACGATCATGATCTGCCAGCTGGTCGACCTCTACTTCGTGTCGGGCCTGGGCGACGCCGCGGTCGCGGGCGTTGCCGCGGCCGGCAATGCCGGCTTCCTCGTCAACGGGCTGATGCAGGTGCTCGGCGTCGGCGCGGTGGCGCTGATCGCGCATGCCGTGGGACGCAAGGACCGGGCGGATGCAAACCTGATCTTCAACCAGGCGATGGTGCTGTCGGTGCTGTTCGGATTGTTGACCCTGATCGCAGGTGCTGCGCTGTCGCGCGCCTATATGCGTGCGATCGCGGCGGACCAAGCCACGATCGAGGCCGGGACCACTTACCTGCTGTGGTTCATGCCGGCGCTCGCGCTGCAGTTCGCGACCCAGGTGATGGGATCAGCGCTGCGTGCCACCGGTATCGTTCGTCCTGTCATGCTGGTGCAGACGCTTGCCGTCGTCATCAACATCGCGCTGGCGCCGGTGCTGATCTCGGGATGGGGCACCGGCTATGCGCTCGGCGTTGCCGGCGCAGGGCTGGCGAGTTCGATCGCGGTCGCCGTCGGCGCGCTGATGCTGCTTGTCTATTTCCGCAAGGTCGAGCGCTATGTCGCCTTCAATCCGGCGCAGTGGCGTCCACAGCCGCGTCATCTCATGCGCGTTCTCAATGTCGGCCTGCCGGCCGGCGGCGAGTTCGCGATGATGTTCATCTTCATGGCGGTGGTCTACTACGTGCTGCGCGATTTCGGCGCGGCGGCGCAGGCGGGCTTCGGCATCGGGCAGCGCGTGCTCGGCCTGATCAACATGCCTGCGCTTGCGGTCGGGCTGGCGGCCGGGCCGATCGCCGGCCAGAATTTCGGCGCAGCCAACGCTGCGCGCGTGCGGGAAACCTTCGTCAAGGCCGCCTTGATCGTCACGCTCGTGATGGCCGGCTTCATGACCCTTGCGCAGGTGGAGCCGGATTTGCTGCTCGGCGGATTCTCGAACGACCGCGAGACCATGGAGATCGCCTATCTGTTCCTGCGGATCATCTCGCTCAACATGGTAGCGCAGGGGCTGATCTTCACCTGCTCGAGCATGTTCCAGGCCCTCGGCAACACCAAGCCGGTGCTCCTGAGCTCGGCGACGCGCGTGTTCACCTATTCGCTGCCGGCGATCTGGCTCTCGACGCTGCCGGGCTTTCGCATGGAGCACGTCTGGTACCTGTCGGTCGCAACGACCACGTTGCAGGCCGGCTTGAGCCTGTGGCTGCTGCACCGCGAATTCAACAAGCGTCTGAGTTTGGCGCCGAAGGAGAAGGGCCCAGAGCAGGGGAGCCCCGAACCCGTTGCGCCTCTCGCCCGCGAGCCGGTGTGACGACAGCTTGTTCTTCGCTGGGAGGAGCTAGAGCGCGCCGAGACTGTTCCAGACCAGGGTCAGGCCCGACAGGAACAGCAGGCCGAGCACGACATCGCCAAAATGCTTGTCGTTGAGGGCGTGATAGACGCGTGCGCCGGCCCAGGCGCCGATCAAGGTGCCTGGAAAGGCGACCAGCGCGAGCCAGACCACCTTGAGCTCTACGAGACCCGATGCGGTCTGCAGCACCAGCGCGGTGGCAAGCACCGTGAAATTGAAGAGCTGGAAGATGCCGCGCCGCTCGTGCTTGTTCCAGCCGCGGATGTTGGCCCACAGGATCGGCAGCGGACCCGATAATCCGGCGAGGCCGCCAAGGATACCGCCGGCAAAGCCGATCGCGCCGTCGGCGAAGCGGCCGCCGAACGTGATCGCGAGCGGCCTCTTGTTCAGATACATCGCGCTTGAAAAGACCAGAATTAAAATGCCGACGCTCAGCTTGAACACTTTGGGATCGGCCGAGGCGACCATCATGGTCCCCAGCGGCACGCCGAGCAGCCCTCCGATCAGGAACGGCCAGACCAGCGAGAGGTCAAAGCTCTTCCACATCGAAGGCAGCGTCGAGGTCTGCGCGATCACCGAGCAGATCAGCACCAGGGGCACCGCGAGCGAGGGCGGCAGCACGTAGAGCCAGATGCCGAGTGCCATCAGCGCCGTGCCGAACCCCGCCAGCCCCGAGACGAAGCCGCCGGCCAATGCGCCGAGGAGCAGCATGACGTAGGTGAGCGTTTCCAACAGATTGTCCTTCGCCGCGGCGATCCCGAAAGTTGATCGCCGTCGCCCGCATAGCACGCATGCTGCCGTGCAAGTCAATCCATCCCGCATGCAAGCGTGATCTGCGGCGCGTCGGGCTTTCGCTACAGCCCTACGTCGCGGCGACGATCGTGCGCTCCGGCCATCGCCGTCATCGTCGATGATCTAGACGATCTGCCTGGTGTCGGCGGGCTTCTGCAGCGCGCCGACCAGGATGCGCAGCGCTGCCGTCAATTCAGATCTGTTCCGGGCCGCCCCCAGCGAGACCCGGGCCGCCTGCGGTGGTGTCCCGCCGACTGTGAAGGCGTCGGCGGCGACGATCGCAAGTCCGTTCCGCAGGAGATCTGCGGCCACATCGGGCCGGCGCTCGGGCAGTCGCAGCCACAGATGATGCGCTGCCGGCCTCGCCAGGAATTGGAAGCCCTTCAGCGTGCGTTGCGCGAGCTGCTGACGGCCGACTGCTTCGTTGCGAATGGCGGTGATGATGCGATCGGCAACGCCGGTCTCGATCCAATGCGTCACCAGTGCGACCATCAGTGGCGCCGGCATCTGCACCGTCGCCTGCAGAGACGTACGCATCTGTCGCTGCGCGCCGCCATCGGGCGTCACCAGATAGGCAACGCGTAACGCCGGTGCGATGCATTTCGACAGCGTGGTCGCAAGATAAGTCCGCTCGGGAATGAGATTGGCGATCGGCGATGCCGAGCGGTCGAGCAGGCCGTAGGCGTCGTCCTCGATCAGGATCGTGTCGGCGTCGCGGATGATCTTTGCGACGGCACCGCGCCGTTCGGGAGAAAGCGTCGCGGTGGTCGGATTGTGCAGCGTCGGAATGAGATAGACGGCCCTAGGCTTGTGCGCGCGGCAGGCCCTTGCCAGCGCATCGGGCAGGATGCCGCCATCATCCATGGCGATCCCGACGAGCCTGATGCCGAGCTGCGCGGCTGCGGCCTTGATGCCGGGGAATGTCAGCGCTTCCGTCAGCACGACATCGCCGGGCCTCGCAAGGTGCGCGAGCAGGTTGAACAGGATCGTCTGCGCGCCCGGAAAGACCACGAGCCTGTCGGCATGCGCGTGCGGCACTCGCGCGCGCATCCAGCGCGCCGCGACCTCGCGCTCATGCGCGCTGCCGCCGGGCGGCTGATAGTTGAGATACGCCGTCAGGCCCGATTGCGCCCGGATGGATTCCAGCCCGGCGATGATGCGTTCGTCGAGCTGTGCCTCCAGCGGATGCGGCGGCACGTTCATCGACAGATCGATCGCGACGGGATGCGGCAGGTCGACCGCGCGGCGCGCGCTGGTCTCCGACACGAACGAACCCTGTCCGACCCGCGCCTCCATGAGGCCGCGGCGCCGCGCCTCGGTGTAGGCGCGCGTCACCGTGGTGAGATCGACGTCGAGCGCCTTGGCCAGCGCGCGCTGGGTCGGCAATTGCTGGCCGCGCACCAGCCGGCCGGCGGCGATGTCCGCCTCCATGGCATCGACGATGCGCTGGTAGCGCGGGCCTGACAGCTCCGAGATTGTCGGGATCCAATCCATGCAATTTGGGTCCGTATCCTTTGAATGTATGGATACAGCCTATTATTGTATGGATCGTCGAAAAGGAAGAGGTGTGGTCATGGCGGCCGGTTCAGTCTCTCTTGGGAAGGCGATGTGGCGCGGCTTTCGCGGCAAGTGCCCGAATTGCGGCGAAGGGGATCTCTTCGGCCGTTTCCTGAAAGTCGCCCATAGTTGCGATCATTGCGGTGAGGAGCTGTTCCACCAGCGTGCCGACGACTTTCCCGCCTACCTCGTGATGGTCGTGGTCGGCCATCTCGTGGTGCCGGCGATCCTCGCGGTCGAGACCGCCTATGCGCCGCCGGTCTGGTTGCAACTGGCGGTATGGCTTCCGGTGACGCTGTTCGCCTCGCTCGCACTGCTGCAGCCGACCAAGGGCGCCATCGTCGGGCTGCAATGGCAGCTCGGCATGCACGGATTCGAGACGGGCAAGCAGCGGCGCGAGGCGGGCGAGCTCGCGCCTGTGCTGGTGAAGGCCGACACCCGCGCCGCCTGAGGCGGCGTTTACATCACGCGGCCGGTCGCTACACTCCATCGACGAAACAGCAACGATGGAAACGCCGATGGCCGCACGCGCGAAGACCTTCCTGCTCTGTCATGGCGCATGGTCCGGCGGATGGGCCTGTAAGAAGGTGCATCCGCTGATGGCTGAAGCCGGTCACCGCCTGGTGACTCCGACTTATACGGGCCTCGGCGAACGTGCGCATCTCGCCAGCCCGGCGATCGATCTCGACACGCACATTCAGGACATCCTCAACGTCATCAAATTCGAGGATCTCGGCGACATCGTGCTGCTCGGCCACAGCTATGGCGGCATGGTCGCGACCGGTGTCGCCGACCGCGCCCGCGAGCGCGTGAGGCAACTGATCTATCTCGATGCTTTCGTGCCACGCGACGGCCAGTCGCTGTTCGATCTCAACGAGGGTGGGCGGGAGCCGATGCGAAGGGCGGCAGCTTCTGGCGACGGCTATCGCATTCCGCCGAACCCGCCGCCGCCGGATACGCCGCAGCCCGATCTCGACTGGCTGAACGCGCGCCGGGTGCCGATGCCCATCAAGTGCTTCGAGACGAAGCTGAGGCTCGAACATGGCGAGCCGACGATCCCGCGCAGCTACATCTATTGCACCCGCATCCCGCCGGGCGATGTGTTCGGGCAATTCGCGACGCGCACGAAGAACGAGAAGGGATGGCGTTATTTCGAGCTCGACGCCAGTCATGCCCCGAATGTCACCGCGCCGGAGGCGCTGATGGCGGTGTTGGACGAGATCGTCGCCTAATTCTCGCTCGTCATTCCGGGGCGCGACGAAGGCGCGAGCCCGGAATCCATTCTTCCACCAACTCTGCCGCGCGATGGATTCCGGGCTCGCGCTGCGCGCGCCCCGGAATGACGCCGTTGAGGGCGACGTGCTCGGCCAAAATGGTGAGGGGCCCGGCGCGTTGGCGCCGAACCCCTCGTTGCAAGATATCAGCCGGCCTGTAAGCCGGGTTCTGTAGGGCACCGCCCGCTTGCGCGGACGATACGTGACGGCCATTCCTCTGGGACCGTGTTTGCACACGGCCTCGAGCAACCTACCCGGACGGCGGGCCTGACATCGCCCCGCGGCGTTATCGCTTTCGCGAACAGCCCGCTACGCCGTCCCTATTCGGTTTTGCTCCCGGTGGGGTTTGCCATGCCGGCTCCGTTGCCGTAGCCGCGGTGCGCTCTTACCGCACCTTTTCACCCTTACTTCCTCCGAGGAGGAAGCGGTTCGTTCTCTGTGGCACTTTCCCTGGGGTCACCCCCGCCGGACGTTATCCGGCACCGCATGTCAAGGGAGCCCGGACTTTCCTCCCCGGCGGCCTTTCGGCACCTGCCGGAGCGGCCGTCCGGCCGACTGACGGGGGCATGCATGGGGCATTTGTGACGGTCCCGTCAAGCCGATATCGCCGCGCGCACGGCCTGCAAATAATTTATCCTGAAGATGTCGTCTGGAGCGTGCCCCGTTCGACTGGATGTCGGCGACACAGCCGAACAACAGGAGTGAAGCGATGCAATATCTGCTGATGATCTACCAGAACGAGGTCGAGTACGCGAAGATTGACACGGGAACAAGCCAGAAGATGTCGGCGGAGTATGAGGCCTTTACGCAATCCATCATCCGGAGCGGCAATTTCAAGGCCGGCGATCGGCTCCGCCCGACCACGACCGCGACCACGGTGCGCGTGCGCGACGGCAAGACGCTGACGACCGACGGTCCGTTCGCGGAAACGCGCGAGCAGCTCGGCGGCTACTATCTGATCGAGGCCAAGGATCTCAACGCTGCGATCGAGATCGCCGCGCGAATTCCGAGCGCGCGCGTCGGTTCGATCGAGGTGCGGCCGATCTGGGTCTACGACAAGTGACGGCGAAGCCGTCATTCCCGGGCTCGCGTAGCGAGCATCCGAAATCTCGTGCCGCGATTTCGAGATTCTCAGGTGCGCAATTGCGCACCAGAGTTCGCGACTGCCTCCCGCCCCGGGATGACGTGCAAAGCATCATTCGATGACCCCTTACGAGATCGAAAGAATCTTCCGCGACGAGGCGGGGCGGGCGCTGGCCACGCTGATCCGTCTCGTCGGCGATTTCGATCTCGCCGAGGACGCGCTTCAGGATGCGTTTGCCGTCGCTCTGGAACGCTGGGCGGCGTGCGAGGTCCCCGACAATCCGCGCGCCTGGCTGGTCAATGTCGCCAAGCACAAGGTGATCGATCGCATCCGCCGCCAGGCGGTGTTCCGCGGCAAGCAGCGGGCGCTGATGCATGAGCTGGAGCTGAACGCGCAAGCCGCCGACGAGCCGCCGCTGTTGCTCGACGACGACATGCTGCGGCTGATCTTCACCTGCTGCCATCCCGCCTTCGCGCCGGAGGTTCAGGTCGCGCTGACGCTGCGCACCGTCTGCGGCCTTTCCACCGCACAGGTCGCGCGGGCCTTTCTCGTCGGCGAGGAGGCGATGGCGCAGCGGCTGGTTCGTGCCAAGCAGAAGATCAGACTCGCCGGGATCCCCTACGAGGTGCCGGAGCGCGAGGCGCTGGCGGCGCGGCTCGAGGGCGTGCTCGCGGTGATCTATCTCGTCTTCACGGAGGGCTATGTCGCGACGTCGGGTGCAGATTTGATGCGTCCGGATCTCGCGATCGAAGCGATCAGGCTCGCCCGCCTGCTCGACCGGCTGATGCCGGATCGCGCCGGCATCAAGGGCTTGCTGGCCCTGATGCTGCTGCACGACGCGCGTCGCGCGGGACGCGAGACCGTGGCCGGCGACATCGTGCTGCTCGAAGAGCAGGACCGCGCTTTGTGGGATCGCGCGCAGATCGAGGAGGGGCTGCGCCTGGTCGACGACGCGCTACGCGTGCCCGGCCCGCCGCAACCCTACGCCGTGCAGGCCGCGATCGCCGCGCTGCATGCTCGCGCGCCGAGCTATGAGCAGACGGACTGGCGGCAAATCGCCGGGCTCTACGGGGTCTTGCTGCGCATCGGTGCCTCGCCCGTGATCGAGCTCAACCACGCGGCCGCGCTGTCGATGGTCGATGGGCCGGCCCGCGCGCTCGATCTCGTCGATGCGATCAGTGCCCGAGGCGGGCTGCGCGGCTACGAGCTGTTGCCCGCGGTGCGCGCCGATCTGTTGCGGCGGCTTGGCCGCAACGTCGAAGCGCGCGAGGCCTACCGCGCGGCGACGGAGGCGACGCAGCTCGAGCCGCTGCGGCGGCTGTATGCGCGAAGGATGAGGGAGATGGGGTAGGGCGCTTGCGTCCCGGACGCAGCGCAGCGCCCTCTTGGCGGTGCGCTGCAGAGCCGGGGCCCATCTCGCCGCAGCGGACTCGTCTCGCCGGCTGGGTCCCGGCTCGCGCTTCGCGCGTCCGGGACACGAGAGTGAACTGCGTGGTCTACCCCGTCACTTCGACGCGACGGTCGTCCCTTCCGTCGGCAGGCTCGCCAGCAGCGCCTGCAATGTCGACAGCGTCGAGTGGTCCGCGACGCCATCGAGCCGCGCCGGGCGGAAATGGCGCTGGAAGGCCGTGACGGCTTCCATGGTCGCGGCGTCGTATTTGCCGGTCAGCGGCACGCCGTAGCCGTATCTGGCGAGCGCCTGCTGCAGGCTCAGCACCTCGTCGCTGATGGTGCCGAGCATCAGCGTCTCGCCGCGCACGACAGGGGCGGGCGTGACCCAGTGACCGACGCCGGAATTGGCGAGCGAGTGCCACGGGAACTTCTCGCCGGGGTCCTTCTTGCGCGCGGGCGCGACGTCGGAATGGCCGAGCACCCGGTGGGACGGCACCTTGCGGCGAAGCATGATGCCGCGGCACAGCGCGATCACGGCGGCGATCTGGCGCAGCGGAAACTCCGGATAGCCCCAGTCGTGGCCGCGATTGACGATCTCGATGCCGATCGAGCAGGAGTTGACGTCGTCCTCGCCGGCCCAGGACGACACGCCGGCGTGCCAGGCGCGCTTGGTCTCGGGCACGCATTGCACGATGCGCCCGTCCTCCAGCACGACATAATGCGCCGAGACCTCGGAGCCGGCCGTGCACAACCGCGCCAGCGCGCCCTCGACATCGGGCATGCCGGTGTAGTGCAGCACGATCATGTCGGGCTGCCGTCCCTTGCTGCGCTCGCCGTAGTTCGGCGAAGGGATGATGTCGGAGACGATCGAGGAGTCCGGCTCGAACGTCCGCATGTTCGCCGCGGCCTTGGGAACCGGGAGAACGCGCTGGCGCTTCGAATCAGTTCCAGGCGGTGTGGACGAACCGGACGGCGGCATGGAAAACTCAGGTCGGACGCGAATGGGCCAAGCCCTTCTCTTTACTATTCCTTTACCCTCCACCGCGCGCAATCGCGCGGCGCGGTTAACGGATGCATTTTGCGCATGTGTGTGGAAGAAGCATCACCGCCGCTTCACCTTTGCGACTTGTAACGAGCCGATCAACGCTTTCTTAACGCTAAGGGCCGTTACTGAGAGATGAAGAGCCGACCCGCGTCCGGAGGCGGCCAAAGCGTATTTTGGCTCGAAATCCCATGGCTGCCCGACAAATTCCGCTGGGAACACTCGGTCTGCGGCCCGGGACGACGGGGCTCGGTAACCATGCCGGACTGGGGCTTTGTCGTGGAACCGCCGCGACGCGGAATGATTCGAGGCGTTATGGGCTGGTTCGTCCCCGATCTCGCTTGGACGTCAGGCAGCGCCTTCGGCAGGCGTGGCGCATGAGCTCGGCCCCGCACATTCCCGTTCTTGGCCGCGAGGCCATCGCCCATCTCGCTCCGCGCGATGGCGGCATTTATGTCGACGCCACGTTTGGTGCCGGCGGCTATAGCCGTGCGATCCTGGAGGTGCCGGGAACCCGGCTCATCGCCATTGATCGCGACCGCACGGCGATCACGGGCGGTGCGGAACTGGTCGAACGCTCCGCCGGCCGGCTGGCCCTGGTCGAGGACCGCTTCTCCAATCTCGCCGACGTCTGCGCGGCACAGGGCATCGACACCGTGGACGGCGTCGTGATGGATGTCGGCGTGTCCTCGATGCAGCTCGACCAGGCCGGCCGCGGCTTCTCGTTCCGCCTCGACGGTCCGCTCGACATGCGGATGGGGCAATCGGGGCCGACCGCGGCCGACGTGGTCGCCCGTGCCTCCGAAGGCGATCTCGCCGACATCATCTATCAGCTCGGCGAGGAGCGGCATTCGCGCCGCATCGCCCGCGCCATCGTGGCCGACCGGAAGGACACGCCGTTCACGACCACGCGCGCGCTCGCCGAACTCGTCGCCAGGGTGGTGCGTTCGAAGCCCGGCGACATTCATCCGGCGACGCGGACGTTTCAGGCGCTGCGCATCTTCGTCAACGAGGAACTCGAGGAGCTGCAGACCGCGCTGGCCGCCGCCGAGCGCGTGCTCACGCCGGGTGGCCGCCTCGTCGTGGTCTCGTTCCATTCGCTGGAAGACCGCATCGTCAAGAATTTCCTCTCCGAGCGCTCGAAGACCGGCGGCGGCTCGCGGCATCTGCCGGAGGTGGCGCAAGTTCCGCCGAGCTTCCAGCTGCTGACGCGGCGGCCCATCGTCGCCGGCGACGACGAAGTCGCGCATAATCCGCGGGCGCGTTCCGCGAAATTGCGCGCGGCCGAACGCACCTCGGCGCCGGCGCATCAGGATGGCGAGCAATCGTCCTGGCCGAGACTCTCCGACGTGATGAGGGGCGGGTAGCGCATGCGCATCATCCACCTCCTCGTCATCGGCGCGCTGATCTTCGCGGCGGCCTATGTCTACCGGATCAAGATGGACTCCACCGCGCGCACCGAGAAGGTGCTGCGGCTGCATGCGGAGATCCGCGAGCAGCGCGACGCGATCGCGGCGCTACGGTCCGAGTGGGCCAAGCTCGATGCGCCACTGCGGCTGCAAGGCCTGTCCGACCGGCATCTGCAGCTCAGGCCGGTCAACGGCACGCAATATGACTCGCTGAAGAACCTGCCGGAGCGTCCGCCGCGGATGTTCAGGCCGGGCGAGCCCGATCCGATCGGGGCCATGCTCAACACGATCGAAGCCGCCAGCGATCCTGACACTGTGACGGGCTCCGTGCCTCAGCCCGAGGACAAGCAATGAGCGCTGCGACTCCGCCCAAACCCGCAGAACCCTGGCGGCAGCGTCTGATCCGCAGCCTGCTCTACGGGCGCAACGTCGACCGCGCCGCGAAGGCGCGCGCGCGGGTCGGTCTCGCCATGCTCGCCTTCGCCTCGGTCTACGCCCTGATCGGCGGCCGGCTCGTGATGTTCGCGATCGGCGCCGATGCCCACAGTGCGCGTCGAGCGGCCTCGCAGGAGGTGGTTGCGACCGCACGGCCCGACATCGTCGACCGCAACGGCGCGATCCTCGCGACCGACGTCAAGGCGGCGAGCCTGTTCGGCGAGCCGCGCCGCATCATCGACAAGGACGAGGCGATCGAGCTTCTCACCGCGACCGTGCCCGACCTCGACGAGGCCGAGGTGCGCGAGCGCCTGAGGACGCGCAAGGGCTTCGTCTGGCTCAAGCGCGAGGTCACGGCGCAGCAGCAGCAGGCGATTCACAAGCTCGGCATTCCGGGCATCGGCTTCCTGCGCGAGAACAAGCGCGTCTATCCGACCGGCAACGAGGTCGCCCACCTCATCGGCCTCGTCAACATCGACAACCAGGGCATCGCCGGCATGGAGAAGTGGCTCGACAATCAGGGCCTCGCCGATCTCCACCGCGCCGGATTTGCCACCGACCGGCTGCAGAAGCCGATCGAGCTTTCGATCGACCTGCGGGTCGAGCACGCGCTGCGCGACGAGCTGCTGAAGGCCAAGGACAAGTTCCACGCCAAGGCGGCCTCCGGCATCGTTTCGAACGTCAAGACCGGCGAGCTCGTGGCGATGGTGTCCTTGCCGGACTTCGACCCCAACAATCCGAAGGAAGCGCACGATCCCGACCGCATCAACCGCCTGACCACCGGCGTCTACGAGATGGGCTCGACCTTCAAGGCGTTCACGCTGGCGATGGCGCTCGATTCCGGGAAGGTCAATCTGAACTCGTCGTGGGACGCGCGTGGAAACCTGCACTACGGCAAGTTCACCATCCACGACAGCCACCCGCTCGGACGTTTCATCAACACCAAGGAAGTGTTCACCTTCTCGTCCAACATCGGCGCCGCGCGGATCGCGCTGAGCCAGGGCGTGGAGGCCCACAAGGCGTTCCTCGCCAAGATGGGGCAGCTGACGCGGCTGCGCACCGAGCTGCCGGAAAGCGCGGCGCCGCTGGTGCCGCGACGCTGGGGTGAGCTCAACACGGTCACCATCGCGTTCGGCCAGGGCATGTCGGTGGCGCCGCTCCAGGCGGTGATGGGCATCAACGCGCTGGTGAACGGCGGCTATTTGATTCCGCCGACCTTCATGAAGCGCAGCGAATCCGAAGCCGCGGCGATCGCCAAGCGCGTCATCAAGACGGAGACCAGCGACAAGATGCGGTTCCTGATGCGGCTCAACGCCGAGATCGGCACCGCCAAGACCGCCGACGTCAAGGGCTATTACGTCGGCGGCAAGACCGGCACGTCCGAAAAGGTCATCAACGGCCGCTATGCCAAGAAGCGCGTGCTGAATTCCTTCACCGCGATCATGCCCTGCGACGATCCGAAATATCAGATCCTGATCATGCTGGACGAGCCGCAGGCGATTCCCGAAACGAAGGGTTTCATCACTTCGGGCTGGAACGCGGTGCCGACCGGCGGCAAGGTGATCGAGCGGATCGCGCCGCTTCTGGGCGTCGAGCCGCGGTTCGACCTGCCGCCTGCGGAGCGCCTTATTCTTGCAGCATCCAGGACAACCCAGTAATCAACGGGGTGAGCCATCGCCGCGGCTGAGTCGGGATTTTCCCCTGGATTCGGCTTTCCGGCAGGGCATGTCGACTGGAAGACCATGAAGCTGCGCGACCTCCTGGGTCAGGATATTCTGGGCAATGATGCCGCGATCGAGCCCGCTGCCGCCGCGCTCGACGTGACCGGCCTTGCGCTCGACAGCCGCGCGGTCAAGCCGGGTGATGTCTTCTTCGCGCTGGCGGGCAGCAAGACCGACGGCGCGCGCTTCATCGATGCTGCGATTGAAGCGGGTGCCGTGGCCGTGGTCGGTGACCATGCCCCTGATGGCAGCAGGGTGCCGTTCGTCACCGTGACCAATCCGCGCCGCGCGCTGGCGCTGGCCGCTGCAAACTTCTTCCCCGCCCAGCCGGCGACCATCGCGGCCGTGACCGGCACCAGCGGAAAGACCTCGGTCGCAGCCTTCACCCGCCAGATCTGGGAGCGGCTCGGGCATGCTTCCGCCAGCATCGGCACCATCGGCCTCGTCTCGCCCAAGCGCACCATCTATGGCTCGCTGACGACGCCGGATCCGATCGCGCTGCACCGGCAGATCGACGAAATCGCGCGTGAGGGCGTCACACATCTTGCCTTCGAGGCGTCGTCGCATGGGCTCGATCAGTATCGCCTTGATGGCGTGCGCGTCTCGGCGGCCGGCTTCACCAATCTGTCGCGCGACCACATGGATTATCATCCGACCGTCGCGCATTATCTCGCCGCGAAGCTCCGCCTGTTCCGCGAGCTCGTGTCCCCGGGCGGCGCGGCGGTGATCTCGGCCGATCATGATTGCTCGGCGGAAGCGATCGATGCTGCGAAGGCGCGCAGCCTGCGCGTGATGGCGGTCGGCCGCAACGGCGACGGGGCGGGCGAGGGTATCCGTCTCAGCGAGGCCGTGGTCGAGGGCTTCTCGCAATGGCTGACGCTCGAACACCGCGCCAAGCGCCATGCGATCCGGTTGCCGCTTGTCGGCGAATTCCAGATCGAGAACGCGCTGGTGTCGGCGGGGCTTGCGATCGGCACCGGCAGCGATGCAGCCGACGTGTTCGCAAGCCTTGAGCATCTCGAAGGCGCCAAGGGACGATTGGAGCGCGTCGGCGAGCGCAACGGCGCGCCGATCTTCGTCGACTATGCGCACAAACCCGATGCGCTGGCGAAGGCGCTGCAGGCGCTGCGGCCCTATGCCAAGCGCCGGCTGGTGGTCGTGTTCGGCGCCGGCGGCGACCGCGATGCCGGCAAGCGTCCGATCATGGGCGAGATCGCGGCCGAGAACGCCGACGGCGTCATCGTCACCGACGACAATCCGCGCAGCGAGAAGCCGGAAGCGATCCGCGCCGCGATCCTTGCGACCGCCAAGGGCGCCCGTGAGATCGGCGACCGCGCTGAGGCCATCCGCGCCGCGATCGAGGAATTGCAGGAGGGCGATGCGCTGCTCATCGCCGGCAAGGGCCACGAGACCGGGCAGATCGTGGGCAAAGAGATCTTGCCCTTCAGTGATCACGAGGCGGTCGCCGCCGCATTAGCGTCGAGGATTGCATGAGCGCGCCGATATGGACGGTTGCCGAAGTGGCGCGCGCGCTGGGCGCGGACGGATCGTTCCCGAACACTCCGATCGATTTGGTCACGCAGGATAGCCGCCTGGTGAAACCAGGCAGCCTGTTCGTGGCGCTGAGCGGCACGCCGAGCGGCGGCTTCGTCTCGGCCTTCGCCAGTGCGCGCGACGGTTGGGAATTCGCGGACAAGGCGGAAGCCTCCGGTGCGGTCGCGATGATCGTGCCGCACGAGATCGCCGGCATCCGCATTCCGCAGATCGTCGTCAAGGACACGCTGATCGACGGCCTCTGGGCGCTCGCACGCGCCGCGCGCGAGCGCTTCAGCGGGCCGGTGATCGGGCTCACCGGCAGCGCGGGCAAGACCAGTACCAAGGAGTTTCTGGCGGCCTATCCGAGCGCCTATGCCAGCCCCTCGAGCTTCAACAATTTCTGGGGTGTGCCGCTGACGCTGTGCAACGCGCGGCCCAACGCCAGCCTCTGGGTCGTCGAGATGGGCATGAACCAGAAAGGCGAGATCGCGCGGCTCAGCGAATTGACGCGGCCGACGGTGGCGCTGGTCGTCAACGTCCAGCCCGTGCATCTGGAGAAGCTCGGCTCGCTCGAAGCTATCAGGCACGAGAAAGTCTCGATCGCGCTCGGCCTGCCCGAGGACGGCGTGCTGGTGCTGCCCGCCGGACTCAAGGCGTCCGAATGGAAAGGCAAGGTCGTGCGCTTCGGCGAGCATGCCGAGGTGCATGAGGTCGCGCACGCGCCCCATGGCGAGAGCTGGCAGGTCGTGGCGATGATCGGCAAGAAGGAGATCGCCTTCAGCCTGACGCCGGGCGCGCCGCATCGCGTGCAGAATGCGCTGGCTGCGCTCGCCGCGATCCGCGCGGCCCATCTCGATCCGGCGACGCTCGCGATCAAGCTCGACCGCGTCGGCATCATGACCGGCCGCGGCGTCGAGCAGGCGGTCGGCGGCATCACCGTGATCGACGACAGCTTCAACGGCAATCCGGCCAGCGTTGCTGCCGCATTGCAAAGCCTGCAGGCCCGCCATGTGACCGGCGGCCGCCGCATTGCGGTGCTCGGCGACATGCTGGAGCTCGGCGATGACGCGCCAGACTACCACACCGCCCTTGCCAAGCACCTCGACGGGATCGACGGCGTCTACTGCGTCGGCGCCCTGATGCGCCACCTCTACGATGTGCTGCCGTCAGGCAAGGGCCTCGGCTGGCACGACGATCCGGCCACGCTGAAGCCGGACGAGGTCGCAAATCTGCTGCAGGCAGGCGATGTGGTCGTTGTCAAGGGCAGCAAGAAGATGTTCTGGGTCAACAAGTTTGTGCCGGGCCTGGTGGCCGCCTTGCAGGCGAAGGCGTAAACTGCTTGGAAGGCGCCGTTCCCGAATCCTACCCTTTGCGGCGCGAAGCCATCCGGTTTCCCTGGGGGCGCGCGACCCATGATGAAGACCAGCGAATGCGCGTGAGGCACGTTGAAGCCAAGATCCAGGCCAAAACCGCGCGCATTGGCGCCATAGGACCGATTGAATGTTTTACTGGCTGATCGAGCTCTCCAACACATTTCCGGGCTTCGGTGCCGTTCGCACCTTCCTGAACGTCTTCCGCTACATCACCTTCCGCACCGGCGGCGCCGTCGTCACCGGCGCGCTGTTCGTGTTCCTGTTCGGGCCCTGGATCATCGACCATTTGCGTATCCGCCAGGGCAAGGGCCAGCCGATCCGGACCGACGGTCCGCAATCGCATCTCGCCAAGAAGGGCACGCCGACGATGGGCGGGTTGATGATCCTGTCCGGCCTCACCGTCGGCACCGTGCTGTGGGCCAATCCGCTCAACCCCTATGTCTGGATCGTGCTGGCGGTGACGCTCGGCTTCGGCTTCGTCGGCTTCTATGACGATTACCTCAAGGTGACCAAGCAGACCACGACCGGGTTCGGCAGCAAGCTTCGCCTCTTGATCGAGGCGATCATCGCGCTGGTGGCCTGCTACGCGCTGGTGCGGCTGAACCGCGATCCCGCGTCGACCGCGCTGACGATTCCGTTCCTGAAGGACACCGTGCTGCATTTCGGCTGGTTCTTCGTCGTGTTCGGCGCCTTCGTCATCGTCGGCGCCGGCAACGCGGTGAATCTCACCGACGGTCTCGACGGCCTCGCCATCGTGCCCGTGATGATCGCCACCGCGAGCTTTGCGATGATCGCCTATCTCGCCGGCAACGCGGTGTTCGCGGATTACCTCCAGATCAAATATGTCGCCGGCACCGGCGAGCTGGCGGTGCTCTGCGGCGCGCTATTGGGCGCCGGTCTCGGCTTCCTCTGGTTCAATGCGCCGCCGGCCTCGATCTTCATGGGCGACACCGGCTCGCTCGCGCTCGGCGGCATGCTGGGCGCGATCGCGGTCGCGGTGAAGCACGAGATCGTGCTCGCGGTGATCGGCGGCCTGTTCGTGCTGGAGGCGGTCTCCGTCATCGTGCAGGTGGTCTCCTTCAAGCTCACCGGAAAACGCATCTTCCGCATGGCGCCGATCCATCACCATTTCGAACAGCTCGGCTGGACCGAGCCGCAGATCGTGATCCGCTTCTGGATCATCTCGGTGATGCTGGCGCTCGCCGGCCTGTCGACGCTGAAGCTGCGGTGATCGCTCGATGATCCCCATCACCTCCTTCGCCGGCAAGACCGTCGCGGTGTTCGGCCTCGGCGGCTCGGGGCTCGCCTCCTGCCACGCGCTGAAAGCGGGCGGCGCCGAGGTGATCGCCGCGGACGACAATGCCGAGAACGTCGCCAAGGCCGCGCAGGCCGGTTTCATCACCGCCGATCTGCGCAGCGTGTCCTGGGCGGATTTCGCAGCCCTCGTGCTGGCGCCCGGTGTGCCGCTGACTCATCCGGTGCCGCATTGGAGCGTGTTGAAGGCGCGCGAGGCCGGCTGCGAGGTGATCGGCGACATCGAGCTGTTCTGCCGCGAGCGGCGGCGCCATGCGCCGGACGCGCCCTTCGTCGCCATCACCGGCACCAACGGCAAGTCGACCACGACGGCGCTGATCGCGCACCTCACGAAGGTCGCAGGCTACGACACCCAGATGGGCGGCAATATCGGCACCGCGATCCTGTCGCTGGAGCCGCCGCGCATGGGCCGCGTCCACGTCATCGAGATGTCGTCCTACCAGATCGACCTCACGCCCTCGCTCGATCCTTCGGTCGGCATTTTGCTCAATGTCAGCGAGGACCATATCGACCGCCACGGCACCATCGAACGTTATGCCGCTGTGAAGGAGCGCCTCGTGGCCGGCGTGCAGGACGGCGGCACGGCGATCGTCGGCGTCGATGACGGTTATTGCCGTGATGTCGCCGACCGGCTCGACCGTGCCGGCAAGAACGTGGTGCGCATCTCCGTCAAGAACCCGCTGGCATCAGGCATCCATGTCGAGCACGGCAATATCGTGCGCACCGCGGGCGGCGCCCGCAGCGAGGTCGCCGCGCTCGGCGGCATCGGTTCGCTGCGCGGCCAGCACAACGCGCAGAACGCGGCTTGCGCCGCCGCTGCCGCGCTCGCGATGGGCATCAGCTTGGAGGTGCTGCAAAACGGCCTGCGCAGCTTTCCTGGTCTCGCCCACCGCATGGAGCAGGTCGGCCGCCGCGGCAACGTGCTGTTCGTCAACGATTCCAAGGGCACCAATGCGGACGCCACCGCGCATGCGTTGTCGTCCTTTGCCGACATCTTCTGGATCGCCGGCGGCAAGCCGAAGGCCGGCGGCATCACCAGTTTGACTGGCTTCTTCCCGCGCATCCGGAAAGCCTATCTGATCGGCGAGGCCGCGCCGGAATTTTCCGGCACGCTCGGCGCGCAGGTGCCGCACGAGATCAGCCACACCCTCGACGTCGCCGTCGAGCACGCCGCGCGCGATGCGGAAGCCTCCGGCCTCAACGATGCCGTCGTGCTGCTGTCGCCCGCCTGCGCCTCCTTCGACCAGTACCGCAACTTCGAGATCCGCGGCACCAAGTTCCGCGAGCTGGTGCAGGCGCTGCCGGGCGTAAAGCCGGTGGTGTGAGAGGTCGCGTGTCCCAGACGCGGTGCGGCACGCAGTGACGCTCCGCAGAGCCGGGACCCAGGCCGCTACACGATACACTGCACACTGCCGCGATATGGGCCCCGGCTCTGCAGCGCACCACGCCGCAAAGGGGCGGCGCGCTGCGCTGCGTCCGGGGCACGAGACTCTCTACAACTTGATCCATCATGTTAACCCCCCGGTAACCAACCTCGGCGACCAATGGACGGACCTCTGTCCGAAAGCGGTCGCCCATGCTCTCCCGTGAAGAACGCACCCCCTTTTCCGAGTGGTGGTGGACCGTCGACAAGCCGCTGATGGGCGCCATCGTGGCGCTGATGCTGACCGGCGTGATCCTGTCGCTGGCGGCGAGCCCGCCGGTTGCGACCCGCATCGGGCTCGATCCCTTCCACTTCTTCAGCCGCCACGTGCTGTTCCTGCTGCCGTCCTGCATCGTGCTGCTCGGGGTGTCCTTCCTGTCGCCGCGCGCGATCCGCCGCTCGGCCCTGATCATCTTCGCGGCGAGCATCATCCTGATCGTGCTGACGCTCGCCATCGGCCCGGAGGTGAAGGGCTCGCGGCGCTGGATCACGCTGCTCGGCGTCAACATCCAGGCGTCCGAAATCGCAAAGCCGTCGTTCGTCGTGATCGCCGCCTGGCTGTTCGCGGAATCGACCAGGCGCCCGGAGATGCCGGCGACCACGATGGCGCTGGTGCTGCTCATGATGCTGGTCGCGCTGCTGGTGATGGAGCCCGACTTCGGCCAGACCATGCTGGTCCTGATGGTGTGGGGCTCGCTGTTCTTCATCGCGGGCATGCGCATGATCTGGGTGTTCGGCCTCGCAGGTCTCGGCGCGGCCGGTCTGTTCAGCGCCTATCTGTTCGTCCCGCACGTGGCGGGGCGCATCAGGCGCTTCATGAATCCGGCCTCCGGCGACACCTTCCAGGTCGATACCGCCATGGAGGCCTTCTACAACGGCGGCTGGTTCGGGCTCGGACCGGGCGAGGGCATCGCCAAGCGCAGCCTGCCGGACAGCCATACCGACTTCGTGTTCGCGGTCGCCGCCGAGGAGTTCGGCATCATCCTGTGCCTGGCCATGCTGGCGCTGTTCGCCTTCGTCGTGATCCGTACGCTGTCGCGCGCCTATGCCAATGAGGACATGTTCTCGCGCTTCGCCGCCTCGGGTCTTGCGATTCTGTTCGGCGTGCAGGCGGCGATCAACATGTCGGTCAACCTCCAGCTCATCCCGGCCAAGGGCATGACGCTGCCGTTCATCTCCTATGGCGGCTCCTCGATCGTGTCGCTCGCCTATGGCGTCGGTATGATGCTGGCGCTGACGCGGCTCCGCCCGCGCACCGAGGTCGAAGCCAGCGGCCACGCCGAGGCGATGCGCAGCTACGCGTAACCGCGCTCGTGTCCCGGACCAGCGAAGCGCAGATCCGGGACCCAGAATGCCGCAACCATGGGCCCCGGTTCAGCAGCGCACCACGCCGCAAACGGCGGCGCGCTGCGCTGCTCCCGGGGCGCGGGCACCGTCGTTGCGGCTCGCAATGACCGCTGACAGCCTGTAAAACTCCCTCACCATGGACAATTCCCCCCTGATTCTTCTCGCCGCGGGCGGCACCGGCGGCCATCTGTTTCCGGCCGAGGCACTCGGTGTCGAATTGATCCGGCGCGGCTATCGCGTCCGCCTCGTCACCGACGAGCGCGCGCTGCGTTATAGCGGGCTGTTCAGCAAGGACATGATCGACGTCGTGGCGAGCGAGACCGCGCGCGGCCGCAATCCGCTGCAACTCGCCTATGCCGGCCTGACGCTCGCGGCCGGCACGCTGTCAGCCTACGCCCTGATCAAGCGGTTGAAGCCCGTCGCCGTCGTCGGTTTCGGCGGCTATCCGACGCTGCCGCCGCTGGTCGCGGCGAAATTCGCCGGCGTGCCCGGGATCATCCACGACGCCAACGCGGTGCTCGGCCGCGCCAACCGGTTCCTGTCGAGCCGCGTGCGCGCCATCGCAACCTCCTTGCCCGGTGTGCTCGACCGCGATCCCGCGCTAGCGGGCAAGACCACGACCGTCGGCACGCCGATGCGGCCGGCGATCCTCGCGGCCGCGGCGGTGAAATATGCCGCGCCCGAGGTGAACGGCCCGCTGCGCCTGCTCGTCGTCGGCGGCAGCCAGGGCGCGCGCATCATGGCCGACATCGTGCCCGGTGCGATCGAGCGGCTCGAGCCTGCGCTATGGAGCCGCCTCGTCCTCACCCAGCAGGTGCGCGAAGAGGACATGAGCCGCGTGCGGGCCGTCTACGACAAGCTCAAGATCAAGGCCGAGCTCGCGCCGTTCTTCACCGATTTGCCGGCGCGGCTCGCCTCCAACCATCTTGTGGTATCGCGCTCCGGCGCCGGCACGGTGGCCGAGCTCGCGGCGATCGGCCGGCCCTCGATCCTGGTGCCGTTGCCGGGCTCGATCGACCAGGACCAGTTCGCCAATGCCGGCGTGCTGGTCAAGGTCGATGGCGCGATCCGCATCCCGCAGACCGAGTTCACTTCCGACCGGTTGGCGTCCGAAATCTCCGGCCTGGCCGCCGAGCCCGCGCGCCTCGCCGCGATGGCTGCGGCCGCGAAGGGGGCGGGGCGGCTCGATGCGGCCGAGAGGCTTGCGGACCTCGTGGTGAAGACCGCCGGAATTTAGCGTCGGCGCCGTTCAAGCTTGCACATGGGTCGCTCGGCTCGATGGTCGCACGCGCGGCACGTTCGTGCCCGGCGGAGGATTTGTTGGTGGCAGGCCTGCTGATTCACTCCCTCGCGGAGTTTTCCGATCTGGTCCTCGAGGCGCTCAGGCTCGCGGATGCGCGCGAGATCGTCGAGATCGGCTCGGAATATGGTGGCATGTCGCCTTTTCTTGCCGCGCATTGTCGTGGGTGCGGCGGCCGCCTCACCGCCATAGATCCCGCGCCGAAGCACGAATTCATGGAGTGGCTGAAGATCAGTCCGGACGTTCGCCATCTTGCAAAAACCAGCCTGGAGGCGTTCGCCGATGTTGACGAGGCCGATGCCTGGGTCGTCGATGGCGATCACAACTGGTACACGGTCTACAACGAGCTCGGCCACATCGATGCGATCAGCCGTCGCGCCGGCAAGCCGCTTTTGGTCTTTGTGCACGACATCGGCTGGCCGTGTGGTCGGCGCGATTTCTACTATGCGCCCGAGCGAATTCCACCCGACTATCGCCATGCCTACAGCTTCGACGCCGGCGCGGTTCCCGGTCAGGCAGCCCTCATCAAAGGGCGCGGCTTTCGCGGCATGGGCCAGTTCGCGTTTGCCGAGGTCTCCGGCGGTGCGCGCAACGGCGTGATGACGGCGATCGACGACTTTCTGGCCGAGGCGCTCAGGGGCGGCCGCGAGCTCGGCTTTGCAGAGGTCCCGGCCGTATTCGGGCTCGGCGTGATCTTCGATCTGGACGCGTCGTGGAGCGCGCCGCTCGCCGATCTCCTGTTGCCGTATCATCAGAACAAGCTCATTGGCGCGCTCGAGGCCAATCGCCTGCGCAACTATCTTCGCGTGCTCGATCTCCAGGATGAGGCGGCCGCGCGAACCGCCTCCCTCTGACCGAAGCGGCGACTTGGGTCCCCGTGCTCCGAGCGCGGGCCTCGCGGTCCGCGAAACCGGCCAAAATGGGGCATCCAAGCGGGAAATTACCTCGTTTGGAGGCCGCACCGGGCTTGTCCCGATCCGCCCGGTCTTGCATGAAGTGGAGGAGATTCGCCGCTGGCCGGCCACGACAGGGGCGATGTTGCGGCCGCAGCCGGAATAGACAGAGATACAGCCATGAGACTGCCGCGCGAGATCGGACCCATCCACTTCGTCGGGATTGGCGGGATCGGCATGAGCGGGATCGCCGAGGTGCTGGTCAATCTCGGCTATGCCGTGCAGGGCTCCGACGCTTCCGACAATTATAATCTCGACCGTCTGCGCAAGAAGGGTGCGAAGGTCTCGGTCGGCCACAAGGCCGAGAATGTCGACGGCGCCGAGGTGGTCGTGGTCTCCACCGCGATCAAGCGCGACAATCCGGAACTGATGGCGGCGCGCGAACGTCGCATTCCCGTGGTGCGCCGCGCCGAGATGCTGGCTGAGCTGATGCGGCTGAAGAGCTGCGTCGCCATCGCCGGCACCCACGGCAAGACCACCACGACGACGATGGTTGCAACGCTGCTCGACGCCGGCGGACTCGATCCCACCGTCATCAACGGCGGCATCATCAACGCCTACGGTTCCAACGCGCGTCTCGGCGCCGGCGACTGGATGGTGGTGGAGGCCGACGAGAGCGACGGCACATTCCTGAAGCTGCCGACCGATGTCGCGATCGTCACCAATGTCGACCCCGAGCATCTCGACCACTTCAAGACCTTCGAGGCCGTGCAGGACGCCTTCCGCCATTTCGTCGAGAACCTGCCGTTCTACGGCTTTGCCGTGATGTGCATCGATCATCCCGTGGTGCAGAGCCTCGTCGGCAAGATCGAGGATCGCCGCATCATCACCTACGGCGAGAATCCGCAGGCCGATGCGCGGCTGGTCGATCTCACCGCGGGCGGCGGCGGCTCGAAGTTCAAGGTCGTGATCCGCGACCGCAAGGCCGGCACCATGCACGAGATCGCCGATCTCGCGCTGCCGATGCCGGGCCGGCACAACGCCTCCAACGCGACGGCGGCGATTGCGGTCGCGCATGCGCTCGGTGTGTCGGACGAGGCGATCCGCACGGCGATGGCCGGCTTCGGCGGCGTCAAGCGCCGCTTCACCAAGACCGGCGAGTGGAACGGCGTCACCGTCATCGACGATTACGGCCATCACCCCGTGGAGATCGCAGCCGTGCTGAAAGCAGCGCGCGATTCCTACACCGGCAAGGTGATCGCCGTGGTGCAGCCGCATCGTTACACCCGTTTGCAATCGCTGTTCGAGGAATTCTGCACCTGCTTCAACGACGCCGACGCGGTGATCGTGGCCGACGTCTATGCCGCCGGCGAAGTGCCGATCGAGGGCATCGACCGCGACCATTTCGTCGAAGGTCTGCGCGCCCACGGCCATCGCGAAGTGATCCCGCTGCCGGCGGCTTCGGAGCTCGCGGCCATCGTCAAGGGACTGGCAAAGTCCGGCGATCTCGTCGTGTGCCTCGGGGCCGGCAACATCACGCAATGGGCCTATGCCTTGCCGGGCGAATTGAAGGCGCTGGGGTGATCGAGAGAATGTCGCGTCATCGTCGAGCACCGCCCGTGTGGCTACCCCTCTCCCTACCCCTCCCCCGCAAGGGGGGAGGGAACCCTTCCGCCCGTGCGTCCCTCACTCTCCCAAAGCATCAGACTGTAGCTGTAATACCAGGTGAGGTGAGCACGCCCGTCAGGCTCCCTCCCCCCTTGCGGGGGAGGGTTGGGGAGAGGGGTAGCCACAAACTCCGACTTCGCTTGGGGCTTGCGGCATGAGCTTCCCCGACATCACGCCCGCTCTCAAAGCCGCGATGCCAGACTTGCGCGGCCGGCTGCTCGCCAACCAATCGCTCGCCGAGCTCACCTGGTTTCGCGTCGGCGGCCCGGCGCAGGTGCTGTTCACGCCGGCGGACGAGGACGATCTCGCTTACTTCCTCGCGCATCTTTCACCCGACATTCCGGTCTATGTCGTCGGCGTCGGCTCCAACCTCATCGTGCGGGACGGCGGCATCGCGGGAATCGTGATCCGCCTGGCGCCGCGCGGCTTTGGTGAGGTGAGCGCGAGCGGCGATGTCGTCACCGCGGGCGCGGCCGCACTCGACAAGCGGGTGGCGGAAGTGGCAGCCTCCGCCAATATCGGCGGGCTCGAATTCTATTTCGGCATTCCCGGCACGATCGGCGGCGCCTTGCGCATGAATGCGGGCGCCAATGGCGGCGAGAGCAAGGACGTGCTGATCGAGGCGAGGGGTGTCGGGCGCGACGGCGCCAAGCACGTGTTCTCCAATGCCGACATGAAGTTCGTCTACCGCAACAGCGGCGTCGATCCTTCCATCATCTTCACCTCGGCGCGCTTTCGCGGTGAGATCAGGGACACGGAGGCGATCCGCGCGCGCATGGCGGAGGTGCAAAGCCATCGCGAAACGGCGCAGCCGATCCGCGAGAAGACCGGCGGCTCCACCTTCAAGAATCCGCCGGGCCATTCCGCCTGGAAGCTGGTCGACGCCGCCGGCTGCCGGGGCCTGCGTGTCGGCGGCGCGCAGGTCTCGGAGATGCACTGCAATTTCCTGATCAACACCGGCGATGCCACCGCGCACGACATCGAGACGCTGGGCGAGACCGTGCGCGAACGGGTGAAGGCGAATTCCGGAATCGAGCTACACTGGGAAATCAAGCGGATCGGGGTGTCCGCGTGAATGTCGTTCCGGGGCTCGCGAAGCGAGAACCCGGAATCCATTGGGCCGCAGAGACGGTGGAGAAATGGATTCCGGGCTCGCGACTTCGTCGCGCCCAGGAATGACGAAATGGAGAGATTTCGGGCTATGACCATGCGCATCACCATCCTCTTCGGCGGCTCCAACCGGGAACGTCTGGTCTCGGTCGCCTCGGCCCAGGCGCTGCATCAGGCGCTGCCCGAGGCCGATCTCTGGTGGTGGGACATCGAGGACAAGGTGCATGTCGTGCAGTCCAAGCAACTGCTCGAGCATGCTCGCCCGTTCGAGGACGAGTTCAAGCCGGGCACGCGTGGCATCCCCTTGGAGCAGGCGCTCGACCAGGCCAAGGCCGAGGGGCGCGTGCTGGTGCTCGGCCTGCATGGCGGGCGTGCCGAGAACGGGGAATTGCAGGTGATGTGCGAGGCGCGCGGCGTGCCCTTCACCGGCTCGGGCTCGGCCTCCTCGCATCTTGCCTTCGACAAGTTCGCGGCTAAGCGGTTTGCCGCCCTCGGCGGCGTGACGCCGCCGGCAAACATTGCGCTCGACGACATCGACGAGGCCTTTGCCGAATACGGCAGGCTGATCGCAAAGCCGGCGCGCGACGGCTCGAGCTACGGCCTGATCTTCGTCAACGCCAAGCAGGATCTCGTCGCCGTCCGGAACGCCGCCAAGCACGAAGATTATGTCATCGAGCCCTACATCGCCGGCGTCGAGGCGACCTGCGGCGTGCTGGAGCGCACCGATGGCTCCATCATCGCGCTGCCGCCGATCGAGATCATTCCGGGCGAGGGCAATTTCGATTACGCCGCAAAATATCTCCTGAAGTCGACTCAGGAGATCTGCCCCGGCCGTTTCGCACCCGAGATCACCGCCGCGCTGAAGGCGCAGGCGATGCTGGCGCACCGCGCGATGTCCTGCACCGGCTATTCCCGGTCGGACTTCATCGTCTCGGACAGGGGCCTGGTCTATCTCGAGACCAACACGCTGCCCGGGCTGACCAAGTCCTCGCTCTACCCCAAGGCGCTGAAAGCCGAGGGCATCGCATTCGTCGACTTCCTGCGCGACCTGGTGGAGCTCGCGGAGCGGGGCGTCCGGAAATAATTAGGACTGGTTAACGGCCGGATCGGCGAAACGGGCCGGTTTGGCGCCCAAAACCGGTAAAATGCCGGATATCGCGGCATAACAGCCTCACATAACGGGGCAAAATGCGCACGTCGTTAACGAATTTTACCTTTTGTTTACCAGGACGTCCGAAGGTTAACGCTGGCGGCGCATATGGCGCTTTGGCTGCCGGCGCGTGAGCTGTCGCGGGTGATGTCACCTCCAGCGAACGCTTTGAAGGGGAGAGGTTTTCTTCTGCTGAAGACCAGCACCCGGCCCGGCACGTCCAGGACGTCATGTTCGCCAGGATCCGCGCGATGTCGCGGGCAAACTGTTGACGAGCTCGTGCAATGGATGGAGCAGGAAGCCTCACCCGGTCCCTTTTCAGATCGCTGAGGCCCCAAGCTGACCTGAAGGCGGCCGCTGTCGGAGCGGTCGTGCTTCTGCGCGAGTGGCTGCAGGACAAGCGCGCCGAGGCGCGCGCCGCCGCCAAGGACAAGATCAAGACCAAGGCCAGGGCCAGGGCCGTCGTCGAGCGCGAGCCGCCGCCGCGTGTGGTCGCGCTGGTCGAGCGCTATCTGCCGCGCCGGGTCGGGATCAGCATGACCGTGCTGCTGCTGATCGGCAGCTGCGGCTTCGGCATCGTCAAGGGCGGCCATCTCCAGGATTTCATCACCGCGGTCAGCGATGCCCGCAACGCGCTGGCCAATTCCGCCGGCTTCCGCATCACCTCCGTCGTGATCAACGGCCGCAAGCAGCTCACCCAGGACGAGATCCTGGCGATCGGCGGCGTCAGCGGCCGGTCCTCCCTGCTGTTCCTCGATGCCGACGCGGTGCGCGACAAGCTCAAGGCCAATCCCTGGATCGCGGATGCGACCGTGCTGAAGCTCTATCCGGGCCAGCTCATGATCGAGCTCACCGAGCGCAAGGCGTTCGCGCTGTGGCAGGAGGCCGGCCGGCTCTCGGTCATCGCCGACGACGGCGCCGTGCTCGAGCCTTACGTCTCTCGCCGCTTCCTGTCGCTGCCGCTCGTGGTCGGCAAGGGCGCCGAGACTCAGGCCCGCGATTTCCTGGCGCTGCTGGCGCGCTATCCGCAGGTCAATGCGGTGACGAAAGCCGCGATCTACGTCGGCGAGCGGCGCTGGAATCTGAGGCTCAAGGACGGCCTCGACATCCGTCTGCCCGAGCAGGACGTCGGCAAGGCGCTCGCGATGCTGTCCAAGCTCGACAAGGAGGACAGGCTGTTCTCCCGCGACATCGTCGCCGTCGACATGCGCCTGCCCGATCGGCTGGTGGTGCAGCTGTCCGAGGACGCCGCCAAGGCGCGAGAAGATCTGTTCAAGGACAAGAAGAAAAAGAAGGCCGGGGATTCCGCATGACCGGTCTCGATCGCACCCAGACGCCGAAGACGCGCCAGATGCCGCACAAGCGCGGCGGCCTCGTCGCCTGCCTCGACATCGGCACCAGCAAGATCGCCTGCATGATCGCGCGGCTGAAGCCGTCGCCGCCGAGCGAGGCGCTGCGCGGCCGCACCCATGCGGTGGAACTGATCGGCTACAGCCAGATCCAGTCGCGCGGCATGAAGTCCGGCGCGGTGATCGATCTCGGTGAATGCGAGCAGGCGGTGCGCCAGGCCGTCGCGCTCGCGGAGAAGATGGCCAAGGTGCGGGTCGAGTCCGTGCTGCTCTCGGTCTCCGGCGGCCGGCTTTCCGGCCAGCTGGTCGAGGCCGCCGCCGACATCCGGGGTGGTGCCGTGACCCAGGCCGACGTCAGCCGCGTCACCTCCACCGGCATGCGTCATGCCACCGGCGAGGGCCGCACCGTGCTGCATGCGCTGCCGGTCGGCTACACGCTCGATGGCGTCAAGGGCATCCGCGACCCCCGCGGCATGGTTGCCCATCAATTCGGCGTCGACATGAACGTCGTCACCTGCGACGCCACCGTGGCGCGGAACCTGATGCTGGCGGTCGAACGCTGCCACATCAATGTCGAAGCCATGGCGGCGAGCCCTTATGTCGCCGGCCTGTCGGTGCTGACCGACGACGAGGCCGATCTGGGCGCTGCCGTCGTCGAGATGGGCGCCGGCACCACCACGATTGCCGTTTATTCAGGCGGCCGTTTCGTGCATGCGGCGGGTTTTGCGGTCGGCGGGCAACACATCACGATGGATCTCGCGCGCGGACTCTCCGCGACCATTGCCGATGCCGAGCGAATCAAGACGTTATACGGGACCGTCATCACCGGCGGATCGGACTCGCGTGAGCTGATGTCTGTGCCGACAGCCGGTGACGAGCAGGATCTGCCGCAGATCGTCTCTCGCGCCACCATCGCCAACATCGTCAAGCACCGTGCCGAGGAAGTCTTCGAAATGGTTCGGGACAAGCTGAAGGATTCGCCCTTCGCCTCAGAGCCCAACGGCCGCGTCGTGCTCTCGGGCGGCGCCTCGCAGCTCACCGGCCTCGTCGAGCTCGGCACCCAGATTCTCGGCCGGCCCGTGCGGGTCGGACGTCCGCTCGGCTTCGGCCGGCTGCCCAACGAGGCGAAGAACGCCGCGTTTGCGGTGCCGGCCGGACTCCTCGTCTACCCGCAATATGTTCACCTCGAACATGTCGAACCGCGGCATACGCGGCACCAGGTCAAGACAGGGACCGGCGGTTATTTCGGAAAGGTCGGACGATGGCTACGCGAGGGCTTCTGATGATTCATTTCCGCAATTCCCGACTTTCACCAACTCCCGCGGCCGCCGGCCGGGGCGAACCCACGCGCGCGTGATCGAGAGGCAACCATGACCATCAGCATCAATGTTCCTGATATTCACGAACTGAAGCCCCGGATCACCGTGTTCGGCGTCGGCGGCGCCGGTGGCAACGCCGTCAACAACATGATCACGGCCGGCCTTCAGGGCGTCGACTTCGTGGTCGCCAACACCGACGCGCAGGCGCTGACGATGTCGAAGGCGCAGCGCATCGTGCAGATGGGCACCGCGGTCACGCAAGGGTTGGGCGCCGGTTCGCAGCCGAACGTCGGCGCCGCTGCGGCGGAAGAGGTGATCGACGAGCTGCGCGACCATCTCTCGGGCGCCAACATGGTGTTCGTCACCGCCGGCATGGGCGGCGGCACCGGCACCGGTGCGGCTCCCGTGATCGCCAAGACCGCGCGGGACATGGGCATCCTCACCGTCGGCGTCGTCACGAAGCCGTTCCACTTCGAGGGCGGCCGCCGCATGCGCACCGCCGAAGCCGGTATCGCCGAGCTGCACAAGGTCGTGGATACGCTCCTGATCATCCCGAACCAGAACCTGTTCCGGGTCGCCAACGAGAAGACCACCTTCGCCGACGCCTTCGCGATGGCCGACCAGGTGCTCTATTCGGGCGTCGCCTGCATCACCGACCTGATGGTCAAGGAAGGCCTCATCAACCTCGACTTCGCCGACGTCCGCGCCGTCATGCGCGAGATGGGCAAGGCGATGATGGGCACCGGCGAAGCCTCCGGCGACAAGCGCGCGCTGACCGCCGCGGAAGCCGCGATCGCCAACCCGCTGATCGACGATAGCTCGATGAAGGGCGCCAAGGGCCTCCTGATCTCCATCACCGGCGGCAAGGATCTCACCCTGTTCGAGGTCGACGAAGCCGCCACCCGCATCCGCGAGGAAGTCGACCAGGACGCCAACATCATCGTCGGCGCGACCTTCGACGAAGCGCTCGACGGCCTGATCCGCGTCTCGGTCGTCGCCACCGGCATCGAGCAGGCCGCGATCGCCCGCAACAGCCAGGCCACCTCCGCCCCCGTCGCAAACCCGGCCCCGCAGGCGCAGCAGGCGCCCGCAGCTCCGGCCGCGGCCGCCGAGAGCCGTCTCGCCGACCTGACCGCGCGGCTCCGCGCCGACAATCAGCGCATGGCCGAGCGCGCCCAGAAGCTGGAAGCGCAGATCCCGGCCGCAGGCCAGGCTCAAGCCGGTGCCGCGCCGATGGCGCCCCGTCCGAACGTCGAGCGCGCCGCGCTCGCCGCCATCGCGGCTGCCGTTGCGGACGTTCCGCAGTCCCCGGCGCCGATGCAGACCTACGGCGACGTCACCGTGCGCCCGATCGCGCAGAAGCCGACCCTGTTTCCGGAGCCCGAGCAGGCCCCGGTCGCGATGCAGGAGCCGATGACGCCCGAGACCTTCATCCCGCCGCAGGCCGAGCGCCCGGTCCGTGCGCCGCGGATGCCGCGCATCGACGAGCTGCCGATGCCGGCCCAGGCCGAGCTTCGCCAGGCTCGCGGTGAGGTCGAGGAGGAGGCGCCGCAGAAGAGCCGCCTGTCGTTGCTGCAGCGCCTCGCCAATGTCGGCCTCGGCCGTCGCGACGAGGAAAGCGAGCCGCCGGTCGCGGCCCGCACCGCCGGCCCCGCGATGCCGCCACTGCCCGAGCGCCGTCCGCAGAAGTCCGTGGCGCAGCAGATCGCATCGAGTGAACCGGTATCCGAGTATGCCCGGCGGCCCGCTCCGCAGGGCCTGGACATGCATGGCCGTCCCGCGCCTGTTGCGCCGGCGCCACAGGGCGACGACCATCTTGATATCCCGGCCTTCCTGCGGCGGCAGGCGACCTGAGGATTGTTACAATAAGGCAGACGAAAAGAGGTCCCGGCAACAAGCTTGCCGGGACCTTTCCTTTTGTCCCGTGCATGCCCGGATTGTGCAGCCAAGCAACTGATTTTAAATCATTAATCACGCATTCGGATGTTCGGTAGAATTGCCGGCAGCGGCCCAAAAGCTCGGCGCAATTTGGTTAAGCCTTGGCGCGAATACGGCGGGTTTGGGGTAACAATCGGTAAAAAAGCGTGAGTTGGCGCTGTTTCAGGCAGTGACTATGGTTTGGCGTGACTTGGGGATACGGATTCGCGGGCGCCGGCACTGGCCGGCCAAGTGGGTCTCGTATAAGTCGCAGTGGGTCGTAGTGGGGCGGGTTCCTGATGAAATTTAGCCGGCAAACAACGCTTGGTGCGCAAGCCTCGGTGGCAGGCGTGGGCGTTCATTCCGGTCTTCCCGTCACTCTCACGCTTGGGCCCGCGCCTGTCGACGCGGGTTTTGTTTTTATCCGGACAGGCCTCGAGGGAAGTGATCGCGAAGTTCAGGCGACGGCCGATCAGGTGATCGCGACCGACTTCGCCACCGTCCTTGGCGACCGCAGCGGTCCGCTGGTCTCCACTGCCGAGCACGTGCTTGCTGCACTGCGGGGGATGGGTGTCGACAACGCCACCATCGAGATCGACGGTCCGGAAGTGCCGATCATGGACGGCAGCGCCGCAGCCTTCATTGCGGCGATCGACCAGGCCGGCATCGTGACCCAGCCGGCACAGCGCCGCTTCATTCAGGTTTTGAAGCCGATCTCGGTCAAGATCGGCGATTCCTTCGGCGAAATCAGGCCCCATGCCAACGGGTTCTGCGTCGAGGTCGAGATCGACTTCACCAACCCCGTCATCGGCCAGCAGAGCTACACTTTCGACCTCAGCCCGGAACGTTTCCGCCGCGAAGTCGGCCGGGCCCGGACCTTCGGTCTGATGTCCGATGTCGCGCGGCTCTGGAGCGCGGGTTATGCCCTCGGCGCCTCCTTCGACAACACCGTCGTGTTCGACGACGAGCGGCTGCTCAACACCGAGGGCCTGCGTTACGCCGACGAATGTGCCCGCCACAAGGTGCTGGACGTGATCGGCGATCTCTCGCTGGCCGGTCTGCCGCTGCTGGGCGCCTACCGCTCGGTGCGTGGCGGCCACAAGCTCAACCACGCCGTCCTGACCGCGTTGCTGGCTGACCGGACCGCCTGGCGGGTGGTCGAGGGCGAGGCGGTCCGCCGTACCACGCGTCCCGTGGGCGAAGTCGGCCGCGGTATCGTCGGCGGCCGGGTCGCCGCGGCCTACGGGCCGGACGTGTCCTGAACAGGCTGTTGCCGCGGGCCTTTGGCCGCGGCACACCCCCCGGGAAACTCCTGGTAACCATGATCGGCTAGGATTGCGGCAAGTTCGCCTTAATCCGGGCGAAATGCCTGCCTATCCGGTTGGTCAGAGATCGCTTTTCGGATCCATCGGCGTGGTCGCATGGCAGGCACCACGGCACCATATCGCGCCCGTGACGGGGTCATGGGCTGGCGGGCACCGCACCACAGGGCGTCAGGGCTTAAACTCATGTCGGCACAGCGTATGACGCGCGGATATTTCTCGATCTCCTTGCGAGCTCGTGGGCTGCTTCAGGCCGTCACCTTCATGCTGCTCGCGCTGCCGCTTGCCGGCTGCGGCACCGGCTCGCTCTGGGACAAGTTCACCGCCAAGGACGACACCTTCGTCGAGGAGCCCGCCGACAAGATCTACAATGAGGGCCTGTACCTCATGAACGAGAAGAAGGACATGAAGGCGGCGAACAAGAAGTTCGAAGAGGTCGACCGCCAGCATCCTTATTCCGACTGGGCCCGTAAATCGCTGCTCATGTCCGCCTATGCGTCCTATCAGGGCGGTGACTATGACGGCTGCATCGGCGCGGCCACCCGCTACGTCACGCTGCATCCCGGCAGTCCGGATGCGGCCTATGCGCAATATCTGATCGCGGCCTCTCATTACGACCAGATCCCGGACATCAGCCGCGACCAGACCCGTACCGAGAAGGCGATCGCCGCGCTGGAAGAGGTGGTGCGCAAATATCCGAACTCGGAATACGCAACGTCCGCCAAGGCCAAGATTGAAGGTGCGCGCGATCAGCTTGCCGGCAAGGAAATGAACGTCGGCCGCTACTATGCGCAGAAGCGCGACTACACGGCGGCGATCAACCGCTACAAGGCCGTCGTCACCCAGTACCAGACCACCCGTCATGTCGAGGAGGCACTTTACCGGTTGACCGAAGCCTATATGGCGATCGGCATCGTCGGGGAAGCGCAGACCGCGGCGGCCGTGCTCGGCCACAATTTTCCTGACAGCCGCTGGTACAAGGACGCCTATAATCTTGTAAAATCCGGCGGTCTCGAGCCGAGCGAGAATCAGGGGTCCTGGATCAGCAAGACCTTCAAGAAGATGGGCCTCGGCTAGGAAATTTGGTTCCATGCTGGCGCGTCTATCGATCCGCGACATCGTCCTGATCGAACGGCTCGATATCGAATTCGCGGCGGGCCTCGCGGTTTTGACCGGCGAGACCGGCGCGGGCAAATCCATCCTGCTCGATGCCTTTGCGCTGGCGCTCGGCGGCCGTGGCGATGCAGGCCTCGTGCGTCACGGCGCGGAGCAGGGGCAGGTCACCGCCGTGTTCGATGTCCCCAAGAATCACCCCGCGGCGAAGATTCTCGCCGAGAACGGGCTGGACGACACGAGCGTTGAAGAATCTTGCGAGATGATCTTGCGCCGGGTGCAGCTCGCCGATGGCCGCACCCGCGCTTTCATCAACGACCAGTCGATCAGCGTGCAGACGCTGAAGGCGGTCGGCGCCGCCCTGGTCGAGATTCACGGCCAGCACGACGAGCGCGCGCTGGTCGATGCCGCCACCCATCGCCGCCTGCTCGACGCCTTCGCCGGCCTGGAGAAGGACGTCGCCGCGGTCGAGGCGCTCTGGGACGCGCGCCGGACCGCCAACACCGCGCTGGAGGAGCATCGCGCCGGCATGGAACGCGCCGCGCGCGAGGCCGATTATCTGCGCCATGCCTCCGCCGAGCTGAAGCAGCTCGCGCCCAGGGACGGCGAGGAGACCTCACTCGCCCATCGCCGGAGCACCATGATGCAGGGCGAGAAGATCGCCTCCGATCTGCGCGAGGCGCAGGAGGCGGTCGGCGGCAACCATTCGCCGGTCGCAGCCCTCTCGGCCGCGGTACGCCGGCTGGAGCGCCGCGGCGTCAATTCGCCGGCGCTGGTCGAGCCGGCCGTGAAGGCGATCGACGCCGCCATCAACGCGCTGGAGGAGGCCGACCAGCATCTCCAGGCAGCGCTCGCCGCAACCGATTTCGATCCGGCCGAGCTCGAACGCATCGAGGAACGGCTGTTTGCATTGCGCGCCGCCTCCCGCAAATATTCGACGCCGGTCGACGGGCTCGCCGCGCTCGCCGCCAAATATGCCGCCGACGTCGTGCTGATCGATGCCGGTGCCTCGCAATTGAAGAAGCTGGAGCAGGCCGCGATCGAGGCAGATAGCCGCTATGCCGCCGCCGCCAAGAAACTGTCGCTGGCGCGGCAGAAATCGGCCGAGAAGCTCAACAAGGCGGTCAACGCCGAGCTCGCGCCGCTCAAGCTCGAACGCGCCAAGTTCATGACCCAGGTCGAGACCGACGAGGCCGCACCGGGGCCGCAAGGCTTCGACCGCGTCGAGTTTTGGGTTCAGACCAATCCGGGCACCAAGCCGGGGCCGCTGATGAAGGTCGCCTCCGGCGGCGAGCTGTCGCGCTTCCTGCTCGCGCTCAAGGTCGTGCTGTCCGACCGCGGTTCGGCGCCGACGCTGGTGTTCGACGAGATCGACACCGGCGTGGGCGGTGCGGTCGCCGACGCCATCGGCGGGCGCCTGGCGCGGCTGGCCGGCAAGGTTCAGGTGATGGCCGTGACCCACGCCCCGCAGGTCGCGGCCCGCGCCGACCAGCATCTGCTGATCTCCAAGGACGCCCTCGACAAGGGCAAGCGCGTCGCCACCCGCGTCAATGCGCTCGCCGCCGACCACCGCCGCGAGGAAATCGCCCGCATGCTGGCCGGTGCCGAGATCACGGCAGAGGCGAGGGCGGCTGCGGAGAGGTTGCTGAAGGCGGCCACGGCTTAAGCCGTGTTCCGGACGCGCGTAGCGCGAGCCGGGACCCAGAATGCCGCCCCGTGGACCCCGGCTCTGCAGCGCACCGCTGAAGAAGGGCTGCGCTGCGTCCGGGGCACGAGAGTTCTACCGACTTTACCCTCCCGCCCGCTCCGTCGTATCCAAGCACCCATGGCCAGAGCAGCAAAATCGAAACCGCTTCGCGACGTCGCCGATCTCACCAAGGCCCAGGCCAAGGTCGAGCATATGCGGTTGTCGCTCGAGATCGAGGGGCACAACGAGCGCTATTATCAGGAGGACGCGCCGACCGTCACCGACGCCGAATACGACGCGCTGCGCCAGCGCCTCAACGCCATCGAGAAGCGTTTCCCGGAGTTCGTCAGCGCGGACTCGCCCTCGCAGAAGGTGGGCGCCGCGCCGTCGGGGCGCTTCAAGAAGGTGCGGCATTCCGTTCCCATGCTGTCGCTCGACAACGCCTTTGCCGAAGAGGACGTGCGCGACTTCATCGGGCGCATCGTGCGCTTCCTGAAGCTCGATGACGGCAAGGTCGATTTCTCCGCCGAGCCGAAGATCGACGGCCTCTCGATGTCGTTGCGCTATGAAGGCGGCGAGCTCGTCACTGCGGCGACGCGCGGCGACGGCGCGGTGGGCGAGGATGTCACCGCCAACATCCGCACGCTCGAAGACGTGCCGCAGAAGCTGAAGGGCCGCAACGTCCCCGAGATCTGCGAGGTGCGCGGCGAGGTCTACATGACCAAGAAGGCGTTCCTCGCGCTCAACGAACGGCAGAAGGCCGAAGGCGGCACGATCTTCGCCAATCCGCGCAACTCGGCCGCGGGCTCGCTCCGGCAGAAGGACCCGACCATCACCGCCTCGCGTCCCCTCGGCTTCTTCGCCTATGCCTGGGGCGAGATGAGCGCGATGCCGGAGGAGACGCAGAGCGGCATGATCGGCTGGTTCGAGCGCTGCGGCTTCAAGACCAACCCGCTGACCAGGCTCTGTCATTCCGTCGAGGGACTGCTCGCCTTCCATCATGCGATCGAGGAGCAGCGCGCAAGGCTCGACTATGACATCGACGGCGTCGTCTACAAGGTCGACCGCATCGACTGGCAGGAGCGGCTCGGCTTCGTCTCGCGCACGCCGCGCTGGGGCATCGCGCACAAATTCCCGGCCGAGCGGGCCATGACGGTGCTGCGCGACATCGAGATCCAGGTTGGACGCACCGGCTCGTTCACGCCGGTCGGCAAGCTCGAGCCGGTCGGTGTCGGCGGCGTGATCGTGCAGAACGTCACGCTGCACAACGAGGACTACATCAAGGGCATCGGCAACAAGGGCGAGGTGCTGCGCGAGGGGCGCGACATCAGGATCGGCGACACCGTCGTGATCCAGCGCGCCGGCGACGTCATCCCGCAGGTGGTCGATGTCGTGCTCGACAAGCGGCCGAAGGGAGCCAAGGAATTCCACTTCCCGAAGAAGTGCCCATGCCCGCTGCACACCGACGTCGTGCGCGAGGAGACGGCGGCGGGCGAGGAGGGCTCGCGCGCCCGCTGCACTGGCGAGTTCGCCTGCCCCTATCAGAAGATCGAGCACCTCAAGCTGTTCGTCTCGCGCCGTGCTTTCGACATCGACGGTCTCGGGGAGAAGCAGCTCCAGTATTTCTTCGACGAGGGATGGGTCAAGGAGCCCGCCGACATCTTCACGCTGGAGAAGCGCAATTCCAGGCTCAAGCTCGAAGAGGTCGAGGGCTATGGCGCGACCTCGGTGCGCAATCTGTTCGGCGCCATCGAGAGCCGGCGCAGAATCGCGCTGGAGCGCTTCGTCTATGCGCTCGGCATGCGCCATGTCGGCGAGACCACGGCGCTGGCGCTGGCGCGCGGCTACGGCTCCTGGGATGCCTTCCACGATGCCTGCCTCAAGGTCGCCAAGGGCGACGAGGAGGCGATGGCCGAGATGGATGCGCTCGACCAGATCGGCGACACCGTGATCAAGAGCATCGCCGATTATTTCGGCGAGAGCCACAATCGCGGCATCGTCGAGCGGCTGACCGGGGAGGTCGAGATCGTCGACGCCGAGAAGCCGAGGAGCAATTCGGCCGTCGCCGGCAAGACGGTGGTGTTCACCGGATCGCTGGAGAAGATGACGCGCGACGAGGCCAAGGCCACGGCAGAGCGTTTGGGGGCAAAGGTGTCGGGCTCGGTGTCGAAGAAGACCGATCTCGTCGTCGCCGGTCCGGGCGCCGGCTCGAAGCTCGCCGAGGCCAACAAGCACAGCGTCAAGGTGCTGACCGAGGACGAGTGGCTGAAGCTGATCGGGGAGTGAGGGGCACTTTCTTCTCCTCTTATTTCGCTGTCATCGCCCGGCTTGACCGGGCGATCCAGTACTCCGAGGCAGCTGTGATTGAACCGGTAGGCCGCGGCTTACTGGATCCCCCGCTTTCGCGGGGGATGACAGCGAGTACGCTTTGAAGGCCGTCGCCTACGGCAACCGCTACATCATCCCGCTCTCTTCCTCTTCCGCCTGCTCGATCAGCGCCTCGCTCACCGTCACTTCGCGGCGGGGGACGACGAAGATCATCACGCAGGCGCAGAGCAGCGAGATCGCGAGCACCGCCGAGGTGAGCGGCAGCGTCGTTGCGGAGTGGCCGCCGAGATAGGCGCCGAATTGCGACATCAGCGCGCCGATGCCCTGTTGCAGGAAGCCCATCGCGCCCGAGGCAGTGCCGGCCGCTTCAGGACGGATGCTGATCGCCCCGGCGGCGGAATTCGCCATCACGAAGGCGTTGCCGACCATGACGATCATCTGCGTGCCGAACAGCCAGCTTGGGGCCTCGTTCCACCCGGTAAAGCTCCACAGCAGGTTCAGCAGGCTGCCGCAGAGCTGGAGTGCGAGCCCGAACCAGATCAACTTCTCCAGCGAATGCCTGGGCGCAAAGCGCACGCAGAGCAGGTTGCCGACGAGAAATGCAAATCCCGTTGTCGCGAACCAGGCGCCGTATTCGGCGCTGGTTCGGCCCATCTGCGTCACCACGATATAAGGGCCGCCGCCCGCGAAGGTGAAGATGATCTGTGAGGCCAGCACCTGGCACATCACATAGCCGACAAAGGCGCGGCTCTTGATCAGGATGCCGACGTCGCCACGGAAGCCGCCGCCGCCGGCGCGGCCGCGGCGCGTTTCGGGCAGCGCCAGGGCGATGCCGACGGCGACAATGACCGCAGCGATGGTGATGGCGTAGAAGATCGCGCGCCAGCCGAACGCCGTCTCGATCAGGCCGCCGGTGAGCGGTGAAACCATCTGTCCGATCATCAGCGCCGCGACCACCAGGCTGATCATCGAGGCGACGCGGTCGCGCTCATAGATGTCGCGGATGATGGCACGGCTGATCACCATGCCGGAAGCGCCGCCCAGGGCTTGAAAGAAGCGGGCTGCAATCAGCTGCGGCAGGGTTTCGGCGAAGATGCAGCCGACGCTGGCCGCGACCATCAGCGCCAACCCTCCGAGCAGCACGGGGCGCCGTCCGAACCGGTCGGACAGCGGTCCCATGATCAGCTGCGACAACGCGATGCCGACCATGTAGAGCGACACCGTCATCTGCGCGATGGAGATGTCGCTGCCGAAATTCGTCGCCAGCACCGGCAGCGCCGGAACCAGGATGTACAGCGAGATCGGCGCGATCCCGGTCATCACGACCAGCAGCAGCAGCACCCCGCGCGATGTCGCGAGGTTGCGCGTCCCTTCCGGCGGCTTGCTGATGATGCCGTGCATGCGTGCTCGTCTCGTTGAATTCGAACCGACTGTAACGTCGTTACGCAAGGCGGATATCGGCATTTCGGAATGCGGCTATACGGATTCCGGGATGGTTATGATACGGCGTGAGGCGACCCATTGGGCGCGATCTTCACGCCACAAATTCGGTGTCATCGCCCGGCTTGACCGGGCGATCCAGTACGCCGAGACGGTCGCGGTTGACCCGAGGGGGTGCGGCGTACTGGATTCCCCGCTTTCGCGGGGAATGACAGCTGTGTTGGGGATGCAGCCTTGCGCAAATCGCGTGGTGCCATGCGCGATGACGAGCTTAGGCCTTCAGCTCCGCCGTGGCCTGATCGAGCCAGGCCCGGGTCGCCTCGTCGAGCGCCGGCCCGACCTCGGCGCGGACGCGCGCATGGTAGGCGTTGAGCCAGTCGAGCTCATCCTTGCTCAGCATCGCGGCGTCGATCAGCCGGCGGTCGATCGGCGCGAGCGTCAGCGTCTCGAACGCGTTCATCGGCTTCTCGGCGCCCTTGATGTCGGCGGCGACGACCAGCTCGAGGTTCTCGATGCGGATGCCGAAACCATCGGTCTTGTAGTAGCCGGGCTCGTTGGAGAGGATCATGCCGCGCTTCAGCGGCGTGGTGCCGAGCTTCGAAATGCGCGCCGGCCCTTCGTGCACCGAGAGATAGCTGCCGACGCCGTGGCCGGTGCCGTGCTCGAAATCGACGCCGGCGGCCCAGAGGTATTGCCGTGCCAGCGTGTCGAGCTGCGCGCCGGTGGTGCCGTCCGGGAAGACCGCGCGTGCGATCGCCATATGGCCGCGCAGCACGCGGGTGAAGCGGTCGCGCATCTCGTTCGTGGGCTCGCCCACGGCCATGGTGCGGGTGACGTCGGTGGTGCCGTCTTCGTATTGCGCGCCAGAATCGATCAGCAAGAGGTCGCCGGGCGCGATGCGCCGGTTACTCTTACGCGTGACGCGGTAGTGCACGATGGCGCCGTTCGGGCCGGTGCCGGAGATGGTGGGAAACGAAACGTCCTTCAGTGCGCCGGTGTCGCGGCGAAACGTCTCCAGCGCCTCGACCGCGTCGATCTCGGTGAGCTTGCCGCTTGGCGCTTCCCGGTCGACCCACGCCAGGAAGCGCGCCAGCGCCAGGGCGTCGCGCCGATGCGCCGTCTGCGTCCCCTTGATCTCGGTCGCGTTCTTGACCGCTTTGAGCAGCGCAATCGGATCGCTGCCGCGCACCGGCTTGCCGCCGGCGCCCGCGATAAGCCGGCTGAGCGCGTCGGCCGCCGTGGCGCTGTCCAGTGCGATCGACCCGCCGCCTTTGGCGAGCGCCATCAGCGTCGGCGCCATCGCGTCGGGCTCGCGCACGTCGGCGGACTGCTCGAGATGGTCGCGCGTCAGGTTGGAGAGCTTGCGGTTATCGATGAAGATGGTGGGACGCCCGTCTTTCGGCACCAGCGCATAGGACAGCGGCAGCGGGGTATGGGCGACATCGGCGCCGCGGATGTTGAAGGTCCAGGCGACCGCGTGGCTGTCGGACAGCACCAGCGCGTCGACGCCGAGCTTGCCGATCTCGCTTCTGATCTGCGTCAGCTTCTCGGCTTCCGTGATGCCGGCATGCTGGAGCCCGTGCACGGCGACGGGGGCGAGCGGCGGCTGCGGGCGGTCCTGCCAGATCGCATCGATCGGATTGCTGTCGACGGCAACCAGCTCGGCGCCGGCCTTGGCGCAGGCGGCAGACAGGCGCTCGGCTGCCGCAAAAGTGTGCAGCCACGGATCAAATCCGAGGCGGTCACCGGCTTTCAGATGCGCCGACACCCAGCTCTCCGGCGGCGGGTCGATCAGCGATTCCACGACCCAGGCCTTTGCATCGACCTGCTTGGCGGCCTGAAGCGTGTAGCGGCCGTCGACGAACAATGCGGCCTCCTGCGTCAGAACCACCGCGAATCCCGCCGAGCCCGTGAAACCGGTCAGCCAGGCCAGCCGTTCTTCCGACGGCGGCACATATTCGTTCTGCTGCTGATCGGCGCGCGGAACGACGAATCCGGCGAGCTTGCGACGGGCGAGTTCTTCGCGAAGTGCGGCCAGCCGTGCCGTCAATGCGACGCCGGCCTCCGGCTCCTCGAATGTCTGGAAGTGTGCTTCGAACATGGTGGATCACTTTAGGATCATGGGGATGAGTCCGCAATCTGGACGCATTTACGTCGCATGTGGCATGGACTGTGCTTGAATGGTTCCACTTGAATTGAGTGGAGTAAAGGATGCGGCAGCCGCGCTTCGTCCGGATGACAGCGAAATTCGAGCAGGTGGTTCATCTCAACGGCGAGGGGACACACGATGCCAGCATTCACGTTTGAGAAGATTTCGCCGCCGGCGCGCCGAGCCCCGACGGCGTCGGCACCGAAAAAGCCGCGCAGCGTCATCAGCCAGATGATCAACCGCATCGCCGAGCGCCGCGCCAAGCGCGCGTTGCAGGTCGAGCGTACGGCGCACCGCGACGACAAGCCGGCGGAGTAGCGGCATTGCTGATGCCGTAGGGCGAGCAAAGGCGCGAAGCGCCGTGCCCGCCATCTTTCCCGGATTTGCGAACGTCATGGTGGGCTCGCTTTCGCCGTCGCCCTTCGAGCTGTGGCGGACAAGTCGCTTTGCCCGCCTAAGGCACCTGTGCTGGCTATCCCACCTTCCGCAGCAACAGACTGCTCCACCCCTCGATCCGCAGATGCTTCAACGGCACGAGGCCGCGGGCGCGATAGGCGGCGATCACGGCGGGGGCCTGATGCGTCAGCAGGCCGGAGAGGATGACGCGTCCGCCGGGCGCGAGATGCCGTGCCATCGGGCCCGCCAATTGCCTCAGCGGATTGGCAAGGATGTTGGCCAGCACCAGGTCGAACGGGCCGGCCCGTCCAAAATCCGGCGCGGCGAAGCCGGTCGCGCGGATCACCCGCACATGGTTGCCCACTTCATTCAGCCAGGCGTTCTCGGAGGCCACCCGCACCGAGGGCGGATCGATGTCGGAGGCGAGCACGGCGCGATGCAGCGCCTTCGCCGCAGCGATCGCCAGCACGCCGGTCCCAGTGCCGAGGTCGAGCACGTTCCTCGGGCGGGAACTCTTCAGGACATGGTCAAGCAGCAGTAAACAGCCACGCGTCGTGCCGTGATGGCCGGTGCCGAAGGCGAGCGCCGCCTCGATCTCGATCGCGAGCTTGTTCGGTGCCACGCGGTCGCGGTCATGACTGCCGTGCACGACGAAGCGCCCGGCCGGGACCGGGACGAGATCCTCCAGGCTGGCCCTGACCCAGTCCTTGGCCTCGACAGTATCGAAGGCGAGCGTCGCGGCGATCTCATTTCCCGCTGAAATTGCAATAAGTTCGCGCAGCCATGGCTGATCGGGCGCCTCGGCGAAATGGAGCGTGACGTCCCATTGTCCGTCCGGCCGCTCGAAGGCGGCGACCGCCGCATCCCCCTCGAAGAACACCTCGGTGAGCACGTCGACGACGCGCCGGGCGTCGGCCTCGCTGCCGATTGAAAAGCTGGCGCGATGGGTTGGAGCAGGCTGCATTCAGGGTTCCGTTGAGTTGAATTTTTGGGATTTTTGCCGCCAATTTTCCGCGCAAGTTGCAGTTCCCGGGTTAACCCGGCTGAAGGCTGCGCCCCCGTACATTCTCGGGTGTTGAATTAAGCCAACACAGCTTGGAATTGAAACGGAGGCGAGTCTTGAAGAGCATAATCCAGAAGTTCTGGTCGGATGAATCCGGTGCCACGGCGATCGAATACGGTCTGATTGCCGCGGGCATCGCCCTGGCGATCATCACCGTGGTGAACAGCCTGGGCAGCACCATGAACGACAAGTTCACGTCGATTAGCACCAACCTGAAGTAATTTCCGCCTCCATTTCCCAGCGGGGGCTGCTTTTTCTTCTGGGCTGACCTGATCACCGCCCGCGAGGGGAATTCCCCCTGGCGGGCGAGGTCATTTCCTGCTGGCGCTTTGATATTCACAGCTTGTCCGCTGCTCACCGGCACCCTATCCACCGGTTTTTCCCGCAATTGTCCCTCCGATTTTCCACTGCGTTTCCCCCGGCCGTTGCGATGCTCCGGTCCCAAGCATCCGCGGCCTGTCCACAGACCGTTCAACAACCTGTCCACAAGGGATCCCCAGATCTATCCACGGCTTCCGAACAGCGAGCGGTGATCCCTCAGGATCGCCTGCGCGGCGTTATGGCCGGGCGCACCGGTGACGCCGCCGCCGGGATGGGCGCCTGAGCCGCAATGATAGAGGCCTCTTAACGGCCCGCGATAATCGGCATGGCCCAGCATCGGCCGTGCCGAGAACAGCTGGTTCAGGGTCAACGCGCCGTGGAAGATGTCGCCGCCGACGAGGCCGAACTGCCGCTCGAGGTCGAGCGGAGATAGGATCTGGCGGCCGAGCACGCTCGCCGCAAAACCCGGCGCGTATTCGTCCACCGTCGCGATCATGAGATCGGCGACCTCCTCGCGATGGTCGTCCCACGACTTTCCATCAGGAAGCTCCGGCGCGACGTGCTGGCAGAACAGGCTCGCGACATGCTTTCCCGCGGGCGCCAGCGTGTCGTCGAGCGTGGAGGGGATCAGCATCTCGACCACGGGCTGTCGGCTCCAGCCCCGCGAGCGCGCATCGAGATAGGCGCGGTCCATGTAGGGAAGGCTCGGCGCCAGGATGATGCCGGAAGAAAGATGGTCGCCTTCGCCCGGCAGCGCCGTGAACGAGGGCAGGCGATCCAGCGCCACGTTCATCCGGAAGGTGCCGGAGCCGTTCTTCCAGTGCCGGATGCGGGCGAGGAAGTCCGCAGGCAGCGCCTCGGCCGCGATCAGCTGCGTGTAGAGCAGCTTTGGATTGACATTGGCCGCGACATATTTCGCGCGGATCGCCTCGCCGTTCTCCAGCACAATTCCGGCGGCGCGGTCGCGCTCCACGATCACCTCGCGCACGCCGGCATCCGTGTCGATCACGACGCCGCGGTCGCGCGCCGCGCGCGCCATCGCCTGCGTGATCGCGCCCATGCCGCCGATGGCATGGCCCCAGACGCCCTTCTTGCCGTTCACCTCGCCGAAGGCGTGATGCAGCATCACGTAGGCCGAGCCGGCGGCGTAGGGGCTGGCATAATTGCCGACGATGGCGTCGAAGCCGAACAGCGCCTTGACCAGATCATGCTCGAAGCGCTCATCCAGCATCTCGCCGGCGGAGCGGGTGAAGAGATCGAGCAGGCTGCGGCTCTGTTCCAGCGTGAGGCCGCGCAGGATGCTGGCGGTCTTCCAGGCGTTGACGCCTTCGCGCAACGCCGCCGTGCCAAAACCCTCGACGAGGTTCGGCGGCGCGCGCAGCACGAACTGCCTGAGCACGTCGGCGATCTCTTCCAGCTCGCGTGAAAACCCGTCGAGCGCGCCTGCGTCATGCGCGCTCAGTCGTGCGACTGATGCCTTCGTCCGGCCCTCCCCGGCGAGGAGATAGCTGGCATCGGGCGCGGGCAGGAAATTCTGGGCGCGCCGTTCCACGATGCGCAGGCCCTGCTCGGTGAGCTTGAGGTCGCGGATCACCTGCGGATTGAGCAGGCTCACCGTGTAGGCCGCCACCGAATTGCGGAATCCCGGGTGAAACTCCTCCGTGACCGCGGCACCGCCGACCACCTTGCGGCGCTCGACCACGCGCACGCGCAGGCCGGCCATCGCGAGATAGGCCGCGCAAGTGAGGCCGTTATGGCCAGCGCCGATGATGACGACGTCGGTTTCGGTCATGAAGATGCAAGGCCCAGTCTACCGTCATTCCGGGGCTCGCGAAGCGAGAACCCGGAATCTCGAGGTTCCGGGTTCGATGCTCCGCATCGCCCCGGAATGACATCTCTATATCAAGCAATTCACGCTGCAACATCACACCCCCCTTTATTGCCCGTTCAGGCGCCTTGTGCTCCATTGCGCGCGTCCGGCGCCCGCCGGGTTTTGAGCCGGAGCTTCCATGGATTCGATCGTGCAACCCGCCGCCACGGAGCAGCCGTCCGCCTCGCGCAACCGGCTGGTGCTGACGGTCTACACCGCCGCGATCTTCGTCAGCGCGCTGCTGCTGTTCTCGGTGCAGCCGCTGTTCACGAAGATGGTGCTGCCGCGGCTCGGCGGCTCGCCGGCGGTGTGGTCGGTGGCGATGGTGTTCTTCCAGTCGCTGCTGCTGGCGGGCTATGCGTATGCGCATCTCTTGATGCAGGCGAGGAGCCGCGTCGTGCCGGTGGCCGTGCATCTGGTGCTGCTGATCGCGGCCTTCGCCACGCTGCCGCTCGGCATCGCCTCCGGCTATGGCGAGCCGCCGGCTTCCGGCTATGCGTTCTGGCTGCTCGGCCTGTTCGTGGTCTCGATCGGCCTGCCGTTCTTTGCGCTCGCGGCCAACAATCCGCTGTTGCAGGCCTGGTTCGTCCGCACCGGTCACCCCGCCGGACATGATCCCTATTTCCTCTATGCCTCCTCCAACATCGGCAGCTTCCTCGCGCTGCTGTCCTATCCGTTCCTGCTGGAGCCGGTGTTCACGCTGCACACGCAGAACCGGCTCTGGACCGGCGGCTATGCCCTCTTGATTCTCCTGATCGCCGCCTGCGGTGTGTTGCTGCTGCGCTCGCCGAAACTGGCAGTGGTCGACGCGAAAACCGAGGACGCGAATGCGCCGGCGCCGGGGTTCTTGACGCGGCTGCGGTGGATCTTCCTCGCCGCGGTGCCCTCGGGCCTGCTCATCGCCGTCACCGCGCATATCTCGACCGACGTTGCGGCGGCGCCGCTGCTGTGGGTGCTGCCGCTGTCGCTGTATCTGCTCACCTGGGTCGTGGTGTTCCAGTCGCGGCCGCTGCTGCCGCACAAATGGATGCTGATGCTGCAGCCGGTCGCGATCGCGGGCGTTGTCGTCCTGCTCGCCTTCGGCGGCGAACAGAATCTGCTGCTGACGCTCGGCGGCCATCAATTGTGCTTCTTCGTCATCGCCATGGCCTGCCATGGCGAGCTGGCGCGGACCCGTCCGGCCGCCAAATATCTCACCGGATTCTATGTCGCGCTGTCGTTCGGCGGCATGGTCGGCGGCCTCTTTGCCGGTCTCCTCGCCCCCTTCACCTTCTCGTGGATCGCCGAATATCCGATCCTGGTCGCGCTTGCCGCGCTGTGCCGGCCGATTGCGAACGAACGGCTTGCCGGAGTCGTCAAATGGTACTGGCTGGCGCTCGCCGCGCTCGCGGTGGCGCTGGTCGCACCGTCATACGCCACCGGCAATCTCTCGACCTGGTTCGAGGATCACCGCGTCTGGGTCGCCGGCAGCGTCGGCGTGCTCGCCGCGCTGCTGGCACTGATGCTCAATGCCGGCCGCTGGAAGATCTTTGCCACCGTCGTGCTCGCGCTGGCGTTGATCCGCGTCTATCCCGCGGACGAGGGCCGCGTCACGACGGTGCGCAGTTTCTTCGGCGTGCACAAGATCGTGGTGGCGCCCGGCGGGTACTTCCATGTGCTGATGCACGGCACCACGATTCACGGCGCCGAGCGCTTCCGCAACAACGACGGCACGCCCGTCGCCGGCCGTCCCGAGCCGATCACCTATTATCACAAGGACGGCGGCATCGGTCAGGCCGTCAGCGCCATCCGCGAACGCAAGGGCGCACCGCTCAAGGTCGCCGCGATCGGCGTCGGCTCGGGCACACTCGCCTGTGCCGCCGCGCCTGGCGAGGACTGGAAATTCTTCGAGATCGACCAGTCGATGGTCGATGCCGCGCGCGATCCCAGAAATTTCCGCTACATCTCGAGCTGCATGCCGGACATGAAGCCCGTGATCGGCGATGCGCGCCTCACCTTCGCCAAGGAGCCCGACGGCGCCTATGACCTCATCATCGTCGATGCGTATTCGTCGGATGCGATCCCGATCCATCTCGCCACCGAAGAGGCGATGAAGATCTACAAGGACAAGCTCGCGCCACACGGCGCCGTGGTGATGCACGTCTCCAACCGGCATCTCGATCTCGAGACCGTGGTGGTCGGCATCGCCGACGCCAACGATCTCAAGAGCTGGGTCTTCAACGAGGATTCCGGGCGAGATGGCGACTACATCTTCTCGACCGACGTCGTCATCTCGGCGCGGGAGGAAGCCGACATCGGCCGGCTCGCCGCCTCGAAGTCGTGGGAGCAGACCGAAGCCGATGACAGGGTGCGGGTCTGGACCGACGACTATTCCAACATCCTGGGCGCGCTTTATCGGCGCTGGCGGGACGGGGAGTAGGGAAGCTCCGTCGCCCGGACGAATCCCGTGCCCCGGCGTCCTGGGTCCCGGCTCAGCGTCGCGTCATTTCATGCCGCGCCGCGTCCGGGACACGAGACCGTCTTACGGCTCGACCGGCGTCCCCGCCGGCAACGCGATTCCCTTCTCGCCGGCGACCTGCCGCAGCAAGTCGGGTCTGTCGGAAATGATCCCGTCAACGCCGAGCTCGATCATCCGCGTCATGTCTTCGCGCTTGTTGACCGTCCAGACCACCACGCGCAATCCGAGCCCGTGGGCCTCCGCGACGAGCGCAGCGGTGACATCGCCGAAATAGGGCGACCAGATCGTGCCGCCCGCCGCCTTGATCGTCCGCGGCAGCGAGCCGCCGTGATCGGCCGGATTGAAGCCGGCCGTCCAGTTCGTCGCCTTGTCCAGCGCCGCCGTCGGAGCCGAGCCGCGCTGGAGCGTCAGGTACACCGTCGGTATCTTGGGCGCCTGCTGCTGGACCAGTTGCAAGGTCCTCCAGTCGAACGACTGGATCATGACCCTGTCGGAAAACGCCTCGGTCTCGATCAGGCCCAGCAGCTTCGCGACAAAGGCCTGCGGATCGAGCGTTTCGTCCGGATGGTTCGGGTCGATCTTGGTCTCGATGTTGAAGCGCACACGCGCGTTGCCGGATTTTCGTCCCAGCGCGAACAGCTCGCGCAAGGTCGGAATGCGCGTCCCCGGCACCGCGCGCTGGTCGGGGAATTGTTTCGCGTAAGCACTGTCCGGCCGGATCTGGCCGACGTCATAAGTCCTGACCTGGTCCAGCCGCAGCTTGACGAAAGGCGTGCCCGGCGGAGTGATGTAAGCGCCGTCGGCGCGGCGTGTGAGATCAGGATTGAGCCCGCGTTCATGCGACACGACGATTTCGCCGTCCGCGGTGACGCCGACGTCGAGCTCCAGCGTGTCCACGCCCATCGACAGCGCGCCAGCGAAGGCGGGCAGGGTGTTTTCCGGCAGCAGCGCCCGCCCGCCGCGATGCGCCTCGAGATCGAAGGCCAAGGCTCGTCCTACAATGGCTGGTCCTACAATGGCTTGTCCTGCAGCGAGAAACGCGAGCACGGTCAGGATCGTTGCGGCGCGTGACGGCATGGTGCCTCGGCCGGTGAGGTCGATGGATGTGCGATCGCGTCAGTTCTGATAGTAATAGCCGCGCGGCTGATAAACCTGCCGGGGCTGTGGCTGATAATAATAACCCTGCTGGCCGTAGCCCTGGTCGTAATAGGGACGCGGCTGCTGCTGATAGACCTGCGCGTCATAGAGCGGGCGGGTGGCCGTACGCGGAGCCGGATAGCGCGCGACGGAGTCGCTGCCGTCGGCGGGATAGATGTAATTGTCGTCCTGCGGCACGTAGCGGCGGGCGGGCTGCGCCGGCGGCATCAGGTTCACGGGATCGCCCGCTGTGGCGTACTGCTCCTCGGCGGCGGGCTGCTGGGGAGCGCGGGCCACCGCGGCGTTGGCGCGGCCGCGCGGATTGCGCGCCAAGGCCACCTGCGCCGATCCGGACAGCGTCACCGTGGTGTTGAGCACGCCCTGCTGCTGCACCAGCGCATAGAGTGTCGATGCGTTCTGACGCGACAGCCGCACGCAGCCATGCGACGCCGGCGAGCCGAGCCGGCCGACCGAGTCGGTGCCGTGGATGGCGTGGCCGACCTTGGTGAAGAAGATCGCGTGCGGCATCGGCGCGTCGTCGAATTCCTTGGAATAATGATCCTCTTCCATGCGGAAGGCGCGGAACGCGCCATTCGGCGTCTCGCGCGAGGGGATGCCTGTCGATACCTGCCAGCGATAGCGAGCCACGCCATCGACCGCGACGGTCATCTGCTGATTGTCCTTGTCGACGGTGATCTCGACCTTGGCCTGCGCGGTGCCCGCGCTCAAAACCATCATGGACGTCAAAGCAATGAAAAATGAACGCATCTGGAAACGCATTTGAATCCTGGCCTCCGGCCTCTTCTCGCTAGCCGCCGCGGCTCTCCGTCCCCGGCGTGCAATATGCCTGCAATCCGGCTTTGGTTCCAGCGGCCTGCCTGCCCATCGTTAACGCGATGCGGGGCGTAAGCAAGGCCGCTTTGTGCCGCGCCGCGCGCGGCGGCGCTGACATTTTCGCGAGCCGGACGCGCGTTCGACGCCGACAATTCGTTACAAAGGCGCAACCATCCGGCCGGCTCCCGCGTGGGTCATGGTCGCCCCTGGCGCCTGCGGCTCCGGAATCACGGGTCAATTCTTCAGCCGATACCCCGTGCGGAAGATCCACCAGATCACCACCAGGCAGATCACCAGGAACGCCAGCGTCATGCCGATGCTGACGGCGACGCTGACATCCGCAATCTCGTAAAAGCTCCAGCGGAAGCCCGAGATCAGGTAGACCACCGGGTTGAGCAGCGCCACCGTGCGCCAGGCGGGCGGCAGCATGTCGATGGAATAGAAGCTGCCGCCGAGGAAGGTCAGCGGCGTCACCACCAGCATCGGAATCATCTGCAGCTTCTCGAAGCCGTCGGCCCAGATGCCAATGATGAAGCCGAACAGGCTGAACGTCACCGCCGTCAGCACCAGGAAGGCCAGCATCCAGATGGGATGGTGGATATGCAGCGGCACGAACAGGCCGGCGGTCGCCAGGATGATCAGGCCCAGAATGATCGACTTGGTCGCGGCGGCGCCGACATAGCCGAGCACGATCTCGAAGTAGGAAATCGGTGCCGACAGGATCTCGTAGATCGTGCCGGTGAATTTCGGGAAGTAGATCCCGAACGAGGCGTTGGCGATGCTCTGCGTCAGCACCGAGAGCATGATCAGGCCCGGCACGATGAAGGTGCCGTAGCTGACGCCCTCGACCTGGCTGATGCGCGAGCCGATCGCGGCGCCGAACACCACGAAATAAAGCGAGGTCGAGACCACCGGCGAGACGATGCTTTGCAGCAGCGTGCGCCAGGTGCGCGCCATTTCGAACAGGTAGATGGCGCGGATGGCGCGATGGTTCATGACGTCCTCACGAGGTCGACGAAGATGTCCTCGAGCGACGATTGCGTCGTGTCGAGATCGTTGAAGCGGATGCCGGCGGTGCGGAGATCGCCGAGCAGGCTGGTGATGCCGGTGCGTTCGCCCTGGGTGTCGTAGTCGTAGACGAGCGTCGCGCCGTTATCGCAGAGCTCGAGCTCGTAATGATGAAGGCTTTCCGGCAGCGCGGCGATCCTGCCCTGCAGATGCAGGGTCAGTCGTTTCTTGCCGAGCTTCTGCATCAAGGTCGTCTTGTCCTCGACCAGCACGATCTCGCCCTTGTTGATGACGCCGATGCGGTCGGCCATCTCCTCGGCTTCCTCGATGTAATGCGTGGTGAGGATGATGGTGACGCCGGACTGTTGCAGGGTGCGCACCACCTCCCACATGCCCTTGCGCAGCTCGACGTCGACGCCCGCGGTGGGCTCGTCCAGGAACAGGATCTGCGGTTCGTGCGACAGCGCTTTCGCGATCATCACGCGGCGCTTCATGCCACCGGACAGCGTGATGATCTTGTTGTCCTTCTTGTCCCACAGCGAGAGATCCTTCAGCACCTTCTCGATGTGCGCAGGATTCTTCGGCTTGCCGAACAGGCCGCGGGAGAAGCTGACGGTCGCCCACACGCTCTCGAACGCGTCGGTGTGCAATTCCTGCGGCACGAGGCCGATCAGCGAGCGCGCCTTGCGGTAGGAGGTCTGGATGTCCTCGCCGCCGACGAGCACGCGGCCCTCGCTCGGATTGGCGATGCCGCAGATGATGGAGATCAGCGTGGTCTTGCCGGCGCCGTTGGGCCCGAGCAGCGCAAAAATCTCGCCGCGCTTGATATCGAGATTGACGTTCTTGAGCGCCCTGAAGCCGGACCCATAGGTCTTCGACAGATTGGCGACGGAGATGATGGAGGACATGATGGCCGCGAGGCTGAGGGGCAAAGGTTGGGGAGGGGAGGCCGGACCGGTCCCGGAGGGAGGTCAGCGGAGCCCTGAAATAGGAACGCACTTGCCTGCCCGCAATTCCCCGGAGAAAAATGGTCTCAAAACAGGCCCTTCAGTGGCAGGTTTCAGGCAAGTGTTGCGCGATGGTCACTGCTTGCGGCTAAGATTGTCGCTCACGCGGCTCTTTGTTGCGTGTGCGAGCAGGCCATGGCTACGATTCCGGCCAATCGCGAAGCGTATGTCCCCAGGGAAAACATCGATGAGACCGAACGGCCGTCACACCGCCGGCGCCAGCCGATTATCCGCCCTCCGTGTATGGGCGGTGGGCCTGGTCCTGCTGTCAGCTGTTGCCATCAATCCGACCCCTGCCAGGGCCGCGCCGAGCCAGGCCGCGGCCGCGACCACGCACGTCTATCTGCTCCGCGGCGTGCTCAATATCTTCTCGCTCGGGCTCGACACGATCGGCGCCAGGCTCCAGGCGCAGGGCATTCCGGTGACCGTCGCCAATTTCGTGTCCTGGTCTTCGCTCGCCGACGAGGCCGCGACCGCCTACAAGGCCGGCCGCCTCAAGACCATCATCCTGGTCGGCCATTCCTCCGGCGCGACCGCGCTGCCCGACATGATCGCCAAGCTCAACCAGCTCGGCGTGCCCGTGAAGCTCGCGATTGGTCTCGACTCCGTGTTCAAGACCAAGCTCTCGACCGGCGCCGAGCGCTACATCAACATCTATATCGGCGATGGTCCCGGAGAGCCGGTGCGGGCCGCGGCGGGCCTTCGCGGCAAGCTCGACAATGTCGATGTGCGCGGCTCCGGCGTCGGCCACATCTCGATCGACAAAAATGAGGCGATCCAGCGCCGGGTCATCGCCGAGATCGACGCCGCGATCATGCGCTCGCGCGCTCCGGCCTTGCCGGTCGCCGAACGCGGCGCTCCGGGGCAGGCGCGCGCGGCGGCCGCGACCGCTCCGGCGAGGAACTGAGGCAAATCGGCTCGGTTTCGGCGCCGCAAAATCCGCCAAATCCGCGGTCATGAAGCCACGGGGGAGGCCTCTGCCTCCCGCGGTGGGACTGCTGGACTGATGATTGATCTGAGGCGACTCCTCGCGCTGGCAGCCGTTGCACTGCTCGCCTTCGGCACCGGCACGGCCGTTGCCTCACCAGCCAAGGCCAAGGCCACCGCGGCTGCCCCCGCCGCGCCGCCGCCCCCGCCGTTCGAGCCGTTGCCGCCGCCGAAGGTCTACCTGTTTCGCGGCGCCATGGGGCCGATCTTCTCGACCGGCATGGACCGGCTCGGCGAGAAACTGACCCAGGCCGGCTTTTCCGCTGACGTCTATGAATTCACCCTGTGCCGGCTCATCGGCAATCGCGTCATCGCCAGCTACAAGGAGCAGGCGGCGCCGATCGTGCTGATCGGCCACTCCATGGGCGGGCTGTGCTCGATCGTCATCTCCGAGATGGCGGCCAAGGAGAACATCCCGATCAGCCTCGTCATCGCCATCGATCCCGCGCACGCGACCGGCGACGTGCCGCTCAATGTCGAGCGCTTCATCAACATCTTCCTGTCCGACAGCGTCCTCGGTGGCGGCGATGTCGTCGCGGTCCCCGGCTTTCGCGGCCATTACGCGAGCTACGACCTGAAGGAGAACGCGCGCGTCTCGCACATCAATATCGAGAAGTCCGACGACATCCATCGCCAGATCGTCGAGATGGTGACGCGGCTGCCGCGCATTCCGCCGCAGACCCAGGCCGATGCCGTGCCGCTGCGCTATCTCGTGCCTGCGGATACGTTGGTCGAATTGTGGGATTCCGGTGTGCGAGTCCCGGTGCGCCGCGGCGACACCATGGAGAGCATCGCCGCCGCCAACCGCGTGCCGCTGTGGACGCTCGCGCAGAGCAATTCGCTTGCAGAGAACGCACAGCTCTCGCCCGGGCAAACCATCATCGTCCCGCGCCACCTGACGCCGCCCGAGCCCGCAGCCGCAATGGCGGCGCCGCCGCCGGCTCCGGCGAAGCGGAAGTAGGGCGCTTTGCCACTGCAAAAGCGGTGCTTATGGGGCGGGCGATCTCTCCTAATTCGTCATGCCCGGGCCTGTCCCGGGCATCCACGTTCTCGGTGCCGCACGAAAGATCGTGGATGGCCGGGACAAGCCCGGCCATGACGCAGGGCGTTCTCAAACATTCGTTCCGTGGATCGCGTCGATCACGGCGTCCGTGACCTCCTTCGTCGTTGCCGTGCCGCCGACGTCGGGCGTCAGCACGCCGGCCGCGCAGACGCGCTCGACCGCCGCCATCAGCCGCATGGCGGCGTCCTTCTCGCCGAGATGCTCGAGCATCTGCGCTCCGGTCCAGAAGGTCGCGACCGGGTTGGCGATGCCCTTGCCGGTGATGTCGAAGGCCGAACCGTGGATCGGCTCGAACATCGAGGGGAAGCGGCGCTGCGGATCGATATTGCCGGTCGGCGCGACGCCAAGGCTTCCCGCCAGCGCACCGGCGAGATCGGAGAGGATGTCGGCGTGCAGATTGGTCGCGACGATGGTGTCGAGGCTCTTCGGATGCAGCGTCATGCGCACCGTCATGGCGTCGACCAGCATCTTGTCCCAGGTCACGTCAGGGAATTCGCTTGCGACCTCGGCGGCGATCTCGTCCCACATCACCATGCCATGGCGCTGGGCATTCGACTTGGTCACGACGGTCAGGAATTTGCGCGGGCGCGACTGCGCGAGCTGGAACGCATAGCGCATGATGCGGGTGACGCCGACGCGGGTGAACACGGCAACTTCGGTGCCGACCTCTTCCGGCAGGCCCTTGTGCGCGCGGCCGCCCATGCCGGCATATTCGCCTTCCGAATTCTCGCGCACGATCACCCAGTCGAGATCGCCAACGCCGACATTGCGCAGCGGTGAGGCGACGCCGGGCAGGATCTTTGTCGGCCGCACATTGGCGTATTGATCAAAGCCCTGGCAGATCGGCAGGCGCAGGCCCCACAGCGTGATGTGATCGGGCACATCGGGCGCGCCGACCGCGCCGAAATAGATCGCGTCGAACTTCTTCAGCTCAGCGAGGCCGTCGGCCGGCATCATGACGCCGTGCTTCTTGTAATAGTCCGAACCCCAGTCGAACGTCTTGACGTTGAAGGCGAGATCGCCGCTGCGCTTTGCGAGAACCTCCAGCACGCGGATTCCGGCCGAGATCACCTCGGGGCCGATGCCGTCGGCGGGAATGGCTGCGATCGAATGAGTACGCATAAGGACCTCCATCGGGAAACATCAGCGGTTCGCGGCAGGGGATCAGTCCAGGCCGCGGCCAGGCTCGGCGGGTTGGCAAGGCAAACCAATTCGGGCTGGCTTATACAGAAAATGTTGCGCTATGACATCAGCCAACGAGAAAGCAGGATGCTATGTCCGGACAGAAAGCCTCCAACGCATTGCGGGTTGCCATCGCGGGCCTGGGCTCGATCGGCACCAAGGTCGCGACCGCGCTCGATCGGGGCATCGAGGGGCTAGCCCTGTCGGCTGTCGCCGTGCGCGATCCCGCCAAGCATCAGGCTTTCATCGGCGGCCTGCGCCGCCCGCCGCAAGTGCTGCCGATCGAGCAGCTCGGCGAGGCCGCCGATATCGTGGTCGAATGCGCGCCGAGCAATCATCTGCGTTCCATCGTCGAGCCGGCGGTGAAGCGCGGTAAGGCCGCGGTCGTGGTCAGCGTCGGCGGCCTGCTCGACAATTTCGATCTCGTCGATCTCGCCCGCGCCAACGGCGGCCGCATCATCGTGCCGACCGGCGCGCTGATCGGGCTCGATGCCGTCAACGCCGCCGCGATCGGCACCATCCATTCGGTCCAGATGGTGACGCGCAAGCCGATCGACGGGCTGAAGGGCGCGCCGTTCATCGTGCAGAACAACATCGACATCGACAATCTGCGCGAGCCGCTCAAGCTGTTCGAAGGCAGCGCGCGCGAAGCGGCGAAGGGCTTTCCGGCGAACGTCAACGTCGCCGTTGCGCTGTCGCTGGCGGGCATCGGGCCCGATCGGACCCGGATCCAGGTCTGGGCCGACCCGACCGTGACGCGCAACGTTCACCGCATCGAGGTCGAAGCGGATTCGGCGCGGTTCTCTATGGGCATCGAGAATATCCCGTCCGAGAATCCCAAGACCGGGCTGATCACGGCATTGTCGGTGATCGCGCTGCTGCGCAAGCAGCGCGCCACGCTGTGCGTCGGGACGTGAAGGGTGAGGCGCGATCCGCCCATGGCGGCGCGCCTATCACCGTCATCCTGAGGTGCTCGCCTCTTCGGCGAGCCTCGAAGGGTGACGGCCCGGCTGCAGCAAGTCGGCCGTGCATCCTTCGAGGCTCACCATGGGACGCGGTGCGCCCTTGCCTCGCACCTCAGGATGACGGGACGAAAATGCCGCGGCGCTGGCCTCGAACCATTCGTCTTAGCCGCCCGCCACGCGCCAGATCACGTTGCCGACGTCGTCGGCCATCAGCAGCGACTTCTTGTCGGGGCCGATCGCAACGCCGACCGGGCGGCCATAGGATTCCTTCTCGTCGGGTGACAGGAAGCCCGACAGGATGTCGCGACCGGGACCGGACGGCTTGCCGTTCTCGAACGGGACGAACACCAGCTTGTAGCCGGACAGCTTGCTGCGATTCCACGAGCCGTGCTGGCCGATCACCATGCCGTTTCCGAAGCCGGGCAGGGTGCCTGCGGGCATCCAGCACAGGCCGAGCGAAGCGGTGTGGCCGCCGAGCGCATAGTCCGGTTGCAGCGCCTTGGCGACCATCGCCGGATCCTGCGGCACGCGGTCGTCCACCGTCTTGCCCCAGTAGCAATAGGGCCAGCCGTAGAAGCCGCCGTCGCGCACCGAGGTGAGATAGTCCGGCGGCGTCTCGTCGCCGAGCCCGTCGCGCTCGTTGACGACGGTCCAGAGCACATTCGTATTCGGCTCCCAGGCAAGGCCCACGGGATTGCGCAGGCCCGCGCCGAAGATGCGATGCGTGCCGGCGACGAGGTCGAGCTCGTACACCGCGGCACGACCTTCCTCGACCTCCATGCCCATTTCGGCGATGTTGCTGAGAGAGCCGACACCGGCATAGAGCTTCTTGCCGTCGGGGCTGGCGAGCAGGCTGCGCGTCCAATGTCCGCCCGGCTTGAACGTCGTGAGCCTTTTGCCCGGCGCGGTGATGCGGTCGGCGCCCGCGACATAGGGAAACGCGATCACGCCGTCAGTGTTGCCGACATAGAAGCTGTCGCCGACCAGCGCCATGCCGAAGGGCTGGTTGAGGTTCTCCATGAAGGCGCCGCGGTGTTCGGCGACGCCGTCGCCGTCCTTGTCGCGCAAGAGCGTGATGCGGTTGGCGGACACGCCAAGCGCGGCGGCGCGGCGCATCGTCGCCTGCATCGCATAGTGGAACACGTTGCGCGGGGCGCCCGCGATCTGCGTCGCCTCCGCGATCAGCACGTCGCCGTTGGGCAGCACCTCGATCCAGCGCGGATGGTCGAGGCCGGTCGCGAACGCATTGACCTTGAGACCCGGCGCGACGGTCGGCTTCCGGCCCTCGCTCCAGCCGCGCGCGGTCGGCATCTTCAAGGTCGGGATCGCGCCCTGCGGCTTCGCTTCGGGAATGGCGGGGGTCTCTCCCCAGGCCGGCGCGGGCTCGGTGCCCGTCATCTTGCGCCATTGCAGCGCCATGCCGCCGAGGATCGCGACGAACTGCGCGAAGATGCTGGAGAAGGTCATGAGGAGCCCCTGTTTGCGCGCGCATCCAACTGGCTGACGGGGCAGACGTCAACCGGTGCGGGCTGCCGCCAGGGCCTATTCCCGCGGAATGGCAGCCGATCGAATTTGCATGGGACGAGCGGCGACGAGGAGTGCCCGGAGATCAACGGCCGATCTGCCGCTCGAGCTGCCGTGCCGTGCGAAAATCGTCGAGGTGATGGATGTTCGGCGCCAGCGCGGCCTCCCTGGACAGCAGATGATAGACCCGCGCGACCGTGCGCTGCTTCTGCTTCGTCCGCCCAGGCGGCAGCGCCCGCGCCTTGCGCAGGGCGGCGATCGCGTGCTCGCGAAAGTAATCGTAGGCATCCGACATGGCTCGATGCTCTGCAAATGTTGCAGGTGTCGAGGGGCTAACGGGCGGGAGGAGGGGCGGTTCCTTGACGCAATGTTCCAACCGCGCCCATTTATCCCGGGCCCGGCTACATCTCGGCCGTGCATCCTTCGAGGCTCGGCTCGCGATGCATGCGCATCGCAAACCTCGCACCTCAGGATGACGGAGCTAGTAGCAGCGCTGCTGGTTGGGCGACTGCCCGCTTACCGCGGCGAGAGGAACGGGATGATCATCGGCACGCGGCGGCAATAGGCGCCGTAGGCGTCTTCGCCGAGCTCCTTGGAGAGGAACACCTCTTCCATCCGGCCCTTCTGCCACATGCCGAGCGAGATCAGGATCGCGCCGAGGATCGCGGTCACGGTGCCGACCGCGATGCCGGTGGCCAGCATGCCGGCGATCAGACCGGTGTAGATCGGATGGCGCACGATGCCGTACGGGCCGGTGTCGACGACGCGGTGGTCTTCCTTGTGGGTGATGGTGTTGGACCAGAACTTTCCGAGATGCAGCCGTCCCCACCAGGTGAAGGAGATGCCGGCAAGCACGATCAGCGCCGTGATGTAGACAGCGGTGTTGCTGAACACCCAGAGCGGCTTCTCGTTCAGCACTTCCGCGGTCCACGGCGTGAACAGGATGCCGCCGACCAGGATCGGGATGCGATAGCGGCCGGATTCCAGCGTCATGACCTGCTTCTGCGTGCGCCCCTGCCAGAACGAGGCGCCGATCCAGCTGGCCAGCCAGGCCAGCCAGATCAGGGCGAGCAGTTGCGTCGGCCAGGTCGTGGTCCAGCCACCCCAGGCGACAGAGAGAAGCTTGCTGAAATCGAAGGACATGAAGGTTCTTTGCGTTGGGCGGCGGTTTCAGCCCGCGCGCGAGGACAGCGCGCGATGCTCGATGGCGCCGGTGGGCTGCTGGCCGTTGCGGGCGAGCAGGTGGGTGATGGTTTCGCGCAGCACCGGCTCGATCGGACGCGGCGAATAGCCGAGCTCGGTGCGCGCCTTGCCGATTGAAAGATCGCTCGCGGCGAGCGCGATGCGCACGCCCTCGGCGGTGCCGTTGGGCGGCCTGCGCGTGAAGTTGTTGGCCAGATATTCGAGCACGATGCCGGAGAGCTCGGCGAGCTTGCCGGGCACGATTACCGGGTATTGGCGGCGGCCGCTCATCGCCGACATCATCCGCAGGATGTTGCCGAGCGGAACGCAGTCGCCGCCGAGGATGTAGCGCTGGCCGTGGCGGCCGCGTTCCATGGTCAGCACCAGGCCCATGGCGACGTCGCGAACGTCGACGAGGTTGACCAGGAAGTTGAGATGCGGCTGCACCTTCTTCTGGAGGAAGTACCAGAGCATCGCGGTCGGCGGCGTCAGATTGTGGTCGGCGGCGCCGATCGGCATGGTCGGCGTGCCGATCACGAGCGGAAAGCCGCTGGCCGCAGCCTTGGCGGCGCAATGCTCGGCGAGCGACTTCGAGCGCGTATAGGCGCCGGGCATGGCGTCGGCCGGCTGCAGCGCCTCTTCGGCGGGAACGCCTTTGAGGTCGGAATAGGGGAACAGGATCGATTCCGTCGAACAGTGCAGGAAGCGCGACACGCCGCGCTTCATTGCGGCCGCAAGCACGATCTCGGTGCCGCGGCAATTGACTTCATGAAAGTCCTGCTTGTTGGCGACCCACATGCCGGGCAGGCCGGCGAGGTGATAGACCTCATCGACCCCGGCGAGCGCAGCATCGACCGCGGCGCCGTCCAGCACCGAGCCGTGGACGTGTTCGACGTCGGGGTTCGCCGCCGCCGGCGCACGGACGTCGAGAACACGCACCCGCTGCCCACGGGCGCGGAGCGCTTCGACGAGATGATGTCCGATGAAGCCACTGCCACCGGTAACCAGGACGAGAGCCATGCAGAAGGTTGCTGTTTCGCTTCTAGAGCTGTCGGGTTGAAAGGGAATTGGTCGGAAGAGGCGCCAGAATCGCGGCAAGGTCGCGACGGAAGCCCAATGCAATGAACAATTTTGCCATCACGAACATCGGCCCAAGCAAAAGATGCGAAGGAAAAGTGAACAGCGAGGCTTCGCGGCCCTCAAAAACCTTGTGGCCGATGGTCTGCGCGGCGAGGCCGAGCACCACCAGCGCGGCGAAGATCGCCCACATCGTCGCGGTGCTGACCTGCGCCGCGATGCTGGTCGCAACCGAAAACAGCACGATGGAGACCGCCAGAATGCCGATCCCGAGCGCCACGTCGAGCAGCAGCCAATAGATCAGAACCGGCAAGGCCAGGATCACCGCCAGGCTGACATCGAAACCGAACAGCGGAAGCCTGACCAGCGTCAGCGGCAGCACCGCGCCGGTGAACAACAGGAGAATACCGACCACATGCATCGCCGTGTTCCGGGGATCGCGATGGTACTCGACGTAAACGGCAAGTTGGCGCTGAAAAAAGCCACCCATTTTGGTCTCATGCAGCACGGGATCGGGAAGGGCGAACAGTCGCTATAGCACTGGACCGGGCGGTGCACAAACCGGCACTCTTGTCGCGCAAAGCCGTATTGGTGCGTACTGGACAGGCACCAAAACGATCGGGATTTCAAAAGGTTCCGAAAGGCGCGAAGCCGTCTCCGCTCAGCGCTTCTTGGCGGGCTTTTTCGCCGCAGGCGCCGGCGCCGCCGGACGTGGCGCCTCCTCCGGCAGCTTGGCATAGGTCAGGATCTGCAACTGGCCGTTGACGGCCGACGTCGGCTTGGCCCGGTCGAGCAACTGCTCCTCGCCGAGGCCGATCGGATGCAGCCGCTTGGTCGAGATCTTGAACGTGTTTACCAGCACGTCGCGGATCGCGTCGGCGCGGCGCTGGCTCAGGATGGCATTGGCCTCGCGCGTCTTCGAATTGGACTCGACATGGCCGACGATCAGGAACGTGTAGGGCAGCAGCGAGGAATGAACCAGCGCGTCCGCGATGCGGCCGACGGTCTGGTAGGAGGCCGGCTGGATGATCGGCGTGTCGGCATCGAACTGGATCTGCGCGTTGAAGGCGGGCAGCTTGGCGAGATCGGGCGCGATCAGCGGCCGGTTCACCGGACCCGGATCGTTCTTGATCCTGGCCTTGGCGCGCTCCATCACCTGCTGCTTCAGCGCGGGAAGATCGACCTCGGCGGGCTCCTCGAAATGGTTGAGCTTGCCGACGATGTCGTCGCGGGTCGGCGCCGCGGTCTGGGCGCCGGCTGCGCCCGCGAGCAGAGCGAGGCCGAACGCAAGAGCCGGGGCCATGAAGAGCCTCGTCGCGCGCATCAGCGGTACCCCGCCTCGTCGACGGCCTTCAGGCAGTTGTTGCTGATGCCCTTGGGGGTCGAGACCAGGCAGGGGACCGACTTGCTGGTCTCCTTGGTCGAGCCGCCGCAGACCTTGACGATCTCGCGCTGGCAGGCATTCGCCACCGTGACGCGCGCGGCGACGCGCTTCTGGATGGCGTCGAAGGCGCCGAGATAATCGCTCGCGCATTGCGGCGAGAGCACGTCGCGGTTGCGCGACAGGCATTCCTTCAGGCGGGTCGAATCCGGGTTGACGCCACGGCAATTGGCGACGATTTCCGCACCGCAGCTCTTGGCCAGAAGCCCGATCGAATCGCCAAAGCTCATGGTCTCCGCCGCGCTGAGCGACGGCATCCCCAATGCCAGCAAGATCAGTGTGATGGAGCCCCGGACCATGGCTTTATCTGATACGGGGAAGTTCGCGATGGTCAAGACCTGTTCGGGGGAGGACCGTCGAAGGCTAGGGGAGTGCGGCGAACAGTCCTCACTCGGCGGCGTCGGAGCGGGCCGGCCATTCGATCAGGACGGCCGTGTGGTTCCTGAGGTCGTCCGCAAATTCCGGGTCGGCCTTGAGCTCGTCCAGGGTCCGTGGCGGGGGAAGCTGGCGGCCGTCCGCGCTCAGCTCCTGCGCGTAGAACGCCAGCGCCTCGGGCGCATTCTCCAGGGCCTCTTCGACGTCGTCTCCGCCGGAGATGCAGCCGGGCAGGTCGGGAAACCACAGGCTCACGGCTTCGTCCGGATCGGTATCCTCGATGATGGCGACGTACTGAGCCAAATCGGGCCTCACGCCCGCTGCACGAAACTGTCCACGACCTTTTTCTCGCCGGCCTTGTCGAAGGCGATGGTGAGCTTGTTGCCGTCGATCTTGGTGACGCGGCCGTAGCCGAACTTCTGGTGGAAGACGCGGTCGGACAGCGAGAATTCGGACGTCGTGCCGGTCGATTTGGCGACCAGCTCGCCCTCGATCGTCAGGGGACCGCGACGGCGCGAGGAGAAGCTGCCGAAATCGGGGCCGGCCGATGAGGAGGATGAGAACGTCGCGGTCTCGTCCTCGAAGCCGCCGCCAGAGCGGCCACCGCCGCGGTTGCGGTTGGCCTGGGCGCGCTGCCAGCCCGGCGTGGTGTAGCTGGAGCCGAACGCCTCCATGTCGTCGAAGCGCGAGGCACCGTAGCCGCCGGTGCCGCCCCAGGCCGAGCCGCCCTTCGACTCCGTGATCTCGACATTGGCCGCCGGCAATTCGTCGAGGAAGCGTGACGGGATCGTGGTCGACCAGGTGCCGTGGATGCGCCGGTTGGTGGCGAAATAGATCATGGCGCGGCGGCGCGCGCGGGTCAGGCCGACATGGCCGAGCCGGCGCTCTTCTTCCAGGCCGGCGCGGCCCTGTTCGTCCAGCGTGCGCTGGCTCGGAAACAGGCCTTCCTCCCAGCCGGGCAGGAACACATTGTCGAACTCGAGCCCCTTGGCCGAATGCAACGTCATCAGCGACACCGCATCCTCCTCGGCGCCGCCCTCGCGATCCATCACCAGAGAGATGTGCTCGAGGAACCCTTGCAGGTTCTCGAACTCCTCCATCGAGCGCACCAGTTCTTTCAGGTTCTCCAGCCGGCCCGCCGCGTCCGCCGAGCGGTCCTTCTGCCACATCTCGGTATAGCCGCTCTCGTCGAGCACGATCTGGGCGAGATCGGTGTGGGCGGTGACCTCGCGCTGGGCGCGCCAGCGGTCGAACTGGGCGACGACGTCGCGAAGCGAGCCGCGTGCCTTCGGCTTCAGCTCGTCGGTCTCGACCACGGCGCGGGCCGCTTCGAACAGCGGAATGCGGCGCTTGCGGGCGTGGTCGTGCAACATCTGCACCGTGGCATCGCCGAGGCCGCGCTTGGGCACGTTGACGATACGCTCGAAGGCGAGGTCGTCGGCCGGGGAGTTGATGACGCGCAAATAGGCCAGCGCATCGCGGATTTCCGCGCGCTCGTAGAAGCGTGGGCCGCCGATGACGCGGTAGGGCAGGCCGAGCGTGACGAAGCGGTCTTCGAACTCGCGCATCTGGTAGGAGGCGCGCACCAGGATCGCAATCTCGTTGAGCTTCTCGCCGCGGCGCTGCAGCTGCTCGATCTCCTCGCCGATGCCGCGCGCTTCCTCCTCGGAATCCCACGAGCCGGTGACCGTGACCTTCTCGCCGTCCTGGTCCTCGGTGCGCAGCGTCTTGCCGAGCCGGCCTTCATTGTGTGCGATCAGATGCGAGGCGGCGGCGAGGATGTGGCCGGTCGAGCGATAATTGCGCTCCAGGCGAATGACCTTGGCGCCGGGGAAATCGTGGTCGAAGCGCAGGATGTTGTCGACCTCGGCGCCGCGCCAGCCATAGATCGACTGGTCGTCGTCGCCGACGCAGCAGATGTTCTTGGTTTTCTCCTTCTCCCCGCTCATGTCCGCCGAAGCCTTGGCGAAGGCGGATGCGGGGCCGTGACGAGCTTCGCTCGCACTGAGAAGGTCGGGATGAGGGGGAGTCTCCACGAGCGCGGTGCTCGGAGAGTCCCCCTCACCCGCCGCACTCTGGCGCGCAATTGCGCTGCCGGGTGCGTCAGCCTCTCCCCGCACGCGGGGAGAGGCGAAGGAAGGAGAAGACGGCGCCTGCGACAGCAGCCGCAGCCACAGATATTGCGCGACGTTGGTGTCCTGGTACTCGTCGACCAGGATGTACTTGAAGCGCTGCTGGTACTGCCGGAGGATATCCGGGTGCTCGCGGAAGATGCGGATGTTCTCCAGCAGGAGATCGCCGAAATCGGCTGCGTTCAAAATCTTCAGCCGCTCCTGGTAGCTCGCATAGAGCTTGCCGCCCTTGCCGTTGGCGAACGTGGCGGCTTCGCCCGAGGGCACCTGCGAGGGCATCAGGCCGCGGTTCTTCCAGCCGTCGATCAGTCCGGCGAGCATGCGCGCCGGCCAGCGCTTGTCGTCGATGTTCTCGGCTTGAAGTAGCTGCTTCAGCAATCGGACCTGGTCGTCGACGTCGAGCACGGTGAAGTTCGACTTGAGCTGCGCCAGCTCGGCATGGAAACGCAGGATGCGGCCGCCGATGGAGTGGAAGGTGCCGAGCCACGGCATGCCCTCGACGGCGTGGCCGAGCATCTGGCCGAGCCGGTGCTTCATCTCGCGCGCGGCCTTGTTGGTGAAGGTCACCGACAGGATCTCGGCGGGACGGGCGCGGCCCTGGCTCAGGATATGGGCGATGCGCGTCGTCAGCACGCGGGTCTTGCCGGTGCCGGCGCCGGCCAGCACCAGGACCGGGCCGTCCAGCGTCTCCACAGCCTCGCGCTGCTCCGGATTGAGCCCGGACAGATATTTCGGGCCCACCGAGGCGCGCGCACGCGCGGCGATGCCGCCGGCTGCGGGCTGGTGATCGGGTACGCTGGTGATCTTGCTCGGCTCGGTCATGCGAATCATTGGCCCCACGATGGCACCGCGGGGTGGCGGAAGGGAGCCTTCTAACAGGGATGGTGCCTATATGGGGCGCCGAAAAGAGGTTTTCCACGTGCGCGGCGGGCCAATTTGTTCCCGCGCGCCTTGCGAATTTCCTCCCTGCCGGGGTCGGAACCATCGTTCCCGCCTTGAGATTGTCTGGGCAGGTGGTGCGGCGAGCCGCGCCGGACGCAGACAACATCAAGACGAGGGTTTGACCATGCTAGGCTGGGTTGTGACGTTTCTGGTTATCGCACTGATCGCCGGCATCCTGGGCTTCGGCGGCGTCGCCGGCGCTTCGATCGAGATCGCCAAGATCATCTTCTTCATCGCGATCGTTCTGTTCCTGGTCTCGGCCGTCGTCGGCCTGGCGCGCGGCCGCAACAGGATATAGCGCTTTCCCCGCGGCGCATCCTTCGAGACGCCCGCCTTCGGCGGGCCCTCAGGATGAGGCAGAGTGTGCGGCAGCAGTCTCGAAGAGCGCGAATGCTGCTTAGCCTCATCCTGAGGAGACCGCCACCGGGTCCGCGCAAAGGCGCGGCCCGATGACAGGCTCCGCGGTCGTCTCGAAGGGCGAGGCGCGCGCTCAGACCGCGGCCATAACGCTGCGGCAGCGCTTTGAAACTACCGCTTCGCGGGCATCGCCACGCTCCGGCCGATGCCCTCAGGCCGCGGCACGACGCTGTGGGCCTTGGTGACCGCAGCGATGCGCTCGCTTATATCGGGCGGAAACGGCGCGACGCGCCGCGCATTCATGTCCATGTGCAGCGACATGTTCTCGGACGTGGCCGACAGCCAGCCTTCGCTCGCGTGCCGCATCTCCTCGAACGTGTGCAGCCGCTTGTCGTCGGCCCCCAGCAGCCAGACGAGGATCTGCACGGGATCGCCGAGGTGGATCTCGCGCAAATATCGCACGTGGCATTCGGCCGTGAAGGTCGAGCCGCCTCGCTCCTTCATGTAGGTCGGCCCGATCCCGAGCTCGCTCCAGAGCTGGTCGATCGCGCGGTCGAACATCACGTTGTAATAGGCCATGTTGAGATGGCCGTTATAGTCGATCCATTGCGGCTCGATCTGCATGATCGAGGCGCGGAACGGCTCGGCTTTGGGCGTCAGGGCGGCGGTCTCCGGCATGTTTCCTTCCAGCTATGCGTCCGGTCGCTTGACTTGACCGGTTTTATGTCCTTTGCCACGGTTCTTCTTTCGGGAGGAATTCCGTGGGTACGACCATCACCAATAATCCGCCGCGGCCGGAGCCGAAAGCCCTCGCGAGCGCGCTGGAGCAGCTTGCCGCACGCTTCGGCAACCGCCTCATCACCTCGCAGGCCGTGCGCGAGCAGCACGGCCATACCACCACCTGGATTCCCAACCAGCCGCCCGACGGCGTGGTGATGGCGCAGGAGACCGCCGACATCCAGGACGTGGTGCGGATCTGCGCCAAGAACCGCGTGCCGGTCATTGCCTTCGGCACCGGCACCTCGCTCGAGGGCCAGGTCAACGCGCCCGCCGGCGGTATCTCGATCGATTTGCGCGACATGAACAAGGTACTCGCGGTGCATGCCGAGGACCTCGACTGCGTGATCCAGCCCGGCGTGACCCGCAAGGCGCTGAACGAGCATCTGCGCGACCAGGGCCTGTTCTTCCCGATCGATCCCGGCGCCGATGCTTCGCTCGGCGGCATGGCCTCGACCCGCGCCTCCGGCACCAACGCGGTGCGCTACGGCACCATGCGCGACAGCGTGCTGGCGCTGAAGGTGGTGCGCGGCGACGGCGAGATCATCACCACGGGCACGCGCGCCAAGAAGTCGTCCGCGGGCTACGACCTGACGCATCTGTTCGTCGGCGCCGAGGGCACGCTCGGCATCATCTCGGAATTGACCATTCGCCTGCGCGGCATCCCCGAGACGATCGCGGCGGGCGCGGTGTCGTTCGAGAGCGTGCACGGGGCCTGTCAGGCCGTCATTCTGGCGATCCAGACCGGCATTCCCGTGGCGCGCATCGAGCTGCTCAACGCCGCGCAGGTGCAGGCCTGCAACGTCTATTCCAAGCTGACGCTGCCGGAGACGCCGCTGCTGCTGATGGAATTCCACGGCAGCGAGATCGAGGTCGCCGAGCAGTCCAAGGCGTTCGGCGAGATCGCCCGGGAGTGCGGCGGCGGCGATTTCTCCTGGACCACCAAGCCCGAGGATCGCACCAAGCTGTGGCAGGCGCGGCACGATGCCTATTGGTCCGTGAAGGCGCTGCGGCCCGGTGACAGCATCGGCGTGGTCGCCACCGACGTCTGCGTGCCGATCTCGCGGCTTGCCGATTGCGTCAGCGAAACTGAGGAGGATCTCAAGCGGCTCAACCTGCTGTCGCCGATCGTCGGCCATGTCGGCGACGGCAATTTCCATTGCTCGCTGGTCTGCGACGTCAACGACGCGGACGAGATGGCTCGCGGCGAAGAATTCATGCATCGCCTGGTCGAGCGCGCGCAGGCGATGGACGGCACCTGCACCGGCGAGCACGGCATCGGACAGGGTAAGCAGAAATATCTGAAGGCGGAGCTCGGCCCCGAGGCGCTCGATGCGATGCGGGCGCTGAAGAAGGCGCTCGATCCGCTCAACATCTTCAACCCCGGCAAGATCGTGCCGGAGGCGTAGCGCGGCCCCCGCGGGGAGACCGGGAACTTTCGGCAATCCTGCTGGTTCCAATTCCCGCCAATTTCCGATGCCTGGATGGCAGGGCTTTGCGCGGGAGGGTGCGATGGTGCGACCGGTCGTTGGAATTGCCGCGATGGCACTTGCCTGCATGCTGGCGGGCGCGGCGCTGGCGAAGGGCGGACATGGCGGGGGCCATGGAGGCGGGCACGGCGGCGGCCATCACGGTGGCGGCCATCATGGCGGCGGCCATTTCCGTGGCCATGGCCACGCGCATGGCGGCGGCCATCATCGCGGCATGCGGTTTACCAGCGGTGCCCGACGCGGCGGCCCCAATTTCGGGCAGATCCGCAATGCCGCGATCCGGCCGGCGCACTTCCGCAACGCTCTGAACGCCGGCGCATTCCGCAATGGCCGGCTGATCAGCAATCCGGCGGCGCGTGCGCAGCTCGCCGCGGCGGCCGCACTGGCCGGCTGGAGCGGCGCAAGCAGCGGATGGTGGCAACATGCGGGGGGCGGCTATGGCTGGGTCGGGCCGCTGTTCTGGCCGTTCGCCTATAACGACCTCTACGACTACACGATCTGGGGCGACGGGCTCGGCTTCTGGGGTTACGGCTATCCGGACATCTATGCCGGAATATTCGGCCCCTACGGCTATGATCGCCTGTCGGCCTATCTGCCGCAGCAGCCGCAGGGACGACGGCGGGCCCGCAGCGCGCCGCTCGATCAGCTCTGCGGCAGTGACCACCGTGCCATCGCCGGGCTGCCGATCGATCAGATTGCATCCGCGGTGCAGCCGACCGATGCGCAGGGCGCCGCTCTCGATGCGCTCGGCAACGCCTCCGTCGACGCGGCAGCGCTGATCCGCACGTCCTGCCCGACGCAGGCCGCCGCCACGGCCCCCGGCCGGCTCGCGGCGATGCAGCAGCGCATCGAGGCGATGCAGAAGGCGGTCGATCTGGTCCAGCCCGCGCTCGACCAGTTCTATGGTTCGCTCAACGACGAACAGAAGGCGCGCTTCAATGCGCTGGCCGAGGATCAGCGTCGTGCGAACAATGCGGGCGGATCGTCGGTGCAGACCTGCAGTGTGCCCGCCGCATTCGATTGGCCCGGCGCCACGATCGAGGAAAGACTTCGCCCCAGCGACACCCAGCGCGCGGCGCTCCAGGTGCTGCAGGATACCAGCGCCAAGGTCAGCGCATCGCTCAAGGCGGCCTGCGAGCCCAATGAGGTGATGACACCGCCGGCCCGCATGGCCACGATCCGCAAGCGGCTCGATGCGATGCTGGACGGGATCAAGTCGGTGCGTGCGGCGCTCGATGATTTCTACGCCACGCTCAACGACGAGCAGAAGGCGCAGTTCGAGGCGATCGGGCCGCGCCGCACGTCCTGACGGCGCAAGCCTACGAAGACCAATGGTGGGGGCAATGAAGTGGTTCGCAAGGCGGCAGCCGGCCGACATCTGGGATGAGCCGATCCAGGGGCCGATCGGCGATATCGAGGCGGCGGAGCGCATTCGTCACATCTGCGAGGCTGCCAGAGCGGGCGCGGAGGCCGTCGGCGGCTCCGCACGGACTGCCGAGCGCGAGCGTGAGCGCTACGAACGTGCCGCCCGCGTCGCGATGGAGATTGCGATGAAGATCGCAGACGATCTGATGCGCGACGATGCGGTCCGCCGCATCGTCGACCTCTGCATGAAGGCCGACGACGCCAAGACCGCGCAGATCCTGTTTCGCGCGATTCAGGCCGGCTGGGTCCGCGAGGCCGTCCAGCGCGATTATCCGGCGCTGGCGCAATAGAACCGGCTCGCGCGGGGCGCGAGCCGGTGCGATGTCCGTGCCGGAATCGTCTCAGTACCTGCGGTAGTCGCCGCGATAATGGTCGCCGCCGCCGCGGCCGCCCATTCCCATGCCGATGCCGATCCCGATGCCGACGCCCTGCATGATGGCAGCGGGCGGCGGGCCGGGGGGCGGGGCGCGCTCGTAGACCACTTCCTCAGGCGGAGGCCGGCGCTTCGGCGGCGTCTCGACAACCTTGCGCTTTGGCGGCGTGTCGTCGACGCGCTTCTTGATCACGGGCGCGACGCTCGGATTGGCCGGCGTCGCCGGTGCCGTCGGCGTCGAGCACGGGCAGGTCGGAGCCATCGCGACCGCGACCGGGGTCGCCGCGGCGGCGACAGGCACGCCATAATTGCGGTTCTGCACGCGCAGCAGTAGCCGGCGCGCGGTCGCGGCGAGGTCGCTGTTGTCCCAGTTGGCGAGATAGGCCTCGAACGAAGCGCGGGTGTTGATCGCGGTGGCGCGCTCCCAGGCCAGCATCTGGCGGCGCCGTTCCAGCACCGTGCGCAGACGCGGCGTGCGGGTGTCCTGTGCGTACAGCTCGATATAGGCCTGATACGCCTCCACGGTGTCCTCAGTGATCACGAGCTCGTAGGCGGCCATGGCCGGCTTGCCCCGCAAGGTCTTGCGCCAGTCCTCGACGCTGCGCGTGCCGCTGGCGAGCGCCATCGCGGATGCGCCGGGAACAGCGGGCGTGCTGCCGCTGCTCTCGCCGAAGAACCTGAAGTCGGTGGTCAGCGAGGAGCTTTCCCACGGGATCTGCCGTCCGTCGGTCGACTGCGCGACCGCGACGCGGATGCGCTTGAACACTTCCTCGATCGGCAGGTTGGGCTGCTTGGCGATGGTCAGCGCGGCCGTGGTGTAGGGGCTGTCGATGCCGTTGCCGTCCTCGGCCTCGGCGCCCGGGGACGTCGAATAGGAGATGAAGGAGCCGGGCGCGCCGGCCTTGGTGTCGACGATCGCAAGGCCGTGGCCGGCGCCGCTCAGCGCCGGGAACGGATTGTTGCGGCAGGCATCGAGCATGAAGATGCGCGCGCGTGTCGGCAGCGCGCCGAGCGTGTTGAGCAGGTCGTTGAGGCGCACGCCCTGGAGCGGAATGTCGGCCTCGCGCTTGGGATCGAGGTCGACCGGAACGAGATAGTTCTCGCCGTCGATTTGCAGACCGTGGCCGGCATAGAACACCAGCGCGACGGTGTCGGCGCCGCTGGCGCCGACCTTGCCGGCGAAATCCGAGATCGCCGTGCGCATCTCGTTCTGCGCCAGATTGGCCGCCGTGGTGACGGTGAAGCCGGCATTGCCGAGCAGTTCCGTCATGCCCTTGGCGTCGTTGGCGGCGTTGGGCAGCTCGGGCACCGTGCGATAGGCGGACTGGCCGATCACCAGCGCAAGCCGCGCTTCGGCCGCGGCGTCCGTCGGCGTCATCAACTGGGCGAGGGCGAGAAAACCGGATGCAACTATGAGATTTGAAAAGACTGGACGGCGCATCATGTCACCTCCAACGGCAATACGCGCGATGATGTCACTTTTTCTAGGGGGCCGCCATGCGTCCGTCTGTGCGCTGGATCACGCTGCGCGCTGCGGCAAATTGTGACAGGATGCCTGCCGCAGCTGGCCTTGTGCCAGATTTCGACGGCGCTGCCGCGGGCATCGGTTGCTGAAGGAGTCCCAGTCGTGAAGGTTCTGCTCGCTCACACGCCGCAGATGCGGCGCAACTATTACGGCGACCGCAGCTTGAACGGCCTGCGGGCGGCCGCCGAGGTCATTCTGCACGAAAGCGACGAACCCCTTGACGCCGCCGGCCTCGTGCGTGCGGCGAAAGACGCCGACATCATCGTCGCCGATCGCATGACCGAAGGCCGCGGCGAAATCTTCGCCGAGCTGCCGCGTCTGCGCGCCTTCGTCCGCTGTGCCGTCGATATCCGCAACGTCAACGTGGAAGCGGCTTCGAAGGCCGGCGTGCTCGTCACCCGCGCCGGTCCCGGCTTCGTGCAGGCCGTCGCCGAGCTCGCGCTCGGCTTCATGGTCGATCTCTCCCGCGGCGTGTCGCGGACGACGGCGGACTACCAGGCCGGCCGCCAGCCGGAGGCGCGGATGGGCCGCCAGCTCGCCGGCAGCACGATCGGCATCATCGGTTATGGCAGCATCGGGCGCTATCTCGCTGGGATCGCAAAGGCGCTGCGGATGGAGGTGCTGGTCTCCGATCCTTTCGCCGATGTCAGCGATGCCGCGATCCGGCAGGTCGGCCTCGACGAGCTGCTCGCGGCATCGGACTATGTCGTCTGCCTTGCGATCGCCAACGAGCAGACCGAGAATCTGATCGGCGAGGCGGCGCTGACGCGCATGCAGAGGCATGCCGTCTTCATCAACCTCTCGCGCGGCAATCTCGTCGATGAACCGGCGCTGGCGCGGGCGTTGCGCGAGAACCGCATCGCCGGTGCGGCGATCGATGTCGGCCGCGCGCCGGACCAGATGCCGACACCCGAGCTGGCGAAGCTGCCGAACGTGATCGCCACACCCCATGTCGGCGGGCTGACGCCGCAGGCGATCGAATATCAGTCGCTGGAAACCGTGCGGCAGGTCGGAGCGATCGTGAAGGGCGAGGTCCCGCCGGGCGCGGTCAACGCCGAGCGCTGGACGCGGCGGCCATGAAGGGCCCTACAGCCGGTCCACCGGCTTGAACGTTCCATCCTTCTGGATCACCGTCAGGAACACTTTCGGCGGCGCGTCGATCATGCGGATGCCGACGTTGACGGTGCTGCCGCTGATGTCGAAGCGGCCGATATCGTTGATGGCGCGCAGCAGGCTTGCGCGGGTCGGGTCCGGTCCGGCCTTTTCCAGCGCTGCGGCCGCGAGGCGGCCGGAGAGGTAGCCTTCCAGCGATACGAAGTCCGGTGTCTGCGTCGGATCGACCGCCTTCTGCGCCGCCTGGTAGTCGGCGACGAGCTTGAGCGAGCGATCCCATGGAGACGGCACGACCTGCGAGACGATGACGCCTTCGCCCTCGGGGCCGAGCTCGCTGGCGAGTGCGACGGCGCCGACGAAGGAGATGTTGACGAAGGTCGGATAGAAGCCGCTGCGGTGTGCGAGCTTGATGAATTCCGCGCAGGGACCATAGGTCCCGACCATCACGATGGCCTCGGGTTCGGCCCGCTTGATCGTTCGCCAGGCGGCCTTGACCGCGCGGGTGTTGCGCTCGAAGGTGCCTTCGGCGGCGAGCTCGAGGCCTCGCCTGGCGAGCGCGCGTTTCACACCCCTCAGACCGTCGCGGCCGAAGGAATCGTCCTGGTAGAAAATGCCGATGCGGGTGAAGTGGCGATCCTCGGTGAGGTGCTTGATCCACGCTTCGGCCTCCGCACTGTAGCTCGCGCGGATGTTGACGACGTTCGTGAGCTCGAGGTCGCGCAGGAATTCGGCACCGCTGAACGGGCCGATGAAGGGAACGTTCCTGGCGCTGGTGATCGGAATTGTCGCCATCGCGGTCGGCGTGCCCACCGCGCCGATCAGCGCGAACACCTTGTCGTCCTCGATCAGCTGCAGCGTCTGGGCCGCCGAACGATCGGGATCGTAGCCGTCGTTGCGGCTGATGAGCTGGAGCTTGCGGCCGTGCACGCCGCCCCTGGCGTTGATCTCGGTGAATGCTGCGACGATGCCTTGCCGCATGCGCTGTCCGAGCGCGGAGGAGGGACCTTCCAGCGCGGCGGCCTGGCCGAACAGGATCGCATCCTCGCTGACGCCGGCCTCCTCGGCCCCGGCCGCGAGCGCGGTCGCCGCCAGGAGCACGCAGGTCAGGATGACGGATCTCGTCGATCGAAATCGATACATCGGAAAGGTCTTGCCGGATAGTTGGGAAACCTTCCGCAACATATCCCTGCGAGCCTGAATAGCTCGCTAAGCGGCACGGTGTCGACGATCCGTAGTACTCCGGGCAAAATCGGCAACTTGTTTCCACTATGCCGGATCGTTCGCGCACTTCATTAACTAATCCGTGCATTGCGGAACGATCCGGTTCCGAAATTGTGCAGTTCTTAACCGCCGTCTTGTTCCGATAGCCGGATCGATGCCTCAACCAGAGGTTCGGTTTGTTGCGGGCCAGGGGACGGCGGCTTTAGAGATGGGCGATCGCGATCAGCACGATCAGGATCGGGGGCGTATGACCGGATGGTGGCGCGCGGCGCCGCTGCTCGGGCTGTATCGCCCCGCGCTCGTCGCGGTCGGCGTCGGTCTTCTGTTCTCGGTCGTGGGCGCGGCCGCCGTGGCGCGGTGGGAAGATCGCGTCAACAGGATCGAGTTCGAGAACGCGGCCGAGACCGAAGCCATCGTCATGCAGAACGGCATGGGCGAATACATATCGAGGCTCCTCGCGCTGCGCACGCTGTTCGAATCGACCAACGACGAAGTCACCCGCAGCGAGTTCGAGACCTTCAGTACCCGCCTGTTCGAACGCCATCCCGGCATGCTGCGCGTTGCCTGGCTGCCGCGCGTCAGCCGCAAGGAGCGCTCCGACTACGAGGCCGCGGCGAGTACGGACGGCGTCTCCGGCTATCACATCAAGTCGCTTCAGGGCGAGAGCTTTGCGACGGCGCCGCAGAGCGATGAATATTTTCCGGTGTTCTATTCGACCCAGCCCAAGACCTCGTCGGTCTACGGCATGGACTACGCCACCGTTCCGGAGCGCCGCGCGGTTCTGGAACGCGCGCGCGACCACGACAACGTCGCAGCCATCCGCACGCGCCTGTTTGAACCGAGGGAGGGAGGCCGGCTGCCCGACGTCCTCGTTGCCGTTCCCGTTTACGCCAAGGGGACATCGCGCGAGACGGTCGCGGACCGGCGTCGCAATCTCGCCGGCTTCGTGATCGGAATCTTCGACCTGCCGCTGCTGATTCAGGTCATTCGCGTCACCACCGGAGCAAGCCCCGCGGTCAGCATCAACGTCTATCCGCCCTTCACGGGGCAGATCGTCAGCCTGGAGCAGATGCTGCCGGACTATTCGTCGGCGGCCAGGGCGCCGCAGTCGATGCGGGACGTCGCCCGGGCGCTGCACTGGTCGGGCAGCCTCAAGATCGGCGATACCGATTGGCAGGTGCGGGCCGTTCCCACCGCCGGCGGTCCGCTGGAGTCGACTTACGATCGCGCCGGCGCGGTGCTGATCGTCGGCATGCTGCTCACGCTGTCGCTGTCGACCTATCTCATGCTGGCGAGCCGCAATTCGCGGCGGCTGTCACTGGCCAATCGGCGGGTGCTCGAGCTCGCCCAAACCGACGTCCTGACCGGACTGCCGAACCGCGCCTTCTTCCTCAGCCGGCTCGACGAGATGAACAACCAGCTGGGTGTGCGGGGGCTGCCGTTCTCGATCCTGATGCTCGACCTCGACCGCTTCAAGAACGTCAACGATTCCCTCGGTCACGGGGCCGGCGATGCGCTGCTGCGCCAGGTGGCACAACGGCTGAAATCCGCGGTGCGCGCCACCGACGTGCTGGCACGGCTCGGCGGCGACGAGTTCGCCGTCATCCAGGAGGCCGGCGCGGATCAGCGTGCCTGCTCGACCGAGCTGGCGGCGCGGATCGCCAAGCTGTTGACCGAACCGTTCCTCCTGCCCGGCCACCGCGTCGAGATCGGCACCAGCATCGGCATCGCCATCGCGCCGGATCACGGCAGCGATCAGGAGCAATTGCTGAAGAAGGCGGACCTTGCGCTCTATCGCTCGAAATCGGCGGGCCGCAACTGCTTCACCATCTACGACGAGGCAATGTCGGCCGAGCTGGAGGCCCGCAACACGCTGGAGGGGGATCTGCGCGATGCCATCGCGCAGTGCCAGCTGGAGGTGCATTACCAGCCGTTCGTCGACGCCCTCAGCGGGGCGCGGCGCGGCTTCGAGGCGTTGGTGCGCTGGCGGCATCCGACGCGCGGCCTGATCCCGCCGGACCAGTTCATCCTGCTTGCGGAGGAGACTGGGCTGATCGTGCCGCTCGGCGAATTCGTGCTGCGGCGCGCTTGCGCGGATGCGGCCGGCTGGCCCTCCGATCTCGCGGTCGCCGTCAACCTGTCGCCGATCCAGTTCAAGGAAGCCGAGCTGTTCGAGATGATCGGCGCGGCGCTCGCGGATTCCGGCCTGCCGCCCCACCGGCTCGAGATCGAGATCACCGAATCCGTCCTGCTGGAGCGCGGCAGCGAGAACCACGCCTTCATGGAGCGGCTCAAGCATCTCGGCATCGAGCTCGCGCTCGACGATTTCGGCACCGGCTATTCCTCGCTCAGCTATCTGACCGCGTTCCCGTTCGACAAGATCAAGATCGACAAGTCGTTCATCCGCAATCTCACGCACCAGCCGCGCAACTCCGCCATCATCTCCGCGATTGTGACGCTGGCGCGCGGGCTCGACATGTCGGTGACGGCCGAAGGCGTCGAGACCCGCGAGGAGTACGAGCGGCTGAAAGCGCTCGGCGTCAATTTCGCCCAAGGCTATCTGTTCGGCCGCCCGCACCCGATCGAGCGGATTCTGTTCGACGCCCCCGTCAAACGGTCACGGCGCGACGCCGCCTGAGCGCGCGGCGCGACGGGCATGCACGAAAAGCGCTTGACCCAGGCATCCCCGGATGGTCGGAAGGATCGTCCAGGGATGAAACAAGCACATCATGCGGCTTCCGTTCTTCTACGGCTGGGTCGTGGTCGCCGTGACCTTCGTCACCATGGCCATCGGCGTCAACGCGCGTACCGCCTTTTCGCTGTTCTTTCCGCCCATCATCTCCGAGTTCGGCTGGGAGCGTGGCGTTACCGCCGGCGCGTTCTCGTTCGGCTTCGTGGTGTCAGGCGTGGTCAGCCCGCTGATCGGCCGCCTGATGGACCGCGCCGGCCCGCGCGCGGTGATGGAGCTCGGGGTGGTGCTGATGGGCGGCGGCTTGCTGCTTGCGCCGCTCACCAGCGCGCCCTGGCATCTCTATGTCACCATCGGCGTCATGGTCGGTGCCGGCTCGGTGTGTCTCGGCTATTCCGGCCAGTCGCTGTTCCTGCCGAACTGGTTCATCCGCAAGCGCGGCTTCGCCATCGGCATCGCTTTCGCCGGCGTCGGCATCGGCTCGGTGACGCTGCTGCCATGGGTGCAGCACATGATCGAAGCGACCGGCTGGCGCACCGCCTGCACCGCGATGGGCCTGCTCGTCCTGATCGTGCTGGCGCCGGTGAACCTGCTGCTGCACAAGCGCCCGCAGGACATCGGCCTCGAACCGGACGGCGATGCCGCCCCGGCGGCCGGCGGTGCCCAACCGGTCTCCAACATCGTCGATCCGGTCTGGGTCAATACCGACTGGACGCTGAAGCGCGCCGTCGCGACCACGCGCTTCTGGTGGATCGCGCTCGGCTATTTCTCCGGCCTGTACATCTGGTACGCGGTGCAGGTGCATCAGACCAAGTTCCTGCTCGACATCGGCTTCAGCCCTTCCGTCGCGGTGTGGGCGCTCGGCATCGTCAGCCTGCTCGGCATTCCCGGCCAGATCGTGCTGGGCCATGTCTCCGACCGCATCGGACGGGAGTGGGTCTGGGCGATCAGCTGCGCGGGCTTCGTGATCTGCTTCGCCGCCCTGATCGGCTTGAAGTATCAACCCTCGCTCTGGCTCGTCTATCTCATGGTGTTCGCGCAAGGCGCGCTCGGCTACGGCCTCACCTCGATCATGGGTGCGGTCGTGTTCGAGATTTTCCAGGGCAGGCACCAGGGCAGCATCTTCGGCACCATCATGCTCGCCGCGCTCGCGGGCGGTGCGGCCGGACCGTGGCTGACCGGCGTGCTCTATGATCGCACCGGCGACTACACGCTCGCCTTCGGGATCGCGATGATCGTGAGCGGATTGTCGGCGCTCGCGATCTGGCGGGCATCGCCGGGAAAAGTTCGGGCCGTTGCCGGCCGGCTGCACAATCCGCAGAGCAGAACCGCGGAGTGAGTTGCGGGGACACACTGAATTACCTGCGCCTCTTTTGCCCAATGTTAAGCATGTCGCGGCTTGGCAGATGCGAGGGGGATTACAAAAACGTCTTGGACACCATCGGAGCGTAGCTTCGGGCAGATTGCCGTTTCTTCCCGATGCTCCCGGGTCCCGATGTCTGCCCCCGATAATCCCGCGACCGAAACTCCGGACGTGCTGTTGGCTGCACTGGAACGCGCCGACGATGGCGTCGTCATTGTCGATGATGCGCACCGCATCACGCATTTCAACGCCAGTGCGGAGCGGATCTGGAAGCTCGCGCGCGCGGACGTGCTCGGCCGCGATGCCGAAATTCTCACCCTCAATTGCCTTCTGGCCGATCCGGCCGCGGAATTCCGCGACGAGATCAGCCTCGTGCGGCAGGACGGCAGCCGGATCCGTGCGGCCATATCGCTATCGTCCGTTGCGCATGACGGCGCGACCCATCGCGTCGTGTTCGCGCGCGACGTCACCGCGGATGCCGAGCGCCGCGTCAGGATCGGGCTTCTCCACGCCGTCTCCGATCAGACCAACCGGGCGGTGATCATCGCCGACACCGAGCTGAACATCGTCTACGTCAACTCGGCCTTCACGACGCTGTTCGGCTACACCAGCGGTGAGGCCGAGGGCCGCCGCGCAGGCGAGCTCATCGCCGGCTGCCACACCGACCGCAAGGCGATCGCGAAGCTGGTCGAGCGTCTGATGCGCGGCGGTCGCCGCGGCGAAGCCGAAGTGCTCACCTACGACAAGGACGGCGAGGAGATCTGGGTCTGCGCCCGGATCGACGCCTTTCGGGACAACAAGGGGCGGGTCAAGCACATCTTCGCGCTGCTCGAGGACATCACCGAGACCAGGCAATTGCGCTCGCTGCAGCAGCTCATCATGGCCTCGCTCGCGGACGAGGTCCCGATTACCGACATCGCCGACAGGCTCTGCCGCCGCGTCGAGGAGATCGCGCCCGACGTCGTCTGTTCGCTGCTCCACGTCGATGCGGCCGGCCTGATCCACCCGCTCGGAGGTCCGAGCTTGCCCGAGGACTATTCCCGCGCATTGGACGGCATTGCGATCGGGCCGAATGTCGGCTCCTGCGGCACTGCCGCCTTCTACGGCGAGCCGGTGCTGGCGACCGACCTCGAGACCGATGCCCGCTGGCAGCCCTACAAGGCGATGCCGCTCGCGATCGGCCTGCGCGCCTGCTGGTCGACCCCGGTCAAGGCCAAGGACGGCCGCGTCATCGCGACCTTCGCCTTTTATTACCGCGAGCCCCGCGCGCCGAGCAACTGGCACCGGCGCATCGTCGAGGCCTGCGTCAATCTCGGCGCCTTCGCGATCGAACGCAAGGAGGCCCGCGCCGAGATCGCGCGGCTCGCCTATCACGACATCCTCACCGGCCTGCCGAACCGCGCGCAGTTGCGGCACCTGATCACCACGGCGATCGATGCCTGCCCGACCGGCAGTCATATCGCGCTGGCCTTCCTCGATGTCGATCATTTCAAGGACGTCAACGACACGCTCGGTCACGCCGCCGGCGACGAGCTCCTGGTCCAGCTCGCCCAGCGTCTGCACGAGCAGATCGGCCCCGAGGACATGCTGGGACGGCTCGGCGGCGACGAATTCGTCATCTTGCTGCCGCAGCGCAATGCCGAGAGCGCCGCGCGCCTCGCGGCCGACATCACGGAGGCGCTGGCTGCCCCCTTGAGGCTCGGATCGAAGCTGATGCCGATGTCGGCCAGCATCGGCATCAGCCTCTATCCCGACCATGCCACCGACATCGACACGCTGATGCAGCAGGCCGACGCCGCCATGTACATGGCCAAGCAGGCCGGGCGCTCGACCTATCGCATCTTCAGTGCCGAGATGAACGGACTCACCGAGCAGCGCCTGGCGCTGATCGCAGCGCTCCGCCGCGCCATCGCGGAAGGCGCGCTGAGCCTTAGCTACCAGCCGCAGATCCGTAGCTGCGACGGCGCGATTCACGGTGTCGAGGCGCTGTCGCGCTGGCACGATGCCGTGCTCGGCGACGTCTCTCCGGCAAAGTTCATTCCGCTCGCCGAGGAGTGCGGCCTGATCGAGCAGATCGGCCTGTGGTCGGTGCGCGAGGCCTGCCGGCAGATGGCGAGCTGGCGCCGTGCCGGCCTCAAGATTCCCTGCGTGTCGGTGAACCTGTCGCCGATCAATTTCCGCAACGTCACGCTCGCCGCGCGGCTCAAGGACATCCTCGCCGACCACGACCTGCCGGCGGACGCCCTGATGCTGGAGATCACCGAGGGCGCGTTCATGCAGGACAGCGTCGCAGCGCTGGAGACGATGAACGCGATCCGGGAGCTCGGCGTCGGGCTCTCGGTGGACGATTTCGGCACCGGATATTCCAGCCTCAGCCGCCTTGCGCACCTGCCGATCCGCGAACTCAAGATCGACCGCAGCTTCATGCGCGACATCGAGCGCGACGCGGGCGCGCTCGCGATCGCCACGGCCGTGGTGCGCGTCGGCCAGGGCCTCGGCATGACCGTGGTCGCCGAGGGCGTCGAGACCGAGGGCCAGCGCAAGACGCTGGCCGAACTCGGCTGCGACGTCGTGCAAGGCTTCCTCTACGCCCCCGCGCTTCCGCCCGTCGCCTTCGAGCGCTGGCTGATCGAGCACTGCGCCGAGCAGGCGAAGTCGATGCTGGGGAGGCTCGATGTCGCGCAGGCCGGTGCCGGCGCGGTCAGGCGCTCAGCATAATTGATTGCTTTCCCGCGATATTCTCGGCAATTAGGAACGCATCGGCAGATCGGCGGTTTGGTTGAGTGATACCTGCCGGAGCCCATCACCGGCATGGATGGCGCTTCAGGACGAAAGGCCCAGGATCGACAGAAGCTGCGCGCCCGAGATGGCTGGGAATAAGATCGACCGCGTGGCGCGTGCGAATTGATCTAGCCAAACGCAGCAAGCCGATCCAGGAATAAGGGCGAGCACCAGGAGGCCCCGACACCGGAGGACTTCGAGCTGCCGGAGACATGAGGACGACAGATGAAACGGCATCCCCCATCGCGTGCAGCGAACGAGGCGAACAGCCACTTCAAACAGGCCGCGGCGAAGCCGGCGACCGATTACGAGAAGGCTGAAGAGGCTTTCCAGGCAAATCGGGAACGACTGAAGGCCGAGCGGTTGGCGAGGGAGGCTGAACGACGAAACCGGCCCGAGAAGACGCCTTAGACGTCGCACTTCTCCTTCGAGAAGCGCCATACGTCGCAACGCTCTGGCTAAAGCATGGAAAGCACGACGATCCCGTCTTCGAGCTCGCCCGAAGCAAGCTGTGCCCGCGCAATCCGCTCGAACTCAGTTCGATGCTTCTGCAGATAGCTGAAGGCCTGCTTCTGCGTGTTGAATGTCGTGGCAAGCTGGCACATCTGCCGATTTGCGCCGGACGCGAGAAAGAAGGTGATGGTTCCGTGGTCTGGCTTCACTCTAGGCACGATCTGCACTCTCCGGCATGTGATCGGCCCTCTCAATGCGACGGCGGCTTGAAGACGATTATCGTGTCGGCTTCTTCGAACGCTTCTTGAGCGCCGGCGCCGGCAAAGCCAGCCGCACAGCTTCGTCAGCCGCTTCCTTGGCCTCGCGCGCAGCTCGGAGCCGCGCCATGTTCTTGCGAACTTCGATGGCCTGCCGTTCGGCGTCGACCATTGCCCGCGCTCCGTCTTCAGCGGCCAAGCGGCGGCGATCGGACCGCGCGACGCTCGCGGGTGACGGCTCTGCCGGTTTCTTGGTGCTCATCGTCCACCCGGCTCCGCAAACGACTAAACCCGCTCAATCCTGGGATTGAGCGGGTAGGGCGACCGTTTCAGTACATCCGTGAAACGGCGCCACGATATCAAGCCAGCGAGAGATTCTCAGCGCTGACCTTGCCTCGCACCTTGTCGGTCTTGGCCTCGAAATTGACCTGCTGGCCCTCTCCGAGACCTGCAAGACCAGCCCGTTCAACGGCGCTGATGTGAACGAACACATCGTTGCCGCCGTCGTTCGGCTGAATGAAACCGAAGCCCTTTTGGCCATTGAACCACTTGACCGTACCTGTCGTCATCTTCTTCTCCAAAGCGCGCAAGCGCATTCCGCGCGACAATCACGCGGTCATCTTCAACTTCGTCGATGTCTTTGGAAAAGGAGCCCGCGGGCGCATTCAACAAGGCACAGCGGCTAATCGAACAACATCAATATATATGATTTCCAGGATTTTGCAAGGAGCCAGGCCATTTTGTTTTCGAACGAGGCAATTCCTCTGTTCCGATCGAGGCGCTTTGCGTGGGTCTGTCGATCTGCGAGCAGGACGTTAGCGATTGACAGCGCTGCACGACAATGGTCACGGTGTCTGTATCGCCGTGACAAGCAGACCTGTGTCTGAAGCCGCGACCAAGGTCGCGGCTGCTTCCTCACAATTCGCAATGAAGCTCCTGCGCAATTGGCTGCCTGCAGGACGTGTCGCCATTCGCAGCCCCCGGTCGGGAGGATCAATTGCACGTACTCGTCAGAGACAACAACGTCGAGCAGGCACTCCGCGTTCTCAAGAAGAAGATGCAGCGCGAGGGCGTCTTTCGCGAAATGAAGCAGCGGCGCTCGTATGAAAAGCCGTCCGAGCGAAAGACTCGCGAGAAATCCGAAGCTATTCGTCGCGCCCGCAAGCTGGCCCGGAAACAAGCGATCAGAGAGGGGTTGCTGCCCGCGCCGCCGAAAAAGAAGCCCTTCGAACGCAAGCCGCCTTTGCCGGAGATCAAGGCTCGGGCGGAGTAGAGAGAGCTTTCCCTAAGGCCTGAAATCGATGCCGCGCAGCACGATGCCCGGCGGCGTGCCTTCGAACTCCGTCGCGCGATATTTGCTCGCCGCGCGTGCTTCGATGCGGTCCCGCAGGCGGGTGAACTGAGCCTCCCGCTGCTCGGGCTTGACTTGCGGGCCGCGCTCGAGATCGTCCATCGCGGAGGTCGAGACGGCGCAAGGAATCTCCCTGGTGCCGTCATGCATCGAGAACCGGACGATCATCCGGTCGTATTCGTGGCTGATAAAGCGGCCGCTGGTCAATGTCATGGCTTGCTCCGTTGCGTGATTGCCAGGCGCGATCGCACCTCTCAAATCAGCGCGGCGACCGGCCGCCTGCGTTCCGTCGCGCGCGGCACGTGTTGAGAATTCAAGCGGCGGTCGTTCGCTTCAATTCTCCCCCGACAGCCGGGCGAAATCGTCGAGCAGCGCCGCCACCAGCGCGCGGTGACGCGTGTCCTCGGCGGGCAGGCTCGCGGCATAGAGGTTGAGCAAATGACGCGCCTTCACCGCGGCCTCCGGCCAGGACGCGGCGGGCACCGTCATCATGCGGTGCTCGAGATCGGCCTCGCGCTCGCGCAGCTCTCTGGTGTTGGCCTCGACCTCGGCCAGCGCGCGGCGCAGGTCGGTGGCCTTCTGTGCGGCCATGCCGCGGTGCTTGTCGAGATCAACGGGATGATCAGTCATTGGCGATGCTCGCGTCTGCGGCTTGCGCGTTCGCGAGATCGACCGAACCGATCGACAGCATCTCCATCATGCCGCCGGCGCCTTCGGCCGGCACGGTGATCATCGTGGCAACGCGGCGATAGGCGGCGAAGGTCAGGCCCTCGATCGTCTCCTCGTCGGTGACGACCTCGTAGGCGCCGGCCGGCAAGAGGCGGTCGATGCCGCGCATGCGGAACGGATGCCTGAACGTGACGGTCTCTCGCCGCGAGCGGATGGTCATGCAGGCCTGCCTTTCGCAAGTGGAGCCCCAACCGGTGCCGGCCGTGGCGAGCATGCGCTCTTGGCGCGGCAATAGCCAGCACTATCGTCGCGAGGCATTTAAACGCTCGCAATCGCTTCGGCACGGGCGTAGGATCGCGGTCATCACCGCACGTCTCGACGGCTTCGACCGGTGACTGAGGGTCACGTGTGCTCCCGCCGAAGGCTTCGCAGGAGCGTTCGATGTCGCGTGTTCGCATCTCGGAATGATCGTTCCCCCGTTTCTTCTCGTATGCGGAGCCGCCATCCTTAATGAGTAGGGCGATGCGCGTGCCGTACCTGGTCAGTGGGACCAACGAATACGGCAGTTCCAATCTGGGCCGCGGCACCGCGGCGGTCGCGCTGCGGCTCGCGCGAAAACTGCTGCGCGAAGGCTACATGGACGTCAGGGTCTGCACCCCGCGCGGACGGGTCCTGCAACCCGATGAATTCGACCAACTTGAACCGGCAAAGGAGAGCGACATGGCGAAGGGCCAGCAACGCGGCAACCGCGAAGCCAAGAAACCGAAGAAGGAGAAGTCCAAGATCATCGCCGCGGCCCCGAGCCGCAAGGAAGCCGCCTGGCAGCCGGACTTCGGACCTGCAAAGAAGAAGTAGGCGAGCTGCAGCTCACCAGCTTCGACGGCGCACCGACCATATGTCGCAGCCGCATTCGAGTTGAAGCTCGCTTGCGCTTTTACGAAGTTGCATCTTGGCGCGAGGCCAGTCCCGTCCGGCGCCTGAGATCGGTGATCGCGCGCAAAAAGCTGTCGGCCGGCGTGGTCTCGGGATCGATCAGCCGGTGCAGGCGAAAGCCGTCTTCCAGCGCCAGCACGACCGAGGCCATCCAGGGCGGGTTCAGATTGCTGTTCTTGCCGTTGCTCTTCAACGTCGCTTCGATGATGTCGGCGACCAGCTTGCGGCGCGCGCGCAGGCGTTTGGCGAGCTCGGGCCGGCGCTTCTCGGCGCGCGCGACGAACAGGATCATCTCCATATGCAGCAGCGGGGAGCGGCCGAGCGGATCCTGCCGCGTGCGGTCCATCGCCTTCAGCGCGGCGATGAAATCGTCGAGATTGTCGTGCTGGGCGAGGATGTCCATGTTGCGCCGGATCGACTGCTCGACATGGTCCTCGAGCATGGCGATGATCAGCTCGTCCTTGCTTTTGAAGTTCGAGTAGAACGCGCCGCGGGTGAAGCCTGCCGCCGCCGCGATCGCCTCGATGCTGGCGCCGCCGATGCCGTCCGCTTCGAACACGCGCGCGGCCGCCTCGAACAATTTGTCGCGTGTATCGTCCCTGGTCGGCCTGGTTCTCACCCTTGACATCGGAGCAGGGTAGGGCAGAATGAAACTCGATACAACAATGTATCGAGTTGATATTTCAAGGGGATGGTTACGCCGCGCGAGCAGGGCAGCGTCGGCGTATTCGTGTCATGCGGCAACCGATTTGAGGTCACCATGAACGAGCACGTGCAAGGCGCCGGCGGCGCGCCGCTGTTCAATCCGCTCTCGCCGGACTTCATCCGCGATCCCTATCCGCATTACGACCGGCTGCGCACGATCGATCCGATCCATGTGACGCCGTTCGGCCAGTTCGTCGCCAGCCGCCATGCCGACGTCAGCCTGGTGATGCGCGACAAGCGCTTCGGCAAGGATTTCGTCGAACGCTCGAAACGCCGCTACAGCGACAAGATCATGGACGAGCCGGTGTTCCGCAGCATGAGCCATTGGATGCTGCAGGCCGATCCGCCGGATCACACCCGCCTGCGCGGCCTCGTCGTCAAGGCCTTCACCGCGCGCCGGGTCGAGGACATGCGGCCGCGCATCCAGGAGATCGTCGACCAGGCGATCGATGCCGTGATCGACCGCGGCCACATGGACCTGATCGAGGATTTCGCCTTCCGCCTGCCCGTCACCATCATCTGCGACATGCTCGGCATCCCCGAGGAGCATCGCGAGGTGTTCTACAACAGCTCGCGCGACGGCGGGCGGCTGCTCGACCCCGTGCCCCTCACGCCGGAGGAGATCAAGAAGGGCAACGAGGGCAACCTGTTGGCGCAGATGTATTTCCAGCAGCTGTTCGAGCTGCGCCGCAAGAATCCCGCCGACGACCTCATCACCCAGCTGGTGCAGGCCGAGGAGGACGGCAACAAGCTCAGCAACGAGGAGCTGACCGCCAACATCATCCTGCTGTTCGGCGCCGGCCACGAGACAACGGTCAACCTGATCGGCAACGGCCTGCTCGCGCTCCATCGCAACCCGGACCAGCTTGCGCTGCTCAAGGCGCGTCCCGAGCTGATGGAGGGCGCGATCGAGGAATTCCTGCGCTACGATTCCTCGGTGCAGATGACCGGGCGCGTCGCGCTGGAGGAGATCGAGGATCTCGGCGGCAAGCGGATCCCCAAGGGCGAGACCGTGCTGTGCCTGCTCGGCTCGGCCAACCGCGACCCGGCGGTCTATCCTGATCGGCCCGACCGGCTCGACGTCACCCGCCAGAACGTGAAGCCGCTGTCGTTCGGCGGCGGCATCCATTTCTGCCTCGGGGCCCAATTGGCGCGCATCGAGGCCGAGATCGCCATCGCCACGCTGCTGCGGCGGCTGCCGGACCTGCGCATCGACGACGTCGAAAACCCGGAATGGCGGCCGACCTTCGTGCTGCGCGGCCTGAAGCGGCTGCCGGCGAGCTGGTGAGGCTTCGGCGCTGGTTCTGCACGCGCTACCCTCATCCTGAGGGCCCGCGAAGCGGGCGTCTCGAAGGATGGCCGCGGGCGAGAGCGGGGCCTGCATGGTTCGAGACGGCGCTTGGTGCGCCTCCTCACCATGAGGGTCGCACACCGGCGTTAACCTCCGCGCGCAACAGTCGCTGTGACTTCGCCACACTTCCCCCTATATAAGGGGCTGTTCCGGCACGCCTGAAGTCCACGAAGGCCAGGGTTTGGTCCGGGTGCCGGTTTGGCCGAGGGGAGACCCGTGCAGACGACGCTGCTCGGATTGGCGATTGCCTTCATCATTGCGCTGCTGGCCGCGCTGATCGGGCCTTACTACGTCGACTGGAACCAGTTCAGGCCCCAGTTCGAGGCGGAGGCCGGCAAGATCATCGGCGTGCCGGTGCGGGTCGCGGGCGAGCTCGACGCGCGGCTGTTGCCGACGCCGACGCTGCGGCTGCGCCAGGTCACCTTCGGCGGCAACAACGATCTCGGCCGCCTGCGCGCCGACAAGCTCGACGTCGAGTTCAGCCTGGGCTCGCTGATGCGCGGCGAATGGCGCGCCACCGAGCTTTCGGTGGGCGGCATGGCGGTCGATCTCGGCCTCGATGCGCGTGGGCGGGTCGATCTGCCCTCCACCGCGAGCGGCACCTTCAATCTGGCCTCGCTCGCCATCGAGCGGCTCAATCTCACCGGCCGCATTGCCCTGCACGATGCCGCCAGCCGCTCGACGCTGGAGCTGCACGACATCGCCTTCTCCGGCGACGTCCGCTCGCTCGCCGGCTCGGTGCGCGGCGACGGCCGCTTCACCGCAAATGGGGTGCGCTATCCGTTCCGCGTCTCGTCCGGCCCGAGCGCCGACGGCAACGCCACCCGCCTCCACCTCAACATCGATCCCGGCGAGCGCGCCATCCTCGCCGATCTCGAAGGCGTGCTCGCCTTCGACAACCGCCTGCCGAAATTCGAGGGCGCGCTGACGCTGGCCGTGCCGGCGGCCAAGAAGGCCGGCGAGGCCGGGCCGACCCCTTGGAAGCTCACCACCAGGCTCAAGGCCGATCCGGCCGGCGCGAAGTTCGAGCAGATCGACGCGAGCTTCGGCCCTGAAGACAGCGCGCTGAAGCTCGGCGGCGTCGGCGACCTCAAATTCGGCGCCTCGCCGCTACTGCGCGCGGTGCTGTCGGCGCGGCAGGTCGATGCCGACAGGCTCGCCGCCAGGGACGATGCCGAGCCGCTCCGCATCCTGCCGGCGCTGCGCGCGGGGCTCGCCGCCATTCCGCAGGCGCCGATCCCGGCCCAGATCGAGTTCAACACCGACCAGATCATGCTCGGCGGCCGTCCGCTGCAGAACATCACGGCCGAGCTCCAGACCGACGGACGGTCCTGGACCTTCCAGCGGCTCGAGCTGCGCGCGCCCGGCATGACGCAGCTCTCGCTCAACGGCGCGACGCCCGGTGCCGACAGCTTCAGCGGCCGTCTCTCGGTCGAGTCCTCCGATCCCGACACGCTGGTGGCCTGGCTCCAGGGCCGCAGCGAGATCAACCGTCGCAGCACGCGGCCGCTGCGCCTTGCCGGCGAGGTCACGATCGCCGCCAACCATCTCGCCATCGACCGGGTGAAGGCCGACATCGAAGGCGGCACCGTGGAAGGCCGCATCGCCTTCGTGCAATCAGGCGCGAGCAAGGGCTCGCGGATCGACGCCGACCTCAGGGCCGACCGGCTCGACCTCGACTCCGCCGCAAGCTTCGTGCGCGCGCTCGCGGGACCGCAGGGCGAATGGCCGGAGGAAGCGAAGCTCTCGCTCGATATCGGCCGCGCGATCTCAGCCGGCCAGGAGCTGCGTCCGTTCGCTGCCAAGCTTGCTTACGGCCCCGCCTCGCTGTCGCTGGAGCAGCTGCGCTTCGGCCAGGCGAGCGGCGTGACCACCGTGGCGAGCGGCAGCTTCGACCGCGCCAAAGTCACCGGCAAGCTCGCGCTGCAATCCTCGGCCAATTCGCTGCGCGAGCTCACCGCGCTGATCGAGCCGTTTGCGCCCGCGCTGCGCGCGCGCTTCGATGCCATCCCGGCCGCATCAGGCGCGACCCGCCTCAAGCTCGATCTCAGCCTCGACAAGAACGCCGAGCATGCCGATCGCAGCAACGCCCGCGCCGTGCTCGAGCTCGACGCGCCGCAGCTCAAGGCGACCGCGACGCTGGCCGCGCAGACGCCGGCTTCCGCGATCGGCGGCATCGACCTCGAGCGTCTGCGCAGCAGCGACTTCACGCTGGACTCGAAGGTGTCGATGCCGCAGGCCGGCGCGCTGCTGGCGCTGCTCGGGCTCGACCGCGTGGTGGCCGCAGGCGAGGGCGCTTCGCAGTTCGAGGGCAAGCTGACCGGCGCCTGGCGGCGGCCGCTGCAACTGAACGCAAAGCTCAGCGGCGGCGGACTGGATGCCGACGCGCAGGGCAGCGTCGAATTGTCGGAGCCGAAGGGAAGCGTGAACTTGCGCGTGCGCAACGTCAATCTGGCGCCGCTGCTCGGGACCAGCCGGACCGACAAATCGGCGCAGAACGTCAGCCTGTCAACGCGCCTTACGCTGACGGGTAACCGGCTGACCTTCGACGATCTCGACGGCAATGCGGCCGGCGCGCATCTGCGCGGCCATCTGGCCGTGATGCTGCATCCCGACAAGAGCGTCGACGGCGAGGTCGGTCTCGATACGCTCGATCTTGCGCCGGCGCTTGCGATGGCGATCGGCGCAGCCGGGCGTGAGGCGAGCGACCCCCTCAGCGCCGGCCTCATCACCGGCTGGCGGGGCCGGATCGCCTTTCAGGCGTTGCGCGGGATGTTGCCCGGCGGCATCGAGCTGCGTCCGTTCGGCGGCACGATCCGCAGCGACGGCCAATCGCTCGCGCTCGATGGGCTCAAGGGCGCGCTCGGTGGCGGCGAGATGTCGGCAAGCTTCGACGCGCGCAACAGTGCCAATGGCCTCGCTCTGAATGCGCGCATCGAGCTCGCCAATGTCGATGCGGCGGCGCTGCGCTACCGCAACCTCGCGCTGCCGAAGGGACGCGCCTCGGTGCAGATGGCACTGACCAGCCAGGGCCGCAGCGTCGCAGCGCTTACCGGCGCGCTCGCCGGCAACGGCACGGTGACGCTGGAGGCCGCGGAAATCGGCGGTCTCAATCCGCGCGCCTTCGAGATCGCGATCCGCGCCAGCGACGGCGGCCAGGTCGCCGACGACAACCGCTTGCGGCAGCTGGTCGAGCCCGCGCTGGCCGCCGCACCGATCGCGGTGGCGTCGGCGCAGATTCCGTTCACGATCCGCGACGGACGCTTGCGCGTCGGCGCGACGCCGCTGGAGGCGAAGAACGCCCGCGCCATCGTGTCCGGCGGCTACGACATTCCCGCCGACCAGGCCGACATCCGCGCCAGCCTGACGCCGATCATGACCGGCCTCTCCGGCGCCCCGCCGGAGATTCAGCTGTTCGCCGCCGGCTCCCCCGACAAGCTCAACCGCACGATCGATCTTGCGCCGCTGTCCTCCTGGCTTGCGGTGCGCACGATCGACCGCGAGACGCGCCGGTTGGACGCGATCGAGCGCGGCGAGCCGCCGCCGGCGACCGCGGCGCTGCCGACGCTGGTGTCTCCGGATGGGGCGCCCGAGCAGGCGCCCGCCAATGTGCCGCTGCCCGGCCAGGATCCGCGCCGCCCGCTCGCAAAGCCAAAGGTCGCGCCGATGCCGAAGGCCCCGCAGGCGGCTCCGGCTGCGCCAAGCCCGCCGCTCGCCAGCCAGCAGCTCGCGCCGCTGCCGCCGGCCATCGACGTCAAGCCCGCCCCGGGCCCGCCGCCGGCCAAGCCGAGGCCAAAGCCGCCGCTGGTGCTGACGCCGCAGAACCCGTGAGGGCGCTTTTGGTCTGCTCGGACCGAGCCGCGGGCTTGCTCACCTCTCCCGCTTGCGGGAGAGGTCGCGCCGAAGGCGCGGGTGAGGGCTCTCTCCTCTAGGGGAGTGTCCCGTTGCGGAGACACCCTCTCCCCAACCCTCTCCCGCAAGCGGGAGAGGGAGCGCACCGTCTTCCTTCTCCGCCCCTTAACCCATTCCCTCGCATTTGAATGAATTTTGCCCGGCAAAACTGATTTGCCGATTTTACCGAATTCTCGCGTTTCATCTCTAGCGTCGGTTCCCAGAGGAATTCGGCGTCGCGTCAATTGCGGCGCAACGGTTCGCAAGAGACGACCAAGAACTGGGGTGATCGAGATGGACGGGGCGAAATCGCTTCTGCAGGATCTGGACGACGCGATCGCGCGCGGCACCGACGAAAGCCGGGTGAAGGCGTTGTGGCACGCGACCGACATTCTGATCACCGGCCGCTACAGCGACGACGAGATCAGCACGTTCGGCGAGGTGATCGGCCGGCTCGCCGAGGAGATCGAGGTCGCCGCGCGAACGCAGCTTTCGGAGCTGATGTCGGCGTGCGATCACGCGCCCTTGAACGTGATCGAGAAGCTCGCCCTCGACGACGAGATCGCGGTCGCCGGTCCCGTGCTGCGCGACTCCAATCGCATCGACGACAGGATGCTGGTCGAGAGCGCCATGACCAAGGGCCAGTCGCATCTGCTCGCGATCGCCCAGCGCAAGTCGATCGGAGAGGCCGTGACCGACGTGCTGGTCAAGCGCGGCAACCAGGAGGTCGTGACGTCGGTCGCGAAGAACGAGGGCGCGCGCTTCTCCGGCTCGGGCCTGTTGCACATGGTCCGCCGCGCCGAGGGCGATTCGATTCTCGCCGAGCAGCTCGGCCTGCGCAAGGACGTGCCGCGCCACATCTTCCAGCAGCTGATCTCGAAGGCCTCGGAAGACGTCCGCCGCCGCCTCGAGACCGAGCGGCCCGAGATGATGGCGCAGATCCAGAGCTCGGTGACCGAGGTCACCGGCGATCTCCAGTCCAAATTCGGTCCGTCCTCGCGCACTTATTTCGTCGCCAAGCGCGTGGTGACGACGCAATACCGTCAAGGCAATCTCAACCAGGATTCGATTTCGAACTATGCCCGCCAGCACCGCTTCGACGAGGTACAGATCGGCCTGTCGCTGCTCTCGTCGCTGCCGGTCGACGTGATCGAGCGCGCGCTGATGGACCGCAATCGCGAGATGATCCTGGTCTTGTGCAAGGCGCTCGACTTCTCCTGGGATACGACGATGTCACTGCTCTTCCTCGGCGCCAAGGATCATCTGATCACGGCGCGCGAGCTCCAGGACAACGAGCGCGAATACGGCCGGCTCAAGATCGAGACCTCGCGCAGCATCTTGAAGTTCTATCAGTCGCGCAAGACCGGCACGGGTGCCGATGCGGGCCGTCAGCCCGAGCTCCAAGTTCACTGACAGGTACACATTAAGGACAGGGAGTATCTGCAATGTTGCCTCAATTCGGCACCGCCGTTCGCAAAAAGAACCTCAACAGCGCCGCCACCACCGATCTCGGCGGCGGAGCACCGGACAAGGCCTCGGTGGACGCGGCCTGGCTCGTGCTGGAAGCCGCCAATGATCTCGGCGACCATGCCGCGATCGAAGCCTGTCGCCGCGTCATCGACGCCGAGCTGACCGGCGCGGCGGCCCGCAGCGCCGACGTCGATCTCGTGCTGGGATATTTCCGGTAGACTTCCGCAGCCCGGCGGAACACAGCCCGATCAGGGCTAGCGTCACCAGGAACCAGAGCGCTGGGACTCTGTATTGAGCCGAAGATTCGACTTTGCCGTGCTCAGCGCCGCGGCCAGCTCGTCGATGTGGTAAGGTTTCGCCAGGATCTGGATACCCGCCCTCTGCGCTTCATGGACCGAGGCTTCGGCGTATCCGCTGGTCAGCAGCACCGGGATGTCACTTCGCCGCTTCTTGATTTCCCGTGCGAGCTCGACCCCGTTCATGCCGCCAGGCATCATGATGTCCGAAAAGATCAGGTCGACGGAGCGACCATCGGCCAAGGCGCCGAGCGCCGCCGCGGCGCTCGCGGCGCGCGTGACTTCGTAACCGAGCTGGCCGAGCATCTCGCCGACCAGAGCAGCGACCTCGTCGTCGTCTTCGACCAGGAGGATGCGGCCATGATTGTTCTTCTTCGGCCGTATGCGAGTGAGGTCGATGAGATGCCGCTCTTTCGAAGGAACGTCGAACGATCGCGGCAGGTACAGTTCGATGCTGGTGCCGCGGCCGACCTCCGATTGGATTCGGACCGTGCCCCGTGACTGCGTGGCGAATCCATGGACCTGCGCGAGCCCGAGCCCCGAACCCTTGCCGACGTCCTTGGTCGTGAAGAACGGCTCGAATACGCGGGACAGGATCTCCGGAGCCATTCCGACACCGGTGTCGACGACGGACAGGCGGACATAGTCGCCCGAAATCTGATCGTCGTTCAGACTGGCCAGATTTTCCCCGCGCACGACGATCGTCCCGCCGTTGGGCATGGCGTCGCGGGCGTTGACGGCGAGGTTGAGGATGACCAGCTCGAGCTCCCCGGGATCGACCTCGACCGGCCATAGCGAGTCCGGGAAATCGAATTCGACGTGGACGTCGCCCCTCAGGCTGCGATCGAGCAGCTCCCGCATGCCGCCGATCTGTGCAGCGACGTCGACGGGCTCCGGCCGAAGCTTCTGCCGGCGCGAGAATGCGAGGAGCTGCCTCGTCAGGCTGGCGCCGCGCTGCGCGGCCTGGATCATGCCGTCCATCAGCCGCCGGCGCCGGCTTGAATCTGTCTGGCGGTCGAGCATGTCGAGGCCGCCGGAAATCACCATCAGCAGATTGTTGAAGTCGTGCGCGACGCCGCCGGTAAGCTGGCCGATCGCTTCGATCTTCTGAGCCTGGCGAAGCGTTTCCTCGACGCGCGTGCGTTCGTTCATTTCGAGGCGAAGCTGCTCGTTGGCTTCTTTCAATTCGCGTGTCCGCTCAACGACCAGTTTCTCGAGCTCCTGCGCCGTCTGCTCGCGGGCCTCGAGCAGAGCCCGGATCTCATATTGACGCCGCCGGGCGCGGATCGCCGATTGAATCGCACTGGTCAGCGTGATCGGCTGAACCGGCCGCTCCAGCAGCGAAACGTTGCGCAGGAGCTCGACGATGCTGCGTCTCCATGCGACGACGGCCGGCTGCTCCCGATGGCTGGTGAGGACGACGAAGGGGAGGTCGGACCATGGCGGCTGGCTCGCGATCCATTGCGCGAGCGGCGCCGTGTCTTTGCCGAACAATCCCTCCTCGGCCAGAAAAACCGCTCCGACGCCAGCCGTCATCTCGGTGACGAGTTCGGGCAGGCTTCGGCAATTGATCGCCTCCAGGCTCGCGCCGCGAAAGAGCTCCGCCGATGCCGGTCCGTCGCGGCCGATCGGGGCGAAAATCAGAACACGGTTGTCCCGTTCGGCGCTCATTCGGCCGGTCCTTCAGGCAACGCCGTGCCGGTGTAATGAGGATTGCCGGAAAAAATGCCGCTGAATTCCTGGAGCGGCGGACCGAGCCTGATCCCCGTGCTGCCGAGCCGGAACTCGCGGATGCTGTGCTCGTGATTGCCGCTGCGCTTCTTGACGACGGAGAGCGCGCGTCGCACCGTGCCGCCGAACTCGAAATAGCGCAGCATCACCACCGCATCGCTCAAATAGCTGATGTCGAGCGGTGTATCCATCGGGCCGACGAGACCGTGCTGAGCGAGGATCAGGATCGTAAGCACGCCCTGCTGTGCCAGATAGCTGAGGAGTTCGTGCATCTGCAGGATGAGAAAGCGCTCGTCCGGCATCGCGTTCAGGTAACCGTTCAGGCTGTCGATGACGACAAGGCGGGCATTCTCGACCTCGACGCTCCGACGCAGCGTCGCCGCAAACTCACCGGGCGACAATTCGGCCGGGTCGACCTGTTGAAACCGGATTGCCCCGGTATTGAGATGTTTCTCCAGGGGCAGACCGAGCGTCCGGGCCCGTGCTTCCACCGTGCCGCGGCCTTCATCGAAGGCGAAGAAGACTGCGTGCTCGCCGCGCGCGGCCGCCGCGATGGCATAGGTCAGCGCAACCGACGACTTGCCGACACCGGCGGATCCGAGGAGAAGCGCGTTGGTGCCGCGCTCGAGCCCGCCTCCCAGCAGCTGATCGAGCTCGGCGTTGCCGCTGGACACGAAATCGCCGGGAAACGCCTTGTGATGTTCGGCCGCGACGAGCCGGGGGAAGATCCGCAAGCCGCCTTGCGAGATCGTGAAATCGTGGTATCCGCCGCGGAATCGAATGCCGCGCATCTTGATCACGCGAAGCCGGCGCCGTTCCGCGCCGTAGTCGATCGCGAGTTGCTCGAGCATGACGACGCCATGTGCGATCGAATGCAGCTGCAGGTCGTCCTGGGAGGAGGACAGATCGTCGAGCAGCACGACGGTGCAATTGCGGTTGGTGAAGAAGTGCTTCAAGGCCAGCACCTGGCGCCGGTAGCGCAGCGGGTTCTGAGCCAGCAGGCGCAGCTCGGACAGGCTGTCGAGCACGACGCGGCTGGGATTGATCCGCTCGACCTCCCTGAAGATCAGGCCGGTCGTTTCGCTGAGCTCCATCTCGGCAGGATGGAAGACCGTGAGCTCGCGGTCGGGATCGAGCGTCGTCTCAGGTGGGACCAGCTCGAAGATGTCGACGCCATCAAGCGACCAGCCGTGCCGATGGGCAACCAGGTTCAGCTCGCGCCTGGTCTCGGAGAGCGAGATGTAGAGCACGCGTTCACCCTCGCGCGCGCCCCGGAGAAGGAATTGCAGCGCGATCGTGGTCTTGCCGGTGCCCGGACGTCCCTCGTAAAGATACATCCGGTTGGGGTCCAAGCCGCCGCCCAGGATGTCGTCCAGACCGTCACTGCCTGTTGAAATTCTCGGCAAATCCTTGAGGGCACTGGCCGAAGCAGCCCCTGATGGATCAGTCATTGAACCCCCTCAGCATATGTCGGAAGAGCGCGAGGCCCAGGCGTCGAGAGGCCGGGACCGGGACCCCAGGAGGTCCGTACGAGGAACTCTTCAGCAGCGCCCCGGTTCCCGGCCGCCGGGGCTCGCCTGCCGGCTGTGAGCAGGTGCCGACCGCTACAGTTCTGTCTGTTCAAGATTGAACACAGTCACTCCGGTCGGCGTGCTCCCATCCCGTCATTGCAACGTTCAGCGGCGGATGCGGTAAATCACCACGTCCTTGCCATGACGGTTCGTGCTCCGCTCGAGCAGGTAATTCGATTTCTCCAGCACGCGGCGCGATGCGCCGTTTGCGATGTTCACGATGCCGATGAGGGATGGCAGGGCGAGCTCGGACAGGCCGATGCGTGTCATCGCGGTCGCGGCTTCGGCCGCAAATCCCCGGCCCCAGAGGCTGCGCGTGAACGCGTAGGCAATCTCGATCTCGTCGATGTCGCCCACCATGATGTGCCGGAGACCGGCCCGCCCGGCGAATGCGCCGTCTTTCGTGTGCAGCGCCCAGAGGCCGAAGCCATGCTGGTCCAATGCGCTATGTTGACGTCGAGATAAGCCTTCGTCGTCTCCGCCGAACGGACGCCGCCGATATAGCGGGCGACATCGGGATCGAGATGCAGCGCGACGAGGTCGGCGAGGTGGCTTTCGTTCAGCCTCTCGGCGGTCAGTCGCTCGGTGCTGAATTGGTTCATGGAGCAGATTGCCGCTTCGGTGGCGTGTCGTCGTTCATGCCGCTGTCGCTGCGGGCCGATGACGACATCATGCCCCTGTTTTGCCCGACGGAACAACCGGGGCGGAGTTTCGGTCAGATGATTTTCGCGCCCAACTCAAGCCATTGATTTCACAGACCCCGTCTACTGTGCATGGGGTTGTTTTCGCGTTCTTGAGTTCGAGAGGGCGCTAGCCCGCCCCCAGCGCGACGGCGACGTTGTACGTCAAAAGGCTCGCGGCATAGGCCAGCACCAGCATGTAGGTGAAGGTCACGGCCATCCAGGCCCAGCTGCCGGTCTCGCGCCGGATCACGGCCAGCGTGGATGCGCATTGCGGGGCGAAGATGTACCAGGCCAGCATCGACAATGCGGTGGCGAGCGACCATTTCGTCGCCAGCACCTGGCCGATCTGCTCGGCCGCTTCCTTGCCGCCTTCGATCGCGTAGACGGTGCCGAGGGCTGCGACCGCGACTTCGCGCGCCGCCATGCCCGGGATCAGCGCGACCGCGATCTGCCAGTTGAAGCCGACGGGCGCGAGCAGCGGCTCGAGCGCCTTGCCGATCATCGCAGCCAGGCTGAACTCGATCGCGGGCTCGGTGGCGCCCGCAGGCGGCTGCGGGAACGAGGCCAGGAACCAGATCAGCACCATCATCGAGAAGATGGTGGTGCCGGCGCGCACCAGGAACATCTTGGCGCGGGTGTAGATACCGATCGCGATCGATTTCAGCCGCGGCATCTTGTAGTCCGGCAGCTCCAGCATGAATGGCGCCGGCGCAAAGTCGCGCAGCATGAAGAACTTGATCAGGAACGAGACGACGAGCGCGCTGGCGATGCCGGCGGCGTAGAGGCCGAACATCACGAGGCCCTGCAGATTGATGAAGCCCCAGACGTCCTTCGCCGGAATGAAGGCGGAGATGATCAGCGTGTAGACCGGAATGCGCGCCGAGCAGGTCATCAGCGGCGCGATCAGGATCGTGGTCAGCCGGTCGCGCTTGTTGTCGATGACGCGCGTCGCCATGATGCCGGGGATGGCGCAGGCAAAGCTCGACAACAGCGGAATGAAGGCGCGGCCGTGCAGGCCGGCGCCGCCCATGATGCGGTCCATCAGGAAGGCGGCGCGCGCCATGTAGCCGAAATCTTCCAGCAGCAGGATGAACAGGAAGATGAGGATGATCTGCGGCAGGAACACGATGACGCTGCCGACGCCCGAGATCACGCCGTTCTGCAGGAAGCTCTGCAACAGGCCGTCGGGCAGGGTGGCCTGCACCAGCTCGCCGAGCGCGTCGAAGCCGGACTTGAGCAGGTCCATTGCCGGTTGCGCCCAGGCGAACACCGCCTGGAACATCACGAACAGGATCAGCGTCAGCACGACGAGACCGCCGACGGGATGCAGCACGACCGCGTCGATCCGCGCGGTCCAGGTGTCGGGCCTGGCAGGCAGGCTGACGCAGTCGGCAATGATGCGGTCGGCCTCGCGCTGGGTCGCGCGCAATTCGGAGACGCTGAGCGCGCGCCAGCTGCTCGCCTCAGCCTCGGCGGCGAGCTTTGCCGAGATCTCGTCGGTCAGCTTCAAGAGGTTGGCCGTGCCGCCCCTGCGCACCGCGATCGAGGTGACCACGGGCAGGCCGAGCTCCTTGGCGAGCCGCTCGACGTCGACGGTGATGCCGCGGCGGGCCGCGATGTCGAACATGTTGAGCACGAGGACCATCGGCCGTCCGGTGCGCTTGAGCTCGAGCAGCAGGCGGATGGTCAGCCGCAGATTGGTCGAATCGGCCACGCACAGCACGAGATCAGGCACGGTCTCGCCGGAGGCCTTGCCGAGCACGAAGTCGCGGGTGATTTCCTCGTCCGGGCTGCGGCCGCGCAGCGAGTAGGTGCCGGGCAGGTCGACCACCGACACCTGGCGCCCCAAGGGGGTGACGAAGAAACCTTCCTTGCGCTCGACGGTGACGCCGGGATAGTTCGCGACCTTCTGCCGGCTGCCGGTCAGGGCGTTGAACAGCGACGTCTTGCCGCTGTTTGGCGTGCCGACCAGGGCGAGATGCAGCAGGGGTAATTCCATGTGATCAAGGCCTGGCAAACGGCTTGGCAAGAGACTCGGGATGAGGCGTCCGGTCGCGGTCTAGGCGACGATGACCGCCATGGCCTCGCGGCGGCGGACCGCGATCGTGATGCTGTCGACCCGCACCGCAATCGGATCGCGGCCGACCAGCCCCTCGTGCAGGACCTCGACCCGGGCGCCCTCGACGAAGCCGAGCTCGATCAGGCGGCTCTCGAGCTCGATGTCCGAGAGCGCGGAGCCCGCCTCGCGAGCGGACAGGTGCTGGATAACGCCGGTATAGCCGCGCTGGGCCAGACCCAGCGGCATGTGCGGGCGCGTGTCATTGGTGTCGGTCATGCCCTGTATTTTCAACGCAAGGCATTGAGGTCAAGCGCGGGTGCTCGCTGAAACCGCACCTTAGAGTGATTTTAAAGAGTGCGGATGGCGGGGCGCCCTCAAAGGCGCCCCCGAGGGCTGGCTATTGGGCCGGGACCTTGTCCGGCTGGGCGGCCATCGCCCGGCTCTTGAAGTAGTCCAGGACGAACAGGCGGATCGCCGACGACAGATTGCCCTGCTGGCGGTTGTTGTCGATCTCGCCGACCAGCTCGGACAACGTCATGTTGCGCAGGCCGGAGATCTCCTTCATGCCGTTCCAGAACGCCTCTTCCAGGCTGACGCTGGTCTTGTGCCCGGCGACGACGATCGACCGTTTCACGACGGGCGACTTCATGGCTGCTCCTCGCGATCGATCTGATGCCGGTCCAGGTGCGCCTTCGCCTTGTCCGCGCGCGTCTCCTCCGCCGACCGTTCCGCCTTCGTGCGGCCGAACTTCGACCGGTTGGCGTCCGCCTGCTTCGCCGAGGCTTCCCGCTCGGCGCGCTTCCTGAAACGATTCAGGTTGATGACGTTCCCCATGCCGTGTCTCCATCATCCGATCCTCGTCAGGAGGGATGAAACATTCAGAAACAGGGTGCCGCGTTGCGCCCTACAAGACTTGATCGCCATTAGCTCGTCCTCGTCAATCAGCCCCTTGGGCCATCAAAGGATGAATTTGGCCCCCGTCGAGGGGCGGAAGGGCTGCGTAGCACGCCGTCCCGCCAGAACATTGACGGTAATCAAATCCCGCCCCCAAAGCCGCACATTTCTGGACGCAGGGGGGTCCGTATCATTACGGATGGCTATCGGAATTCGGAATTTATCCCGGGCTGGTCATCTTCTCGGGGCGCACCAGGCGATCGAACTCGTCGTCCGCGACGAAGCCGAGCCGCAGCGCCTCCTCCTTCAACGTGGTGCCGTTGGCATGGGCCGTCTTGGCCACCTTGGCGGCGTTGTCGTAGCCGATCTTCGGGGCCAGCGCCGTCACCAGCATCAGCGAGCGCTGCATCAGCTCGTTGATGCGCTTCTCGTCGGCACGGATGCCGCTGACGCAATGCTCGGTGAAGGATCGCGCCGCATCCGCCAGCAGGCGGATCGAGTGCAGCATGTTGTAGGCCAGCACCGGCTTGTAGACGTTGAGCTCGAAATGGCCCTGGCTGCCGGCCACCGTGATCGCGGTGTGATTGCCGAACACCTGGCAGCACACCATGGTCATCGCCTCGCACTGCGTCGGGTTGACCTTGCCCGGCATGATCGACGAGCCCGGCTCGTTCTCCGGCAGGATCAGCTCGCCCAGCCCTGAGCGCGGGCCGGATCCGAGCAGGCGGATGTCGTTGGCGATCTTGAACAGGCCGGTCGCGACCGAATTGATGGCGCCATGTGCCAGCACATAGGCATCGTTCGAGGCCAGCGCCTCGAACTTGTTGGCGGCGCTGGTGAAGGGGAGCTTCGTGATCCCGGCGACGTGTCTTGCGAACAGTTTTGCAAAGCGCGGCTTCGAATTGAGACCGGTGCCGACGGCGGTGCCGCCCTGCGCCAACGGATAAAGCTCCTTCACCGCGGACTTGAGCCGGGCGATGCCGCTTTCGACCTGCGCGGCATAGCCGGAAAACTCCTGGCCGAGCGTCAGGGGCGTCGCATCCTGGGTGTGGGTGCGGCCGATCTTGACGATCTTCGCAAACGCCTTCTCCTTCTTGCGCAGCGCGCGCAGCAGCTCGGTGAGCGCGGGGATGAGATCGGCATTGATGCGGCTTGCGGCCGCGATGTGCATCGCGGTCGGAAACGAATCGTTCGACGACTGGCTCATGTTGACGTGGTCGTTGGGATGCACCGGCTTCTTGGCGCCGAGCTCGCCGCCGAGCAGCTCGTTGGCGCGGTTGGCGATGACCTCGTTGAGGTTCATGTTGGTCTGCGTGCCGGAGCCGGTCTGCCACACGACGAGCGGAAAATGATCGTCCAGCTTGCCCTCGATCACCTCGCGCGCGGCGCGGATGATGGCACCGGCGCGGCGCTGGTCGAGCAGGCCGAGCTCGAGATTGGACTGCGCGGCGCCGAGCTTGACGATGCCGAGCGCGTGCACGAGCGCGATCGGCATCCGATCCGTTCCGATGCGAAAATTCTGGCGCGAACGTTCGGTCTGCGCGCCCCAATAGCGATCGGCCGGGACCTCGATGGGACCGAAACTGTCGGTCTCGGTGCGGGTCGCGGGAGGAGCGGTCTTCGAGCGGGAAGCTTTGGCCATGAGCACATCCATTCCGCCGCGCGAAACGCCGCGCGGCCTCTTCATGTGCTCTTCTATATAGGCAGTTTGGCCGCCCGCGACGGCTTCAAGGCCAACCTAGGTCATTTCTTGCGGAAACGATCGAGCCGCACCACCTCGGCGCCGCCCTGGCTCGGCGGGGTCGGCTCTTCCGCGGTCTCCGCCTTTTCAGTGGCGGCGGCGGGCACCGATACGGCCGATGGGGCGGGGGCCGCCGGCAAAGTCTCCGGCGCGACCTCGGCGACATCGGAGGTGTCGAACTGGAGGCCGAACTTCACGGACGGATCGAGGAAGCTCTTGATGGCGCTGAACGGCACCACCAGCCGCTCCGGAATGCCGCCGAAGGACAGGCCGACCTCGAAGCGGTCCTCGAGCACGGTCAGATCCCAGAACTGGTGCTGCAGGATGATCGTCATCTCTTCCGGATATTGCGCGAGCAGCCGTGGCGACAGCTTCACGCCCTCGGCCTTCGACACGAAGGTGATGAAGAAATGGTGCTCGCCGGGCAGGCCATGGGCAGCGGCATCGGTCAGCACCTTCCGCAGCACGCCGCGCAGCGCGTCGCGGGCCAGCACATCGTATCGGATATGATCGGTCGCCATGGTGGTCCTGTTGCGTCCCCGAAGCCGGACCCTACCGACTCGACTCGCCAAGCCGCAACAATATCGCGCCCGACGGGCCAGCAGGAGTCCCCCGCCGGAGAAGAAAGAAAGGCAAGTGGAGGCTTCTGTTGCCAGGTGCCTCCGAACCCCGCCTAACGGAGCTTAACCCGTTAGGACTTTAAGATGGTCTTTCAAACTGCGTTACGCAGCCTGAGCAACCGGAGCAAAGTTGTCGTTGGCAACTATTGCAGTAGCCCGATAACGGCGGAACAATACCGGGAAAAAGTACGCCCTTTACGCCCTCGTCGATCCTATTTCGCCCCCGCCAAAGCCCGCTTCCGGATAGTCGGTTGGTGGGCTTTGGTGGAGGCGCCGGGTACCGCCCCCGGGTCCGAATGGTTTATTGCGACGACCGTTTATTTCCATAGCCGGCGAACCGGCACCCCCAATATAGGGCGCAAGGGTTTCGAAAAACAGGGGTTTTGCGCGCCTCTCCCAAGGTTCTCTTTGGATAGGTTCCGCACCGAGGCGGGCCTGATCTTGGCCGCGTCGGCGCCGGCGGTCTAAGCTTCTGAGATGTCCGAGGATTCAGCACCGGCCGGCCACCAATCGGATCGACTGCCGGATCATCCGGCGGCGAGCGTTGCTCCGCCCGGCCTGCTGGAACTGTTTCTGGCCTTCGCCAGGATGTCGCTGGCCGGTTTCGGCGGGGCGACCTCGACGTGTTGCGCCGCAGCCTGGCCGGCATCTCCTGCGCGGCCGTCGGTCTCCTGATCGCGGTGGTCTTCCGCATGATGACGCCGCTGCTAAAGCGGACGGACCCTCTCGCGCTGATCCTGATGCTCGGTGTGTTCCTCGCCATCGGCCTGCTTCGCCTGCCGCTTCAGGCGGTGCTGCTGGTCGCGATCCCCGTGAGCATCGGCGCCGCTTATATCCTGCGACGGAAAGTAGCAGCATGAACGCCGAAAGCCCGATCTGGGCGCTGATCGCCATCTTTGGACTGATGTCGCTGTTCGCGGTCGGCGGCGCCGCTGCGGCGGTGCCCGAGATGCATCGCATCGCGGTCGAGGTGAATCACTGGATGACCGACAAGCAGTTCACCGATGCCTATGCGATCGCGCAGCTCTCGCCAGGTCCGAACGTGCTTATCGTGACGTTAATCGGCTATGCCGTTGCCGGCATCCCCGGCGCGCTGGCGGCGACGCTGGCGATGTGCCTGCCGACGGCGCTGCTTGCCTATTATGTCAGCCGGCTCCTGGATCGGCCCGGCCAATCGCGCTGGCCCGGCTTGATTCAGGCTGCACTGGTTCCGCTCTCGATCGGATTGATGGCGGCGAGCGCCCTGATCCTAGCCCAGTCGACCGATCGCACAATTGCTGCACTGCGTCTGACCGCAATGGTTGCGCTGATCGCATCGATCTCGCGCATCGATCCCCTGTGGCTGTTGCTTGCCGGCAGGCTGTTGGGTTTTGCTGGCATTGTGTAATGAAAATCGCTAGGCAATGATCCGGGCGGGGGATCCAGTTCCAGCCGATTTAGAACAACAGTGCTCGTGACTTACGGGTCGCGGAGGAGACATGCATGGCCGACACGATGGGCCACTCAGCGACGGCCACCCGAAATACCCGGTTGGCGCTCGGCTTCTGTCTGCTGGCGATTGCGCCGCAGATCTTCGAATTGATCTGGTCGATCGGGACGATCTTCGGCTGGGGGGCCGGCCGCGGCCCGGGGACGGTGCTCACCAGCCACGTGACCGCGTTGCTCGCTGGCGCGCCCAGTGCGATCTTCGGATCGTTCGGCGGCGGCACCAAGAAGATGTCGTCCGAAGTGCTGCTGGCCCTGATCTATACCTATCCGCTGCTGGTCGTGGCGATCCTCACGCTGTTCATGACGGTACGGTCGGCGCAGGACTATGTCGGCGGCGTCGTCCTGATGGCGGTTGCTCTGTTCGCGCTGTGGGCGGGAAGCGATCTGCAGGGCATGCGGGGCTTCTCCTTCGGCGCCGGCACCGCGCCGCGCATGTTCAGCGGACTGCTGGTTGCCTTGTCCGCGGCCATCGCCCTGACCGGTCTTCTGACCGATGGGCCGGCGATGGCCCATTATTCCTGGCGAGGACCGCTGTTCGTGGTGGCCGCGATCCTGTTCTTCGCGCTGGCGATCCGGCCGCTCGGCGTCGTGGTCACGGCCTTCATCAGCTTCATGATCGCGGCGACGGGCTCGCAGGAGACGCGCTGGCGTGAAGCGGTCATCGTCGGTGCCTGCCTGACGCTGGGTTGCGCGATCCTGTTTCCCTACGTGCTCGGCCTGCCGATGCCGATGCTTCCGCGTTTCCTGATCCAGTGAGGCTGTGATGGATATCTTTGCCAACCTCGCTCACGGTTTTGCCGTCGCACTCTCCCCGATCAACCTGCTGATGTGCCTGATCGGCGCCCTCGTCGGCACGCTGGTCGGAGTGCTCCCGGGCATCGGCACCATCGCGACGGTCGCGATGCTGCTGCCGATCACCTTCGGACTGCCGCCGGTCGGCGCCTTGATCATGCTCGCCGGCATCTATTACGGCGCCCAATATGGCGGCTCGACCACGTCGATCCTGGTCAACATACCCGGGGAGGCGACGTCCGTTGTCACCGCCATCGACGGCCACCAGATGGCGAGGCAGGGCCGCGCTGGCCCGGCGCTGGCGATCGCCGCGATCGGCTCGTTCTTCGCCGGCTGCGTCGCGACCGTGCTCATCGCCGTGCTCGGGGCGCCCCTGACCAAGCTGGCGCTGGCGTTCGGTCCGGCGGAGTATTTCTCGCTGATGGTGCTCGGCCTGATCTTTGCGGTCGTGCTGGCCAAGGGCTCGGTGCTGAAGGCGATCGCGATGATCGTGTTCGGCCTGTTGTTGTCGATGGTCGGCTCGGACATCGAAACCGGCGCCTCCCGCATGGCCTTCAACATTCCGGAACTCGCCGACGGCCTCGGCTTTGCGACGGTGGCGATGGGCGTATTCGGCTTTGCGGAGATCATCCGCAATCTCGACGCCGGCGCCGAGATGAGCCGCGACCTCGTGCAGCAGAAGATCACCGGCCTGATGCCGACGAAGAAGGATCTGATCGACTCGACGCCCGCGATTCTGCGCGGCACCGTGCTCGGCTCGATCCTCGGCATCCTGCCCGGCGGCGGTGCGACGATTGCATCATTCGGCGCCTATACGCTCGAAAAGAAGCTCGCCAGGGACCCGTCGCGGTTTGGCCGCGGCGCGATCGAGGGCGTGGCGGGGCCGGAGAGCGCCAACAACGCCGCCGCGCAGACCTCCTTCATTCCGCTGCTCACGCTCGGCATCCCGCCGAACGCGGTGATGGCGCTGATGGTGGGCGCGATGACCATCCACGGCATCGTGCCGGGCCCGCAGGTGATGCAGAAGCAGCCGGACCTCGTCTGGGGCATGATCGCCTCGATGTGGATCGGCAATCTGATGCTGATCATCATCAACCTGCCGCTGGTCGGAATCTGGGTGCGGCTGCTGCGCGTGCCCTACCGGCTGATGTTCCCCTCGATCGTGATCTTCTGCGCGATCGGGATCTATTCGGTGAACAACGCGCCAGTCGACGTCATCCTCGCCGGCGTGTTCGGTCTCGTCGGCTACTGGCTGATCAAGCACGATTTCGAGCCGGCACCTCTGCTGCTCGGCATGGTGCTGGGACCGTTGATGGAGGAGAACCTGCGCCGTGCGCTGCTGATCTCGCGTGGCGACTGGAGCGTGTTCCTGACGCGTCCGTTGTCGGCAGTGCTGCTGGCGGTCGCGGCCGGCCTCCTCGTCCTCACCGTGCTGCCGTCGCTCCGATCGAAGCGCGACGAGGTGTTCACCGAATCCGAGAATTGACCACCGCCTGCGTCGGCACGCCGCATTCGGAAGTCGAATCGACTTGTGTGACGGCTTCGTGAAATGAAAATGCCGGCCCTTGTGGCCGGCATCTTGTCCCGGGGGAAACGATATGACTTCCATTCGCACGCTCACTTCGGGCGCATGTGCCGTAGCGCTTGCATCGCTGTGCATCTTCACCGCGCCGGCGAAGGCTCAGACCTACCCGACACGCAGCATCACCATGATCGTGCCGTTTGCGGCAGGCGGTCCGACCGACGTCGTCGCGCGCATCGTCACCGGACACATGGCGCAGACGCTCGGACAGAGCGTCATCATCGAGAACGTGGTCGGCGCCGGCGGCACCACCGCGACCACGCGCGCCGCGCGCGCGGCCAATGACGGCTATACGCTGATCACCGGGCACATGGGCACGCACGCCGCCTCGGTGCCGCTCTATCCGAAGCTCGCCTATCATCCCGAGAAGGATTTCGAGCCGATCGCGCTGCTCGCAGGCACGCCGATCCTGATCCTGGCGCGCAAGGATTTCCCGCCCAAGGACCTGAACGAGTTCGTGACCTACGTGAAGGCCAACGCCGAGAAGGTGAACGCGGCGCATGCCGGCGTCGGCTCGGTCTCGCACGTCTCGTGCGAGCTCCTGCACTCGATCCTCGACGTCAAGCCGGTCAGCGTGCCCTTCAGCGGCACCGGACCTGCGATGAACGCGCTGGTGGGGGGGCAGGTCGACTACATGTGCGACCAGATCGTCAACGCCGTGCCGCAGATCAACGCCGGCACCATCAAGGCCTATGCGATCGCAACACCGCAGCGCAATCCGTCGCTGCCGAACGTGCCGACCACGGCGGAAGCCGGCCTGCCGAAATTCCAGGCCCAGGCCTGGAATGCGATGTTCGCGCCCAAGGGAACTTCGGCGGCGATCGTGGCCAGCCTGAACGCTGCGGCCAGCAAGGCACTCGACGACGAGACCGTGAAGAAGCGCCTGCTCGAGCTCGGCAGCGTCATTCCCACGGCCGCAGAGCGGACGCCGGAGGCGCTGGCCACCCTCGTCAAGAACGAGATCGCGAAGTGGACCCCGGTGCTCAAACCGGCAACTTAGGCAATGCGATCAAGCTGATAGGCAGAAGGGCGGGACGCAGGTTCCGCCCTTGTCGTTTGTGCCGGGACCGCTCATTTTTCCGGGTATAATCGCCACAGACAGCGAATCGCTGCTGTCGCAGCATGGGGGCGGCCGCTAACTTCGCCGCCTCCCCCAGAGGCTGCCGTCTTCCTAAGGTTTTTGGCATATGCACCAGTATCAGGACCTGCTCGAGCGGATTCTTTCAGACGGGGCCGAGAAGACCGACCGGACCGGTACCGGCACGCTTTCCGTGTTCGGCCACCAGATGCGGTTCAATCTATCCGCCGGCTTCCCGATGCTGACCACCAAGCGGCTGCCGCTGAAGGCGATCGTGCACGAGCTGTTGTGGTTCCTGAAGGGCGACACCAACATCAAATATCTGCGCGACAACGGCGTCACCATCTGGGACGAATGGGCGGACGCCAATGGTGATCTCGGCCCGGTGTACGGCCATCAATGGCGCTCCTGGCCCACGGCCGACGGGCGCAGCATCGATCAGATCGCCAATGTCATCGACATGATCAAGCGCACTCCCGATTCCCGCCGGCTGATCGTCACCGCCTGGAATCCGGCCGACGTCGAGAAGATGGCGCTGCCGCCCTGCCACCTGCTGTTCCAGTTCTATGTCGCGAACGGCAAGCTGTCGTGCCAGCTCTACCAGCGTTCGGCCGACGTCTTCCTCGGCGTGCCCTTCAACATCGCCTCCTATGCGCTGCTCACCATGATGGTGGCGCAGGTCACCGGGCTGAAGCCCGGCGACTTCGTGCACTCGCTCGGCGATACCCATCTTTATTCCAACCATCTGGAGCAGGCGAAGCTCCAGCTCACCCGCGCGCCGCGCGCACTGCCGCTGATGCGTATCAACCCTGATGTAAAGGACATCTTCTCCTTCCGCTTCGAGGATTTCGAGCTCGTCGGCTACGATCCGCATCCGCACATCAAGGCGGAAGTCGCGGTCTAGCGCAGATGTCGTTGGCCATCCGTCGTGCCCAGGCTGGAGAAGCCGGCCTCGTTCTGTCCTTCATCCGCGAGCTTGCCGAATACGAAAAGCTGTCGCACGAAGTGGAGGCGACCGAGGCTGACATCAACGACGCGCTGTTCGGTGAAAGGCCGCAACTCTATTGCGCGATCGCCGAATGGAACGGTGAGCCGGTCGGCTTTGCGGTGTGGTTTGCGAATTTCTCCACCTTCAGCGGTCGCCACGGCATCTATCTCGAAGATCTCTACGTGCGGCCGTCGCATCGGGGCAGGGGCCTCGGCAAGGCGCTGCTGGTCCATCTCGCGAAGGAATGCGTCGACAACGGCTGGGCGCGCCTGCAATGGGCGGTGCTCGACTGGAACGCGCCGTCGATCGCGTTCTACAAGTCGCTCGGCGCCGTCATGATGGACGACTGGACGCTGTGCCGCGTCACCGGACCGGCGCTGACGCGGCTTGCCGGGAGCTCTGCCTGATGGAGATCGTGTTCGTCGTCGCGATCGCGGAGAACGGCGTCATCGGCGCGGGCAACGCGATGCCGTGGCGATTGAAATCCGACATGGCGCACTTCAAGGCGCTGACCATCGGCAAGCCCGTGATCATGGGCCGCAAGACCTTCGAATCGCTGCCCCGTCGTCCCCTGCCGGGCCGCACCAATATCGTGATCACGCGCGATCCGGCTTATCGTGCCAACGGGGCCATCGTCACGACGTCGGCCGCGGATGCGGACGCGGTTGCGCGCGGGGATGCCCTGCGGCGTTCGGCCACTGACATCGCGGTGATCGGCGGCGCCGAGATCTTCCGGCAATGGCTCGATCGCGCCGATCGCCTCGAAATCACCGAAGTCCATGCACGGCCCGAAGGGGATACGCATTTCGACATCGACAAGGGGGAATGGGACGAGGTTGACCGGATCCGCCACCCTGCCGGTCCCAGCGACAGCGCCGACTTCTCCTATGTGACATATCGTCGGCGGCGCGGCCATTAACCGCTTTCGTCAATGTTTACATTGACTTTTTCGTGCCCGAGCATAGCTCGGAAGACGATCAGGGCTGCGTTGTAAGGGACCTGCCTGTCCCCTATAAAGCCGGACCGGACAAAGCGGGCGGGGGCAATTCCACCCTGCCGAGGAGAGCGTCGAATGCCGTGGAAGAATCAGGGCGGTGGCCCATGGGGCTCGGGTCCAAAGGGACCATGGGGCTCAGGCCCGCAACCGGTCGGGCCGAGGCCGCCGGATCTGGAAGACCTTCTGCGGCGCGGCCAGGACCGCCTCCAGCAGATCATGCCGGGCGGCTATTTCTCCGGCGTCGGCATCACGCTGATCGTCCTGCTCATCATCGCGTTCTGGCTGCTGTCGGGCTTCTTCCGCGTGCAGTCCGAAGAGCTCGGCGTCGTGCTGCGCTTCGGCAAGCATGTCCGCACCGTGCAGCCGGGCCTGAACTATCATCTGCCCTATCCGATCGAAACCGTGCTGCTGCCCAAGGCGCTGCGCGTCAACACCATCTCGATCGGCATGACGCTGATCGACGATCCGGCGCGGCGCGGCCGTTCCATCCGTGACGTGCCGGAAGAGAGCCTGATGCTGACCGGCGACGAGAACATCGTCGACGTCGATTTCACCGTGCTGTGGCGCATCAAGCCTGATGGCGTCGGTGACTTCCTCTTCAACATCCAAAATCCCGAGGGCACCGTGAAAGCGGTCGCCGAAAGCGCGATGCGCGAGGTGATCGGCCGGTCGCAGATCCAGCCGATCCTGACCGGCGCGCGCAACGTCACCGAGCAGGGCGTGCAGGAGCTGATCCAGAGGACGCTGGACACCTACGGCGCCGGCATCCAGATCAGCCAGGTGCAGATGCAGAAGGTCGACCCGCCCGCGCAGGTGATCGACGCCTTCCGCGACGTCCAGGCGGCGCGCGCCAATCTCGAGCAGCTGCAGAACGAGGCGCAGACCTACGCCAACCAGGTCGTGCCGCAGGCACGCGGACGGGCGGCGCAGATTCAGCAGGCCGCCGAAGGCTACAAGGAGCAGGCGGTCGCCGAGGCCAAGGGCCAGAGCGCGCGCTTCCTGAAGGTTTACGACGAATACAAGAAGGCGCCCGACGTGACGCGTGAACGGATCTATCTGGAGACGATGGAGCGCGTGCTCGGCGGCGCGGACAAGCTCGTCTATGACGGCGGCGCCTCGGGCCAGGGCATCGTGCCCTATCTGCCGCTGGGCGAGTTGACCAGCAAGCGGCCGCCTACCACCGGGCAGCCCTCGAGCGGAGGCAGCCGATGAGGTCTCCGGTCACAGGTTTCGTCACCCTGCTCGCGCTCCTGTTCGTCGCGGTCCTCGGCTACATGTCGCTGTTCACGGTGCAGCAGACCGAGCAGACCATCGTGCTCCTGTTCGGCCGCCCCGTCGACGTCGTCACCGCGCCCGGCCTGCACTTCAAGGCGCCGTGGAATTCGGTGATCAACATCGACAAGCGGATTCTCGACCTGGAGAACCCGTCGCAGGAAGCGATCGCGTCCGACCAGAAGCGGCTCGTGGTCGACGCATTCGCGCGCTACCGCATCAAGGATGCGCTGCGCTTCTATCAGAGCATCGGCTCGATCCAGGCTGCCAACATCCAGCTCACCACGCTCCTGAACGCGGCACTGCGCCGCGTGCTCGGCGAAGTCACCTTCATCAATGTGGTGCGCGACGACCGCGAGAAGCTGATGCAACGCATCCGCGACCAGCTCGATCACGAGGCCGACGGCTACGGCATCCAGGTCGTCGACGTCCGGATCCGCCGCGCCGACCTGCCGGAGCAGAACAGCCAGGCGGTCTATCAGCGCATGAAGACCGAGCGCGAGCGCGAAGCGGCCGAGTTCCGCGCGCAGGGCGGCCAGAAGGCGCAGGAGATCCGCTCCAAGGCCGACCGTGAGGCGACCGTGATCGTCGCGGAAGCCAACTCGCAGGCCGAGCAGACCCGCGGTGTGGGCGATGCCGAGCGCAACCGCCTGTTTGCGGAAGCCTACAGCAAGGACGCCGACTTCTTCGCCTTTTACCGGTCGATGACCGCCTATGAGAACGGCCTGAAGTCGAGCGATACCCGCTTCCTGCTGCGGCCGGACTCCGATTTCTTCCGGTACTTCAGCAACCCGTCCGGCAAGATGGCAACCGATACGCCGGCGAAGCCGTAAGCGAGACTGAGGGCGGCAGGTCTGGCCGCCCTTCGTCCAGACAAGAACAGCACAACGGGAGGTTCCAATCCGATGAGGTCCATTGCGTTCGCCGACTTCCTCATCGGCTTGGGCATCCTGTTCGTGCTGGAGGGCCTGATGTTTGCGGCGAGTCCGAACTGGATGCGCAAAGCCATGAAGAGCGCCATCGCCACGCCGGATAACATCCTGCGGGCGGTCGGGATCGGCTCGGCCGTGGTCGGCCTGGTCCTGATCTGGGTTATGCGGCGTCCGGTCTAGACCTCGCACCAACGCCAAAGTGAAGCCGAAGGACCGGTTTTTCGCCGTATTATCGGGCTCTTGAGGCCCGTTAAGCTCCGTGCTTGCGCCGTCCCCCCGTTCGAGCGCAGTCTGGACCGAATCCTTTTCTCTGGAGATACCAATGCCCGCTGCCAACATTGCCCCGACCCGCTTGCGTTTAGGGCTGGCCGCGCTCGTCGTCAGTGCTTTCAGTGCGTTCGGCACGCCGGCCCAGGCGCGCGGACCGGATGGCATCGCCGACGTCGCCGAGAAGGTGATCGACGCCGTCGTCAACATCTCGACCTCGCAGACCGTGGAGGCCAAGGGCGGCGGCAACACCATGCCGCAATTGCCGCCCGGCTCGCCCTTCGAGGAGTTCTTCGACGATTTCTTCAAGAATCGCAGGGGCCCTGGCGGCGGCAGCAAGGGCGGCGACAACGGCAGCGCCCCGAAGAAGACCAACTCGCTCGGATCCGGCTTCATCATCGACACCGCGGGCGTCGTCGTCACCAACAATCACGTCATTGCGGATGCCGACGAGATCCACGTCATCCTCAACGACGGCACCAAGATCAAGGCCGAACTGGTCGGCGTCGACAAGAAGACCGACCTCGCCGTGCTCAAGATCAAGCCGCCAAAGCCGCTGGTCGCGGTGAAGTTCGGCGACAGCGACAAGCTGCGGCTCGGCGACTGGGTGGTCGCGATCGGCAATCCCTTCAGCCTGGGAGGCACGGTCACCGCCGGCATCGTTTCGGCCAAGAATCGCGACATCTCCTCAGGGCCCTACGACAGCTACATCCAGACCGACGCCTCCATCAACCGCGGCAATTCCGGCGGTCCGCTGTTCAATCTCGACGGCGACGTCATCGGCGTCAACACGCTGATCATCTCGCCCTCCGGCGGCTCGATCGGCATCGGCTTCGCCGTGCCGTCGAAGACGGTCGTGGGCGTCGTCGATCAGCTGCGCCAGTTCGGCGAGCTGCGTCGCGGCTGGCTCGGCGTGCGTATCCAGAGCGTCACCGACGAGATCGCCGAGAGCCTCAACATCAAGCCCGCGCGCGGCGCGCTGGTCGCCGGCATCGACGACAAGGGCCCGGCCAAGCCCGCGGGCATCGAGCCCGGCGACGTCGTCGTCAAGTTCGACGGCAAGGACGTGAAGGATCCGAAGGATCTCTCTCGCGTCGTTGCCGACACGGCGGTCGGCAAGGAGGTCGACGTCGTCATCATCCGCAAGGGCCAGGAGCAGACCAAGAAGGTCACCCTCGGCCGCCTCCAGGATCCCGAGAAGGTGCAGGCCGCGGTGAAGACCGACGAGCCGGCGCCCGAGAAGCCGGTGACGCAGAAGGCGCTGGGCCTCGATCTCGCCGCGCTGAACAAGGATCTGCGCACGCGCTACAAGATCAAGGACAGCGTCAAGGGCGTGGTCGTCACCAATGTCGATGCCAATTCTGACGCCGCGGAGAAGCGCCTCTCGGCCGGAGACGTCATCGTCGAGGTCGCGCAGGAAGCGGTGTCGAGCGGTGCTGACATCCAGAAGCGGGTCGATCAGCTCAAGAAGGACGGCAAGAAATCAGTGCTGCTGCTGGTCTCGAATGCCGAGGGCGAGCTGCGCTTTGTGGCGCTGAGCGTGCAGTAGCCGCAAGTACGGTCTCGTAGGGTGGGCAAAGGCGCTCTTGCGCCGTGCCCACGCTCTCTTGCTGTAATGGATAAAATTGGTGGGCACGCTTCGCTTTGCCCACCCTACGGCTGCTGGGCGAGCAGCAAGAGCGGTTACCCCTCCACGAACTCGTCCCGCCGGTACCCCTGCGCATAGAGCAGCGCGGTGAGATCGCCATGATCGATCCGCGCAGCTGCCGCAGCAGCCACAGCCGGCTTGGCGTGATAGGCGACGCCGAGCCCCGCCGCCTGGATCATCGCGAGATCGTTGGCGCCGTCGCCGACCACGACCGAGTCGATGTCGTCGAGATCGAACGACTCCATCAGGTCGACCAGCGTGGCAAGCTTGGCCGCGCGCCCCAGAATCGGCTCCTTCACCTCGCCGGTGAACTTGCCGTCGCGCACGACGAGCTCGTTGGCGCGGTTCTCCTGAAAGCCGATCCTGGCGGCGACCGCGGTCGTGAACAGGGTGAAGCCGCCGGAGACGAGGCAGGTATAGGCGCCGTGCTTGCGCATCGTCGCGACCAGCTCGCGGCCGCCCGGGGTCAGCGTGATCCGCTTGGCCAGCACCTCGTCGACCGCGCTGGCGGGCAGGTCCTTCAGCAGCGCGACGCGCTCGCGTAGCGCCGGCTCGAACTCGATCTCGCCGCGCATGGCGCGTTCGGTAATGGCGGCCACATGCGCCTTCACCCCGACGAAATCGGCGAGCTCGTCGATGCATTCCTGGCCGATCATGGTGGAATCCATGTCGGCGAGAAAAAGCTTCTTGCGCCGGGCGCCGACTGGCTGCACGACGATGTCGATGGGCAGGTCGCCGCGAAGCTCGCGGAGCCGCTGCTCGATGGCGTGACGGTCGGGTTCGAGGTTACTGTCGGCGCCGAACGGGATATCGACCGCGACCCCGTCGAACAGCCAGTGCGCGGGTGCCGCCTGCGGCAGCACGGCGCGGGCGCCGTCGACGATGGTCGTATCGAGCGCGGGATTGTCGGGGTTGCAGATCAGCGTGGCGACGAGGGACATTTGAGGGTTTCGTGAGCGAGGAGCAAGTCGGCAGAAGGCCTGTTGGCGAGGCCGTGCTTATCGCAGGCCCGACCGCCAGCGGCAAGTCGGCGCTGGCGCTGGAGCTCGCGCTCGCCACCGGCGGCATCGTCGTCAATGCCGATTCCATGCAGGTCTACCGCGACCTGCGCATCATCACGGCACGGCCGACACAGGACGAGGAGGCGCGCGCTCCGCACCGTCTCTACGGGCATGTCGATGCAGCCGTGAATTTCTCGGCCGGGGCCTGGGTGGCCGACGCGGCAAAGGCGCTCGAGGAGGCGCGTGCGCAAGGCCGCCTGCCGATTTTCATCGGCGGCACCGGGCTCTATTTCAAGGCGCTGACGGCCGGGCTCTCCGTGGTGCCGCCAATTCCTGCCGAGGTGCGGGAGGACGTGCGCGCGCGGCTGGAACGGAACGGTGCGGAGGCGCTGCACGCGGAATTGGCGCGTCGCGATCCGCACGCCGCCGAGCGATTGAACCTGCGCGATCGCACCCGGATCGCGCGTGCGCTCGAAGTGGTCGAGGCGACCGGCCGTTCGCTGCTCGACTGGCACCGGGAGGGCCAGCCTCCGCTGCTGCCGAAGGACAGTTTTCGCGCGGTGTTTCTCGCGCCCGAGCGCGACGCGCTCTACGCACGGATCGACGCCCGTTTCGATGCCATGCTGGCCGCCGGCGCGTTGAAGGAGGTCGAGCGGCTCGCCGCCAGGCAGCTCGATCCGCTGCTGCCGGCGATGAAGGCTCATGGCGTGCCGGCCCTGATCCGGCACTTGCGCGGCGAGTTCAGCCTGGAGCAGGCCGCCACCATCGGCCGCGCCGACACCCGCCACTATGCCAAGCGGCAATTCACCTGGTTCCGGCATCAATTGCCGGAGTTCGAATGGGTCAAGCCGGAGGAGGCGAGGCGATGGCTCGCTGCGATTGTGGACGCGGTCCGCCACCGCGGCTGACGCGCTTTTCCGTCCGGGTTCCCCAATTTACTTCTCGCCGAACCCGGGGAACACCGCTACACTGCCAAAATCGCGCGCGGACGGCCGCATTGCCTTGACATCCAGGCTTTGGCCGCTATGTTCGCGCAACCTTTGGGAAGCCGAGCGCCTGCCATGCGTAACATTATTACCAAACTCCTTATCGCCGTCGTACCCAGGCACACCGCCGGGGATGGCTAGCTGCCATCCACAAGACAGGCGGTGTGCATGGGCCCTCTTCGGGGCCTTTTTTATTTCCTGAACCCGACACGAACGAAGCCGCTGACAACAGCGCATCCGGAGCAAGCCAAATGAGCGACAAGAGCCACAATCCGAACCAGATGACCGGCGCCGCGATGATCGTTCGCGCGCTCATCGATCACGGCGTGACCGACATTTTCGGCTATCCCGGCGGCGCCGTGCTTCCGATCTATGACGAGATCTTCCAGCAGAGCGAGGTCCAGCACATCCTGGTCCGGCACGAGCAGGGCGCGGGCCACGCCGCCGAGGGCTATGCGCGCTCGACCGGCAAGCCGGGCGTCGCGCTGGTGACCTCCGGCCCAGGCGCCACCAACATGGTGACGCCGCTGACCGACGCGCTGATGGACTCGATCCCGCTGGTCTGCATTTCGGGCCAGGTGCCGACGCATCTGATCGGCAACGACGCGTTCCAGGAATGCGACACTGTCGGCATCACGCGCCCCTGCACCAAGCACAATTGGCTGGTGCGCGACGTCAATGATCTTGCCAAGGTGCTGCACGAAGCCTTCTACGTCGCGACCTCCGGCCGTCCCGGCCCGGTGCTGGTCGACGTTCCCAAGGACGTGCAGTTCGCGACCGGCACCTATCATCCGCCGCGCAAATCCGACGTGCACCGCTCCTATGCACCGCGCGTGAAGGGCGATGCGGCGCAGATCCGCAAAGCGGTGGCGCTGCTGGCCAATGCCAAGCGCCCCGTGATCTACAGCGGCGGCGGCGTCATCAATTCCGGCCCCGAGGCGACCAGGCTGTTGCGCGAGCTGGTCGAGGTCACCGGCTTCCCGATCACCTCCACGCTGATGGGTTTGGGAGCGTACCCGGCCTCGGGCAAGAACTGGCTCGGCATGCTCGGCATGCACGGCACCTACGAGGCCAACATGACCATGCATGATTGCGACGTCATGCTGTGCGTCGGCGCGCGCTTCGACGACCGCATCACCGGCCGCGTCGACGCGTTCTCCCCTGGCTCGAAGAAGATCCACATCGACATCGACCCGTCTTCGATCAACAAGAACATCCGCGTCGACGTGCCGATCATCGGCGATTGCGGCAATGTCCTCGGCGACATCCTCCAGGTGTTCAAGGCGGAGGCGAAGAAGCCGGACATCAAGTCGTGGTGGCAGCAGATCGCGCAATGGCGCGCCCGCAACTCGCTCTATTACAAGAAGAGCAGCGACGTCATCCTGCCGCAGCATGCGATCCAGAGCCTGTTCGAGGCCACGCGCGGCAGGGACACCTACATCACCACCGAGGTCGGCCAGCACCAGATGTGGGCGGCGCAGTTCTACGGCTTCGAGGAGCCGCATCGCTGGATGACGTCGGGCGGTCTCGGCACCATGGGCTACGGCCTTCCGGCCGCGGTCGGCGTGCAGGTGGCCCATCCCGACAGTCTCGTCATCGACATCGCAGGCGACGCCTCGGTGCAGATGACGATGCAGGAGATGTCGACGGCGGTGCAGTACGAGCTGCCGATCAAGATCTTCATCCTGAACAACCAGTACATGGGCATGGTGCGGCAGTGGCAGCAGCTGCTGCACGGCAACCGGCTGTCGCATTCCTATTCGGAGGCGCTGCCGGATTTCGTCAAGCTCGCGGAAGCCTATGGCGCCGTCGGCCTCCAGGTGCACAAGCCCGGCGATCTCGACGGCGCCATCCAGGAGATGATCTCGGTCAAGCGCCCCGTGCTGTTCGACTGCCGCGTCGCGGCGCTCGAAAACTGCTTCCCGATGATTCCGTCCGGCAAGGCGCACAACGAGATGCTGTTGCCGGAGCAGGCCAATGACGAGGCGACCGCGAAGGCGTTCGCCGGCGGCAAGGCGCTGGTGTGACGAGCGACATTTGAGGGGACGACAATGAACCAGCCCGCATCCGCCTATTTCATCGAAGAGCGCCACGATCCGAACGAGACGCACACGCTCGCGGTGCTCGTGCAGAACGAGCCGGGCGTGCTCGCGCGCGTCATCGGCCTGTTCTCGGGCCGCGGCTACAACATCGAAAGCCTCACGGTCTCGGAGACCGAGGCCCAGAAGCATCTGTCGCGCATCACCATCGTTACCACCGGCACGCCGATGGTGATCGCGCAGATCAAGAACCAGCTCGACCGCATGATCCCGGTCTATCAGGTCGTCGACATGACCCAGACCCGGCGCTCGATCGAGCGCGAGCTCGCGATGGTGAAGGTGCGCGGGCAGGGCGAGCATCGCGTCGAGGCGCTCAGGCTCGCGGATGCGTTCCGTGCCCGGGTGATCGACGCCACGACCGAGAGCTTTGTGTTCGAGATCACAGGCAACACGGACAAGATCAACCAATTTATCGACCTGATGCGCCCGCTCGGCCTCGTCGAGGTGTCGCGCACCGGCGTTGCCGCGATCGGCCGCGGGCCTGAAGGGATGTGAACCATGCTGGCGCGCGACTGGTACTATAACGAGCGGAACCGGATGGGGATCGAGCCCGCGGTGGCCTCGATCTACGACGCCCACGACGATGCCGATCTGCGGGCGCGCGCCGCACTGAAGATGCTCGGAGTCCAGCGCGGCTGGCGCATCGCCGACATCGGCTGCGGCAACGGCGTGCTGGCGACCGAGGCGGCGCTGTTGGGCGCCGAGGTCGACGCCATCGACATCTCGCCGGCGATGCTGGCGCTCGCCGAGATCTACGCGCGCGATCGCAAGGCAAAGGTCGCGACCCAGTCCGCCGGCCTGCTCAGCTTCGCCTATCGGCCGGAGTCCTACGATCTCATCGTCAGCGAATTCACGCTGCACCATTTGCCGGATTTCTGGAAGGCAGTGGCGATGTCACGGATTTTTCGCGCGCTCAAGCCGGGATCAACGTTCTACCTGCGCGACATCGTCTACACCGCGATGCCCGACGCAATCGAGCGCGACGTCGAGCAATGGGCCGACTTCCAGATCAAGAACCACGATTTCGCGCGCGAAAGCGTGGTGACGCATATGCGCGACGAATATTCCACCTTCGGCTGGGTGATGGAGCGGATGCTGACCGACGTCGGCTTCACGCTGGTCTCGGCCGATTACCACGCACCGATGCACGGCACGTATCTGCTGCGCAAACCAAAGGCCGGCGAGCAAGGCTAGACGAATAACAACAGGGCTGCACGACAGGGCAGAACCGAGAACAACAATGAAGCCGGCCGATATCCTCATCGCCATCCTGGTGGCGATCATCTGGGGGCTTGCCTTCGTGGCGAGCCGGATCGCGCTCGACGAGCTTTCGCCGGAGCTGATGACGGCGCTGCGCTTCGCCATTGCCGCGGTGCCATGCCTGTTCATCCGCAAGCCCAAGATCGCCTGGTCGCTGCTGATCGCGATCAGCTCCACGTTGTTCCTCGGCCAGTTCCTGAGCCAGGCCTATGGCATCGCTCACGGCGTGCCGGTCGGGCTGACCAGCGTCGTGGTGCAGAGCCAGGCGCTGTTTACGATCGGTTTTGCCGCGATCGCCTTTGGCGAGCGTCCGACACCGATGCAGACGCTCGGCATCGGTATCGCTGCGATCGGCCTGCTGATGATCTGCGGCACCGTCGGCTACGATTTCAGCGTCGCTGCGTTTGCCGTGCTGATGATCTCGCCGCTCAGCTTTGCGGTCGGCAATCTGCTGCTGCGCAGTGCCCGCGGCGTGCCGATGTTCGACCTGTTCGCGTGGCTGTGCCTCGCCTCGGCCGTGCCGCTGTTCGTGCTGACGCTGATCGCCAACGGCGCGGCGCCGACCTGGATGTCGCTGAGCCGGATGTCGCTGACATCAGCTCTCTGCATGCTGGCGCTTGGCGGCATCTCCACCAGCATCGCCTATTGGCTGTGGGGCCGATTGCTGCGCGACTATCTCGCCGCGCAAGTGGTGCCGTTTGCACTGCTGGTCCCGTTCGTCGGCTCGGCCGCCTCCAGCATCGTTTTCGGCGAGCGGTTCGGACCCTTGCGGCTTGCCGGCATGGTGACCGTGATCGGCGGTATCGCCGTGATGGTGCTGGCGAAGCGGCCACAAGTCCTTGCGAAGACGGCGTGAGGTGAGCATGTCCCAGTCGCTGCTCTATGCCTTCCTCATCTTCATGGTCGTGATGTATTTCACGCCCGGGCCGAACAACATCATGCTGCTATCCTCGGGCCTGACCTACGGCTTCCGGCGCACCATTCCTCACATCGTGGGCATCGTCCTCGGCTTTGCCTTCATGGTTGCAGCTGTCGGCCTCGGGCTCGGCTCCGTGTTCCTGGCCTATCCGATCCTTCAGACCGTCCTGAAATATGCCGGTGCCGCCTACCTGATCTATCTTGCCGCCGCGATCGCCATGTCCGGCCCGGCCAGGCCGGGGGAGGGGGATGGCCGCGGCCCGATGACCTTCTGGGGCGCGGCGATGTTCCAATGGATCAACGCCAAAGGCTGGGTGATCGTGATCGGCACCATCACCGCCTATGCGGCGATCGCCCAATTCCCGCTCAATATCGCGATCCAGACCCTGATCAGCCTGATCGTCGGCACCGTCTCGACCGTGGTCTGGGCCCTGTTCGGCTCCGCGCTGCGGCCGGTCCTGACCTCGGAGCGGCTGGTCCGCGCCTTCAATATCCTGATGGCGATCCTGCTGCTGGCCTCCCTCTACCCCGTTTTCGTGGATGCATGATGTCGCGGATTTCCATGCAGAAACGGGTTTCCCTCAGGGCTGAAAATGCTCTAGACAGCCCTCGAAATCCGCAAATTTCACCCTTCGGACATTGACCATTGGCCGATTTCGGCCCTGAACGAGGAAACGACCATGCGTGTTTATTACGATCGCGACGCCGACCTGAACCTGATCAAGGGCAAGAAGGTCGCCATCGTCGGCTATGGCAGCCAGGGCCATGCCCATGCGCTCAATCTGAAGGATTCCGGCGTCAAGGAAGTCGCCATTGCGCTGCGCAAGGGGTCGGCCTCGGCCAAGAAGGCGGAAGCCGCCGGCTTCAAGGTGCTGGAAGTTGCCGAAGCCGCCAAATGGGCCGACCTCGTCATGATGCTGACCCCGGACGAGCTCCAGGGCGACATCTATCGTGAGCACCTGCACGACAACATGAAGAAAGGCGCCGCCCTGGTGTTCGCGCACGGCCTCAACGTCCATTTCAACCTGCTCGATCCGCGCGCCGATCTCGACGTGCTGATGATCGCGCCGAAGGGCCCCGGCCACACCGTGCGCTCGGAATATCAGCGCGGCGGCGGCGTGCCCTGCCTGATCGCGATCGCCAAGGACGTCTCGGGCAACGCCCATGACCTCGGCCTGTCCTACGCCTCCGCCATCGGTGGCGGCCGCGCCGGCATCATCGAGACCACCTTCAAGGAAGAGTGCGAGACCGACCTGTTCGGCGAGCAGGTGGTGCTCTGCGGCGGCCTGGTCGAGCTGATCAAGGGCGGCTACGAGACGCTGGTCGAAGCCGGCTACGCGCCGGAGATGGCCTATTTCGAGTGCCTGCACGAGGTGAAGCTGATCGTCGACCTGATCTACGAAGGCGGCATCGCCAACATGAACTACTCGATCTCCAACACCGCCGAGTACGGCGAGTACGTCACCGGTCCGCGCATCATCACGGACGAGACCAAGAAGGAGATGCGCAAGGTTCTGGCCGACATCCAGGGCGGCAAGTTCGCCCGCGACTGGATGCTCGAGAACAAGGTCAACCAGACCTCGTTCAAGGCGACCCGCGCCAAGCTCGCTCAGCACCCGATCGAGGAAGTCGGCGCGAAGCTGCGCGACATGATGCCCTGGATCAAGAAGGGCGCGCTGGTCGACAAGAGCAAGAACTAAGTATTTGTGCCCCGGACGCAGCGCAGCACGTTGGTGCTGCGCTGCTGATCCGGGGTTCATTGTGGCTCTGGGTCCCGGCTCTGCGCTTCGCTGCGCTTGTCCGGGACACCGCCAAGAATCCAAGGCATGATCGCGGGCACCTGAGGGAGGGAGACCATGCGATCTGTCGTCATCACCGGTGCGTCCACCGGCATCGGCTGGGCTACTGCAAAATTCCTGATCGGGCGCGGCTATCGTGTCTTCGGCAGTGTTCGTAAGCAGGCCGATGCCGAGCGGCTCAAGGCCGAGTTCGGTGTCAATTTCACGCCGCTGCTGTTCGACGTTACCGACGAAGCCGCAGTCCTCGCGGCTGCGCGAGAAGTCCGCGAGGCGCTGGGCGGGCAGACGCTGGCCGGCCTCGTGAACAATGCGGGCGTCGCGGTCGCCGGTCCCGTGCTCGAATTGTCGGCCGACGATTTTCGCCGCCAGATGGACATCAACGTCATCGGCCCCGTCATCGCGACGCAGGCGTTCGGGCCGCTGCTCGGCGCCGATCCCTCGCTGAAGGGGCCGAAGGGGCGGATCGTGATGATCAGCTCGGTCGCGGGCAAGAACGGCAATCCGCTGTCGGCGCCCTATTGCACCTCCAAGCATGCCATCGAGGGATTGTCGGAAAGCCTGCGCCGCGAATTGATGCTGTTCGGCATCGACGTCATCATCGTCGCTCCCGGCGCAGTGAAGACGCCGATCTGGAGCAAGGCCGAACAGATCGACCTCTCCGTCTACCAGAACTCGCCCTATCTGCCGGCGCTGAACAAGGTCATGGCCTTCATGATGGACCTCGGCGCCAAGGGCCTGCCGGCCGAGCGGATCGCCGAGATCGTGTTCGAGGGGCTGACGGCGGCGAGCCCCAAGGTGCGCTACCAGATCACGCCCGACCCGATGCGCCACCTGATCGCGGCCGTGCTGCCGAAGCGGATGCTCGATCGCATCATCGCCAAGCGGCTCGGGTTCCTGCCACAGTAAGGCAGGCGCTTCAGCCCGCCGCAACGGTCTGCCCGCGCGGATGGCGTGCCATCGCGATCATGCGCAGCGCCAGCACGATCAGGAGCGGAATCAGGAACGCGGCATAGAGCGGCATCGCCGGCACGCGCTTGCCGAACGACACCAGGAACTGAAACCAAAGATAGTAGCCGCCCACCAGGTGCAGCGTCCGCCAGGCGCGGAGGCCGATCAGCGCAGCGGTGCGGTCGAACGAGGTCGCGCTCATGACAATGATGACGACATAGCCCAGGCCACCGAAGATGTAGGAGACGACCGAGGTTGCTTCCGCAAAGCTGGCAGGATCCATCCAGGCGAAAACAACGATCGCGGCCGCGTGGATGGCGTGGGAGGTCGCAAAGCTGAGGCCGAGATAGCGCCGGTTGCGGCGCTGCCAGCGGGTCCAGGCATTGGGCCACAGCCGCGCCAGCGCCGCGGCGCTGAAGGCGAGGCAGAACAGCGTGAGCGAGCTGCGCGCCGTGAAACGGATCACCATCTGCACGCCCTCGACCTCGAACTGCCGCATCGAGGCGATCCAGAGGCTGAGGACGATCAGGCTCAACGAGAGGGTGGCAAGCAGCCGCCAGCCTTCGAGCCAGCCTTGACGTTGCGACATGGTGATCTCCCTTCGTTATGTAATCATCGATTACATTGCAGGGCGTCGGACTGGTCAATGGTGTAATCACTGCTTACATTCACGTTCGGGTGATGCTAGAAGCGCCTATGTCCGCTCGTCAGCCCTCCAAGCCGCGTGCCCGCCGCCCCACGGCCCAAGCCAAGCCCTATCACCATGGCGACCTTCGCCGCGTCCTGATCGATGCTGCGCTGCAGCTCGCGGCGGAAGGCGCGGAGGTTTCAGTCCGCGAGGCCGCGCGCCGGGCCGCGGTGTCCCCCGGTGCGCCATTCCGGCACTTTCCGAACCGCGATGCCCTGATGGCGGCAGCGGCGGCGGAGGCACAGCGGCGCTTTCGTGCCGAGATCGAGGCGGCGCTGAGCGAGGCTCCGGCCGCCGGCCCGCTCGCTCGTTTCCGCGCCTTCGGGCTCGCTTACCTGCGCTGGGCGATGCGCAATCCCGCCCATTTCGAGATCATCTCCACCGGCCGCTATTTCGCCCACGGCAGCTCCGCCGACTTGAGCCGCGACAATGCCGAGCTGATCGCGCTGACCGAGGGGCTCCTGGCCGAGGCGGCGGAAGAGGGCCTGCTGCGACCGGCCGACCTCAAGCAGGTCCAGATCGCTGGCCGCGCGCTGGTCTACGGCTTTGCCCGGATGAATCTCGACGGCCATTTTCCGCGCTGGGGCGTCGAGGAAGGCGAGATCGAGCGGATGGCGGAAGCAATGCTCGACCTGTTCATTGCCGGGATCGCGAAATCCTGACGCGCAGCAACCGCCGCTGGACCCTCATGGTGAGGAGGCGCGCAGCGCCGTCTCGAACCATGAAAGCCCCGGTCCGGGCCTCGCCCTTCGAGACGCCCGCTTCGCGGGCTCCTCAGGGTGAGGAGATGGAGTTGGGCAAGCGGGCACTCGAAACGTGGGGCACCTCGTCGCCGCCCACCGGGATGAAGCGAAGGTCGGATCACGACGCGCGTTGCCTGTCCTTGACCGTTCCGTTACAGTTTTATGACACGGTGCAGGCTTCCGGCTGCGCCGGAGGCCTTGGTCGTTTTCGGGCCGGCCAGACGGCTTGGCATCACCGCACCGGACCAGAGTTGCGTGTCCTCGATGGCGTCCGCGCCCAATCCAAGTCCTTCTGCCACCACCGCCGTGCTGGCGAGCGTTGCCGCGCTTGGCATCTGGCGGCTGCTCGCCGTTGCCACGCCGCACCTTGCCGCCCTCGCCCTGATGTACCAGACCGAGACCGATTTCGGCTCGCGGCTCTCGTTCGCGCTGGCCTGGGGCATCCTCAATTTCTTCTGGATCACATTGCTGCGCCGGCCGGCGCTCTCCGGCGCGCTGTCGCTGACCATGGTGGTCGTGCTGGTGCTGCTGTCGCGGCTGAAGCACGACGTCGTGCAGATGACGGTCAACTTCATCGACCTGATGATGATCGACCGCGACACCGTCGCGTTCCTGTTCACGATCTTCCCGAATTTGCGCTGGTCGGTGATCCTGGCCGGCCTGGTCACGCTGCCGCTGATGTATGCGCTGTGGTGGCTCGATCCGTTCCGCATCCGCCGCCTGCCCGCGCTCGCCTGCAAGCTGGCCTGCCTCGCCGCGCTGGTCGGCTATTCGCTCTATCATCCTGACGAGGCCTGGCGCGGCTATTACGACGACGGCTATCTGTCGAAATTCTTCCGCTCCGGCGTCAGTTCGGTCTCCGACTTCGTGCAATACGGCTTCATGGAATCGGCCGCTGCGACCAATGAGCGTCTCAACATGCCGCTGGTCGATTCCTGTCACCCCGCCGGGCGCCGGCCGAACATCATCATGATCCATGATGAATCGAGCTTCGACATCCGCGCCGCCCGCGGCATCAAGGTGCCGCAGGGCTATGGCAGCCACTTCAAATCCTGGGACGGCAAGCAGCGCACGTTCCTGGCCGAGAGCAATGGCGGGCCGAGCTGGTTCACCGAATATAACGTGCTTGCGGGGCTGTCCTCGCGTTCGTTCGGCCGCTTCGCCTATTTCGTGACACGCATCGCCTCGAACCGCGTCGAGCGCGGGTTGCCGCTGGCGCTGCGCCGCTGCGGCTACGACACGATGTCGCTTTATCCCGCCCATGGCGGCTTCATGGCGGCCCGCAGCTTTCAGATGACGACCGGCATCGAACGCTTCCTCGATTCGAAGGATCTCGGCGCCAAGGATGTCGAGCCCGACAGCTTCTTCTACGACAAGGCGCTGCAGCTGATCGGCCAGCAGCCGCCCAACAAGCCGCTGTTCACCTTCATCTATCTCGGCGCCAATCATTTCCCCTGGGAGACGCGCTTTCGTCCCGAGTTGCTGCCGAACTGGCGCGCGCCGGGCAACGCCGCCTCCATCGACGAATATCTGCGCCGGCAGGCGATGAGCGCCGAGCAGTACAAGGCGTTCGTCGCGGGGCTGAAGAAGAAATTTCCGGGCGAGCCCTTCCTGATCGTGCGTTACGGCGATCATCAGCCGGAGTTCGCGCCTGGTATCCTCGAGCCCGGGCTCGACGAGGGCGCTCTCGGCAAGAAGCTCGACGCCTACGATCCGCGCCTCTATGCGACCTATTACGCGATCGACGCCGTCAATTTCGAGCCGGTCAGAAGCGAGGCCGTGATGGAGACGATCGACGGCCCCTATCTGCCGCTGGTCATCCAGGAGGCCGCGGGCATCCCGCTCGACCCGTCCTTTGCCGAGCAGAAGGAGATCATGCTCCGCTGCAAGGGCGCCTTCTACGCCTGCAAGGACGGCGCCGAAGCGCGGCGACTGAACCGCCTGCTGATCGACGCCGGGATGATCCGGGGGCTGTAGTCCCGATTGCTCCGTCATCCAGACCATCGCTTGTAGGGTGGGCAAAGCGACTCCGCCGTAGCTCGAAGAGCGAAGGCGGAAGCGTGCCCACCACCTCCCGCGCTTATCCAGAGATGGTGGGCACGGCGCTGACGCGCCTTTGCCCACCCTACGAATTCCGCGCCACTCTCTAACCGTCACCCTGAGGCGGCCGCCCCTTCGGCGGCCCTCGAAGGGCGACGGCCCGGCGGGAGCCGCATCGTGGCCGTTCATCCTTCGAGGCTCCCGATGGGGCGCTCTGCGTCCCATCACTCGCGCCTCAGGATGACGGTCTTGCGGCGAATCTACTGTTTGCCCACCTTTTCCCACAGCCACTTCGCCACCACGTCCGGCGACGAATTCGCGTCGTTGCCGCTGGCGCGCAAATTTGCGTCACGCATCGTGGCGATGTCGATTTTGCCGAGCAGCGGCTTGAGCGCGGCCTGCAACCGCTCGTCGCCGGCGCGCTTCGGCGCGAGCAGAAGGATCGCGTCATAGGGCGGGATGGCCTGCCTGGGATCGTCGAGCACGACCAGGTCATATTTCGCGATCAGGCCGTCGCTGGTGTAGCCGGCGATGACGTCGACCTCGCCGCTGGCGACCGCCGCATACATGAAGTCCGGCTGCATCTGGCGCTGGGCGCGGAACGAAAGCCCATAGGCTTTCTGCAGCGCCGCCCATTCCGGCCGTGAGAAGAATTCGTAGTCGCCAGCGATCGACATCGTCGATGCGTGCGCGGCGAGATCGGTAATGGTGCGGATGCCAAGCGCCTCGGCCCGTTTCTTCGGCAGCACCAGCGCATAGGCATTCTCGAAGCCGAGCTCGCCGAGCAAAGTGATGTTGTCCTTCGCCAGCGCGGTCTTCAGCTCCGCGATCAGCTCGGCGCGCGGCTTGATGTCGGTGCGATGCAGCTGGTTGGCCCACAGCGTGCCGGAATAATCGACACAGAGATCGATGTCGCCGGCCTTCAACGCCCCGAAGATCACGCTGGAGCCGAGGCCCGAGCGCGCCGTCGCGGAGAGGCCGGCGGCCTGCAGCCGGTCCCTGAGCAGGGCCGACAGCACATATTGCTCGGCGAATGTCTTGGCACCGACGACATAGCCCTGCGACGAGCGCCCCATCGACGGCACCAGCGTGGCGGCGACCAGCGCTGCGATGCCGGCCGCGCCGAGCACGGAGCGGGCGCGGCTGCGCTGGCGCAGGCCGCCCTCGATCAGGCCGAGCAGCTGATCGACAGCGAGTGCCAGCAGGGCCGAGGCAAGGCAGCCGAACAGCACGAACACCCAGTTCTGGGTCTGAAGTCCGGCAAAGATGTAATTGCCGAGGCTGGTCTGCCCGATCGGCGTCGACAGCGTCGCGGTGCCGATCACCCACACCGCGGCGGTGCGGATGCCCGCCATCATCACCGGCAACGCCAGCGGCAGCTCGACCATGATCAGCGACTGCCGTGCGGTCATGCCGACGCCCTTGGCGGCCTCGATCAGGGCGGGATCGATGCCGTTGAGCCCGGTGATGCCGTTGCGCAGAACCGGCAGCATCGAATAGAGCGCCAGCGCCAGCATCGCCGGCAGGAAGCCGAAGGCCGAGAAGGACACGCCGAACCAGGCCAGCGTCACCGACGCCGCCAGCAGCAGCAGCGGATAGAACAGCGCGAGCAGCGCCAGACCCGGCACGGTCTGCACGATGCTGGCGATCGCGAGCAGGACGGCTCGCGGCGCCGGGTGGTTGCGCGTCAGGATCGCCAGCGGCAGGCTGACGGCGAGACCGAGCGCGAGCGCGGCAAGGCTCACCCGCACGTGGTTGCCAAGATAATCGGGCAGATGCGCCAGCGCCTCGCCCCAGCGTGGATCGGCAAGGACGCTCATGCCGCACCGCCCTGCGGCAGCAGCGCGTTCAGCCGTTCGACCTGGCGGCGCGGCGTGCGCAACAGCTCCAGCACGTAAGCGTCGCCGCTCGTCGACAGCTCGGCAGGCGTGCCCTGGGCGAGCAGCTTCCCGCCGCGCATCACCGCGATGCGGTCGGCGAGCAGGATCGCCTCGGTCATGTCATGCGTGATCATCACCGTGGTCAGGCCGAGCTTGCGATGCAGCGAACGATAATCGTCGCCAAGTGCATCGCGGGTGAGGGGATCGAGCGCACCGAAGGGCTCGTCCATCAGCACGATGCGAGGCTTGGCGGCAAGCGCCCGCGCCACGCCGACGCGCTGGCGCTGACCGCCGGAGAGCGCCGCCGGCAGGCGGTCGCGATGCGCATCGCGGTCGAGCTGCACGAGCGCGAGCAGCTCGTCGACCCGCGCGGCGATGCCCGCCGCCGGCGCGCCCAGCAATCTGGGTGTGATCCCGATATTGTCAGCTACGCTCAAATGCGGAAACAGCCCGCCGCTCTGGAAGACGTAGCCGATCCGGCGCCGCAGCGCGACCGGATCGACGCCTCGCACGTCCTCGCCCTCGACACTGATGGTGCCGCCATCGGCCTCGATCAGCCGGTTGGCGAGCCGCAGCAGCGTCGTCTTGCCAGAGCCCGAGCCCCCAACGATGGCCACAAACTCGCCTTCGGCGACGTCGAGCGACACGCCGTCGACAGCCCTGAGCGAGCCGAAGCTCTTGGTGACGTGGGAATAGCTGATGGCCGGTTTGGAAGGCATTCGATGCAGCTCATTCGTCATTGCCCTCCCCCTCCAGGGGAGGGGCAGAGCGCGGCAAGCCCCATGCGTATCACGCTTGGCGCCTTGATTGAACTTGGCCGCGCGAGCGGCTAAGGCATCAAGCGAAATTCGGAGGAAGCCTATGTCGACGCCCACGGCGGTGGCGCTGGAAGATGCCAAGGTCGCGTTCCGGCTCGGGGACGGGAGGGTCTATACGGCGGTGGAGAAAGCCCACCTTGCGGTTGCGCAGGGCGAGTTCGTGGCCATTGTCGGCCCCACGGGCTGCGGAAAATCGACGCTGCTCAACGTCGCGGCCGGGCTGCTGAAGCCAGCCGCCGGCAGCGTCAGGATCTTCGACCGGCCGCTGGCGGGGCTGAACCGGGATGCCGGCTATTTGTTCCAGGCCGACGCGCTGTTCCCTTGGAAGACCGCGCTCGACAATGTCGCGATCGGGCTCGAGGTCAAGGGCACGCCGCGGGCTGAAGCACTGCCGCGCGCGCAGCAATGGCTGACCTCCGTCGGCCTTGGCGCCTTCGCGGGTCGCTATCCGCACATGCTCTCCGGCGGCCAGCGCAAGCGCGTCGCGCTAGCGCAGGTGCTGATTCGCGATCCCAAGATCCTCCTGATGGACGAGCCTTTCGGGCCGCTCGATGCGCAGACTCGCCAGGTGATGGGTAATCTGCTGCTCGATTTGTGGAGCGCCGACCGCAAGGCGGTGCTGTTCGTGACCCACGATCTGGAAGAGGCAATCGCGCTCGCCGACCGCGTCGTGATCATGTCGGCCGGTCCGTCCTCGCGTATCATCGGCGACTGGCGCGTCAGCTTGCCGCGCCCGCGCGACATTTTCGAGGTGCGGCTGGACAAGGAATTCCACGAGCTCCATCGCGAGATCTGGGGTGTGCTCAAGGACGAGGTGATGAAGGGTTACGCGCAATCCACGCAAGCGGCGGAGGCGGTCTGATGTCGCGCCCGACGCTATTCGCGCTCCAGGTCCTGGTCGCGGTCGTCTGCATCGTGCTGTGGCAAGTGCTGTCGACCGTCCCCGTGTTCGGCAAGATCCTGCTGCCGCCGTTCTTCTTCTCCAACCCGTTCGACGTCTTCAGCCAGATCGTGAAATGGTTCGCCTCCGGCGTGATCTGGAAGCATCTCGGCATCACCTTGACCGAATCGATCCTCGCCTTCGCGATCGGTTCGCTCGGCGGCGTGCTGATCGGCTTCTGGTTCGCGCGCCAGCCGCTGGTGGCCGCGGTGTTCGACCCTTACGTGAAGATGGTCAACGCACTGCCCCGCGTGGTGCTGGCGCCGATCTTCGCGCTGTGGCTCGGCCTCGGCATCTGGTCCAAGGTCGCGCTCGGCGTGACGCTGGTGTTCTTCATCGTGTTCTTCAACGTCTATCAGGGCGTCAAGGAAGTCAGCCGCACCGTGCTCGACAACGGTCGCATGCTCGGCATGAGCGAGCGGCAGCTGATGCAGCACGTCTATTGGCCCTCGGCGCTGTCCTGGATGTTCTCCTCGCTGCACACCTCGGTCGGCTTCGCCGTGGTCGGCGCGGTCGTCGGCGAATATCTGGGATCTGCGGCGGGGCTCGGCTACCTGATCCAGCAGGCCGAGGGCGTATTCGACGTCGCCGGCGTGTTCGCCGGCATGTTCGTGCTCTCGGCCTTCGTGATCCTGATCGACTTCGGGGTGACGCTGGTGGAGCGGCGCCTGTTGGTGTGGAGGCCGACCGCGTCGGATGGGCGCGGCTAGGCTGTGACGGTCTCGATTGAATGGCCGGAGGAGCGCTTCTCAAGCCAGCCCTGCTGCTCTATGGTGCCGCCGGCCGAACGGAGGAAACCAATGAAGAACACGATTGCCAGGCTCGCCGGCGCACTGCTCGCGCTGACGCTCACCGCCTCGCTTGCCCAGGCGCAAAGCAAGGTCACCATCGCGGTCGGCGGCGGCTCCTGCCTGTGCTACCTGCCCACGGTGCTGGCCAGGCAGCTCGGCGAATACGAGAAGGCCGGCCTCAATGTCGAACTGGTGGATCTCAAGGGCGGCTCGGACGCGCTGAAGGCCGTGCTCGGCGGCAGCGCCGACGTGGTCTCCGGCTATTTCGACCATTGCGTCAACCTGGCCGCCAAGAAGCAGGAGCTCCAGTCCTTCGTGGTCTATGACCGTTACCCCGGCCTCGTGCTCGTGGTCGCGCCCTCGCGGACCAACGACATCAAGTCGGTCAAGGATCTCGCCGGCAAGAAGGTCGGGGTCAGCGCGCCGGGCTCTTCCACCGACTTCTTCCTGAAGTACATGCTCAAGAAGAACGGCGTCGACCCCACCAGCGCCGCCGTCATCGGCGTCGGTCTCGGCGCCACCGCGGTCGCCGCGATGGAGCAGGGTCAGATCGATGCGGCCGTGATGCTCGACCCCTCCGTCACCGTGCTGCAGGGCAGCCACAAGGATCTGCGCATCCTCTCCGATACCCGCACGCAGAAGGACACGCTCGAGACCTTCGGCGGCGAATATCCCGGCGGCGCGCTGTACTCGACGGCGGCCTGGATAAACGGCCACGAGAAGGAGACCCAGGCGCTGACCAACGCCATCGTCGCCACGCTCGCCTGGATCCGTTCGCACAGCCCTGAGGAGATCATGGCGAAGATGCCGGAAGAGACGGTCGGCAAGAACAAGGATCTCTATCTCGCCGCGCTGAAGAACACGATCCCGATGTACTCGGAGACCGGCAAGATGGACCCGAAGGGTGCGGACGCCGTGCTCGCGGTGTTCAGCGTCGGCTCGCCCGAGGTGGCCAACGCCAAGATCGACGTCAGCAAGACCTTTACCAACAAGTTCGTCGAGCAAGCCAAGAAGACCACGGGAAGCGTCAAATAGCCGGCGCGATCGTCGTCCCGCATGACGTCACCCATCATTCATCGCGTCACGACGCTCGATCTTGAGGTGCGGCCGATCGTCTGGCCGTTCGCCGAGGAGCGTCGTGACGAGATCGCGGCGCACTTCGCCGAGAAGCAGCGCGAGCGGCCGAAGATCTGGAACGGCCGCGTCCTGCTCGGGCGCGATCCCGTGTTCGCGGGCGGCCATTTCGCCGCGACCTATTTCGAGACCGATTTCGCAAGCTTCCTCGCCTGGCGCGACTGGGGCTTTCCCGGCGTCCCCGTGTTCAACGGCTTCGGCATGGGCGCGCTGCGCACCTCCGACGGCGCCTTCGTGATGGGCGAGATGGCGGCGCACACCGCCAACGCCGGCCGCATCTATTTCCCGTCGGGCACGCCCGATCTCGACGACGTCAGGGGCGGCACGCTGGACATTCCCGGCAGCGTCGTCCGCGAGCTCGAGGAGGAGACCGGCCTGACGGCGGCGGACTTTCGGGCCGAGCCGGACTGGCATTGCGTCGTCAGCGGTCCCACGATTGCGATGATGCAGGTTCTCAACCTGAACATGTCGGGCGACGAGGCGCGCGCCCGGATCGAAGCCAATCTCGCCCGCGAGGACGAGCCCGAATTGTCGGCCATCCATCTCGTGCGCGGGATGAGTGATCTGAAGCCGACCATGCCGCGATTTGTCACGGCCTTTGTCGAGCAGCAGCTGGCCTCGCGCTGATGCGCAAGGCTTGACATCGCTGCGCTCTGCCCATGTGATGGGGGCAAGCAAGATCAAGACGAATGCAATGCACAATCGTCCAGGGAGGTTTTGATGCGCCTGCGCATGGCTGCCCGTTTGGTACGTGGGCTGTTGGTCGCGATATCAGCGACAGGCTTGGCGGTGTCCGCCGAGGCCCAGGACAAGAAGCTCAAGATCGGTGTCATCTATGATCTGACCGGCCCGCTCGCCGGCGGCGGCTCGGAGCTGCAATATACCGGCGCAAGGATCATGCTGGATCAGTACAGCGCGAAGGATGTCGAGGGCTACAAGATCGAGGCGATCTATGCCGATGCTCAGAGCAAGCCCGACGTCGCCATCAATGAAGCGATCCGTTTGATCGAGCAGGAAAAGGTCGACATGCTGCTCGGCTTCTTTTCGTCGGCCCAGTGCGTGCCGGTGGCAGCGCGCGTCGAGCAGCTGAAGAAGTTCATGTGGATCACGACCTGCATTTCGTCCGCGGTGCTGGAGAACAAGAACTACAAATACGTGTTTCGGCCGCAGGCCTCCGGCGATCAGTTCGGCATGATGACGATGGACTTCATCGCGCAGAACGCGAAGGAAAAATTCGGCAAGGACCCGAAGGACCTGCGGGTTGCCATCATCCATGAGGACGGCGCCTACGGCGTCGACGTTGCCAAGGGCAATGAAGCCGGTGCCAAGAAGGCTGGGTTCAACATCGTGCTCAGGGAAGGCTATTCGGCCACGGCCCCGGATCTGTCTGCGCTGGTCACCAAGCTGAAGCGGGCCAAGCCGGATGTGGTCTTCCACACCGGCTACAATCCCGACATCACCCTGTTGCTCCGGCAAGCCCGCGAGCAAGGGCTGAAGTTCGGTGCACTGGTGGGACATGGCGCCGGCTACGGGGTCTATGAGAAGCTGAAGGAAGGCCTGGGCGCCGATGTGAACTACTTCTTCAACACCGATCCGATCTCGATCTGGCTCGCCAACCAAAAGAGCATGGATCCGAAGCTGCCGCCGATCATTAAGGCGGTTGGCGAGGAGTTCGACAAGCGCAAGCCGGGCGTCGCCATCCGTTCGGCTCATGTCGGCATGGCGGCGTCCAACACCTACCTGTTCCTGACCGAAGTGCTGCCGCGAGCGATCAAGAAATATGGCGGCATAGATCCCGACTCCCTGCGCAAGGCCGCACTCGACACCGACATACCCGAAGGCGGCACCATGCTCGGCTTCGGCGTCAAATTCCACGGCGAGGGCTCGCCAATGGCCGGCCAGAACGAGCGCTCGTTCCCCGTCGTGATCCAGTACGTCGACGACAAGTCCTACGTGGTGTGGCCCAAGAGCCAGGCGCAGCGCGAGGCCGTGCTGCCGCTGCCGAAGGGCACCACCTACAGCAACCAGTAGCAGCGGAGGGCTTTGGTGCTGGAAGTCAGCGGGCTGGTGAAGCGGTTCGGCGGCTTCACCGCCGTCAACAACGTGTCGTTCCGGGTCGAGCAGGGCGAGATCCTCGGCCTGATCGGTCCTAACGGCTCGGGCAAGAGCACGATCTTCAACATGCTCTCCGGCACGCTGGCGCCGACATCGGGCTCGATCCTGTTCGGCGGCTCCGAGATCGCGGGCCTCGCCCCGCACCGGATCATCAACAGCGGCATCGGGCGGACCTTCCAGATTCCGCGCCCGTTCCGCCGTCTGACCATCTTCGAGAACGTCGCGCTCGCCGGCTTTTACGGCCAGGGCCGCCACAGCCGCGTCAAGGCCGAGGAAGCGGCCGAGCGCTCGCTCGCCATGGTCGGCCTGCCGACCGATCGCCATGCCAGCGTCGATGGTCTCGGCGCCGCCGGCCTGAAGAAGCTCGAGCTCGCCAAGGCGCTCGCCACCGCGCCAAAGCTGCTGCTCGCCGACGAGAGCCTCGGCGGCCTCGACGATGCCGAGATGGACCAAGCCGCCGACATGCTGCGCAACATCCGCGACGAGCTTGGCATCACCATCATCTGGGTCGAGCACATCATGGGCGTCTTGATGCGCGTCGTCGATCGCGTCATGGTGCTCGATCACGGCGAGAAGATTTCGGAAGGCCTGCCGAGCGCGGTCGCCGGCGATCCGCGGGTGATCGAGGTCTATCTCGGCACCGATGCCGAGACGACGCAGGCCGCGGCCGCCGAAGCGCGCCGCCGCGCGGGAGGCGCTTGATGCTGGAGCTCCGCGCCGTCAATGCCGGCTATGGTACGTTCCAGGCGCTGTTCGACGTCAGTCTCGACGTCAAGGCCGGCGAAGCCGTCGGCGTCATCGGCCCCAACGGCGCCGGCAAGACCACCTTGATGCGGGTCATCTCCGGCCTGATCCGGCCCTCGCGCGGCTCGATCAGGATGGAAGGCATCGACGTCGTGGCGACACCCTCGCACAAGATCGTCAGCCTCGGCATCGCGCATGTGCCGGAGAACCGCCGGCTGTTTCCGCAGCTCACTGTCGACGACAATCTCAAGATGGGTGCCTTCATGAAGGAGGCGCGCGGTCATCTCGCCGAGCGGCTCGAGGTCGTGTTCGACCTGTTTCCGCGCCTGAAGGAACGGCGGCACCAGATGGCGGGCACCATGTCCGGCGGCGAGCAGCAGATGTGCGCGATCGGCCGCGCGCTGATGTCCAATCCGAAGCTGCTGCTGCTCGACGAGCCGTCGGCCGGCCTCGCGCCGGTCGTGGTGCAGCAGGTGTTCGAGCTGGTGAAGCGGATCCGGGCCAGCGGGCTGACGGTACTGATCGTCGAGCAGAACGTGCAGCAAGTGCTGAAAGTGGTCGACCGCGCCTATCTGATCGAGGCCGGCTCGATCCGCGCGTCCGGCACCTCGGCCGAGATGCTGGCAAGCGACACGGTCAAGGAAGCGTATCTCGGGGTGTAATGGGCATGCAGGGGTTCCTCGACATCTTCGACATCTACCTGCTGGAGGCCGTGATCAACGGCATCCTGCTCGGCGGCGTGCTGGCGCTGCTCGCGCTCGGGCTCAACCTGATCTTCGGCGTCATCGACGTGACCTGGATCTGCTACGCCGAGCTCGTGATGATCGGCATGTACGCCATGTATTTCATAGTGCAGGTTTACGGCCTCAGCTATTTCGTCGCCGCCCCCTTCACCATTCTGCTGGTCGCGGTGCTCGGCGCGGCGCTGCATTACCTCGTGATCGCGCCGCTCTTGACCGCGCCGCCGATCAACCAGCTGCTCGCGACCGGCGGGGTTCTGTTCGTGCTGCAGAGCTTTGCCACCGTCGCCTTCGGCATCGACTTCCGCAATCTCGGCATCCGCCTGCCGGTGCTCGCCTTCGGCGACATGAATTTCAGCTATGCAAGGCTGCTGTCGTTCCTGGCGGCACTGGTCGGCATGGTCGCGGTCTACCTGTTCATGACGCGCACCTTCACCGGCACCGCGATCCGCGCCATCTCGCAGGACCGCCAGATCATGGCGCTGATGGGCGTCGACACCAGGCGGATCTATCTCATCACCTCCGCGCTCGGCGGCGCGCTGGCCGGGCTCGCCGCCTGCCTTCTGGTGCTGCAATATGACGTGCACCCCTTCGTCGGCCTGTCGTTCGGGCCGATCACCTTCCTCATTTGCGTGCTCGGCGGGCTCGGCAATTTCATCGGCGGCTTCATTGCCGCCTTCGTCTTTGCCGAGATCATCTCGCTCGGCGGCCTGTTCTCCGACCTCGAATGGGGCTACGTGCTCGCCTTCGCCTTCTTCATCGTCATGATGTTCATCCGGCCCGCGGGCCTCTTGGCGAGGCGCCGATGATGGGGCAGGGGCGGGTTGCAGCATGGGGGATCGGGCTGGCGGCGCTGATCGCGCTGCCTTTCGTCTATCGCGAGCCCTATCATCTGCACATCCTGGTGCTGATCCTGATCTGGTCGTTCGCCTACACCTCCTGGTCGATGATGGGACGGTTCGGCCTGGTCTCGCTCGGGCACGGCGGCTTCATGGGGATCGGCGCCTATGTCACCGCGCTGCTGTGGAATCACCTGGGCCTTTCGCCCTGGATCGGCATTCCCATCAGCATGGCCGCAGCCGGGGCGCTGGCGCTGATCGTCGGCTATCCCTGCTTCCGTTTCCGCATCACCGGGCATTATTTCGTGCTCGTGACGCTGGCGCTGTCGGGCATCGTGCTCCAGGTCATCACCGCGACGCGCGACTACACCGGCGGCTCGCTGGGCTATACGCCGAACCGCACCTCGGGCAACAAGCTGCTGGCGCTGCAATTCGACGACAAGACGACCTGGTATCTGATCGCGCTCGGGGTCTGGCTGTTCGGCATCGTGATCTGGCACTGGGTCGACCGCAGCATGGCCCGCTATGCGCTGGAGGCGATCTCGGAGGACGAGGACGCGGCGGCGGCCGCCGGCGTCGACGTCACCGCGGAGAAGCTGAAGATCACGCTGCTCAGCGCCCTGATGACGGCGCTCGCGGGCGCGCTCTACTGCCAGTACCAGATGTTCATCACGCCCGACACCGTCAGCGGCATCGCGGTGTCGCTGCAGATGGTTTTCGCGGCCATCGTCGGCGGCCTGTTCGTCTCGCTCGGCCCGACCTTCGGCGCCATCATCACCATCCTGCTGGCCGAGACCCTGCGCATCGGCTTCGGCACCAAAGCGGTCGGCTGGGACAATCTCGTCTACGGCGTGTTGCTCGTGCTTTTCATCATATTCCTTCCCAAGGGCATCCTTGGTAGCCTGCTCGACCGACTGAAGCCGCAACGCAAGGTGCCCCGCGCTCATGAGCAAGAAGCCGTCCAAGCCGCTCGCCCAGGAACTTGACCGCTACATCACGCCATTCCGTTATGACGGTTCGGGCAAGTTTCATCTCAAGGATCACAAGACCAGCGAGAAGGGCGATCTCGACAAGGAGTCGGCGCAGGCGATTCTCGACGCCAACAAGAAGCGGCTGACCGAGTTTCAGGAGAAGCTCTACGCCCAGGACCGCTGGTCGCTGCTGATCGTGTTCCAGGCCATGGACGCCGGCGGCAAGGATAGCGCGATCAAGGCGATCTTCGAAGGCATCAACCCGCAGGGCTGCGAGGTCCATGCCTTCAAGGCGCCGAGCACCAAGGAGCTCGACCACGACTTCCTCTGGCGCCATGTGATCGCACTGCCCGAGCGCGGCCATATCGGCATCTTCAACCGCTCCCATTACGAGGAATGCCTGGTGACGCGCGTGCATCCGGAGCTCCTCGCCAAGGAGAAGCTGCCGCAAAAGCTCCTCACCAAGAACATCTGGAAGGAGCGGTTCGAGGACATCTCGGCGTTCGAGCGCTATCTCTGCCGCAACGGCACCGTGGTGCTGAAGTTCTTCCTCAACGTCTCCAAGGACGAGCAGCGCGAGCGCTTCCTCGACCGGCTACAGGATCCGGCCAAGCAGTGGAAATTCTCCATGGGCGACATCGAGGAGCGCGCGCTGTGGCCGCGCTACCAGGCGGTCTACCAGGACATCGTCCGGCACACGGCGACGCCTCATGCGCCGTGGTACGTCGTGCCGGCCAATCACAAATGGTTCGCGCGCGTCGTGATCGGATCGGTGATCAATGCGGCGCTCGAGAAGCTCGACCTGCGCTTCCCCCGTGCCGACAAGGCTTCGCTGCGAGAGTTCGACGAGGTGCGCAAGGCGCTGGAGCAGGAAGAAAAGAGGGACAATACGAGAAAATCGCGAAAACAACCCCATGCACAGTAGCCGGCGGCAGCAAAATCAATGGCTTGATGGCCATCGGAAGGATGTTCTGATTTCGCGAAATGAATTTGTTGCGTCGGGCAAAACAGACGCGCGCCGAACTCTGCGGAACCGGCGGTTCAATTGTGATGTCCACCCGGCTGATCCCGCTTGACAGTTTTGTGTCACAGGAGGACCATGCCGATGGTCGCAAGCAAGCGACACGCAACGTCCACCTCATGAGCAAGGGGAGGTCTATGACACCACCTCCGCAGATCCAGCCGCGTTAAGTGCGATGGAGCTCGTTCGGACTATCGCATAGCGGCAGAAACCGCGAACGGCACGCCGGGTCAAGGTTTAGCGGGCTGCATCAGTGAGGCAAAGCCCCTACCTGCCCGGCGCTGTATTTTGCATCACATCGATAGCCCCTAACGATAGTAACGTGTCGGATGGGCATGATGAGGCCGATCGCGGCGGCCTCCTTTGACATCCTGCTTTCCTTCTCCTTCCTCCTCGCCGTCATTCCGGGCCGACGCCCGGAATGACGGAGTCATTGCATGCGGGCTACCGCTGTCCCCACGCAGTCATGGCCGGGCTTGTCCCGGCCATCCACGCCTTGCAGGCACGGAGAACGTGGATGCCCGGGACAAGCCCGGGCATGACGACCTTCTGTAAAGTCGAGCTGCGGCAATCCCACAGAAAGACGGATTGCGTCGACGTCGGGCTCCACTGACGGTGCCCCCATCTTCGCATCGCGACAAATGCCAAGAGAATGTCGCCTCCAAGGCCAACTTCCGACACAGGCTGGAGGCGAATAACGGCAATCCGACATGACGCATGTGTTTCGGTGGTCCCGACGCCGCCGGCGCATGCTTTTTTTAGGGAATCCTCGTGTCGCACAAGCTTGCCCAGGCATTCCTCGCCGTTCTCTTCCTCGCGTTCTCCTTCCCCAGCGTTCGCGCCGAGCCGGCTCAGCCCGCGACGACCAACGCCGCCGCGTTGTCGTCCGAGGAGGCCAGGCGAGCGCTTGAGACGCTCCAGGACGACAAGAAGCGCGCGCAGATGATCGATACGCTGCGCGCGATCGCCAATGCGTCCGGTCCGCAGCAGCCCGCGACGCCCGCGCCCGCGCAGAAGTCGCCGATCCCGCTCTCGGCCGACGGCCTCGGTGCGCAGCTCCTGCTCACGGTGTCCGAGGAGATCGGCGAGATCTCGAGCGAGATCGCCAGCGTGGCGCGGACGATCACGCATTTCCCGGCGTTCTATTACTGGATCATGCGGACGGCCAACGATCCCGCGGCCTACAACCTTCTGATCGAGATCGCCTGGAAGCTCGCATTGGTGGTCGGTTGCGCGCTGGTGGCCGAATGGGTGCTGTTCCGCCTGATCCGGCGCCCGGTTGCGTTCCTGGAGGGACGCGTGCCGCAAACCGCGCATCTGCCGGCGCAGGCGCTGCCGATTGCCGATCCGCCGTCGTCGGTCGCCGATGTCACCCCGGCGCCCGAGCTGCACAAGCGCCGCCACAGCCTTGCGCGCGTCTGGCAGATCATGCTGCGGCTGCCCCCCGTGCTCGGCCGCCTCGTCCTCGAACTGCTTCCCGTTCTCGTCTTCGTGGGCGTCGCGACGGCGCTGCTCGGCACCGAGATCGGCCAGCCCACCACGGTCCGCCTCGTGATCCTCGCCGTCGTCAATGCCTACGCGTTCTCGCGCGGGCTCATCTGCGTGGTTCGGGCGCTGGCAGGGCCGTTCGGCTTGTTTCCGGTGCGCGCCGAGACGGCGGCCTATGTCGAGATCTGGGCGCGCCGCATCGTCGGCGTCGGCGTCTCCGGCATCGCCTTTGCCAATGTCGCGCTGCTGCTCGGTCTGCACCGCGCCGGCTATGCCGCGCTGCTGCGCATGGTGATGCTGATCGTGCACCTCTTCGTCGTCGTCATCATCCTGCAATGCCGCCGCCAGGTCGCCGAGGCCATCCGCGCGCCGGCCGACCGGCAGGGGATCGCGGCCCGCCTGCGCAACCGCATCGCCGGCGGCTGGCATTATCTTGCCATCGCACTGGATCTCGCGCTGTGGGCGGTGTGGGCGCTCAACATCCGCAACGGCTATTCGCTGCTGCTGCAATATTTCGTCGGCACCATCGTGGTCGCCGTGATCACGCGCGTCGCCGTCATGCTGACGCTGAGCCTGATCGACCGCGGCTTCCGGATCCAGCCGGAAATTCTCCAGCGCTTTCCGGGCCTCGAGATCCGCGCCAACCGCTACCTGCCGCTGCTGCGCAAGATCGTATCCGGCGCGATCGTCTTCATCGGCCTGGTGGCGGTGCTCGAAGTCTGGGGTGTGGACGCCATCGTCTGGTTCTACGGCGGCCAGATCGGCAGCCGGCTGATCTCCGCCCTGGTGACGATCGGCCTTGCCGTGTTCATCGCGGCCGCGATCTGGGAAGCCAGCAACGCGCTGCTGGACCGCCAGATCAACGCGCTGTCGCGCGATGGGCACTATGCCCGCGCCGCGCGGCTGCGCACCTTTCAGCCGATGCTACGCACCGCGCTGCTCTGCCTGATCGCCACGATCGTCGGCCTCACCACGCTGAGCGAGATCGGAGTCAATGTCGCGCCGCTGCTGGCAGGCGCCGGCATCGTCGGCATCGCCATCGGCTTCGGCTCGCAGAAGCTGGTGCAGGACCTCATCACCGGCCTGTTCCTGCTGCTGGAGAACACGGTGCAGGTCGGCGACAATGTCAGTGTCTCCGGGCTCTCGGGCGTCGTCGAGAACGTCTCGATCCGCACCATCCGCCTGCGCGCGGGCGACGGCGCGGTGCACATCGTGCCGTTCAGCGCGGTCACGACCATCACCAATGCCAGCCGCGGCGCCGGCAACGCCTCGGTCAGCGTCAACGTCGCCTACAGGGAAGACACCGACCGCGCCGGCCAGATCCTCAAGGACATCGTCGACGAGATGCGCCGCGAGCCCGAATTCCGCGCGCTGATCCGCGGCGATCTCGAGCTCTGGGGCATCGACAAGGTGGACGGCGCCATGGTGTCGATCGTCGGCCAGATCCGCTGCACCGAGGCCGGGCGATGGCCGGTCCAGCGCGAATTCAACCGCCGCATGAAGCTCCGCTTCCAGCAGCACGGCATCGACGTCGCATCCGCCACCCAGACCATCCTGATGCATATCGCGCCGCCGGCAGATGCCGCGGCCAATCTGACGCCGCGGCGGGCCGCGGGTTAGTCGCTCCTGCGGAAATTTCCGGCTTGCCTCCGTCCGGCCGGCAGCGTTCACTCCGCCTCCAGCCCGCTGCCAACATGCGGGCGGCAAGAGACTGGGAGAGAACAATGCGGGGGCTGTTGTGGGCCGGATTGCGCGGCGTTGCGATCGTCGTGGGCGCGTTGATGGGATGTGCGGCCTGGTCTGCCCAAGCCAACGCCCAGCCGTTTCCGTCGCGTCCGATCACGCTCATCGTGCCGTTCGCGGCGGGCGGCCCGACCGATACGCTGGCGCGGATCCTGTCGGAGCGGATTGCCGCCGAGCTGCGCACCAATGTCGTGGTCGAGAACGTCGCCGGTGCCTCGGGCAGCATTGCCGGCGCCCGCGTCGCCCGCGCGACACCTGACGGCACCACGATCACGATCGGTCATTGGGGCACGCATGTGCTGAACGGCGCGATCCTCAAGCTGCCTTATGACGTCGTGAGCGATTTCGAACCGGTCGCAATGATCGCGATGGGCACGCAACTCATCGTCGGCCGGACGTCGCTCGAGGCGAACGATCTCAAGGGGCTGATCGCCTGGCTGAAGGCCAATTCCGGCAAGGCCACTGCGGGGACCTCAGGGGCGGGCACAGGAGCCCACGTCGCCGCCGTCTTCTTCAAGGACAAGACCGGCACCGACTTCCAGTTCGTGCCCTATCGCGGTGCAGGGCCCGCCATGATCGATCTCGTCGCCGGGCAGATCGACATCATGTTCGACCAGGCGGCGAACTCGCTGGCACACGTCAAGAGTGGCGCGATCAAGGCGTTCGCCGTGACGTCGCCGACCAGGCTTGCCTCCGCTCCCGACATTCCGACCGTCGACGAGGCGGGCCTGCCGGGGCTGTATATTTCCTACTGGCACGGCATCTGGGCACCGAAGAACACGCCGAAGGAGATCGTCGCCAAGCTCAACGCAGCCGTCGTCGCCGTGTTGGCCGAGGCCGCGGTCAAGCGGCGCTTTGCCGAACTGGGGCAGGAGATACCACCGCCCGAGCAGCAGACGCCCGCGGCGCTCGCGGCTTTTCAGAAGGCCGAGACCGAGAAATGGTGGCCGATCGTGAAGGCGGCCAACATCAAGGCGGAATAGCTGCGCGCAGCGCTTAACGCGCACACGTCTTGAACGTTTCTCGTCATTCCGGGGCGCGACGAAGTCGCGAACCCGGAATGACGAGGGAGAGCCGGGGTACTCTTCAACCCTGATCGTGGAGACAAAGCCTTGCCGCGTTAACTTTTGCTCCCGCGACTGCTACTCGTTCGCGGTGATCTCGCTGCGGTGCGAGATCACAATCGACGCCTCGGTCTCTACGTCCTTGATCTCAATGGAGCACTGGCCGACAATGTCCGCTGGTTCAATGTGAAGCTCCTTGGGGGAATTCGTGAATAGACCTGCTCGGGTCGTTGCCCAATCGACGTCGTCAAATCCGCCGCAAGGCATGGCGCTGCTGCGCGATCCCCTGCTCAACAAGGGCACCGCCTTCACGGAATCCGAGCGCGCTGCACTCGGCCTGCGCGGCCTGCTGCCGCCTTGCGTGCTGACGATGGAGACGCAGGCGCAGCGCGTCCTCACCAATCTGCGCACGCTGCCGACCGATCTGGAAAAATATGTCGCGCTGAACGCGCTGCATGACCGCAACGAGGCGCTGTTCTTCCGCGTCGTCGTCGACCATATCGACGAGATCCAGCCGATCATCTACACGCCGACGGTCGGGCTCGCCTGCCAGAAATACGGCCTGATCTTCCAGCGGCCGCGCGGCATGTTCATCTCCTCGCGCGATCGCGGCCAGATCGCCGAGCTCTTGAAGAACTGGCCCTATCAGGCCAAGCTGATCGTCGTTACCGACGGCGAGCGCATTCTGGGGCTTGGCGATCTCGGCGCCAACGGCATGGGCATCCCGGTCGGCAAGCTCTCGCTCTATTCGGCCTGCGCCGGCGTGCATCCGGAAGCGTGCCTGCCGATCGTGCTCGACGTCGGCACCAACAACGAAGAGCTCTTGAACGATCCCTATTATCTCGGCCTGCGCGAGCGGCGGCTCACGGGCGAAGCCTATGACAGCTTCGTCGATGAGTTCATGCAGGCTGCGCGAAAGACCTTTCCGGGCGTGCTGATCCAGTTCGAGGATTTCGCCAATCATTCGGCGTTCAAGCTGCTGCACAAATATCGCGACGAAGCCTGCGTCTTCAACGACGACATCCAGGGCACCGCGGCGGTGGCGCTGGCCGGCCTGTTCTCGGCCTTGCGCGTCTCCGGCGGCAAGCTCAGGGATCAGCGCATCCTGTTCCTCGGTGCGGGCGAGGCGGCAACCGGTATCGCCGATCTCGTGGTGTCGGCGATGATGGCGGAGGGCGCTTCCGAAGCGGACGCGCTCCGGCGCAACTGGCTGGTGGATTCCCGCGGCCTTGTCGTCGGCAGCCGCGAAGGTCTCTCCGGCCACAAGCTGCGCTATGCGCATGCCGGCCAGGCGCCGATCTCCGACTTCCTCACCGCGATCAAGACGCTGAAGCCGACGGCGATCATCGGCGTCGCCGCGGTCGGCGGCGCCTTCACGCCCGAGGTGCTCAAGACCATGGCCGAGCTCAACGAACAGCCGATCGTGTTCGCGCTCTCCAACCCGACCTCGAAGGCGGAATGCTCGGCCGAAGATGCCTATCGCTACACCGAGGGCCGCGCGCTGTTCGCCTGCGGCAGCCCGTATGATCCGGTCAAGCTCAACGGTCGCAGCTTCGTGCCGCGCCAGGGCAATAATTCCTACATCTTCCCCGGTGTCGGGCTCGGCGTTATCGCCAGCGGCTCGAAGCTGGTGACCGACGAGATGTTCATGGCGGCGGCCCATACGCTTGCCGATTGCGTCGGCAAGGAGGATCTTGCGCAGGGCAGCCTCTATCCGGCGTTGCCGCGCATTCGCGAGGTCTCGGTCCGCATCGCGGCAGCGGTTGCCGACGTCGCCTATCAGCGCGGGCTGGCGGCCGGACCGGCGCCCAACGACGTCAAGGCCCTGGTTCAATCCCAGATGTACGAGCCGCATTACTGAGGCGCCGGATTGGCCGGTCCCCTGTGGGGCCTGTCCCGATTCAGGACGCGTCAGTGTGGTGGAATCGTCACAGCTGGCGCGAAATGGCGGCGGCCCCACGCCTGCTTTTGTTCCGACAAGGTTCTGCCCTCATTGCCCGCCGAAAATCGCCCCCGTTCGGAGGGCGTACCATGTCTCGCATTGCACGTGCCGAAACTGCCCGGATTTCCCTCGCAACCTCGTGCCGGCTGTTGCTTGCTATCGCCGGCGCCGCCTCGCTTGCCGCCTGCGCACAAGCGCCGGTCGGCCGCCAGAAGGCCGATCTCGCCGGCGCCAGCCGGCAGGCCGCGGTCGAGCGCCCGCACCGTGTGGCGGCGCTGCATCCACGCCCGATCAGCCGGGCGCGCGTTCCCAACGGTGACGCAAAGCAGACCGCTTCGCACGGCGTTGCCAGCTTCTATTCGGATACGGAGACCGCGAGCGGCGAGAGGTTCGACAGGAACGAGTTGACCGCGGCGCATCCCACCCTTCCGTTCGGCACCAAGTTGCGCGTCACCGATACCAATTCCGGCCGCTTCGTCACGGTCAGGGTGAACGATCGCGGGCCCTATGTTCGCGGACGCGTGGTCGACATTTCCCCGTCTGCCGCCGAGGCGCTCGGCATGGTCGACAAGGGCATCACCAACGTTCGGCTCGAGGTCGTGCAATAGGGGCTCACGAGACAAGGCGGGGCGCGCTTAACCGGGTGTTAGCGGCTTCTCGAGCACCATGTATGTCCAAGCAATTTGGGGCAGTTGGGGAGAGGGACGCTTGAACACGATCCAGTATCTCGAAGATCAGGCCGCGCGCGCCGAGCGTCTCGCCAGACGGATCACGGATACGCTGACGATCGAGAAGCTCCTTGCCTTCGCCGACGAACGCCGCCGCGAGATCGAGGTCATCGCCGGCAAGTACCGGCGCGCCTAAAGCATGATCCGGAAAAGTGCGCAGCGGTTTTCCGAAAAGATCATGCCTGAACAACAACCTAAAGCGCGATGACGATTCTCCTGATCGCATGGCGCTTTAGACCCTTCACAGATCCATGCCCTGCGTGCATTCGTGCTTCCTGCGAAGCGCGGAACTTGTTCTCGTCTCCCGCGTCATCTGGGCAGGAGAGAGAGAGAGGAGGACATCATGGGTTTTGGACGAGGTGCTTTGCTGTGGTTGCTTGGCGTGCCGCTGCCGATCGTTCTGCTGCTGGCATTGTTCTGGCACCACTAAGGTGACTCCACTGCACGAAAAGCGCCGCGGCAGCGGCGCTTTTTGTTGTCCGCGCGAATCGGCGCAGCGCGGCTCAGGAATGGCTTTCCACGAAGTCGCTGAGATAATCAGGCAGCTCTATTCCGTCGATGTCGCAGCGCGCACGGATCTCGCCGGCGACGTCGGTCGAGATGTCCTTCATCCAATGCTCAAGCGTGTTGAAGGAGATCACCTTGATGGGGTCGTTGAAGCAGCCGGCGACGAGCTCGCCGATCGTGGCTTCGAGGTCGTTGCGTTCGATGCGGATTTCGGTGTTCTCATCGCGGCGATCGACCACCACGAACAAGGTTTGGTCCGCCCCGTAAGGTACGATCGATGGTGATGCGCCAGCTTCAAGCATCCTCAGGCACTCGCGACTTGGCTTCCGACTTGGCTTCCGATCCCCGTTAACGGGAAAAACCGGAAGAAGGTTCCTGCGCGATTTCGTGAAGTGCCGTCAGAGAAACTCTCGGAGGCGCCAGAGCTCGATGACGTGCTCGGCCGAGAGCACCTCGGTGACGAGCGGCGGCTGCGCCATTGTGCGGATCTCATAGAGGTGACGGGTCGCCACCGGCTTGTCCATGAATGCCGAGATGCAATCGTCGAGCGTGCCTTCGACGACCTGATACGGCTCCCGGTCCGGCTGACGCTGATTGGCCAGCGACGGCCATTTATTCAACACCGCGAGCGCACCGAAATTGACCTTTGACTCCCCGACAACGTCCCCCATCGTCCCGCCTCACGCAAAAAACGCCCCAACACGCGGATCTGCGTGCCGGGGCCTACATCTGTCGCTGCATCTCAATGCCACAACGCCACAATGCAGCTGCCGCGAAAAGGTTCCCGGTCGCCTTGCCTGATCAGCTCGCCGCCGCCGCGATCCTGTGCCCCGGGCTGGCCTGGCCGGCGAAGCGACGCAAGGCCTCCGCCATCTGCACCCGACCGGGCACGCCCGTGATCACCACATCGACCATGGTGAAGGAGGAGTGAAAATGGCCGTGCGCCTTCAGCTGCTCGACCGGGACGCCTGCGGCCGACATCGCCTCGGCATAGGCGATTCCTTCGTCGCGCAACGGATCGAATTCGCAGGTCACCACGAAGGCGGGCGGCAGGCCGGCGACCTTGCCGCGCAGCGGCGAGACGCGCGGATCGGTGCGGTCGGCCGGCGAGCAGTAGAGGTCCCAGAACCAGTACATCAGCGAGCGCGTCAGGAAGTAGCCGGTCGCATTGTCGTTATAGGAGGGACGATCGAAGCTGCAATCGGTGACCGGGCAGATCAGGAGCTGGCCGGCGATCGCGGGTCCGCCGCGATCGCGCGCGAGCTGGCAGGTGACGGCAGCGACGTTGCCGCCGGCGCTCCAGCCGGCGACCAGCACCGGGCCCGCTCTGCCGCCGAGCTCTTCGGCGTGCTCAGCGATCCAGCACGTTGCCGCATAGCCGTCCTCAGCCGCGGTCGGGAAGCGATGCTCCGGCGCGTGACGATAGCCGACGCTGACGAACATCATGCCGGTCCGCCGCACCATGTCGCGGCAGAACGGCTCGTCCGATTGCTCGTCGCCGAGCACCCAGCCGCCGCCGTGGAAATACACCACGACCGGATGCGGTCCGGGCGTTGCCGGCTTGTAGACGCGGTAAGGCAGCGCGCCGCCCGTGACGGGCAGGGTGCCGTCGACGATGTCGCCGATCGGCCGTCCCGCGGGCCGGCCCTTGTTGAACTCGTTCACGAACGCGCGGGCACCTTCCGCGCCCATCGACTCGATCGGCGGCAGGCTCAGCGACGCCAGCAGGTTGAGCACCAGCCGCACGTCCGGCTGCAGCCGCACCACCTCGCCGTCATTGCACTGCGCGGCGCCGCCCGGGCCGGTGAGCCTGAAGCCGAGCATGCCGCGGCTCACCACCTCGTCACAGATGCTGCGATAGGGGCCGACGCCGCCGGTATAGGGCATCAGGCCCTGCACCTTGCCGGGCACGTTGGCGCCCGTGTACCAGGTGTTGGCGAGCCGGTGCAGCGTCAGCATCGAACAGTCGGCCATGTGCCTGTTCCAGCCGGCCTGCGCCGTCTCGGTCGGCTCGATCGTGGTGAAGCCGGCATCGCGCAGCGCAGCCAGGCGGTCGACCACCCAGTCGACATGCTGCTCGATCGACACCGCCATGTTCGACAGTACCGACGGGCTGCCAGGGCCGGTGATCATGAAGAAGTTCGGAAAGTCCGCGACGGTGAGGCCGAGATAGGTCTGCGGACCCTGCGCCCAGACGTCGGTGAGCGACTTGCCGCCGCGCCCGGTGATCGGATGCACGGCGCGGATCGCGCCGGTCATGGCGTCGAAGCCGGTCGCGAACACAATGACGTCGAGGTCGAAGCTGCGCTTCTCGGTCGCGATTCCGCTCGCCGTGATCGCCTTGATCGGTTCCTGGCGCAGGTTGACCAACGTGACGTTGGGACGGTTGTAGGTGGCGTAATAGTTGGTATCGAGGCAGGGGCGCTTGGCGCCGAAGGGATGGTCGTTCGGCGTGAGTGCGGCGGCGGTCTCGGGGTCCTTCACGGCCGCGCGGATCTTCTCGCGGATCAGGTCCTGGACGATCTTGTTGCCGTCGATGTCGACGGCCTGGTCGGCCCAGAGCTGGGTCAGGATGTGGACGAGGTCGCCGGCTGCCCAGGCACGCTCGAACCGCTCACGACGTTCGGCATCGCTCAATTGCCAGCTCACGACCGTCTGCTGCGGATAGGGCACGCCGGCCATCGACTGGCGCGCCTGCTCGCGATAGGCGGCGCGGTCGCCTTGCAGCAGGCTCATGCGGTCCGACGGCGCTGGTCCGTTGTGCGCGGGCAGCGCGAAGTTCGGCGTGCGCTGGAACACGGTCAGATGCGCCGCCTGCTCGGCGATCAGCGGGATCGACTGGATCGCCGACGAGCCGGTGCCGATCACGGCGACGCGCTTGCCAGCGAGATCGACCCCGCCATGCGGCCAGCGGCCGGTGAAATAGACCTCGCCCTTGAAATCCGTGACGCCGTCGATCTCCGGCGGCTTTGGCGCCGAGAGGCAGCCGGTGGCCATGATGTAGTGGCGGCAGGAGACCGGTTCGCCATTGTCGGTGGTGAGCAGCCAGCGCTCCGCCGTCTCGTCCCATCTGGCTTCGGTGACTTTGGTCTTGAAGCGGATGTCGCGCCTGAGATCGTAGCGGTCGGCGACGAAGCCGAGATAGCGCAGGATTTCGGGCTGGGTCGCGTATTTCTCCGACCAGGTCCAGGCGGTCTCGAGCTCGGGATCGAAGGTGTAGCTGTAGTCGATGGTCTGGATGTCGCAGCGCGCGCCGGGATAGCGGTTCCAGTACCAGGTGCCGCCGACGTCGCCGGCCTCTTCGAGGGCGACGGCCGAGAAGCCGGCCTTGCGCAGGCGATGCAGGAGATAGAGGCCGGCAAAGCCGGCGCCGACCACGGCGACATCGACCCGCTGGGCGGTTCCGCGTTCCTCGGAGGCACGTGTAGCGACCAGTGCGTCAGACATGGCATTTCCTCCCGTATGTGTCGTTTTGCCGGCAGGCTATCGCTGCAGGTTCAGCTTGTCATCAGAGCAAGTGCAATCTTCGGTGGTCGTTTGCGGCGGCATCGTGGCCGCGCGCTGGTCGCAGGCTACACGCATCGCGATGCACAATGACCGTGATTACCCGGGCTAATCATGCCCGATCCGTCTGTGTATGCTTGCGGTTACAAGCCATGCGTAGCGACCGAGCGTCATGCCAGAGTTGAGTGAGCGGACCAAAGCGAACATGGACGTCGTCCTGGAGCAGACGTGCCGGCAATTGCCGCATGGCGGCGATCACGACAGCCGCAGATTCATCGCCGAACGCCTGATCGAGGCCGCGCAGGCCGGCCACTCCACGCTCGGCGAGCTCGGCATCGTCGCGCGGCGCGCGCTGGCGGAGATTGTCGCAAAGCGTGGTGAGTGAGCCGCGAGGCTTGCCTCCTGGCGCGCCGCGGACATAACCTCACGGGACCCCGTCTGCGCATCGAAATGCCCAGAAAGATGCGATCCGTGCTTGCGCTCATTGCGGCTACCGCATTCCTTTGGCTTGCCGGCTCGGCCATGGCCCAGCCGGCCGGACAGTTTCCATTCGCGCTGACGCGCGAAGGACAGATGCTCGGCGCCCTCGAAGGCGAGGTGGCGTCGTTCAAGGGACTGGCCTACGCGGCGCCGCCGGTCGGTGCGTTGCGCTGGCGCCCGCCGCAGCCGACGCCCGAAAGCTCGGAGATGCACACCGCCTACACGTACGGCGCGCCGTGCCTTCAGCCGGCGCTGCCCGAGGCAAGCGAGGATTGTCTCACGCTGAACGTGTTTCGTCCGTTCGGGGTCGACGGCCCGCTGCCGGTGATGATGTTCATCCATGGCGGCGGCTTCGTCAGCGGCACCGCGAACGAGCCGCTGTTCGACGGTGCCAGGCTGGCGCAGGCCGGCTGAGCTGGTCCCGCAAATCTGAACAGCGCGATAAGTGGAGTTTCTGCCTGACGGCGGGCAAGATTGACCCGCGAATCAGGAGAGACGATGAGCAGACGAGCACGGCGGAACCACACTCCGGCTTTCAAGGCGAAGGTGGCACTTGCCGCCGTCAAGGGTGACCGCACGCTGGCGCAACTGGCGGAGCAGTTCGACGTTCACCCCAATCAGATCACATCGTGGAAGGCCCAGCTCGAAGGCAGCGCTGCCGATGTTTTCGGTCCGGGCGGCGGGAGTCGGATCGCCGAACCCACCGTC